>CAWECA010000007.1:0-289228 GCA_963807435.1 uncultured Verrucomicrobiae bacterium
GACATGTCGAATGCGCCCCACTCATCATAATAGAGCTGACCGAATGGCAGTACATCCGAGATTATTCCAGCATGAAAACGAATTCGACCTAGATATTTGTGAAGCTTGGCTAGCAACGTCTTCGGCACTCCTCGCTGCAATCGCCGTCAATGCCCTTACCATAGTCGGGATTCGGGATTGCGATTACCGCAAAGTACCAAAGCAAGTCAATACCTTATCATTAAGAAGACTTTTGCTTCTTTATCCTTGCGATCAATTCCTGCAGAATATCCATCAGTTGAAGCGCAGTTCGCCGGACCAGCAGCGCGCGAAATCAGGACTAAAGCAGTCAAAAGGCCGATGGGAGCGCAAACTACTACTTGTACCAATGGCGCGGAATTCACCACGAGACGATTCGCCAGCCGGTTGTGCCACAAACGGCAATCCAAATCAGGGACGAACCGAAAAATGCCTGTCCATAAATCAATGGTCCTGACAGGTCCAGACCGGCCGGCAAAATGGTAAAGAAGCGGCATACCCACGAAGAGGCCGATAGTCGAATACGCGATTGCGACTCCAACAGGGCCAAACGGGAGGCCAAGCACCAAAGAGACAACGATAATAATCGAACCGAGTGAGCTTGAAACTAACCAATCTCTGCCACGTCCCTGGCTGATGAACAGCCACGTTGAAGCCGTGCCGAGCGGCATGTAGGACGCCGCAATTGTAAGGCCGGCAAAAATAACAGCCGCTTTTTCCCACTTCGCGCCGAGCACGACAAGAGTTAGCGGGCGAGATAGCGCGAAAAGCAAACCAGTCGATACACAACTTACTAGCGCAATTGATTCATAAATACGGAGAAAAGTATTTCTATAGCGCTCGGGTTGCTCGTCTGGATTCTGGCTAAGGCTGGTACAAACACGGAATGCAGCGGACTCAGAAACTGTTCCAAAGGACGATTCAGCAATGCTGCGGCTCTCGTATAGAGACCCACTGAAGTTGGTCCATAAAATCGGCCGATTAGTATCGCGTCAGCTCCCCTGGACAACGAATAAAGCAAGCCGGCCTGTGGTGAGGTTCGCCCCGAAACCTACTAGGGAACGCGTCTCACTCGATCTAGCGGGCGGCTTTGGCCACCATGGAATAGCCAATCCATGTCAGCACAACCGATGCCGCGACTGTTGCAAAGTTTCCCCAGACGACCCAGTAGCCATAATTCATCAAAGCCATAACAACGCCGACCACCCGTCCCCGATCAGAATTGAGCCGACTTGGATAGCAGCTGTTGCTAGGAAACGCATCTGCCGGGTCAAAAGAGCGGCGTGTTGAACTGTCAAGCCACTTAATAGGAACGTGCTCGATAAAACCAATGTGATGCCCACGAGCCGCGGTTCTCGATAAAACCATGCAATCCCGGCGAACCAGCTGCCAGTAAGAGACTGATTGCGCCACTCAGGGCCACATTGATCCAGAACAAATTGGACACCTGAGCATGTGTAATTCCCTCTCTTTGGACCGTGGCCGTGGACAACCCAGCATCTTTAAAGACACGCAAAAAGCCCATTACTGTCGTTACCATCGCAAATAGGCCAAAATCCTGTGGTGTAAGGAGACGGGCCAGAATCATGATGGAGCCGAGACTCAATACAAACTGAACTGACTGGGCCGCAATGGTCACGACTGCTCCGAGACCGTCCGGCGTCGAGTCGCCCAGGAGGTGATCAGTGCGAAGATGTTTCTCACTCGGGTCGACTGCCTTGCTCGACCGGTCTCCTTCCGCTCTTTCCGGCCGGTCTACGGTGACGAACACATTCTCGGCGTTAATAACACTGGGATTTTCGTTAGTCATGATTCTCCGATTTGGGTTTTCGTAGTCTCCCCGGTCAGCTTAACCATTGCTAAGAGCTGCCCCGAAGTGGTTTGGGATCTGAACCAGCGATTCGGAATGAGGCGGCATAACGAGTTTGCCAATCATGCCTTCTTCGGTTGAAAGGCTCAAGCCCCCACCATGCCATGGCCAGTCAGCTCGCACGGTGAAGTCGCCGTCGTGAATTTCATTTATCAGTTCCGTTATCGGCTCCCCAGCCGAGACTACTCCGCGACTTTCGTTCGAACATCCAAATCCACGCCGGAAACAAAAAGGTATCCTCCAGGATTAACCAGTCCTGCTATGTTAGTCAGACACTTTTCCGCAGTTGCTGCAGGTATGTGACAGAGAAAATTGCTCGCGACTACCATGTCCTGGGGTCCGAGAATTTTTACCAAGTTCCGGGTCTGCTGCATCTCCCAGGTGCCATGTTATTCCTTCACGCAGCCACGGTTTTATTTTCGCTTGGTCGCCTTCCCAATCAAAGATTTCAGCCATTTCAGTCGCGGTCAATCGTTCAAAAATCGAAGCACCGACCAACTGCGACGTATCCGGAGCGTAAATGCCGTTTTCAGCGAAGCGCGGTCCTTCTTTCGAAATATCGACTGCACCCAAAAACACTTTTAGATCCGGTCGCGTTGAGCGGATGCTCCAGAGGATTGAATAAACCTCAGCGCCGATGCTGCAACCCAACACCGCAATTCTCAAGTCGAGCCCCGCGGTTTGTGGTCGGCCAGACGGCGCATCAATTCAAGTGCCGCGCGATTCCGTAGAAAAAACGTGCCAAAAAACTGCTGGTGTTTGGCGCGGAGGCAAACCAAGGTGTAAAGCCACGCTCCGTAGAAACGGACGAGATACAGATTGCGGACGCTGGAAGGCAAACGCTCCCATATTCGCTTATTGAGCCGCAAATAAAATGCAGCAGGAGATTTTCCCCAGATCTGCAAGCGCGCAGCCTTGGCCAAGATCGGGTGAGCCATCGCAGCGTTTAACATCAATTCTTTACTACTCTACCATCTTCCACACGTACGGTTGTGGAAAGACGTGACCTCCATTGGCGCGAACACTCAAACAACCACTCGACCGGTTGAACCATAATTCCCGTCCTGATCAGAGGCCAGACCTGGCGTCCTTTCCTGGTAAGCGTCATGCCTGAGAAATAGCTGCGATAGCAGGTCCATGTAGACATGTTTTTGTCTCATCACAATTAGAAGGCACCACGCATAAGTGCATAAGACAACTGTAAGCCCCACCATTAGGAAGACTAACGGTGGCAATTTATCAACGAGCGTGAGCTTTAGCAGCAATCCTGTCGTGCCTGCGAGCACACCCGATACGAACGGCGGTTTGGTAGCTTCCCAAAGATCCGTCCAGGTGATTTTTGTCCCGACCTTGGACCAGGCCGCGATCGGGATGATCAAGAGCGTCATGGCCATTGAATATCCCAGGGCAACGCCTACCGGGCCGTATTTCAAACCCAGCACGATCCCAATGATTACGAGCGGGGTTGTGGCCGTTGAGATTGCCAAGGCGCGTCCCATCCGACCCGTAGACATGACCAACCAGGAGAGCGGGTTGGCCACTGCGAATACCAGCGCCACGGGGGCCAGCAGCCTGAAAATCGGTGCCGCTTCCATCCATTTTGCACCCAGCACAAGGCGAACTATCTCGTCGGGAAATAAGGCAGAAATGATGGTTACTGGTTACGGTCAAGGAAATGAGTACGGGATATGCTTTGAGGAACGACCGTGCGAGGCGGCTAGCATCCTGTTGGATGCGAGAAAGTGCCGGGAATGCGACGCCTGTGACAGCAGTGTTCAGTTGTTGGACCGGCAATGTGACGAGCTGGAACGCGCGTCCATAGAGTCCGAGAGCATCTGCTCCGCAAAAGCGCCCCAGGAGTAGCTTCTCTGCGTTCCACGCCAGGAATACGACGAAGCCGTTACATGTGGCCAGTCCGCCGAAATGCAGCATTGAGCGAAGACCACACCTGCGCCGCGGAGGACCCGGAAGCCACTGAACTGCTAACCATAACAAGACCATTGTAACCAGGGCACAGGTAACTGCCATGGCGACAAGAGACCAGTAGCGACAGCCAAGAATGCCCATGACTACACCCACCGCCGAGCTTACCGCGAGGGACAATACATCTATCTTCGCCTGGGTAACAAACCGCATCGCTCGTTGAAGCAACGCGCTGTGCTGCGCCGCCAGGCCGTTGAATAAAAATACCAGACCCGACACAACCACTACCCAATACAAACGCGGTTGATGGTAAAACTTGGACACCAGCGGGGCCAAAGCCGCACAGAGTGTGGTGAGTATCGTGCCAATTGCTACGTTGATCCAGAACAGCGTCGAGGTTTGCTCGTGCGTCACCTCATGCCGCTGGATAGTTGCCATCCCTAACCCCGCATCACGGAAAAGTCCCAGAAATCCGATTAGCCACGACCACCATTCCTTGCAATCCAAAATCCTCCGGTGACAACAATCGCGCTAACACCATCATCGTTGCAGTTTGCAGGATAAATCTCGCACCTTGTCCCGAGACAGCGGCGACACCTCCTACTACCGACTTCCGTTTTAGATCGGCGACCGATGGCCGCGCGAGAGCATGATGATGCACGGCCAAATCCTCCGTTCAACGGCCTTTCAAGAGAAGGTCGTATTGTTCGTTTAAACTGTTACGCGACCGCTCGACCCTTTGCCTGATGACAGCTTCAGGCTCTCTGCATTCTTTTCCAGCTCCTGGAATTGCTCGATTAACCTCTTTGCATTGATGTGATTAATGTCCTGGCAGTAATCGGACAAACCCATCTCTTCCATGAGCGATGCACATTTATGATGAAATGAAATGGCGATTACAGGCTTGGTAAAAACCAAAGCCAGGAGAACATTGTGAAACCGGGTTGCCACTACCATGTCTGTCTCCGCAATCTGAGACAGCAATTGCTCTATGGAAGATGCCGGTTCATGGATGACACGCATCTCATGGTAGCCTTTCGGGCACGCGCCTTCAGCAAGGACCTGAACTCCTTTGTCGCAGTTATGTCGCAAGTGTCGCCAATCAGCAGCTTGATGTCGTATCCTTGATTTAGAAGCCACTCTACAAAAGTTACCAAATTCTCCAGGTAGGCCTGATAAATTGCGTTACTGGGGTTTTCCACGCTGTACCTTTCCAGCATACGCCATCAAGCCGATGCCGACAAGACAGCAGGCCGCTTTCGTTGTTTTGCTGGAGCGATCAGTTATTATCGATCGAGGCAAACCGAACACAAGATCTGGATAGACGGGGTCGCCATTGGTCTCAAAGCCAATGCGCCTAAGATATTCCAAGCTCGCGTAATCCCGATAAGACCTGAAGTTCGCCAGGGAAAGCGCGGCTTTGACGAAGTATTTTCCCAGTGCGCTATAGACTCGACCCGACACCGACACTAACAAACAAAACCTGCGACCGCGCATTCTAGCGATTAAACACCATTTGAACAAGTTATATGGCCCCCATTCCATCAGCCCACATGCGTCTGTCAGTAGACCCGTCCCTGGAATGATCAGAATGTCAGCTGCTCGCAGGGTTCTTAGGACATCGAAAACCACAAGAGTACGGTTGGCGTCCCGATCAACACACGTCGCAGCAATGTGGTAACCGGAGTGCGTGGTTTCCAGCCCTCAAGCACCTTGCGGCCGATCGGCACTGCTTCGAGGTGTCGAGTTTCGGCTAGCCTTTCAGGACTGGTCCAGGCGCAGACAACTTTTGCATCTGGTAAGAGCCGGTGTAGCTGGAAATGAATTGAGAGAAGAGTGATTTCATTGCCGAAGTTTTGTGAACCGAAATGCCCAAAGAGACATACTTTCTTTGGCGTAACGTTAGGCGGCATTAACGGCGCATCCCCGCAGACCGTTGCCGCAGGTCGCTATAAGGTGGACTTTTCAGGATTCCTTTGGCCTTTGTGTCCGCACTTCCCATTAAGGATGCATCAAAGGCTTGAGTCATCGAACGCTCGATCCAAATACAACGCAGGCATCCTTTGACTCGACCCGGGACATTTGTTCCTGTGGAACGTGGGGCGAAAAACGCCGGATGAGCTTCCGACAGTATTTCCCGGGATGCAGTCCGATGTTTGCGAGATACGCCAATGCTCCCATGGCGAGCCGCGATCGACTCAAAGGGTACCCTGCTTCTGCCAGTTTTGCCCGATGCAGCTTCCAGAATTGCCGGCTCCGGCGTTTGAAGAGCTCGATTCCAAGGAATCGATAATAATCACGCAGATGCTCCCGGATTTGGTTACTGAGTTCCTTCTCGCTCAAGAAATCCAGCCGCAAGCCACGAGATCGCCCAGGATGGCAAAATGAATGGTCTTGAATTCTTCCGAGACAGCCCCCATCGAATCTTCATCCTCGTCCCTTCGGAAGGTGAGAACCTGGTGAACAAAGCCGTAGTCGCGCTGGGCAAGGATTTCCAAACAGATTCGCGAATCGGCGTGAAAATTCGACTCATCAAAAAACGGATCACGGCTTCGAATAATATCGGATCGGTAGAGATAGGCGGTAGCGGCGCCAAAGACATCCTTGCCCTCCAGTAATCTCAAGCGAGCCGGAATCCTGCCGGGCACAACGGTGCTTGGGTACGGAAGACCGGCCCATTCGACTCTCGCTCCCTTGAGACCGTAAGCGCCAACAATTGCAACGCTGGGATTTTTCTCGGCGACATCAACCATCTGCGTGAGGCAATCCGGACCCGGCCGTCGTCTGCCGCCACAACTTTACAATACTTACTTTCTGGCGAGATCTGGCGGAACGCCATGTTATAATTTGCGTTGATATGCAGGAACGAGGAATTGTTCTGGACCCGTATCCGGCTATCGCGAGATGCGTATTCAAGCGCGATGCCTAGCGTGGCGTCGGTGCTGCAATTGTTAACGATGGTGTAGTCCCAATTGACATAGCTCTGGGCTATAGCTTTCAATGCATTTACGGAGATAACGTTCACTGTTGTAAACGGGCGTCACCACGCTCACAAGCGGTTGCCTGGTCATGGGTGTAGTATTGGTTGGCACTGGAGTTTGGATAACTACATTGACGCGGGAGCTCTTTTTGGGATGGACCTGATCCCTGGAATTGAGAGCCTACAATGCTTCTCATCAGGGGCGTCATCTTCGCATCCACATCGAGTGTAAGGATGTTAAGAGGCTGAAGCCGCCGCGCAGAGATGAACTTGACTGCATCGCCTGTTCCGCGCGCCTCCGCCCATTTGCAACGCATGGAAAGCCAGCCCCTTTCCAATCCATGAGCAAGCATGCGCAAAGGCCGGAGAGACGTCCTAGCACATGGGTTTGCACCGTAAAGCATGTAACGGGGTCTGCGGTGACAACGTGTGGTCGCGCACCAGTCGAACTATATATTCTTGCTGCACGCGTCCTGCTGAAATCAAATGCGTGATTCGCAATTCCGGAAAAATGCCGTAGCCACTGTCGTTCCCGACAGACAGCCACGAAAACAGGTCATCTCCACCGCAGAACAGACTTTCGCCGTGGCGGTCCAGCACTTCGGAGGTCTGCAATTCGCGCACGCATTGAGAATAGAGCGTGGCGATCTGTCGCGGAACACACAGACCGGCCCCCCAAGGCGTGCAAAAGTAATCCGCGACGTTATTGGTCCACGCTGGCCGCGACACGACGCGAATTCCAAGCATGCCCAGCCAAGGCCGGAGGATCGCAGCCGGTTCTTCCTCGAATTCTGGTTCCAGGATACCCGCGCCGAAAACCTTGATGTGTGAATTGGAGGCGAAAATCGCAGCCGCCTTTTCCAGATAAACTGGTGCCAGAACATTGTCGTCATCAATGAATACAAGCAGGTTGCCTTTGGCTTCGGCAATTCCACGCAATCGGGCTGGGGTGAGTCCAAGTTCATCCTCGCGGATATGGCGGGAGTGCGGATGCCAGGACAAATCCCAACTCCCTGTTAAGGATTCTTTTGACGCATTGTCGATAAGCAGCAATTCCCATTGCTCCTTCGGTAAGGTCTGCGCTTTGAGCGCATCCAGGACCCTGCTCAAATAATCCGGTCGCGGATTGCGCGTGCACGTAATGGCGGAGATTGAGATCACGAATTCCTTGAGTTAACTCTTGCCGCATTGCTCGCACCTCATTCGTGCGATTTGAGCGCGCGATCCTTCTTGGTTCACTACATTCCCCCTTCTGAGATCTCGAATTCGCAACGAGACGTTCATAACTGTATCCGCGCGGTTCTTCCGACGTTTTCCCGGCGAGTATGGAACTGAGTGATAATTGAAGACAGCCTTCTTCTTGCTCGGAAGGCGAGCGTTTCGTATATGGTCTTGTTAGTGTCTCCTGCCGTCCTTATTCTACCGGCAATCTCAAAGGCCTTCAGGTATCGGAAACTATACAGCTTTACTATAAGCCAGTCATAGTAGAGGAGCTTAAGCCTTTCCTGAAGTGTTCGGTTGAGTTCCGGATCCATGCTTGGCAGGCAAATCCATTTTTGGAGTACGTGCTCATTTGAGCTAAATGCGCGATCATCGCCGCTGGAGAAAAGCTCCATAAGACCCACCTTCCGGGACGGCGTTCTGTCGATCCTAACGAGACGCTCGTTGACAAAACACAATTTTGTCTTGAAGGCCAACCTGAACAGAAGATCTGTGTCCTCTGCCACGATTAAGCGCTCATCAAAACCGTTTAGGTCTTCTATCAAGGAGCGCAAGACTACAAGACTCTGAACGTAGATTGCCGGGTGTCGCGCTAAGATGATTTGAAAAGGCTCTTTCAGTGGACCGAATGGTAGCTGCGTATGCAGCTCCGCCTGTTCGAAGGCAGAAGATAGGATAGGAGCACCGCCAAAAAATTCGCAATCTGTAAAGCACGCTCCAAAGTCTTTGCCCAGGGTAGCTAACGCCTTCAATTGAGTTTCGAGCTTCGTGGAAAGCCACACGTCGTCTGAATCAAGAACAGAAATCCATTTCCCCCTTGCAAGCTGTATACCCTTGTTCTTGGCACCGCCCGCTCCAAGGTTCTCTTGATGTACGGTACCGGATACGATCCATGTATGGTTTGAGTGCCTCCGCCGTGTCGTCGGTCGACCCGTCGTCAACAACAATGATTTCATAGTCTTGATAGGTCTGAGAAAGAACACTGCCAATTGCATTTACAACCAGCTTGCTCCGATTAAAGGTCGGGATAATAACCGACACCGCGGGCGTGCCTGTCGCCGATGTTTCTCGAACAATTAATGCCTTATCAAACATTGAGCCAGAATGTTGATTTGCTCATGAACTATTCGTCACGCTATAGAACACGGCTCCCAACGCAAGTCACGTAAACGCCAATCAGCGCTACCTCTCCTAACGCTCATGGTTCTAAAATTAGGGATAACGCGGTGAAGACGATCAGGTAAGGAAGTTTGCGCTTTAAGAGTCATATCTTTTTTCGATCGCGAAGGCCCCTAACGGAACTGGCTGCCCGTGCAACGGCGCTGAGATGCTTTGATCGCGACACAGATCGTACCGGATTGGCTGTTACGGTAGCAGTCGGAGTCGGAGTGAGGAGCCGGTTTAAATGTCGCCGCGAAGCTCGGACTCGGCGTTAGCCAGTACGTTATGGTCGCGGCGCCACCCTTGGGCGCGGACGCGGGGGCGGGTGTCCGCGTCCATGGTGCGGAGTTGAAGTCGGAGTTGCGGTCGCAGTAGCTGTAGGTGTTGCAGTAGGCGTGGCCGTTGCGGTAGCTGTCGCAGTTGCAGTGGCCGTCGGCGTGGGAGTAAAGGTTGCTGTCGCCGTTGGAGTCGGTGTAAACGTTGCTGTCGCTGCCGGAGTCGGCGTCGGCGTTGGGGTGTCGGTTGCAGTGGCAGTGGCCGTCGCGGTCGGTGTAGGCGTAAAGGTTGCTGTCGCCATTGGAGTCGGTGTGAATGTCGCCGTAGCGCTCGGAGTCGGTATAGGCGTCGGTGTGTCGGTTGCCGTAGCGGTGGCAGTAGCTGTCGCACTCGGTGTAGGCGTAAAGGTTGCTGTAGCTGTTGGAGTCGGCGTGAATGTCGCCGTAGCACTCGGAGTCGGTATAGGTGTTGGCGTGTCGGTGGCGGTGGCGGTCGCACTCGGTGTAGGTGTAAAGGTTGCTGTAGCTGTTGGAGTCGGTGTGAATGTCGCCGTAGCGCTCGGAGTTGGAGTAAGCGTCGGTGTGTCGGTTGCCGTAGCGGTGGCAGTAGCTGTCGCACTCGGTGTAGGCGTAAAGGTTGCTGTCGCCGTTGGAGTCGGCGTGAATGTCGCCGTAGCACTCGGAGTCGGTATAGGTGTTGGCGTGTCGGTGGCGGTGGCGGTCGCACTCGGTGTAGGTGTAAAGGTTGCTGTAGCTGTTGGAGTCGGTGTGAATGTCGCCGTAGCGCTCGGAGTTGGAGTAAGCGTCGGTGTGTCGGTTGCCGTAGCGGTGGCAGTAGCTGTCGCACTCGGTGTAGGCGTAAAGGTTGCTGTTGCCGTTGGAGTCGGCGTGAATGTCGCCGTGGCGCTCGGAGTCGGTATAGGCGTCGGTGTGTCGGTTGCCGTGGCGGTGGCGGTAGCTGTCGCAGTCGGGGTAGGTGTAAACGTTGCTGTCGCCGTTGGAGCCGGTGTGAATGTAGCCGTAGCGCTCGGAGTCGGCGTAGGCGTTGGTGTTGCCTGGCTTCCAACTGGCGTATTCATGTCGGCTTGAATCTCCGTCGCCGTCAATGTCCGATCGTAGATGCGAATGTCGTCAATTCTACCGGATAAATATTGTCCATAAAATGGATCGCTACCAAAGGTTAATGGATCGGAAGTAACATCAATCGAGCTCATTACGGACTTACTCGCTACTTGTGTGCCGTTTACGTACAAGCGTAACGTCATACCGTCATACGTCGATGCCAGGTGCGACCAGACATTCACCGGTAACACGGACGTTCCGTATAGCGGCGATTCTGCCCAGGTCCCGCTAGTAGCAGGCACTCCCCCGGCAACTCCTGCGGTGGCCATTAGGTAGTAATTATCGTTACCCTTTTCAATTACGTCCCGCCACACGCTGCTGACCACAGTCGGATACACCCACGCTTCCAATGTCATACCAGTGGTAAGGTGCAATGAAGCGGAATCCGGCACGGTCACGCGCGAGTTTGAACCGTTGAAGGACAAGGCATTGCCGTACTTGCCGGACGTCGTCCATGTCGCACCGCTAATCGTTCCGTTGTTCCCGTTGCCGGAAGCATCGTTGACTAGCGTCCCATTTGCTTCGTCAAAATTGTAAGCCGCTACCAGATTACCAGCCGGGGTTGGCGTGGCTGTTGCGCTAGGAGTAGGAATCGGCGTTGCGGTTACGGTCGGCGTAGGGGTTGCTGATGGCGTGGAGGTGGCAGAAGGTGTCGGAGTGGAAGTGGGAGTCGCAGTCGCAGACGGTGTTGGTGTGGCAGTAACCGTCGGCGTTGGCGTTGGCACACCATTCCTCAGAGGATGCGGGTAGATAAACTTCTGGTATCCGGGCTTCGGTATGCCGTAGAAGTAATCCCGGTTCTGGATAATATAATTCGTAGCCGTGTCCACGTTGGCACCGCACTCGTTCGGAACCGCATCAGACCGTGCGAAGCTAGGAGTAGAGCCGGTGATGTTCCACACATAAGCGGGTTCGCTGTCTCCGACGTAAGTAATCGAGTCATTCGTCCTGCCTAAACCATCGTGGCCTGTTCCGGTGACGCGACCCATTCCAACTTGTCTTGGACACGGATATTGCGCTCCACCGGACGTGCCTGCGCCCCAGCAACCGTTTGGCCCTGCGCTGCGACGAAGATTTTGAATCTGCAAGTTGAACGAAGATTTTGTTCCCCAATCCTGGCTCTGCAAGAGCGGCATAATGCAGTCAGTAACGAGAAACGTCCCACCGCGCACCAGTATTAGCCAGTTGACATTGAGCGCCGTTCCAGTGGTCGTGTTGTAATCAAATTCACTGTCATAAATCTCGAAGTGCCGTTGGCCATAGTTTGATGTATCCGCTCCGTGAGTTCCGTAAGAGCAATTATCAAAGTTGCAATGGCGCACGGCCATGTTCGCGTTGTCATCGTTATTAGCCATGTTCGCGTAAGCATGAAAATCGCAGTCCTCAACGTACAGATTGTTCGTGCCGGTTGTGTCGTCCGCACCCCATTTCGATGCCGTCAGCCAGCCGTTCGTCAATTCTTCGCATTTGTGCTGAAACACTACCGTGGAACTATCAGCAAACGCGTCAGCGTCGAACGAACAGTTCCAGAATACTCCCTGGTTTGAGTTGATGAATACAGCTATATGACTGCTTGTTGGTTGACTAAACCAACAATCGTGAAACAGGACTGGTTGACCGCTGCCGCCACCAAAGATTGAAATAGCTGTCGTATTTCCAGTAGAAGGATTAACCAACTGCGTAAAACGAATCCCGCTCAGCTCTATGTTGCCCGCTGTAGATTCATTGATTGAAAACAGATTGTTCGCGTCTGTTCCGTGATTGATCGTAGTGGTCGGGATCGTTTCGATCTTCCAAAAAGCTATTGTTCCACTGCCGCCAGGTACCTGGTGATGTTCATTACCAAGGTCGTTCCGGAATAACTGGTAACGCTTCCCTGCATCCATGTTCCACGACCGGCATTGAAGCCATTGTTCTGTGGCATCGACTCGATCTTTAGCGTTTGACCGTTCGAGACACTTAAACCCGATTGCGTGGTGAAGGTCTTGCTCCCTGTGCCGACCGAAACACTGGTCAGGCTTCGCCCAATGATGCGACCACTGCCAGCCCCTTCAATCTTAATCGCTTTGGAAATTGTTACCCCGGTGGTCCATGTAAAAGTTCCCGCAGGAAGCGTGATCGTGTCCCCGTTCAATGCTGCGTTGGCCAAACCCTGCACACTCGCCGCCGACCCGTCAGAATGATAAACCGAAGCATCACACCGCAGACCGGGAAAGCCGCTCAAAGCGACGATCGACACAACGGCGCACCACAAGCAATGACGTGGGGGAATGTTCACAATTGCGGTTTTTCGGTATTCCCGATACACCGCAACTGGCCTTCATATCAGAGTCAATTCTCATGGCAAGAAAATTAATAATTTTTTATCAAAATTAATAATTCCTTAGTTTTTCTTGTTTGTCGGTAGGAATCGCAGGCTCGGGAGCAGCTCCATTGACCATTCGCTCCGACAAATACCCGATCACGGTCTAGCCCGTAGCGGGCATAAGGCGCAATCTGAGCAGCACTCGATTAGAAATCCCTGCCGGTCGGGTTGCATTCCGACGGAAAGTCCCGTCGCAGTCAGCATCACGCAATTGTTTTAACAGTCCAGCGCTCGGCATTATCGCGAGACACGCTCGTTGGTACAGGCATGAATGTCGCGGTAAGCCCGGAGGTGCCTGTGCGCTCGCCGGCATAGGCTCGGCGGTGTTTAATAGTGGCTTCCAACAGGCGTATTCATATCGGCTTGAATTTGCGTCTGACTCAGTGCCCGGTTGTAAATGCGAACGTCGTCGATGATCCCTTTGAAATAAAAACCGCCGTAAAAGCTGCTCCGCTTTCCAATGTATACGTTTGCCGGAGCATTGACTTGTGACGCCGGAACACTGCCTATCAAAGTTCCATTAGTTCGCACACCATTTACATAGATGTCCAGAGTCCGGGCAGCCCGCATCAGACTCCCGCCATATAATACCACACATTTAATGAACGGACGGTTGTGCTATAACGCTGAACGCGACCGCTGGCACTTGAAATCGCAACGCCAAAGGTAGATGGGCCGCTGTCAGGGCTTGTTTTAAGCTGCCATCCGGACGTGTCGTTGGACTTGGCAACGATTTGTCCGTCATCTGGCAGGTTGCCAGTGGCTTTCATCCAGGCGCTCCAGGTCATACTTCCGGTAATCTGCAACTGGGTGCGGTTACCCAAATCGACATAACTGCTCGATCCGTTGAAACTTAACGCATTAGCATTTTTACCCGCCGCAGTCCAAGTCGCTCCGATGACGTCGCCAGTTATGTGATTGCCGGAGGCATCGTTTACGATCGTCCCACTCCCTTCGTCGAAATTTACGCTGCTACCAGACTAGTGCGGGGTGTCGGCGTAGGTCTCACGGTGGGGGTAGGAGTTGGACTAGGCCTTGCCGTTGCCGTCGGTGTAGGGCTTGCGGATGGCGTAGAGGTGGCAGTAGGTGTGGCAGTAGGTGTGGCAGTAGGTGTGGCAGTAGGTGTCGGAGTGGAAGTGGGAGTCGCAGTCGCAGACGGTGTTGGTGTGGCAGTAACCGTCGGCGTTGGCGTTGGCACACCATTCCTCAGAGGATGCGGGTAGATAAACTTCTGGTATCCGGGCTTCGGTATGCCGTAGAAGTAATCCCGGTTCTGGATAATATAATTCGTAGCCGTGTCCACGTTGGCACCGCACTCGTTCGGAACCGCATCAGACCGTGCGAAGCTAGGAGTAGAGCCGGTGATGTTCCACACATAAGCGGGTTCGCTGTCTCCGACGTAAGTAATCGAGTCATTCGTCCTGCCTAAACCATCGTGGCCTGTTCCGGTGACGCGACCCATTCCAACTTGTCTTGGACACGGATATTGCGCTCCACCGGACGTGCCTGCGCCCCAGCAACCGTTTGGCCCTGCGCTGCGACGAAGATTTTGAATCTGCAAGTTGAACGAAGATTTTGTTCCCCAATCCTGGCTCTGCAAGAGCGGCATAATGCAGTCAGTAACGAGAAACGTCCCACCGCGCACCAGTATCCACCAGTTTACATTTAACGCTGTTCCAGTGGTTGAATTAAAATCGAATTCGCTATCGTAAATCTCAAAGTGCCGTTGGCCATAGTTCGATGTATCCGCTCCGTGAGTTCCGTAAGAGCAGTTATCAAAGTTGCAGTGGCGCATCACCATCTGAGCGTTATCGTCGTTATTACACAGATTCGTGTAAGCGTGGAAGTCGCAGTCCTCGACGTAAAAGTTGCTTTTTCCCGTGGTATCGTCTGCTCCCCACTTCGATGTAGTCGTCCAACCATCGGTAATCTGCTCGCACTTGTGCTGAAATACGACCGTGGTGCTGTCGGCAAAAGCGTCTGCATCAAACGAACAGTTCCAAAACACGCCTTGATTTGAGTTGATGAACACCGCTATATGGTTGCCCGCTGGCTGACTAAACCAGCAATCGTGAAACAGGACTGGTTGACCACCTGAAGCGGCATAGATGGAAATCGCCGTGGTGTTTCCGGTTGAAGGATTAACCAACTGCGTAAACCTAATGCCACTGATCTCGATGCTTCCAGCAGTCGCTTCGTTGATATTGAACAGATTATTCGCGTCTGTTCCGTGATTGATCGTAGTGCTCGGGATCGTTTCGATCTTCCAAAAAGCTATTGTGCCGCTTCCGGCACTGGTTGTGATATTCATTATCAGGGTAGTTCCAGAATAGCTCGTCACCGTTCCCTGCATCCATATTCCACGACCGGCATTGAAGCCATTGTTCTGTGGCATCGACTCGATCTTTAGCGTTTGACCGTTCGAGATACTTAAACCCGATTGCGTGGTGAAGGTCTTGCTCCCTGTGCCGACCGAAACACTGGTCAGGCTTCGCCCAATGATGCGACCACTGCCAGCCCCTTCAATCTTGATCGCTTTGGAAATTGTTACCCCGGTGGTCCATGTAAAGGTTCCTGCAGGAAGCGTGATCGTGTCCCCATTTAATGCTGATTTGGCCAAAGCCTGCACACTCGCCGCCGATCCGTCGGAATGATAAGCCGTAGCGTCGCAGCGTGGACTAAAAAAGCCGCTCAAAACTAAGATAGACACAAAAATTCCCCCCGTTTTCATCCCACTGGCTTATCGGTCCTCGCGGTTCGCCGGCGTGATTCATACTGAGACGAAAATAATGTGTCAACATTTTTCCTAATAGTTTTTTTTGGGCATTGCCCTATGCCAGGATCACTAAGCTCTGACAAATAACTTTAAAGAACTCTCTGCTAAGTCCGCGGGATCGATGCTGGAAGAAGGAACTGCTCATCGTCGCGAGACGAATCCATGAGTGTGATGCGTTCTCCCGGATGGCAAGGATGGCCAACAACGCCCATAGTTTTCCCAAGGAGTTTTTAAATACACGCAGAACCCACGACTGCGGTTTCATTTTCTTAATCCTGCAATTGCGAGCGTAGAAGCGTCTTTTCTGGACGGTTTGGTTGCCGCGGAAAGAATAACAGCCTGTCATATAGATAAGCAGCAAACTCACTGACTACATCCTTGAGACCCTCGCTGTAATGCCACCAGCGGTTCGCAGGATAATCCACATTCGCCACGGCGATGATCCCAACCTGCACGTCCTTTCCAAACGCTTTTTGATAAAGCAGGCGCGTGCGCCGCGCGTGTAGATCTTCAGTGACAACGTCGATGCCTTGTACATCCATGTTATGGTCGCGAAACCAGTTTCGCAAAGCAACCGCCGAACTGTATGTCCTATCCCGATCCATTACCCGTGACGGAACCATCTGCACTGATTCCTTTGCAATTCCATTCCTTCTCAAGAGATCGGCACCTACACTGGCCGAGGTTTGAAAGTCATTGATGTATTTTCCCGTGCCCGCTACCGGCCCGCCGGTCGTAAAAGCGCGCTGATAATGGTTAGTTTGGAATTCCTTTACCGCCGCTCGAATTGCATACTCGTGTATCCACCCTTCGACTACCAGGATGTTCGCATTAACCCGATGGTTACTGCAAGAAAAGGATAAACGCTGTTAATGCAGAGCACGACAATAAGCAGGAGGACTGAAGCGAGAATTAGCCAACCACGCCCGGAGAGCGACCATCTTTCCCTGCGGGTAACCAGGCCACAAACCGTGGGGCGCACCGGGGGCTTAACCAATGGAAGGGTGACCCTTGCGGCTGACAAATCGTCCGATATATCTCTCACCAGTGTTCGCATATTAGACTCAGACGTGCGCCCTTTTGTTTTCAGACTCCAAAGAGCTAATCGTCACGACAGATACTCAAGGAGAGCTGACAGCCAACGATCCGACCTGTGTCATTACCGCTTCCATTACCTCTTCAAGAGTGATCGCCGTGGTCGCGCTTCGATAATAGCCGCGCTTATAAAAAAACTTTTCGAGAACGGGCGAGACAATTTTTTTCTGCAAGCCATAACCATATATTTCCCACGGGACTGGTGCAGGTGAAAATAGAAACACATCGGACGCCGCTACCCAGTGCAAAATGCATGGGTAAACTATCGCCAGAGACCAGACAGCGATGGCCCTGTACATCGGCCAGATGTTCAAGCAAGGTGGGCCGGCTCCGGGTATGTTTACCTTTAATCCTTCCGATTCCAATTCGTCCTTCAACTCCTCATAAAAACGCCCATTTTTTCATCGGCCAGACAGGTCCGGCAGTGGATGAAATAGCCACATCCCCTTGCAACCCGGTCGGGCACGGCGGCGGCAGGTAGTATTGCTCGCCGCAAAAGCCAAAACCCAGACCATCAAAGATCAATTCCTGATATGTGCGGCGGTTTAGGAGCTTCCGGCGATCCGCTTCTTCCCGCCCATAGGTACTGATCAAGCTCAAGTCGAACCAGTCACGTGAATCTGAAGTATAAGTCAGCTGATCGTCTCCATTTAGATGCGCGCCAAAGATTTGTTTGAACTTAATTCGTCCAAGAACGAACTGGTCTCCCGGTCGTCCTCCAGATTGATCACCAGATCGTAAGCGGTGTCGGCAACGCGCTTTCGATTTTTCCATGAGACACAACGCACTTCGTGATCGATTCCTTCGATTAGAGGGAGGTTGTTTGCTGCCGTGACCCAGCTAACAGATCCATCTAATCGTCTCAACAACGGTGTCGTCCGGACAACGTCGCCGGTAGCGCCAAGCTTGATGATCAACACATTCATTTGGTTTATGCCCTCCTAGCTTTCTGAGGTCTCCAAAGAGCGACGGTGTCTTGAATGCCAGCCGAATCTTGAGAGCGACAGCCCGCGTTGTTACGGAACAAAGGGGGGTCGCAGTACTGAACCTTCCTTTCAGCTCACCGATCGGCTGCGATGATCAACTGAATACATCATCCTGTCCCACGCTCTTAGCGCAAAAGACTTAGCCCGATTGTAATATAATTGCGTATGTTTCGCGGCCCCAAAGCCAAAAAGCTTTTCAATCCACGCGTACTTCCACGATGCCTTGGGAAGAGGCAGCCGGCCTCCCAGACTTTCGGCAAGTTGTTGCGCTTCCTGCACAAGGTCGGGCCGGTCTGGATGGAAGCGGGCAACCAGGCCTGCAAATAATTCACGCATGCCCCGCAAACGCGGTCGGTGTCTTCCCGGACCGCAGGTACGCAATTTGCAGCTTTATGCTGAGAAACTGTGATTCGATCTTTTTCGCCGATCGACCGATATAACTCATACGGCTACTTGGCGTAATCCGGTAATAAACCCTGCTTTGGGGAACAAACCGGATGCCACTACTGGCATTGATCACACGGAAAAAATATTCGCCATCGTCATCCAAGAGTCGAGAATCCCACGGTCCGGCCGCCTCGGTCAGTTCCCGACTAACAAGCCAGGTCGCGTCTGCATATGCCAATTTCCCTCCCACTTCCTTATCAGCCACTCAGTCGGGTCAAGATCGGCCCAGAGCGGCGTCGACGAACTTTGCTTTTCCTCGGCGAGACCGGAAAAAGGCCCATGGACACGAAAAAAGCGTTCGTCCACCGGTGGTCTGCCCGGCTGCCTAGATCTGGTACGCGACCTTCTCCTGGGAAAGGAGATCGTCCGCGTCGAGCCATTGAAGTAATCGCCGCGGCTTAGGGAAACCGCTTTGTTCCGTGCGGCCGCGGCACCTTGATTCGACTGCGTCACCACGTAACCCCTTGTGATTCAAATTGCCGCGCAATTGCCAATGTCCCATCAGTCGAACCATCATCCACTACGATGATCTCTTTGTGAGGCCAAGTCTGGGCGATTGCTGACTCAATTGTGCCGAGATCCAGAGCTCGGCGTTGTACGCCGGAATGAGGATGGAAACCAGTGGTGCTTTCATAATTAGGCTTTTGCGGCTACCAATTGAGGTGTGAATCAGTAACGAGAATCTAGCTCAAGCTGTTCTGCCATCGCACGCCTCGATTTAATTTCAGAGATCGGAGATACCGATAGATTAGTTTGGATTGCCATTTTCGGTTTGGGGTTCAGTCATTTCACTCGCGGAATCTTGTCGAGCATGTCCCCACCTTTTCCTTTTAACTTTCACCTTTTCCTTCTTGATCTGCTGTGACGAGCTGGGCGTCGCGTTTTGTGTGGGCCCGGGATGAAATCCAGAGCTTCTCAGCGGATGCGGGTAAGGCGGATTTCGCGTAGCCCGGTTTCACTGTCCCGGTTACGTAATCACGTCCGAAACGGATGTAGTTACTGGAATGATCTGGATTAGAACACTCAACTCCTCCGTAGTCGGCAATACCAATTCCTAACATACCCGTGTTATTCCAGATATATATCGGTTCGCTGTCACCTCTATACGCTATCGGATCGTTTCCAGCCCTTTCTGTGACCCTGCCTATACCCACCTGTCTTGGAGCGGGGTAACATCGCCCGATTCGCTGTACCATGACCCCAACACGGATTCGGTCCGGCGTTTCGTTGGAGGTTCATTGTAATCATGGTGATTTCAGGTTTGTCGCCATAGTCCTGCGAAATAATATTCGGAACGACGTTGTCTGTAAAAACCCCTGTTCCACCACGTAAGAACAAAAAATAGTTAAGATTCATGGTGTCGCCATCGGAATAACCATTGAAGATGAATGTATTATCGTAAAGCTCGAAATGCCGCATGCCGTAGTTGGATGTGTCCGCTCCATGCGAGCCACATCCCGAATTGTCGAACAAATCGCGTCGAATGACCACTCTGGCGTCGTCATCCATATCAGTGCTATTGAGAAAGGCATGAAAATCGCAATCCTCGATATAAAAGTTACTTGTTCCCGTGCTATCGTTCGCTCCCATCGTGGAAGGACGGTTCCAGGCATTCTGGCCAGAGGCGTAGATCACAATCGGTTGACCAGATTCCGACCAAGGAAACGCGGCAAAAGAGCAGTTATAAACAAGCCCCCTACTCGTAGTCGACCATATATTCGTGTGTTCCAAGCCAGCGTCATTCTCAAAGTAACAATCGTGAATGATAATCGGTTTGCCTAAAGTTCTCGGGGAAATGTAGATCGCTCTCGCCTGGCCAGAGCCACTGTTCCAGAGCACCTTGAATCCCGCCAACGTCACGTTCCCAGCAGAACTTTCCGTAATATCAAATAAGTGATTAGTTGTCTGATATGTAATCGTCGTGCTCGGCATTGTTGAGATTATCCATAATGGATGTGTTCCACTGCCTCCCGTGCTGGTCACGTTCATGGTCAGAGAGGTTCCGCTGTAACTCGTGACGGTTCCGACCATATAGCACCGACTGCCAGTAGGCCTCCCATTGACAATTTGGGTGCCGGGTCTTTCGACACGCAACGTTTGGCCATTGCTAATATCCAAGCCGCTTTGAGTCACGAAAGTCTTACTTCCTTTTCCTACTGAAACAGAGCCGGTGGAACGACCAATCACGCGACCCGCCCCCGCGCCTTGAATCTCTATCGCCTTGCCCGATATCGTCACGCCAGAGGTCCAAGTGAAGGAACCTGGAGGAATCGTTACTACGTCTCCCTTCATCGCACGATTAATCTTTGCCTGCACATCGGCGCTCGATCCATTGGTGCTAAGAGTTGTTCCACGTACGAAATGGGTGCAGAAATACATTAAAACGGCTAGGATCGCCTTGGCGACCGATCTCCTGATCACGGCTCTTGAAAAACTGCCAGGAACGGCAAGATTCAGTTTGGGGGATCGGAGATTTATGCGGACATTACAATTGTCCATCACGTCGTGTTTGGGGCCTCGTTTCTAAGCGATTTTCCAGTGTTCTACTTGGCGCAGAGACTGCGACAGGTTTTCAGATTAGCCATGAACATAAGCTAACAGGTACCCGTTCAACCTCGAGGAACTGCCGATTGTACGGGGCAGCTCAGACGATCTTCATGTCGGAGTGCTTAGGTCTGTATACACTTTCTTAGTGATTTCGGCTACTTTATCCCAGGAATATCGCTCATTTGCGTACTGCTTAATTTCCTTCCGCCGCGTTTCTAGATTGCGGAACAAGTCGCTATCGAAATACCGACAAATTACCCTAGCCAAATCAGATGAGTCCCCGGGTCGGCAAATGAAGCCCGTCCTCGCTTCAAGAACGTCCTGCTTCAACGGACCGACGTCGCTTGCAATGGCAGGCAAACCGAAGGCGTAACCAAGAAAGAGGACGCCGCTCTGAAATATATGTGTGTAGGGCAATACGAGAACATCTGCGGCTTTAAAATACGACTCGATTTGATCATCCGGGATGTACTGAATCCATTGGATAATCCGATCGTGAATTCCTTGATCCTCAATCGCCTTCTGGATCCGCTGCCAGTAATCGGGGGGGCCTTTGGGCCGACCCGCGATGATGAGACGCAGGTCACGTTCTTCAGCGGCGAGTTTGGCAAAGGCTGCGATCAGATATTCCAGTCCTTTGTAAGGAGCGATGTTCCCAAAAAACAGAATAGCTTTATCGCTTTCCGATAGACCCAACTGCTGTTTGGCCTCGTCTGAAGAAAGGCTCGTATTTGGAACGGTATTGTTAATCCCAAACGGAACAATGCTTATTTTCGCCGATGCCAAGCCGAAATCGGAGATCAACTCGCCCTTCATTTCCGGCGTATGGACAAAGATATGATCGCTTAACCGGTCACTGAACTCGCAAGGAGAGTCGATTCAGAAAGCTATCATTGGAATCCCGCTTGGCAGCGTTGACGTTGTGCGCGGTGAAAGCTACCTTCTTCTTAAGCGCTCGGTAATACAGCATCAAAAAAACACGATCGATAAGATCGAATTTGTTATTCCAGAGAATGTGGAAAAGGCGAGGTCGAGCAGTCGCTGCATACCACATCAGACGGCAATAGTAACTCAATATTCGCGAGACTTTCCTTGCGACAGTCGCATTTGGGTTTTGTTCGCCGCGGAGATTCAAAAAGCTTACCAGGGGATTATCCATCAACTCCGGGACCCTCAGGTCATTACTGCCGACGAAGTCAAGAGAAGTACCCTACTGAGGTAAGCGCAGCTGCTAAACCCAGCGCATAAGGCTTATCACCCCCGCCAGTCAGCAAAGCGACACTGCCATCACTCATAGTTCGCGCTACACTGCCACAAATACCACGATTACAAACCACGAACCAACAGCCCGCACTCTCCTTGTTACCATCAACACCCGAGTGAAAATCCGATAACACGCGTGAGGGTGCTTGGTCCGACTGGACCCCGGCGGAAGTTGCCGCGCGACAAAATCCTCATGTAATCACGCAGCCTTTACGGCTAGGCTCCATTCCAGATGGCGAGCCAACAACGCGGCTCAAAGCACTACCAGATGGTAATTGTGCAAACTCGGAACCGTTTTTAAGAAGCGAGCTGCAGATCAGTTCAATCGTTAACACCTTGTTGATTTCGTTCAAATAATTGTGTGTCCCCGCGATATGGCGGTCCACCATCTTCAGGACGCTCTTTCGGTCAAAGAAATTTGCAAATTGTGCATGTCGGTTCTGTAACGTCTCTCGAATAAAATCACCCAAATAGCTCCTAATCCAGATTCGATATCCTTCGAATTTCTGACGACCCGAAAGAAAGCGTTCGGGTCTGAGCTTTTCCAACTTTCGATCAATTCTGGTTACCCAATGCGGCGTTCGAAGAGATAGATGTGTTCGGCTTTGAACAACGACCAAAACGCGATGTAAACGATCTCCTTGATCAATGGATGACTTTCACCACTCCGGCTAAGATTGGTGAGAATTACATTTAGGTCAGGGCTCTTGTCTTTAACATATCGAGCCTGAAGGCCTCCCTTAGCTCGAAGACCGGGCGGTGCCTGGAACATTAACTTGACCAAATCATTGTCCATATACGGCGTCCGGAGTGCGAGTTGCGACTGTTCAATCGCTACCCTTCCGAACTCGTACCAAGGGATCTCTTCACATACAGCTCTGGAGAAAAGATTCGGTGTCTGTGACACCTTTTCCAGCGGAACTGCCTCGTCCAGCGCGCTTTTCAGTTCCTGTTGGAGCAACTCACGCGGAAACGTCATCCAGGGGATCATCCTTCTTAGTCGCACGACCTCACTCCCAAACTTGCCAGTTAGTCGAATAGGAGCAATACCACGTGCCATTTGATTGAAATAAAGATCATGCGCTCCAAAGGCATTGTGCGTGCCGTCGGAAATGTAGATAGTCCTTTGCACAAAAGTTGGAAAATCATCAAAGAATTCGCCGCTAATTCTGATTACATCATGCTGTTGGTTCACAACCTGCGCGACCTTGCGTGCTGTCTGAATGTCGAACGTTTCACCCCATGGCCCGCCGAATGTGTAAGAAGGCAGCAACCTATCAGCTGCCTGAAGAGATGCCATGATGGCGCGCGTATCCAAGCCCGCAGTCAATGACATTGCAACTTTCTGTGAACTCTGCGCGTACCGCGGAAATATTGAGGAAGCGACTTCGTTGAATTTGTCGTACAAATCATCTGGCTCAAGTAAGTGCTGTTGCTCCCATTCCGAGAAATGAAAATAACGGCGCTTTTCCCGAGAACCGCTCTGATCAAAATCCAAGATGATCCGTTAGGCAACAACAGATATCCTTAAACAAGGTCTTGTTACCCATCACACAGTCGCACCTAAGGTATTGCGCTACTGATCCAACATCGATTGTCCGAAGGTTGGGGCGAACGCGCAAAAGAGCCTTGGCTTCCGAAGCGAAGAGGAACTCGCCGTTCCCTTCATGATAGTAGATTCTACCCATCCCATATCTGTCGTTAAATAGCGTGATTTTCTGGCTTTCCAGATTGACAATAAACCCAGAAAACCACCCATTAAGGCGGCGAAGAAAATCATTGCCAAACTCATCATAAAGCAGTCCAAGATACTTGGCATTTGACTCGTCAATCACACCATGCTTGTTCCGCAATCGAGCAAGGGTGTCACCGTCGACGTAATTTTCTCCCTGCAGGACAATCACGACGTTGCCGTTCTGGCAAACGACTGGCATGCAGTCGGCAAAACTGTCTTGATGAGAAGTCCAACCCGCATACAGCCCGACATCGGCGTTTGTATACTCACCGCTGGTATAGAAGCGCTCGTGTTTCATCACACCCGTCATAAGACGCAAGTCGGCCTCAATCCCCTCGTATGGGATCCGTCGAATTATTCCTACAATTCCGGGCATAGCGTCAGCATCCTTTGTTAATCTTCGCTTTGATTTTAAGATCAGAACCGTGACGGCGAATGAACGCGGTTCGGAAAAAAGGCCTATCGTAGTTTCGCAGCTCGATTTTTTGGAAAAATAATAACAAGGCTTTCGGCATCGACTCTAACATTAGTAGGTTAAAAGAGTTATAATCAACAATGTCGAAATCCGCTGTGCGCAGCTCCCTAATGTACCATTGAAACGAACGGTAATATTCAATTCTCGGCTTTTTTCCCAGCAGCGATTTGATCCTTTTCGCAGCCCAGAGTGTAGACAGGTACAGAGATGAGCTGTTTTTCACGTGAAGGATTAATACCCCATTATTTTTCAAAATGCGTTTGAACTGATGAAACGCTGTGCGCACCTGGAAGTCGTCGAGGTATTGGATACGCTCGTGCATAGCACCTTATCTATGGACGAATCGGGAAGTGGAGGATTGGTGATACTTCCTTGGGTAAGATCGATGTTGTCTAGACCAGAGGCAGTGATTCTCTCCTTACAACGCGCGATTGCCCCCGCCGCGTAGTCCATTCCAATAACGCGCTTAACCTTCGAATGCAAAAGCAATACATTGGCGCCAGTTCCGCAACCAGCGTCCAAGACGGTTTCGCAAGGTTGCGGCGCGATGAAATCTAACAATTCTCCGGTCGATAGCGCTTCGATGTCTCGCTCACGAGGACAGTGGCCACGGTCATACTCGAAATCCGAAGCGGCCTTTTTCGCGGTTTCGTTCCAAAAACGCTTCCACTCGTCAACTCTACTCTTTTGCAGATGGCCTGACTTCATTTTTCAGTGGTCGGGATGTTGAGCACCTGTAGTGTGATTGCTTCCTGGCACGCAGCTATACTAAGTTGGAAACAGGAAGCCGGCGGGAGGAATCGAACACTCCATCTGCTGATTACGATTCAGCCGCTCTGACGTTGAGCTACACCGGCAAGGTTTTTATCTTGCAGAGCGCGTTTTGCTGACAACAATTCGCAGCACCGCGATCTACAACGTAAGACTCTTTGAAGGATCGGTTCTGGAACAAATCCGCCGAAACCTTTATACAGCTTTAGTCGGACGAATCCCGCACCTTTGAGAGTCAACGGGACGTAGTATCTAGGGAAATTGACCTGCTCGAAGCCGTTCCGTTTTTTGAATTCCACCAACGAGCTTTGACGCTTGTTGCCATAGATAAATTGACCATAGACAAAATGGGAAATCCCCTCCTGCTCGCAGAACTCAACAGCTTTGGCAATCAATGCGTTCATCGGTCGCTTGTCGTAATGCGCGTTCATTGAAAGGATGTGAAACAGTGTAGCCACTCGGTTTACATAAACCAATTTCAAAAAGCCTATCAGCTCGTGATTCCAATAGGCGCCGATAAACCTGCTTCGATCCAAATACGTAGCGAGCTCTCGTCTGACGGTCTCTACATCTTTGCCGAAGTGCCAAAAACGCCTCCCCTGTCGAACGGGGGTTTCATTGTAAATTCTGTGAATGCCTCTTACAAGGTCGTCGTCGAATGGGACAACTCTCACGACGACTCCGCGCTTGGCGGCGCGTCTGACGTTCTTTCTTGACTCTTGCGGCAGTCGCTTCTCCCACCACTCCTTGAAGGAGGTTGTCGATATGACCGCCCAATTATCCCAATCGAAGTGATAGTCGTACTTCGGCGCGGTTTCTGGTGGTCGTTCCGTAAACGTGAAGACGTCTGGTTTTAGTTCGCTTTCTTTCAGCCTGGCAATGAACAGCTCAGGATCGTCGATACTTGTGCCTTCCACCACCTGTTCATCTTTAATTTCAGCTGTTTTGATCCAGTTGCCGGTCACCACAACGGTGCGGCCACAGATGTCTACTGAAGGCACGTAGAAGGTCTCGCCCGAGATACGAATCTCCGTTAGCACTCTATTGCCGTTTTTGTTCATTACTTGGGTGAGGATGCCAGGTCAATATGAGGCATATCATGCCGTAATGCTGTGTTTACGACCCGTTCTCCACGTCGCTTAGTACGCAGCCACTGCTCAAGCATAACCAGACTGAAAAGAAGCTTGTGGTTATCCTGTCGTCCGGATTGGTGAGCGCTCAGCAAGTTGCGGACTGACTCAGGCTTGAGCAGATCGAACATCAGGGAGCTTTCATCCAAAAGGAGTCCCGGCAACTCGCCGCCGAGCGATGATTGAAACCAGTCGTCCACGACGTTCACCGCAAACCCCCTTTTCTTCCGCGCCAGGATCCGTCGTGGAAGGTAACGCTGGCAAACCTCCCGGTGCAGCCATTTGCGAGTACCACTGCGCACCTTAAAACTGGCATTGAGTCGTTGAACGTACTCCACCACCGTCCGATCCAGGTAAGGCACACGAGCTTCGAGACCATGAGCCATGGACAGCTTGTCTGCATACATGAGCAGTTCGTCAGGCAGCGAAGAGCGAATTTCCAGAAGCTGGAACGCTCCGAGTTCGTCGGTATGCTCCATTTGCGGCCGGAGCGCGTCCCAGTACTCAACCGACTCGTGCCCGTTCCTCTCGGGAAGAACGCCTTCGCGAAAGAATGCGTCTATTGTTTCCGGCGCCGCGAGTGAAAAAACATCCTGATAGCGTTTCAGCCGATCCTTGTTCCCGAGCGAACGAACGCCACGCTTTAACGTTTCATTGCGCGGCAATCGATTCACTGCGAAACCGGTAATCGAGCGAAGACCCGTAGGTAATCCGCGATACCATTCGCCATAATGAACACCCAGGTGTCGCTTATAACCGCCAAACAATTCGTCCGGGCCCTGTCCGATCAGCGCGACTTTCACATCTTGGCGCGCGCGCTGACACACGAAATACATCGGCACGACGGAGGAAGCTGCGACCGGTTCTTCCAAACATTTCACGATACGTGGCAGCGATCGTTCGAACTCGACTCGATCAAGTAGCACGGTCGTATGGCGGGCGCCAAGCATTGATGCAGTCTCCGCAGCATCGGTCAGCTCATCGTCTTCGAAGCTCTCACCATAACCTATCGTGTACGCCGGCCATGAGTCCCCGTGCTCGTTCATGAGCGCCAGGAGCAGACCGGAATCCAATCCGCCACTGAGGAGAATTCCAACTGGCACATCACTCAAGAGATGGCGGCGAACTGCATGTTTGTAGAGGTAAAGGAGCTCTTCGACTGCTTCTTCGTCCTTCTTTGGTCTGGCAAACGGAGTTGGAACAAAATTGTACCAGCGCTCCTCCCGGCAATTGCCCTTCTCAACAATGAGCATCGTGCCCGGCGCCAGTTTACGCACCCCTTTGAAAATTGTGTATGGCGACGGCGTATAACGGAACCTTAGGAACAGGTTGACTGCGCAAGGATCTACCTCGGGGGCGGCATCGTCGGCAGCAAGCACTGCACGAATCTCCGAACCGAACGCGAGCTGCCCATTCGCCATCCGGTAATACACCAGCTTGATCCCCATCGCGTCACGCGCCACGACCAGGCGCTCGTTAAGCACATCCCAGATAGCCAGGCCAAACATGCCGTTCAGATGGTTGAAGACGTCTTTGCCCCACTGTTTATAACCGTGGATGATCACTTCCGTGTCAGAGTCTGTGCTAAATTTGTAACCCTTGTTTTGCAGCTCTACCCGGAGTTCTCTGTAATTGTAAATCTCTCCGTTAAAGATTATCCAGACCGTTTCCTCTGCATCAGACATCGGTTGATGACCCCCGGCGAGGTCGATGATTGACAATCGCCGGAATCCCAAGCCGACGGCTCCGGCGATAAAAAAGCCTTCATCGTCCGGGCCTCGATGCGCAATGGAACGCGCCATCCGCACGATCGTGTCTCGGTCGACGGGGTCGCGTCGCTGGAAACTAAATTGGCCTGCAATGCCGCACATGGTCAAAAAGGATTAAATGTCAAGATTGAGGGAAACGCTGACCTGTTTTTCTCGCTAAGAGGCTGTCTGTTTGAGCACTTTCATAAAGCGCCGCCCAGTCCTCAGCGCAGTGCGGTTTCGTGCAATAACGTTATCCCTGAACTCTGAGAGGCACCGCCGCAGAGCAACGGAAGCCTGGTACCTGAGCCCCGGTGAATAGCATTTGACCGGCTTTATCGGAGCGACATCAACTTGGACGGTCAAAGTTTTTGGGCGCTGCAGCTGAATCTCGAACGTAAGAAAGCCGTCTTCTCGGGTAAACGCTACCTCGTTGCCATCCGCCCGGACATGCTTTATCTGCGTTGTTTCGGGAATTCGCCGAAGAAACCTAAACTGCATGGGCTGTTCTAGCTCATGTTCCAAATAAAACGTGTCAGTAAAGAAACGCACTTCTTGTTTGCTCTTGGACACGCGGCGCCGTACGTGTGTACGTGTGACCGTGTCGGCAAGAGATCTCCATGTCAATTTGGGCCGAAGTTCAACTAACCGCCGTGTAAACTCTTCCGCCCCCGCCGACCCATCGCGGAAGAATTCATGATGTTCAACTAGAATAGCCGGTTTGCCAAGAAAGAGCGCCATAGCGAAAACTGCCATTCCATTCCAATAATGTCGTTTGAAGATCGGAAACCCATAAAACGAGTCCTGCGCCGGAAGAAGCAGATCCGCGGCGCGAATCTGGGGAGTACGCAAATTCCGTGGGATGCATGCTGTGCACATTAGCGCAACGAATTGTCGACTATCCGAAAAAGCGCGCAATGCCGTGAGTGAATATTGCTCCTGTGGGCACACCATGAACGGTTCGCTATCCAATCCGGTCCGCCGAGCATGGCGCTCCATCCTCTGGCGAGCGACAAAGTTTTTTTGAAGTAACTCATCGTAGTCCGCCGACCTAAACTCGTTATTTGTATGATCGCATCCATGAGCACAAATACCGAAACAATCAGAATAGCTAATAAACATTTGCGCTTTCTTCGCGCGACTGCGCCAATAGTTCCATGGTATAAACGCCAAAGTAACATGGTATCCGTTTCGTCTCGCAGATTCGAGTAACAGAGGAAATTTTATAAAACCGTAGTTCTCTGTTAGAAGCGGATCATCAATGACAATTCCAGCTCCCGGGTTCGGGTTGTGCCAACATTCTTCCCCAAAAGCAAATCTCAGGAAAATGATTGCTGGAATATACTCATCCGCTGCCTGCTCAAATTCGATTTCGGCTGCGAGCGGCCGGAATACGTTGAAAATCCTCAGTGAACTCCAAACAAACACGCTGGCCTTGCCCAGCGATACGCGCACGAAGGACGGTGGTTCCTCCAGCCTCATTATGAGGTCAACCTTTGTTTCTCGTGCTAAGGTTAACGCAATAGCTTTGGCGGGCGTCCTCGGATAGGAATGCGATGAGAGTTCCCGCGAGAGCGCCCCTTGCTCTGTTGGGAAATTGATGCAAGCGGCGCTACTTACATGATTACTTTCTAAGACAACACCCCCGGTCAGAGTCCTAAGGAATAGATCGACCGATGCGTCAACCTCACTGGTGAAGAGCAACACCGACACATTACGATCGGAGATTAGCGCGGCGATTCTCCTAAGTACATCGTGCCGACAGATCTGCTTCAGGCTGTCTATGTCCAGAACGAATGCGGTGCCTGGCTGTAGTGTCGCCTCCTCCATTGTAGCGACTAAAATCTCGGAATTCTGCACGTCGCAAAGCGCCGCCGAAATCCCAACGCATTTGGCCAAGGCTGCGAAGTGGACAAGATTCTCAGAGGCGGCTTTATGATAACAGATTCTCATCTGGCGAAGTGACAGGACGTAAGTGAAGACCGACGAGTGGATTCGTGTAGTACGGTAAGGCGATTACCTGAGAGGATGACCGCGTCACTGGCCGGAGGATCTGACCGTCAGGTGTCCTGATTGATGCTTGCATGCCTGCAAATTCAACGGCCGTAGGGAGCGCAAAAACTTCTCCATGCTCGTCTTCTCGTCCAGCGTCACGCCACATGTGGCAATTGGGCGCGCGGGATTTCCTTGCACAACTGTCATTGGAGCAACTGATGACGAAACAACGCTTCCTGCGGTGACAACTGCACCATGTCCGATGGTTACATTTGGAAGGATAATCGCACCTGGACCGATGAACGCATTATCCTCAATCCTTATCCCCTGCGGACCGCGGAAGTGGGCGATCATCATAGCACGCACGCTGATGATCACATTGTCTCCGATGGTAATCAGATCCGGGCACGATGTTTCCAACAATACCTGATAACCAATCCAAACGTTTTGCCCCATCTTCACGCCGCGCCAGTGATGAAGTCGCACTCTCAGTGTCTTCGCTCCCGGTACATGAAATGCAACCAGCTGCAAAACGCGGTTCTTGGCTTGGCTTATCGTCGAGCGCATTGGTCTCTTATCATGAGAACAGCTCAGAGGCTAAGCTAACGCATATAATCTGTTCGAACCATCTCTTAAACAAATACACACTGGTCATCACCTTTCGGGAACGGTCCCGTGATTAATCGACTTGGCTCTTATCAACTGGCGTTGCTTTCCGGGACGATTACCAGCAATTCACATCCGTACGTTTGCGTCTGCACAGAATAAATCGCTTCTCTAAACCAAGGGGAGTTCGGCTTCAGTCATGCACGTAACAATCGCCGTAACCTTCATGGAAAGTGCCACTGCCGTCGGACCACGGCTCACGAACGATGTCAACTCACGCCACCCGGACCTTATCGAACGCCTCGGCGGCGTCACAGACCAAGTGAATCGCCCGATGCAGGGGGTACTCTCGTGTCGTATCCCAGGTGAATTCGTTTTGACTTCGGACCAACAGTCCCGACTTCTGGAAAAACGATTGGCACGGGACATTCTTGACAGTCGGCACGCAGACTGCCCTGATCTGACGAATCTGAGCTACACGCGCCCACTCAATTGCCACATGCAACATTGTCTCCTCAACTTTGCGTCCCATTACCCTGCAGCTCAAAACAAAGTCAACAATTTGGCAGCAGACACTTTCTCTCTCGAGGCTGAGTATGCCGGTTAGACCAGAGTCACCAAACCTGTCGGAAACATGGAAGACCCAGACGTGATGATTTGCAAGCGCCGCCCAAGCGGCGAACTCACCTTCGGTCATTCTTCGAGTGCTCAAATTCATCTGGTTCGTCTTATTGAGCAATTGTGTCGCCCGGCCCAAGTTGGTTGGGCCGAGTGGTTCCATTCGGACGCCCAAGTCCAAGGTCAGGAGCCATTCATCGAGTGAAGTCGACCGCGTTTTCAGTTCCCTTCGCTTTCGCTCGTGCAAGTACGTTTCAGCACGATGACGATCTTCATCAGTCAGGTTAGGCTGCTCAAAACAATCGAGACACCGCAATGCTTGCGGATACAAACGCTTGTCCGCCGGCCACTCAGGAACCAGGACGCTGGGAAGCGCCTGACGGATCCGATCTCGTTCGACGTGGCTGTCATCGATGAAAACTACGGAATCAAGCCCCAAATTTAGGTGGGTAGCTAGTTCAATGGTGTTCTCTGCCTTATCCGCCCAATTGATGCGCCAAGCGGCGAAGTCATCGATGCGCAGGATCATTTCCGGGTGCTTGGCGATTGCTTCAATTGCCAGAGTCTCTTCGTTCTTGCTCGCAATGGCTAAGGCCACCCCGCGATTTACTAGCGCCTTAAGCTCGCGTTGAAAGTCCACCAATGCCTCTCCCACCGGATCGTGACCGCCCAGAATGATATTTTGCCAGCCTACTTCGCCAACGATTCCACCCCACAGCGTGTCATCTAAGTCTACGATGATCAGTTTCCGCGCCTTACCGGTGATACCGCGAAGTCCGGCCTTTATGTCATGCATTGCGGCCTTAAAAACGCCATTCGCAAAGGGAATTTTGCCAAGATACCATAACCGGTCGCTGAAGGCATTTTCGCCAACTAATTCAATCCACTTCGAGGTGTTAAGCGGAAAGACGTTGGAAATCTTGTCCAGATTCTCGAGAAGACACAGGTTTGCCTCCATTATTAGTCGCGACAGTCCAACCCGTGGCACGAGATCTGACAAGCCATGGCCGAGATGGATCGTTGGAACCTTCCACAACGGTACGAAAACCGTCTTTGCCGACTGGCTGGCAAAAGCGATCTTCTTGGCGTAATCGTCCACATCGCGCCGGATGGTTTCTTCCGTAATTGGAGAGCCATCGAATACATTCCGAAAGCTCTCCAGCACGGCCTCGGGGCGAGTCCACACGACCAGAAAATCTGGAGTCGGTGTCCAGCAGGGTAACGTCGGATCAAGCAGTGTTTGGGTCACCTGGCCATAGCGAGCAAGATACACCGAACCTTTGGGTCCCCAGAATCATTGGTGATATATGCTGATAGATTCTCGAGGTTGAAATCGGAAATCAACAAACCGCGCTTTGCAGATTCGTTCGTCGCTGGGGCTATATTTTTCATGCTGACAGCCGTTTTTCTGTCTCTTGAGAACCAGCCAACGATTGAATGTATTCGACGAGGCTTTCAACAGACTCGAAGGGGCTGTTGCATTCAGACGATATATCAGCCGAGCTCAATGTAATGCTTTGCCCAAACCGACTCAGATATTGCTCTTCAATTAAGGACACAAAATTGATGAACCCTAGCGAGTCCAACCCGCATCCGTCTTTTAGAATGACCGCTCTCTGTGTCTTCTCTAGCCGCCCGTTATTGCCCAGCATTTCGTTCAATTCGTCAATGCCGGCAAAGACCACCTCAGTAATTTGTTCTTTCGTTGGTCTCATTCCGGTAGCGTTACACAGAGCAACCGACTGGCAAAATTGGCAAAGACACAATTCCGCATCTGGTTCTCAGTTCTTTTGGCACAGGTAAAGTGCTAGTGTGCGAAACATCTGCGACTGCCCCCAGCGATGCATCGGCACATTGTCCCACCCCAGGTGTAGCTTCCGGGAGCGAAACGATCCGTCGTCCTTCACCCATGCCTGCAACACATGTTTTACGACCCTTTCCAAAGTTGCGTTCAGCATTGGAAAGCGATCGCCCAAGAGCAGGCAAAGGTTAATACACTCGGCACAGTCGTAAAGTTCACGCGTGTAAACGGTGAGGCGCGGAGCGCGTGAGAATGGCTTTGGAAGATGATCCGCGTCGAAAAGGTTGTTTAGGTAGTAACTCACTCCCTTACCTAGTGCTATGAGCGTCGCCTCGTGGCCGGTGAGAGCATGGATTTTGGCCAGTGCTTTCATGACAAAACACGTATGATAATGATCAACGAAATCGCGTACCTCATCTACCGCGTAATACCATGAACCATCCGGATTCTGGTTTTCCAGGACGAAATTCAAGTTTCGCTCAGCGATCTTCCAGTAATTGTCGTCGGAAAACATGCGGGAAGCGCTCGTTAACAGGAAAGCGCGATAGGCCGCGGCGTTAATCACTCCGCCAGTGTCAAAAGGCGTATACGAGCAACTGCTGGCTTTTTCCGAGGTCGGGAAATCTTTGATGTCCTGGAACGCATGACGCGCGCTCGAGTGAAGAATTTGTTTGTATTCAGCAAGTAAACCCTGCCTGCGTGGTGATTTCTGATCTCCAACCTCTGATTCAAGGATCTCAACGACTTGAAAAAAGGCTTCATAACAGTACGGAGTTGAGGTAATGAGCGGTGTTTGGCGTTTGATGGTGCCGTTACGAGTTACCCAATCGCAAGGATAACCCCAGCAGGTACTCTTCGAACCCTGGACATCGGCTTTTCTTTAACTCTTCGAGGAAGTGGAAGGCTCTTCGCAAATGATCCTCGTCCTTCGTGACCCGGAAAAGGAAAGCGAACGCCATCGCGTAATGAGCGTCGGCGATCGGGAAACGTGTGCGACGATGAAAAAATCGTCGTGCTGATGGGAGAAATGCTTCAAGGAAAATCATTGGCGCAACGGCCACCGTTCCTAGCAGTTCATTGTTGTAATATAGCTTCTTCGCACGCCGTCCGATGGCGCCAGCAAAAAACGTCTGGTGGTCACGCGACACTTCTCCATAGTGGGCGAGCCACTGCGTGAAATTGCTCAGAACGTGTGCGACACCAGCGTTTAGCGGAGTTGTTGAGTCTGTGACCATTCCGCTAGTGGGGCCAAGTGGGGAAGTAGTGCCCCGGGATCTCTCTAAAACGTGTGGCCCGTATGTTGTGAACATATTTTCGCTGCGCCTCGCAAGGGAGGGTTACCAGACGTGTCTTAGTTCTAATGCCTGGCTTTGCCCTTGCGCCCTGAGCAATCGCTTCATGGCTTTCGGCCGTAGATCATCCGATGCCAACCCCAGCGGTGGCCGATCCAGCGCTCTGCGGAAATTGGCAGAATATTCTTGAACAATGGCCAATGCTCCGCATTGAATTCCCAAATTTCCTGCCGAACATCAGTGAAGTGTTGGAAAAGCTGTGCTGCTTCGCGCCGGCTATAGACTCTTGCCAGTGGGCAAAAAGGTCCGTCCGTGTTCATGCTTAACCATTCTTCATGTGTGAGCTTTCTCTTCAGGGCCTGGCGATGGCCTTCCAACTTCCAGCGCGCGAAGCCGGTGGCGTACGCCAGCAAGCTGGGCATGAACTTTGGCAGGAGCAAATAGCGGAAGAGTTTTCGCAGTAACATGATCTCGATATAGTAGTTGATTGAACTCCGGTTATACAACATAACTGTGAACGTTCCGCCGTGGCGTAAGACACGATGGACTTCGCTTACGATTCGCTCCGGTCTCGGGGAATGGTGGATTACCCCAAAAGCTATAGACGTGGTCAAAGCTCTCGTCCGGAAACGGGATTCTCTCTTCCGCGTTTGCCACTTCGAAGCGCCCACGAGCGCCGAAGAGCCGGAAGCGTTCACGAGCCATTTCGATCGACGCAGGCGTAAGATCCACGCCACTGTAGTTCGCGCCATTTTTAGCGAATTCCAGCCCGTCAGTCGCGATACTGCACCCAATTTCCAGAACATCTTTCCCCGCATATTTCTGAAAACCCGCTACGGTCGGAACATGCCACTCGCGGCCGTCATAGCGTTTGCCAGAAATCTCCTCGAAGTAGCGGCGCCTGTTCTCTGCTTCCGATAAATCCGATTGGCAAGGATTCGAATTCCAGAATTCTTTAACTTCCGTGATATTTGTGCTCATAGCGCTACCTTGACCTTCTTATCTTCTGAGACTCCTCACACTTTCCAGTTGCGCGCACCTTAGGGATTTGCACGCAGCGAATTACACTCAGCGAGGTGCATTCGCCTCAGTTTTCAGATAGAATTTTTCTACCTTTCTTAACCTTATTAGTGAGACAAGAATAGTCTTCAGCTTTTGCATCTGTTCACGTCTGTGAAAGCGCATCAACTCACGGGAGACAGGTCGTGGCATACGCTGTAAAGCAGCCCAGCAAAATCCAGAGAATAGTGCCAGTCCGCCGACAAATACTGGCGGCTTGGTCATTCGATACATCACCCGAAAAAGCTCCCAAATCGGCGATCCGCCCAGGAAATAATCTTTTTTGCCGTAATCAAACATCGCTCCCAGGGGGCCTCGCTGGGCCGTCCCCATCGTACGATGGTGCCGAAAGCGCCTTTGTGAAAAGTTTCGCGTCTTCCATCCCTTCATACGAGCAGTTGTGACAGCGATCCAATCGATTCCTCCCGCTCGGTTTGGCAGGTATCCTCCAATCGCGTGAAAACATTGTAACCGGAAAAGTTGACATGCTCCATGGACAGAATTCTCGCCCTCAAAGCTATCCTTCGTGGAATCAAATCCCGCTTCATTGTAAGCTGTTCCAACAACGCCGAGAGTTGGATCCTCCGAGAGTTTGTGCAACAGAAACTCGAAGTGCTCAGGTCCAAAGGAGACATCCGCATCCAAGTTTCCAATGGCTTCGAATTGGAGTGTCTGGACTTGCTCCAACCCAGTATTAAACGCATGCACTTTCCCAGCAAAATTACGGTGCGGACGTTGCGACAGGCAAACCAGTTCAATCCACGGATAGCGCCCAATATAACTCTTGACGATTTCCACTGTGCAATCTGTCGATCCATCATCGACGATCACCCAGCGCTCCGGAAGAACCGTCTGTGCAATCATTGAATCGAGCGTTCTTTTAATAAACGCTCCCTCATTCCTTGCTGGGGTAATCAAGATGTACTTCATAAATCAGAGGACAAAGATTAGAAGTCAGAGATAGCAAGTCAGACGACAGGAGTCAGATGCAATTCTGGCTTCAGCCTGGGATCTTGATCAATGACTGCACGAACAGGCTTAGCTCCTTTGTCAGGATAAATCTCGGCGAAGATTTTGTCCATGATTCGAGCTGCTAAAAGAATTTCCCGGTATGAAATTGGAGGTGGGCTATTCAACCGAATGCTGATATAAAAGCGTTGGATTAATTCCTTCAACCGAAAATCTTGGTGCAATCTTCCACGCAGGAAATTGATAATGTTTATTCGTGCGCTCTGAAGATGTTGCCGCGCAAAACGCAACGGAGGGACAAAATACGTGAGGTAGCTCTTGCATGTCTTGTTTTCAAGCCGCAGGACGCTGCCGCTGCTTTGATCGACAACAAGGGAATTCTTAGGGCCGCAGAGACGCAGGTAATTCAGGTCGGGTCCGATTTGAGTTGAGAAGCAGAAAAACGCGGTCGTAGCATTTTTGTCGCGCAGCAATACGCGCAGTTCGTCCAGCACTTCCTGGCCTCCCAGGCTACGCATCCGCTCGCTCTGGTACGCATGCGCAGTAATCTCAACGTCGTCACCCAAAAATTCGACCAGCTTGGCAACGCCATGGCTAATTACATTTTGCAACAGCTGGCCGGGCAATTGGCGGACCCAATGCGCCTTACTTCCCAGTATTGGTCCGATATAACTGGCATCGCCCAAGTTGTATCCCCAGTGGCTCTCGACATGTACGGGCTTGCCGCCGAGAAAACCACTTGCCACCAACTGCCGCATTTCCATCATTTCCAGCGTAAATTGATAATTGTGCCCGACCGTAATTTTTAGACGCCTGCTGTCGGCAAACGCAATTAATTCGTTCGCTTCCGCGGCGGTGACTGTAAACGGCTTTTCCAGGAACACGTGGCTGCCAGCTTCGAGGCACTGTTTCGCCAGCGGGAAATGGCTCCGCGGCGGCGTGGTGATGTGAACAACATCCGGCGACACAGCCGCCAGCATCTCATGAGCGTCCGAGAAAACGCTCGGAATCTTGAAGCGCTCCCCAAGCTGCCGCGCCATAAGGGATTCCTGATCGCAAACTGCAACGATACTGCAATCCGGAATTCGCCGGATGGCGTGTCCGTGCTGGTCGGCAATTTTTCCGCAACCGACTATGGCGATGCGAAGCATTGTCATTCGTCCTCGGTTGTCGTGCTCAGCACTCGTCGCCAGCGAACTGCGTAAGGAATGCTTCCATCGCTTGAGTCATCGGCACACGTGGCCTCCACCCCAGTCGCTCCTTGAGTTTCTCGTTCGAGTATCGCTGGCTCTTCCACTCAGCGGCACAGCGGCGACGGTTGAAGACCGGCGGGAGCTGGCCCTTTGACCATTTTGAGTATTTCTCCCAACCCCAGCATGCGCCATAAGCCAGCCAGTAGGGAACGCGGACCGACCGAAAACGTGTGGCTGCTTTGCAAGCGTTGAGAAACTGGCGACCAGTGAGGAGCCCGTCATCAACGATATTAAAGATTTCACCATCGACTCCGGGCGTGAGACCAGCCATCACAATTGCTTCGGCGCAGTTATCGACATAGGTAAGCGGCAAAGGATTCGAGCCGTTTACCTGGATAAACGGTCCGAATGTCTTAATACCGACCCGTCCGTTCAACTCCTGTTTCCCGGGTCCAAAGACATAACCCGGCCTAAGAATCACATAAGGGAGCTCACATCGACTTCCATATTCCCTGACAATTTCTTCCTGTTTGAGTTTCCCAAAGCCATAGCCGTCAAATCTTTTCCTGACGAGAATCCTCCAGTGGACACGGCCTCATCAAGGTGGCGTCACGCTTCAAAGTCAGGTTCGAATAGACAGCGAACGAACTGACATTCACAAAGCGCCTCGGCTTTCCAACGTCCAGAAATGCCTCTAGGAGGTTGCGAGTGGTTAGCACTGAATTCATAAACGCCCCCGCAAAGATTTTATCAAATCCCGGCGGCAGAGATGGATAATCACTGAGACATCTTTGACGGCCTTTCGACAGTCCTCACGAGAAAGCAGATCTCCGCAAACCAATTTGACAGTCCTACGCAGCCAAAGACGTATCAAGAGTTCTATCGGAGATTTTCGAGTTTACTCGAGGGCCGGACAAAGCATCGAAGATTGGTAAAACCATATCCAAGAAGACGATCAACGACTTTAGTCCCTATAAAGCCGTTAGCTCCCGTGAACAAGGAGGCATTCCTCTGAATCGGCGATATGTTTGCAACTCATTTGCTGCATAAGAGCGTCAGACCAAAGAGCGTTCAGAGAATCAATCTTCGGTTTCTAATTAGATCCGCCTGCAGCGAACCAATTCTGCTTCAAGAGTTTCTGAACTCAATTAGCCGATCGATTCAACAGGGAACTCACGGCCCGCGGGTAATCCAATGCGATGAGGTAGAAAACAAACCATATTGCACTGATGTTCTTAAAAGCCGCTTCAGTCCAATTGTAAGCAATAATCGCTACCAGAAAGCCAAGGCGAAATCGCCCAAACTGAAAATTTGTTAACAGTTCGCGGCGGCTCTTCCAAAATGTCGCGATCAACAAAGCGATCAGCAGGAACAGCCCAATAAGCCCAAATTCAAATAGGTCTCAATATACCCGTTATGAGCCTGAGTTGGGTGAAAGGTCCATTTTCCCACATTATCTTCAACCGATCGCCGAGCCAAAAGCTTTCGAAACCCGCCCCAAGCAAGGGATTGATGTGTATCTGAAACACATCATGCCAAACGCCTGTCCTGTCAGTCAAAGTTGGATCTTTTCCAAGGAATTGAAGGAAGCTTCCCCATACATCAAATATCGATTGAGCGAGGCAAACATGATCGCCGCACAGATCAGGTAGGTGCCTATAAATCTTTTTTCCACAAATCGCAACCCGAGAAATCCCATTAACAAGACTCCGAGAGCGCACGAAACGAGAGAAGTCGAGCTATGTGCCATCGAGAAGAGCCACCAAATCGCTACCAGAAAACCTGCCATCAAAAATATTTCCTTTCGCCTCATTCTATCTCGTTCGCTGCCCCGCGTTCCCAAGAGATACCAGAAAAAAAAGAATCCAAAAATAAGACAGTCACCACCCAGCGCGTTTTTGTTTGTAGTGATACCTGTGTTGGATGCGGTACCAGTCCAACTATCGAACCCTCGGCCCCATTGAGGATAGTATTTAATAAACAAAATCGAAACAGGAACTATAACATAGGCGCACCTTTTCATTAGCCTCGTTACAGCCTCCACGGGATTGGGTTCCGTGAGGACAATAAGGGCCATGATAGGGTGGCCCGACACCTTGATCCACCGTTTGAAAGCTACAAAAGGGAAGTCGGACCAAAAGATGGCGAGAAGACAATAAACAAAGAAGATGGTAAGCCATTGGTTGTTTCGAATAATCCGGGAGAGCTGCACTCGCCGTTTGCCGAGTCGTACCGCGCCAGCTGCAATTAGCCCGGAATAAACACACGCGTCGAGCGGGCTGCCTTCCTCCAGCGAAGCCGCACCTAAATGGAGGCCAAAGATGTCGAGCCATTCCGAAGGTTGCCTGGAGCAGAGGATGAGCATCCAGACAAGGGGTATCCAAAGAGCGCCACTAACGTTCGGTCTTTCGCGAATGTCTCGCCGAAAAAGGAAGACGATGAAACCAACCGTCAAGAGCGTGGCAACAGGAGGAGGCATGTTCGTCAGGGGTCAGACTCAGACAGTGTGTCAGCGATGCCCGGCGAATTGGATTACTTTCGTCGGAAAGTGTTCCGGTTCCGGCAATTCGCGGAAGAAATTGCCGATACATTCGGCTACTAGAAGAAACCATATCTGCTGTCATCTCCGGATAGATCGGTAGCGACAGGATCCGCGATTGGCTGAAGTAAGCGGCAGGAAAATCTTCTGGAATATGTCCGAGATAAATGTAGGCCGGATAAAATGGCAATGCCTTGGGGTAGTTTAAGACCGTGGAAATACCTGCCTGGGTAAGATACTCTTTCAGTGCATCGCGGTTTTCAGTACGAATTACATACAGATGGTAAACGTGGTTGCGGTCAGGTCCGACCTTAGATGTGATCACATCCCCTACGTCTGCCAGAATCTCATCGTAACGCCCCGCAATAACACGCCGTGCCTCGGTCCATGCAGGCAAATAAGGCAATTTAGCGTTGAGAATAGCTGCCTGCAGTCCGTCCATTCGGCTGTTGATCCCTTCCATGATGTGATCGCCTTTCCCACCGTGTCGGGCGAATGTGGCCATCCAATCGGCTAGTCGATCGTCGTTTGTCACAACGCAGCCTGCATCACCGTAAGCGCCCAGGTTTTTACCTGGGTAAAAGAAAAAGTAGCAGCGTCTCCAAAGGTCCCAACATATTGTCCTTTGTACCTGGCCAGATGGGCCTGGGCGCAATCCTCTATGACCCAAAGATTGTGTCTCTTCGCAATGGCCATAATTGGATCCATATCAGCCGGTTGACCGTAAAGATGGACTGGAATAATGCCAACCGTAGCGCGTGTAATCTTTCGCTGTATATCTTGGGGGTCGATCGTGAAAGTTTCCTCGTCTGTGTCGCAGAACACGATTCGACCACCTGCCTGCGTGATCGTCTCAGATGTTGAGATCCAGGAGTGAGCCGAGGTGATGACCTCGTCGCCGGGCTTGATACGAAGTCCTCGCAAAGCAACATAAATTGCGTCGGTGCCATTGGCGCAGGATACGCAGCGCTTTACACCGAGAGTACTTGCCCAGGCGTGCTCAAAAGCATCCACATGAGGCCCGCGAATGTAGGTTGACCCGGCGATTACTTCAGCGATGGCACTATCGATGTCGCTTTTGATCGACAGATATTGTGCATGCAGATCAACGAATGGAATTTTCACGGGATGGTAATTAGAATTCAGCGGTTAGAATTACAGACGGCGCAGTAGGCGAGCCGGGTTACCCGCGTATACACCGGGAACGGTGATATCCTTGGTAACAACGGCGCCAGCGCCGATAACTACCTGGTCACAGATTGAGACCGGAAGGATAGTCGCATTTGTTCCCACACTTATGCGATTCCCAAGTTTTGTTGGTCGCCATAGTTCGGATTTTCCAGCCGGACCACCAGTAAGGAACAAATCATTGATAAACATGGCTCCATGAGAAATGAAGCAGTCGTCACCAATTGTAACGAGTTCGCAGATGAATGAGTGCGATTGAATTCTGCATCGCCTGCCAACGGTCACTCCCTTCTGAATCTCCACGAAGGGTCCGATGAAGGTATCGTCGCCAATATTACAGCCATACAGATTTGTGGGCTCTATTACAGTGACATTCGAACCGAATGTTACGTCGACGAACCCAACTGTACGTTGTCTAGCCGGGTTCATGGAAGAGATGGTCGGCAAGTCACTTCACCATTTAGCGGACGAGCGCGCTCGAGGATCGAAACAACAGTGCGAGCATGAGACAATCCAGTAATTGGTTCATGTGAGTCGCGAATGCAGTCGACAAAATGTTCTGCTTCCGCTCGGAGCGGCTCTCTGAATTTGACCTGCGGTATTAATATGTCACCGCTACGATAATTAAATTGCAGCGGACGCGGGTGATCAAAGTCCATGTTCTCGCCCAGGATCGCGCGGCGATCAATTCCTTTGTCGTAGATGGCGACCTTGCTCTCCGCAATGTCATCATAGACCACCATCTTACTCGAGCCGACAATAATCATCTTCCGCACCTTCTGCGGATCTAACCAGCTGACGTGAACGTTTGCGATAATCTTTCCGGGATACTCGAGACTCAGGAAAACAACGTCGTCGATGCCATCCTGCATGTAAGCCATCCCTTGGCGGCCAATGGAAATTGGCTCCGGGTTGCCAAGCCAGGTACTGAATGATGCTGATATCGTGCGGGGCAAAGTTCCAGAGGGCATCGATGTCGGAGCGGATGCGCCCCAGATTCAAGCGCTGGCTATAAATGTAACGAAGATCGCCCAGTTCGCCGGAATCAATCAGTTTCTTTATGTAACGGACTGCCGGGTTATAGACAAAGGTATGACCCACCATCACAACAACATTCCGGGCCGCGGCCCGTTTCGAGATTTCGTCAACTTCAGCAACCTTGGTCGCCAACGGCTTTTCGACGAATACGTGTTTGCCAGCATCGATGACTTCCTTGGCAAGCGCGAAGTGACTTCCAGCAGGAGTGGCAATTATTACGCCGTCGACATCGCGGTCTTCCAGAACAGCTTCATGCTTTTCCAGCGCACGACTAGAAGGAAAGTTTGCACTTACGAAGGCGCGCCGTTGCGCGCTCGGGTCGACAACGTATTTCACCACACAGCCAGGCAACGCGGAGAAATTGCGCAGGAGATTGGGGCCCCAGTAACCACATCCGATTTGGGCAAGAACTAGGTTTCGTGTCATGGTAAAAGGAGGTCGAAAAAGAAAACGTGAACGGATCAGGCCGCAATTAGAACCTCGTCTGACCCATCGATTATGAAGTCCTCAAAAACCGCATTTCCCTTGTCTTCGCGGCTCAATGTTGAAGACCTTTTATTATAGACCCTCAGTCTTAATGGTGGAAGGTCGGTGGCGGTAGGATCAGTCGCTGTTTGTACGCGAACACTGTTATTATCCTGAGTGATGTTAGCGAACGATACTGCTCGCCGTTTGCGAAACCACGAGACGGCCTGGGTCGCTGTAGCAAACCAGGGTGTTTTGGCGCGCAAATCGTGCAGCAGAGTTATATAAGCATCCTCCCACAACCGTTCGGGGCCAAGGCTTCGGTCGTGCCAGTTGATAGTGAGCACACCGCCGAATTTTGTTAGATTTTCGGTTAACGGGAGCATGGCAGCGCGAGCCCCGTCGTTGGACAAGTTCATGTATGAGGGATAAAACAGGGCTGTATCCATGACGTGTAACGGGAACTCGAGCAGACTATTGACATTAGGATTCTTGAAGGCTTGAGTTGTTCCGGCGCGGTATCCAATCGTTTCGTTGTACCCGACCGTTGAATCGTACGAGAAACCGGCCTTCTCCAGGGTCAATGCCGCTGCCGAATTAAAGTAAAGCCAGTGCATCCGAACGCCTGTGCCGGTCGCTCCAGTAATCTCCTGAATCTGCTCGCGCTCCTGTCGGCCCTTTGCAGGGTCGCGCCATGCGTCAATGCCATGAACAGCGATCTCGCAGTTTGCACAAAGCAGCTTCTTGATGTCGTCTGCAATGTCCGGCGCGGCGTAACGCGCAGCGCGCCTTGGGTTGATTCGACCCTGGGGATCAACGCCGGCGTCCCCCTTCGTCGGAATGACGAAAAAAGTCGAAGCAAGGTCCTTCTCCAGCTCCAGATACCGATCGAGTTGGTTCCAGAAGTCTTTGACAATTCCGGCAAATACAAGAGGCAGGGAAAACGCGGCTTTCCAATTGGCAGCTACCTGGCGCCAAGATCTACGCGCCCGACAAAACTGGACCACCGATCCAAACAGGGCTCGATAGAGAAACCCGAACATTGTGTGGTCGAATTTATGATAACACACACGCGGATGATCGATGTCATGAGTCAGGCAAACAATAAAGCTATAGCCCGCAGGAACGGGAGGTATCTCGACTAGAGGCATGCCTTGGCTGAGAATCAATTCCCGGAGAAGCGAAATGTGAAATTCCAGCGTGGGTATAATCGCGAGTTCCGGTGGTTGGCCCTGTGTTAAGAGGTAGTGTAATTCTTCAAACAAGTCGTAACCCAGTCGAATAGTTGCTCGAGGCCCGGAGGTTTCCGATACTGCCGTGGCCAAGCCTGTTCCATCGTGAAAGAGGACTTTGTCTCCCTGGCCGTCAAATAGAAGGCAATCTTTGTAAATCGGCATTCGCCCACACCGAAATGTAACGAAACCTGGGCTGCGAATGGAACGCGTTTCTATTCCGCGATTCCGCTCGAACGCTTGCGGCTGCGAGCCATAAAGCAACAACAGGCTGGCGTCGTTTTCTGGAACCGGGCTATTTGAGCATAGTAGAACATCGTATCGGGTTCCCGGACGCCAGAACTCCCACGGCGTCTTAAACAATTCAAAGAATTCGGCAATAGTGGCTTGTTCAATTTCATTGGCAATAACTCCGATCATTTTCGAGCAAGAGCAGCGATAAAACTCGTCTGGTAGATGGTCGAGAAGCTCTATCGGATTTTCTTACTTTTACCTTTTGTTGTGCGGTGTCCATCAGAACCCACGTGTTGTAACACAAGCACCAGCACGAGTAAGAGTAAGAGGCAGGCAGCGTCCACAATGTTAGATCGCCTAGAAAAGCGCCCCGATGGAATTCAACATGGCGACTCGCTCGCGCCCCCATGTATGCGAGAGGTAAACGGCTTGGCCGCGCATTATTGTTTCGGCCACATAAGTCGGATGCGAATATACGAACTCGATTTTGCGGGCGAGGTCATCTGCGTTGCCGAGTTCGAAAAAGATCAAGTCATTGTCGCCGAAATAGTCTTGAATGCCCGGCGCCTTCGGAGCGATCACCGGCTTCGCGAGCGCCAGGTATTCGAAGATGCGTGTTGGCGTATTGATTTCAGTGAAGATATTGCGGTGGTTAGGAATAATCCCCAAATTACAATTTTCGATTGCCTCGACGATCTGGTTAAGATTGCACGGGCCGAGGTAATCGATATTTTCGTCAAGTCCCCGTTGCTTCGCCGATTTCATCACTTCCTCGAAGAAGGCGTTTCGCTCGCCGCAAACTTTCAGACGGACAGAAGGGATGGTCTTTCTAATCTTAGCGAGAGAATTAACCGCTAGGTCGAAACCATTTCGTTGGACGAGCGAACCATGATAAAGAATCACAAAGGGATCGGCCCCATTGCCGTTTTTCCTGTTCAGCCGGCAACGCTTGACAGATTGCAATCGGAAGACGTCGTCATCAGGCGAATTGATTACGACTTGGATCTTGCGCGGCTCACAACTGCGGGAAGAGTAGATTTTCTTGCACGCGAGATTTACTGTTAGGATAAGATCAGCAAAGGTGATGCTCCACCGCTCCAGTCGCTTCAAGATCCTAACGCTGAAGCTTTCCTCAGGCAGTTTAAAGATCGTCTGCATGAGTTCAGGCATGGGATCGTGCAGATCCAAGATGACCTTTGCACCGAGAAGCTTGGGGATGAGTGCGCTGAACACCAAAACATCAGGCATGTTATGAACATGGACGAGATCGTAGCGCCTTCTAAGCGATCTCCAGCCAAGGTACAAGAAGGAAACCAAGACAAAGGCTGTATACTGACCAACGTATGCGACTCTGCCGCCGCGCTGACGCTTCAACCTTACCCGAGTAACATGGATATTACCATAAGTCTCACGCGCTAAATCGCGATCGGTATCACGCAGGCAGATAAGATCGATGTTGACGCCCTCAGCTGCTAATGCCTCGGCTGCTCTCCGGGGCCGTGGATCGGCTGGATAATGTGAGAAGAGCAGCACTGCTGCGCGTTTTCCTCGGAGCCGGCGGGTCTTCTCGGCGGCGCGCTGATCGTAGTCTGGGAAGCTCGTTTCAGAAGAACGGAGACTAGCTATGTGCTCTGCCACATCTTTCGGAAGAACATGCCAGTACCGGCCTGCATATCGAGCTTTGACGTAAGTGAGGAATTCTCGATAGAACGCCACAGGATATTGCGTATCCGTCTGACGCGATTCTGTGAATGACATGTAATCGGGGTGTACGTTGACAAGAGCCATGCCGCCGTGCTCTGCGATCCAATCGAGTTTCCGCATCCAAATCTCTGGAGTTCTCTCGCGCAGCACTAGGAAGAGAGTAGAATCCTGAGGCAGAGTATAGGGCAATTCAACGTACCCCCCGAAGAAGCGTCGCCATTTGGATGCGCCACCCAGAACGGGAAAATGGTATGACCTCCGTCCGGCTGCGGTTCAAATGGATCCGTATCAAAGGTGGATGCGTCGTATTGCACATGAAGGTCATGCAGCCAGTCTAGATTGCGCAACATGAAGCCAGATCTGAATCCCGACGCCCCCCATTCGCGTGCATAGCGGTTGATTCTCGCTGCACGTCGTTTGAAGCCGCGATGGGAGGCAAAAAGGCGCCCGTCATGTTTGAGATCGTGAATCCCTATCTCGAACCCATTGGCAGTGAGCTCCTCCATTAATTCGGGAGGAACCGTGTAACTTCCTTCAGGTATGAAATTAAAAGCAGATCGAAAGCCCAAATCTTGCTCAAGTTTCATCAAGGTCCGGCATTTCCCAAGACCATTCTTGCTCTCAACGTCGTGCGTTAATACCAAGGCAAACTTCTTGTTCGCAGGCCAGCCCTTCCAGTGTTCCGGTGGGTGCTGTGACCCGGGCATAATGGGCCATACGTCTCCTACGCGCTCGCGTAGTCGCATGGCCAGCTTTCGTCGTACAGCCGTCCGGAGAAATTGCGGAACGAACGGCTTTAGTCCGTAATAAATCCTATTCCGTAACATAAGGCAGCGCGTTTTCGCTGGTCCCTGCTCGAGATATGTTCAGGTGTCCCGAGAACCAAAAACCTCGTGCTCGGCAAGGATTGAAGCACTTTGGCGAGGCAGTATGAACAGTTTCAATCAAGACTCGGAATCAAGCCAGTGCGGAACATATGAACGAGTTTTGTTAACGACTACGTCCATATTGTTTCGCTCCGATTCCAACTTTCGATAGCTGCGTTTGATAACCTCGCGGTTGTTCTTTTCCGCCTCAACCACGAGCAAAAGCTTATCCATAAACGCAGACATCCCCCATGTGGGACTGGTTTGGCTGAGTGGAGGCATGTCGAAAATAATGTAGTCGAAATCGCTTGCCTTTAGATTGGGCATCATGTCGAAGAATTTTTTCAAACCGAGCTGCGCAGGACCGGCATTAGGAGAGCCAACCGTGGCTAGGTAGAGATTATCCGCCGCAGAGCTAATTTCACCGTTCGGTGAAAGGGCCGCTTTGAGAGGGTAGGCTGGCTTCCCCCTGAAAAACGGGTGCACATCCTGGGGACCCAGGTTCACATCAACAAGAAGCACCTTGCCATCATTCGTTTCCGAAAGCGAGGCAGCGAGTCCAGCAGCAAGAGTGGAAGTTCCACCCTGTGCCGAAACGCTGGTAACGCCAATCAGCTTTGGTTTGTGCGTCAAATGATTAAGCTCAAAATAGAGACCGAAACGATCACGGATCGCATCACAGTAGGGTCGGATAAAATGGCCGGACTCCCACGGAGCCAATTTGGACTTGCGTGGTCTTAGCGCCACCGCTGCTGCCGGATCTACGTGCGAGCCATTGCGAGGCAAGGCGAAGCGGCCGTTCGCATAGGGGATCGATAGCATAAGGGGAATATGCAATTGTGTCTCCAGCTGAAGCGGCCGCGCAACAGTCTCGTTTAGAATCAAGCCTTTTAACAGGGCCAGGGCTATACCCAAACCAATCCCGCCGACTGCCAGTGCCGCCGCGATCTTACCGCGTTTTCTAGCCTCCAAGATAGGCGGGGATGGACGCTGGACTGCGCTGATATTCGGCATTTTGGTTGGATCCAAGGCCTCATCGATCCGCGCTTTTTCCAGCGACGCTGCAAAGTATTTGTAATTTGTTTCGTCCATCTCCTTCTTCCGTTCCAAGTCCTCGATCTGCGGAGCCAACTCCGAAAGCTGTTTTGTCCTTTGCTGAATATTGCGAAGTCTGGATTTGAGCGCCTCGATTTTCGCCTGAGTGCCAGCAGCCTTGGCTTTAGGGTTATCTCCAGGTTGCTTTTTTCCCCATATCTTTGATGTGTTGTCTGCATTTTGATTAACAAGAGCTCGTTGTTCAGCGAGGTCAGCCTCAGCAGAGTTTAGCTGCTCTTGGGCCTTCGCAGCTTCGGCGGTAAGGACCGCGGAACCTTCTTTGAATGACGCAATCCCTGTCTTCTCCCTCAGCGATTTCAACGCATCCTCTGTCTGATTCAGTCGCGTACGAACCTGATCGGTTTGTTGGGCCACAAAATCAAAGGCATCGGCGGAGCGGTGCACTTCAAGATGCTTGACGAAATAGCGACTTAACAGCTCTTGCAAAACCAGGGTAGCGATTTCCGGATTACGGTTTCTGTATGAAACGAGGATGATATTGCTTCCCTTGTTTGACGTGACCTTCAAGCCCGAAGCTATGCTTTGTGCCGCCGTTGCCTCCGCGGTCGAAGCTCCTGCGGGCATCAATCGTTCCAGCCTCAGCGCACCAGTGATTCTAGAAAACATGTCTCGGGGCTGTGCGAGCAACCGCTTAGGACCGAGTGCTTGTGCAACTTGCATGGCCAAGTCCCAACTGGTTAGAATCTCCATCTCAGCGCCCATGACCCTATCGGCTTCACTGTTCGATGCGATACCGGCTTTCTCAGCCTCTACCGGGTCGATAGCACTCCTTTCCGTGACATAGCGCACCAGCAGCTTGGCTTCGGACTCGTAGGAAGGCGGGTAAATAAAATAAAATGCCGCGGCAACAATAATCCCCGCAAAAGCGCACAGACTGATTGTTCGCTTACGTTTAAACAGAGCGAATAGAATGTCCCCAAGCTTTACCCCAGGAGGTGGTTGGGTTTCGCGTCGGATTTCAGCCATAATTTTAACTCCTAATCAAGGTGCGGATAGATAATTGAGCCCGCCACTCTGTTGAGCATCAGCGGCAACCTGCCAAAGATTTGTTTGTGGAAACCGAAGTCATTGCGAGGACGGATGAAACATTGCCGACCGGATGGATCGACTCTGTAGTAATTAATTGTCTCTTCCTGCGCGCCCCAGGCGAGTTTGAATCTCCGAAGACCGTCGTTTACGCAGTCGGTTCGGCCAAAATGTAATTTTCCCATACCGATGCGCACCAAGAACTGGATGCCATGCCACATAGCTAGATTATTTGCGCGAAACTCCTGAAATTTCTTGTTGGAAGCACCGTACTTGTAAATAGCGTTGTTACCGAAGTGGAAGAACATCGCAGCAGCAATTGCCCGATGTCCGTGCCGCGCGAGAACGATGAACCCGTTGCCAGGTTTGATGATGTGCTCGTAGATCTTCCGGAAAAATGAGGCTGGTTGCGACGGAAGTCCGTGCCGCCGCCGCGTCTCAACATGGAGTTTGTAAAACTGGGCAACTGCCTGACGATCGCGGACTACCGTTACGTTGACTTCACTGCGCTGTGCTTTTCGAATTGCACGACGGACAGAACTGGCGAAGCGACTAAACATTTGCGAGCAATCCCCGTTCAGCCCGAGTGTATGCCCATAAAATCTACCCACTGGTTCTGGCCCAAGTTGAAACCACCTGTTTCCGCGAACTTCGAGGTGATGCCATCGACGTTGTTGGGCGAAGTTCAGGAGTCGATCTCGAACAAATCCTTCAACATCTTGTTCGAAAAACAGCGGGTCGCACAAATCACTAAAGGGTAGGCACACACCGCGACAACCGGTGAGTGGACTGCGTATTTCCATTAACGGAATAAGTGCGGCCAGCTTCCGTCCTTGGAAAAATTGAAGGTAGAACGGCTTATGTCCATAAGTCTGGTGAAGCACCCGGGCCCAAGCAGAGGTGTGAAAAAACGTTCCGTCGCGATGCAATGCAATGCCGTGATCCCAAGCCGGTTCACACAGAGGATCCACGACGCGCATTTGAAAAGACCGAGCATCCCTGTCGGATCGCGCCGGCCACGCAGTCGAGGCGGGAACGATCATCCCTCCCTTAAACGCCAATTCGAAGTGAGCCTCTTCGGTTTCTGGATGCTCGCGGTGCCTTTCTTGGTTGCGACGAGTAGCGCGAACCGTTACTGGACGGCAGGCGCGCTGGCGTACTTCCGTTAGAGCCGCCGAAGATGAATGGAGCGCCGTTCATCTTTAGAGAAGTAGAAGCTCCCTCAAGGACGCGAATCATTTCTAATCCCTGCCGCCCACTGGTCATCGGTTGCGAATTCGTCTCGATGCACTCGATAAAATGTCGGCAGGCTAAATTAAGCGGTTCTTCCTGCTGTAAGTGAGGGATGTAGCTATCTCCGTAGTGATACGAGTAATGAAATTCCGCGAAACTATCGTAGTGCGGCGGCCGCACCACACGCACGTCGTAGATCCTGATTTTCTCGCGGGTTTTTAGATCATCGTACACAATCATCCTTTGCGAGCCAACGATGGTCATTTCGCGGATCTTTCGTGGCTCAAGCCAGCTACTTTGAATCGTAGCAAATCGCTTATGCGGAAACAATAATGACATGTTGATTACGTCTTCGACGCCGGGGCTGACATGGGCATTTCCCTGGCAGTTAACCGCAATGGGCGATTCACCAAGAATGTGCAAAATGATGGAAATGTCGTGAGGCGCCAAATCCCATGCGACATTGATGTCTTGCTGGAACAATCCGAGATTTAAGCGCCGCGAATTGATGTAACGGATTTCTCCCAAATCCCCGGCCTGCACGATTTCGGAAATCTTCCGAACGGGAGCGGAGTAGAGAAATGTGTGATCAACCATCAAAACCAAGCCCTTGCGCTCGGCGATGTCGATCAATTCCTCACATTCGCTGGACGAAGCCGCCATTGGCTTTTCAATGAATGTATGCTTGCCAGCCAGCAGGCTCGCCTTGGCCAGCGAGTAATGACTACTTACTGGGGTGGCAATGATAACGGCGTCCAAATCGGACGCGTTCATCAGCCGTTGCGGATCAGTCCCTCCTTCCAAGTCCGAGTACAAAGAACAAACGTGTTTCACGCGTTCAATATCCGGATCACACACGGCTTTAAGCCGACATTCCGGGAGACTTTTGAAGTTGCGGACCAGGAGAGGCCCCCATTACCCGCATCCAAAGACACCAACTCTAATCTTCGCTTTCATGATTTTTCAGTCCTACTGCTTGCGATCTGCTTGACCCAACCTGTGCTGCTAAACGTTTGACTCTCTCGAGGGCGCGCCGACCCTTGCTGCGATTCAATCAATTGTTGCGTAATTGCGGCGGCTGTTTTGAACATGATCTTTACGTCGAGAAGGAGCGACATGTTGTTGAGATATGTCAGGTCCATCCTGATCATGTCGTTGAATGTTGTCTTGTTCTTGCCACTGACTTGCCAGAGACCTGTAAGACCCGGCAGACCGTTTACGCGTTCTCGCTGCCACCGCTCGTAATTGGCGAATTCATTTGGAAGACATGGCCTCGGCCCGACCAAACTCATATCACCGCAAAGCACATTAAAAATCTGCGGCAACTCATCCAGTCCGCTGGCGCGCAGAATTCGACCGAACGGCGTCAAGCGGGGATCACCGTGGGTATCGAGCTTCGTCATCGCGCGATTGGTGCGGATCAGTTCTTCAAAATAGCGCTCGTGACCGTGCGTTTCGGCGCTGACCTTCATTGTCCGAAACTTCCAGATCAAAAACTGTTTGCCCCCGAGACCAATGCGCTGCTGGCGGTAAAAGATCGGACCCGGCGACGCGACCTTCGTAAGCAAAATGACGAGGAGCATTAAGGGCAACCACAGCGGAAGCAAAAGCAGAATGCAGGCAAGGTCCAACGCAGCTTTCCAAGCCGGCACCTTCTGCGCGGAGCGCACATGAAGAGCGCTCGGCATGTGAATGGTTTTCGTCGTCGAACTCATAAGGCAAAGCTACCGCCCTTGGTCACCTTTCTGGTTTGCCAATGGTGACCTGCTTCTCTCGTCTGGTTGAAACAACTCCAAGCTGCTATCACCCGGCTATTTTTGTGCGGATCGTAGAACGAGGGGAGGAACCAAGAGTACCCTTATCCCGTTCAGGCAAATGGTCGGGGAACAGATCCCCGATCAGTTGACTCTCAGAATTCCGAGATGCTACAGGCAAGGCCACAGGCCAAGACTGGAATCCGGCATACTGCGCCCTATCACCGCTACACGAAACGAATCGATGTAGGGAGGCCGACTTTTCAGGATTCAACGCCTCTAAAATTCGTACAATATCCCGCACAACCACTTCTACGGAAACGGGAGGCGAAAGGCCCCCAGTGTTTTCACAAACGTCACAAACGTGTGCGGAATTTCCGCTTCTTCGAGCGCCAGAAGTTTGGCTCTTCCTGGGGTGAGGCGTCAGCTGCCAATGGTTGGTGCAGCCTGAGGCAACGAGCGGGAGCCGTTATGCAGCTCGGACGGAACTGGCGGCAAGTGTGCTACATAGGTAGCGCAGCTCGTCATCCACATCGGCGGCTTCTGACACGGTTTGAGCCACTTCGTCACGCAGCAAAAACCGATATCGCTGCCGCATATGGTAAAGCAACTTTTTTACAGTCGTTTCGCGAACGCGAAGCTGCGCCGCCAGATTTGCATATGAAAGGTCGTCCCGCTCCGCACTCAAATAAGGACTCAAAATGTTGAACACGCGAGAACGACCTTTGCTCTCGCATTCCTCACGCAGCCGGCGTAGCGCCCTTTCAACCACCGTCGCCGCCCAACCAGCATCGAAAATTCGCTCAGCTGGCCAGGAATTCAACGCTTCCTTGGAGAGAGCGAACTCCGAAGGTCTTTCAGCCATCCAAGGGTCCCATGAAACAAAGCTGATGTCGCCGCCGCGTTTGCGAGCGCGGGTTCGATCGACGGCATCATTTAGAAAATTCTGAAGCGACGTGAGCAGCAGCGATCGAAAACGGCCTCGCGCGGGGTCCGCCTTCTGAAGCCAATCGCCGTCCAATATTCTGACAAAAAAATCTTGTGTCAGGTCTTCGGCATCTTGGGGTGAATAACCGCGCCGGGCTATAAAGAAAAAGATCGGTCGCCAATAAATCCGGCAAAGTTCTGCCAAAGCAGCGCGGACCTCCTTTTCTCCACCTTCCGACTCCGTGCCGGAGAGAATAAGGCTCCAACGCGTGGTGACGAAGGCGCCGGGGGTACTGGTTTTTTCCTTATTGGGTGAATTTGATTTCAAATCCGGTCCTGGAAAAAGGGTTAGAACAAAAAGCTGCGCATGGAAAGCACTAAATTTTGTTAAGGGGGTCGCGTATCCAAGGAACCGCGCTCGATGCTACTGATTCCAATAATCGGGATGTACCTCAGACAATCGATCAGACTGTTCCGTTGAGATTATCAGCTGTGCGATTGCTAGAATTCTAAACTTTTTTCGAAACCTTGTCCCGCATTTTCCGATTTAAGAGATAGAAGAAAGGGCAAAATAAGTAAGTATCAGCGAACAGTCGCGATGCCGGCATGTTAACCATCCTGGCTGGGCGGAGAATGCCTTATTCCTGGGTCAATCGCGGCTGCTGCGCCTGACCAGTTTTAATCCTCGTTTCGCTGTCACCTTTAGTGTCGCGCAGGTTCACGATGTTTTTACAAGTATTCTTTCACGACCCAGCGTTTATTGACGGGGAGCGGAGTAAAGGTGAGCCACAATGCCATCCCACGACGACGTAGAACCTGACACTTGCGGTTGGCCAAACCGCGGTCGTGTATCACCGGTACTGTCTCCCTCGGAGAAGTGCGGGCGATTTGCAGAGCTCCTGCAGCAGGCAGAAAACCAACGAGACAGGGATGCAGGCGTCGATCCGGAGGATGTCCGAGACGCAGCGGATATCGCGCCGTGCGAAAAATGCGCGTCACCGGTCCGCGTGGGGCGAGGGGTTTGTCTCAACTGCGTGCTCCAAGAGGGATTGGATTCCGACAATGTGGAGGCGGAGAACTGGGAAGATGTGCTCGAGCAGGTTGAGGTGGACGGGGCGGAATGGCGAATTGGTAATTACCACATCCTAAAAGAAATCGGGCGCGGTGGAATGGGCGTGATCTATCGTGCACGACAGCGGCATTCTGGCCGCATCGTTGCGCTCAAGCGCATTCTGGCGCGCTACGCTGACTCGCAGCAAACCCTGATGCGTTTCCGGCGGGAGGTACAGGCTGCGGCCAATCTCGATCATCCCAACATTCTGCCGATATATGAAGTGAGCGAGGGTGAAGATGGTTTGCCCTTCTTCAGCATGAAGCTCGCGGCAGGCGGCAGTCTGCTCGAGGCAGCTCCATCGTTGCGGCGCGAGCCTCGTCGCATCGTTGTGTTGGTATCCAAGGTGGCGCGGGCACTTCAATATGCCCACGATCAGAAGATTCTTCATCGCGATCTCAAACCGGGGAATATCTTGTTAGATGGCCACGGCGAGCCGCTGGTCACCGATTTTGGGTTGGCAAAATGGCTGGAGGCGATAGGGGACTTGACGCGGACACCGAGCATCTTCGGAACACCCGGGTATATTGCGCCCGAGCAAGTCAACAGTAAGGCGGGAAAACTTACACGCGCAGCTGATATATATAGTCTAGGCGCGGTTTTGTTCCACCTCTTAGCTGGCCAGCCCCCGTTCACAGGTGATCACGCTCTAAGGGTGATGCAGGAGGCCAATGAAAAGCCGGCGCCCAAATTACGCATAATGGCACCAACGCTGGATCGCGATCTGGAAACAATCTGCGCCAGATGTTTGGAGCGCGACCCGGAAGCGCGCTATCCCTCAGCTGGAGAGCTGGCAGACGATCTTGAACGCTGGCTCGAAGGGTATTCCATCCTCGCGCGCCCGGTTTCTGTGCCGGTTCGCCTCTTACGCTGGTCCAGAAAGAATCCACTCATCGCCGGAATGGGCGTGCTCTTAATGGCGTTAGCAACCGCGGTAGTCATAATGAGCCTGAAGGCCAACGTGACAATTCACCCGACGACAAGTGGAATCGCAGTGTTGCCATTTGAAAGTGCGAATGCGGAGAGAGAAAATGCGTTTTTCGCCGAAGGCGTTTACGATGGCGTTCTAAGCAAGCTGGCAAAGGTCGCGAACCTGAAAGTGATCAGTCACAATAGTGTAGTAAAATACCGTAGCGGAGGTAATGCTCAGGAGATCGGCCGCGCTTTAAGTGTCGCCCACGTGCTGAAGGGAAAGGTGCGCAGGGAAGCGGGCAGAATTCATTTGAATGTCGAGCTAATCGATACTCGCACCAACAAGGCAGTGTGGGGGGAAGCATACGACCGCACTTTGGGCGACGTCTTCATGCTCCAAAGCGAGATCGCGCAACAGATAGCCTCGAAGCTGGGTGCTGAGGTTTCATCCGCCGAGAAAACTGCTATCCAGGAGCCACCGACCACAGATCTCATTGCGTACGACGCATATCTCCGAGCAAAAGACCTAATTAACCACATCTCATTTAGCACACGACAAAAGGAAGACTTGTTTCAGGCCGTCCAACTCCTCGATCGGGCATTAGCACGCGACCCTGGTTTCTTCGACGCTTATTGCCAGGTAGCGGGCGCACATGATCGAATTTACTTTAGCGGTTTCGACCACACCGACGCGCGGCTCAAATTGTCTGAGACGGCTATCGAATCAGTTCGCCGGTTGCGTCCCGACTCTGGAGAGACACACCTCGCCCTTGCGCAACACTTCTATTGGGCATATGGCGATTACGAACGCGCCAGAACAGAGTTATCCATCGCTCGGCGCACGTTGCCTAACGAATCGAGAATTCCTCTTCTTTCCGCATACATTGATCGTCGCCAGGGTCACTGGGAAAAATCGCTAGAAGGAATGAAGCAGGCGTTGGAGTTGGATCCACGCGATTTCTCTGTGCTTCAGCAAATCTCCCTTACGTACCAGGTCCTTCACCGATATAAGGAGGCTGCCGCTACACTGGATCGTGTCCTGGCCATCGCCCCGAAGGATATCGCAACCAAGGTCCGGCGGGCATGGGTTGACCTCCAATGGCGTTCTGATCCGAAACCGCTGCACATCACAATTGAGTCGATCCTAGCAGAGGACCCCAACGCCGCGCCTGTTGTCGTTAACCAATGGCTCGACCTTGCTTTAGGCGAGCGAGACCCTGTGGCCGCAGAACGCGCATTAGCCGCTCTGCCGGCGGATGGGTGCTATGACGAAAACATTCCCTTCCCCAACGGTTGGTGTGAAGGGCTTGTAGCCAAATTGCGGGGCGATGAACGCGCTGCTCGGAATGCATTCGGTGTCGCCCGGAAGGAACTCGAACAACGACTGCATGACCAGCCCGATTACGCTGCTGCATTATGCGCGATTGGCGTGATTGACGCTGCCTTAGGCAATAAGGCCGACGCTATCAAAGAAGGCGAGCGCGCCGTCGAGCTAAGCCCGGTCACCAAGAACTCCCTTGATGGGCCGATGTTAATCCAATATCTCGCCGTTATTTACGCATGGACCGGCGACGAAGATCGCGCGATCAAACTGCTGGTTGACTTGACGGATCCTTCCAAGCTGCCGGGCAGTCATGTCACCTATGGTCAATTGCGCCTCAGTCCTCTATGGGACCCGCTGCGAAGCGATGCCCGTTTCGCGGCGATCGTGGCTTCCCTCGCGCGAACTGATATTTCGCGCCAACAATAAACTTGTGGATGCTGCAAATGTTTCTGACTGTCAGTAAAAACTGATACCGGATTACGAACAACATACAGACGAGTTCGGCATGTCGAACTGCAGCACAGCACTGGGGACGCCGAGTAAGGTCCTTCTCTTTTCGCTTGACAGCCTTTTCGCAACCTGTAGAGCCAAGCTTATGAAGCTACATCCAGGAATAATCAAACGTCCGCTCGCAGCGATACTGGTAGCTATAGCGGTTATCGGTATCAGCGCCGTGGCGTTGCGTCCCCCCAATCAGAACCAAAACTGTGTCGAGTTAAAGAGCATACAGACGGACAAAGTCACTACGTCCTATGCTAACAACAGGCAGAATCGAACGTGGTTCATAGAGCTGGTCCTGCCCGATACTGTCGAGAATCAGGCAGCGGCTGAGAACTTGAAAGCAGTCGCCGCCACACTCTAAGCCGGCTGATTTTTAGCGAATCACTTGCCAGCGCGGAGCTCGCGGGGGCCAGTTTCGTTGTGTACCCGATGCGTTACTGATCTGTCGATCCACTTCGCTTTCTCGCCCGCTTTTGAAAGCATAGCAGAATTGGCAGCGTAGAATCCATTAAACGAGTTTGCAGAGCCCTTCGATATGGCTTCTCGGCGATCGAACTTTTCTGCCATTCAACGATTGCTAGTGACTACACTTACGCGCAACCGAAACGCGCAGGTTCATTGGAGAATTCTCCATTTCCCGGTGTTGTACTCTGAATTGGCGCCAAGATATTGTTTGAAAGAACCTTGACAGTAACACCAGGATGAAAAGGTTCGGCGGACGTATTACAGCGCTTTGCTTATTCCTTTATGGGGTAGTCGCCATGGCAGAACCTGTAACGGCGCCTCAAGAAAACCAACATACCACCCCTCGGAACACGACGCTTCCCTCGATTGATCCGGCGCGATCCCTCGCCGTGCTATGGCAGATCGTAACGCAGCTCGAGCAACATGTCCGTAGCAAAGACCTGGGCGGCATCCATAACGAAGACTTAATGCTCAGCACCGCTGCAAAAGAATTGTTAGCTCACGCTGACTCCATTGCCCCGGACCAAAGCGGTCGCTTCAAAACCGGCTTGATCGCGCTCTGTTCACGAGTGAGCGGCCTCCACCTTGTAGCGGACTTGAATAAGCAGGCTGATTCCGAAATCGAGCTCGGCAAAGTCCTGGAATCCTTCGCAAACCTGAAGGCATTTTTCCCAAAAGAAATCGTCGCTCGCGCTCAAACCTACCTTGAAACTTTTATCTGTCCGATGCATCGGGATGTTGTCGGTAAGCGGACCGATTTCTGCCCCAAATGCGGGATGCCGCTGGACCAAATGTCCAGGGTTCTACCGTCGGACTTTGGCGTACCGTCTCCCGAACAGCAAACTGTTCGCGCCTCCGTCAGTACCGCCGCGCCGCTGACCGTCGGCCATCCCGTCGAAGGGCTTCTAAAGTTGGAAAGGCCGAATGGCGATCCAGTTTTGCCCTCTGATCTTATTGAATCGCATACGAAAAGAGTCCACCTGTTGATAGTCGACAGCAGCCTGACTGATTATCATCACGAACATCCGATACCGACGCGGAATCCAGGCGAGTATTCTTTCCGTTTCACACCGAACAAACCAGGCAGCTACCGTGCCTGGGCTGATATCAGACCGTACCCACTCGGGCTTCAGGAATATGCAATGACAGTTATTCCTGCGGCAACGACTGGGGAACCGCTGACGAATCGCGCTGTCGTTTTGAAGGCCACGCAAGATGGATTGAATTACGAACTCATCCTCCCACAAAAAACAATCCAAGTGGGTCGCCCCGTATCGGCCCGGCTAAGAATCACAACTACCGAAGGTAAAGAATTCACGCAACTGGAACCGCTCATGAACGCCTTTGCGCACATCGTAGGGTTCAACGAGGACCACAAAACTGTCATGCATATGCATCCCAAGGGACCACCGGTGCTGGATCCCGCCGCGCGCGGTGGACCAGAACTGGAATTTCAGATTTACGCGCTGCGATCCGGTTTCGTACGTCTTTTTGCGCAAGTGCAGATCGATGGGCATTCACGATTTGTTCCTTTCGGCTTACAAATCGCGCCATGAACCTGGGGGGTGTTTTGGCAACTCAGATCGGCCGATCTGCACCTTGAGTGGCTTTTGCTACTATCAATCTCCGCTTACCGGAGTTCTCGGGCGAACGTCGGTTCCGGTAATTATTTTATAAACAAGACTAGTCCTCCGACGAGGAATTTTGACTTGGGCTCGATTGAGAACCGCAAGCAGAAGCCGGCCTGTAACTCTTTAAGCATCTACTTCAAAACGTTGTTAGCCAATCGGGACAGGCTGTGCTGCTTCCTCGATTAGCTCATCGAATCGCGGATCGCCGCGTAGATCGTCCCAGCTCGGATCCAACTTTAGTTCACCAAAGCTTGGTCCAGCTGGTAGTTTCACGACACCACTCAACTGCTTGAGCGCAGCATCCTTATCCCCGACCCATGCCAGAATCTGAGCCTGCATATTTGCATAAAATGGGCCCTCCGTAGCGTCGCGCCAGCTAGGGACCAGCTCAACAGACTGCTGGCTTGCTCGCAACGCCTCTTCCTTGCGGCCCAAGCCGGCGTAGGCCCAGGCAAGGTTGCTGATAGCTTCAGTATCGTCGGGCCGCTCTGCTAGAACTGTCTCCAACTTGTTGCGGGCCCTCTCAAAAGCGAGGGTAGCTTTTGCCGCATCGCCTTGTATTCGAGCGATCGTACCTTCAAGAAGATCTAGAAATTCCGTGTCCAGAGCGGTTCCGGAAGCACGGGCAGCTTCGATTTCGTGAATGGCTCTGGAAAAATCGCGTTGATAAAACGCGATTCGAGCCATCTCCGTGTGTTTGCCGCGGGCCTCCGAAGGTGCTCCTTCTAAGAAAGCAAGCGCTCGCGCGGGGTCACCTTGGGCAAGAATGCTTTCGGCCTTCAACTTCCAAAAGGGAGCCGCAGGGGTCGTGATAAGGCTCATGGCTTTATTAGTCAGCTTTTCTGCTTCACTGTATCGTCGCAGGTTCAGATAAGTTTGAATGACTTCTGTTGCGATGAAGGGATCGTGCGGGTCAAGCGTCATGGCTTTCTCACCGTCGCGGAGCGCTTCTTTCCAACGACCCAGTCGTCGCTCGGTGAGTGCAGCCAGATCGAAGAACTGAGCGCGACCGGATGACGACGGCGGCGCCGCTGCCAATGCGGCAGCCGCCTTCTCGTAATCGCGGACGCCATTGTAGTAGTATTGAGCTTGAGCCAGATGAGATTCAGGAAGATCCGGCGCAATGCGCATCGCGGCGTCCACTGCGGCTTTCGCTGCCGCTAGTCTGGCCTTCGACGGATCATCTCCGTGGCGATAAATAAGAAGGTGGGCATTCGCGAGCATACAATACGAGAGGGCAAAGTTGGGGTCTCGAGCAATGACTTGATTCAGCAGGTTGACCGCATCCTTGTAACGGTATTTCACAAGGGCACCTCGTGCCTGCAGATAAAGGTCGTAGGCTTGAACATTCTCCGTGGGATGACTTTCAATGGCTGCTTTCTCGCCAGCCGATAGTTTGCCCTTTAGCTGAGTTACGATCGCTTGCGCGAGATCGCTTTGCAGAGCGAAAAGATCATTCATCTTCCGATCGTATTGTTCCGCCCAGACTTGAGAATCGGAACGCGTATCGATGAGTTGGGCGTTGATCCGGATACGATCATCTAGTTTGCGCACGCTGCCCTGCAGCACGTAAGCCACGCCTAGCGTTCGGCCTATCTCTCGAATATTCCGTGGCTCCCCTTGATAGGGCGCAACTCCGGTTCGGCTAATCACTTTGAGGTCGCCCACCTTCGCCAGGTTCGTCAGGATGTCATCCTGTATGCCATCAGCGAAATAGTTTCTCTCTTCATTTACGTCGAAATTATCGAAGGGAAGTACTGCGATACTCTTCTCTGGAATGGCGCTGGTCGTTTCGGCAAGTGCTGATGAAGCCTTCCCCGCCGTCTCATTCGGAAGCCGGTGGTCGCGGTGGGCCAGCATCACTACAACAGCAACAATAGAGAGCACAGCCGCGACACCCGATCCGAGACTTATTGCCACAAGCTTATTGCGGCGCACCAAACTCCGCAGTCTGTAAGACTTCGTTTGGGGAAGGGCCTGAACCGGTTCTGTCGCGAGATAGCGCCGAATATCCGCTGCCAGAGCCAAGACAGAAGAATAGCGCTTGCCAGGTTCCTTGTGCATGGCAACTAGGACAATCGCATCCAGTTCACCTCGGAGAACACGGGCCTCATCTGGATCCGAAACGACTTCACTAGGGGGGCTGGGAATCTGCGTGCAAATCACTTGTGCGACTTCCTCCTGGGATGGATTCCGGTGGGAAAAGCGGTGCGGCGTCTGCCTCGTAAGCATCTCATAGAGGAGCGTGCCGAGCGCATAAATGTCGCTGGCAGTAGTGACCGTGTCGCCTCTGGCCTGCTCAGGCGAAGCACAGATCGGAGTGAGGCGCTGTTGACCCGTAGCAGTTTCTTCGAGCGTACTGGTAGTTGCGAGTAATTTAGCGATTCCGAAGTCGAGTAGCTTCGGTTCGCCATCTTGATTAACGAGAATATTCCCGGGTTTGAGATCGCGATGGACGATTCGTCTATGATGGGCTGCCTCAACCGCGGCACAGATCTTCAAGAAAAGTTCAAGACGCTGCCGAATCGTAAGGTGTCGCTCTGCGACGAACGTCGTCACCGGCGTGCCCGGCACATATTCCATGACGAAGTAAGGCAGTCCGCTATCTGTCGTTCCGGCATCAAAAATCCCTGCAATGTTTGGATGATCGAGGGCCGCCAGCGTTTCGCGCTCCGCCCGGAAGCGCTGCATCAGGTCCCCCGTTTTACCGGTCGGCTTAAGAAGCTTGATGGCTACTTGTTTTTCGAAATAGCCGTCCGCGCGAGCGGCGAGATAAACACTCCCCATGCCTCCATGTCCGAGCGCTCGAACAATGATGTAAGCGCCAATTCGCTGGCCTGTCTGTAAAAACCGATCAGGACCGAGCAGTCCGGTCACCTTTTCAGCACATTCTTCGAACGCGTCTTCCTTATCGGAGATCGTTTCCACGTCCCGGAGAAGGGATCGGGCGGCTTCGAAGAGCGCGTCATCATCAGCACACCGCTTGCTGATCAAAGCGGTCCGCGCGACAGATGAATCTGTCTCCAATGCATCTGCGACGATTGTTTTAAGCTGTTGCCAACGCGCTGGAGTCATACGCAAAAGCGGCTAGCCCCATCGGGTTGCTGAACGATGAAAAACGAACTACTACCAGCGGTCATTGGCCTTGGAGAGAGTTTGCTGCAACCAAAGCTTGGCGACCGCCCAATCGCGTTTCACCGTTGCCGTCGAAATTTCCAGAAGTTTCGCGATTTCCTCGATTCTTAGACCGCCGAAGAATCGCAGCTCAACAATTTTCGCCTGTCGCGCGTCGAGCCGCTCTAGTTCTTTAAGGGCCTCGTCTACCGCGGTAACGTCAATCTGATGGCGACTGTAAAACTCAAGGATCAAGTCTGTCGGATCGGTACCCCCACGTTTTGCTCGAGTTCGAGCGACCGCGTGATTGATCAGGGTTTGACGCATGAGCCTGGCGAAGATGGCAAGGAAATGCGCCGGATTCTCCCAAGAAATGTCGCGCTGCACGGCTAGCCGCAGGTATGCTTCATGCACAAGAGCCGTGCGTTGAAGCGTATGTTCCGGCCGCTCATTGCGGAGATACCCCCCGGCAAGCAAACGAAGCTCGTCGTACACCAAAGGTAACATCGCCTCAAGGGTTGTTGAGTCGTCCTTTGATCCCTCCGGTTCGGCGGACACGCGTAATGCATCGTAATCAGTTGGTTTTCCTTCTCTCGACGTTCGTACATTGCGTCCGCTCATCAGACCAACTTGTTTTTTCTCGAAACTCGACTCGCAGTTCGTCAACTCTTCTCTGCCCGCAAGCCTAATCCAAATCGCGCGAACGCGCGAAATTTCTTCCCTGCGTAAACGCAGAGATTTTCCGATTCGGAAATGAACAAACGCGTTATTGAAAGCAGCTCGTTGCATCAGCAGCTTGAAAAAAGTGTTAAGTGGTATCGTCCGCAGTTCGCTGAACTCAGGCACATAGCGATCTATGTCGCGGCCTCGATCGAATAGCCGAGCGACCAGCGAGCTTATCAGAAGTCAACTAACTCCCCGAGTTCGACTCAAAGACTCGGAACCGCCGCGGGTTTCTCCCTAACAAGCCCAGCTAGTCATCGGTTTCGATGCGCTACGATAATATGATTGCTCGGCGGGTCGCCGGCGCCAAATAGCGCCGGCGACGATTTGTATGGCAAGCTTATCTAGTGACCACGAAACCGTGAACCACGCCACCAGAGTCTAAGGAATATCCCGTCGACGCACCATTAGGAGCAATACCGTAGACATACGGTCCCTGGCCAGGCTCCGTCCCTGCGCCCGGAACATCGAAGGTGAAGAATTGGCCACCTGTACCGCGCACAAAGCCATGATTCACGTCGGAATCGTCCACAAACCAGCCGGAGATCGCTCCCTGCGGATTAATGCCGAAGGGATAACTTCCCTCCTGGGAGTCCGGAATGTGCCCCGCACCCGGAACATCGAAAGTAGTGATGTCCCCATTCCTATTACGCAGAAAACCGTAGCTGATGTTATCTGCGTCGACATAATTTCCCATGATCACACCGTTGGCAGTGAAACCGCCGCCGGCGGTGCCCTGGCCGGGCCCAGTGCCCGCGCCGGGAACGTCGAAAGTGGTGATGATGCCATTCTTGTCCCGAAGAAAGCCGTGGTTCACCCCCCCGTTGTCGACGTAGTAACCGGTAACATCGCCGCGCTGGCTGATGGCGAAACTGTTTGTCCCCTGGCCGGGCCCCGTGCCCGCCTCCGGGGCATCGAAGGTAGCAAATGTCCCATCCGTCTGCCGCAAGAAGCCGTGACGGACCGCATTTGCGTCCGTGTAAAAGCCGGCGATTTGTCCCCTGGGGTTAATAAGGAGCGAGCTAAAGGCGGGAAATGTGCCGACCGCGCCCGGTACGTCGAACACCGTAAACGTGCCCCCAGGGTAACGAACGAAGCCGTGCGCGGACCCTAACGAGTCGACGAAAAATCCCGGGATCGTACCACTTGGATTCGCGGAATAGGCTCGCGTTCCCTGCCCCGGACCGGTGCCCGAGCCCGGAGCATCGAAGACAATGTAAGCACCGTTCGCTGAGCGAATGAATCCGTGACGGACGTCGTCCGCACCGCGGAGCCATCCGACGATCGTTCCGGACGGGGAGATATTGAACGCGTAGGTGCCCTGCCCAAGACCCGTGCCCGCACCCGGCGCGTCAAAGGTGGTAACCGTTTGCGCGGACATCGGGATGGATAGTGCCAGCGCGACGAGGATCGTCACTGCTGGTACGAGCGGGTGAAACAGCGAAGTTTTCTTAAGGTTAATTTTTGCTTTCATAGTTATGGATTGGATGTGTGTTTTTTCTGAGTTTTGTTTTTGTTGCGGGCGAAAATTGTCCCGCACCCCGTAATGCAATAACGGGTTGAAAAACGGCTCACCCGATCCCAAGAAACCAAATTCAAAACATCGACGCGCGGGCTTTCGCTAGCATGGTTTTGCCCGCTTCTTTGGCGTTCAGGTGCGCCTGGATTGCATCGCCATTAGACAGATTCCGGAGGGCCGTCACAATATCCGCTCTGAGAATTCGGCTTCGATCAGATAATCCTCACGTCGCCGTTTTAGTTCCCAAAACAACACCCATCTCGTGAGGCACGCCGTCGTCATGCAGCGTCACGATTTTGTCGGCTGTCGCAACTCCATCCAATTCCACAAAGGTGACACCTCGGGAACAGTGGTCTGGATTCTCGACCGCGATGATTCAGGAAGACTATGGCGCTTACGCGGCGGCCTGCGTTTGATCATAAGCGCAGCATCAAGCGCATCGCGACATATCCGCTGGTCTGTTTAGCCTCAATCGCAGAGGAGACGTTGCAAGTGAGGGAACGTCAATTGGGGGATTGCACACCACGACCGAACGGCGCGAACGGGAACCTCGGAGCCACCCCGGCACTCGACCTGCTCGAGGTTGTGGAGCGGGACTCCGGGGTGGAGGAGTTCTTAGTGTAGTGCGTTTCGGCGCAGGCTGTGCACAGCAAGGTCACTGCGAGAATAAATGCGACTCGATAAATCATCGGTCCGTCAGGAATTATTGTTCGGTAAATTTGGGTACGCCCACCGCGCTCCGATCCGCTTTTCGCACGAAGCCGGGAACCACGTTGTCCGGGTCGAAAAATCCGGTCACCGCCCCGTTCGGAGCAATGCTGAAGCCGTTCGGTACGCTGGCCGGGGCCCGTGCCCGCGCCAGGCGCATCAAAGGTGGTAATGGTTTGCGCAGACATTGAGGTGGATATTGCCCGGGGCGACCAGGATGGTTGGTGCCGGCACAAGCTGGAGAGACAGCCGAGTTTTCTTGAGATGAGTTTTTGCTTTCATATTCACGGTTTGATGCGTGTTTTGCTAGGTGTTGTTTTTTTGCGGGGCTAAAATCGTCCCACACCGGGTAATGCAATAACCGGCTGAAAAACGGCTCATCGATCCCGAAAAAAAGCGGATTTGATCTTCAACACGGGCACTTTTCGCCAGCGCGGCTGTGCTCACCCAGACAAAATTGGTCTCTGGTGGCGTCTTCAGTATATGACCACTCGGAACGCTGCGAATTTGATTAAATCGCAGTTGCATCCAGTTGGTTCAACGGCAGCTTGAACACTTCGTTTTTCTTGCTCTATGAACACCCTTCTTCGCTTCCTTTTTTTCTCGATTACGGCAGCCGCGACCTTGTTGACGACTACATCGGCGCAGACCCTACCTAATACGACGCGGTTACTGCGTTTCCCGACCACCAACGATCGCGACACCGTATTTTGTTATGCAGGCCAGCTATATACAGTCGCCAAAGATGGCGGCATAGCACGGCGTCTGACCAGCGGCCCCGGTTACACTTCATTCGCGCGCTTTTCACCCGACGGGAAACAGATCGCGTTTACTTCGGAATATGACGGCAACAGGGAGGTTTACGTCATGCCAGCGGAGGGCGGCACACCGAAACGGCTCACGACTTCAGCGACGCTAGGGCGTGACGATGTTTCCGATCGCATGGGGCCAAACAACATTGTGATGGCCTGGGAGAACACCAAGCCCCTCGTCGTCTTCCGCTCGCGGATGAGGTCTTTCAACGACTTCATAGGCTCCCTGTTCACAGTCGGCTTGGATTCTGAATTGCCGCAACCGTTGCCGGTGCCGCGCGGCGGATTCGTTTCGTTTTCTCCGGACGATTCGAAAATGGCTTACAACCGCGTGTTCCGCGAATTCCGTACTTGGAAACATTATCGCGGCGGCATGGCCGACGACATCTGGATTTACGATTTCAAAACGGGGACCACTGAAAATCTAACGAACAATCCCGCACAGGACATCTGTCCGATGTGGGGACCGGACAATAAAATCTATTTCCTTTCCGATCGGGACAACCGAATGAACTTGTTCGTCGTCGATCTTGCAACGAAGCAAACAAAGCAGCTCACGCATTTCACCGATTTCGACATCAAGTTCCCGTCGATCGGCAAGGAATCGATCGTATTCGAACAAACTGGATACATATGGCGTTACGATCTTGCCACCGGCCAAGCCGCACCCGTGCCCATCGATATCAAGGAAGATTTCGACAGCGGTCGAGGCGGTCTCGTTGACGCCGCCAAGCATCTGGAATCTGTAAATCTCGCGCCTGACGGTGAACGCACCATCACAGTCGCGCGCGGTGATCTTTTTTCGGTGCCGGCAAAGAACGGCACACCGCGTAATTTGACCAAAACATCAGGCGCGCACGAACGCGACGCTGTTTGGTCGCCGGATGGGAAATGGCTCGCCTACAACTCCGACGCAACGGGTGAAAACGAGTTATATGTGCGATCGCAAGATGGCAAGGGCGAGCCACAACAAATCACCCAGGGCTCAGATACGTATTACTACGCGCCGAAATGGTCGCCAGACAGCAAAAAACTGCTGTGGAGCGATCGCTTGCAGCGATTGCGTTATGTCGACGTTGCCAGCAAGGCAGTGACGGTCGTTGACCAGGACAAGTGGGGTGAAATCCAAGGCTACAACTGGTCGCCGGACAGTCAGTGGATCACCTGGGGTCGCCCTGAACAGAACGAAATGCCGCGCATTTATCTTTACTCGCTCGCAAACAAGAAACAGACCGCCGTTACCGATAGTTGGTACGGTTCCGGAGAACCAGTCTTTAGTGACGACGGAAAATATTTGCTGCTTGGCTCCGCTCGCGATTTCAAACCAAGTTTTGGCGATCAGGAATTCGCAAACGTTTATCGCGACATGCAGCGCATTTATCTCGTCACACTGAGCAAAGACACCCCGAACCCGCTCGGTCCAAAAAGCGACGAGGTAGGCAAGGCGGCGGAAAAGCCGGAAAAGGAAAAAGCAAAGGAAAGCGACGAGAAAAAACCGGAAGAGAAAAAGGGCTCAAAGAACCCTGAAGAAAAATCAAAGAAGCCAGTCGTAGTGAGGGTGGACACGGACGGTCTCCAGGATCGCATTCTTGGTCTGGCCATCACGCCTGGAAACTATCGCAATATCCGGATGCTCGATGACGGACGCATTTTCTACCTGCGCCGCACTGTAGCCGATGAAGTTGGCGAAGATGAAGAAGAACCGGTCCCGGACAGGGACAGGAAATCGCACCTCTGCGTTTACAATCTCGACGACCGCAAAGAAACGGTGCTGGGCGATGCCAACAACTACGAGATCACGTTCGATGGCAAGAAAATGCTGGTGAAGATCAAAAAGGACTACGCCATCATCGATGTGCCGAAAGACAAGCTCGAAACCAAGGATCACGAGCACAAGATTGCAGGTCTCGACATGCAACTGAATCGGCATGCGGAGTGGCGTCAAATCTACTTCGAATGCTGGCGGCAAATGCGGGACTTTTTCTTCTCACCAACCATGAATGGCGTCGATTGGCCGGCAATGCGCGACAAGTATGCCGCTTTGCTGCCTTTCGTAAATCATCGCAACGATCTTACCTACATATTGGGCGAGCTCATCGGCGAGCTAAATAACGGACACGCTTACGTTGCTGGAGGTGAACGCCCGGACACTCCGCGCGTCAAACTCGGGTTACTCGGCGCAGAGTTTTCCCGGGATCCCGCGACCCGCGCCTATCGTATCGATCGCATCTTGCCCGGCGAAAATTGGGACAAGGATACGCGCTCACCGATTAGCGAGATCGGCGTGAACGTGAAGCAGGGCGATTACATTCTTGCGATAAATAACACGCCAGTCTCGACTCTGCCGAATCTCTACGACGCGCTCATCGGCACCGCCGGCAAACAGGTCATCCTCCGGGTGAATTCCAAACCGACCGACGCCGGCGCGCGCGATGTTACCGTCGTCCCCATCGATGACGAAGGGCCTCTCTACTACCTCGATTGGGTGCGAAAAAACATCGATTACGTCAACAACAAGACCGGTGGCGAGGTCGGGTATCTGCACATTCCTGACATGGGCCAGCCCGGTCTAAACGAGTTCACGAAGCTCTACTTTCCGCAAATCCACAGGCACGCGCTCATTGTCGATGTTCGCGGCAACGGCGGCGGGTTTGTCTCGCCGCTGGTGATCGAAAGATTACGGCGCACGCTGGTAATGATTGGGATTGCGCGCAATGGCATGCCGCAAACTGATCCGCCGCAAACGTTCACTGGGCCACTCGCCACGCTAATCAACGAATTCTCCGCATCGGATGGCGACATCTTCCCGTATCGCTTTAAAGCGCTCGGACTTGGGAAGCTCATTGGCAAACGTACTTGGGGCGGCGTCGTCGGGATTCGCGAATCATTGCCGCTCGTCGACGGCGGGCAATTCTTTAAACCGGAATTTGCGCTCTACTCAAAAGACGGGAAACAATGGATAGTCGAAAGCCACGGAGTGGATCCCGATATCGTTGTCGACAACGATCCGGCACAAGAATTCAAAGGCGAAGATCAACAGCTTGATCGCGCGATTCGGGAGGTTCAAGAAGAGCTGAAAACAAAACGCGTCGATCTCCCATCTCCTCCCCCTTGGCCAAACCGAAATCCTGCCGGCGGAACTTAGAGCGAAATTTCTTGGCTGGATTGCTCGATTGCTACTTGTCAGATAGAGACCACCCACAAAGCTGTCGCTATAGTCAATTTCGGTCTCGTCAGAGCTTGCGCGATTTGCTAAAGCGTCATCGTGAACCTCGAAGCGATCAACGCTTTGGCGCAATTGATCGCGGCGATTGGTGTGATCGTCTCGATTTTTTATCTGGCTGTTCAGATTCGTCAAAACACTCGATCGCAGCGCTCAGTGGTGGTTGACTCGCTTACCCACTCACTCATCGATCTTCTCGGGCCGCAGGCGCAGAATCCGGATTCCCCGCGCGCCTTTTCCGTCGTCATCGATAACTGGCAAGATGCCACCGAAGAGGATCGGACCCGGGCCCTGCCGTTTATCTTCGCCACCTTCAAGGTCTTTGAAAACGCTTGGTTTCAGCAACGTCAAGGAACGCTAGATCGGCAGCAATGGGAAGGTTGGGACGCCTACATTCGAATTTACTATCATCGACCTGGTGTCAAGGCGTGGTGGTCGATGCGCAAGGTGGCCTTCGCTCGCGGGTTTCAGAATTATCTCGAGGAAACGAAACCCATCAGCGGAGCCATGTCGATCGGCGAAATCGTTCGTGGCAGCCACGGTTCAACGCGACTGGCTCGCCTTCGTGACTGACCGCCGGGCCTGGTGAAATGCAGAAAATGACGGATACTGTTCCTGCCGCGTGCAGTCGTTATTTTTCGAGTGCCTTTCGCCAACAACCTGAGCGGTGCCACCCGCACTTATGGAACGAGCTTTTGCAAACCGAAAGGAAGCGGGGCGATTGCTCGCGGAAAAGCTTGAACAGTATGCGAACCGGCATGACGTCGTTGTGCTTGGGTTGCCGCGAGGAGGTGTCCCTGTTGCATACGAAGTGGCCAAACACCTGCGCACACCACTCGACGTGTTCATCGTGCGAAAACTCGGAGTGCCCGGTTTCGAAGAGCTCGCAGCTGGTGCGATAGCATCGGGTGGCGTGCGCGTGCTGAACGAAGAGGTCACGCGCGCAATTCCATCTGCCGAGGCGGCAATTGAAGCGGTCACGGCGAGGGAAACTACGGAACTTCAAAGGCGCGAACAAATTTATCGTGAAGGACGTCCTGCGCCGCAATTGCGAGATAGCCTTGTGATTTTGGTCGATGACGGACTGGCCACCGGCGCGACCATGCGCGCAGCAGTAAAGGCATTGCGACAGAGTGGTGCCGGAAGAATTGTCGTGGCAGTGCCCGTTGGTCCACTCGATACCTGCGCGGAGATCAAAAAACTGGCCGACGAAACGATCTGCCTGAGGACACCAGAATTTTTCCAAGCCGTGGGTCAGTATTATCAAGATTTTTCTCAAACCAGCGATGCTGAAGTGCGCGATCTGCTTGCATGTGCCGCTGACCATGGTGCAGGCGAAAAGGAGCGCCTATGACTTGGGAAACGCTTTCCGCAGGCAACGTGATGGGCAAAAGACCAGTAACAAACGCGGGATCCGCGACCCAGTATTTGGGCTCGTTAAGGAGGTCCGCTCACAACACGATTCTTTTGTGATCATAAACCGAATACTCCTTTAACCCGACGACCTCAGTTTCCGCGTCCGCAGATATCGCTGCGCGGGATTGGCATTCAGGGTTACGCGCGGTCTCCAGAACTCGCGAACTGGCACGCGGAGTTTACATTGCGATTGGATGACGGAACCGCGAGGAAACACTTTCTCCGCTCTTACCACCGATCTCTACGAGGTCACGATGGCCTGCGGATACTGGAAAGTTGGAATTAAGGATTACTACGCGGCATTTCACGTCATGTTCCGGGAAAACCCGTTCGGTGGTCAATACACCATCGCCTGCGGCCTAGCAGCGATAATCGATTTCCTGCGCAGCTTTCAATTTACAGAAACAGAAATCGCTTATCTCGCGACGCTGCGTGGCAATGACGGCAAACCGTTGTTCGATCTCGGATTTCTCGATTACCTGCGCAATTTGAAACTGACTTGCGATGTCGATGCGATTCCCGAAGGCACACTGGTTTTCCCGAACGAACCTTTGATCCGTGTAGTTGGTCCGATCATCGACTGTCAGCTGCTCGAAACGACGTTGCTTAATATTCTGAATTTCCAAAGTCTGATTGCGACCAAGGCGACGCGCGTTTGCATGGCGGCCAAAGATGATTCGGTAATCGATTTTGGATTGCGCCGGGCTCAAGGCTTCGACGGCGGTTTGACCGCCGCGCGTGCCGCCTATGTCGGCGGTTGCGCCGGAACGTCGAACTTGCAGGCAGGACATCAATTCCGCATCCCAGTAAGCGGAACGCAAGCACACAGCTGGATAATGTTCTTCGAGAACGAACTCGAAGCCTTTCAAACCTACGCTAGGGCAATGCCTAACAACTGCATTTTTCTAGTAGACACCTATGACTCCATCGAGGGAATACGTCATGCCATCGAAGTCGCGCGCCAACTTCGAAGCCAAGGCCACGAAACCATTGGTGTGCGGCTGGATTCCGGGGACCGGGTCGCATTGAGCGTCGAAGCGCGCCGGATGCTGGATACGGCGGGGTTCCCAAACGTAAAGATCGTCTGCTCCGGTGATCTCGACGAGCATGCAATCACCGAGATGAAACGCTGCGGCGCTAAAATCGATGTGTGGGGTGTCGGGACGAAGCTAGTCACCGGCCAGCCGGACGCTGCTGTCGGTGGGGTCTATAAACTCGGCGCGGTTCGGCGACCCGGCGGACAATGGCAATACCGCATCAAGCTGTCCGAAGAATCTGCCAAGGCTTCGTTCCCAGGCTTGTTGCAGGTCCGCCGGTTTCACCGGAAGGACGGCAGATTTTTCGCGGACGCAATCTATGAAATTGATCACAACGTTTCTGCCCCGTTCGAGATCGTGGATATTGAAACAGAAATTGAAACGCAAATTGCTGAAAACACTCGGTACACAGACTTGCTGGTGCCAATTCTTCGGTCCGGGCAGATCGTTGATGAAGCGTCGAGCATTGAGGTGTCACGTGAACGTACGCGCAAACAACTCAGTCACGCGCCTCCGGAGGTTTTGCGGTTGACGGACCCGGCTGTCTACAAAACCGGCCTCGAACGCTCATTGCACCAGTTGCGATCGAAATTGATCGCGCGAGCGAAAGGATTGTAGGGCGTTTTCTGTGAAACACCGATCGCCCTTCTTGTAATGGATGCGCTAATCCTTGTGGATCTTCAGAACGATTTCTTGCCGGGCGGCGCGTTACCTGTGCCGCGGGGTGACGAAGTGATTTCGATGGCAAATGAAATGCAAAAGAGATTCGACTTAGTTCTTGCCACAAAAGATTGGCATCCGCCACATCACTGCAGTTTTGCGTCAAATCATACCGGCAAAAAACCTGGCGACCGCATCATTCTCGATGGCATTGAACAGATTCTCTGGCCAGTGCATTGCGTTCAAAACACCCATGGCGCAGAGTTCGCCGCTTCATTCGACACAAGCCGCATCACTCACGTCTTCCACAAGGGAATTAATCCCCGGATCGATAGCTACAGCACGTTCTTTGACAATGCGCATCGACGGCACACCGGCCTTGCTCATTACTTGGAGAAGCGGGGAATCAAAGATATTTACCTAATGGGCCTGGCTTTGGACTACTGCGTGAAGTACAGCACGCTCGACGCGCGCCAGCTCGGACTAAATACGTACGTCATCGTCGACGGCTGCCGCGGAATCGAACTTCAGCCGGGCGACGTAGATCGCGCGCTCGATGAAATGAAACGGGTTGGCGCGGTTCTCCTTCAAAGTCCCGAACTTTCGGGATAGCCGGAGTAGGCTTGTCTGCCGTAGCTTCTCGACCCGCCGTAGCCTTGCGCGGAGGCTGGTTAGCGAAGGCGGATGACTCCGGCAGCCGCGGTGAGCACCCGGGCCGCTACAACTAGATTTATTCGTGAGTAAAGGGTTTGGCGCGGGCGTGACGCGCCACCCCCTATAACCCGTCAGAAGTGGAATCTCGTCGCGACAGTCAAAGAGCGTTCTAACGCCCCACTCTCGTTACTGTCCCCTCAAACACTGCTGGGACCGCCTCTGGACCGGTCTGGATCATCCAAAGCTGCTTGCCGCTAGCGTGGACGAATATGTCAAAGCTCGCGCCTGCGGTGAATGAGAGCGTGCCTGTGCAATCTGCGGCGACCGTATAGGTCCCTGTTGTTCCGCTGGAATGGATGATGGTGCCATTGATGCTAACTGTGGCGAACGGGCTGACTAGCGTACCATCTCCATTGAAATCGATGCCTTCAACGATGGCTTTCGGTTGGGCAACACCACTGACGATGTTCCATCCGTGCGTCGCGAACAGATATGAGCCCTGCAGAGTGGCTAGGCCGCAACTTGGTAGAGGGTTATCCGCTCGCGCGGTGCCGGACGTCATTGCTACGGTGGCGAGGGTCACCAACGAAGACGCGAACAGCAGGGAGCACATTGTGGTTTTGATTAATTTTGTTTTCATAAGTGTTATTTCCTTTTTCTAATTTCTTTCTGTTGTTTGGCCTTCTTTGACTCCTCACCATAAGAAGTCATTTCTGGCCGTTCATTGAGGTACAGAACGGAAACCAGCGCGAGGTTACGCGGAAAATGCAGACCTTAAGAACCACGGATTACGCGGATGGCGCGGATGTGACCAAGGGGGCTCAGAGAGAAAACACAAGAGAGCAGGAAAGCTAACGGACGGCTTCATTAGAAAATTGAAACCGTCTGAAGTCGCCTCGGCGACGTGTCAGAAATGAGATTGCAGGTTTGAGCAGAAATATCTCTAATGGCGTTGCTCGGGCCTTTGTGGCATCGGAGATGAACGACTCGGAGAACTCAGAATCCTTTCGCGATGCGTTCACAGCGATAGTCGGATTCTTCTTAATTTTCACGGCGAATGCATTCGCTAAGGAGGCGGCAGCCCCGGATGTCGCGGAAGTGGAACGCGTCATTGTCACCGGTTCGAATATTCCGACAGCGGAAGAGACCGGGCCGAATCCGGTGGACACGTACCGGCCGGGAGACATTGAGAAATTGGGTATTCGCAATGCACAGGACCTGCAAAATTTTCTGCCGCAGGAGGCGGGTGGAACCGTCAACATGAACATGGGCAATGGCGGGGACGGTACTGTGCAGATCAATTTGCGTGGGCTGCTACCTAAAGAGACGTTGATTCTGATCGATGGAAAACGTTTCGCCTATGGTTCGTTAGGCGTGGCTGGGTTTAGCCAGGGTCAGGACATTAACCTCATTCCCTTCCCGATGATCGATCACATCGACATCCTGAAAGATGGCGCCTCAGCTGTGTACGGTTCCGACGCTGTTACGGGTGTGGTCAACTTCTTTTTGATCCACAAATTCCGTGGGTTAGAAATCGGGGGCAGTTATGGGAACACCAACTTGGGTGCATCTAGCGACATGGGCGAGTGGGAGGCATGGATTAAAGCCGGCACTGGTGATGACAAGACAGACATTGTGGTCATTGCCGATTTCTGGCAGCGCGGCAGCGGTATCTTTAGTCGCGATCGCGACATTTCTGCTAACGCCTTCTTTATTCCATTTGGCGGATTTGATGCGCGCAGCGGAAACTTGCGCGGACGGGTTGGAGGCTTCCGCTTGACACCCCGGTTGTTTTTTAGCGCGAACTCGCCGCCACCGCACTCAGCTCCGAACGCGGCAACTTCTCCATTTTATAAGAACCCATTTGTGGTTAATCCCAATGCGTATCCGGGCGCGCCCGGTATCATCAGGCCCAATGCATTCCAACACGTTCCACAGTTCGGCACTGATTACAAAGGGGGCGGCGATTACTTCTTCTATAACTTCGCGGCTTTCACGCCGGCACTTCCGCCAGCCGATCGCCAGGCGTACTACGGATCGTTCATGCGTGATCTGTGCGACAAATATCTGACGCTGTTTACCGACTTTAAATTTGTCCGCTCATACTTCGATTCGTCCCTGGCAGCTGTGCCGTTTGTCCCCGATCCGTTCAAGATCCCTGGTACGAACATAGGCTTTAGTCCAGCCGGCATCAGTGTGCCAATCCAGAATGCGTTTAATCCGTTCACGGTCGCAAATGCGACTATTCCAAATCACTTTCCTGACGGATCTGGTCTCCCTGTTTATACTGGCGTTCGGTTTCGCGGCATTAACGACACCGGCAAGAGAAGCGAAAAGTTCACTTACTGGGACACGCTCTTTGACGTGGGGCTCAAAGGCGAGATGGGAGAATTTGGCGATTACTTCAAGACTTGGAACTGGGAGGTCGGTTTTCGTTATTCGCGGAACGAGGGGCAGGATCTGTCCGTTGGCGAAGCCAGCCAGCCTGGACTGCGGCAGGCGCTCCTGGATACAGACCCTGCCACGGCGTTTAATCCGTTTCTTGGCTTCCTTGGTCGCAACAGCAATGCGGCAAGAAGCGCAGTTTATGTCGCCCTGCAAAATACCGGCGAATTCGAGTTGCCATTGGGTTATGTAACTATCAACGGTGACTTGTTTAATCTTCCGGCTGGGCCCGTCTCATTTGCAATCGGCGGTGAGTACCGCGCCGAGAGAATGACACGTAATCGTGACCCGCTTAATGAAACGTTTAATTCGATTGGGTCCGTGGACGGGCAAGGTTTCCGGGCGAACCGCGACGTTTGGTCAATCTATGAGGAGGTGCGCGTTCCCTTCACCAGCCCCACATGGAACTTCCCAGGGTTTTACAGCTTCGAGGTTGACTTCGCCGAGCGGGAAGAATGGTACAGCCAGAACACCTCTACGGTTCTAACTCCATACCAACCGGCAACTAGCTCCCAGTATAACGGACAGAGGCCGAAGGTATCGGTCCGATGGGAGCAGCTTGACCCCAAGTATATCGGCGCTCTTACCTTGCGGGGCAGCTACACCGAAGCGTTCCATGCGCCTACCCTGTTTGAGATGACACCGGCGGGCACGCAGAACTTCCCAGAAATAACCGATCCATTTTCAAGGGTAATCAAGAGCCCATACCAGATCGAGGAACGCATTATTGGAAATCCTCTGCTGCAACCTGAAGTCGCCTATGAATGGTCCTACGGGATCGTTTACAGCCCGAAATTGCTCAAGGGCCTTACCCTAAGCGCGGATTGGTGGCACATTGATTTGCGATCGCTCATCTCGTCCCTCGGCGCCGGATTCATTATCGAGGCCAATCTTCCCGGGTTAGTATTTCGGACGCCACCACCACCGAATACGCCACCTCTGCCGAATGGCCAACCAGATCGAGGCGCAGTTACGCTGGTTATCGATCCTAACGAAAACCTGTCTGGCGCCGTCTTCGAGGGTCTCGATTACGAAGCCATCTATATTTTGGACTCCTCGATTTTTGGGCACGCCGATTATGGCCGGCTGACATTCACGGTAAACGGGACGTGGCTCTCCCGGGCTGAGCTTCAGGTTAACCCTAACACCAAGCGATTTGGTATTGCGGGCGAATTCGCACCGCCGGGGTTCACCCTGACCAACTCGCTGCCATGGAATCGAGCTAATTTTAGTTTGTTCTACGACGGTCCAAATGACACTTGGATGCAGGGTTTTCATACTGGCGCGGTGGTTCACTGGGTTGGCCAATACAATGACGACAATGTCAGTCTGACAGGATCGCCGAAGCTCAATATGCCGAGAACTGGCGGTCCGGGAATTAATGCTGCTCCTTTTCCTCAGCGCGCGCGGAAAGTAGCCGCGTGGACTTCGCTAGACTTGATCGCGTCGTACACGTTCAATCTGCCGCCACCCGCTTCGCGGACGCCAGTACCCGGTTTCGCCAAGGATGGCGGCAAAAACCTGGGAACGAAAGATGGCAAGGAGAAAAACGTCATGCCGGTCTCCACGGCCGAATACCATCCCTGTGGGTGGCGGGCCTGCTTGAATAACGTGACAATTACACTTGGGATGCAGAACGTGTTCGATACCGACCCACCGTTTGTGGCCGGCAGCTTTGAGAACGGTTACGACGAGTCGCTGACCACCATCAAGGGCCGATTCTGGTACATCCAGTTAAAGAAGAGATTCTGAGCGATCAGTTCTACTTGGAGAGATCTCTTTCGACGCGAGGGATGCGACGATTTCAGACACGAATTTCACTAACCCACACGAATTAAAGCAAAAGCCCTGTGATTAGCGACAATTCGTGAAATTAGTGTCGGTCCTTCGGCGCAAGCGATGCGACGATTTTTTCGAAGCGCGGATCGCTGCGCAGCGGATCCCACCACGGCATCAGTTTCAATTCGCCATACGTGACGTTGCTCGGCGGACGGACGACGACAGCAAGCTGTTCGCAGGCGAGATCTTTCTCTCCAACCCACGCTGCAATCACTGCAAAGTATCTGACGAGGTACCGGCCGACGAGTGCTTCTTTCTCCGCCGGAAGAAGCTCAAGTGCGCGACGACCTTCGCGCAATGCTTCCTCTTTCCGGCCGAGGCCAGCGTCGATCATACCCAGCACGCACCAAGCCGGACCAAAATCCGGTTGCGCCTCCACGATTTTCTCCTGCTCTGCGCGTGCAGCGACAAAGGCCAGCTGTGCTCTGCGCTCGTCGTTTGTCATGCGCGCGATTAGGCCTTCGACAAAACGACGATTGAATTGAACCTTATCGCATAGGAAAATTCCATTTTCATTCAGCGCGCTCAAGGCTCGTGTGGCGGCAACTCCATCTCGTTCGGCCAATGCGCACGTGAGCCAACTCGCAGCGATATGTGATGTTCCAACAGCGGGATTTGTCGTCCGAAGCGAATCGATTGCCTGACGCAATGGTCGAGTATCAGCGTTGACATCCAGTTCCCACTCCGGGAGAGCTAATTTCATAGAGATGTTGTCGGGGTCGGCGACAGCTACTGCGCGGGCTAACAAGGTCTTTGCTTCCGGATAGCGGCGAAACCGCCCGTAATCGGACGAAAGCACCTCGAGCGTGTCTGCGTCGCGGGGGTCGAGCTCAGCAGCGCGCTCGAGATTTCGCCTTGACGCTTCCCAATGTCCTTGTCGTCTCTGGATGGCACCCATCAGTTGGAATATTCGCGCATGATTGGGGAGCGTCTGGCGGGCAATTTCCAGTTCGGCCAGCGCACCGTCATAATCGAGGTAGCCTCGATAAAGATGCACCGCTCGCGCAAGGTGCGCCTCGCCCGAATCCGGTTTCAGACGAAAAGCGGAATCGATCGCGTCCTTCGCCATGGCCAATCGGGCCGGGGTACGGTCAATCCCGTCGAAATAAAGCTGATCATGAGCGGAGGCGAGCTGGCAATACGCATCCAGATACGATGGATCGCGCGCGACAGCCCGGTTCAGCAAATCGACAGCCTGAGCGAAATCCTTTGATCGGCTGTTTTTCCCCGAAAGAATATCATTGGCTCGCGAATAAAGATCGAAAGCAACGAGATCCCCAGTCGGCTTGCGCTGAATGGCCTGTTTCTCAACGGGTGTAATTTTGACATGAAGCTGGGCGGCAACTTTTTGCGCGATCTCGCTTTGGATTGCGAACATGTCATTCAAATCGCGGTCGTATTGCTCTACCCAAACGTGAGTGTCAGTGCGCGTGTCGATCAACTGCGCGTTCAGATGAAAGTGCGTGCCGGTCCTGCGGACGCTGCCCTCCAGAACGTGAGATACCCGCAGCTCGTTACCGATCTGGCGCACATTCCGTTTGCCGCGGTAATCCATCACGCTCGTCCGGCTGATGACTTTCAGACCGGCAATCTTCGCCAGCTTAGTCAAAATGTCGTCCTGAATACCGTCGGCAAAGGGTACGTTCTCTTTCTGCTCGCTCAGGTTTTCAAACGGCAGGACGGCGATTCCGTTTGTTACCGGGTGCGTAGTAAATTCGCTTTTCCAAACGATCCAGCCAGCAGCTGCCGCCAGTGCGATCAGCGACGCTGCTAATAGCGCACTTGTTGGATTGCGCCGAACCCATTTCTTTCCTCGGACGAAAATTCCAGTGCGACGCGCTACGATCGGCTCATGCCTTAACCAATGTTCGAGATCCTCTGCTAACGCGAGCGCCGAAGAGTATCGGCGCTTTGGCGCTTTCTCGAGGCATTTGAGGCAGATTGTTGAGAGGTCGAGATCTATTTTCGGATTTAAAAGGCGCGGTTGCCGCGGCTCGGTGTCCAAGAGTAACCTAATTGTCTCGTAGGTTGTTCCACCTGCAAAAGGCGGCTGACCGGTGAGCAATTGGTAAAGCACTGCGCCAAGCCCGTAGACGTCTGTAGTGCTGCTAACAGCCGTGTTGTTCCCCACGGCTTGTTCCGGCGCCATGTAACTGGGCGTGCCCAATACGTCCAGCGTCTGCGTGACACTGCTTTCAGATTCGACTAATCGGGCAAGGCCGAAATCGGTGAGGTGCGGTTCGCCTTTTGCATCGAGCAGAATGTTCCCCGGCTTGATGTCACGATGGAGAATTCCATGTTCATGAGCGTAGTGAACAGTGCGGGCGACCTTCGCAATCAATTCCACCGCCTGGCGGATCGGCATTGGTTCGCGCTTGGGGATCGCATCGAGTTGTCCGCCTTCGACGAACTTCATGCTGAAATAACACGAGCCATCACGCTCGCCGACTTCGTGGATTGGAACGATACCGGGATGCTCTAACCTGGCTGCCGCTTCGGCTTCCAGGCGAAAGCGCTTCAGGTGCGCTTTGGTGGCCCATTGACCAAGACCAATGATTTTGAGTGCGACGATGCGATTAAGACTCTTTTGGCGGGCCCGAAACACTACGCCTTGTCCGCCGCGTCCAATTTGCTGGAGCAATTCGTAATCGCCAAAGTCCATCAACATCGGCGAGGACTCAATCTCGACATTTGCTTCGCGCTCGAGCTCGACTGGGCGGAGACCCGACTCCAGCAGACAGGCGCCGCAAGATTGCTGCGGTGAATTCGGTGGAATCACTGCTCCGCATTTGCGACAAAATTTGCCTGTTGTGATTCTCATGGTCCGGCCATTCCCTTCACTTAAATACTGCACGGAAATTCCCGATAGGTTACGAGCGCAACGCGGCGATGAGGTGGCGCAGTTCATCTTCGATCTCGGCTGGCGTTGCCACCGTGTGCGCCACTTCTTCACGCAGCAACTGCCGATAACGCTCTCGCAATCGATGGAAGGCTTGTTTGACCGCGTTCTCGGTCATGCCAAACTCGCGCGCGATTTCCGCTTGTGACGGTCGATCCGGTTCGTCGGAGAGCAATGTGTTCAATCGCTCCAGCAGGGGCGCGTTAGCTGATTTCTGAGATTCCTCACGCAAACACGCGAACACCCGATCGAGCACGGTGAACGCCCATTTGCGATCGTAAAGCAGATCGGCGCTCAGCAGGTCGGTGCGATCGAAGTCGCTAACGTCGTAGGATTCAGCCTCGTCGAGCGGAAGCAGCGTTCGACCACCACCACGTTTGATCGCCGCGGCATCACGGCGCTCATTCATCATGAAGTGTTTGAGCGAAGCCAGAAGAAAGGAACGCAAGCGGCCCTTTTCCTGTCGCACTGAGCTGAAATCCTTTCGTTCCAAGACCAGGGCGAAAAAACCCTGCGTGATATCTTTCGCTTCCTCTGGTCTGGCACCTTCTCGCCTAACGAAGCCGTAGATAGGCCGCCAGTAAGTGCGGCAAAGATCTTCAAGCGCATCCTGTGCCGCTGGCGATTCACCTTGTGCCTGCAGCACCACGCTCCAATGCGTCGTAATAAACGCTGCCGGTCTGACAGGTACAGGACCACCCGTGGTGTGCGAAGTCACGTGCTCGGGAGCGGCGGCCACACCGTAATCACAATGGAAAGGAGTGCCGAAAGCAAGCGTGTAACAGAACAGACCTGTAGCTGGAGTCGGGTTGTCCGCGGTAGCTTTAGCGAAGGCAGATGACTCCGGCAGCCACGAAAGCATTCGGGGCTACAGCTATGTCGGCAACACCGTGGAGAGCGTCACTTCTTTGTCGATAGTTTCCTTGACAACTTTTTCAACGTTCGCGCCGACTTTCGATCCGTCCCGATCAAGTATCCACACCTGCTGGCCTTGTTCGAACGAACCGCGCGTCATGACCTTGAGCAGAACGCCCTCTTCGGTGGCCGGATTATCGAGTACGTCGATGACGATTGCTTCGGTCTTTCCTGCGTTCGTGAGCAACGTCAGACTCTCATCAACTTGTGGCTTTCGCATAGACCGCGGACCTCCGTCTTCCCGCTAGAAGTATTCGGCGCTCGTCGCCTGCCGAGCGTGTCCGCAACCGACAAACGAATCATTTGTCCTAACGTGTCTCGACCAATTCCCGCACCTGGGCGACGTGCGCTTTGACCTTGTCGCGTTTAAGCACGCGATACAGGAACCAAACGATGAAACAATTCGCCAGCAATATCAGCGCGCCTATTAGACCTGGTCGATGCCAGAGATGGCGAACCTCAAGAGGAATCAGCATAGCCGTCGCGAAAATCATTAATAACTCCGCCCAGCGTTGCTGCATGTAAACGCCGATTCCTTCGGTGAAAAGAACCGCCGAATAAAACAGCGCCAGAAAACCTGTGGCACGCAGCGCACCGTCCGCAAGCACCGCTTGGAGTCTGTGCAGCAAGTAGGCGACAGTCTTGCTATGCTCCAGCAGGATTTCGTCCGCAGTCCAATTCGACAGCGCATCCATCCAGCGAGTCCGCGCGTTCAGAAAGAGCAGTGATACACCCACCAGGAGCAACAGCGCGCCCTTGCCGATTTTAAAAAGCCCGATCAGCTTGAGATATCGAACCCGGCGCCCCTCCTGGAGAATGGCAGGCTCGTGATGAGCGAGATGACTCACTAGTTTCACTGTTCGTCGATCTTTAGCTCCTCGGCAAACTCCGTTCGAAAGGAATTGCTTTTGTGCGCTTTCTCGGCGCAGCATCTGCAGCCTCTAAAGAAGTCAGCTGAGACAGCGGACCTTACAGCGCTGTGCCACCTATCTGGGGCGATAGGGCAGTCTCATCACCTGTGATCTGTAGCCACGCCCCTGTGGGGCGTCTAAACTGGAGCCGTACAGGCCTGAGGACAGTTTGTAGAGCCGTCATTAGAATGGGACCGCAATCTCCCGTGGTCTGTAGCTACTTGTCCTATCCGGCAATGACCGGACTTTTTCGGCAGCAAATTTCCAGCTTGTTGCCGTCGGGATCTTCGAAAAAGAAGGCGTAGTAACCGGGGCTGTACCCCTTGCAAACTTCCGGGCCCTCAAGCTTTTTCCCACCGGCTTCGCGAACGAGCTTTGCAACACGATCCACTTCCGCCCGCGTATCGGCCCAAAACGCGATTCGTGTGCGATTGGGTCTGTGATTTTTATCCGGACTAAGGCCAAAGAATTCCGACGGTCTATCGCCGCCAGAGGAATAAAAAGTATGAAAATGTCGCCCGGGTTTTTCGTGAACAAATCCAAGCTGCGGCAGAAACTTTCGGTAAAACTTTGTCGCGACGGCCATGTCTTTTACTCGTAGGTCGATATGATCGAAGCAGCGCGTTTTCATGTTCTAATTCTCAATCGCATCGAAGCGGAATTCAATCACACGCAGCCGCGGCAAGCCGCCGGCAAGTGTAAACCAACTAACGGCGCGCAGAGGACTGCTCGCCCTGCCGAATTGCAATTCTATTTATCGACGAAGCGCGCCAAAATCGGTCCAAGCTTTTCAACCGTAGATTTTGGCCAAAGCTTGCGATGGGTCACCAGTGCAGTATCGAGCGCGAAGTGTTCCGGCCAATTGGGTTCCTTCGGAATTCGCGGGATCACGTCGATAATCACCCTTCTCGCAGTCTCCGCGTTTGCCGTTAAATGACTCAGGATTGTCTCCGCCGAAACGGGTTCTTCTTCCACTTTCCAGCAATCGTAGTCAGTGACCATGGCTACGGTTGCAAACGCAATCTCCGCTTCACGCGCAAGTTTCGCTTCTGGCAGGTTAGTCATGGCGATTACATCGAAACCGTTGCGACGATTCAGTTCAGATTCCGCTCGCGTTGAAAACGCAGGGCCATCCATATTCACATAGATGCCTCCGTTGTGAACCGGCACTCCGAGAGCCCTGGCTGATCCCGCAAGGAGACTGCGCAGGTTGGCGCTGATCGGATCAGCAAACCCAACGTGCGCAACGACCCCGTCACCAAAAAATGTATGAGCTGCGCGGTTGCTGGTTCGATCGTAAAACTGCGCGGGCAGAACCATGTCGCGCGGCGCATATTTCTCCTGCAAACTGCCGACCGCCGCCACGGAGACGATCCAGCGGACGTTTAGCGATCGCAGCGCATAAATATTGGCACGGTAATTTATCTCGGTTGGCAGGATGCGATGCCCGCGGCCGTGCCGCGGCAGAAAATAGACCTGTCGATCACCTAGCGTTCCACCTACGAGCGTGTCCGACGGTGAGCCAAACGGCGTCTCGATTTTGTGTTCAGTGGCGTTGCGTAATTCCTCCACCTGGTACAGCCCGCTGCCGCCGATAACGCCGATTGCTGGAGCTTGCTCATTCATACACGATGGGATTTAAGACACGAATTTCGCCAATTGTCACGAACCTCATGACACTGGAGGAATATCGACCTGCAATTCCGCGAGCTGCGCAAAATAAACAGCTTGTCATTCCGAGCGAAGCGAAGAATCTCAGATCGTTTTGATTCTGCAAAAAGAGCAGTAGCAACACATGTTTCGCTTGCCTCAACATGACAGTGTGACTGATCTGCGATGGTAGAGATCCACGAGCCATGTCTTGGACGACCTTTCCTCGCCATGTATTGTTTTGGCTCGTCGATGCCGAAATTCTTCATCAAGACCTATGGTTGCCAGATGAACGAGCGCGACTCGGAACAGGTTGCGCATTCGCTCGTGGTCCGCGGTTACAAGCGTGTCTCGCATGAATCAGAGGCTGACGTGGTGTTGCTAAACACTTGCAGCGTGCGCGACATGGCTGACCAGAAGGCGCTGGGAAAGATGGGCATGTTGGGCCGCATGGCGAAAGAGAGACCACATGTGGTTTTTGGATTCCTCGGCTGCATGGCTCAGGCGCGCGGCGCTTCGCTGCTGAAGGATTTACCGCATGTCGATCTTGTCATTGGAACGCAAAAATTTCACCGCGTTGCGGATTACGTGGACGAGCTGGTTGCAGGCAAAGCGGCGCGTCCGGCGATCGAACCCAACCGGTATCGCGCGATCGATGACTTGCGCTGTGCAATCGTCGACGTGGCAGAAGAAGCGGGTTCGCAATCTACTATTCGTGACCACGAAGTGGCGGCGAAGCAGGCCACGGCGTTTGTCTCCATCATGCAAGGGTGCAATATGCATTGCACTTTCTGCATCGTGCCGCAGACCCGAGGAGCGGAGCGCAGCCGCTTCATAGACGAAATTGTGGCTGAAGTACGCGGCTTGGTTTCGCGCGGCGTTAGAGAAGTCACGCTACTTGGGCAAATCGTGAATCTTTACGGTCGCCACGAGTTTCCGATGACCGACCACAAATCTCCCTTTGTTCAGTTGCTCGAGGCCGTTCACAAAGTAGAAGGCCTAAAGCGCCTTCGGTTCACGTCGCCTCATCCGATCGGTTTTCGCGACGACCTGATCGATGCGATCGCGCGTCTGCCGAAGCTCGCCGAGCACGTGCATCTGCCATTGCAATCTGGTTCAAACAAAATTCTCAAAGCGATGCACCGCGCGTATACCGCCGAGAAGTATATGGATCTGGTCGACCGAATCCGGCGTGCTCGCAGTGGCATCGCGATCACCACCGACATCATCGTCGGATTTCCCGGCGAAACCGAAGAGGATTACAGGAAGACGCGCAACCTGGTCGAGGAAATTCAATTCGATAACGCGTTTGTATTTCGCTATTCGCCGCGGCAACATACGCCGGCCGCAGACATGCCAGATGAAATCGAAGAGTGCGTAAAAGATGAGCGCAATCAGGATTTGCTCCAAATCGTTAACCAATCGAATCACCGAATTCTCGAACGCCTGGTCGGGAGCGAAGTGGAGGTTCTCTGCGAAGGCCCAAGTAAAACGAATAAGGCGCGGCTCACGGGCCGCACTCGCACGAACAAGATTGTCGTGTTCCCACCTTTGCCTGACCGATTAGCGCGGACAGACACAGGCGACCGCCTCATTGGAAACCTTCTGAATGTGCGAGTCGAACGTGCCAATGGATTCAGCCTTTATGGGACACCTTCGTCGAGCAGCGCACGCTCAATCGTAGGTTGAAATTTTGCGCCACCTTATCGAAACTCACACGCCGCCGGTCAACTTGCACGTATGATATATCATTTTTCCCTTCACAGCGCGGGAATTGCCGCAGGTGCTTTCCTCGTAATCATCGGCCTGATTGGCTTGATCAAACCTGACTTCGCCGCTGCCGCCAAGCGGTTTCCACGCTCCCGTGCCGCTGGAATCGTACTACTCACCGTTTGTTTGATATGGACGTTCTGGTTGCTTGTCACCATCCAGATGGGCGAATTTTCGAGCTTTCGTCGTCCACTTCTAATCGCCTTACCGATCGGTTATGTACTAACGTTGCTCTTCGTAGACGAATTCCTAGCAGTGCGCGCGCTTGGAATACTCTGTTTGTTGACAGCGGAACCGCTGCTCGAGGCCGCCTTTCTAAGATACGAAATGAGCCGCCTGCTCGTGACCGTATTTGCCTACCTGTTGATTGTGGCCGGGTTGTTCTGGGTCGCGATCCCATACGTTCTTCGAGATCAAATTAACTGGAGTGCGAAAAGCGTTTTCCGTTGGCGCTGTCTTCACACAATCGCGTTGATTTACGGCGGCCTGATTCTTGCATTCACGTTCACGCAATACTGAACGGAATTTCTATGTGGCCCGGCCTGTGGCCGGTCGATAAGTTACCCTGAGCAGCAAAAAAAGCTCGTGGGACCGCCCCTACAGCAAACATGGACCGGATTTTGGTGATTCGCGGTGGTGCAATTGGCGATTTCATTCTCACGCTGCCGGCGCTCAAGGCGCTGCGCGAGGCCTGCCCGCATGCACATATTGAGATTCTCGGTTACAAGCACATTACGCTGCTTGCCGAAAAGCGGTTCTACGCGCAGGGAACACGCTCTATCGAGTACGGACCGCTCGGTACTTTTTTCGCCCAAGAGGCAGACTTGCCGCGAGAGCTGGCGGACTATTTTGCGAGCTTCGATCTCATCATCAGCTACCTGTTCGATCCGGATCGGATCTTTGAAAGAAATCTGGGCCGCTGCGATGTCGGAAATCTGATTTGCGGTCCCGCCAAAATTCTAGAAAACGCCGGTCACGCCGCGCGTCAGCTGGCCAAACCCATGGACGAGTTAGGAATTAAAGTTACCGATCTCAGCGAGAGACTTTTTCCTTCAACCGCGGACCGCGAATTTGCACGCGAATTTTGGGGGGAGCCGTCACAGTCTATTATAGCGATTCATCCGGGAAGCGGCAGTCCGCAAAAGAACTGGCCAGTGGAAAATTGGATCGGCCTGCTCTCAGAAACCAATAATTTCCCGGACGCAGGACGCATACTGATAATCTCAGGTGAAGCGGATGAAGCTCAAACAAGGCGATTGGAATCCGAGTGGAGCGATCGAAATGTCTACTTCGCTAAAAATCTACCCCTGCCCCATTTGGCTGCCATGCTCGAACAATCGATCTTTATTGGGCACGACAGCGGCATTTCGCATCTCGCAGCAGCGGCAGGCGCAAATTGCATTTTGCTATTCGGACCGACCGATCCTGAAACATGGGCGCCTAGCAATGTGAATGTGCGCGTTCTTCGTGCGCCTAACGAGCGGATTACTGATCTGAAGACTTCACAAGTTGAAGAAGCTGTTGCCCTAATGCTACATACCCGATGAAAAAAAACTCAGACTTGGCGTTTAATCGTCGTAGCCGCGAGGAAACTCCTGATGCCATTTCCATGCGCTTTCGATGATAGCCTCAGGGGACTCGAATTGTGGGCGCCAGCCAAGTTCGTTCTTGATCTTCTCTGAAGCCGCAATGAGTCGCGGCGGATCGCCGGGCCTGCGAGGTCTCTCGACTGTCTCGATCTTTCGACCGGTAATTCTGCGGCAAGCTTCGATGATTTCTCGAACGCTCGACCCGCCGCCTGTGCCTAAATTGTAACATCCACTCGCACCCGCACCCAGCGCCAGAATGTGCGCCTGAGCAAGATCGAGAATATGAATGTAATCCCGGATACAAGTGCCATCGGGCGTCTCGTAGTCGGTCCCGTAGACTTCCACATTCGGTCTTTCACCAAGGGCAGCCTGAAGCACAGCGGGAATCAAATGCGTTTCCGGCCGATGGTCCTCGCCAAATTTCTCCGATGCGCCGGCAGCATTGAAATACCGCAGGCAAACAAACTTAAGGCCATGAATTTCGTTGTACCACCGCAAAATCTTTTCGAAAGCGAGCTTGGATTCTCCATACGGATTGATGGGGTGGGGCTCTGCGGTTTCGTCGATTGGCAGCCGTTCTGGCGGACCAAAAATTGCGCAGGTTGACGAGAAGACGATCTTTTGGACCCCGACCCCAACCATCGCATCGATGAGATTCAATCCGTTGCAAATGTTGTTGCGGAAATATTTGGAAGGATTTTGCATCGACTCGCCAACCAGCGCGTTTGCGGCGAAATGCATCACCGCGTCCGGACCGGCAGCGGAAATGGCCGCATCGATCTGCGCACGATCCGCGAGTTCACCGAGAACGAAATCGGCCCGCGGATCAACAGCCCTTCGGTGGCCTTCACTCAGGTTGTCGAATACAGCAACCTGATGTCCCTCATTGAGCAGGAGCTCCGCACAAACACTCCCGATATAGCCCGCTCCGCCAACGACAAATATCTTCATTGGGGCCAAGAATGCCGCGGGGTGGGCATTAAATCAAAAAGCAACTCCGCAGGGTCGCACCAGGCCGCTTTGACTAACGTTCCCGCCTAGTCCGAGACGGAACTGTGGCGTTGAGAACTCTGCGCGACGGTCTTGTCTTTCTTTTTCTGAAGAGCCGTGACCATCCGGCGCACGCAATTGTGTTTGCAACGCGGCGTGAGTACTTTCAAGCTCTCTTCCTCAGATCCCCATTGCAGAATATCGATGTCCATGTAACGGACACCCCAGCTTCTCACTTCCGACCGGCTGGGTTTATAAAGATCGATCGTGTCGGTGCCGACAAGTGCGTTTCCGTAATCGTCGATGACGTATTCTTGGTTCGTTTCGGCGAGACGGAAACGCGTTCCCAGCGGGTATCGGGACCAATCAGAGGCTGCACTCATCACGTGGCGCCCCGAAAGATATGTGCCGACTGCATTATGAGCACCGCTTCCTCCCTCGTGCATTGTGTAAGCAGTAGTACGCACTTTGTTTAGCCGCTGCCCGGTGGCGACAGTCGGTTTCGGTTGCGTCGCGCAGCCTACGACAAAGCAAGCTAAAGCTACCGCGATCGCCAGGTTAAGGCATCTAGGCATCGGCGTTTCGCTTCCTAGATACCAGCCGGTACAGCGACGGGCAAGCAGTTTTTGAGGAATCGAAAGGAAGCTTTAGTTAGGTTCGTCGCACCCACTAACGTGACGATTCTCCGCGCGGAGCAAGCTCTTAATGTGCAACTGCTTCCGAAAGTTCAGTGGTGCAATGAGGACAACGGGTGGCTTTAATGGGAATAGTCATCGCGCACGCCGGGCAATCTTTTGAAACCGGTTCGGCGGTTGAAGCGGTTCGCTTCATTCTATTGACTGCTTTCACGACAAGGAAGATACAAAACGCTACAATGGCGAAGTTAATCGCGAGAGTGATAAAGTTGCCATAATTCCAGGTGATCGCCTTGTGAGCCAGCGCATCGGCCGGAGTCGCGAAATTAGTCGCTCCGTCGGCACCCCCCTTTAGAACAATAAACTTATTGGAAAAATCGAGGCCACCGGTGACCAAACCGAGCGGTGGCATGAGAATGTCCTTCACGAGCGAAGCCACGATGCCTCCGAAGGCTGCACCGATGATTACACCGACTGCGAGATCAATCGCGTTACCCTTGATCGCGAATTCCTTGAATTCTTTCCACATGTCACTCATCTCATCAGTTCACGACGATATTGACCAGCCTTTTCGGAACAACAATTACATTGCGAATCGCCCGCCCAGCAATCCGGTTTTGAACCTTTGGATTCCCCAAAGCGACAGCTTTCAGTTCCTCTTCCGTAGCCGCAATCGGCACCCTGGTTCTGTCGCGAAGTTTGCCGTTTATTTGAATGACGATCTCTACCTCGTCTTCGATGAGCAAGCGTTCATCGTACACCGGCCAAGATTGCCGGTTAATATCTCCCCGCGAGTCACCAAATTCAGCGCCTAGTCGCTGCCAAAGCTCCGAAGTAATGTGCGGAGCGAATGGGTTGAGCAGGATCAAGAACGTTCGCATCGCCGACAAGGGAATCACTTCGATGTTTGTAAATGCGTTCACGAAAATCATCATCTGCGAAATCGCTGTGTTGAACGAGAACGATTCAATGTCCTCCGTAACCTTCTTGATCGTGGCATGAAGCACCTTTTGCTGCTGTTTGCCGGCCTCGACCTGTTGTACCCTTTCCGTAAGCACCCATTCGCCTGCCTGGTTCTCTGTCATTAGCAAGCGCCAAACCCGTGCGAGAAACCGCGCAACACCTTCCACACCGCGGGTGCTCCAGGGTTTCATCTGCTCCAGTGGCCCCATAAACATTTCGTAGCAACGAAACGCGTCTGCGCCGTGCTGATCAATCACATCATCAGGACTAACGATGTTGCCGCGCGACTTCGACATTTTCTGATTATCTTCCCCCAGAATAATTCCCTGGTTTACGAGCCGCTGAAACGGCTCCTGCTTGGAAACGTAACCGAGGTCGAATAGCACCTTTTGCCAGAACCGCGCGTAAAGCAGGTGGAGCACGGCGTGTTCGGTTCCTCCGACATACAGGTCCACCCCGCCGGGTTTGTCGTCGCCCATCCAGTAGCGCTCCGCAGCTTGGCCGACGAACCGTTTATCATTATGCGGATCGCAGAACCGCAGGTAATACCAACATGAGCCCGCCCACTGCGGCATTGTGTTTGTCTCGCGCGTCGCCTCTTCAGAGTAATGAATCCACTCCTTTGCCTTGGCCAGCGGCGGTTCCGCGGTGCCACTCGGTTTGTAGTCGTCCAAGGGCGGCGGGACAACAGGGAGCTCGGTTTGGTCCAAAGCTTTATGTTTTTGATTTTCCCAAATAATCGGGAACGGCTCACCCCAATAACGCTGACGCGAGAATAACCAGTCACGAAGCTTGTAATTGACAGTGCCTTTACCCGTACCGCGCTCTTCGAGCCATGCGGTGATTTTTCGTTTCGCTTCCGAGCTCGTTAGGCCGTTGACGACCGGCGAGTTGACGGCTATGCCTTCGCCGGTGAATCCAATAGCTGGTTCACTGCCGGTTGGCTGAACCACAACGACAACGCGGAGGTTGAATTTTTTTGCAAATTCCAAATCGCGTTCGTCGTGCGCCGGCACACCGCCTATCGCTCCCGTCCCGTAGCCGAGCAGTACGTAATCAGCAATCCAGACCGGAATCCTTTGGTTAGTCGCCGGATTGATTGCGTACGTTCCGGTGAAAACCCCGGTTTTTTCTTTCGATAGATCGGCGCGCTCCAGCTCACTTTTACGCGCAGCCCGTTCACGGTATTCGCATACTGCCGGCCACTGCTGCTCGTTAACGATCAAATCAACCAATGAATGTTCCGGCGCAAGCACCAGGAAGGTGCCCCCATAAACGGTGTCGGGTCGCGTAGTGAAAACGCGGATCTGTCGATCTGAATTCTCAATCTTAAAATCGATCTCCGCGCCTTCGCTTCGGCCAATCCAATTGCGCTGGAGCATTTTGATTCCGTGAGGCCAGTCGAGATCCTCGAGGTCGTTGAGTAGCCGATCCCCGTAGGCGGTGATACGCAACATCCATTGCCGCATGGGTCTTCGAACGACCGGGAACCCACCAACCTCACTTTTTCCATCTACAACTTCTTCATTTGCCAGCACCGTGCCCAGCCCAGGGCACCAGTTGACCGGGACATCAGAGACATAAGCAAGCCGGACACTGTCCGGATCAATTCCCTTATAGGTGGAAATCGGTTCGGCCCGATGTGTTTCCGGATTAAACCAGGAGTTGTAGATCTGAAGAAAAATCCACTGTGTCCATTTGTAGTAAGTGGCGTCAGTTGTGTTGATCTCACGTTGCCAGTCGTAGGAAAAACCGATTCGCTTTAGCTGGCTCTTGAATTTCGCTACGTTTTCACGGGTCGTGATTGCAGGGTGTTGGCCGGTCTTGATGGCATACTGTTCCGCCGGCAAACCGAACGCATCCCAGCCCATCGGATGCAGGACATTGAAGCCGCGCATGCGCTTGTATCGCGCGACAATGTCAGTAGCAGTGTACCCTTCCGGATGCCCTACGTGCAGCCCCGCCCCACTCGGATACGGAAACATATCGAGCACGTAAAATTTCGGCTTGGCAGGATCGAAGTCTTTTTCGCCCGGATTGGGAGCGTGAAAAAGCTGGCGCTCGTCCCAGATAGCCTGCCATTTCGGCTCGATCTGATCGAATGGATATGGTTTACGGCGTTCGCTGCTCATTACGGGTAAATCAGGAAACCAGGAAATCGGAAAAAGAAACTAAAATTTACTCTTGGTTTTCTGCTTTGCAGATTTCATTTGATCGATGATCAACCTCCTATTCGCAACGCGGAATGCGCATAAAACGCGCGAAGTCCAGCAGATTCTCGGACCGGAATTTAGGGTGCGCGATCTTGGAGCGCATCCCGAAGTTCCGGAAACTGTCGAGAGCGGAATCTCGTTTGAGGAAAATGCGGAACTCAAAGCCCGTGCCGCGTCAAGACAACTGCCGGCTCTGGTGATTGCTGACGATTCCGGGTTGGAGGTTGACGCTCTCGACGGCGCCCCCGGAATTTATTCGGCGCGTTACGGGGGTGCGAACGCGACGGACAGGGATAGAATCAATAAACTACTCCGCGAGCTTGCGCGAGTTGGCACCACATCGAATGGGCGTGGTGCTCGATTTCGCTGCGTAGTGGCGCTCGCACACAACGGCAATCTCCTCGGAACCTCTCAAGGAATCGTGGAAGGAAGAATCGCTGATGAAATGCGCGGCGACGCCGGATTTGGCTACGACCCAATTTTCGTTCCCCACGGATTCGAGCAAACTTTCGGCGAACTGCCTCCTGAGACGAAAAACGTCATCAGCCATCGCGCCAAAGCCATTCGCGCGCTTGCCGATAGACTTCGACGCCTTTGAGTTCGCCGACTAAGGCGACGGCGGGGGCGGCGGGGGCGGCGCTGGAGCAGCCGGACCGGCTTGCGTTACACCGCCAGCTGCCCGGATCTGATATCCAACCTTTGTAATGCCCACCGATCGCACTTTGTCGAGCACTCCGATTACGTCGCCATACATGGCCATTGGTGTCGCGCTGATTGAAATCTTGATGTCCTTGTTTGCCCTGTGAAGCTGGAACAATCGAGGCAGCACCTGATCATCCGCAACAAATTGGTTGTCGAAGAACACTGCGTTTCCTTCCAGTACTTTAATCGAGACGAAGTCCTTCACTCCGCTCGGCGGCGGTCCAACGGCAGCTGGCAAATTGACCCGAATGCCTTTCATGTGGGTCTGGCTCAGACTCACCATCATGAAACTGGCAAGCAGGAAGAACATGATGTCGATCAACGGAATGATCTCGATCCGTGCGTGTTTCTTCGGAACTGGCGAGGATACTCTCATATCCTAGTAGGAAGCTCCCGTCATGGTGAAGGTAATGGGAATGTTAACCCTGGAAAGTGTTCCAGGTCTAAATCGCCACTGCCGAAACGCGCTAGTGGCGGCATTATCCAGAATAGCACTGCCAGTGCTTGACGAAACACTACAGCTAGTGACGCTGCCGCTACCTGAGTCCACTGAGCACACGATCACTCCACTGCCTGTAACGTGCCGTGAACGAGCCTCGTAAGGGTACTGTGGTCGCGGCGCGTACAAGGCGAGGGCTTTCGCTCGCGACATCGACATCGGCCCGGGACTCTTGACCGGCACGAATTTCTGCGCCGTTTGTGGCTGCCGCGGTGGCGGTGTTCTTTCTTCGACAAATTCCGGTTGAATGTCCGGAGGAGGAGGAGGCTCCGGAATCGGGATGTCCTCCGGCGGCGGAGTGGCCTCAGGTGGCGCGAGCACCGCTTCGACCACCTGCGGCGGCTGGGGCGGTAAGTCTTCCGGGGCAGCTTCGTGGCGCTGAGAAACCGCAACAGCGGTGAGATGAATTGCTAACGCAGCTCCAATCGCCGTCCAGAAATACCAACGTGGGGGTGGCCGGTAAATGAGCGGCCTGGCCTTTCTTTCCGTTTGTCCTGGTGATCCTGCCATATTAAATCAACTTCCCCCCGGAACCCCCTTGAGCGCTTCACTCTTAATTTCGAAAGAAATTTTGTAATAGCCGGCGGCGCGAACCAGATCCAAGAGGTGCGCAACGTTAAGGTGGACCGAATCCTTGTCCCCTCGAACAAACACCTTCGCGTCAGGAGCAGATTGATGCGCCATTTTAAGACGATTCAGCAATTCGTCGTCCTTCACTTCGTCCTTATCGAAGAAATAATGTCCGTCCTTATCCACCGATACACTGACGTACTCCCGCTTTGTCTGCGTTTCACCCGACACACCCGAAGGGAGATTTACCTTAATCCCTTTCAGGTGCACCTGGCTCAAGCTCACCATCATGAAACTGGCAAGCAGAAAGAACATGATGTCGATCAACGGAATGATCTCGATCCGCGCTTTCTTATGTGGGACAGGTGACGCAACGCGCATATCGAATCTTTAGATGGAGGAGCGTGTAGCAGAGGAAGGTGTGCCGCTCTGGATCGTCACTCCTTTGTCCGCTGTTTGAGCCTGGAGCATCACTTCCAAATTTGTCGCTGCTGTTTGCAATTCGAACTCTAAGTTAGACACACGCGAAGTGAAAAAGTTAAACGGGATCAGTGCAAAAATGGCGATACCCAAGCCGCAGGCCGTGGCGATAAGAGCTTCAGCGATACCGCCTGTCACCGCTTGCACCGCCAGCTCTTCGTTTCCGAGGAAGCTGAACGAACGGATTAGCCCGGTAATCGTGCCCAACAGACCGAGTAACGGTGCTAGAGTCACCAGCGTATCCATCACCACCAAAAACCTCCCGGCGCGTTTGATCTCGATGCCGGCCGCAACTTGCAGCGCCGCCTCGAGAGAGCTGTGTTGGTGATTCAGACCATTCCACAACATTCGTAACACCGGGTCGTGTGAGCCGCGGGAAAGCCTCGAGGCCTCGGCCGTATCACTATTTTCGATCGCCGTGAATACCTTCTCGATTCGTTTGGGATCGCGGCGGAACCAGCGACCGCTCCACCAAATGCATCGCTCAATCACCACTGTAAGCGCAACGATCGAGACGATCAGAATCGGCCACATCACGGGGCCGCCTTTGCGAAATTGGTCGATCAACCAGTTACTGGACAAAACACCAGCAGGCTGTTCCGGCGTAGGTGATGCAACCGGAGGAGCACTGGTGGCAGCGGCTGCGGCGGGACTTGTCGCGCCAGCTGCTGCAGGACTGGTCATGCCGTCTGCTGCAGGACTGGTCATCGCCCCAGGGATTCCGGGCTGACCTGCAGCAGGTGACTGCCCTACCGCTCCCGGCTCTCCCGGCGGCAAGTTTGTAGCAGGCGCCTGTTGTGCAGCTGCGGGATTGGTCGGTGCCTGAGCGCCCGGATTCGTACCGCCGGCGGCGGGCGGCTCCTGGGCCGGAGGCGAAGATTGTGCGAACGTAACCAGCGCGAACGCGAGTGAACAGAGACAGGTAGTGAATAGTGTTTTCATAATTGAAGCACGAGTTTGGTGACCGGTTCGATTTCGGTGCAGGTTTTTCCTTATCGCAGAGAACTTATCCGGGAGTCCAGCAAAAGTTTTCATTTTTTTCCGCGACAACTTCCTCCTGCCAAGTCGATCATCTTTAATTCGAAATATCTCTACTCGGAGGACGTAAGGCAAGCCTTTCAAGGCGCAAGCGCCGAGATGCTTTCAGCGTTACTGACCGGAGTATTTTCCGCGTTCGTGACGCGGTTACACAAGCGCGGCCAATTATCGATCTCCGCCGTCAGTTGATCTCCCGCTCCAATTGGACCCACGCCAGCAGGTGTTCCAGTCAAAATTACATCGCCCGGCTGAAGTGTGAGCGACTGACTGGCAAATGAAATAATGTGCGCAACTGAATGGATCATCCGGCTTGTGCGCGTGCTCTGGCGCAATTCGTCATTCTGCCACAATTTGATCGGCACATCGTGGACGTCTGCATTCGCGTACACGAACGGTCCTATCGGTGTGTAAGTGTCGAACGATTTGCAGCGACCAAATTGCTTCTCCTGCCTTTGCAAATCACGGTCCGTAATGTCGAGGCCCAAGGTGTACCCAAAGACGTAACGAAGTGCATCCTTCGCACTGAGATTCTTCGCATGAGTACCAATGACGGCAGCCAACTCCACTTCAAAATCGGTTTGGTGCTCGGGGAACGCTATTTCAATAACACCCTGATGTTTTTGCAGCGAACCGGGCGCCTTGAACCAAACTAATGGCGCGCCAATTTCAGTGCGTTTCATCTCCGCAATGTGATCCGCGTAGTTCAATCCGACCGCAATCAACTTCGAAGGCGCCACCGGAACATCGATTTGTAAACTTGCGAGCGGTACTACGTCGCCCGTGGACTTGATTTCTATCCAGTAAGGCTGCGCCAGCCGATGCACTTCGTCGCCGCGGACTTCGCCGTAGAAGAATTCGTTACGATCTCTGAATCCGCCAAAGGTTCTCACCAACTTCCGTGTCATATGCAGCGAAGCACAACATCCCGCTAGTCGCGCCCGCGAGACTTGATTTCAAATCAGAGATCCTTCGCTTCGCCGGGAATAACAAGCCGAAATTTTATTTCGGAACAACACACAAGAAATCGCGTACCGGTTTTCGTCCCGGAATTGAGAATGCGCTGGCGCCTTCGCGCGCGAACCAAAACGCGCTTGAAGACCCACCGTCGAGATTTATTGCGCGTCGGACGTTGGAATCCGCAGCGACAGGCACAGCTACGAGAATGTTTGATAACCCTTCAAGCGAAACGTCCGAACAAACACCGAGAAAGGCGCGATCGTCCATGGATATTCCGGCAAACGTTCGCCGCGCCAGCTGTGAATCGTTCAATCCTCGAATGCGCTTGTTTCCTTCGACGAGGAAAGGTCCGGATTGAATTGCAGCGATGATTTTCTTTCGGCCAGAGAATTCACTGACACGCACGACATCAATGCCTTGTTTCGACTGCAGCAAGATTCCGGTGATCAGACGCGCGCGGCGCAACGGCGATAAGGCCTTACCGTCGTCAATTCGCAAGCCGATCGGCTTAAATTCCGGGTCGAAATAACCGCCGTTCACCCCGCACCCGCATTTGTCCTGTTTCATCATCGCACCGAGGCTTTGGCCGTTAGGATTATCGATGACACGCAAGGCAGTCGACTTAGCGGAGAAAACTGCCAAGTCGAAAGCCACCCGTTGACCGGCATCCGGATTTTCCACAATAACGTGGCGATGTTCGATTCCCGCGCCGCCAGCCTCTGATTCGGCTGAGGTGATTTTCCATTCTGCGCGAGCCGTCGCAATAACGACAAGAAAAAGGACGCCGGGGCGCGCTAATCTGACTGTGATGGCGAGCACCGCAGACGCTTTGCGTAAATTTGTCTTTAGATTCTGCATCGGAACCCTCGACTCCAATCCGAATGGCGCTTGCCAGGTTTGCGTTAAGCCTTTCCGGCGTATTTGGTGAACAGTGCCTGAAAGGCTGGATCATTCCGGATCGGATCCCATGCTGGATTCACACGGAGACTTTGCAAAGTCACTCCCGTAGGGCGACTCAACAATCCATCCAACAACTCGATCGCGTGAGCGTTGTCGCCGAGGATCGCGTAAACCTGCGCAACCTCCTCCGTCACCCTCGGACCGTCGAACGCATCCTTGCTCTCCGGTCGCAAGTCGGTCGCTCGTTGCGCTTCTGCGATGGCAGCGTCCTTTTCGCCCAGCCACGCGAGCACTTTCGCCTGTTGAGTGCGCAAACCGAAGTCGTCCGGTTTTTGCTTGAGTTGCTCTTCAAGAATATTCTTCGCTTTGACGAACGCGGCGCGCGCCGCTGCCTCATCGCCCAAACTTTTTTGGGCAATCCCGATATCGTAATACTTGCCTGCGGACGCGCCTGGAATCGCCGCCAATGACTCATCAGGTACACTCTGGGCAAGCTGCAATACCCGCTGGTACTTGCGTTGAAATAGGAGAAGATCTGCTTCCGCACTGACAATTTTAAGCCGCTCTTCACTGCTCATCGGCAGTGATTTCATTTTCTCCAGGGCCTGCTGGTACACGTGGAAGTCGCCTTTCTCGGCGATGGCCAGTTTGACCTTGATCTCCCACAGTCCGATTCCGTTTGGATTCAGTTCCAGGGCACGATCGATCGTCTTGTTCGCGGCCGCGAAATTTCGCTGCATCGCATAGTTGAAAGTGAGGTTTTGCAGTGGCCAGGTGTCCTTTGGATTTAAAGTGGCCGCCTTCTCAAGATTTGCAGTGGACTCAGCCCATTTTCCCTGACGCCGCTGGATCGCACCGATGGCGAGATAAACCTCGGATTCGTTAGGCAAACCGCGCCGCGCGACCTCGAATTCCCTTAACGCCTCATCATAATCATTGTCGCCGTAATAGTACGAGAACCCCAGCGCCAGGTGCGCCTCCGGCAGATCGGGCTGCAATTCCAACGCCCGTTCGGCTAAGCTGCGCGCTTTATTGCGACGTTCGGCTGAACGATCACGGTCATGCACCAGCCAGCTTTCCAACTGCGAATAGCGCGCGATGGCGAGAGCGAAATTAGGATCAAGATCGATGGCACGCTGATAAAGCTGCTCGCTCTGTTTTAGCTTTGCCGGATCTTCGAACGAACAGGAAAGATCATGTGCCTGCACAAACGCCAAATAGGCCTCGCCGTTCTCGGTCGGCTTCTGCGTCATCTGCGATTTCTCCGCGGGTGATAGTTTCGCTTGTAAGGCATTGGCAATTTCGCGCGCCAGATCGCTTTGGATCGCAAAAACGTCGGTCACATCGCGATCGTAATCGTTTGCCCACAGGTGCTCGTCGGTATCAGCGTCAATTAATTGCACGTTGACTCGCACCCTGTCTCCCGAGCGGCGCACGCTGCCTTCAAGAATATTGGAAACGCCAAGCGCCTTACCGATCTCGCGCGCGCTGGCTGGCCTGCCCCGATACTGCATCACCGAGGTGCGCGAAATCACTTTCAGGTCGCCGATCTTTGACAAGCTGGTGAGGATGTCGTCCTGGATGCCGTCCGCGAAATAAGCGTTTTCTTTCTCATCGCTCAAATTTTCAAATGGCAGCACCGCAATTGACTTGTCGACCTTATGCGCCGCGACACGAGGCAACAGGAAAAATCCGGCAGCCGCGGAGATGATCGCGCTGATCGCAACCAGTACGATCACATTGCGGCGACGACGCGTCCTCGGCAAGGCTGTGTCAGCCGTGGTTCGGATTCCCTGCGAAGTAATGTCGAACGCCCACGCAAGAATCAGAGCGATCGGGAATCCGACAAGCAGCAACAGAATCACAAGGCGCAGCGCCCAGTTAGGCAATTCCCACGCCGGAAACGTAGCTGAAGCCAGCTGGATGATGCCGCCCGCAGCAATGATGTAGGCCGCTGCTACCCGATAGACTTTGCGCCGTTTTACCTCATCGAAAAAGCCGGTCATAACAAGAGCTTGGTTAGCCGTACTATAAGTGCAGCCGTTAGAATATAGACCCAAATTGACGCGCGACATTCACTTTACGCATTTGGTCGGGTTCCCCGAGAAGTGGATCGCTCGTTACCCGCGATTCTCGACAGTACAATGCAAGCCGACGCTAAGCTTTCATGTCCTGCCCGTCGATCAATGTTTGAAAGTGCGGATCGTTGCGAAGCGGGTCCCACATCGGATCCAATTTTAACATCGATGCCGTGACTCCATTCGGCGTTTGGAGTAAATGGTCGACCAATTGCAAGGCCTGATCTTTTTCGCCAACCCAAGCATAGATTTGAGCGAGCGAAGCCGTGAGCTGCGGACCAACCAAGGCATCCGCCGATTCCGGCGTCAACTCGACGGCGCGTTTTCCCTCAGCGATGGCTTCTTCCTTGCGGTCCAAGCCTGTCAAAATAAAACCAAGTTGTATATGTCGACCAGCATCGCCGGGGCTTTCGCGCAGTGATTGTTCTGCAATTGGAAGGGCTCGCTGGAATGCGACTCGTGCCTTCGCCTGGTCGCCCTGAAACAGGTAAAGCATGCCCTCAAGAGAAGCTTTTGGCACCAACGCAGTTTCATCATTAAAAACCTCCTGCGGCAATTGGTTTAGAACCGCGAGCGCCTCCGGGAATTTTCGTTGCAGCATCAAGACCCTTACCCAGCTAAGCGCCACGAGTCCTTCTGGATCGTCCCCAGGCACCATTTGGGTCAATTGCTTCTCGATCTCGCGGAAGTCACCCTTCAAATCTAGCGCGAGCTTCCCCTTCGCGCCGCGAGCGCTTAATGAGCTCGGCGCAGCTTCGATTGCGCGATCGTAAGTTCTGGATGCGGCGTCGAAGTTTTTGTTGGCCCGATAATTATCGCCAAGTGTTAAGAGAACAAATGCGTCCTTTGGGCTGAGGGACGCCGCTTTCTCCAGGTTGGCCGTGGACTCCGCCCATTTTCCTTGACGGCGCTCAATCGCTCCAATCGCCAGGTACACTTCTGCGCTATTTGGCAGACTTCGTTTCGCAATCGCAAATTCGTCCAGCGCATTCTGATAATCGCGCTCGCAATAGTAATAAAAGAAACCGAGCGCGAGGTGCGCCTCTGGCAGCTCTGGTTGCAGGCGAGTGGCGGTGTCAGCTGCCGCCCGCGCCTTTTCCCTTCGCGCGGGAGTTGGATCGTAGCTGTGATACATCCAATTTTCGACCCATGCCAGTCCGGCAAACGCTTCTGCAAAGTTCGGATCGAGTCTTGTTGCCTGCTGGAAAAGTTGCTCAGCCTTTTCTATGTTGCCGCGAAATTTGTCCGGACGCATGGACAATTCGTGAGCTTGGACAAACGCGAGATAAGCTTCGCTATTTTCCGTCGGCTTGCGCTCAATCTGGACCTTTTCCGTGGGCGACAGTTTTGCCTGCAATTCATTCACGATCTTCTGTGCCAGATCAGTTTGGATGGCGAAGACATCGGTTAAATCGCGATCATAATCTTCGGCCCACAGGTGTTCATCGGTGTTAGCGTCGATCAATTGCACATTTACGCGCACGCGGTTGCCCACGCGCCGAACACTTCCTTCAAGAATGGTCCCAACACCCAAAGTCTTCCCGATTTCACGAGCGTTGGACGCTTTCCCGCGATATGGCATAACCGAAGTGCGGGAAATCACTTTCAGATCGCCGATCTTGGATAGGTTCGTGAGGACGTCATCTTGGATGCCGTCTGCAAAATAGGCGTTCTCTTTTTCGGCGCTCAGATTTTCAAAAGGCAACACTGCAATCGACTTGTCGATCTTGCGGGCTGAGATGCGAGGCAGAAGAAAGAGTCCGGCGGCGGCGGAAATGGCCACGCCAGCCGCGACAAGCATGATTATGTTCCGGCGGCGATGCGTCCCAGGCCCCCTCGTCGCTGGCGTTGCCCGAATGCCTTGCGCAGTTATGTCGTATGCCCAGGCAAGCACGAGCACGATCGGAAAGCCCAGAAGCAACAGGACGATGACCAACCGCAATGCCCAGTTTGACAATTCCCATGCTGGAAATGCAGCGGAGGCCAGTTGTACGGCGCCTCCGGCAGCGATGATATAGGCTGCCGCCACGCGGTAGACCTTGCGCTGCTTCACTTCATCGAAGAAGCCAGTCATGGTCATAATGGTTGGTCTAGACTCTGTTCCGCTACTACATCGACAACGAAACGAGCTCAGGCGTTCACTTCACGCCCGTCGCAAACACCGTCTGGAAATGCGGACTCTGCTTTTCTCGCGACACAACGTTCACTTCGATTTGCCGGAAGCTTTGTCGCTCGAGAAACTGGTGCAATCGCACTTCGCTGAACCCAAGCCAATGGTCAGCGTAAAGCTCCCGTGCCTTTTCGAACCCATGACTCAATAGATCGAGAATCACCAGACGCCCGCCCCGCTTCAAAATTCGATGGACTCCGCCGATGGCGCGCTCAGGATGAATTGCGTGGTGCAACGCCTGACTAAGAACCGCGAGGTCGACGCTGTTTTTCGCGATGGGCGGATCTTCAATATCGCCAAGCCTGTACTCGAGATTCTTGAATCCATGTTTCTCCGCCAGCTTTGAACCGAACTCGACCATCTTCGAAGAATTATCGATGGCTATGACTTTGCGCGCTCTTTTCGCCAGCAATTGCGAGAGGGTCCCCTCGCCCGCTCCGAGATCGGCAACTGTCAATGGCGGGAGCAGAGTGATGAGGGTGTGCGCAAGCGCCTGCCAGGACCGGCCCGGCACATAGCCTCGACCAAATTTTCCGGCCAGTTCATCGAAGTATTTCCGTGCCTTATCCTGGCGCTTCTGGAGAACAAGCTTTAGGCTGGTGCGATCACGGGAGGTTTCCGGCAGGTCGCGAGCAAGCAACCGGGTAATCTCCGTCACGCGCTCACGTTGCGCCTTCTGTCCGCTATGATTCACGCCGTAGTAAACGTTCTTTCCGACTCGGCGATCAGCGACGACGCCGGCGCGCTTCAACTGCGCAAGATGACTTGAAATGCGCGACTGGCCCATGCCCAGAACTTGCTGCAATTCGGCGACTGACAGTTCCTCTTGTTCGAGAAGCAACAGCAATCGAAGGCGAGTTGGATCGGCCAGTAATCGCAACAAATTAATGGTTGACGCCATGATACGAGCCAACGATATATCGACGCATCATGATTGGTCAATATGTTGCTGAAGCGATAGTGAAATCGTTAAAAGAGTTACGTCGTTACAATGGCAGTCATGAGCACGCCTGTCGCGTTTCCGATTTAGCTTTGTAATCCTTGTAACCAATCACTGTTTTTGTACGCCATGTCTCGTCGTTATATTTTCTCCTCCGAATCAGTCGGTGAAGGGCATCCCGACAAAGTTTGCGATGCCATTTCGGATGCGGTGCTGGATGCCTGCATCCGCCAGAATCGAAACAGCCGCGTCGCCTGCGAAAGTTACGCAAAGAGCAACATCGTTATTGTTGGGGGAGAAATAACGATTCCCGGTTTGCCCGAAGAGATGGCTCTGGAAAGCGCCATTCCCATTTCAAAGATCGTCCGGGAAACGGTGCGCGAGATCGGCTACGTAAATGACGATGATGTTTTCCACGCAGACAAGATTGCGATCCAAAATATCATCACCAAACAATCCCCTGATATTGCACAGGGGGTGGATGCGCGCGCGGTTGAGGGAAAGGAAACCGCAGAACAAGGGGCCGGCGATCAGGGGCTCATGTTCGGTTATGCTTGCGACGAAACACCGGAGCTAATGCCAGCTCCAATCATGTATGCGCATCGACTCGGTCGCGAGCTCACGCGCATTCGTAAAAGCGCCAAAGTCGGCTGGTTGCGGCCCGACGCGAAATCGCAGGTCTCAGTGGTTTATGAAAACGGAAAACCGATCGGCATCTCCTGCGTAGTCGTTTCAACCCAGCACACGCGAGACGTGAAACATTCCGAGATTCGCAGTTTCATCATCGAGGAAGTTATCAAAAAAGTTTTGCCGAAAGAAATGCTGACCGAGGAAACGCAGTTTCTCGTTAATCCCACCGGCAATTTCGTCGTCGGCGGGCCACAGGGCGATACAGGTTTGACTGGCCGCAAGATTATTGTCGATTCGTACGGCGGCATGGGTCGGCATGGTGGAGGCGCGTTTTCTGGAAAGGACCCAAGTAAAGTAGATCGGAGCGCCGCCTACATGGCGCGTTGGGTGGCAAAGAACGTTGTCGCTGCTGGCTTGGGAAAAAAATGCGAAATACAATTCGCATACGCTATCGGTCATCCCAAGCCATTGAGCGTGCATATCGACACTTTCGGCACACACAAAGTGGATGAAGAGGCAATTGAACGCGCGGTGCTTTCTGCATTCAGCTTCAAACCAGCGGACATTATCAAACAGCTGAATCTGCTACGGCCGATTTACTCGAAGACCACCAACTACGGACACTTCGGCAAGATCGACGACCCCGACATCACGTGGGAAAAAACCGATAAAGCCGCAGAACTACGAAAGGCAGCAACATAATTGGATTTTATGAACACATCGACAATCGAGAACACAAAGACCGATTACAAAGTCGCCGACATTTCCCTGGCAGATTTTGGCCGCAAAGAAATCTCCATCGCGGAGAAGGAAATGCCGGGGCTGATGGCGATTCGCGAAAAATATGCGGCGCAACAACCGCTCGCCGGCGTGCGCATCACCGGTTCATTGCACATGACGATTCAGACAGCGGTGTTGATCGAGACGTTATCTGATCTTGGAGCGAGCGTCCGTTGGGCAAGCTGTAATATTTTTTCCACCCAAGACCATGCCGCCGCAGCAATGGCAAAACGCGGCATTCCCGTGTTCGCGTGGAAAGGCGAATCACTCGAGGACTACTGGAAGTGCACGTATCAGGCGGTTTCGCACCCGGAAGGCAAAGGTCCACAATTGGTGGTCGATGATGGCGGCGACGCGACGTTGCTGATTCATAAAGGATACGAGCTGGAGGAAGGCAGCGACTGGGCAAAGGCGAAATCGGCGAACAAGGAAGAACAAGTCATCAAGGATTTGCTGCTCGAAATTCAGCGCGAGAATCCATATCGCTGGCACGAGATCGTAAAAGATTGGCGCGGCGTTTCGGAGGAGACCACAACCGGTGTTCATCGGCTCTACAAGATGCACGAGAAAGGCGGCCTTCTGGTTCCAGCCATCAACGTGAACGACTCAGTAACGAAATCGAAGTTCGACAATCTTTACGGCTGCCGGCATTCACTAGTCGATGGATTGAATCGCGCGCTGGATGTAATGCTCTCTGGAAAAATCGCCGTTATTTGCGGTTACGGCGATGTCGGCAAAGGCTGCGCGCAATCGCTGCGTGGACAGGGGGCACGTGTTGTTATCACAGAGGTCGATCCAATCAACGCGCTACAAGCAGCGATGGAAGGCCATGAAGTCACCACCCTCGAAGAGACACTAGGTCGCGGGGACATTTACGTAACTGCCACCGGAAACATCGACGTGATCACGCTCGAACATATGCAGCGCATGAAAAATCAGGCCGTGGTCGCGAACATTGGTCATTTTGATAATGAAATTCAGGTCGACGCACTCAACGAGGCCAAAGATGTCAAGAGAACCAACATCAAACCGCAGGTAGACAAATACAGGTTCCCCGATGGTCACGAAATTTTCCTGTTGGCCGAGGGCCGCCTTGTGAATCTCGGTTGCGCGACCGGCCACCCGAGTTTCGTCATGTCGAATTCATTTTCCAATCAGGTACTGGCGCAGCTGGAGCTCTGGAAAAATCGCGAGAATTACAAGGTGGGCGTTTACGTTCTGCCAAAGAGACTCGACGAAGAAGTGGCACGACTGCACTTGGGAAAGATCGGCGTCCAGCTCACGAAACTCTCGCAAGAGCAAGCCGATTACCTCGGGGTATCCGTCGAGGGACCATTCAAGTCTGAGCATTATCGCTACTAATGGCAGCAACGGCACACTGCGCCATCCGGACATCGCAGCAAGATGTCCCTACCGTTGCGGTGGCGGCGTGATTATTGAGTCGGTGACGTGCAAACGAGTTACTCGTAGCTCGCCAATTTCGAGCCGCTTAATTTTCGCGCGCCCAATAACGAGTCCGCCGATGGCCACCACCCCGAGCGCAACGGCACTTAGCGCAACCGCTCCCGCAGCAAGAGCGCCGACCGAGTGTGCGCCCACGGCAAGCGCGCGAATCGCCACGGCACCGAGTGTTCCCCGGGACTCCTCGATCTCTTTCATCTCGCTACCTCCACGCCGGTAACTTCAACGTAGTTGCAGTTCGATTGCCCGCCACGTCGCCATCTTCCGGAAATATGGACGCGACGGTTTTTCCTCGCCGCGTCAGTGAGAGTTCTCGTTTCGTGCATCGATGCCCCAAGCCAGACGGATGATCCCGGCCCGTGGAAATTGAACATGATTTGTGAAGCGCACGGCTCGCCGGCGAACATCGTAACGCGCCCGGTTTGATCGAATCGAGAACCAACTGCTGCCGCCCTGGTCTGCGCCACCGGTTTCTTTACCTGCGCGCAACCTGCCATGCCGGCGAGCACGGCGCCTGCGAGGAGTGATGTTAATAAGAACTTATTCATAATGACCGGCGAATCCTACGGTAGGGCACTTCAGTTTTCGAGGAGAGGTGCGAGAACGGAAACACTCCGCAAGGTAACCAATGTGGAACGCGTTGTCCTCAACGCGTTGGCTGAACGCCCGGCTTGCCGCCGATTTGTCTCACATGGTCCTCGGAGAAGCCGATTCAACACGCCGGCCATGTCTCCGAACCCTCCCCGGCGGTTGACACAACCGCTGCTACAACGTTGCGTTCATACTCCACTTTCATGAAGTCACGCAAGGCTGCGGTCATTTTCATTCTGGTCACGGTGACTCTCGATATCCTGGCGATGGGGTTGATCATCCCTGTTTTGCCCAAACTGATCCTCGATTTTCTCGGGGGGCAGATGACCGACGCAGCGAAATGGAGCGCCCGGTTCGCGGTGGTCTTCGCCCTAATGCAATTTTTCTTTTCACCCTTGCTCGGGGTCTTGTCGGATCGATTTGGGAGACGCCCGATAATCCTGCTCTCAAACCTTGGTCTCGGGCTGGATTACATCGTGATGGCCATGGCGCCGTCGTTAAGCTGGCTGTTCCTGGGCCGAATTATCTCCGGGATTACAACCTCAAGTATACCCACGGCGATGGCGTATATCGCCGACGTCACGCCGAGAGAGAAGCGAGCCGGAGCATTCGGCTTGATCGGCGTTGCCTTCGGTATTGGATTCACCTTCGGACCTGCAATTGGCGGATTGGCAGGTGACGTCAATCCACGTCTCGCGTTTTGGATCGCAGCGGGTCTAAGCCTCGCGAACTGGCTCTGGGGCTATTTCTTTGTTCCGGAATCGCTCGCGCGCGAGCAACGCAAAGCATTTCAACTGCGTCGCGCGAATCCAGTTGGCTCGCTGAAACTATTGCGTTCGCACCACGAACTATGGCGGCTCACCACAATTCAGTTCCTCGCTTATCTTTCGCACAATGTCTTTAGCGTTTGGGCGCTGTATGCAATTTATCGCTACAGTTGGAGTCAGGGGATGATTGGAATCTCGCTGATGATCGTCGGCATTGCGACGGCCCTTGTTTCAGGAGGTTTGACAGGTCGAATGGTGGCGCGTTTTGGCGAGAAACGGACGCTGTACATCGGGCAGTTTTTCGGCGCGAGCGGGATGGTCGTTGCCGGGTGGGCGAAAACGGGCGCCTGGCTGCTCGCTTCGATCCCGATCATTTCGCTTTGGAACATCTCCATGCCAGCGGCGCAAAGCATGATGACTCACCGCGTCGGCGAACGGGAACAAGGCGAATTGCAGGGCGCGTTGCAAAGTATGCGTTCGATCACTTTCATCATTGGCCCCTGGTTGTTTCTCAGGATATTTGGTTGGTTTATCGATCCAAAAAGTCCGATTGACCTGCCGGGAGCGCCTTATTTCTTGGCGGGCGGTCTGCTTTTTACCGCGATGCTCATGGCAACCCGAATCGAACGGCCGCAGCCTTTACAATCGTCATCTGGTCCCCTTCCCGAGGTTGTGCCACCCGAAAGTACTCCGCCGGCAGCAATCGCGCCGATTCTTGATTCCGAAGAAACAGTTTGAGAATCTCTCCGAGGTGAGCGAACTGAAGAGCGCAATGCGACTGATTACGCGTTACGCTGCCGTTGCGATCGCGATTTGTTCATGGATCGCAGTCTCGAATCATTGCGCGTTCGCGGCCGTTGCAACGGAATTGGAGAAACCGGAAGCAGAGTGCCCGTTTCACTCCAAGCCCGCCAAGCAAAAGCAGGAGTCGTCGCAGGTGCAGTGCTGCAAAGTTCTGCGCGCCGTTGTTTTTGTAAAAGATAAAACGTTGGCACGTGACGACGCGCAGTTCGTCGCTGCGAATTTTCCGGTTCAAAAGGGCGTAATCGTCTTGGATTCGTCGCCAGCTGTTGCGCCCCTGTTACTTGACACCGGACCGCCCGGCGCACTGTCATTCACGGAACTGATCTTGCAGCGGAGCCTTCTCGCTCACGCTCCACCTTTTGTCTCGTAGAGCAGTTGCTGTCGCGCACTGTTTGTAGGGCAACCGCTTCGGTTGCCGTGTTTCCCGCTGGCAGGTGAGGCGCCTGCCCTACAACCAGACAAAATGCGAAAATACATTCTAGCCATTGTGAGCGCACTCGTACTCTCCGCGACTCAAACCGTGATCGCGCAGAACTCTGCTGACGAACACGAGCAGGGGAAGAAACAGCAATACACCTGCCCGATGCATGCCGAAGTCATTACTAACGCGCCGGGCAATTGCCCGAAGTGCGGGATGAAGCTCGTACCAGTCAACAAGAACAAAAACTCGGTACTCAACGCTCAACTCTCAACCCTTAATCATCGGTCCCCTCTGTCTCATTCAAGGCACGATCACGAGGAAAGCGAAATGCATATGCAGATGGAAATGCACTCCACCATCAATCTCGCCGACCCGATGACCCGCGAAAGCTCTGGCACAAGCTGGCTTCCCGATTCGTCTCCGATGTACGGCCGCATGTTTATGTTTGGCGAAAACATGCTCATGCTGCACGGGGGAATCTTTCCGCGTTACACAAATGTGAGTACGCGGCGAGGCGACGATCGGATCGACGCACCGAATTGGTTCATGGGAATGTATTCCCGTCCACTTTGGAATAACGCGCAGTTTGGTTCGCGCTTGATGATGAGTCTCGATCCGCTCACTGAACAGGGACGCGGTTATCCGCTTCTTTTTCAGACAGGGGAATCATGGAACGGAGAACCACTGCACGACCGTCAGCATCCGCACGATCTCTTCGACGAGCTGTCGTTTAGTCTATCGCAAAAGTTCGACTACGATTTGAGTAGCTACCTCTATTTCGGATATCCTGGTGAACCGGCGCTGGGGCCGCCCACATTCATGCATCGTCCCTCAGCGATGGATGATCCTGACGCGCCTATCGGACATCACTGGCAGGATTCGACCCATATCACATTCGGCGTTGCCACTGGCGGCCTGCAATGGCGCGACATAAAAATCGAAGGGAGCATCTTCACCGGGCGCGAGCCGGATGAAGAGCGTTACGGTTTCGACCAGCCGCGTTTTGATTCATACAGTGGTCGCTTCTCCTGGAATCCCACCAGGAATCTCGCGCTGCAAGTTTCGCACGGTTACATCAAAAGTCCCGAATCGCTCGATCCGAAAACAAACATCAATCGCACTACGGCGTCAGCGATTTATAATTTGCCGCTGGGAAACGACATCAACTGGTCGAACAGCTTTGTCTGGGGTCAGAACAACTCGACAGGCGAGGGCAAAACTCAATCGTTCCTACTCGAAACAAATTGTCAGCGTGGTCGCAACACGATTTATTTTCGCTGGGAACATGTGGGAAAATCCGGACACGAACTCGTCCTGAATGAAGCGGCCGAGGCTCGCATTTTTCCCGTCGCCGCATACACACTCGGTTACGTACGCGATCTATCGCACGGCAACGGCGTCGATATCGGCCTCGGCAGCCAGTTCACTATTAACCGCCGCCCCGGGACTTTGGATCGGTATTACGGGAATGGAGTGGCTTATGCATTTGAATTTTTCCTGCGCATCAGGCCTTCCCTGCACAGTCATACCACGCGAGAGCAGGCCGAGCACGTTGCCGGAATCGAAAAATGATGCTAGGGCGCGACCTGAGTTTACCCCGCTGTGGCGGGGACACCCCGGGTACACTCGTTAGGGCGCTTCCCCAGCGATCCTGGGATTGGCGCGGGTGGAACGCGCCAAACCCCACAATCGGTCAGAGCTCGAATCTCGTGCCACTGGTCTCCGCACATAGACTCACAAGCAAGTTCCCGTTTGGGTCATAGACCTCGACGGTTGCAATGCCCGAATTGGCGTTTCCCGTCGCATCAACGGTTGTTTCCCCCGCGATGATCGTCCACCCGGTAAAAACGTTCTGAGCATCAAACGTGAAGAATTTGAAGCGAAACGCGAAGTCATGGGCAGTGGTATGGTGCCAAACACCTTCTCCAGGCGTCTTCAGAGCCTGCGGTGTCCCCGCGTTCGACTCCACGATTGTGCCTCCCGCCGCGAATTCCACTAGTGACGGGAAGCTCCGGATCACGTGACCTGCGCAATCGGTTAGAGTTATCTGCATGTCCCAAGTTCCCTGAAGCCTTCCGCCTCTTCCGCCGTCCGTCCCTCCCATCGGCGCCCTTTCTGCGGCAACCACGGTGGCCAACGCACAGGCGAAGAGTAAGGGAGCGATTATACTTTTAACTAACTTTGTTTTCATCAGTGTTGTTTCCTTTTCTTGTTTTGGCCTTCTTTGATTTCTCTTCATTGAGTTGTCATTTCCAGCCGTTCACTCATGTACTCCGCAGGATTTGGCTGGGCGTTACGCGGAAAATGGCTTCGGCAACTTGATTCACTTTGGTGTGGAGCGGCTCGGCCACTGCAGGAATTAGATTGCAGCTTTCAGCACGAACTTCTCTAATGGCCCTCGGCGGGCCTGTTGGCATCGAGCATGAACAACCCAGCATCTCCCCGTGATTCTTTCAATGCGGCAGCCGGAGTTTTGCTAATTTTCGTAGCAAACGCATTTGCACAGGAAACAGCCGGTGTTGCCGAAATGGAACGCGTCATTGTGACCGGTTCCAATATTCCAAGCGCACAAGAAGTCGGCCCAAATCCAGTGGATACTTATCGTCCGTCAGACATAGAGAAGTTGGGCATTCGGAATGCAACGGACCTGACAACATTTCTGCCACAGCAGGCTGGGGGAGCTGTCAATCTGAACTTCGGCAGTACCGGGGATGGCACCGTCCAATTCAACCTGCGCGGCTTGTTGCCCAAGGAAACCCTGGTGCTGGTTGATGGAAAACGTGTCGCCCTTGGTTCGCTGAACGCCGCCGGCTTCAGTGGAGGAGTGGACATTAACTTGCTTCCGTTTCCGATGGTTGATCACATCGACATTCTGAAGGATGGCGCCTCGGCTGTGTATGGATCAGACGCGATCGCGGGCGTGGTTAACTTCTTTTTGGTCCACAAGTTCCGTGGGCTGGAGATCGGAGGCAGCTCTGGGAACACAAACTTGGGAGCGTCTAACGAAATGGGAGAGTGGGAGGCATGGATCAAAGCCGGCACAGGAGATGATAAGACCGAGATTGTGGTCATTGCCGATTTCTGGGAGCGCACCGGTGGTCTCTTCAGTCGTGACCGGGACCTGACTGCGAACGCATTTTACATACCCTGGGGCGGATTCGAGGATCGCACCTTCACTATCGGCGTTCAAGGGCACCGCTTGCTTCCAGGCATGTTTTTCGGTCCGGGCGGTACACCGCTACCCGGCGTGAACACGCCGCTTCCGCACTCGGCGCCAAATTCGTTAACTTCGCCATTTTACAAGACACCTTTTCCCGGCTTCTTTGGCACCCCTCGGGGAACCGGTTTCATCAATCCCAATGCGTATCCAGGTGCACCCGGGATTATCGGCCCGCATGCATTCCAGTTCCGTCCACAAACCAGCACTGATTATAAGGGGGGTGGCGATTACTGGTTCTATAACTTCGCGGCTATCACGCCAGAGCTTCCTCCAGCGGATCGCCAAGCGTTCTATGGTTCGTTCACGCGCGATCTGTGTGACAAATACCTGACGGTGTTTGGCGATTTTAAGTACGTCCGCTCATTTTTTGATGCGTCCGGCGCAGCGGTGTCGATCATCCCCGATCCATTCAAGACTCCAGGCACGACTGCGCCCTTTAGTCCGCGCGCATTCAGTGTACCAATTCAGAATCCGTTTAATCCGTTCACGGTCGCCGATGCGACTATTCCAGGTTTTTTTTCCGATGGAAGCGGCCTCCCAGTAACTACCGGAGTTGGGTTTGTCGCCATCAACGACGCCGGTCCGAGATATAACAAGTTCACTTACCACGATTATCTGTTCGATGTTGGCCTGCGCAGCGAAATGGGAGAATTTGGCGATTATTTCAAGGCTTGGAATTGGGAGCTGGGTTTTCGTTATTCTCGGAACGACGGGCAGAATTTGTCGACCGGCAATGTCAGTGATCCTGGATTGCGGGAAGCGCTTTTGGATACAGACCCAGCTACGGCATTTGATCCGTTCCTGAATTTCACTGCTCACAACACGAGGGCGGCTAGGGCTAGAGTTTATGTTAACCTCCATAACTCGGGCGAATATGAGTTACCTATTGCCTATGTCACGATTAACGGCGATCTATTCAATCTCCCTGCCGGGCCGGTCTCATTTGCTCTTGGAGGTGAGTATGATGCGCCAAGGTGGAGGCTGGAACGTGACTCGCTCGAGACAGCCTTTGAAAGTATTGGCCCGACGAATGGTGGAAGCGCCAGAGTAAACCGGGATGTTTGGTCAATCTACGAGGAAGTGCGGATACCCTTTACCAGCCCGACATTGAATTTCCCAGCTTTTTACAGCTTCGAAGTTGACTTTGCCGAACGCGAGGAATGGTACAGCCAGAACACCTCTGCTGTTCTACCGTCTGGAATCTTCCCCTTCGAGCGGGGAGCGCACACCTGGTATAACGCGCAGAGACCAAAGGTCTCAGTTCGCTGGCAGCCGCTCGATCCAAAATATATCGGTGCCCTTACCTTGCGTGGCAGCTACACCGAAGCGTTTCATGCTCCCGCGCTATCGGAAATTTCGCCTGCTTCCACAGGCGGGCCGATAGGAATCTTCGATCCTCTTTTGCGGGGATCTTTCTACGGTGCAGAGGGACGCACCTTAGGAAATCCGAATCTACAGCCAGAGGTAGCCTATGAATGGTCTTACGGGGCCGTTTACAGCCCTAGATGGATCAAGGGCCTGACGCTCAGCGCCGATTGGTGGCACGTCGATATGCGATCGATCACATCCCTCCTCGGTTTTCAGTTCATTGTCGATAACGATATCTCCGGTCTGGTGATCCGTGGCCCTCCTACGGCTCCTGGTGAACCGGGACGAATCCTCGTGGTCATTGATCCTAACAAAAATCTTTCAGGCGCGGTTTTTGAAGGCCTCGACTACGAAGCCATCTACATCTTGGATTCGTCGATGGTTGGTCACGGAGACTTTGGGAGGCTGACAGCCACAGTTAACGGTACGTGGCTATCAAGGGCTGAGCTTCAGATTACGCCTGATACAAAACGGTTTGGGATTGCAGGCGAAGTGATACCGCCGGGATTCAGCCTGACGGGATCGCTGCCGTGGAATCGCGCCAGTTTCAGTCTGTTCTACGACGGCCCGGCAGATACGTGGATGCAGGGTTTGGATATTGGCGCGGTGGTCCACTACACCGGCCAATACGAAGATGACAATGTCAGTCTGACCGGCTCGCCCAAACCACAAACGCCCAGAAGTGGGCCTTACCCTTGGGTCGCGCGGAAAGTGCGGGAGTGGATTACGATTGACGTAATCGCGTCCTACACGTTTAACCTCCCGCCCCCAGCTCCAGCCGCGGTACCTGGCTTTGCCAAGGATGGAGGTAAAAATTTCAAGATAAAGCAGGGCAAGGACAAAAACTTCATCCCTGTACCCACCGCCGAATACAATCCTTGTGGATGGCGCGCTTGGTTGAATAACACCACGATTTCTCTTGGAATGCAGAACGTATTCGACGAAGACCCGCCGTTTGCGGCTGGCGCGGATGGCTACGACGCATCGCTTGCTACGATCAAAGGTCGGTTCTGGTACGTCCAGTTAAAGAAGAAATTCTGAGCCGCAGTCGTAATTCGAAAGGGGTTACTTCGGAGCGAGGGAGGCGACGATTTTTTCGAAACGCGGATCGCCGCGCAAGGGATCCCATGTCCAATCCAAGCGTAAGCCGCCATAACTTGGACCGCCCGGAGTTTTGGCAAGCGCTTCAAGCTGCTCAAGCGCCAGGTCACGTTCGCCCGTCCAGGCACAAATGATGACAAATCGCGTTCTTGCAAATCCCTCATTGTTAGATGACCCCCTCATTGCTTCTTGAGCGAGGGGCGCCATCGCCATCGCACGCCGGCCCTCGCTCAACGCCTCTTGTTTTCTTCCCAAGGCTGCATCGACCAGCCCGAGGTCAGCCACCAGACGCATATCATCCGGGTGAACCCGCAGCTCTTCCGCCAGTTGCGTGCGTGCTCTCACAAAGGCATCGCGCTCAGCCGTGAGGTCTCCTTTCAAACGAGCAACTACGGCCAGATTAAAGTCACGCCCATCCTTCTCGGGAAGCTCAGCCGCAAGGCTGCCAGCGAGGTTCAAGTCGCGATCAGCAAAAGCAACGCCCAAGCGCCAGTCCGCAACAAATGGATCTTTGTCTGACCCAGGTTCATTGGTCAGGATCTTCTCAATTGCAGCGTGCAAAGGTCCCGTGTCCGCTCGCTGTTCTTGATCGATGCAAGCACGAATGATCCGCGCTCTCCTACGGTCTGGCTCAAGTGCAATGATACGGTCAAGAATTCGGGCCATTTGATCATAGTCGCGCAGCCAGAGATAGGTCGTTACCAGGGTAATCAGATTAGGGATGTTTCGCGGATCGACCTCGCATGCGCGCTCGAGATTGTGTATGGCGTCAGTCCAGCGACCCTGACGCCGGTCAATCAGTCCGGCTAACTCGTAAATCACAGGGCTATTCGGTAAACTCTGTTGAGCAAGAGCAAGCTCCACACGGGCGCGGTCGTAATCGGCGTAACCCCAGTAGCGATGCCACGCAAGCGCCAGGTGCGCCTCCCCCGAGTCCGGCCCTAACCGAAATGTGGAATCTATGGCCGACTCTGCTAGGGCTAAGCGAGCGGGCGTGTGGTCTTTCTCTTGCTGATAAATTAAATCGTGCACAAAGCCCAGCTGGCAATACGCGAGAAAGAAGTTACGATCGCGACCAACCGCCTTGTTAAGCAGGTCCACAGCGTCGGAGAGGTTCACCAAGTCGGCTAGAGAGTCCATCTGGGCATTGTTAATCATCGCGACAGCGCGGACATAAAGATCATAGGCGTCCATGTCCTGGGTTGGTTTTTCTTCAACAGACGCTTTCTCACTAGCTGACAGCTTGGCGTGAAGGCGCTGGGCAACTTTTTGCGCAATCTCACTCTGGACGGCGAATAGGTCATTCAAATCGCGGTCGTATTCCTCAGCCCAGACGTGCGTATCCGTGCGCGTATCGATCAACTGCGCGTTTAAACGAAGATGCGTGCCGGCTCGGCGAACGCTGCCCTCCAGAACATGCGATACTCGCAGATCGTTACCGATCTGACGGAGATTTCGTTTGCCTCGGTACTCCATCACGCTGGTCCGGCTGATGACTTTCAGGTCGCCGATCTTTGCCAATTTGGTAAGAATGTCGTCCTGTACGCCATCGGCAAAGGCCGCGTTCTCTTTCTGCTCACTCAAATTTTCAAATGGCAGAACAGCTATTCCAGTTGGCGTGGGAGGGCGGACTAGCTCGCTCTTCCAAATATTCCACCCTACGACCGCAGCTAACGCCACTAGTGAAGTTGCCAGCAGCGCGCTTGTTGGATTGCGTTGTATCCATTTTCTGCCACGAGCAACGATGCCAGTGTGCCGAGCTACGATCGGCTCGTGCTTTAGCCAGTGTTCGAGGTCTTCAGCCAGCGCGAGAGCGGACGAGTAACGACGCTTTGGATCTTTCTCAAGGCACTTCGAGCAAATTGTGCTGAGATCGCGATCTATCTTCGGATTGAGCAACCGCGGTGGCCGCGGCTCGGTGTCCAAGAGCAGCTTGATCGTCTCGTATGTTGTTCCTCCGGCAAGCGGCGGCTGACCTGTCAGTAGTTGGTAAAGGACTGCGCCAAGTCCATAGACGTCTGTGACATTGCTAACTGCGGCGTTGTTTCCCACTGCTTGTTCCGGCGCCATGTAACTGGGCGTACCCAGAACGTCCAGAGTGTGCGTAACACTGCTTTCAGATTCGACTAATTGGGCAAGGCCAAAATCGGTAAGATGCGGTTCGCCTTTTGCATCGAGCAGAATGTTTCCCGGCTTGATGTCGCGATGCAGGATGCCGTGTTCATGCGCGTAATGTATCGTGCGCGCCACCTTTGCGATGAGTTCTACCGCCTGCCGGATGGACATAGGCGCGTCTCTAACCACTTCGTCAAGCTGACCGCCCTCGACAAACTTCATACTGAAGTAACATGAACCATCGCGCTCGCCTACTTCGTGAATCGGAACGATACCGGGATGCTCCAAACGCGCTGCGGCTTCGGCTTCGAGACGAAAGCGCTTCAAGTGCGCTTTGCTCGCCCACTGACCAAGGCTAATGACTTTTAATGCGACTGTGCGGTTGAGGCTTTTCTGCCGAGCACGAAACACTACGCCCTGGCCGCCGCGACCGACTTCTTCCAGCAATTCGTAATCACCCAACTCTCCGAGCAACTCGTCGGCGCTCGCGGATTTCTTATTGTTAGGCGCTCCAGTCTCATCAGCAGCTGAAGGTGTGTCCGAGCGGCCGGGGTCGACGCCCCCGGCTACAGCCCCGTCCGGGAAATTGCCAAGCGCACTTTTCAGCACACATCTGGGGCAAAGCCCTTCCGGCACGTCGGAAAAGATCTTGGCGGCGCACTTCCCGCAAATTCTGATTACCCTGATCATCGACGATTCGTCCGCGCACCCTCCCTTTTTGTACTCCGGAAGATTGTGGCATGCGTTACGTCTCGAGCACTGCGATAAGATGGCGCAGCTCATCTTCGATATCGCCGGGAGTGGCAACCGTGTGGGCAATTTCCTCTCGCAATAACGATTGGTAGCGCTGCCGAAATCTGTAGAACGCCTGCCGGACCGCATTCTCGGTCATTCCCAAGCGTGCGGCGATGTCCGCCTGTGATGGCGAACCCGGTTCATCGGGTAGCAATTGCTTTAACGAATCAAATAACGCGGCGTTACCTCCCGCGGCGTATTCGTCCTTCAATTGGCGGAGCACCCGCTCCAACACGGTCAGAGCCCATCGGCGTTCGTAGATCATTTCGGCAGTCATTGGATCTGCTGGTTCCATGTTGATCTGTTCCTCGGCATGTAGTTCGTCCAACGAAATGAGCCGTTGTCCTTTGCCGCGCTTAACTGCCATCGCGCGACGCTGTTCATCCACCAGAAAATATTTCAGTGCCCCAAGCAGATAAGAACGGAGCCGTCCTTTTTCCTTGCGCACCGCATCGAAACTTTTGCGCTCCAATAGTTGCGCAAAAAACCCCTGGGTAATGTCCTCTGCCTCGTCCGGCCGAAGTCCTTGCCGCCGCAAAAAGGCGAAAATGGGTCGCCAATACGTGCGGCAAAGTTTTTCCAGCGCCTCCCGTGCCGCGGGCGATTCGCCTTGCGCCTCCAGCACAACGCTCCAGTGCGTGGTCGTAAACGCGGCGCCGCCATATTGCTCGCTCGCACGAATCCCGGTCGTCGAACTAACCTCATCCGGTGCAGGGCTCACGCTGCAATTCAAGTAAAAACTCGCTCCAAAATCAAGCCTGCATTGTCGCGGCGGCGTTCTCCTTGTCATCGGGGGCAAGCTGCGTGAAAATCAATGATCCATGGCTCTGCGGCTGCCGAAACAGGATTATCAGGATATCGAGCGAATTATCGAGTTCGATTTTGTGCGCGCGACGGAGGCCGCAGCGCTCAATTCCCTGCGGTGGCTCGGTCGCGGCGACAAGGAAGCAGCCGATGCCGCGGCCAGCGACGCGATTCGTGGGATGTTCGATCTAATGAATATCTGCGGCGAAGTAGTGATCGGCGAGGGAATCAAGGATGATGCGCCCGGCATTTTCAAAGGAGAACACCTCGGGACGTGGTATCCCGGTTCGCCGGAATTTCATATTGCCATCGATCCAATCGACGGCACGACAAATATTTCCAAGGGCGCGCCAAACTCCATCAGTTGCATCGCCGCAGCCAGTCCTGAAGAAGGCGTGAAAGCGGCGCTGCGCGACATCCCTTCCTTTTACATGTCGAAGCTCGCTTACGGGCCGCGCGTGATCGAATACATGAAGAAACGCGGCGATTCGCTTCATCTCGACATGCCGATCGCCGAAATGCTGGCGATTGTTGCACACGCAGTGAACAAACGCGTGCAGGATGTGGCGGTAATGATGCTCGACAGACCGCGTCATAAGGAAATCGTGGAACAGATTCGAGCGGCAGGCGCATCGTTGCGGATGATCGGCGACGGCGACATCGCCGCGGCCATCGCGCCGTCGGTCCCGGAGCGGGACGTCGATCTTTACATGGGCATCGGAGGTGCGCCCGAAGCAGTGCTCGCGGCGGCTGCGATCAAATGTCTCGGCGGAGATATGCAATGCAGAATGTGGCCACGCGACGAAAAAGGAGCGGAAAGGCCTCGTCGCCGACGGTTACGAAAAAGATCTGGATCGCGTCTATGCGGCGGACGACCTGGCGAACGGGCAGAACATCATTTTCTGCGCCACCGGTATCAGCGACAGCGCACTTCTCCCTGGTGTGCGAGCGCGCGGAGGCGTAACCGCAATCACGCAGTCCATTCTTATGCGGGCCAAAAGCAAAACGGTTCGTTTTATCCGGGCCCAGCACAATTTACAGATGAAAACGATCCGGCTTCGGTCAGACAAACGCGAGCACATCCTCTAAGGCGGTTATAGTCAGGGTCATGGGGGCCGTCCGGAGACCTGCTGCCCACAACCCATTGCGCACGACTCGGTAGCTACGTATGCCGTTGCGCCTTGAGCTGCTTGATCGCGTCGCGGAGTTCAGCGGCGCGTTCGTAAAGTTCTTTTGTAATCGCCGTTTCCATCTCGCGCTGCATGATCTCCAGCTTCGAGAGTGGCCGTTTCGATTTAACTTCTTCGAGCCACTCGTCCAGAAACGCGATTTCAGCGCTCTTCGAAGCGAGCTCCGGAAAGTTGGAGTGTTGGAGAAAATCAACGATCGCTTCGCGACCCTGTTCAATCTCCCCTATCGCATCCGCGAATTTTCCCTGCCCAAGGAAAATCGAGGCCTTCGCGCGCGTATTCATCATCAGGACATAAGGCCGGAACTGTTGAAGACCCCAGGAAAATTCCTCGCGCTCGGTGTGCTCGTTTACAAAACTGAAAAGATCGAGATTGCGCTGCGTATCTCGCACGACGCCTTCGAAATCGTTGATCTGAAAAAGACTCAGATAGCGATGATAGTATTGGATACCTTCCTGTTGTAATTCCGCGCATTGCTCGGGAGTGAGATCGTAGCTGTCGCCTTTTTGTTCCGCGCGCGCGGCTCGCCTTTGGTGGTATTCCAAAAACGATTCGCAATTGTGCGGACGACGACCATCCGGGCGACCGCTAATTTCCATTTGAAGCACGCCGAGATCGACCCGTAGCTGCAATTTTTCGCGTCCATCCAGCCCAGTGATCTTGCGCACTTTAATGGTACCACTTTCGTACGGCCAATCGTTCAGGATGGTGTTGAGATCCAAGCTCATCGTAACGAAACATCCAACATTCAATGTTCGCTTGTCAATAACTTCAGGGGTCGGTCACGGCGCGAAACGCATGCATGGCATTGATTCTCGAAGAATAGGTACGTGGCAGAGAAGATCATACTGCCAAAATTTCCATTGGTCACTCATCTCTGGTCATTTAGCTTTGGCGCGATGGAAGACCAGATCGAGTCGTTCATCCGTTTCCTCGCGGTCGAGCGAGGTCTCTCGGAAAATTATCAGCATTCCACACAGAGATCGCTAAGCGAATTCTCGGAATGGTGCACCGCAAGACAGAAAATCACGCAAGCGCGCAGCATCACTCTTCCTATGTTGGGCGAATATCTTGCTGATCGTAAACGCGCGGGTCTTTCGGCGTCTTCAATCAAATTGATCGTGGTCGCACTCAAAATTTTCTTCCGGTTTCTGGCCGCCAAAGGTTGGGTGGAACGCGACCCGGCAGAAGCGCTGGCGCTACCGCGGATTGAACGTTATCTCCCGGAAACCCTGAACGAATTGGAAGTCGAGGAGTTTTTGGGAAAGATCGATACGAAAGCCGCGCATGGCTTGCGCGACCGAGCGATGATCGAGCTGCTTTACGCAAGCGGCTTGCGTATTTCCGAGCTGGCAAATGTACGGCTGGAAAATTTCAATTTTGAAGAACGCGTGGTGCGCGTAACCGGAAAGGGAAACAAGACGCGTCTGGTACCAGTTGGCCGAAAAGCCTGCGAAGCGCTGGCAGCATATCTGTCTGCCGAGCGGCCAAAAATGGTGAAAGCGCGCAGCAGTAGCGAGATATTTCTGTCCGCGCGAGGCACGAAATTAACGACGGCGCGGATTTGGCAAATCGTGAAGAAACATGCGCGACGCGCGGGGCTGGAAAAAAACGTGTATCCTCACCTTCTCCGGCACAGCTTCGCCACACACTTACTGGGAAACGGCGCAGACCTGCGCATCATCCAGGAGATGCTGGGCCACGCCGATATTTCCACGACGCAAGTCTACACCCACGTCGATCAACAACGGCTGAAGGCTGTTCACCGGCAATTTCATCCGAGGGCGTAGCAGCCCGACGTATCCAGGATTAGTGTTGATCCCTCATCCGTGATCGAGTATCAGCAACCACTCTCGTGACGCGGTTACTTTTATGAAGCGAATATTGTTAGTTTTGATCGCGATCGTCGCTGCGTTCGCCGCTTGGTACTATTGGAATCATTTCCAAAACCTTCCCAGCGCACCCATCGCGGCGCTCTTGCCGCAAGAAACAATTTTTGTGGCGCAAGTGCCGGACTTTGATCGCGCCCTTGCCGAATGGAAACGTAGCGACATCTATCAGCTATACCGCGAGCCGGCGGTACAGGATTTTCTGCGTAAACCTCTGGAAAAGGTTCCCAAAAACGATGCCGTCTCCCAAACGCTGGGAGAAATCGAACAGCTGGCGCTACAAAATGCCTTCGTTGCCTTGACATCTGTGGACAATAACAATCCAAAGGTTGTCGGGGGATTCCGTTTTCGTGGGAGCAAGGAAGACGCGGAGCGGATCATTGGGAGATGGCGGTCGGCCTTGGGACAAAACCTAAGCCTCAAAGCGGAGAAACTGCAATACCAGCACCACGAAATTGAGGTTATCAAGGGGGCTTCGTTCAGTATTGCCACAGCTTATGCTCCTCCATGGTTCTTTGCGGCTACGGACGTATCGGAGCTGCAGCGACTGCTTGACCGTGCGGATCGTAACGGGTCAAATGCAAATAACACGCTCGACAAAGAGGACGCCTATCGAGCCGCGATTTCGCATCGGCCCTCTAATTACGCGGCGTTCTTTTATCTCCAGCCGAAAACGTTTTCACAGCGACTCGCGGCATTGCGGGCGGCTGTTGGGTCAACCCCCGCCCCTGGAGATGACACACTGCTTGCCAGGATGCATTCCATCGCCGGCTGGATGCAATTTGAGAACGGAAAAATACACGACGTCCTTTTTTTGGGCATGCCAAATCTGGAGCAGGACACGACGCTCACGAGGTCCTCGGTTTCGCTTGGAACCAAGGAGACATTTCTTTATCTGGCGATACTAATCAACCTTGGGGAAAAGATAGAGACGCTCAATCAGGCGGCGGCTTTTGCGGGAACAAAGATTTTTCAGGCACTTGGCGAAAGCGGAATCACTGCCGCCGACTGGAAAGCGGCATTCGGAATTGAGGTCGGATCGCTGGCTGACTGGCCACCAAACACTCATTGGCCTTCACTGCTTGTTTCTTTGCCCGTAACAGATCCCGTCAAGGCTGCAAAGATTGTGGAGACCCTCCTGCACGCCGATGAAGAAGGAACCTGGTCCCAAACAGAGAAAGATGGTATCCGGTATTTTTTGAAACAAGCGGTCGCAAGTTTTGTCGCGATCACGCCTACTATCGCTCTGTCCGACCGAATTCTGATCGCAGGGTTGGATTCCATTTCGGTAGAAGAGGCTATGAAGCGCAGCGCCAGTGGCTCGTCTGAATTCGCACAGTCCCAAACTTACAAGGCAGCAGCTGCGCTGCTTCCGGCGCCCACAAACTTCTTTGCGTACCTTGATACAGCGCAGTTGTATTCCCGCCTTGATACTTCGTTGCGACCAATGCTGCTAATGGCTGGGGCTTTTGTTCCGGCAGTGGGTAGTTCTATCGATCCCAACAAGCTGCCTGCCGCGGAGGTCGTTACCAAACATCTGAGCCCTATTGTCTCTTCCCAGCGATACCAGGGCGATGGGTACATCGCCGAGTCAATCGGACCCATTACGTTGGATCAACTGGGAATTGGAGTGGCGATTCTAAGCTCCTTTGGAGCGAATGCGCGGCACGCTGGTTCGGGCCTTCCTTTACCGCCATTATCCAGCCCGTCTCCAACACCTTGAAGCCGGGTGAACAAGCCATGGCCAGATATCTAACAGGCAAACTTCAGCAAATCTGACCTGTTAGCTGTGCCACTCCGGCACGCTTTTGACTCCTAACGAAACCAGAAGAAAACTGCTGCAATTTGCCAGAAATCTGTTATTCTTGCTGCCCTTATGGCTATTCTAAAGAAAAACGCATTTTCCCGTCGTGTTCCTGATCTGGTAACAGAGGAGCTGGTGGCTGTCCTCTCCAGGCGTTCCTCGTTCGAGTTTAAGCAGTTATTCGACATCGTGCATGAAAATCTCCGGGCACGAAATGCAGCCAGCGGGGGCGAGGAAATGCTGCGGTTGCGAGCCTACGAGAAACTACAAAATCTTGTGGCCCGTGGCGCGGTAAAGAAGAATGGCAAGAAGTACAAAGGCCTGCCCTCAGCTTTAGCTCAGGCGATTGCTCAGCAGAATGGTCATTTGGCCGGCGTAAAGTAATTGGTCTTTTAGAATAGGTCGTCTTTTGACAGAGTTTCCGAATGCTGCAGGACTATTTTCCGGTTCTCCTGCAAATCATCGTGGTCGGCTTGTTTGCAGTTTCCGCTTTACTGGTCAGCATTCTTGTAGGTAAACGCGGAAAACGCAGTCGAGCCAAGGATACCGCCTACGAGTGCGGTATGGTTCCGCAGGGCGAACCACAGCCACGCTTCAGCGTCAAGTTCTATGTGGTAGCAATGCTTTTCATTCTGTTCGACCTTGAGATTGTATTCATGTATCCGTGGGCAGTCGTTTACCGCGACGCGATCAAGCAAGGCAGCGCAGTTTTCTGGAGCATGCTCAGCTTTATTGCCATTCTGATGGTAGGCTATATCTACGCTCTCAAAAAAGGGGCGCTGGATTTTAGAAGGTAATCAGCTTCTTCTGACTTCTCTCGCAGGTCCCCGGCTTCTGCCGCTCACTTTGCTGGTGAGCGCATTTCTATGGGTGTTCACTACCACCGGCGGTCGGCAGATTTTTGTTAACGAGGTGCTCGGCGGCGCCTACGATTCGCAGGCGGAACATTTACTCCATGGCAATGTGGATGTCGATGCCAAGGCGATCGGTCATGAAGCAATGACCGTAAACAATCACGTGCGCATGTACCTTTGGACCGTTCCCAGCGTTCCTTCGTATTCCGCTAAATTTCGTGTACCCGGCAGGACACGGAAAATGGTCACGGATTTCCGGCTTTTGCGCGGGGACCATCGCTCTGTTTGCGTTTGCCGGTTTGGTGCGCATGGCTCTGCGATCCTCGCCGCTATCATCGCACGCGCGCAACTGGGTCGGCAACGCTTGCATCGTCGGATTCGCGTTCGGTACTCCGTTGCTTTTGTTACTTGGCAATCTTTCCATCTACGGCGAAGCAATCATCTGGGGATTCGGGCTATCGTTGGCGGCGATTTTTTTCGTTTTCCGTGCACGCCAGTCCGAAGAGCAGGCCTTCACGCATGCGCTGCTGGGATTCTCCCTTTGTGCCGGTGGTGCTTTCTTGTCCCGAGGCACCTTCGGTGCGCCTTTAATCCTCGTCGCTTTGTTTCTAATTCCGGGAACAGTCCGGCAGAGGAACAAAATAGCCAATCTCGCCGCGCTCGTAATTCCCCTGGGTGTCGCAATCATTTTTTATCTTTGGTTAAGTCACGCAAGATTCGGCAGCATCACTGGCGTGAACTTCGATTATTACATCAATCCGGTTCATGCGAAGTTTGTTCGCAATTTTGGCGTGTTCAGCCCGCGTAGGATCGCCAGCAGCTTTGCTGACTACTTTACGTTTCGATTACCGGAGTTGCAGCGAGAGCCGCCTTTCCTGGCAGGAAATCGCCATTCATATAATTACCCATCTCTGTACTCGAATGACTTTAGCGAGGTGTATCTCCCTGTAACATGGACCTCACCATGGCTGATTTTTGGGGCTATCATGGGAATCATCTGTCTCATGCGAAGACCCGGCGCGTCTGCCTTCCATCGATCTGTGGCCCTCGCTCTGCTTCTTCAGTTTATTTGCATTCTGTCGTTTTTCGCACTCGCACAGCGTTATGCTACCGATCTCTATCCGTTTCTTATCTTCTGTTTCATCATATTTCTTTCGTCAGGCGGAGTAGCCTTGGTACGCTCGCGCCACGTCATGATTGTACTGGTCGGTTTATCAATCATTATGAACTCGCTTGCGACCGTTTCATGGCTGATTGACGCTGATCAAAACGTTCCGGCGAAAACCAAGGCGACTTGGGCAAAACTCTTAGGGCGTGATTGAATTGGAAGTAAGAAATCATACGGTCTCTGATAGGCATGACGCTATCCGGCAATTTTGGGTTGCCGCCGGTTTGTCGCTTTGTGCGGCACTCGCCTTCTACTTCTCGACCAAACCGACGTTGCACGATTTGGATTATACCACTGAGATCGCCTCGGCTTTGTTGCGCGGCGAGCTCGGTCTCCGCGAAAAACCGCCGGAATGGCTGAATGAAATGATCCCTTACGGGAACAGATATTATTCAGCATTCCCGCTGGGCGCCGTCATTAGCATGGCGCCCGTTGCACTGCTGCAAAAAGCGTCGCTCATTCAGGACTTTCCCGCGGGCATTCTGGACGCTTTGATTGCCGGGGCTTGCGTCTATTTCTTTTTTCAACTCACAAAAGCATTCGGACCCGAGTATTCCAGCTTCAATGCGAAGGCTGTCGCCCGGCGCATTTTGCTCGCCTTATTTCCGATTTTTGGAACATGGACGTGGTGCAATCTTGGAATGGGCGGCGCGTGGCAAATCGCTCTTGGTCTGGCCTTGTTGGGAGAAACAGCGGCTCTCTATTTTACGTTGGTACGCCCGTCGCCCTTTATCGCGGGAATTTTCTTCGCGCTTGCCTTCGGAAATCGGACCGAGTTGCTGATAACAGCGCCGTTCTATCTTTACCTTCTTTGGCGGGTGCCAGAATTCGCGGGGCAGCCTGGCTCCCAGAAGCGCTGGGCAATGTTCAAGCAAGCATTTCGCGAAAACGCGTCAATGCTTTTCGATTTTTTGACTCTGCCGGTAGCTATCGTGCTGCTTACGGCGGGATACAATTTCGCCCGTTTCCATTCCATTTTCGATTTTGGCTACTTCCATATTCCTGAGGTCCGCGACGAACCTTGGTACGAGCATGGCTTATTTTCTGTGCATTCCATTCCGTGGAACGTACACAAAATGTTGTTCGAAGGTTTTCCTGACAATCCTGATTTTCCTTTCCTCACCTTCCCCGGATTTGGATGCTCCATTTTCCTCAGTAGTCCATTTCTATTCCTTCTTTTTCGATCTGGCGGAAAATTCAAGACCATATCGTGGGTTGCGATTGGGATCATGACTTTCGTGCTTTGGTGCCATGGCAACCCGGGAGGCTGGCAATTCTCCTATCGCTACGCCATGATTCTTCTTCCGTGGATGTTTCTTTTGCTCACCGGCAACGGGCCACCCAAAATCACTGTCACCGAGATCTCACTCTTCGCAGTGTCTGTGGCGATCAATGGAATCGCCACCTGGCTATTTCTTTGGACCGATCAAATTCAGCCGTAACCGAATATCGCGGCAAGTGGGCCACAAACTACGCCATTTCTTCTCCGCAATTGCCCGGGATGTTTGACGAAAATGATCGCGCGCATAGAGTTCGCGCCTGTGCGCGTGTGAGGGCACTGTCTTAATGAAATCATGATTGACGCCGACACCTTTTCAACGCTTCAACGCTTCAACGCTTTAACGTGGCGCAGCCAATGCTGGCTGTAATTTATTTCGGGTTGGCCGCTTCTGTCGGCGATTTCTTTTGCCGGCGGTTTTATCAGTTCGCGTCGATTGCACATCGTTGTGCAGCAGCAGTCCTCGTAGGGCTACTAATCAGTTCCTGGTTCACATATCTGGCAGGGCTCGCTTTCTTTTGGACCTCACAACCACTCGTATGGGGAAACCTATTGTTTTTTCTCGCCGCGGCCGCGTTGTTGTCCTGGCCCAAATGGAAAGGAACGTTTTTCAAACACAACTCGACCAAGAACCACCAGAACCGAACGAATTTATATCTTCCCAGGCCCAGCGGCTCGGGCGTGAGCGACTGGTTGTTCGTAATTGGATACCTCGTTCTCGTGTCGTGGATGATGTTTGCCTCATTCACCACGAAAGACGGCAAGCTTCAGATTGCTAACCCCGAGTACAGCGATTTCGGCCCAAATACCGCGTTGATGCAGAGCTTTGCTGTGGGACACAACTTTCCCACGGAGTATCCGCATTTCTCAGGCGACCGGATCCGTTATCACTTCCTGTTTTATTTTCAGGCGGGAAATCTTGAATTCCTTGGACTGAATCCCGCGTGGAGTCTCAACATCCTCAGCATCGCAACGCTCGTAGCCATGCTCGTAGTCGTAATGGTCCTCGGCGAGGTTCTCTTCAATTCGCGTGCAGTGGGACGCGTCGGGTCGCTGCTCTTTTTCTTCTTCGGATCGCTGTCTTATGTCCCGTTTCTTCACAAACAGGCTTCCGTGCGGGCTGCGATTCAAGCTACGACGCACCTACGCGAGTTTCTTCCGACAATTTTCCCGTATCGCGGTGACGCCTGGGGCACGTGGTCTCAGGTGACGTATCTCAATCAGCGACACTTCGCCAGTGCGATCGGTTTGCTACTCCTCGTCCTTGTCTTCCTGGTGATTCGCTACCGCGCTGCATTGGCGACGCATCCTAAAGGACAGCGATCTAGCACACATTTCGCAAACTTAATGCGGTTGTTTGCCGTCGGCAGGCGGCCCGGCTCCATTGACACACATCACAAGTTGGAAACAGCCAGTCCCCACGCTGATTCGATTTCCGAGACTGGCTCTAGTGACGCACTCACTGCGGAAAGAAAAGAAGTCCCGGAAACGGCGACGAACACAGTCTCGGAAGATGCATCTTTACAGCGACCCACTACGGAAAAACAACGCGAAATAGACGATGTCGCGACTGCAGAAGGAACAATTGGAGGAACGCTTCTTACTTCGCTTCCTCTCCGTGCCAACCTGCAGGGCTTCATTTTTTCGGGTGTCATCCTCGGCTTGCTACCGATGTGGAACAGCGCCGTATTCCTCGCAGCCGCAGTCATCCTGGGACTGTTGTTCATCCTGTGTTCGCAACGAATTCAAATGTTGGGGCTGGCAGTTACTTCAGGAGTGATTGCGCTGCCGCAGATGCTCTTTCTCAGCACCGGCGCTGGCAGAGCGCAAATGCCGAAGCTCCTTCACTGGGGCTACACCATAGACCACCCGACCGCCATGAACGTGGTCAAGTACCTGGGGTTCACCTTTGGCTTCAAGTGGCTACTGATCGCGCTAGCATTGATTTTTGCCACCAGCCTGCAAAGGCGGGTGTTTTTGGCAATTTCCAGTCTGCTAGTAGTTGCCTTTTGCTTCCAGTTCACCATCGAGGTTCTTGCAAATCAAAAATTCATTCATATCTGGATGATCATTGTTAACCTTTTCGTCGCGTTCGCGCTCTGGCGATTATGGCACTGGTCTTTCGCTGGAACCACTTTGCCTGGAAAATTCACCGCGCTTCTGGCCACGCTTCTCATTATCCCCGGAGGGATCATAGATTTCTTTCCGATTCACAATACCGGATGGAGCGAGGTAACCTACAAAAACGATCCATTAATCGACTGGCTTAACAAGAACACGACCCCGCGCGAAATCCTTCTTACAGATCGTTTTGTTAATCATCCGATCTTAATGGCTGGCCGGCGCGTGTTCTATGGCTGGCCTTACTACGCCTGGTCAGCGGGATATGACGCGAGCAAACGCGACAAAGTATACATTGATCTATTTGAGAATAGAAATCCTTGGAAAGTATATCGTCTTCTTAGAGAAAATGGGATCAACTACGTAGGGTTCGATGGCGCTGTCCGGCACGCTGACTTCATCAAGCGACCGAACGAACAACTTTATGCCACCTATTTTCCGCAAGTGTTTCAAGACAAAAAAAACAAGTATAACTCGTTGACCATTTACAAAATTCCTGATACACCGCCAGCGAGCCTTAGCTCATTGCCCGAGGGTGTTAGTAACATGTTTGACGGCGGACGGGGAAACGCTAAGGGCCAATTTGATGCGCCAAAAGGAATGGCCGTTGATGCCCATGGAAATGTTCTTGTAGCCGATACGAACAACGGCCGAATTGAAAAATTTTCACCAAACGGTGCTTTTCTCGACGTCATTGGAGTGAAAGGCACCGGCTACGGACAACTGGGCGCACCAAACGGAATCGCAATCGATCGGGCCGGCAATATTTACGTGGCAGACGCTTTCAAACACGTTGTCGAGAAACTGGCACCCGACGGCACCGTCATCGATGAGTGGAAGGGGCCTCCTCCCGGCTTCTACGGACCGCGCCGCATCGCTATTGGTCCCGACGACTCGGTCTATGTAGTCGATCAGGGCCGAACACGGATTGCAAAGTTCAATCCCGACGGCAAGATGCTGGCCGTTTGGGGCAGCAAGGGTAAGGGCGACGGACAGTTTGATGATCCAACTTCCGCGACTGTTGATCCGAAAACTAACAGGGTTTATGTCGCTGACCCACTTAACCGACGAATTCAGGTATTCGATTCAGAGGGACACTTTCTAACCAAATGGCTTGTTCCCGAATGGGGACGGTCATTCGGCTTTGAAGACGTGGCAATCGATTCCATGAGAGATCGATTATACGCTTCCAGCGCTAACATGAACTCGGTGCTCGTATTTGGCTTGAATGGTACCAGGATGAGCAGCCTGACACCCCAGCCTCCCGAGCGGCTCGATGGACCGTCTGCATTAGCTTTTGCAAACGGGAAACTTTACGTTACTAAATATGACCGGTGACCGCGTGACCGTCATCAGTCCTTAAAACACCGACGCCGGTGATCCGTGACACTAACAAAGCTAATCGAAAGCCGCACAGCGGATCGAAGATAATAAATTGCCGCCTCTGAAATTACGATTTGTCACACTGAGGATTCTCCTACTCGGCTTGTCATTTCTGTCGACGTTGATCTGTGCGATTGCTGGCGCCGCACACTACCAGAAATCAACTTGGGGCGACATCTGGCAGCCAATCGGGTGGCTGCTTGGCATGCTGTTTTTGTTGCTGGCCTTTCTGCCACTCCCACGTGAACTGGCTACGAGTTTAAGGTCTTCAATAAAACCAAAAACCGCATTCTTTTTTTTCTCGATTGTGGTTTTCATAGTCTCGCATCTCTGGAATTTCAACACGGCCCCATGGAACGGAAACGCACTCTTCGACGAATCGGGATGGGATCTCTGGTTTCTTAAGAGCTATGTCATCGGCCATCCGTATCAGGCAGCCTGGTTCCACCCTCCTGTTCTCTCGCGAGAAACGCTCTTTCATTATTATGTTTGGGGATTCCTCAAGCTGTTCGGTTTTAACATTCTGTCCTACGAAGCAGCGCTGCTCGTAATTTGGCTGACGGTTTTTCTATTCACTCTTCTCTTGGTTGACCTGTTTTTCGAATCGTACGTCGTTACATCTGTTGCCGCCCTGATTCTGAATTTCCTGCCGTTCGCCTTTATCTATACGTTCGCCGGCTACCGCTACCCAATGGCGGTGGCACTGGCTGTTGTCTCCCTTTACTTTCTGCATTTGGGGTTTAGGACCTGTGCCGGGAACATCACGCACTGTAGCCACGGCGGCCTCCGCGCGAAGACGTTGGGAGCTGTGGGCGGTTCTGGCAGCCCTGTGCTTGATGAAAGAGGCGCCCCACAGGGGCGTGACTACAACGAGTGTGAACTTCATTCCAGAACGGGTTCTCGCTTTCATCTTTCGCTGGGAGGAATCGCCGCTGGGCTTTGCTTGGCTAGCTCAATTTCCGGTAAGCAATACTTGCTCGCGCTTGCGGTTGCCGCGCCGTTGTATGGTCTGTCGTACTGGACCACGTTGAAACGAGGCATCACGTGGACCTCGTTGGTTATTGTCTTCTATGGCTTCCTGGTAGCGGCTACGCCAATCCTCCTGTACATCGTGTTCCATCGAGAGGACTATACGCTGTACGAGGCGGGCTTTTTTCGAGATTTCTGGCACGCTGCGCAGTCAGCCCCGTTTCCAACGGGCATCAAGCCCTACGTTGACCAGTTTCGGAGCTGCTTTTTCAGCGTACCAGCTCAACGTTTCTTTATCCCCGATACTTTGCCCATCCCACTGCCATATTACTGGTTGCTGGTGCCAGGCTTGGCATTGGCCCTTTGGCAGAAGCGTTTTGAAATTGTATTACTCTCAGTAATTCCCGTCGCCGGCGCTTTCGTTGCAAAGGCCATAGAAAACCGTCTGCTGCTGTCTATCCCGTTCTGGGTAATTTTGATGAGCTTTACGTTCGCCGGCATTCTGCAACTTCGGCGGTGGCCGGCACTGAAATTTGTTCTTAGCCTGCTCGCCGGATTAATCCTGCTGGAGGGATTGGTCCCGTCAGTCCAATATATTTATGGCAAGACAAAAAGTCCGTTTTCGATCGGCTATTACGCGCAAGAACAGGTTGCAGTTTCCCGATTCTTAAAACATGTCGCCGCTGGCCAGGAACACCCCGGGACGCCGCATCTTGAACGCGATGAATTCAACCGGATTAAGGGCATTGCCGATCCTCCTTACGACACATTCATCTGCCAAAATGATGCTTATTCAATTATTCATCTGTTTTTGAACGACTACGATGATGGCAAGATTCTTTCTTTTTGCTCAGGCCTACCTTTTTTCTGGGTAATGACTGAGCAAGAAGTATGGAATGCCAACAAACGCGCGATTCTTGGTTATGTTCCCTCTCAGAAAGGTCTGAAGTTAATCTGGGAACGAGATCCAAAGACAAACAGAATAATCAGTGAGTTCCAATCGCTTCGCGACCTTGGAAAAGAAGATTCCCTTTCGTTTTCCTTGGGCGGTAAAACAAGAAATTTTTATGTCTTAAATATCCCTAACAACAATATCCGTCCATTTCAGGATTGGGTGAGAAGGTTACCCGCTACACCGGGAAAACCGCCTTCCCGGTTCAGCTCCTTGCCCGAAAAGTCGCCTAACATGTTTAAAGGCGGTAAAGGGACCGAAAACGGTCGATTTAGTTCACCGACTGGAATTGCTGTCGATAACCTCGGAAATATTTTGGTAGCCGATACCGGTAACGACCGCATCGAGAAATTTTCATCCACCGGCGCGTTTCTTACCACCATAGGAACTAAAAACAGTGGTCACGGACAAATGGCTGCGCCGAATGGGATCGGTGTTGATCGGGCTGACAACATATACGTCGCAGAGGTTGGCAATCATCATGTTCGAAAACTCGCCGCGGATGGTACCTTTCTCGCCGAATGGAAGGGTCCGGACCCTGGGTTTTACGGGCCGCGGCGGATTGCTGTCGGTTCCGACGACGCAATTTATGTAGTCGATCAGGGCCGCGATCGAATCGTTAAGTTCAGTCCCGATGGTGAGGTCCTTACGACTTGGGGGACCAGCGGAACTGGGGACGGACAATTCAACGACCATACTTCAGTGGCAGTCGACCAAAAAACCAACAAGGTTTATGTGGCTGATCCGATCAATAAACGAATTCAGGTATTCGATTCAGACGGGCAATTTCTGAACAAATGGCTCGTCCCCGAATGGGGCCAGCCACATGGCTTTGAAGATTTGGCTATAGATTCGCAAGCCAGCCGCCTATACGCATCCAGTTGCAACCTAGACGCAGTACTCGTGTTTGATTTGAACGGAAACCGAATCGGAGCGTTACGCCCCGCTGCCCCAGATCAGTTGCAGGGCGCATCGGCTGTTGTCATCGCAAACAGGATTCTTTACGTGCTTTGTACTATGGCCAATCGCGTGGTCCAAATCCATCTGTGACGCTAAGTCGGGCCTGAAGGCCTAGCATCATCAGGCTCGATCGATTCACTCACGATATATCGAGGACGACCCTTAACCTCTTCGTAGATGCGTGCGAGGTATTCGCCAATGATACCGAGACTGATCATCAAAAGGCTGCCAATGATAAGTTCCAGGAGAATCACTGTGGCGAAACCCGTAAATGCGCGACCAGCCAGTTTCAGGTAGAGAGTCTGGATCCCCAAGCCAACTGCAAAGATAAAAAATACCACTCCGGCAAAAGTCACAAAGTGCAGCGGGAAGGATGAGAACGTGGTTATCCCAATCAGAGCAAGTTTAGCTCGTGTAAGATATGACCAGCCCGTCTTGCCGGTCCGGCGAGCTGCTACTTCAAACGGAATTTGGGCCACTTTGAAGCCCATCCACGCAGTCATTCCGCGGAAGAACACGTTACGCTCCCGCATGGCCAGCCATGTATCGAGCGCTTTACGATTCACTAGCTTGAAGTCCGAGGCACCTTTCAAGTCGAAGCCGGAAAGTTTGTTCAAAATCACGTAAAAGAGGAGGGCACTAAGTTTGCTCATTGGAGATTCAGGTCCTCGATTGACTTTAACCGCTTGCACAATGTCTGCGCCGGAAGTTCGCCATGTCTCAATCATGATTGGCAACAACGAAGGCGGATGTTGCCCATCACCATCCATCACCACGACGGCGTCACCCCGCGCGCGCTCCAAACCCGCGCAGAGCGCCAGTTCCTTGCCAAAATTTCTACTTAACCGCATGGCTCGCAGAGCGGGAACAGATCGCGCTTCGTCCTTGATTCGTTCCCAAGTGTCGTCTGTCGAGCCGTCATCAACGAAGATTATTTCAAATCGGCATAGGATCTGTCCTGCCGCTTCCTGCAGGTCCGATAGAAGCGCTTTCACCTGCGAACCCTCGTTATATAGGGGAATGACCACTGAAATCAGCGGGCTACGCGGTGAGACATCATCCATTCAATCAGATTATCGTTTGTGCGGAGGTAGAGCAATCCCGCGCGGCGACGTCATTCGGCAGGCATCCAATACGGCGACGTAAATCGAATGGACCTGATCGTTTGCCTGTCCATCCCTACCAGTCTGCGGTTGATCATCGGATCGCTATAAAATCGGAAAATGTTCGGTCCTGACGCCTGTAACGGCAGCGGGTGAAATTGTCCGATCAAATGTCACTAACCGGCCGCCTTTCAACGTGGCCAGACCAAGGAGGTAAATGTCCGTCAGCACCTTTGATGTCAAAAGCCGTTCCAGCTTAATGCGCTTCGAATCGCAAATGGAAATTGAATCAGGCCAAAAGCTGTGTTCGAGAGCTGCCACCACCGCGGCCGCAAGCCGACGTGCCACTTCGGCGACGGGAAGCTGGCCAGGATATTGCGGCTGCGACATGACTCGAATGCAACCGTTTTGCGTAATACGACTTGTCGCCCAACCCAGGCGCCGATTCTTCGCCACCCATACGTGGGCATCGCGGTGGTGCACATGCGCCGCATCAAACAGCGCGATGAGAGCATATTGATATCGAAAAGTGCAATCACACGTCCCCGGATTTTTCGAGTATTCTCTGCACCAGCTGCGGGGTAACAATACGCCCTTGCGCCGGTAAGATCTCGAAGCCGTGCACGATCTTTCGCCTAATCTTGCCGCCGTGATCTTGAATGCCCCGGCGCGCCAGTTCGGAGAGCCCTTTGCCGGCCGTTCCTCCCTTGCGTGCAGCCAGCTCCCTGGCGGCGCGCAAAACATCGTCATCGATACCGAGTGTGGTCCGCATGCATAAGATGCTGGTACATCAGATGTAATGGTGCAACCAAGTTTCGCGGAGCGGAATGAGAGCTTCGTAAGGTTCCCCAAACCGAATCAATCGACAACGAACCCTTCCTTTTCTGCCGCGTGCTTGAGTCGTGCGTCTTCGGTCAAAAATTGCGCGGAATGCGGCTCGAAATTGCTTGCGACCAGCGCTGAGCCTAATTGAAGAGCATCGGCAGCGCTCAGCGGATGCGTCTTCAGCAAGCGAACTGCTGTGCGGAGCAAGCTTTCGCTGGTATAAACAACCTGCCAACCAGCGCGCATCGCTTCAAGCCGGCGATAAGTTTCAGCTATGATCTCTGCCCCTGCGCCTTCCCGCTGCCGCCGGGCGATCGCGGAAATACACTCCACTGATGTACCCCACCAGGTGACAATCGGCTGGTTTTCAAATCGACGATAACGCGTTGCGGCCGGCTCTCCCACCAGCAGCGCAATGATCGTTGAAGTGTCCCAATAAATTACCATCGCGCCTCACGACGTTCTTCCAAAACTGCTTCGACGAAACTCTTCTTAAATTTCAATCGCGGCAGCTTAAAAAAATCCTTGGGCAGTTTGCCCGCACCCCGTTTGAGCAAACCACGACTTTCCAATTCGGCCAGTTTCGATTCATCACCCTCCTGACTTCCAGCCGGCAGCGGTTCAAGCCGGGCCACAGGAATGTTTCGATCAAGAATCAATACCGACTCTCCGTGTCGCACCTTTTTGATCAATTTGCTTAAATTGGCCTTGGCTTGTGTAATGCTCGCTGTAGTCACGTGACCAGAATGACCTGATTGAAATGACCTGTCAAGTCCTTTTCTCCTGACCCGGCGCTGATTCAGACTTGCGCCGCGCGTGGGAAACGCCTATTAGCTTTACCCTCATGGTTCACCACATCGTTCTCTACAGATTGAACCCCGAAGTTACGCCAGCCCGTGTGGAGGAGATGATGATGAACACGCGGATGCAGTTGCTGAAAATTCCCGAAGTCCTCAATATCAAATGCGGCAAGCGAATTGACGCGCACATGGATTGGCCTTTCTTCATCGCCATCGATTTTGAGTCGATGGATAAATTTGGCATTTTTCGAGAAGACCCAATTTACGTAAAATTTGTGGAGGAAACGATCAAACCGAACACCGAAGGTTCGCTGGTGCTCGATTTTGAGATGGATCCGGGCAAGGACGTTCGGTTCTCGTGAGGAACAAACGAGGGCGTGCGACGCACTCGGTAGGGTGGGCAGTCCTCTGCGCGCCGATCGACATATTCAGACAACGGCGCGCACAGAGTGACGCGCCCTACCATTGCTATTAGACGCGGTGCGCATCATCATCCGGTCTCAATGCGGCTCGGTTATCTCTACTCTCGATACCCGGTAATCTCGCAGACTTTTTGTGATGCCGAGATGCTGGCGCTGGAACGGACCGGCATAGGGCTTGTGATCGGCTCGATTTATCCGCCGCTTACCAGTTTGCGCCATGAGTATATGACCGCGCTGCGCGCGCCAATCCATTACGCGCCGCCGCAGCAGATTCTAAGGATCTGGGAACAGCAGGCAAAAACAGACCGCGTCGGGGCACTTCGGAGCGCATGGCCGGAGAAGATTGTTCTGCAACACGAACAAAAATACGGCCCGACGGTGAAAGCGGCACTCCGCGCGCGCAATGCTCTCTATTTCGCGGATTTTTTTACCCGCAACGGCGTGGATCATGTGCACGTCCACTTCGCGAACCGCGCAGCGCACACTGCACTTTTCCTTAAGGAGATCTCCGGGATTCCATTCAGCGTCACAGCGCATGGCCAGGATTTCATGAAGGACCTGGGCAGCGACGATCTCCTCCGTGAAATTTGCGACGCCGCAGAATTCGTTGCTGCCGAAACTGATTACAGCCGTAATCTGCTTCGGGAGCGCTGTCCAGATTCGGCCGCAAAAATCCACCGTGTATACAATGGCATTGACCTCGAACGTTTCCCGCAGCCCGAGTCGCCAAAGGATAATCGGACACCGCTTATTCTCAGCGTCGGACGTTTGGTTGCTTTCAAAGGCTTTGATGATCTGATCGATGCCTGCGTCGAGCTTACGAGTCGCAGGGTCGATTTTGCGTGTGATATCGTTGGCGATGGCCCGTTGCGAGACGCGCTCCAGGCGAAGATCGAAAAGTTGAATCTTTCTTCGCGAGTGAACCTGCTGGGTTCATTGTCGCAAAATGCGGTTCTGGAAAAACTTCAAGCCGCTGATATTTTTGCGCTGGCTTGCACTACTGACGCGCAGGGAGCCACTGACGTTTTCCCGACGGTAATCCTTGAGGCCATGGCATCAGCACGGCCGGTGGTATCCACGCGTTTGGCGGGCATTCCTGAATTGGTGATTTCTGGCGAAACCGGTGTTCTAGTTTCACCTGGCGATACTTCAGCTTTCGCTGACGCGCTTGAGGAATTTTTGCGTGATCGTGACCGGCGAGAACGGAACGGGCGAGCCGCCCGGCTGCGAATTGAACAACATTTCCGCATCGAAAATGCAGTGGCGCCGTTAATCTCGATGTTCGAGGGGAGTGGCAGGCGTCTCCGTTCCGAAGACAAAAATGTTTCAGGATCGGCATTGATCACGACGACGAGATCCAATCTCGATCACGCTTCGCACAGCGAACCGGCGACAACAATTGCTTACCTCATCGATCGCTGGCCCGATCACGAATTGCCGCTTCTGGAACGCGAGATTGAGGAGATGAGACGACGTGCAGTTCCTGTCATCCCGTTCGTGTGTGAATTTGATCCGTCTTCGCGGCTAGATCGTCAGATGCAGCAAATTGCATTATCGCTCGAATTTCTGCCAGGTGCGATCGTGTTGGAAGCGGAATGGCGAGCGAACCGGGCCCTTGCACAAGAATTGGAAGAGAGCCGGGCACAACAGAGCAGCCGCACACCGGATGCAATCTTTTTGCGGCAGGCGCGTTTCGCACTAATGCTCAGAAAACTGCTTCACCAGCGAAATGCGTCGCATATTCACGCTACGAGTTCGCGTGCGCTCGCCTGCGCGGCCATGTTAAAGACGTTTCTGAACGTGACAGTAAGCGCTACGATCGAGCCTCGATCGGAATTATCCCGGAACTGGCTGCAGGACGCGCTGGCCGAATGCGTCGGCGGACGCCTTAGCAATCGCAAATTCCTCGCGCAATATTGTAGGGCGCCCATGTCTGACACCTCGCAACAACACCGGCGTTCCACAGAAACGCCCTGCAACAACAGAACGTTCCTCTTGGACAAAACCACGTTCCGATCTTTCCCTGGTAATGTGCTGGGGTCAGTCACGAAGAAGACTGGGATCGATATGAGCGCCGGCGCACGTTTCTGGAACCAGTGGGCGAAGCTGCTTTCGGATTGGACCTGCAACGACCGGAGATCGAAAATCGAGAATCGAAAATGAAAAAAGCCATTTTACTCGCCGGTGGAGCGGGAACTCGTCTGTTTCCGATCACCAAGATCATGTGCAAACAACTGTTGCCGATTTACGACAAACCCATGATCTGCTATCCGCTGGCGACTCTAATGCTCGGCGGTTTGCGCGAGGTGCTGATTATCTCTACTCCAAAAGATTTGCCGATGCTGAAAGATTATCTCGGCGATGGCGACCAGCTCGGTATCCGAATCGAATACGCCGAGCAACGGAAGCCTGAGGGGATCGCGCAAGCTTTCCTGATCGCTGAGAAATTCGTAGAAGGCCAGGGTGCGTCGCTGATTCTGGGCGACAACATTTTCTACGGGAACCTTGATTTTTACCGGGACGCCCTCGCTAACGAGCGTGGTGCATGCATTTTCGCCTATCAAGTTCGCGACCCGGAACGTTACGGCGTCGTTGAGTTCGACAACGACGGTAAAGCCATCAGCCTCGAAGAAAAACCAAAGCGACCGAAAAGCCCTTATGCTGTGCCCGGTCTTTATGTTTACGACGAGCAGGTGGTTGATCTCTGCAAAACCCTGCGCCCATCAACCCGCAACGAACTGGAGATCACAGATCTGAATTTGCGTTATCTGGAGCAGGACCAGCTCCGCGTGAAACTGCTCAGTCGCGGCATGGCCTGGCTCGACACCGGCACGCCAACTGCCTTGCTAGAAGCAAGCAATTATATTGCGACGATCGAACACCGGCAGGGCTTGAAAATCGCATGCCTCGAGGAAGTGGCACTGCGAATGGGTTTCATCAGCGAATTCGATCTTGCTAAGATCGTCGATGGATTACCAAAAAACGAATATCGTGATTATCTCCGACTGGTTTGTGATGAAGGACCCAGCGCAATGCTAGAATCGGTGGGATAAGCTTTCGATTCCGCAGAGCCAGCCGTGTCGGCTGTGCTCTCAAATACCCGCGTGCGACACATCTGCAACTGCAACAGCCGGGTCATGAGCCCCGGCTACAATTATTTCGGTTGTTCGCGCAGCAAGTGGTTCGTATCCGCGAGCAGCTTCGTGATCGTTTCCGGCTCCGACGCGTCGTAGTAGCCACGAATTTGTCCATGTCGATCCACCAATATCATACGCGTGCTGTGGACCGGAATTCCCTCGGCGTCGCTGCCATCCGAAACTGCGAGTTTGAAACCGTCATGCGAAAGTTTGTAAATCGCAGACTTCGGTCCCGTGAGAAAATCCCAACGCCCTGGTTCTGCCTGCAACTTGTCCGCGTAACTGCGCAACACTTCTGGCGTATCTTTCTCCGGATCGACACTAAACGAGACCAGATGCACATCCGTTTTTTCCAACGGCTTTTGCAATTCGCTCATGCGGCCGCTGATCATCGGGCATGGCCCCGGGCACGTAGTATAAATAAAATCGGCGATCCAGATTTTACCCGCCAGCTGTGCAGACCCAAAAGACTGCCCATTCTGATTCGTCAGCTGAAAGCCTGGCACGGCGCCGTAAGAGGCAACAGTTCTCTGACGCAGAGCGGAAACTTCGACATTCCGCAACCACAGCAACACGCCGAGGGTGACTATCGGGAGTAGGATTAGGATTAGTTTCCAAACGATGCCGCTGCGAATCGGCGCACGATTCAGTGTGGCAGAAGTCGTATTCATAGTTTCGTCAAAACCAGAGCTGCCAACAACAAGGGGAGATAAGCAATAGAAGCTAGAAACAGCAGACGCGCAGCGCTTTGCGTACGCAGGCGCAAAAAACGCATCGCTACACCGACGAATAACGCCCCCAACAGTAACTCGATCACTTCGTAAACGTAGCTCGCAATTCCGACAAAGGCCGGCAAGCCGGCCAGGATCAAAAGCAGAATACAGAAAAATACACTTTGGCTGGCGCTTCGTTCGCCGCTGACATCGTCGCTCGAAATCATGCGGAATCCTGCGCGCGAATAATCTTCGCGGCACATCCAGGAAATGGCAAAGAAGTGCGGCAGTTGCCATAAGAACACGATCACGAAGAGACTCCACGCACCGGCACTGACATCCCCGCGCGCAGCTGCCCAGCCGATCATCGGGGGAATAGCGCCGGGAATTGCACCGACGGCGGTGTTGGCGGTGCTGGTTCGTTTGAGCGGTGTATACGCAAAGATGTAGATCCCGATCGTGATAGCCGTTAAAACCGCACTGAGCGCATTACAAACAATCGCCAGGTATGAGACGCCGAACACAGACAGCGCCGCCCCCAGTATCAGCGCTTGCAGCGGCGGCATGCGACCTGCAGGAATTGGACGGCTCATAGTGCGGCGCATGAGGGCGTCGGCTCTGCGTTCCCACCACTGGTTGAGCGCGGCTGCGCCCGCCGCTGCGGCAGCGGTCCCAAAGACCGTGTTAACAAGCGCGCGATAATCAATGGGCGTTTCCGAGCCGAGATAAAATCCTGCCGCCGTCGTAAGCAGGACCAGCAGCGTAAGTCGCGCTTTGACGAGTTCAGCAAGATCGCTCACGAAGCCGTAGCGAGACGCTGGAAGTGTTGGATCTGCAACCGTGGCGGATTTCACGCGACCTGTTCTCCATTATAAGCACGCCGGGCAGTGACATCCTGCCTGCGTGATGCGCCGACCCTTTCAGACATTCTCCAGCAAATCGCGCTGACGCTCACGCCAAAGGATAACATGACGGCGCCCATCGCGACATGTGTCGTGGCAACGTCGGCGGCTTTGTTGCTCCAAATCACCCACGCCCCCAGCGCCACCTGGCAAAAAACCAAAACGACCCAGAGAAAGGATATACGCTTGAGAACCGTAGACGCGTGCGGGTATCGCCAGATGCGCACGCAAAAGGCGATGATCGCAATAGCGATTACCAGCGCGAGAAAGCGATGTGTCATCTGAAGCCAGATTTGGAACGCCGTCACTTCCGACAAGGCCCGGGCATCGCGCCGGGCATTGATCTTCGCCAACGCTATTACACTTGTATCGGGAAGCCATGCGCCGTTTGCAGTGGGAAAATCCAAAATCGCCAGATCACGATGCTGATGACGCATCGTCGCGCCCAGCGCCAGCTGGATGTAAATCGCAACGGCGATTGCAATCGCGAGGGTTTTGATTGGCAGAAAATTCTTGGAATCAACGAGCCGATTTGCGGACGAACGCCAGAATTGCGTGGTAACCAACGCGATGAAAACTAGCAGGCCGAGAAATGACTGAGCAACGCAAGCATGAAAGATCCCGATTTGATCCTTCATCATGGTGACCCGCAGCCCGCCCAAAATCCCCTGTAAAATCACACCGATCACGGCAACCACGCCGAGATTGCGCACCCATCGCCGGTCTTCGCGCATCCAAAGCCAGACCGATAAGATAATCGTGAGAAATCCAACCAGCGAGCCCATCAGCCTATGCGTGTGCTCGAAAAGAATGCCGCCCACCCATTTCGAGACTGGAAAAAGAAACATGTTGTAACCGAACGTGGTCGGCCAATCGGGAACAGCGAGGCCCACGTTTTTACTAGTCACCATTCCGCCGCTGCAGATGAGGAGAAGCGTGGCCACGCATGTCAGCCATGCGAATCGGTTCAGCCATTTCGTCGGTAGTCGCACAGCAAAGGATAAGACAGAACGCACAGGTGAGACAAATCTCTGTCTGCAACAGTAAGAAACTTTAATCGCAGCGGACGAATCATGATCGTTCGCCCACATCGAGAGGCTGCACTTCTTCCACCCAGAGTGCGTCTTTGGTTTAGCTGCCGGGACTCGGCGATGCCGCAGGTGCAGCCGGATTTTGCGGCTGTTGCTGCGTAGCTGGCGCATGCGGCTCCTCGCCAGGATTTTTTTGTTGCGGGCCGCCTGGCGGCGGGATCGTGCCGGGTGTAGGCCCGATGGGCGGTTCGCCGGGCGGGCGTTGCGCCGGCGCCGGCGGAGTTGCTTGAGTTCCTGCGAGTTCGGCGCGTTCTTTTAGCCACGCTTGATAGTCCTGCGGAGTGTCCACTACGAGTGTGCCTTTCATTCCGTAATGGCCTAGTCCACACAATTGGGCGCAAATCACATCATACGTCCCGGTCTTAACTGGAGTGAACCAGATTGGAATCAACGAACCGGGGATTGCGTCGCCCGCGATACGCATATCCGGCAGGAAGAAATCGTGGATGACATCTTTTGAGGAAAGCTCGGCGACCACGGGTCGATCGACCGGCACATGGAGTTCGCCCGTGGTAACGATATCGTCCTTGCCAGCGGGATCGTTCGGATCAAGACCGAGCGGGTTTGAGTTACTTACAAAATTCACATCGCGTTTTCCAAACAATCCATCCGGCCCCGGTAAATGGTAATTAAAGCTAAATTGCTGCGCAACGACGTGCACCAGCAACGCTTCTTTGCCGGGTGGAAACTGGTTCACACGTTTTCCCCAAAGTGGAATGGCAAATCCCAGCAGCAGCACCGCTTCGACCAAAACAACCGAAAATTCCAAATGCGTCGAAATAGGACTCGTTACGCCCAGATGATTCGCACTGGGTTGGCGCCGTTTGCGAAAACGAATCAGAACGAAAATAAAAAAAATCGACCAACCCACAAACAACGCGCCCATGAACCAATGACAAAACTCGATGATGTGGTCGATCTGAAACCCGTGCGACGAAGCATTCGGCGGTTGACCCAGAAACTCGTTGATCAGCGCGAGGCTATTCATACCTGGTCAAGTCTTCCTCGGTAAGCGCCTGATGAGGCTCGACCGGCATGCGGCCATGTCGCCACAGATGAAAACTGAACGCGCCAATTCCCCCAATAACGGACATCACCGCCCCGAATAGAAACCAGATTGCGATAGCCATGTGCTCAGTCGACTTCCCGTCCTTCGCGCCGTAACAAAACGGGCACGCCGCAGCTTGCTGTACGGCAAACAGCATTACTACCAACAGGAAGGACGCGACACTTTTCACGTGATAATCCGCAGTTTCTTCATTTTTCTGTAAAACCAGACGCCGTACACCATCAGCGCAATTGCAACGACGAACGAGGCAACCGCTCCGGCCACGTACGTCGGTGCGTTCTCTACCAGATTGACCCACAGGCACCATATGCCGGTACCCACTGCCAGTAGCGTGGATAAAATAATGAAAACAATATGGAAAGCCTTGAGGGACATTTAATGGAAGACCGGATAATCGTACCAGGCAAATAATGTAAGCCAGAAGAGGCCAAGCACAAAAAAACCGGTGAAAATCAGGACCCGATAGATCAACCTTTTTTCCGCGGCGAGATGCATGAAAATTGCCCCAACCAGCCCGGCTTTCAACGTGGCGACCAACATTGCCACGGCGATGTTCGCCTTTTGTGTTCCAAAATGGACGTACGACAACGCAACCGTTATGCCGGTGAATAGCAGCAGAAGTGCGCCGACCATCAAATATCCCCGAACATGTTTGCGAATCCCGTGCGCGTATTCCTCGTACTCCTTGGGGTCTTGCGAAATATCAGGCGGATTGTTCATGGCTTAGAGCAGATAAAAAAGTGGAAACACGAAAATCCAGACCAGATCGACGAAGTGCCAGAAAAGCCCGCAAACCTCCACTCGATTGGCCAGATGTTCAGGATTGCGTTGGTAAAGACGCTTGCTGACAGGCAGCCACATGTAGATGAAAACCAGCACACCGCCGAGCACGTGCAGACCGTGTAGCCCGGTGATAGTAAAATAGCTGGCAAAATACGCGCTGTGCCGTGGCTCAAACATTGTTGCGTACTGAACATCGGCCTTTTCGATAGTAGCAATTTTTTCCGTCGCAGAATGCGGCCAGAAATGCGGCCTATCCATTTCGGGATTCGTTGGCTCTGCGTTCAACGGGTCGAGCGCGACTTCGTATTCCTTGATGTTCGGGTCCTTTAATGCTGCGCGATTGTGCAAATGACCAGTAATCTCGAGTCGCGGGGGGAGACCCTTCTCTTCGGCATACTGATTGCCCAGATACTGTTCGTATTTTCCCAACGCTTCCGGTTTAATGTAAATACCGAAGTGATCGAATTTCTGCGGCCACTCATAAGCAAGCTTGACGGTGAGAAAGATTACACCACACAGAATGGTGGCCAGCATGTACCACCAATAGGCGTTGTACTTTCGCATCTTCAGCGATGCCCAGGCCAGAACCACCGTCACCGACGACATGATCAGAATCGCGGTGTTCATCGTACCGACCGGAACGTTGAGTAATCCGTGCGGCCACATACCCGGCGGTGAGTCTATCCTTAGAAAAATGTAGGCAGAGAAAAGTCCTCCGAAGAGCATCACTTCCGATGCCAGAAAGAGCCAGATGCCAATCTTTGCGTTCCAAAGACCGGTATCGGGACGTGTGGAAACTGTGTACGGGATTTCCATGGTTAGTCGTTGCGATTCAGCTACGCGGTAACGAGCTCTGCGGGAGGTTTACGGGCCGTTCGCTCGGCCGGTTCAACCGGTTCATTCTGCATGGTGAAATCGCGTTCACGCCCCGGCAGGCTATATTCGTACGGACCGCGATAAGCGACAGGTGTGGTCACGAAATTTCCATGCGGCGGCGGCGAAGGCGCAGTCCATTCCAGCGTGGTGGCTTCCCACGGATTGTCATTCACCTTCTCACCATGCTTAATGCTCCAAAAGAAGTTTATGATAAACGGAATCTGGGCGAGCCCCATGATCCACGCCGCCCACGAGATTGGCTTGTTCCACTCGAACCCCGTTAATCCCCAGATCGTATGATCATTCGCGACGTTCCAGCCTTGCCCACCATCGTACCAGCGGCGATGCATTCCGGCCATTCCCTGCAAAAACATCGGCAGAAAAATCAAGTTCATGCAGATCAGCGTCGGCCAAAAATGCACTTTCCCCCAGAAATCGCTCATTTTTCGGCCGGTCGCTTTCGGGAACCAGAAATAGACGCCTGCGAACAGACCGAAAATAGTGCCCGGGGCGACGATGTAATGGAAATGCGCGATAACGTAATAGGTGTCGTGCAGATAAAGATCAGCTGAATTAAACGCCAGCGGTATTCCCGTTAGGCCGCCGATCCCGAACATCGGCAGAAACGCTACGGTGAAAAGCATCGGCACCGTGAATCGAATGGAACCGCCCCAAAGGGAAATGAAAAACGCGCTCAGAATGATGACCGACGGAATCGAGATCAGCATCGTAGTAGTCTGAAAAAACGCACTGACCGCTTCGCCCATGCCGGTGAGCCACATGTGATGCGCCCAAACGATGAACGATAGAAAACCAATCACGAGCACCGAGAACACCAGCGATTTATAACCCCAAAGAGGTTTCCGGGAATTGTTCGCCAGAACCTCCGCCACAATGCCAAAGGCGGGAAGAATCAGCACATAAACTTCGGGGTGTCCAAGAAACCAGAATAAATGTTGCCACAGAAGCGGGCTGCCGCCGCCGCTGATATAAGCCGGCACGCCATTTACAACCAGGCCCGCCGGAAGAAAGAAGCTGGTATGCGCCAGACGATCCATTAATTGCATGATGATTGCCGCTTCGAGTGGCGGGAACGCCAGCAACAAAAGAAATGCGGTGACAAATTGCGCCCACACAAAGAACGGTAGCCGCATCCAGGTCAATCCCTTGGCGCGCAATTGAATGATGGTTGTAATGAAATTGACTGCGCCAAGCAAGGACGAGGTGATCAGAAAAACAAATCCGATTAACCAGAGAGTCTGCCCGCTGAATAAGAGATTGTGGCCAGGGCCGGTATCTGAAATGTCCGCTAGCGGCGTATAGGAAGTCCAGCCGCTCTTAGCGGGTCCACCTGGCACGAAGAAGCTGACCAACATCACCACACCACCCACAGCGAAGGCCCAAAAACTAGCGGCGTTAACCTTGGGGAACGTCATGTCGGGCGCGCCGATTTGCAGTGGCACCACAAAATTTCCAAAAGCAGCGAATGCAAGTGGCACGACACCTGCAAAAATCATGATCGTGCCGTGCATTGCGCCAAGAGAGTTGTAGAAATCAGGGGTCATCTTGCCGTCCGGCATTGAACCCGGCCCGAAGATCTGCGGCAGCAAGTGGCCGATGATGGGCAACGCCTGGCCAGGATAAGCCAATTGCCACCGCATCAGCATCATCAGGCAAAAGCCGAGGAAAAGAAATGCGAGTCCGCACAGACCGTATTGAATCCCGATCACTTTGTGATCGGTGGAGAAAATGTATTTTCGCCAAAATCCAAGCTCGTGATGGTCGTGACTTGCGTCATGCGCGTGCGACTCGTGATGCATATCAACGGCAGTAGAAGTATCCATTTCAGTAGAAAGTTACAGCGGCTAATATCGAAAAAGAAGCGCTCATTGCAAAGCGAGAAATTACGATTTCAGACGATAAAACGCAGAATGGTCTGTGTCGCGCGTTATGCGAGATTTTAACATGGGCGACGACCCGGAACCGGCAGCAATCATTCACCTCGACATGGACTGCTTTTATGCGGCGATCGAGATGCGTGACCGCCCTTCGTTGCGAGGCAAACCTGTCGGCGTCGGTGGTGCACGGGACAGGCGCGGCGTTTTGACTACGTGCAATTATGAGGCGCGCAGATTTGGTGTCCGCTCAGCGATGCCAACTTTCATGGCGCTCCAACGCTGTCCAAACCTCATTGTGTTGCCGACGCGGTTTGATGTCTATCGACGCGAAGCAGCGGTAATTCGTGGAATTCTTTACCGCTACACTTCGATAATCGAGCCGCTGTCGCTCGACGAAGCTTATCTCGACGTATCTGCTAGTCCGACTCCTCCGGCAGCTCTGGCGCAGGAAATCCGCAGCACAATTTTGCGGGAAACCAACCTGACCTCTTCCGCGGGAATCGGACCGAACAAGTTGATCGCGAAGATTGCCAGTGAAATCGAGAAACCGAACGGGCAATTCGAGGTGAAACAGGAAGAAGTACCGGAATTCATGAAAACCCTGCCTGTCCGAAAGATTTGGGGGATTGGCGAGAAGAGCGAACGGAAACTCGAAGAACTCGGTGTTAAAACGTGCGGCGAGCTACAGAGTTTCCCCCGTGCAACGCTGGTTGATGTTTTCGGGAAATTTGGCCTCGAACTCTACGATCTTTGTCGCGGCGTGGACGAACGGCTCGTAGAACCGGATCGCCCCCGGAAATCGCTCAGCACCGAAGAGACATTCGGCGTTGACCTGAAAACGCTAGAACAATGCGAAGAAAAGCTCGAAGAACTTTTCCAGGATCTAATGGCTGATCTTGCGCAAAAGGAATCCACGCGTGAGATCACCAAAATCTTTGTGAAACTGAAGTTCAGCGATTTCACCCGCACCGCGGCCGAACGCGCCGGGCTTGCACCGGCCTTGGCCGGCTTTCGTTCTCTCCTCGAAGAAGCATTTGCTCGCACCGGGAAACCGGTGCGTCTTATCGGCGTCGGTGTTCGTTTCGCCGAACCAATGCCGGAGCACGCGCAAATGAATCTGTTATAGCCGCGATTGTGAAAACTACATTGTCCGCAGCTTAATGTTGCGCATGGCACGATGACTTCTTCACAAGAACGCAAGATCAAACAAACGGGCTGTGAAGTGCGCTTTGATAATCTAACGCGTCAACTGTATTCGACTGACGCATCGATCTATCAGATACGGCCGGTTGGTGCAGCCTTTCCGAGAACTTCCGAGCACGCCAGCCGCATTATCCGGGCAGTAGCGGATGCAAATGTTTCCGCGACTCCGCGCGGAGCGGGCACGAGCCTGGTCGGCAACGCAATTGGCGAAGGTCTTATCGTCGATTTCTCGCGTTATAACCGGCAAATTCACAATCTCGATTTGGAAAAACGCAGCGTTCAGGTGGGCGCGGGCGTAGTTCTGGATCAACTGAACGAATTTCTAAGACCGCACGGATTTTGTTTCGGACCGGATGTGGCAACCAGTTCGCGAGCGACGCTCGGTGGGATGGTCGCCAACAATTCGTCCGGCGCGCGTTGCCCGATTTACGGAACCACAGCCGACCATGTGATCTCACTGGAGATCGTCATGGCGGACGGCCGGGTCGAGAAGATTGGAACGATCTACGGATCGTTAGGCGATGAGCGCACGAAAATCGAAAAGATTGTTTCCGCGGCAAGCGCAGCAATGACCGAGCGTTGGCCGCCGGGCTTAATCAAGCGCTGGCCCGGATACGGCGTTGAACGATTCCTGCGTTCGCCAACTGATCTCACGAAAATTCTAGCAGGCAGCGAAGGGACGCTCGCGGCAGTTTTTTCCGCTGAACTAAAAATCTCGCCGCTGCCCACCGAGAAAGGTTTGGGAATCATTTTCTTCCAGTCGGTAGGGGAGGCGATGCAGGCGACAGTCGAACTCCTCGATTTGAAGCCAGCCGCGATAGAACACATCGATCGCCCGTTGCTGGATCAAACCAAAGGCCAGCTTCATTTTCAGGCAGCGCGCGACTTGCTCGAACTCGATACCAAACCGTGTGGAGCAATCCTAATCGTTGAATTCTACGACGACGTCGCGGAACGCCTCGCAATTCTGGAATCGCGAACGCTCGGGCTACGGAAAAAAACTCTCACCGATTCATCGCAAATGAACCTTGTCTGGTCTGTACGAAAATCCGGTCTTTCGCTTTTGACCGGGTGCGTCGGACCAGCGAAGCCAGTTGCATTCATCGAAGACGCCGCTGTCCGTCCCGCGCAATTGCCCGAGTACGTGCGCGGTTTGCAAACAATCATGGAACCGCTGGGGCTCGAGGCGAGCTACTACGGTCATGCCGCCAGTGGGCTCTTGCACGTTCGGCCGGTTCTCGATCTACATAACGCCACGGATTTAAGAAAATTTCGTCAGGTCGCGGATCAAACGTCGGCGCTGGTGCGACAGTTCAAAGGTTCGCTTTCCGCCGAGCACGGCGTGGGTATCGCGCGTACCGAATACATGCGCGAACAACTCGGTGACGAGCTGCTCGGGGTACTACGTGAAATCAAAAGTGTGTTTGATCCTGGTAATATATTTAATCCTGGAAAGATTTTCGAAGACGACCGTCACAGAATCGACAATCATCTGCGCGAGAATTTTATTCGCCCGCTCCAGCCTCCCTTCCAGTCCGTTCTCGGGTTTGCGTTCAAGGATCGCTCGTTCACGGGAAATCTGGAACAATGCAACGGTTGCGGCGGCTGTCTCAAGCAAAGCGGGGTCATGTGTCCCACGTTCATCGCCACACATGATGAAGCGATGTCCACGCGCGGTCGCGCAAATATCATTCGAGCTTCGCTTGGGCTACGTCTGAATGGACATGACCCGCTGAAATCCGCGGAACTGGATTACGCGCTGAGTAATTGTCTCTCCTGCAAGGGTTGCACGCCGGAATGTCCATCAAACGTAAATCTCGCACTGTTGAAGGCGGAGATGCTTAACGCTCGCTGGCGCCGGGACGGATTGCCGCTGCGCGAACGTCTTCTGAGTGACGTCGATTTGCTAGGCAAAATCGGCTGCCTCATGCCGAGGCTGACGAATCGTCTTCTCGGTTTCAAGGCCGCGCGTATCGCACTGGAAAAAGCAATTGGAATCTCCAGGCGACGTTCCCTACCCCATTACGCAGCGCAACGTTTCGACAAATGGTTTGCGCAACGATCGGGGAGCGCTGACGCCCAATCCGCAGTGTCACGTGCCTCGCGGGATACACTCCTAAGCGTTACCCCTTCGAGGCCGGAATCGATCCCCCAAGTTTTTGGCGAGGCGCCCGCGCCCCCCAGACACCGCAATATCATTCTTTGGGACGACACTTTCGTGAGGTATCACGAACCCCACATCGGCATTGCTGCGGTGAAGGTGCTGGAAGCACTCGGCTTTGAAGTGTCGCTGGTGAAAAATCGGCGCTGTTGCGGAAGACCGGCTTTTAGCCAGGGAAACCTTGGCGCCGCAGCAAAACTCGCAAACCATAATTTCCAGGTTCTCTCAACCCTTGACTCTCAACCCGCAGCTGTTCCAATTCTGTTCCTCGAACCCTCCTGCTGGTCGATGTTTGTAGAAGATTATCGCGAGCTGAAGATCGAGGGCGCAGAAAATATCGCGGCGCGCTGTTATCTATTCGAGAAATTCGTGGACGACTTGCTAACGAGCGAACCAGGTGCATTAGCGTTCCGGCACGCTTCGCAAAAAGCGGGTGGTCTTGCCAACGTCGCGATTCATCCGCATTGCCACGCCAAATCGATTCTGGATCCGGCGTTCATGACGAGGCTCGCCGAGCGTTTGCCCGGCCGAAGAGCGACGGCGTTGGACACAGCCTGTTGCGGGATGGCGGGCGCATTCGGGGCGCTCTCAGAGAAATACGATCTGTCGGTGGGAGTCGCGCAGCGTTTACTCGACCAGATCAACCAGCAACCAGCCGGCACAGAAATCGTTTCCTCGGGCACGAGTTGCCGTCATCAGATTAGTGATCTAACGAATATTCGGCCAAAACACATGGCGGAATTGCTCGCTGAAGCTCTGTAGCAGCAACAAGGTGCCGAATGGCTTTGTAGCGTTGAGTCACATCCTCCGCCACCCCACGGCTGGGACAATTGGAAACCAAATGTTACGGTTTCGGCGGTTTCGGCGGTTCAGCCGGTTTTGCGGCTTCGCCCGGTTTCGGCGGCGCGCCGCCTGCGGGTGCTGGGCCACCGGCAAGGTCTTCGTCTGCGGCCGCAAGGATATCGTGTTCGGAAAATGATTCCGTTCGGGATGCCAGTTCTTTGCGCAATCCGGCAATTTGCTCCGGAGTTACCGGGCTGGCAGTGTTGCCCCACTCGCTTCGCTCGTAAGTCATGACCTCGGCGATTTGTTTGTCGGTCAAAGTTTTGTCCCACGGTTGCATCACAGCGGTGCCATATTTTTGGCCTTTCACCGTTACCGGTCCTTGCAATCCTTTAAGCACGATCATCGCCATGCGTCGCGAACCGCCGGTGGTGAATTCCGAACCGGCCAGCGGCGGATATTGACCTGGCACACCGAGACCGTTCGTCTGGTGACACGTCTGGCAATTGGCTGCGAAAATCTTTTTACCTCGATCGCGCGGCGACAGTTCGACCTGCTCTCCACCTCCGGGTCCGCCTGCCAATGTTTTTTTTGGAGGAGGCGGCGCGCCCATGGGATCGAGTCCGCCGGTGATGAAGTTCCCGGAATAACGGCCGAGATACGCGCCACCAAAGAAAATCGCCAGCCCGTAAATCGCGATGAGCCACATCGAAAGCGGCTCCGCACCGACGCGTGGCTCGCGTTTTTCGCGTTGCACAGAAGCGTGCACCTGGAACACGTCGGCCTGTTCGCCGTAATCCATTCCCTGCCCTGTGCGTGGCGGCATTTTTGGCTCCTCGTTCATAAGGTAATCATTTGGCAGGAGAGGGCGATGCCGCTTGCGTCGTAGCGGCAGGAGGGGCACCAGGGGCCGAGCCACCTCCGGTTGATCTGATTCCTTGCAAGGGATGAGATTGATTGAGCGCCATCAAATAAGCGACGAGGCATTTTGCATCGTAACTGGGAACCACTTCCCATCCATCGGGTGGCGCTTCGGAAGCGGGGAGCTGCAGCGCATCTGCGGAACGTTCTCCGGTGATGCGTCGCTTTTCGTAAAGGAACCGGTAGGATGGCATGTTCGAATCGAAATTGATGCTGCGTGGCGCATATAGATGCACATGCTGCCACGCTGCAGAATACATTGGCGGCAAACCCTCCGTCTGAACGGGCCAGGGGGCGCCTGGCGTCTGGGCGGTCGGTGCCACAGGGCTGCTTCCCCCCGGAGTGGCATTGGCCATTTGTCCGGGTGACGGTGAAGCAACGCCCGTTCGTTGCCCTAAAGGCGGTGAAGCATTCGCCGCCACCGAACCGGAAGGCGAGCTTCCCGCCGCTGCCGTGGCGACCGCTGGTCCCGGCGAAATCGCTGGTGAAGCGGAAGCTGTTTGTGTATCGGGCGAATTCGACGTCGCTGCTCCCTGGCCGGGAGGCGCGGCGGCAGGGCTGGCGACTGCCGCCGGCGACGGAGATTCGTCTGAAGCAGGGACCCGCGCTCCAATATTCGCGAGGTCCTGCCCCATACGCATTTTTCCCAGGAATACGGGCCTTTCGAAAATGTAGTCACGGGGTGCACTGCGACGATCCCCCCATTTTCGCTCGATATCGTTAGCGGCGTAGTCCGCGCGGACCTGCTGACTGTGGCAATAAACGCAGCCGTTGGCGGCGTAAACATGCGCTCCCCGCTCGAACATGCCCGATTGCGGTCGCGGATAAATGTCTGTTCCCTCCTCATCGGATTCCGGATTGAGATGTCCTATTTGCCAGTTCGGAATGACGGTTAGCCCTATCCACGAAAAGGCGAACGTGCCGAAAATTCCAAGCAAGAGAGGAGCCAAACCTTTCATCAATGGCCTCCTGATGGTTCAGCGTCCACTGGGTTAAGAAAGGTCGGGGCAGTCGATGTGCGGCCCAACCCCAGAAGCATCAGCCCGAAGTGATACGCGAAGATGAAATGCGAGGCGGCGAGCAAAAGACCAGCTATGCTGCGTCCCCGCAGATACGGCATCACCGTTTCGATGCTTTCGCTAAATGGCAGCGCGGGATTTTGCATATCGGCACCTTGTAGGAAGCCGCCGGCGAGGAGCATCAATGTCATTAATCCAATGCCATAAGCGGACGCCCAGAAATGTAATTTGATCAACGTTGCGTAGCGCCATTCACGGCCAACGAGCCTTGGTACGATGTAGTACATCGCACCGAAAATCACCATGGTGAAAAATGCATACAGACCAAGGTGCGAATAGGCGACGCTGACCTGAGTAAAATCGGCGTATCTTGCGACCGACCGCAGCGAGATCAATACGCCAACCACACTGAAAACCGTATAAGACATCGCGCCGAACACCGTGAACCGCAGAGTCGGGCTGTAACGCAACAGCGGAAAATATCCCTGCATGGTCATGTGATGATTCAGGCCTACAGTTGCCACCGGAATCATCGTCAGGATTGTCGCGGCAATGCTCGCGGTAATCATCCAGGCGGGAAACGGGCCATCTACCAGCCTTGTCATTCCCGTCCAGCTCGAAAAAAGCGCATAGCTCCAGAAACCGATTGTTGCCAAATGATAGCTATAGACCGGGCGGCCGATAACCTTTGGAATCATGTAGTACGCCGTGCCCAGTGCGATGGCGCCGAACCAGAGAAACAGTAGGTTGTTAGCGTACCACCAGCCCACTGCAGCTTGCAAAACGCCCTGAACAGGGACGACGAACAGCATCAGTTGTCCGGCCGCGTACAGCCATGGGAACCAGAGAAACGCTCCCAGCAAATACCACTGGCTAATGTAAATTTGATCGCCGCGCCGGTGTCGGAACATGAGCACCGCCCAGGAAGCCATGAGCGTGTAGGCGATGAATAGGATCACAGAGACATAACGCGGAAATTCGAGCCATTGAAATCCGGTGCTATCGCCGAGCAAAATGGCACCTACGCCGATTAGCACGCCGATATTCCAAAACGCTGCGCCGGCCACCAGCAACAGCGGAAACCGCAACGCCGTGCGACACAATCTCGCCATCAGCCATACGGCGGTGCCCATCCCGGCCATCGAAGCCCACCCGTAAACCAGAACGTTCATATGGGCCGGACGCAAACGGCCCCATGTCAGGAAACTGATGTCCCCGAGGAGATCGGGCGAGTGCAGTTTGAATGATACTAATCCGGCCAGCACGGTTCCCAGAAGCAGCCACGCCACTGCCGACGTGAAAAACATGAGCACCGGCAAACGGGTTGATGCATCGATGTACGCGCGCTCCAAGTGCTCCGTGTCGCCCGCAGCGGTCGCAACAGCTGGTTCTTTCAATGGAATTTCGGTGGCGTTCATGGCACAGGTGAAGCGGAGGCGGACGGTGAGTCTTGAGCGGCCGGAGAGGGCGACGTGGCGAGATTAGTCGGCGGCGGACTGGAGACAGCCGGTCTTTCGGCCCCAGGCGCACCTGGCACGCCGGTTCCAGCTGCATTGGTTTTAGGCGACGGCTGCGCCGTGGCCGCAGAGGGCGAACCGGCGGCGGGACTTCTTTCAGATGGAGACGATGCTTGTGCAGGAGATGGCGCGACAATCGGACCGGCCGGGGCAGGCTTTTTCTGTGCCAGATCAACTACAGTCAGTTCCATGGCGCGATCGATTGGGATCCTGGCTACGCCCTTGTTCTTATCAACCCACGCATAGGTTGTTAACGCCTTCTGATTTTCTTCATGCAAGGCTTTCAGTTTTTCCATGCGCTTTTTCGCACGCGCTTCTTCGTAATCGTTACCGCGTGGCGAGGGTCCAATCACCGCCAGCACGATGAGACCGAACACAGCGAAAAGAAACACAATGCCCAGCCATGTGGAAAATGGCGTCGGTGAGTAGGCATTCCTGCGAAGCGATTCGGAGTCGGCCATGTCAGTTGACGGTTGTGAGCGATTCGATAAGGCGCGGATCCCGCACCGGAAACAGCGAAGTCCTTGGCACAAGCTGCAGATAAACGAAACTGAGCGTGGCACCGATCGCGATCAGGCAAATCAAATCCCAAATGCTCACGTGCACGCCTGTTCCGTGTAATGCAGGTAAAACGATCAGATACATGTCCAGCATTTGCATAAGAAGCATCCAACCGGCAAGGATACTAAGCTGGTGTGGATTTTTCTTGATCGAGCGCAATAGCAAAATCCCGAACGGCACAAAGAACCGGCCGATCACCAGAATCATGCTGAGTGCCCACCACGATTGCGTATTTCGCGTCAGGAAAAATTGGGTCTCCTCCGGTATGTTTGCATACCAGATAAGCATGTACTGACCAAAACCGATGTAGGCCCAGAAAACGGTAAAGGCGAGCATCCATTTCCCCATGATGTGATAGTGCTCAAGTGTGACGATGCCCTTCAGGTAACCGGCTTGTCGCAAAGCGGTGATCACAATCACGAGCAACGCCATCGAGCTGCCCGCTGCGCCAGCAAAGATGTACACCCCGAACATGGTTGAAAACCAGTGATAGTTGAGGCTCATCATCCAATCGAACGCGCCAAACGTGAGACAAAGGGCAAACAGCGGCAGACTGATGAACGACACCCGGCGCATCCAGATCGTGAACAGCGGATTTCCGTCTTTGTCCTGGCGCGCGGAAAAGCGGCGCAGCAACAGAGACGCGACGATCCAGAAAGCAAAAAAGATCATCGTGCGAATGAGAAACCAGTGAAAATTGAGATACGCGCGCTTTGAATCCAAGTTCGCCTCATGCCCCGGCGGAATGTCCATCCACGAGTACAGGTGGCGGCGCAGCAGCAGGATTGGAATAAAAAGAACTGCCAGTACCCCTAACAACACAGCGATGTTTTCCAATTGACGCCGCACGACCACAGACCAGTCGGCGTCGGTGGCGTGGTGAACGATCGTCCAGAAGAAACAGCCCGCGCAGAGCGTAAAGAAGAACACGAACGCAAACAGCCAGGAGTAACTGAATTGATGCGGATTCACGAACGCGCCGACAAGACAGAGCACCAGACTCACAACGGTAATGACGCCGAGGAGACTTGAAAGCCCTGTAAATCGACGGCTGTCGAAATATTCGCCTTCTGGTATCGGTGCCGTATGTAAACGCTCGCTCATTTTGCAGGGGTCGGTGGCGGTGGCACCGGTTTGTCCAGTTCAGTGCGATGATCTTCCGGAACATCGGCGGCCGTCGCATGCTGGCTGCGTTGCAAGGCGCGCAGGTAAGCAATTATAGCCCAGCGATCGGCGACGACGAGGTTCGGCCCATACGGCATCATCGTGTTTTTACCGTTTGTTATCGTGTTAAAAATCTCGCCATCAGACATTTTGCGGATGCGGTCGTCCTGAAGCGAAACCACTGTCGCAAGCCCGTATTGTTTGGTGATCCCATTGCCCTCAGCTGCGGCTCCGTGACACATCGCGCACGTGATGTTGAACCGCTGTTGGCCGCGCTCCATCAACTCGCGCGTGACCTGCAACGGAATACCTGTGCCCCACTGGTCGCCCATTTTGCCGGTGTTGAAGTAATCGGTACCGGAACTGAAGGCGACCCGCGTGTGCGCTTCTTCCGGCGTATCTTCAGTCATGGCTCCCGGGTTCGCGTCGGTCTTCCCTCGCGGCATTTCGTAGCCAACCGGGACCGTGCCGGCTACCGGCAAACGCGGTCCGCGCCCATCGGCAAAGAAATCCAGCGGCGCCTGTGCGCGGACTTTGGGTTGCCGTACCATGTCGGGGAAAATCTCAAACGGCGGTTTCGTCCCTGTTTGCCCGCGGAACCCAAGCAGGGCGAGCGTCGCGATCGTGCACAGGACAAAAATGACAAGAAATCCGCGGAGCATACTGATTATTCCTCGTGCACTATGGTGATGTGCTGGCCGCCTGTTTGTTCCAGCAGGTCGTAAACACTGTTTTCCGCAAAGCGTGGATCGCGCGCTTCGATCGCCAGGAAAAATCCGTCGTTCGTCACGCGGCTAAAACGCTCCCAGTTAAACATGGGATGATTCCAGCGCGGCAAACGATTCATTGCTTGCCATGCAAAAAAGGCCGAAAACGCAGCGAAAAGCACCGTCAGCTCAAACATGATGGGGAAAAACGCCGGAATAGTGAAAAAGCCCGTCGGTTTGCCATGTACATCGAGAGGGTAAAGAATCGACGAAGGGCCAAATTGAAGGAGCGCGGCGGTGAGTAGTCCGGAAACTCCGCCAAACAAGACCCAGCCGCTGAGCCACGATTTGCCGAGCCCCATCGCTTCATCCATCCCGTGAATGGGGAACGGCGAATAAACATCCCAACGTCTGAAGCCCGCATCGCGAACGCGTTTTGCCGCCTCATAAAGCGCAGCAGGGCTCGAATATTCCGCCGCCATGCCGTAAACCTGGTGGCCGTACGGAGTCTTCATTCTCGCGGCCTCTGCTTTCCTTGCAGCCACCGGCCTGTAGCTGGTCGGATGGAAACGGGAATGACCGGATAACAACGGCTCTCAGGGCGATGGCTACAGCATATGTCTGGCGTTTTCATCGTGTGTGCTCCTCTTCACCCGCCGAAACTGATCCGACTCCCGAAGGTTCTCCGTAATGCGGGTCAGCCTCCGGAATGGCGGTTTTAACTTCCGACATCGCGATCATCGGCAGGAAACGAATGAAGAGCAGAAATAGCGAAGTAAAAATTCCGAGTGTGCCGATATAGGTCCAAATGTCCACCCAGGTCGGGTGAAACACTCGCCAGGACGACGGGAGAAAGTCGCGGATCAAACCGCCGGCAATAATGATAAACCGCTCAAACCACATTCCCGCATTGACGCACATAGCCACGAAGAACACGACCAACACATTGCGGCGGCACCACCGGAACCAGAAAAGTTGCGGCGAAAGCACGTTACAAAAGAGCATGCCGAACCACCAATACCACCAGTAAGGACCGAACACGCGATTCCAAAACGCGAACCGCTCGTAATGATCGCCGCTATACCATGCGATGAAAAATTCCATCATGTAGGCGTAACCGACAAATGAGCCGGTCAACAAAATGATCTTCGCCATTTTGTCGACGTGCTGTGGCGTAATGACATCCTGCAACTTGAAAATCGCGCGTGCTGGCAACAGCAGAGTCAGCACCATGGCAAAACCGCCGAAGATCGCGCCCGCAACGAAGTAAGGCGGAAAGATAGTGGTGTGCCACGTCGGTATAACCGTCGAGGCGAAGTCGAATGATACCACGCTGTGCACCGAAAGAACGAGCGGTGTGGCGAGGCCTGCGAGGAGCAGATAGGCCATTTCGTAATGACGCCAGTTGCGGTTGGAGCCGCGCCAACCGAGAGCGAAAATTCCGAAAAGGAATTTCCGGACCCGTGTGGTTGCCCGGTCGCGCAAGCTCGCCAAATCCGGGACTAGACCGGTGTACCAGAACAACACCGACACGGTGAAATACGTTGAGACGGCAAACACATCCCACATCAGGGCGCTGCGGAAATTTTGCCAGATTCCCCAGTTGTTAGGCACAGGGGCCAGATACCACGCCATCCAGAACCGGCCGACGTGAATGCCCGGGAAAATCGCCGCGCACATCACCGCAAAAAGCGTCATTGCCTCCGCGGAACGGTTGATGGAAGTACGCCATTTCTGGCGAAGCAGAAACAAGATCGCCGAGATCAATGTGCCGGCGTGTCCGATACCGATCCAGAAAACGAAGTTGGTGATACCCCACGCCCAGCCCACTGGAATGTTATTGCCCCAGGTGCCAACGCCTGTGGAAATCAGGTAGCCGATGCAAAAAAGTCCAAATGTCGCAACGCTGGCAGTAACCACGAAACAGACCCACCACCATCGCGGTGCGGGTTGCTCAACCACACCGGAAATCCGCTCCGTCAGCCAGCTAAAATTTCGCCGGTTCAGGACCAGGGGAACAATAGCAATCCGCCGCTCAGCCTGCTGAAGCCTGTCCGATGCTGTCGCTGGTGCTCCGTTCATATATCAAGCCGCGCTCACTCTGGTAATCCCTCTACCATGCTTGCGATGCCGACATCTTTTGCGTCCGGCATTTTGGGGTTCGGATTGCGAAGCCGCGCGAGATAACTCGTTCGCGGAATAACGTTCAAATATTCAAGGATCCCGTAATTGCGGTCTTGTTGTTTCATCTTCGAGACACGGCTTTCAGGGTCCTTGATGTCGCCGAAAACAATGGCGTCCGTAGGGCAGGCTTGCGCACACGCAGTGGTAAAAGAATCGCGCGGTACGAGCTTATCGGGCGAACCACCTGCGTGAGCGAGCGCCAGGATCTTTGCCTCTTCAATTCGTTGGACACAGTAGGTGCATTTTTCCATCACGCCGCGCATTCGCACCGTAACGTTGGGATTTTTCTGCATCTTCATCGTGTCCGGCGCGCCCTTGGTGGTGAGCGGCGCGAAGTATTCTTCGTAGATGTTCAACGCGCCGACGAGCTTTCTCTCTCCGACTGGACGCTGGTTGTAATCGAAATAATTAAACCGCCGCACCTTGTAGGGACAGTTGTTGGAACAGAATCGCGTTCCGACACAGCGGTTGTAGGCCATTACGTTGAGCCCATCTTCGCTGTGCACGGTTGCGTTCACAGGACAGACCGTTTCGCACGGCGCGTTTTCGCAGTGCTGACACGGCATCGGCTGGAAAACCATTTCCGGATGCTCCGGCCATGTACCGCGATCCTGATTGAACGGTTCGCGGCTGGCGTAATAACGATCAATGCGCAGCCAATGCATGATGCGGCCATGCGACACCTGGAGTTTGCCAACAACCGGAATATTATTTTCCGCCTGGCAGGCGACCACGCACGCATTACACCCTGTGCATACGTTCAAATCGATGCTCATTCCCCATTGCTGAGGAGCAGTCATGGGGGGATGCGTGTAGAGGCTGGGTGGCGGATGCGGTAATTCTTCTTCGCCGCCAGCAAATTTTTTCGCGAACCTGTTATTGCCACGATACTCTTCGAGCGTCGCCTCCCTGACCAGCCCGCGGCCTTCGATGCTGAAGTGTTCCTGGGTAATGGAAAGCGGGTAACTGCGGCCGACACCGGTCACCTGCACGCTCTCAATCCCCTTCGCGCCCGCTACAACGACGTGTGGATTCGCCGCTGTTCTCAAAAAGTAACCGTTAAACCCGGCCTGCTCCGCAAGGCCCGGTCTCTCTTTCAGGTTGCCGCCCGCATACGGCAGCTCGTAATCCTGCGGCATCTTTCGTCCCCAACCAAGCGTCACGGTGACCGAGTTATCGGCGTGCCCCGGGGAAACAAGCGCTGCGATCACGAGCTCGCGTCGTATCATCGTTCCGCCACCGCTTTTTTCATTGATAACGATCTGCAATAAATCGCCCGTCTCGACGCCCAGCTTTTTCGCGTACGCCGGACTGATTAATGCCGCATTGTCCCAGCTCAACTTGGTGACTGGATCGGGTAGTTCCTGAAGCCACCCATTGTTCGCGTAGCGTCCGTCGTCCATCGTGTAACTGCATGCCAGCACAATTTCCGGAGACTCCGGAGCAGGCGCGGCATTGAGTGCGGTGGAATCGGGCGGCAGGGTTGCAGCGGCGCCGGCATTAAATGCCGCGGGCTGATCAGTAGGCTGAATATGCGAGGCAGAACCGTCATGCAGAAACTGCGACCAAACCGTTTGAAAATCGCCAGGCGGATTCGTTAGGCGAAAAGTTTCCTGTATCAGCTCTGGACCTTCCGGCTTCGGCCCGCCAAGCAGCATGTGCATCAGCTCGATCTCGCTCAGGCCGCCGAAAAGCGGCAGGATCATCGGTTGAATCGACAAATGATCGCCGCGAGCCGTGAGGACGTCGCCCCAGGATTCGAGATAATGAGCCAGCGGCACGTGCCACTGGCTCAACGCCGACGTGGCATCTTCATGATAACCGAGCCGTACAATGCTCGGCACTTTCTTTTGCAAGTCCGCCCAGTCCAGCGGCATTTTTGTCTGTGGATCTTCGACCAGTCCACGTGGCGCGTTATAAACCGGGTCACCGCCAAAAATGAACAACTGCTCGACGCGTCCCTCGTTCATTTCCGTCGCAAGCTGATTAATATCGATCGTTTTCGGATTACGAGGAACCTGACGCACAATGAGCGTTTGCCCGATATTTTTCAACGCACCGTTCATTGCATGAACCAACATCTGCACTGCAACTGGTTGTGTCGGGCCGGCCAGCACCAGGCTCGCGCCCGGCTTTGCCATCAGATCGCCAACTAGTCCATCGATCCATTGCTGATCGAAGCTGCTCGGTTGCCCTTGCGAGTTCCCAAGCAATGAGCCCAGAGCAGAATCATTCGTGCCGGCGAGAATTTTGCTGGCGAGCGCCTGTGTAAATGCAGGAATCTGACTGGCGGGACAACGCAAGCGATGATCTGCCATCGCGCCGGTGAGCGTGAATCGCTGCTCCACCACGTAGAGCCTGTTCATGCTGTCCTTGGGCGCGCCAACGCGTCGCCGCGCAGTGAACGCGCGGACTGTTTCCAGATCTCCCTGGCCGCAATCGAGAAAGTCGCTGTCTAACGCCAGAATCACGTCGGCACGGTCCATTTTTGGCAGGACCCGCACGTTAGGACCAAAGCCCGCTGGCATTGCGGTGTTCGCTCCTCGCGCAAGCCGCGGCTCGTAAGCGCACCAGCGCGCGCCCGGGAATTGCTTTTCCAATTCCGACCGAAGCCGATCGCGTGTAGGTGAATTCGTCTCTTCTACCAGAAACGCCAGACCAGCGCCCGCATCGCTTAGGATGCTATTGCGAAGTTCGCCAAGGAACTTCGCAAACTCGTCGTGTGTGCTGTGTTTTCCCTTCTGAACAAAATGTTTCGAACGCGTTGGATCGTAAAGATCGAGAATCGACGCTTGAACGAAAGTGTCCGTGGCTCCGCCGCTTGCTGGATGCAGCGGATTGCCTTCCAGTTTTATCGGCCGCCCATCAACCGTAGTGGCGATCAGTGGAATGCCGCCGGTCCGCCGCGGCATCGCAGTGGCGTAGTAAAGAAATTTTCCGGGAATCGTCCACTCAACATTTTTGGTGAAGGGTACCAGGTGCAACTCCGGCCTGCGGCAACTCGTTAGGCCAACTCCTGCCAGCGCCATGGACGCCCCCATTAATTTCATGAAGTCGCGTCGCGACCATTCGTCACCGTTTAGTTCTGCCGCGCCGGCCGGGAATTCCCGTTCCAACCACTGACGAAATTCTGGCGTGTCGTTCAGCTCGCCCAAACTACGCCAATACTTCGTGCCGTCGTCCGGCTCTGGTGGATGATGGAAGACTCGTTTCATCGGTGGCACCCCTGGCAATTTGTTGGCGGCGTGATTTTCCAACGCTCTTTCAATGTCTGGCCGATCTCGCATTGAGTAAGCTTTTTCCTCTTTGAGAAATCTTCCTGCGTGCCGCTTGGCTGGCCGTACTTGGCGACAAACTCCGGCGGCTGCACATCCTCCGGTTTCCAATCGAGGTTGAAAACCTGATCTTCGGGACGCAGGTAATTTTCCGGGTGGCGATGGCAATCCAGACACCAGGCCATGCTATGCGGTCGAGCGATCTTAACGATTGACATGTGATTGACCGGTCCGTGACAACTGAAACAACTGATGCCCCGGTTCACGTGCGCCGAGTGATTGTAATAAACGTAATCGACCGTGCGATACAGCCAGACCCATTCGACTGGCTGACCGCTTTTCCAGCTCTCGTGCACCGGCTGCAGCTTGGGATTGTCCTTTGCCACCTGGGTATGGCAATTCATGCACGTCGCAGTGTTCGGGACATTCGAGTGAGCGGCAACTTCAACAAAGCTGTGACAATATCGACAATCCATTCCCAGCTGGGTGACGTGAATATCATGCGGAAACGGCACGGGCTGGGTCGGTTCATATCCAATCTTCGTATACTTCGGCGTAGCGTAATACCAGGTCGCAGCGGTCAACCCACACGCCACTACGATCGCGCACACAATCACCTTGAGCGGCAGCCAATTCGTCCAGCGTGGAAAGAAGTTAGCCATGGCGCTACACGGCCTCCCCTCGGACGCAGCACGGCCGCCAGCTCCGCCGCGGCGGATTTGTCCCGCGGCGAATTACGAAGGAAGAAAAACTGTGCTCAGGATGTGCTTCGTTCAGACGGCGCAAAGGGTTAAGGTTAATCGTTTCTCCGAAAAGCAACGAGGATTCTATGAATGCGAGGCCGGAGGGCAAAACAAAAATTATTTTTCTGATTTTCGCTCCAGCCTGCTCGTCAACTTTCGCAAGAGAGATTCTGTCTGAAAACAGTCAGGATTTTTCTACAAATGGCAGCGAAACCACTTCCACCTGAATTGGTTTAGACGACTCCAATTGAAGCGCCTCTAGTTTCCCCCCGGTATTATTAAAGCCGCGTTTCACGTAGCCGAGTGCGATTTCATTTCCGAGGCGTCGGCTGTGCGTTACACTCGTGATCCAGCCCGCGTTCTTCCCGGGTGCGGACGGAACAACGAGCGCCATCCCCGGCGCGAGTCCTTCGTGATTTAGCGCAATCAATCCGCATAATCGTTTGTTTGTTTGTCCCGACATTTTCATCCGCGAAATCACTTCCTGGCCGATGTAGCAACCTTTTTCGTAATCAATAGTGCGCTGCTCAAGATTAGCTTCCATGGGGATAATCTCCTCCGTGAGTTCCCGACCCCAGCGCGGCAGCCCCTGCTCGATTCGCATCACTTCCGCGGCAGCAGCATCGATAAACGCTGAGGTCGACGACAGCTCGTCCCGCACGACATCGTGACGTGCGCTGTTGCTCCAGATATCCCAACCTGGTCCAGCGAAACGGTGCACGGAAATAATCCGGTTAGCTTCGATCTTTGGGGATTCATTCGCTACGACGTGAAAGAGTGAAAGCTCGTCTGTGACATCTTCGATCTCGACGTCGTCGGCGATAATATAGCGATCGAGGCGCGCGCGAAGTATTTCGCGAAGTTCCGGGTCTGCATCGACCAGAAGATTTTCTCCAAATGCGGCGACGAAAAGGTGCGCATTCAGTTTGCCTTTGGCATTGAGAACACACGCTTCGATCGCGACTGTGGCACTCGCTTTGCGCAAATTGTTTGTGATTTGCCCATTGAGAAACCGGAATCGATCGGCCCCGGTAACACGAAACTTCGCGTGCGCGGACAGATCGACAAAAATGGGCCGCCGGGTTTCGGACTCCTGCGTCATTCGCGTACTGACGAAAAACGGCTGAGCAGTTGCTTAAGAAGTCCGCGCCGCGCCGGCGTGACACCAGAAACCGTCGCGCTCACGGGTCCGCTCGAACCTACCAAAGGTGCCACCGACGCAGCACTCTGCTCTTCTTGAGGTTCGAGCTTTGGAATCTCAGCATCGACCGAACTGACGCTTGATTCTTCCGTGACGAATTGCTCGTCCGACACTTGAATCTGCGGCTCTTCGTAAAATGCTGATGCCGGCTCGTGTAAATATTTTCGCATGACCGCAGTATAATCCTCTTCGCCGTAACCCCATTGCACTTGCTCGGCCAACTGATTACTCGCCGCAGTGGTTACCCCGAGGTCGAGATAGTGCAATAGAGCCATCCGATTGGCGATCTGCATGTCTTTTAACATGTGTTTGACGGAAAAGTGCGGCTCAAAATCGCGGCCGATCATTTTCGGCAGCTTCATCGCCAGGGTGCCCGAATAACTGGCATTGGCGCACATCGCCTCGATAAATTTTTCAAGGGATAATCCGTGTGCCTGGACGAGAGCCAAGGCCTCGGCCGCAGCCTGCACACTAGCAGCGGTGACCATATTGGTCGCAATCTTGATGGTGCTGGCCTGGCCGACCGTTCCAATGGTGACAATCTGTTTGCCGCTCGCTTCGAGAATGGGTCTCGCGTCACGCAACGCTTCTTCAGTTCCACCAACGTAATAAACGAGTTCGCCTTTTTGAGCTGCACCTTTGCTACCGGTGAAACAGGCCTCAACAAATCGCGCGCCCCGGCGTTCCACCAGTTCCGCCGCCGCGCGCATCGAATCGGGGGCAACCGTGGGATGGGCTAAAACAACGTGACGCGGCGTAAGCTTTTCACTTAGCTGTTCAGCTGTTTTAAGGAGAGCATCATCATCAGACACGAAGATCTGGATATAATTGCAAAGGCTTGCCAGTTCCCCTAACGAACCAACAAAATTTGGAATGGGCCTGGGCGACCGGCTCCAAACGAAAACGGAGAACCCTTTCTTGCGGAGGTGCGTTGCAATCGCGCGACCGATGATCCCAAGCCCAATCACGCCGACGCTGATATGCTTTTGCTGGGACGCAGGCGTGGTATGCTCCATGGGTCGGCAGTTCAGCAATCAGCCTGCCGGTTAAAACGCTTCCACGCAATCCAGAAATTTAGCCGGCACGCGTATTTCGTTAGAACATTGAAATGTTTAAGCGGAGCCAAATTCTCAGCTTCAATGTTTTGATGCAAACTCCGAAAGGTAATACAAGGCGACGGAACCGACGATTTGAAGACTTTGCGCGCTGATTTTGTCCATGGTGTCCCCCGCGGTGTGCCACCAGGAATAGTCGAAGTCGATGAGGTCGATCATCGGAATCCCGAGCGCGTTCAGCGGCGCGTGATCATCAATCAGGTCCCGATCCAAGTAGCTAAAATAATTTCGGGCCTTTAACGCGTCGGCCGCAGCGAAGAGATCGCGCGCCATGGCCGGAGGTGAATCTGCCGGAAGCGTGATATCGAGCGAACGATCACCAACCATGTCGAATAACATTCCGCCGTGAAATTGCTTCGCGCCATCGCGTCCGAGTTGTTTGGCAAAATAACGACTTCCATACAATCCATCCGTGTCAGAAAAATTTTCGTATGCCTCCTCACCATCAAAAAAAACCAACTCAATTTTTCCGGCCAGGGTTGGGTGATCTCCAAGCACGCGGGCCACTTCTAATAACAGACCCGTGCTGGAGCCCCCGTCGTTCGCGCCGACAAACCGGATGGCGTCGAACAATTTCGTGTCGTAATGCGAGGCTAATAGAAGTGACGGAGATGCCGCTCGCCCGTCGCCCGGAAATCGGGCAATCAAATTGAGGAAGTGGGCTTTGCCTCGCGGCGTGTCGTCGGTGAAGGCTTGGCGACTTACCTGCCAGCCTGCCTGCCGAAGCTGCTCCGCTATGTAAGCCCTGGCTTTATCGATGGCATTCGAACCGACCGGCCGCGGCCCCAAATCAACAAGATGTTGCACATGTGCCAGAGCTTTCTCGCCCGAGAATTGCTCCCAAATCTTGGCCTCGGTAGCGCGTGATGGGACAGTTTGAAGAAATGAGAGGAGAAACAAAATAGCAGCACGCTCCAGGGCGCTTCTGTGGAACGCCGTTAGATTCTCTCGAATTGGCGTCTGACACAGACGCCCAGCAATTTTCATCGTTGGCTACTCCGCCGCTTCCGGCAGTCCGAGGGCAGTGACGATGCGCTGGAGATCGTCCGCCCCGTAATACTCGATCTCAATTCGTCCGCGTTTTTCTCCGTGATGAATTGTAACATGCGTCGCCAGGTGCTGTTGCAGGCGATTTTGCAGATCTTCAACTGCCGTTGTCATCGCCTGGGCATCGGAGGCAGCTCGTCTGGCTTTGCGTCGCCCACGTCCAATGCCAAGTAGACGCGAAACCATTCGCTCGGTGGCTCGCACCGTAGCGTTGCGCCGCAAAACTGTTTCCGCAGCCAGCAATTGTTCTTCCGATGCTTTCAACGCCAGCAGCACCTTCGCGTGGCCTACTGAAATCAAATCCTGAGCCAACCAAATTTGCACTTGCGGATGCAAATCCAAAAGCCGCAGCGCATTGGCCACCGCCGCACGGCTGCGGCCAACTTTGAGGGCAATATCTTCCTGCCGCATTTCAAACTCATTGGCTAGCCTGGCGTAGCCTTGCGCCTCTTCGATTGGATTCAGGTCGGCGCGTTGCAGGTTTTCGATTAACGACAGCTCAAGCACCTCCAGGTCGCTGGCGGTGCGAATTATGGCTGGAACAGTGGTTTGACCAATCTCTTGCGCCGCGCGCCATCGCCGTTCTCCGGCGATCAATTCAAATTGCCCGCCAACCTGGCGGACGATCAGAGGTTGAATGATTCCGTGCTGCCGGATGGACTCGATCAATTCTTGCAGCGCCTCGCGTGCAAAATCCTTACGCGGCTGTAACGAGCTTGGAATAATGCTCGCTAGGTTCAGCTGGTGCACTCGCGCGGTGGCGTCCGCTCCCTCTCTCGATGCCGGGACGGCCGGAGTACCGATGAGCGCGCCGAGACCTTTGCCCAAACCAGAGCGTGCCATGTGCGTGAGGCTACTGGAACGAAGTTCTTAACGCAAACGGCAATCACTTATCTCTTCAAATCTGTTGCGTAGCGAGTGTGCAACGTCGCTCGAAAGTCGACAGGTTCGATCCGTCGAGAAATCGAAAGACCCGTCGATCAGTGAATCGGCGATGAGAGCGCAATGTTGAAACGGTCGCGACCACGACAAAAAAACCCTTTAAAAAAGTATTGACACTTGCGAGCCAAATTCAGTATCACGGTGAAGGTTCCACAATAGACAAAGAATTTTGCCCGGTAGGTTCTTTGTCTGTTTGGATCCCAGTGACACAAAAAACAACCAAAACACGACCGGGAAAGAGAAAGAACACACATTCCATGTATTCACTGAATCAAGTTAAAACGTTAGCTTTATGCGGACGAGATCCGGCTCGCTCGCTGCCGTTACGGCGCGGGTTCCTTCTCATCCCGCTCATCCTTCTGTGCTTTGCGTTTGCGCCACAAATTCGCGCGATCAGCCCGCCTCCAGACGGCTGTTATCCCAACTTTAACACAGCGGAAGGGTGCAACGCACTTCTTTTGAACAGCGCGGGCGCTGGAAACACCGGAATTGGCTGGTATTCAATAGCCTTGGGTGACGGTAGCTACAATACCGGTTGCGGCGGAGGATCACTGGCCCTTAACAACGGCGATTCGAATACCGCGGTAGGCGCGGCGGCACTGCTGCTCAACACCAGCGGGTTCAACAACACGGCCACCGGAACCGACTGCATGGTGTTCAACGATAGCGGCGTTTACAACAATGCTGTCGGTGCGTTCTCGTTGTATAGCAACGTGGATGGATTCAGCAACAACGCGCTCGGTGAGTCTGCGCTTAAATTTAATGTTACGGCCGCGGCAAACACCGCAATCGGCGATGTCGCGCTGGCGGTTAATGACTCGGATGGAGCAGGACTCGGCAATAATAACGTAGCAGTTGGCGCTGGGGCGCTCGCCGCCAACGTTGACGGCAGTGAAAACACAGCCGTGGGTACAGGGGCAGGACCAGATCTAATCAATGGCTTCAATAACACTTACGTCGGCAACTTCGTTGGTTCCGTCGACGAGAACGGCGACCCACTTGCCGACGAAGATAGTACGATCCGTATCGGCGACCTCTCGAACGGAAATGGGGCAGGGTCTCTGCAATGCTATATCGGTGGTATTTTCAATAACGAGCAGCCTGTTGGCGGCACTGTTGTTGCGGTTACCATAGACCTCGCTAACGATCATCTTGGGTTCGATCCCGGCGCAGGCGGCAAAGCACCTGCGGTGAGACGTGGCGCACCTGCGCGTCGTAGCCCAATGCAGCCTGCCGCGCGTCCCGCACTCCAACGCCAGACGATGCTCAATGACAAAGTTGAAACGTTGCAAGCAAAGCTCGACCAGCAGCAGAAACAAATAGAGACTCTCACAACCCAGCTCAGCGAACAGGCAAAGACTTTCACAGCCCAGCTCAAAGAGCAGGCCTCCCAAATTCAGAAGGTGAGTGCCCAGCTGGAAATGGTCAAACCGGCGCCAAGAGTGGTAGAAAATCGATAAACTGTTATCATGGAGCGCTGTTAGAGAAGTCAGCGATTCCTGGATACAAATTCAGCCGCCGCGCGAACTCGCGCGGCGGCTGTTTTGTTTGTAGTTCGTACATAGCCGGCTCTACAAACGAAGACACCGTAAATTGAGATACAGAAAGGGTTTGTTTGGCTGCAAGCGCAAAGCCAGTCTGATAAAGATTCAAAATGAAAAAATGGGCCATTGAAACCTTCACCCTGGGGCACTCTCCCGATCCCGACGATGCTTTCATGTTCTACGCAATGGCGCAGAATAAAATCGATCTGCGGGACTATCGGTTTGAGCATCGACTCGAAGACATTCAGACGTTGAATGAGCGAGCGCGCCGCGCGGAACTACACATTTCCGCGATCTCGATCCACGCTTACGCGTACGTCACTGAGAACTACGCATTATTGCCCTGCGGGGCTAGTATGGGTGACGGCTATGGGCCATTGGTTGTCAGCAAACGGCGAACGCCAAATCCTTCAACGCTTCAACCTTCCAGTCCGTCAGCCAGTGACGACCGCGCTCGCGAGTTCTTGCGAACCTGCACCATTGCCGTTCCAGGAAAGCTCACCAGCGCTTTCCTTGCGCTTCAGCTTTTTCTCGGTGAATTCGAGTTCACCGTTGTTCCGTTCGATCAAATTTTCCATGCGGTAGAAAATGGAGAGGCCGATGCTGGTCTGATTATTCACGAGGGGCAACTCACTTATGCGCACTCCGGTTTCGAGAAAATCATTGACCTGGGGGAATGGTGGAAACGCAAAACGGGCCTGCCTTTGCCGCTTGGTGGAAACGTAGTGCGAAAAGACATCCCGCCACAAGTGCAACGCGATCTAAGAGAGATCATCCGAGAAAGCATCGACTACGGTCTCACGCATCGAGATGAAGCGGTGGATTATTCACTGGCCTACGCGCGCGACATGAACTCGCGCCTCGCGAGCAAGTTTATTGGCATGTACGTGAACGAGTTTACTTGTGATTACGGCGATGTCGGACGCATGGCCATTCGGAATTTCCTGTCGGAAGCACACGACAAAGGATACATCGACGTTCCGATTGAACTGGAATTTGTCGAGTAGCACGCGTTAGGATCCAAAAATGAGGTCTGTGCAGATTCGATCCAAGGATAAAAGCCCATCGGTGAAAAGCGCTTGTGCCTGCGACAGTTCTCCGCATCCTTCGTTCTCGTATGGCAGCAGATCGTAGACTGGGTTGTCTCAGCATCTTTTTGTTTGTCGCCCTTTGCGCCAGCCTATTTGTCAACTTCCTGCTGGCGATTGCCGCGTTTCAGCGCCTCGGCGGCAGTCGGGAACCGGAACCGATTCCACGTTTCCGCGAAATTTTGCTTCACCAGGGCAAGGATGGGAATCCGGAGAAAATCGTGCTTATCACAATGCGGGGCCTCATTAGTTCTTCGATCCCGGGAAGCGTGAGCGATTCAATGGTGGACGATATGCGCGCAGCGTTGCAACAGGCCCGAGAGGACAGTCGGGTTCGAGCCATAGTGCTGGAGATAGATTCACCAGGCGGAGAGGTCACCGCTTCTGACGAGATCTACACTGCAGTGGTAAAAACGCGCGCCAAAAAACCGGTAGTAATATATATGGGGTCGCTGGCCGCTTCCGGCGGATACTATGTCTCATGTGGCGGTAAGTATCTGATGGCGAACGATACGACGATCACCGGCAGCATCGGTGTGATCATTCAAACACTGAATTACGAACAGCTGTTTAACAAAATCGGACTGGCTTCCGTCGTTTTTAAGAGCGGTAAGTTTAAGGACATGCTCAATGGAGCGCGACCGATCACGCCGGAGGAGAGGGAGCTGGTGCAGAATTTCATTATGGGTACATACGACAAATTTCTCGGCATCGTGGCGAAGGAGCGAAATCTCCCCGCTGATCTTTTGCGTAACACCATCGCGGATGGCCGAATCCTCTCGGGTAAAGAAGCGTTGCAGAATAAACTGATTGACGGTCTCGGTGAATTGGACGACGCCTTCGCCAAAGCAAAGCAGCTTGGAAACGCTCCCGACGCCAAAGTAGTAAAGTACGGTCCTCCCTTTAGCCTCGGCCGTTTGTTCCGGGTATTTGGACAATCGGAGTCGAAAATCGAGTTGCAGCTTCCGAAGGAACTCGTGCCGCAACTGGAATCAGGTCGCGCCTATTTTCTGCCGAGCTACTACGCTCCGTAGGCACTGAGAGTCGCACCCACTGTTGCACATCTCCATGCTATCTGGAAATCTTTTCGCGGGTACTAGGAGCCGCTCCGAACCTCGCGCTAGGCTTGCTTTGGGCTGTTTACCTGATTGCCAGCCTTTGTGTCTATCCATCACTCATTTACCAGATCAGCATACGCAACCGGAACCTGGAAACTGAAGCGCCAGCGCGGGTTTTCGGATTGCCGGAGGCAATTCTAGCCGCGCTGCTAACCGCTTTTCTGTTGTTGACGATCAGCTCAACAGTTTCGCAACCATCGATTCAATTCAACGCGCGCAACCTTCTGGCAAATTTCCTTTTCACAGCGGTCGTCCTGCTCGTCATAGTTAGTCTTCTCCAGTTTCGCGGCTTCGATGTGAGAACATTGGCGGGCTTCTCCAAAATCAGTTTTTTTCGAACCCTGGGGATCGGAGCGATCCTCCTGTTTTTTGCTTATCCATTGATCGCCTTATCCGAGCTGATTAATCAACGGCTGTTCGGCGGGGCTTCCAGCAAGCAGAGTATCGTCGAGTTCTTTAGCGGACCGCGCACGATCGATCAGCGAATCATGATAATTGTGTTTGCGGTCGCGATCGCGCCGGCGTTTGAGGAATTTCTTTTTAGATTTTTTATTTACGGTGTGCTCAAACGGTACTTTGGCTGCCTTCTCGGGATATTACTCAGCGCATTGTTGTTTTCCGCAGCCCACGCTCACTTTCCTTCATTCGTGCCGTTGTTCGTTCTGGGAAGTTGTTTCGCGATCGCATACGAGTGGAGCGGTTCCATCCTTGTCTCCATGACAATGCATTCCCTTTTCAACTCGCTTACTCTCACTGCCCTTGCGTTTCCCGAGCTTTTCCCTCAATGAATGTTGGTGCTCTGGGTGAAAACGGACTCCTCGAGCAAATCCTTCTTGATTTCCCCGGTCTCCGGAAGTCCCCCGCGCATGCAGCTGATGATTGTGCCGTCGTTGAAACTGTTGGCGTCAACAAACGTCTGGTCCTCAAAACGGACTGTGTGGTGGAAGGCGTGCATTTCGTGCCAAAAACCAATGCGCGGCAGGTCGGACGAAAAGCAATGATGCGCCCGTTGAGCGATTTTGCCGCCACATCGGCGGTGCCTCAATTCGCTCTCATTACGCTTATCGTTCCGGAAAGAACCGATGTAGGTTGGGTAAAGCAGCTTTATCGCGGCCTGCGCCAGGCTGCGAATCGCTTCGAAGTTCGGATAGTTGGCGGTGAAACAAGCAGCACACCGGGACCGATCGTTGTCTCTGTGAGCGTCATTGGTTTTGTGGAAAAAACTCGCGCGGTATCGCGCACTGGCGGAAAATCCGGCGACCTTCTTTTCGTTACAGGACGGCTGGGAGGCGCGCTAAAACAGAAGCATCTTCACTTCGTTCCGCGCATTGCGGAATCGCGCTGGCTTACAAAAAATTTCTCCATCCACGCAATGATGGATTTAAGCGACGGACTCGGGTCCGATCTTCCCCGACTCGCCCGTGCCAGCAAGATGGGGTTCAATCTGGACCTGGAAAGTCTGCCGCTGGCGCGCGGCGCAACGATCACCGAGGCAATTTGCGACGGCGAAGACTACGAATTGCTCTTTGCAATTTCGCCGCGCGAAAAAAATCGGTTGGAGCAAGAATGGCGACGCAAATTCCCGCAACTCCAGCTGACTGCAATCGGCTCCCTCAATCTCAAATCGCAAATCTCAAATCGCAAATTGTCCAGTGGCTACATTCATTTCCAACAGTCCCGTTGAAACGGAAGTAATGGGCCGCGAATTTGCGAAAGAAGTCCACGGCGGTTCGGTGCTGGCTCTCCGGGGCGAGATGGGCAGTGGCAAGACCTTGTTTACAAAGGGCCTCGTCGCCGGATTCGGAATCAGCCGAGCCGTGAGCAGTCCTACCTTTAGCATCGTGCACGAATATCGCGGAGAGCCCCTGTCCGTTTATCATTTCGATTTCTTTCGGCTGGAAAATCTCGAGTCAGCGACGCGGCTTGGTCTCGACGAATACTTTCTCGAGGACGCGGTTTCGATAATCGAATGGGCCGACCGCTTTCCGGAGCTGGTTCCCAAGCACGCACGCTGGATTTCATTCCAGATAAACTCGGAATGTCGACGGACCATCACCCTCACTTGCAGCGATGAAAATCCTTGCGCTTGAACTCTCTACATCCTGCGGCAGCCTCGCCTGGTTGGACGCCGAAGTTAAGTTTTCACGTGAATGGCCTAACGATAGAAAAAATTCCTCGGCGCTTTTCGAGAACCTTCAGGTTACCAAACGAGAATTTGGGCCACCAGAGACGATCATCGTGGGCCTTGGCCCCGGCTCATATTCCGGGACGCGTATCGCGATCTCGGCCGCAATTGGGCTACAACTTTGCAGCCACGCGCGTCTGATTGGCTGGCCGTCGATTTGCGCAATGCACTCGGAGGCACAGGAGTACTGCGTCGTCGGCGATGCGCGCAGAAAATCTTTTTTCTTCGCACGCATCCTCAGAAATGGACTGATTGAAGGCCCGAAGTTGCTTTCCGAAGCTGAACTGAAAGCGAAGCTCGAATCGTTAGAACGGGCAACACCGGTTTTTTCTTCAGAAAGTCTCCCGCAATTTGCTCATCTCATTAGTCATTTTCCCTCCGCTCTCGTGCTGGGCAGACTTGCGGAAAAGTCGGTAAACAGTTTTTTTCTCCCGCCACTGGAACCAATTTACCTGCGCGAACCGCACATCACACCTCCAAAATGAAACACACCTACCGCTGCTGGGCTGAAATCGATTGCGGCGCATTGCGGCACAATGCGAAGATAGTGCGGGATCGAATTGGCTCCGCCGAAATGCTCGCTGTGGTGAAGGCGAATGCTTACGGGCACGGACTAATCGGTGTGGCTCAAGCTCTGGCCAATGACGCGCAATTATTCGGGGTCGCCAACCTCGAAGAAGCTCAGAGACTGCGCGAATCCCTGTCGCATCCCATTGTCATTCTCGGCCCAGCTACTCCAGAGGAACGCCCGGTAATCGCCCAGCATGGTTATATCCCGACGATTTCCAGCATGGAAGAAGCCCTCGCCTTCGCCCGGCTCAAGCCGATATCAGTCAATTTCAAAATTGACACAGGAATGGGCCGAATGGGCATCGTCGAAAGCGAGGCGCTCGAAGTTTTCAAATCCACGGCGGCTCTGCCGAATATTCGAATCCACAGTATATCGACCCATATGCCGGTATCGAACGAAGACGCACAATACACGCGCGATCAGCTAGTCCGTTTCCGGAAAATCGTTGAGCAAATCCGTGCAGAAGTTCCCGGCACGTACAAGGCACACGTGTTGCAAAGCGCCGGGACACTGGCCTTCAATCCACCAACATTCGAGATTGTACGCGCCGGGATCATCCTTTACGGAATTTCGCCGCTACCGCAATTCCGGGAGTTGCTCAAGCCGGTGATGAAATGGAAAACACGAATTTGTCTGCTACGCAATGTGCCTAAAGGAAGCTCAATCAGTTATGGCAGGACGTTTATTGCGCCGAGAAACATGCGCGTCGCAACGTTATCAGCTGGTTATGCCGATGGTTATCCGTGGCATCTGTCCAATCGCGGCGCCGCTGTTCTGGTGCGTGGCAAGCGTTGCCCCCTTCTCGGCCGGGTAACAATGGATTTGATGGTGATCGATGTGAGCCACATGGATGGTGTGCAGTTAGGCGACGAGGTCGTCCTGATGGGGCGCGACGGAACCGAAGAAATATCCTGTGCTGAACTGGGCGAAAAGGCTGGGACAATTAGTTGGGAAATCATTACGCGCATTGGCGAGCGGGTGCAGCGTGTTCATCGAAACGATTCAGCGTTATAACCCATTTAACCATTTCGACCTTCAGAGAATGTTCCAAATCATATTCAACGAACTAAGCGCCGCAGAGATCTCGGCGTTGCCCAAGAGACTGCAGCTCGAGTTACTCGCCGAGTTCCAAATTCTACCCGCAGATTTGGACCAGCTCGACTCGGAGCGGTTCGGTGTGATCGAACGCGAGGGGAAAAAGCTCCATCGCTATCGTGCCAAGAATTACCGGATTTATTTCGCCAAAACCGATGAAGGGATCAAAGTCCATCGGGTTCTGCACAAGAACACTCTTCGCGATTTTCTTTTCCGCAGCAAACTGCCGGTCTCTGAGGACGCGCAATTGGGTGAAACGCGCGAGTTCTGGAAATTGATCGAGGAAGGCGAACGAAGACCGAAGGCGTAGGGTACCAGCCAGCGGACACATTCACCGTGCTACCAATGTAGCTGTGTTCGTATCAGAGCTGACTGGAGAAACAGGCGCCAGGCACAGGCGCCTCTTGAAAACTACTTCATCAGTAGAACCGACCGGCTGCGCTTGATCTCGCGCGTGATTTTCCGGTGTATATATGCAGGCATTCCGGTTACGCGGCGGGGAAGAATTTTGCCGCTTTCAGTCACGAACTTCTTCAGAAGATCCGGATTTTTGTAATCGATTGCCTCCATCGCAATGTCAATACGGCGTCGCGGCATGGGGCGATTGGCGCGGCGGAATGCGGAACGACGTTTTGGTGTTTTTGGTTGCATTGCTGGTTATTTGGTCTCGCGGTGCAGGGTATGACGCCGCAAAAAGGGGTTATATTTTTTCTTTTCCAACCGATTTGGTGTACGCGGACTTTTCTTGTTCCGGCTCGTCATATAACGCGAAGGCGGTTTGCCAAGCGCTTTAGCCTCCGTGCATTCCAGTGTGACAAGCTCCTGTGCCATGGGTTCGATTACTCCTTCGCTTCCGACGAAGCGCTTTCCTCCTCTTCGGACTCCGCCCCGTCCTCATCGGTCAAACCAAACAAGGAAGTGACTGATGGACGAATCCGCGAAGCTTTGCTTTGCCTTTCCAATTGCGACTGACATTCCACGGTGAAGCGCGCAAAAGGGATCGCCTCGAGACGAGCGCGCGGAATTGGTTTCCCGGACATTTCACACTTTCCGTACGTTCCGAGTTCGACGCGCTTTAGGGCCTCATCGATTTCATAGAGTGCATCCTGCTCCTGCGACAGCAGACTCAGCGCAAAATCACGGTCGTATGCGTCCGATCCGGCGTCGGCCTGATGCATTCCGAAAGCCGAAGCTTCGCTGCCTTCAGCGCGAGAACGAAGCGTACCCTCGGCCACACCGGCCATCGAATCCACTACCGCGTCCCGAAGCTGAAGCAGATTCTGTTTTTGTTTGCGGACGAATGGATCCAGCTTTTTCTCGCGATGATTCAACCCCAGCAGCACTGAAGCGGGGGAGTCCGCGTTTTCCATTCGTGTTTTGACAGAGCGGCGAGCGGTCTTTCGACTAGCAGCGTTCTTCGGCGTCGCTTTTCTGACGCGAACCTTGCTGCCTGCGCGTGGCTTCCGTACAGCCGCTTTCGCAGCGGGACGACTCTTTTTCTTTGATTTAGCCATAGGACTGTTTTCAGCGCCTCATCTAATCGACTGGCGCGGGGAAAATGGACGCTTAATTAAAAACATTTATCTCTGGGCGCAAGCGGATTCGGACAAAAAAGAAATTTGACGATCTGTAAATTATTTTGCTCTGTCACATTCTGAATTTCAGCGGGACTAATTGGACGCGCCTCGCGCCACAAATTCATCCCATTCATCTGCCACCCGTCAGTCGCAATCCTGCGGTCTGCTGATTAAGTCCGCAGCTCAGGACGATTGCGCGGCACGCGTTTGGAATTTGAATGCGCGTGTGGGAAAGCCGCAACGAAACGCTCGAGTCTGCGTGAAGAACTGGTGGAAGTTCCGCTGAACGGAGAGCTTGTGCCGCGATGATGACCTGCCACAATCCCGATGCTCCGACGCTCTCACCCAGGGCCGGTTTTGCCGTATAAACCAACGCGCTTGGCATCAGTTTCTGAAGCACGCTAGATTCTGCTCGATCGATAAACGTCCCGTTCGCGCTCGAAATCACAAAGTCGACTGCTGGTTCAGCGAGATCATTCAGGACTCGGTTCAACATGTTTACGGCCTCGGTTTGAACTTCAAAATATCCTCCCGGATGTACGGCTTCCATCCTGAAGGCGCCGGTCCGCGCTAGAAGAACCGCCCCTGCGCCTTCGCTCAAGATCATTCCGCGGTTATGACCTTTATACGGTTCGATGGGAGGGGCCGTTCGAAGCAGTCGCCACCGCCGATAAGCGTCACATAAGAGCCAATCCACTTCTTCGGCACCCACTACCAGACAGTAGTCCAATGCCTCATTATCCATCAGGTCCTCGGCCATCTTGATGGCAGCTAGACCCACCGCTCCGTCTCCGATTAATGTGTAAGTCGCGCCAGTCAGGCCTAGAATGGCTGCAAGATGACTGGCCGGTGCGTTAAAAACCGTTTCCGGAAACAGGAGCGGACTCGCAGCCTGCGGGCCCGCATGGACGATTTCACGGTAAAAACGCTTCGTGTACACCACGCCTCCGTTTGAGATCGCAAAGATCATCGCAATTCGGTCACCGGGCGTTGACTCAAGCTTCACGCCAGCAGATTCTAGCGCTTGCAGACCCGCTATCGCGGAAAAGCGCGAAATGGCGCTGGCGCGCCGCAGACGAGGATGGGCAAAGCCCTTCACAGCCGATTCTGGTACACGGAATACATTGTAGACCCGTCCGATGGACTCTTCGGAAACCGTCGTCGCGGCTGCTTCGGCCCCCTCAAGCAATCGCTGCCAAACTGATTCAATGTCGGTTCCCAGAGGGGTCACCCACCCCATGCCGGCAATCGCCACGCTCATGCCTCGCTTGTCCGCCGTGGCCTAGGGGAAGGGGGAGATTTATGCATTAGCAGCGATGCATTTGTGCCGCCGAATCCAAAGGAATTCGAAAGTGTTGTCCGCACCAGAGCGGGTCGCGCTTCGTTTGCGACAATGTTTAGATTGAGATTGTCACTGGTAGTAGCAAAATTGATGTTCGGCGGAAGGAACTGATGCTGAAGCGCAAGTAAACAAACGATGGCCTCGATAGCGCCCGCCGCGCCGAGTGAATGACCCATCATGCTTTTGGTTGAGCTGACCGGCACACCACTAAACAATGCGGTGATCGCTTTTCCCTCCGCCGCGTCATTAAACACCGTGGCCGTTCCATGGGCGTTAATATAATCCACCTCCGCCGCAGAAATTTGCGCGCTCTGAAGCGCACGCTCCATTGACTGTCGCGCACCGATGCCAGTTGGCTCCGGTTGAGTGATGTGAAAATTGTCGGTCGAAATGCCATAGCCGACAATTTCCGCAAGAACTGCCATGCCACGTTGTCGAGCGAGATCGAGATTTTCCAAAGCCAGAAGGGCAGCCCCTTCCCCAAGAACCATACCGGAGCGATCCCGATCAAACGGGCGGCATTTTTCTGGCGTTGACGCTTGCAGCGAATCGAAGCCAATGAAGACCATTTCCGCGAGTGCGTCGTAACCGCCAGCTAACACACGGCGGTAACGACCGGAGCGCACACATTCAAACGCGTGCCCAATTGCATTTGTGCCAGATGCGCAGGCATTCGCAATTACCTGGTAAGGCGCTGAGATTCCAAATGCGGCCTGCGCATCGACGACAGGCTTCTGCGCTGGATAATTGGCGATCCAAGTCGGCGCATGCCGCAAATCGCCCGTTCGCTGTAAAGATCGATAGTAGCGCTCGCCATAAGACATGCCGCCGCTTGTGGTGCCAATCACGGTCAAATCGGGTTCAAATGCAGGCTGCTGTTCCATGACTTCCTGCAACGCCTGAATCATCATGCGCGAGGCGCGATGCAATCTCGCCGAACGTTGCGTTTCGCCACGCCCGGCGACCAGCCGCGCGTCAGAAACCTGGCCGGCAGTTTTGCAGCGGCATTGCGCAACCGGAAAGCGCATGACCGGGCTCACACAATCCCGAGCAATCTGCAAGGAATCGAGCGTTTCCGCGAGGCCAAATCCGAGCGGGCTAACTACGCCGGCAGCTGTAACTGCAACGCGGACTGCGGCATTTGCTCTTGGATGCCTGTTTGGTTCTGCCATTTTCCAACAACAAAATTTGACCTTGATTTCTATTGCTTTCTTAAAGGAAGCATTTTAAAAGTGAGCGCAAACGGGGAACGGAAGCCCGGAAGGTTGGTGGATTGTCAGTTGAGTTTATTCAATGGCGATTTGAAATCCGATAAGCGGAAACAGTTACCTGGCTGCGTTTTCTAGAATAGACTCAATGGGAACCAAATTATACGTAGGCAATCTCCCCTTCAACACCACGGAGAACGAACTGCAGGAACTTTTTTCGCAAGCTGGAACTGTGCAGGAAGTCACTCTCATGCAAGACAGATTCACTGGCAAATCTCGTGGATTCGCATTTGTGACTATGGGTTCAGACGAGGAAGCGCAGACCGCGATTTCAAAATATAACGGCCAAACCATGGAAGGCCGGCCGATGACTGTAAACGAAGCACGGCCGCGCGAACAGCGGCCGCCGGGCGGTGGCGGTGGCGGTGGCGGCGGACGCTACGGCGGCGGCGGCTACGGAGGCCGGCGCGAAGGTGGCCAGAGAAGAGGCTACTAGCGGAGATTGGGCAGGGCTGGATTCGAACCAGCGAAGGCGTAAAGCCAGCAGATTTACAGTCTGCCCCGTTTGGCCACTTCGGTACCTACCCGCCCTGGTGGGAGCGATTCACTCCGAAAGCTTTCGCGAATTCATATATCCTCGCGCCTTGTCTGTTGCAACTGGCATCCAATTTGACGCTGTTGATGCCAACATTCTCACTCGCTATTTTTTGAGATGGTTCTTCTGAGAAGCGTGTTTTGGCTTGGACTGTTCGTTCTGCTGACGTTTTGTTTCGTGGTGCTCTTCGAGTATGGGCCGGGCAATTTCGCTAATGGAGCCCGGAAGGAATATTCCCGGATAATATCACTCGTCGTAAAGGAAACAGAGGAAGTCGGCAAGATCAAAGAGGAGCGTTAGCTCCTTGGAGCTCTCGCCTATGCCATGGGAGTGGCGAGAATCTCAATCGGCAACAACGCAAGAAACTCTCTTGCGTTTTGGATCTGCAATATTGGGCGGGCCATTTGGGCGGCGAGAAAACTGGCATCAGAAGTCGGAGCAATAGCGGCCCGAGCGTGAATTGCGCACTCGCGCAATTGCTCGATAACGCGGCATACCTTCTCACTCAAATTGCGGCAGTCTCTAAACTGAATCGTGCAGACACCCGGCGCAGTATTTTCCACAGATGGGCTTAGGGTGAACGCATGGTGAAGCAAAATTTCCTGGATCGATTTTTCCTGTATTAGCGCACGAACTTTGATCACCACCTGCAGGGATCGAGCTAAAGCCTGACTGGGAGTCATCCCTTTTTGAATACCGGCCTTTTCGGCGACTTCGTTCAGTTCAAAAATAAGTGGTTTTCTTTCCTGTTCTTCGATCAATGCTATCGGTTTTTCGGACAACTCCAGCTGGTGTCGGGTAGCCGCCTGAAGATAAAAATTCGGTAAATGAATGGTGGCGAACATCACTGTGATCCCATAAGACAATTACGGCGCGCTGTGCTTTCCGCGCATTGCACCGCGATGTCCGTGCTAACAACGCCGCTGAAATGCGATCTTTTCACAACAATTCGCAGCCGTGACAGCGCGTCCTGCGTTTCTAAAGTTTCCAGGTTCCAGGAATTTTCGAGGAGTAGTTTGAATTGCGCGCTGCCGACCATTTCATATCGGGTGAGAACCATACAGGCGGTTGGCACCATCTCGACCAGCCGTTGCAAGCGATACCAGTTTGTCTGCGGAATTTTTTGCAATTCTTTCGGGGCGTTCAGCACCAGATCGACAAGCACCAGCGGGAAATTGCCGTCGCGCAAAAGGAGATCTGCCGTCCTGATGGCTTCAGATGCTTTGTTGCACCGAAGCCAAAGCAAATGTCGCGGCCGGAGATTCCCCAATCCGCAGGGGTCAAAAGAATCGCGACCATCAATCAAAGCCAGAAAATACTTCTTCCCACATGCGCTGTGAATGAGCGCATGAATAAGTAACGCGCTGCCCGCACTTATTTGCGGACTGATCAATTCGGTGATCGCGCCAAGTGGCAATCCGCCGCCAATCGATTCATCAAAAAAAGGTAAACCGGTAATTAAACGCGTGGCCGTGGGGATCGATGGACGGGGGTGACGTTCCGCCAGCAACTTGCGAAGATCGAGAATGGTTGTGCTTGCCGCCATGTATCCAAAGCATGACGCACTCGATGGATATGTTCAAGAGAACATTTACTGATCGAACGGCGGAAAAACCATTAATCTCTTTTCCGCCGCTCCTGCTTCCGAATGAGCGACACCATCACACCTTGAATCTTCAGTTCCCGAGCCGGAACTAGATTTGGATAGCGTGGATTTTCCGCCTTTAGGTATGGCCTCCCACGCTCTAGCACATAGCGCTTCAATGCTGTCTCACCGTCGATCAACGCAGCAACGATATCACCGTTATGCACCTCTTTGGTGTCTTCCAGAATCACAATGTCGCCATCAACAATGTGCGCCCCGATCATCGAATCGCCCCGGACACGCAACGCAAACGTGCCGCGATTTTTCAACACGTTCGCCGAACGCGTGTCGAGCGATACATGCCCTTCAATGCTTTGTTCAGTCAACGCCGACATGCCGGCCGGGATCTGACCGTAAATTGGAATGTCGGTAATCCGCACCCTCATCGCTGGCGTGATCAACGCCCGGGCCTTGCGCGCGTGCCGGTTGAGAAAACCTTTTCGCTCCAGCGCTGCAATGTATTGCATTACCGATGTCTGGCTGGCGAACCCAAAATGACCCTGGATCTCGCGTGTGCTCGGCGTGACACCTTTCTCGCGTTGCTCGCGCTGAATAAAATCCAGCACGCTCCTCTGCCTTTCGGTTAGCATGTGGACACGATCGTAGAAATCACGACAGAATACAAGTTCAAATGAACATTCTATAGCTCCGTTTTTGCCCCGGTAAATCAGTCAAAATAGCCCAATGACTGACGGCTGGAAGCCTATGAAATCACAGCCGCACCAAATCCATCAGAAACTGGCACCATAGATAAATCATGCCGCGCCAGGAGTATTTCACGTCGCCCGTAGCGGTTTGTTTCAGGACGCCTTTGTGAATGTTGTGCGCAATTTGATCGCGCAAATCCTTTTCGATTTCCGTCTGAATCTGCTCTTCATCCAGTGGTTCGATGTCCGCAGGATCCACTCTGTTTCTTCTGAGAAACTCGCGATGACTTTGGTCGAGCTGCCAGAACGTTCGATCCGCCCGCTGTCGATTGATGCGGAATGCCGGAGAGAGTTTTAACCCGTAGGACAACGGATAATTCCACGTCGTCCAAACCACGCCCTCCTTGGTGCGGGAAGAAATGCGCAGGTAATAGAACGAAAAATCGCGCTGTTCATTCAAACAAATGGATGCCTGGGCCCGATCCTCGTCCCTGGAAAACAGGCGAAAAAACTGTCGGTAATCTTCCCAGTCCCAGCCGGCATCCTCTACATATGCAAACCCTTCCTCTTCGATCTCGCGTGTGATTTCACTTAGCGCCGGAAAGGTGTCCGAGGAAGGCGGACTTTTTCGTCGAAGCTGTTTCTCCTTGGGTAGCCGCAGTGCACGAATTCGCGTGAGAATTTCCAGCCAGGGGAGAAAGAGCCAGCCCGCTGCGGCAAACAAACCCCACCCCCAATTGTTGGTCGCGAAATAAACCGCGAGAAAAGTAGCTGCAAGAATCCCCAGCGCCCCGGCCTTTTGTGCATAGGAATTATGGAATGTGCGGAGACCAATGCTAAGCACGGCGACGCCCAGTGTAAGGAGGAGACCGAAAATCATCACAACGCAGTCCTATGGGTTGATCTGGTGCTCGCTCAGAAATTTTTGGAGCTGTTCTGTGTTGAAATTGGCCAGCACTTTATCGCCCGCTACAAACGTCGGCACGTAAGTCTGCGAGGAAAGGCGTTTCATCTCCTCATACGCCTGCCGATCTCTGCCTACATCGATCTCCTGAAATCGGTAACCTTTCTCGCTGAGATAATCCTTTGCATCAATGCACCAGGAACACCACTCGCGGCTGTAGAGCTTTAATTGCATCGGCGGGCGGAAATAAACAAGTCACCGCTGCCTAGTCAACTGGCGGGTTCCACGTGTCGCCTGGGGCCCGTCCTCTAATAGGACTTTGCCCAAACCACACGGCGCGTACTTGGTTCGCCACTGAAAATACATTGCCCCGGTTCCGGGGAAGCATCCTGCGGAATGACGCGGATCGTGACTTTCAAATCGTTTTTGATCCGCTCTTCGATCTCCCGCGACCCGTTCCAGTGCGCGAGCGCAAAGCCGCCGTGGATTTCTGGTTTGGAAGGATTTTTGGCGGTGAAGAAATCGTAAAAATCTTCTCTCGAATTTATCACCTGCGTGTTCGCGTCCCGGAACTCTTTGGCACGCGCGTACAGTGAATTCTGAATCGAAACAAGAATTTCTGGAGCGCGTGCGGCGAACTCGTCCATCCGGATCGACTCCTTGTTCTTCACCGGTTGATCGCGCCGGCTAACTGTTACCGAATTTTTTTCGAGGTCCCGCGGACCGATCTCAACACGCAACGGCACACCTTTCTTGATCCAATCCCAATTCTTCACTCCTCCGCCGAGATCGCGCCGGTCGACCTCAACGTCAATCGCAACGTCATCTAGAAATTTTTTCGCACGTAATTCCGCCCCCAGCATGTCACATGTTTCCAAAACTTTCGCGCGCGTTTCTTCTCTGGTGGTAATCGGCAGAATGACAATATGCGTCGGCGCAATGCGCGGTGGCAAAACAACGCCGTCGTCGTCGCCGTGTGTCATGACCACTGTGCCTACCATGCGCGTTGTCATGCCCCAGCTCGTGGTCCAGCCAAATTCCTGCTTGCCCTCGCGCGTTTGAAACTGAATTCCGCTGGCACGGGCAAAGTTTTGCCCCAGAAAATGCGATGTGCCGGCCTGGATTGCCTTCCGGTCCTGCACCATCGCTTCCAACGCCATGGTTTCCACTGCGCCAGGAAACTTTTCGCTATCCGATTTTAAACCGGCGAACACCGGAATCGCGCAACGCTCGCGCACGAAACTTTCGTATACACCGAGCATTCGCTTTGTTTCTTCCCGCGCTTCTACTTCTGTTTCGTGTACAGTGTGACCCTCCTGCCACAGAAATTCCGTCGTGCGCAAAAACAATCGCGTTCGCATCTCCCAGCGCACGATGTTGCACCACTGATTGATCAGGATCGGCAAATCACGATAAGATTGCACCCACTTTGCGTAGCTCGCGCCGATGATCGTTTCGCTCGTCGGCCGGACTATCAGCGGTTCGGTCAATTTAGAATCCGGATCGGGCACCAGTCCGGCTTCCTCATCGGTCTTAAGACGGTAATGGGTGACGACCGCACATTCCTTGGCGAAGCCTTCCACGTGCTCAGCTTCCCTGGCGAAGTAACTCAACGGAATGAATAGAGGAAAATAAGCGTTGCGATGACCGGTGGCGCGAATCAGCGTGTCGAGCTGACGCTGCATGTTCTCCCAAATGCCGTAGCCCCAGGGACGAATCACCATGCAACCGCGCACGTCGGAAGGCTCAGCCAACTCGGCGGCGCGAATCACCTGCTGATACCACTCCGGAAAGTCTTCCTCGCGTAGGGGGGTAATTGCGGTCTTTGTGGTTGTGGTACTCATCGGAACTGGCGTTTCACAGAAACGCCTACAATTGTAGGGCGGCTGTGGCAGCCGCCAACTCGGATTTTCTAAATAACAGGCGAGACCAATGCTAGCCGGTTGACAGGCAGTTGTGTCACCGATAGTTTGGCTGCCCTTTTTCCAGGATGAAAACATTTTCTGCCAAAGCCTCCGAAGCAGCGCGCAAGTGGTGGGTCATCGATGCCCAGGACCAGGTGCTCGGCCGCGTCGCGGTGAAGGCTGCCAATCTGCTTCGCGGCAAGGGGAAGACGATTTTCACGCCACACGTCGACACGGGTGATTTTGTGATTGTTATCAACGCCGAGGGGGTCCGGCTTACTGGAAAGAAGGAGGAACAGAAAACTTACATGAGTTTCTCCGGCTACGTCGGCGGACATAAATCTGAAAACGCCCGTGCGCGCCGGGCTCGCCATCCCGAACTGTTAATCGAACGCGCCGTGCGGGGAATGATTCCTCACAATCGGCTGGGCCGCCAGGTTTACCGGAAACTGAAGGTTTATCGCGGCGATTCGCATCCGCATACCGCGCAGCAGCCCAAGGCTGTCAAACTTTAGAAGCTAGAATCTTATGCCAGGAACTGAGGAATTCATCGCCACGGGCCGACGCAAAACGTCAGTGGCCCGAATCCGCCTGATGCCCGGCAGCGGCAAAATCGATATCAACGGCCGCAGCTTCGAAGACTACTTTCCGACTGTGCCATTGCAGAACGTCGTATTGCAACCGCTTCAAACCGCCAAGGCAGTGAATACTTACGATTTATTTATTCACGCCAGTGGAGGCGGCATCATGGGGCAGGCCGGCGCTGCGCAACTGGCCATTGCGCGCGCTCTTATCCAGGTAGATGCCAATTTGCGTACACCGCTCAAAGCCGAGGGCTTGCTCCGCCGCGATCCGCGAATGAAGGAGCGGAAAAAATCTGGGCAACCCGGCGCGCGGAAACGATTCCAATTTTCGAAACGTTAGGCGCCGGCTGCCTCTGCTGGGGTCCTGTGGACCGCCTCACCTGCTAAGGCACATTTATCGCGTTCAAGGTCAGCGATAGCCCAGTGGCTACCGCTGCGCGACGCGACCCCGTTTTTCAGCGATCTATGCTTCCGGCAAAGGATCGGGACGCCGTTTCGCTCGTGAAAGTCAGGCGTCTGGCGAAGTTGCAATCTCAGCGCATTTTCTCTTCCAGTTTTTCTTGTTGACCCGGCATCTGAACTTTTGCCAGAACGCTTGTAGGTTCCAGGGCTCGGGAGAAATCGGGGAAAGCCGAAACAATGAAAGAAGACTTAAGTCATGAAGAATTGCTGTAACCTTACAATACTCAAACCGCTCCTGTCCGTATCGGCCTGCTTTGTCTTTTTGTTGGAATTACAGGCAGCTCCGCAAGTTGCTCCGCCGCCGGACGGATGTTATCCGGGATTTACAACAGCGGAAGGCTGTCTCGCCGTGCAAAACGTTACCACCGGCATTGGAAACACGGGAGTCGGTTGGCGTTCGCTCTTTTCAGTCGGCGGCGGCAGTTTAAATACCGGTGTTGGCGCCGGAACCCTGGTACATCAACACTGCTGACTCCAATACCGCACTTGGCGCTGCAGCGTTACTACTCAATACCACTGGTCCAGACAACACGGCGGTTGGCGCGAACGCGCTGGTCTATAACGTCGCCGGCGATAGCAACACCGCCGTGGGTGCGGAGGCACTTGAGTTCAATAACGGTCTTGCCAGCGACAACACCGCCATTGGCGCCGAGGCGCTCCAATTCAATACCGAAGGCAATCCAAACACCGCTGTAGGTTACGCTGCACTCAATAATAACCTCGTCGCCGGAGGCAACACAGCCGTGGGTTATGACGCTCTCTTGTTTAATGACCTCTCCGGAGAAGGCTTTCCTTCTGGCTGGTACAATAATGCAGTTGGCGCCAATGCGCTCACTAGTAACGTTGACGGATACAGCAACAACGCTTTTGGCAACCACGCGCTTTTTTTCAATATTAGTGGCATTGCCAACACCGCCATTGGTTATTACACGCTTTGGAATAACGACTCTGATAACAATACGGCAGTTGGCGCTGTAGCACTCTTCAACAATGTCGACGGTAGCGAGAACACAGCCGTGGGTAACGGTGCCGGACAAAATGTGATTACGGGCTTCAATAACATTTACGTTGGCGACTTCGTTGGTACGCTCGCCGACGACGAAAGCAATACGATCCGAATCGGCGACGTCTCGAACGGGAAAGGAGCCGGGTCGTTAGAGTGCTATATCGGCGGTATCTACAACAACTTCCAGCCCGTAGGCGGCACTGTTGTGCAGGTTACTCTCGACCTCGCAGACGACCATCTTGGTTGGGATTATGGCCTGGGCAAGCATGATAGCCGATCTCTACAACGTAGCGCACCGCTACGTCGTAGTGCACCCGAGGCGTCGATGCAGCGCGCTTCCATGCTCCACGGTAAGATTGGCAAAATTGAGAAATTGGAAGCGACGGTTGCTCAGCAACAGAGAGAAATAGAGGCGCTAACCGGCCAGCTTAGGGAGCAGGCTTTGCAAATCCAAAAAGTGAGTGCCCGGCTTGAAACTAGCAAGCCTGTGCCGCAGGTGGCCAACAATCCCTAGAGTCGCCTCTGTCCCCGACGAGGCAGCAGTATTTCATCATTAACCGCCGCAATATTCCCAGTAAGCAGCCCGCGCGCGCGATAATGAAAGCGGACACAACGGTATGAACGCGTGTCGTGAAGACTGAAAACGAGCTACGGCTTGTTGGGCGATGGCACGCCCTGCGGTTGATTTGGCGGGGGCGGAGCCTGCGGCGCGGGCGCGGAAGGAATCGACAACATCGGGGGGACACCGGACGCCGCGGTCGGTGCAGGAGTGGATGTGGTAATCGGTTTTAGCAAACGCAATTGCTGCATCGCTTCACCGGCCCAATAGCTCGTCCGGTATTGAGTGAGGATGGTTTCGCACATGCGTCGCGCATCATCGTTCCGGTTTTTAGCCTTCAGAAGATATATCTGCGAGAGAAGAGCCATCGGCGCAACGTAATCATTCGGATAAGTCGATGCGATCTGCTGATACATCGCCAATGCTTCATCTGTTTTGCCCATGGACTCCAGATTGGCCGCCATCGCCATCTTCGCAGTGCTCAAAAGCTCGTGCTGCGGATACTTTGAGATGAAGGCTTGAAGCGTCTTGTTAGCCTCGTCAAATTTCTTTTCCTTCCGCTGCGCTCCTGCCAGCAGGATGTACGCATCGGCGGCGGCAGGTGTACTGGCGTAATTGGTTATTACCTGTTGATATGCCTGAGCGCTATTTGCGCTCGCCAACGCCGCGGATGCAGCTGCCGCGCGGTGATCGGCATAAAACCGGTAAGCTGTGAACGCGATGACCGCGAGCAACGCGATGCCTAACGCTGCAAGAATCGGTTTCTTGTAACGCTCCCAAAACACAACCGTATCCAATGCGACATCGCGAGATGGAGGCGGAGCTGTTGCCATAACGGGTGGGTGCCGATTTGAAACGAGTGAGTTCGTCTTATGCCATGCGAAGGTTTCCCGCGCAAGCCCGAGGAACATGCTCTCGGTAATCGAAATCGCGTGTTTTGGAAGCGTCATGCGAGAAAAATTGCCCGGCACGATACAATGTCGGTTATGAATGAATTCTGGAACTTTTCTCAAACGTTACTCGGTCTAGGCGCGGACCCGAAAAATTTGACGTTCCTGCAAGTCTCTCTTCGGGCCATCATCGTCTTCGTTGCCACGTTGATTATGGTCCGCATAGGGCATAAGCGTTCCCTCGCGCAGCGAACGCCGTTCGATGCCGTTTTGCTGGTGATTCTGGCTTCCGTGCTTTCGCGTGCGGTAAACGGTTCGGCGCCTTTTTTCGCCACGATCGGCGGAGGCCTGATTTTGGTGATAATCCACCGCTTGTTCGCCAGTCTGGCCTACTACTCACACGGCTTCGGAATTCTGGTCAAAGGCAAACCCGAAGTGATCGTGCGGGACGGCGAATGCGATCGCACCACAATGCGACGTAATCATGTTTCAGTCCACGATTTGGCGGAAGATATGCATCTAAACGCACACAGCGACGATCTTTCCACGATCCGCGTGGCACGCGTGGAGCGCAGCGGAGACATCAGTTTTATCAAGAAATGATTTGACCAGTTTGAGCGATAGACCTATGACTCCCACGTCATTTATGAAGGGAAATAAAAAGCGCTGGATTAAACCGACGTTTAAGACGGTACCGATCTTTTTTGAGTGCACCTGTTACGCGGGTGCGGTTTGATCGACGGACCATAACGGCGAAAAAATCCGGTTGATTCGGGTTCAGATTCTCGGTAGTGCGGCGGGGGGTGGCTTACCCCAATGGAATTGCGCCTGCGCCAACTGCGCCGCGGCGCGTGCGGGAAAAATTAATCCGCAAACGCAGTCTAGCATCGCTGTCGGCGTTAAATCTGAAGTGTTTTCCGAAAGGTGGTTGATCAATGCGTCGCCCGACTTGCTTCGGCAGATTCAAAAAAACCCGCAATTGCAGCCGGGCCGCGAGCCATTACGCAATAGTCGGATCGCAGGCGTTTTTTTGACCAACGCTGATATCGATCATGCACTGGGTTTATTGCTTCTGCGCGAACACGAAAAGCCAATCGCCGTCTATGCAGCCGATGAAACCCGGGATGCGCTCGAGTGGCTCACTGGCGTTATGGCGCGGTTCTGTGGAATCGAGTGGCGGAAAATCAGTTGCGATTTCCAACCTCTGGATAGCGGCGTCAATTTTCGTGCGATTAGAATGAAGCACAGCGTTGCCTTTCAATTTCTCGACGATGCGTCGGGCGCATCCGCGTTATTTGCGCCGAGCGTCGGAGAATTGACCCAGCAACTGCGCGATGCAGTCGCAGCATCGGATGTCGTTTTCTTCGATGGCACATTCTGGAGCGACGACGAACTCGGCGCTGTCCGCGCCGGTGCACGCAACGCACGTGAGATGAATCATCTGCCCATCAGCGATGGCAGCCTCGATTTCTTGCGTAGATCAAAGGCACGCCGGAAGATTTACACGCACATAAACAACACCAACCCGATGCTGATGTCTGGTAGTCGAGAACGCGCGCTGGTTGAGCAGGCCGGTATCGAAATCGCCTACGACGGACTGGAAACTATCTTATGATCGGTCTGTGATGCTGAGCAAAGCGAAATATTTCTGCACTATTTTGGTCGTCCGCAATCAGTGGCCGATCTGAGATTCTTCGCTTCGCTCAGAATGACATTATGAGAGGGACTGGAGATCACTCTATGAGTACCGAACTGTGGGATCGTGAAACGTTCGTGGAAAATCTTCGCGCAATCGGTATACGCGCTTATCACGATAAACATCCGTTCCATGTGGCGATGAATGAAGGCCGGCTCTCGCCGGAAGCATTGCGTGGTTGGGTAGCCAATCGGTTCTACTACCAGTGCAACATTCCGATTAAAGACGCGGCTATTCTATCCAACTGTCCCGTGCGCGAGGTTCGTCGAATCTGGATTCACCGGATTCTGGATCACGACGGCGACGGCAAGAACGAAGGCGGAATCGAAGCGTGGCTGCGACTTGGGGAGGCCTGTGGGTTATCACGTGAGGACCTCATGGACAATCGTCATCTACAACCTGCAGTCCATTTCGCTGTGGACGCTTATGTTAATTTCGCGCGCAGTCAGCCATGGCCGGTTGCCATCGCATCCTCGCTTACCGAGCTTTTCGCACCCGATCTGATGTCGACGCGGCTTACGGCTTTCGAAAAATTCTATGCCTGGATCGATCCTAGCGGACTCGATTATTTCCGTCGCCGCGTCACCCAGGCGCGTCGCGACTCTGACGAAGCGCTCCGAATGACGCTGGAATATTGCAACACTCCAGACCTTCAACGCGATGCCGTGCGCGCACTCGAGTTCAAGTGCGATGTGCTTTGGTCGATGCTCGATGGAATTCACCATGTCTATGTCGGAAATTCCTAGCTCAACGCAACCGCGTCTTGCCAAAGGAGTCCGGATGCAAAGTGATCCCGCTACCGGCAAAAGCGTACTGCTTTATCCTGAAGGCATTATCGAACTGAACGAAACGGCGCACGAAATTCTTTGCCGCTGCGATGGACGCACCTTGGAGAAGATTGTTGAGACCCTGGCAAAAGAATACGACACCGATCCTGCGGCACTTGCCGCCGACGTGCGCGAAACGCTTGCCGACTTGCAACGGCAAAAACTGATCGAACTCACATGAACGCTCCCCGCCCGTACGCGCTACTCGCCGAGATCACATATCGCTGTCCGTTGCACTGTCCGTACTGCTCAAATCCTGTTGTCGCTTCATTGCGCGAAGCTTCACGCCCCCCCCAGGGCGGCGGCTCCAGGAATGGCGAACTCACCACGGAAGAATGGAAACGTGTCATTCGCGAAGCAGCACGGCTCGGTGTGCTGCAAGTTGGTTTTTCCGGAGGGGAACCCCTAGCTCGCCGCGATTTGGAGGAACTGATTCGCTCCGCGCGCGAGGCAAATCTTTACACAAATCTTATCACCAGCGGCATCGGCCTCGATGACGATCGCGTCCGCGGATTGCGCGATGCCGGTCTCGATTCCGTCCAGCTAAGCTTCCAATCGGACTCGAGCGACCTGGCAGATGAAATCGCCGGCGCGCGTGCGCATCAGTGCAAACTCGATGTTGCTGCAAAAATTCGCCAGGCCGGAATTCCGTTGAGCCTCAATTTCGTGATTCACAGGCGTAACATCGACCGCCTGCCACGAATGATTGAACTCGCGGAAGCGCTTGGAGCCGAAAGAGTCGAACTTGCCAATGTACAGTTTTACGGCTGGGCTTTTCTTAATCGTTCGACCTTGCTTCCAACCCGCGAACAAGTCGATCGCGCGCGAGAAATCGCGACCGCAGCCAAGGCACGGCTCGCCGGCAAGATCGACATTTTTTATGTGGTGCCGGATTACTACGAAAGCCGACCTAAACCATGTCTCAACGGTTGGGGACAGCGTTATCTCACCGTCAACCCAACCGGCGACGTGCTCCCCTGCCCGACCGCCTCGTCGGCCATTCCGGATTTGCGCTTCGAAAATATCCGCGTGCACGATCTCGATTGGATCTGGCGGGAATCGGAGAGCTTCAATCAATTTCGTGGAACGGAATGGATGCCCGAGCCGTGCCGGAGTTGTCCGCAAAAAGAGATCGATTTCGGCGGTTGCCGTTGTCAGGCTGCGTTACTGACTGGGAACGCGGGAAACACCGATCCGGTCTGCGAATTCTCGCCAAATCGCGTAGTCGTAGACTCAGTATTGCGTGAAACCAATTTGTCGAGTCATAAGCCAGTAGAGTGGACCTATCGTATCAATCCGAACGTATCCGCCAACTCGTAGCTGGAATCGCTGATCCTGGAAGTGAAAGTTGGCGTTCGGGACACCGGCACCAGCGCTGTCTCATTTCGCAGCGACTCTAACGAGGCGCCGGGGTCGGGCGCGATCTTGGTGTGCCCCGCGCTCTCGGAGTTGGCGTTGGCCTGACTGTCGGCGTAGGCGTAGACGGCTGGGAGGTGAACGTGCAGTGGAAACCCTCGAAGGGGCGCCCGCTCCCGGAGCACGTGAAAGCGCCAGAGGGAATATCCATCGTATTTTGCCCCGATATCACAGGCGAGGCATTGAAGTGGAACTCTATCGTCGATCCACCACCACTGACGCTGTCCGCAGGGATCCCGTTAACCGTAAAACGCTCGGGGCGGAGAGAACTGACAAAGCCGCTAATGTAAACGATAAAATCAGTCAGTTGGGTAAAGACAGTGCTGTCACAAGCTGGCTGCGAATCGAAGCGGAACAAGGCGCCCACTGGGCGTTGGAGTAGGGCTTATAGGTACAGTCGCAGTTGGAGTTGTTGCCTGTCGCTGTAGCAGTAGCCGTAACTGTGGGGAGTGACGGTGTTACCCGTAATAGTTGCCGTGGCGTCGGGTTGCAGTCGGCGTCGGCGTAGGACACGGCGGCCTTGGAGAACAAAAAGATCGACTGTATCAACACGCCAACCCTCGTTGGACCCAGTCGTGTCGCTGGCCATCCGCCAGCGTAACCTGCATTAGTGGGAAAAGAAAAGGGAGATTAATGGCGGTCGTGACGAACCCCTCCGAATCGCCGCTCCAAGCCTGACGACCTGCAATCGGGCTGCCGCGGTGATGCTGATCGTGCGGTTATAGCCACCCATAAGAAAGCTCCCACCGACGGCAAGAATATCTTGAAACGTATTTCCGCCGTCGGTGCTCAGCTCCAAGACCCCGCCGTCAAAGCCGAGGTTAGGATCTTCGCCCGACGCTTCAAGATTGAAGTTATGCCGGAAGGTACCATTAAGGGCGCAGAAGGAACTAAAACAACAAACGAAGTCCGTCGAGTCGTTTGTCGCTCACTACATGCGGGATCATCGATAGAAGTAGCATTGGGTGGTGTGTCCGCAGGTGGCATCGGCACTCCAGAGATCGAGGTGACCCAAAGCGGCGGCGGCCCTTGTGCATTTGTCGCCGCCCAGTCTGGAGGCAATTCGGCGGAGTCACGTCATCGAAGTTTCCCCTGCCTCTGCGGAGGGTACACGGAGGACACTTGAGGGCGGGAAGTGGCGGGAACGGCCGCCGAGAATATCAACCCGGCCCCAGCCATAAACATTGTTTGGCGGTCCCGCACTGCCGCACTGGGTCGAAGAAATAAAATGCGCCGCGCTATTCAACGTCGTCTTACTGCCAGAGATGTCGTGACGCAATTCCGGCCGGGCGGACCACAGCAATGCCATGGCGCCAGCAATGTGCGGAGTCGCCATCGATGTTCCGCTAAGCGACCGCATAAGCATTATCAGAGGTGTTATAGCTGGAACGGGTGTTCGTCCCTGGCGCGCTGATATCAGGCTTTATCCGGTTACTACTATCGACTGATCACCGGTCCGCGACTGCTAAATGAAGCGATATCATCGGTGCCAGTGTTCAATGCGCCAACTGTGTACGATGCAGAGTAAATAGCCGGGGGATACATGACTGTCGAACAGTTAGAACCGTCATTGCCTGCTCCTGCTACCATCATGATGCCCGCAGCAGCTTGGGCTTCTACTGCCGCTTGCAACGTGTCAGGCGAACAACCCTCCGATGGCGGGCAAACCCATGAGTTACTCGTAATATCAGGCGCTCTCAGCGGGTCGCCCTGGCCGCCGCCCACCGGATAAGGCGCGAGGAACCATTCCATGCACTCGATGTATCTGGCCGGTGTGCCGTCGCCCTGGTCCATGTTCCGGCAACCAATCCATCGCGCAGCCGGCGCCATCCCGATTTGATTCCCCATCCCGTCATCTCCGATAGCAGTGCCTATCGTGTGAGTGCCGTGCCCGTTGTCATCGCAAGGAAATGGCGAATCGTTGCCACAGGGATTTCCAACACTATCATGAATTGAGTCGTGCCAGTTGTAATCGTGATCGGCATTAGTCCCGTCCCAGCCGCGGTAATGCGGCTTTAGCGCGTTATGCGTCCAGCGCTGGCCGGTATCAGCTCCGGCAACCGTGATCCCCTGACCTCTGAATCCCAGCGCCCACACATCCGGCGCATGCGTGTATTGAATGCCCGGTTCGATTGTTGCCGGCGTCTTCGGTTGTGACGGAGACTCAACAATGCTCTCAGGTTTGGAAAATTCATTTCGAATGTGAGGATTGCCTTCTACTCGCGCCACATCCCTCCGGGCCGCTAACGCTTCCGCGATCTGGCGGCTTCCTTTCACCAAGATCGCGTTCACGATATAAAACGACCGATGTTCGATGCCCCGTTCACGCAGCCATCGCAGAATCGGCCCCTGGGTGTTAAGGCTTTTACTCCGAAGCGCATCATACACGTAGCGACCTTTTCCGGCTTTTGTGCCGAGCGCCGCTGCCCCGCTCAAATCAGCCTGATCTTTGAGCACCACGAAAAATTCGGCCTGCTCACCACTGGCAGTATGCGTCACGACCCACGGTGCGATCTTGTGTTGAAACGGTCGCCCCGGCGGCTTTTCAATATGCTGGGTCACGCCACGCGAAGAGCTGATACCTCCTACCACGGCAACACTCGCCGCGATGAATGCGATCACGCAAAGGACAGATCGCAACCGTGACAAAGCTGCTGCGCGATTTCGATTGGCGATCATGAGCAAACGCCTTTAAACACCAACCGCGTTTTACACGAGACAATCGCCAACCGTCAAGTTCGCTCTGGCGCGCATGGCGGTCCCCTGACCATTTCTGATTACGGCGGTGTCGGGCGTGGCGCTGGCGTCGGGCGCGGCCTGGGCGTTATATTCGGCCTGGCTGTAGGCGTAGGCCTGATCGTTGCCGTCGGGCTGGAAGTTGGAGTCGGCGTAGGCGTAGCAGCTTCCGGCAACTTGAACGCATAGATCCTGTTATCGGCGCCGAAATAGATTCTGCCGCGAGCAGCGATTCCGGTGTTCCACTGGCGGGTGCCTGTCATCAACTCGTTGGTCCCGCCGCCAGCATAGATTGTCGCGCCAGTATCACCATCGTACCCGTGCAAGCGCTGGTCGCCCGCCACGCCCGCTACCCATACAATCGTGTTATTGGTTCCATCAGTCGTCGTTACCCACGGAGAGCCACGGCCACTCTGACTTTGGCTCCAGGCAAACACAATGGTGGGCGGATTTGTCGCGGTCACCTTGTACGACTTGATCGATCCGGCGTCGTTATGAAAAGCAATATAGGTTCCCTGGCTGGTGTGATACGTGACTGCCGACGTCCCTCTATTAATTCCGGAGACATTGGCTTGCGCGACGGCGGAAGCGATCCCGCCGAGATTGTTGCGATTCACAAGGTAGGCATTGGAATCTTTGCCGAGCGCAAGCACCAACTGTGAGGGCGTTGCGCCGGGCACATCGACTACTGTAGCGCTAACCCCGCCAAGATCGGTATCGCTGAGATCGAGCGAAAACCAATTGGTAGGCGCCCAGTAATCTGTCGTCTGACCAGTCCAAGTCGGTCCAGCTTGCAACCGAATAATTGCTTCGCCACCAATCCAGTTGCCACCCGTGTTGAACGTGTTGCCGGTTACTACAAACATGTTCGTGCCATCGCTAGCCACACCGCCGTGTCCCCAAATCCCGCCGCCCGTAGCCGTCGTCGCCCAGGCAAGGACGCTCGTCGGTCTATCAATATCCACCCCGACCACCCAGCCGTGATAATTATCACAATCGCCGTTGTATCCAGAGTACGCCACGTACCCGATCCCGTTCACAAGAGCCAAACCTCCTCGTTCCTCCTGCACCCGCGACTCAAAGATCATGTTGCCGTACCTGGCAACGGCGTTCACGTCCACCGGCCAGCCCGCTGGCGTCGTGACGCCGGTGTCCACGTTCAGTGAATAAATAAAATGTTTGATGGGCGTTCCATCGATCAATGCATCGAAGAAAAGCCTTCGGGAAGCGAGATCGACCACCGGCGTCCCCGTGATACCAACTGGATTAATGTTTCCGCAAGGCAGACCGGAAGTGACCGGTGGCCCGACAATGTACTGCCAGATTACAGTTCCAGTGATGGCATCGAGCGCATAGACATTGTTCGATTCGGTCACGGCAATAACCATCGGCCCTTGCGGACCGCCATCGATGTAGAGCGGCTGGGCGTAAACGTTGCCGGAGATCGTTCCATCGAACTCCAGATCTCGCGCTAATTTGGCTGCAGCTTCACTCGTAAATGCCGGGTCGATGTAAACACCGTCGCGGGAAGCGTTGTTGTGCTCTTGAGTGACGTTAACCTGCGCGCTCGAGTACGGCGGCACACTGCACAAACCGGCAACGAGAATTGCGAAAATCGAAATAGAAAGCCCCGACCCCGGATTGCTCACGAATTCCTTCTACAACAGCGAGCCGGTTTTTTTGTCAAGGTATACACCCATCAGGGCCCTGAAGAACTGAATGTTCGCTTTGGCGTACCCCGCGGTCGCCCCCTTACCATGTCCGATTACGGCGGCGTCGGACGCGGCACTGGTGTCGGGCGCGGCCTGGGCGTTACACCCGATCTGGGAGTCGGCGTTGGCCTGGTCGTAGCCGTCGGGCTCGCAGTCGGCGTAGCACTTGGAGTCGTACTCGGAGTTGGACTTAGAGTAGGTGTCGCTGTTGCTGTCGCAGTTGCCGTAGGTGTCGGTGTTGGACTTGGCGGATTACTATCGGAAGGAGTGGGCGAAGGGCTTGGAGGTACCGTGGCCGTAGCTGTCGCAGTTGGAGTAGGTGTAGGACTGGGACCACCGCTAGGCAACTTAAAAGCATAGATTTTGTTATCGGCGCCGAAGTAAATTCTGCCGCGAGCAGCAATTCCGGTGTTCCATTGGCGGGTATCCATCATCAACTCGTTGGCCCCGCCGCCGCTATAGATCACCGCGCCGGTATCGCCGTCATAAGCATGGAGGCGCTGGTCGCCTTGCACGCCGGCTACCCATACAATCACGTTATTGGTTCCATCAGTCGTCGTTACCCAGGGAGAGCCCCGGCCGGTCTGGCTTTGGCTCCACGCGAAAGTAATCGTGGGCGGATTTGTCGGCGGTAATTTTGTAAGCCCTGATTGCGTTAGACATCATTATGAAACGCAATATACGTTCCCTGACTGGTGTGATACGTGACAGCCGATGTTCCTTTGTTGTTCCGGAAACATTGAGCCTGGGCCACAGCGGAAGTGATCCCGCCGAGATTGTTGCGATCGACCAGGTAAGCATTCGAATCTTTGCCGAGCGCAAGCACAAGCTGCGAAGGGGTAGCACCGGGCACGTCGATCACCGTAGCGCTGACACCGCCAAGGTCGGTGTCGGTGGTATCGAGCGAGAACCAATTGGTAGGTGCCCAGTAATCGGTAGGCTGGCCGGTCCAGATCGGCCCGGCTTGCAACCGGATAATCGCTTCGCCGCCCATCCAGTTGCCGCCCGTGTTGAACGTGTTGCCCGTAACCACAAACATATTGGTGCCATCACTGGCAACACCGCCGTGACCCCAAATTCCGCCACCAATTGCTGTGGTAGCCCAGCCCCCAACGGTCGAAGGAGTATTGATATCCACACCGACCACCCAGCCGTGATAGGTGCCGCAGTCACCCACGTATCCGGAGAAAGGGATGTACACGATCCCATTAATCAGAGCGAGGCCACCCCGTTCTTCCTGGCCGTGGGAAGCAAAGTTGATACCGTTGTAACTCGCCGTGGCATTCAATCCACAGGCCAACCGGGCGTGGTATGCCGGTATCCACGTCCAACGAGTAAACAAAATGCTTCTCGGGGCTGCCATTGATCACTGCGTCGAAGAAAAGTCTTCGGGAAGCAAGATCGACTACCGGCGTGCCAGTGATCCCAGTAGGATTAAAACCTCCGCACGGAGTGGTTGGGACTGGCGGACCAATATCGGTGCGTGACCAGATCGGCAGGCCTGTCGTGGCATCAAGCGCATACACATTATTCATTTCGGTCACAGCAATGATCATCGGTCCATTCGGACCGCCCTCGATGTACAGCGGTTGCGCGTAAACGGCACCCACGATCGTGCCGTCAAAACTAAGGTCGCGCGTCAAGTTCGCGGCAGCGGAAGTTGTAAACGCCGAATCGATGTACACGCCGTCCCGGGACGGATTGTTATGTTCCTGCGTGACGTTGACCTGCGTGCCCGCGTGCGCAACCGCAAGCGCACATTCCGGCAACAAAAAATGCGACAATGAAATTCAACCTGCTCATAAGTCTCACAAGAATCCTCTCGTTTCCTTTTACAACAACACACAGGTTCTTTGTCAAGAATTACAGCGGTAGCTTGTGCTTTGGAAAGGTAACGGCATCGTTATTTTTTGCGCGCGCGTTTTCGTTGGCGATTGAAAAGCGGCGGAGCCACCGCCGCACTCCAAAACGCATAGTGAGAAACGTGCGCTCGCCATGACAGCCACGTTTTTGGAGTGCGGCGTTGGTTGCCGCTTTTTACAAGGTCGCGCGCGAGGACTGCAGGTTGCTTAATTGCCAGGTTCTGCTAGATACGGAGTGTACAGTTTTCACTCGAAACCTCCGTGGCTAACTACCGTTTTCTGCTGGCTTGTGCAGCCATATTTCAGTCCTTATGCATGCTGGGCGCTGAGCCGGCTGTGCAGTCCACGAACGCAGTGCCAGAACAAACCCCCGCTCCGGCAAAGAAACCGACGATAACCTTTAATTCAGTGCACGTGGATGGTCCTTATATCGCCATGACCTTCGACGATGGACCGAGCGCGAAGCTTACTCCCGAATTGCTCGATCTACTCGCCGCGCGGCATATCAAAGCCACGTTTTTCGTGCTCGGCGAAAATGTTGCGGAACACCCCGACATCATCGCGCGCGCCGCACGGGAAGGTCACGAAATTGCCAGTCACAGTTGGTCGCATCCCAACTTCGCAAAGATGTCGACGGAAGGTATCCGTAGCCAGTTACAGCGGACCGATGACGCAATTGTAAATGCTACCGGAAAACGTCCGACTCTATTTCGGCCGCCGTATGGATCGATTACGCCGCACGAAAAGGAATGGATACACGATCAATTCGGATACGACATCATACTCTGGGACGTCGATCCATTCGACTGGAAACGGCCGGGGCCTTCTGTAGTTCGAAACCGGATTGTGAAGGAGACGCGAGCGGGATCGATCGTGTTGTCTCACGACATTCATCCCGGAACAATTGAAGCGATGCCTTCCACGCTCGATGAACTGGTAGCGAAGGGTTTCAAGTTCGTCACAGTCTCCGAACTGATCAACATGGCGACACCGGTGACGCCGTATCCGAAGGCGCAACCGGTTGCGAAAGCGGTGCCAAAGGCGCCGCCGCCAGCTGTTCCAGCTTCCTCGCCAAGCGGCTAGCAGCAGCATTGCCGATGTAGCCGCAGGACGAATCCGTCCGGTGTGCGGACCTGCTGCCGGTCATTCATTCCTGGAACCTTGAAGCCATCGGCCTGTGGCCGGTCATCCCTCCGTTTTGCAATGGACGGCCCACTGGGCCGTCGCTACAGCAGGCGGCTATTTCTTTGCCGAGCCGCCGCCGCCTGAGGCGACGCGCTGCTCGTTTTGCCGGTGGGCAATGACGAAGTGATTGTTATCGCCGTAATTTCGCCACGGACCCGGCGGCACGTCGCGAACTTCCACAAATTGCCAGTCGGTCACGTCAGTTGGCGAAAGCCCCAGATAATCGCGGACTGCCGGCGAGACATCCAGGCCGGCGCCATGGTTCAGATTCGGCTTTGGCCGCTCATTTCCGAAAACGTATTGAAAATGGTCGGTGCGAAACGGACCACAATCCTCCCATTGAGCGTAGCAAACACGATTGCGATTGCGGATCGCCAGCCAGCGATGCCGACAGACCGATTGCCCGGGCCCGGTGAACGATTGTTTAAACCATGGGATCACCAGCGGCGCTTCCGGCTTAAACTGGCCGTGCGTAACGTCATTGTACGGAAGCGCGCAGTAAAACGGATTCTGTTTCGGCACAAAAGCGGTTGGGATGTAATTCCGGCGCGCGCTTCTGTCAGGGGTATCGGTTCCTCCGTAGTTCGCGGCCCAATTAAGGTCCCAGGAACTTCTGTAATTCGGCACTGGATTGTTTCCGCTGGCTTCCTCCCCCACCCAGAACACGGTGGTCACGATATTCATTTTCCACGGGTAACGCTGGATCGCCGGGCGGGAACTGGTCGGGATCAAAACCTGCGGTTCCACCTTTACCAACGCCTCTTCCCGCAGTTTCATGGCGTACTTGGCGAAGTCGGCAGCCGTGGCGTAGGGAGAGGTCGATTGTTCGTCCCCGAAGACTTTCGGGGCGCCAGCAACTGCAAGACTGAAACAAACCACGAGAAGTCTCTTCATGCAGACCGGTACTTCCTCTATCCGATTCCTCTCCCCTAAGCAAGCGCGAATTTCCCCTGGAGGCATGCTCTGGAGCATCAGGAAGTGCACGCTTCCGGCCTGCCCTTCGCGGCCTCCTTGCCGCGAACCTCTTCTTTTAGCGACTCACACTCGTCCAGGTCGTTCGGTAAAACGGATCCCACCGCGGATCGCGTCACCCAAACCGGAGATTATCGATAAGACGGGTTTCGCCAAAGAACACCGCCACCAAAAGCACTGTGCCCGGTCCCGCCATTTCAACCGGCTGCAACGTTGCTGCATCGACTAGTTCCACATAATCGACTCGCGCCAGCGGCGCTTTATCGATCACTTCGCGGGCAAGAGCAACAACGTCCACCGCAGACTTGCTACGGTGACCGGCGTCGGTGCCGCCGGCTACAACTTTCGCAGCTTGCAACGCTTTGTACACGATGCCGGCCTGCTTCCGCTCCTCCGGATTTAAGTGCCCATTGCGCGAGCTGTATGCCAGACCGTCTTCCTCGCGAACAGTGGGCACGGTAATAATGTCGATGTCGAAATTCAGGTCGCGCACAATGCGACGGACGATCGCCAGTTGTTGAAAATCTTTTTCACCGAATACCGCCGCATCCGGCAGGAGAATGTTGAATAACTTTGCCACTACCGTGCAAACCCCGCGAAAATGTCCGGGCCGCGATGCTCCTTCCAAGGTGCCCGACAACGAAGTCTCTTCCACCAATGTGGAACGATCGTCTGCATAGATCTCTTCGACCGAAGGACGAAATAACAAATCGACACCAAGATTTCGGCAAAATTCTTCGTCCTCATTTTCCGGGCGCGGATATCGCTGGTAATCGCTGCCCGGCTCAAATTGGAGCGGATTCACAAAGATGCTGACCACGACCTCGCCATCATTTCCGGCCGCCGCGCGCGCCACCCGGATCAACTCGCCGTGCGCCTTATGCAACGCGCCCATGGTCGGCACGAGCAGACGTCGCCTGTTTTTGGTTTCTGCGCGCGCGCCGGCGATTGTGGTCAGAATTTTCAAACGGCCAGCTTTATCCATCTGCCTCCGAAACTCATCTCAATGAAACGCTCTGTCATGTTGAGCGGAGCGAAACATCTCTGATCCATTTCGGTTGGGCGAATCGGTGAAAAATTGATCCGAGCTTCTTCGCTCCGCTCAGAATGACATTACGCGATGGCTTGTGGTGTGCGAATTACGAAAATCGGTTGAGTTTCGGCCACTGCCCTTCACAACAGCAGGATAAAGACGCCAGTAATCATCAGCGCGATCATCCATACCAAATCGATGTTGAACCACGCACCGCGCAATATTTCCACGCCAAGCTTTTCGTAAACCAACAGCGCTACCAGCGCGGTCATTAGAAGATATCCCAGTGTGTGGAGTGTGACCGCAGCCGCAAGAAGAGAAGGTCCGCTAAAATTTGCAAATGCAGCGGAGTGATTCGCGCCGTGCTGATGCGCCCCCTGCGGAGCTGGCGATCCCAAAAAGAACGGCACGAGCATCAACCCCGCGCCGTGTGCTGAAGCCATGATGAACGACCATAGCGTCAAATCGCCAAAACCTACCCGCATCCCTACCCAGTTCGGGTGACGCGAACGCCGCAGACGATAGAAGGCAAACCCGATTAAGATCGCAGCGGCAGCGATTTTTACAGCGCCAGGCGGCAAGCTAACACGGGCCAGCAGCACCACAGCGATGATGATCCCCACCGACAGCGCGTGCCCCAGCACCATCGGGGGCAGGGCACGGAACACAGCCCCGCGCTTTTGCTCCTGCAACCCGAGCGCCACGGCAAATAACCATCCCATGGCCGGATTGATTCCGTGAAAAAGGCCGAGCCCGAAGACCACCAGCCACGGCCAGAGGTCGCTCACGGAAAACAAAATGAATCGCTAGAGGAATCGCCCCCTTCGAGGCGGACTTGATGAACGCGATAATCGTTGCTCTCAACGAAAAAATTTTCGTCGAACTTCATGCCGCCCTTGGGGTCGGCATCAAGCTTGACCATCCAACTGCCGACACCATCGGGATAAAATTGTTCGTCCCACGCCGCATAAAGCGAATTGGTAAAATAGATCCGTTTGCCGTCACGACTTACCTCCACCATTTGCGGACCGCCCGCTAGCGGTTGGTCCGGCTTTTTCGGATGCGCCGTGCGATTGGCAATGCCACCAATTCGCACCGAGCCCGCCTTTTTCGGGTTGAACGGATCGGAAACGTCGTATTGCAAAAACTCGCCGGTACCCCAGCAGGAGACGTAAAGAAATTTGTCGTCCAGCGACAAATTGATGTCCGACACAAGAGGCGGCACGGCTTTAAAATCTTTAAGCAACGGCGGGAGCTTGTCCGGATCGGCAGGTTCGGCCGGGATTTCGATCACTTTCTTTACGCCCCACGCCCCGTTGTCACGATGCCATAGCCAGACCGAGGCCGATAAATCCTTGAGCGAAACGACGACGCCGACGAACCCGTACGCTTTTCTGGGGTCATGTGCAGGGCGCATTTCGAGAACCATTTGCTGCTCGCTGCCCAAGTCGAGCGCCTGAAGGTGGCGTCGCCTGCGCAGGTCCCAGACATGCATTTGATGACCGTACTTGCCGCCGAGCAGCAGCTCTGGTTGCACTCCGTTCTCGATCATGTTTGGGGTTCCCCATTCGCTGGTAAGCAACGTGTCAAAGCCCAGGTGCCACCAAAAATCGTAGTGCAAGAATTGCGAGCCGCGATTCACCTCCCATTGCCCGAGAACCTCGAAAGTCTCGCAATCGAGCATGAAAATGCCGCCCGGGCCGTCGCCGTCCGGGGCGCCCAGCGCGCTGACATAAATCGCTTCCGGTCCGCAGTGAATTGTGTGCGGACGCGAGTAATTCGTGCGCTGAAAAATTTCCTCCGGCTCGATTACCTTGACGATTTTCGGTTTCCGTGGGTTCGGCTTGGTATCGAGGATGTAAATACGCGACGAGCGAATTCCGGGCACGACCAAATAACGCCGCTCCAGATGCGGATGAGGGGCATAGGGACAAAGTGCAGAGCTGCACGCGCTCCAACCGAAGTGATGCAGTTCATCGCCAAAGTTGGGCAGCTTCACTTCGCCCACGCGTTTCCCGTACGTGGGCGATTGCGAATCGACGTCAACAATCAGCAGTGCATCGTTCAGTTTGCTGCCGGGCGGATTCAGGGCGGCGACGAACGCATGTTTTTCTGGAGGGGCCTGCATCGCCAATCGCGGCGAGGGATAAAACGTTGGGTCAGGTTTCAACAAGGGCATAAACTACGTACCTCCTTATTTCGTTAGTCTTCACTCGTTTTCACGGGCGTAACCTCAAGGATTTCCCACGCCAGTGCCGTACTGAAGCGAATCGCTTTCTAATCTCATTCAAGCCAGATTGCCTGGCGCGCAAGACGAAATTTTTCGTGACCGAAGTTCTGCCAGCCGGCGCGTACCGCCAGATCGCGCATTTCGGAAAAAGAGAACGCGCGTTGGGCGGAAAGACGCGCATCGTAACGCGTCATGCGTTCGCGAAAAATCAACTCGGTCAAAAGATACACGCCGAAACGAAGAAGAAATCCGCGCCGCAGATCGGACACCAGAACAAATTTCTGCGACAATTCGCAGCAGCGTCGCATTACTTTTACCGCGTCTTCCCCGCTAAAATGATGGAGAGCAAGCGTGCACAAAACGACGTCGCATTGCTGGGCAGGATTCCATTCCAGAATGTTCGCCTTGTGATAGGAAATTTCCGGGTAGCCGGCGCTCAGCTTGCTGGCGATTTCCAGAGTCGCAGCTTGTTGATCGACGGCGTCGATTGCAACGTCTGCACCGATTTTTCGGGCATGATCGACGACCAATCTCGGAATGTCGCCTGAACCCGTCGCGAGATCGACAATCCGCATTCGCTCATCGGGTCTGATCCAGCGCCGCATGAAACTCAAAACGAGACGATAGCTGCCGAACCAGCGATTGAGTTGCCGGATCCGTTCAAGATCGCGTTCGAGTTCGAGCGAAACCGGCTGCGGCCGGTCCATCATCTCCAGAATAGCTGGATCGAAGCTGCGTTTCATGCAGCAGAATAAATTATAAAATCAGGAGAGCCGGAAATCTGAAGATCATTTCCTGTTTTCCTGGCTTCCAGATTGATCCAGGAACTTTTGCCAAGCATTCGGCAAAGACGCATTTTCCATCTCACTGGCGATGCGTCCCTCAAATTCGGGACGAAACACAGTGCTTGTCCCGTAAACCATGATCACGTCTTCCGAGCCTTCAACGCGAATGGCGTGTGCCACTCCCGGTGGAATCACCACGCCGGCGTTGTTGTTACCAGGGTGATTGTCACCGTCGATAAAGAACCGCATCACGCGACGCGGCAACCCGGCCCGGGCATCGCACAGAATCGTTTCGACCCGTCCCTGCAAAAAAAACATTACGTCCCATTGCTCGTCGTCATACCGCCGCAGGGAATAGTTTTTCGGCTCCTCTACGAACAAGCGGCGCAACAATTCCGCAGCGTCGCTACCCTCGGGAATGCTCGGTGGATGCACATGAAAACCTTTGGCCGTACTCGAAAACATTCGCGCCGCCGACCATTGCTTCGGCCAGAAACCTATCTCCGCGAGAATGCCCTCGTCGCGCCGGACAAATTCGCCAAAGAATCCCCGGTGACGTTGCCGGTGAATCTGGCGTGGAAAAATCTCCACACCAGGGATCCATGGGTCGATAACTTCACTAGCATGGGGCCAGTCCCGGACAGTAGATAGCGTGCCGTCAGGATTTAGCGGCACGCCGATGTTCGCGAACTTAACGTTTGCCATTTTGCCTGTTCCGTCTCGGACGATTGCGAGTTTGTTGCCGGGTGTCGCACCAATCAGCGTGACAGGATTGGACAGTCCTGTTGAGTCCAACGTAGGGGATCCGAGCGTGTATTTTGTGCCGGTGACGTAGGCGAGTTCGCGATGACCCCCGACGTTTCTGCCCTGCTTATGGTCCGCACAAACAAGTTCACTGGCGTTGAGACCTTGTTGCGAGAGCTCCTGCGCGAAAGACGCCTTGCGATAATCGCGGCGGCGGAGTGCGTTCCGAGCGTCAGGGTGGATGCCCTGCCAGAAGCTTTCTTCGCGCTTGTTCATGTTCCTAATGTCATTCTGAGCGAAGCGAAGAATCTCAGATACTTGGTTGCCATCGGGTGAAGAAGGAATGTCAGAGATGTTTCGCTTCGCTCAACATGACAGTGCTATTTAGTTGTGATTTCTAGCGAGAAATCGGCGCGTTCGCGAGAAAGATTTGGATTATAATACGGATCGCGCTGCAAAACGTCGGCCCAGCGCTGTCGCATCACAGCCTCGCCTGTTGCGTCGATCTCGTCAGGTTGCTGTTCATGCCAGTAAAGTTTTGCAAACGGAGTGTAAACAATCAGATGACCCGCGCCTCGAATCTTGAGACAAAGATCTGCGTCGGCGAGTGCGCCCGACAGGTTTCCATCGAATCCACCGGTTCGCTCGAAAACCTCGTGCCGCAACAGCATGCACGCGCTCGACACCGCACTGCAATTGCGAGTCACTTGTAACTGGCGATTCGTCCCGGGATGCTCTGCCGGAAAACCGCGAAACGCCGGTTGCGCTGTTCCATTGACGCCCACCACGAATCCCGCGTGCTCGACAGTTCCCGCCGCGCTCAGCAAACGCGCGCCTACCGCTCCGATTTCCGGCCGCTGGACGTGCTCAGCCATGATCGTGAGCCACTCCGGATCAATCGCTTCGATGCGGTCGTCGAGAAACAGGAGCCATGGAGTTGTGCTTCCTCTGGCAGCGAAATTCTTCGCTCCCGATGAGCCAGCCACACTTGGGAAGTTCAAGAGACGATGAGGGGAACGCAAAAAGCCTTCAGCTAACGGCTGGCTCCTATTGCCTTCGACGATTAGAATCTCGTAAGCTGGGTAGTCTGTTTTATTTGTTAGACTCTGAATGCATCGCTCGATCGCCTCCTTGCCGTGATCATTCGCGATGATGATGGAAATTCGCTTTGGCTCCGACAACTCTCGCCTGTACTCGAAACGCGTGAGTGCGCCAGTCGATTGCAATATGCGCTTGCTCGCCGCGATGCTTCAGGTGCTCTTCAATCGCTCGACGCGACGCATCGAGTTGCCCCGGTTTCTGCCGAACACTGATCGCGCTCGAACTTTCGCTTCGCCGCCAATGATAGAGAACGCGCGGGATATGATGGATCCGGTTTGTTAACGCGATCACCCGGAAGAAGAGATCGTAATCCTGGGCGCTATCGAATTCCGCACGAAATCCGCCGGCTTTTTGCACCATATCGCGGCGGATGGCGGTTAGATGACCAACGTAATTGTACGAGAGAAAGAAATCAGGAGACCAATCCGGCTTAAAGACCGGCGCTTCGTATCCGTTTTCGCCTAGCTTGTCTTCGTCGGTATAAATGAGATCGGCATCCGGTTGCGTCTGCAAAAGCTGCGCCAAATGAAACAGCGCATCCGCTTCGAGCAGATCATCGTGATCAAGAAAAGTGATCCATTCTCCCCGCGCGAGGCTAAGTCCTCGATTGGAGGCGCTGGAAATACCTTCGTTCTTTTCCAGGTTTGCCCATACGATTCGCGGATCCCGTTCGGCAAGCTTTGGCAGAACACGCACGACATCGGCCTCGGTCGATCCGTCATCAATCAGAACCAATTCCCAGTTTTCATAAGCTTGCGTCAAAACCGATTCCACGGCCTCCTCTAGGTGTTGGATGGGTGTATCGAAGACCGGCATGATAATGGCAATCAGTGGGCGCGACGCGAACCTGCGGGACTCCTCGCGCATTCGCCCGAGGTCTTGCGCGGTGGCGCGATGTTGCTCAAACCATTTCTGATAATCTGTCGCGACCGATGGCCTCTTCGTTCCTGGCTTCCGATGAAAAATCTTTCGGGCTACCGTCTCGGTAAGGCGATAAGGCGCGAGAAGTATCTGACCCACACGCCGCTCTGGAGATTTACGCAGCGCGTCCTTCTGCTCTCTAAGAAGCTTCAGCTCACGCCGATACTGCTTGAGCTTCATTAGTTTTTCTTCCAGCGCGGCGATATGGCCATGCGCCTCCGCCAATTCACGATTGCGAATTTCAAACTTTCGCTGCAAGGCGTTGGGATCCTCGTTCATTCACCGCACCGCCTTTCCAGGTGGAAAGCGATTTCCATGATCAACAGGATTACACCAAACCGCTGCGGCCGAACGCGCGGATTGTGCGGAAAATAGAGCTGGAAAAGACCAAAAGGAAGGCGACACGGCGACATTATATTGGTTGAAGCAAGCTGCAGGCAAATCTACCCTGCCGCGCGCCGAAGGTGAAACGCGTTCATCGTCTTCGGAGAAGCCGATCTACCTCCGCAATGTTTGATTTCGTCGTTTACGTTCTGTATCGCGCCGGCTCGGCGGTTGTCGCGGCGCTGCCGTTGCCGTTTCTCTTCCATTTCGGCCAATTCCTCGGCGCGTGCGCCTGGACGTTTTCCGGGAGATATCGGCGCCTCGCGCAAGGCAACGTGACCATTGCTTTTGCCAATGAGAAATCGCCGCGCGAACTGCGCCAGCTCGTCCGTCGGCATTTCCGGCGGCTGGGCGCAAATCTGCTTTGCAGCGCAAAACTCACGCAGATGTCGCCCGAAAAAATTCTCGAGCACGTCGAGGTGGAAAATATCGAAGCCATGGCACGCGAATTTCGAGCGGGCGTTCCTGTCGTACTCGTTTTGAGTCACCTGGGGACCTGGGAAACATTCGCGCAATTGATGCCGAAGTTCGTCGGGTTTGTGAGAAACGCGAGCGTTTATCAGGGCCTCGGCAACCGTTTCATCGACGAGCATGTGCGAAGGACACGCAGCCAGACTGGCTTGGAATTGTTCGATCGTCACGACGGATTTGAGCCGGTAATTGAGTTGCTGCGCTCAGGCGGCGGCGTTGGTGTCTTGTCCGATCAGCATGCAGGCGATCACGGCGTGTGGACGCCCTTTTTTGGGCGACTTGCGTCAACTTCGCCGCTGCCAGCTCTGCTGGCGAAACGGACTCGCGCGGCGGTGATCGCCGCCGGCGTTTATACTGCCGGTTCCGCGCGGTGGCGCCTGATGTTCACCGAACGTTTCGACAACGCCGGCGAATCTGTTGCGGCGCTCACATCGAAAATGAACGAAGTCATCGAGCAACAAATTCGCTTGGCGCCGGAAGACTGGTTCTGGGTGCACAATCGCTGGAAAACGCCGGAACCGAATTTTCTTCTCGCGCACTACAAACGCGGTGTTCATCTGCCGCCCGGATTCACGGCGCGCGATTTGAAGCCATTCCGAATTCTCATCCGTTCAAGCAACTGGCTGGGCGATGCCGTCATGAGTGTCGCTGCGGTGCGCGCAATCAAGAACGGGCGTCCAGACGCTCATGTCACCATGGCCGCGCCGGCGAAAATCGCGTCGATGTGGAAGCTCGTTCCGGAAGTGAATGCAATCATTTCGTTGCCAGATGGTTCACTTTTTTCGGTCGTTAGGCTGTTAAGGCAACACATCCCTTTCGACGTCGCGATTCTCTTCCCGAATTCGCCGCGTGTCGCTCTGGAAACGTGGTTGAGTGGAATTCCGCGCAGAGTCGGTTATCGCGGGCATTGGCGCAGCTGGCTCGTGAACCAACTCGTGCGGGAGCCCAAAAAACCGGGGCCGCCCGAGCATCACTCCCTTCGTTTTCTCCGGATCGCGCGCGGCTGCGGCGCAGAAACATCGAAGATCGAAGTTCCAAATCCAACGTCGGATTTCAAATCTCAAACATCGATCGGTCTTTGCCCGGGTGCTGAATACGGTCCGGCCAAACGATGGTTACCCGAGCGATTCGCCGAGGCGGCGGCGAAGATCAGCGAGCAAACATCGGCGCGATGGATCTTGTTCGGCACGAAGAATGACGCCGCGGTAGGCCAACAGATTGCGGCAGCCCTTGGCGGTCATTGCGTTAACCGGATCGGCCAGACCACGCTCGATCAACTCATTGACGAACTGCGGCAGTGTCGTCTTTTGCTCACCAACGACACGGGCACGATGCACCTTGCCTCCCTGCTCGGGGTGCCCGTCGTAGCAATTTTCGGCTCGACCGAACCGCGCCTGACCGGGCCGCTCGGCAACGGGCATATTGTTTTGCGACACCACGTCGAATGCAGCCCCTGTTTTCTACGGGAATGCCCGATTGATTTCCGCTGCATGAAAGCCGTCACCGCCGAAGGAGGTAGCGGATGCGGTGCTGTCAATGCTGGCGAAATAGCTTTCACGCCTGAAAATTTGGAGCGGCTGTCGCTGCGGACACGCCGCTTGGCTTCCGCCAGATAGATCTCATCGATCTCAAATCCGATAAATTTTTTTACGCCGCAGCGCTGCGCTGCAATCGCTGAGTTACCGATGCCGAGAAATGGATCGAGCATCGTTTTCACTCGTGAGACGCCATGAAGCCTGATGGACCATTCGGCCAGTTCGATTGGAAAAGTAGCAGGATGCGGTCGTTCTTTCTTGCGGCTCTGAATTGTCGCGTAAGGAATAAACCACGTGTTGCCGCGGCACCGAAGATCGCTTCCGCGCGTGTGACGCCAGCGCGCGATGTTGCTCTTGTCCTGGTACGGAACGCCGAGCGCGAGGCGATTTAGTTCTACGCGACCGGACTTGGTAAAATGAAAAACATATTCGTGGCAATCGTTGAGAAAGCGTCGCGAGTTGATCGGTTTGAAATGGCCGTGCGACCGCAACTCGCTTTTTCGATCTTTGATTGCGATGGATTTGATCCAGTGAATGGTATTTTGCAGCACGAATCGATCGCGCAACGTCATCACTATTTCATGCGGCAGCATCGGATTGGATGGCGCGGCACCAATGTTGAGAAAAAAAGAACCGTCGGTGTGCAATACACGCCGAATTTGTTCCGCCCATTCTCGACACCAATCCAAGTACGATCGTCGGTCCTGCCGGTCAGAATATTGTTCGTAGCTAATTCCGAGATTGTACGGCGGCGACGTTACCACAAGATCGATACTTTCTTCCGCCAGCCGCGACATTCTCTTAATGCAATCTTGCCGCCTAAGATCAAACTTTGTCATACGATTGTGAATCATCGCGTGGTTGCGCAGCTCGTACAACCGGGAATTCGCGCACGCGCATTCTGCCTCTGGGGAGCGCAGGCTGCCAGCCTGTCCTTTTCGGCAGCCTGCCGAAAAGATCTTCAAAGATTCGATAAGAAGCGTTCCTCTCCGCCTGAAATCGCTCGTCGGCAAGCGGCCCACGAACACCGGCTGTCAGCTTGTGTTCCACAGACATCGAGACATTCGCACGTTGCCGCTTATTCGTTTATTTTCCGAGCATGGCCGACAAGCCTTCGAAACTGAAGATCGCCGATCGCGAGTTCGCGTCGCGTCTGCTGGTTGGCACCGGAAAATTCGCGTCGAATGAGTTGATGCGCGACGCGCTCATAGCCAGCGGCACCGAGCTCGTCACCGTAGCTCTGCGCCGCGCAGATCTTTCAGGCAAACACGATCCGTTTGCGAACATCCTGGATTTTATCGACCCTAAACGCTTCCTCCTCCTGCCAAACACAAGCGGAGCGCGCAATGCGGAAGAAGCAGTTCGCCTCGCGCGCCTGGCGGTCACTGCGGGTTTGCCGACCTGGGTCAAGCTCGAGATTCATCCGGACCCGCGTTATTTGCTCCCCGACCCAGTTGAGACGCTATCAGCTGCAGAAATTCTGGTGAAGGAAGGGTTCACCGTGCTTCCGTACATCAACGCGGATCCCGTGCTGGCGAAACGTCTACAGGACATCGGCACAGCCACGGTAATGCCGCTCGGATCGCCGATCGGCAGCAATCGCGGCATCGAAACACGGGCGCAGATCGAGATCATCATCGAACAGGCTACCGTTCCCGTCGTCGTAGATGCCGGGCTCGGCGCGCCGAGTCACGCCGCCGAGGCCATGGAGATGGGTGCCGATGCCGTGCTCGTGAATACAGCGATCGCAATCGCGTCCGATCCCGTTCGCATGGCAAAAGCATTCAAAAAAGCCATCGAAGCAGGACGCGAAGCGCGGGAAATCGGATTAGCAGATAAACTCAGCGTAGCCTCGGGAACGAGTCCGTTGACCGGATTTCTGCATCAATGAACCTCGGGCGTTTTAGGCGGGAAAAACCCACAATTAAGGCGGGATTTTCCTCTCTACTTATCGTTAGGCCTAAACCACGATGAGAAATGCGCTCAGCCTTGGCGGTCTGCAGCGCGACCTGCTATGCAACGGGATGAGCGGCTTCCTCTTCTGGTGTCTTCCGTGGTTTACGTTTGCTCTTGGCTGGGCGGTTTCGCCTCTCTGGAGAACGGTTTTATGGACCCTCTCCCTGAGTGTCATGGGGATACTATGTCTGCTCAACGCTTCTCGATGCGGTCGCGTCCACTGTTACTTTACTGGCCCGTTTTTCATTCTTGGTGCTGTTGCTTCCCTCGGATACGGCCTCGGATTGTTGCCGTTTGGACCGTTCGGATGGAGATGGATTTGCGACGTAACAGTGATTGGCGGTATCGCCCTCACTTGCATTCCAGAACTCATTATCGGTCGCTATCGACGAAATCGACCAAACGGGGTCTAACTCTTTCTCGTTAGATGCTCGAGCGTATGTGAGCAGCGAGACTCCGATGAAGGACATGCTCCTGGATATTCGTTATGCGCTCCGAGTGCTTTGGAAAACTCCGGCGTTCACGATCGTCGCCACCCTCACTCTGATGCTGGCGATTGGCGCAAACGTCGTGGTCTTCGGAATATTCAATGCGGTCCTGCTCCACCCGCTGGCGGTCCGCGATCAGGAAAATCTTTACCAACTTCGTCTCGAGCCTTGGACTAGCGGCAAACTACTCACCACATCGTATCCTGCTTTCGAAGACTACCGGAAACGCAACACCACCTTCAGCGAGGTCACTGGCTTTTACGGATATTGTGAGCAGAGACTGAGCTGGAAAAACTCGGCGAAGAGTGTTTTCGGCTACGCAGTTACTGGCAATTATTTCGAAATGCTCGGGGTGCAACCAGAGCTGGGTCGGTTCCTCCAAACGACGGACGTGTATGGTCCGAATTCAGCGCCTTATATCGTGTTAAGCGATAGTCTTTGGCGAAGCGCATTTAACGCGGATCCAGGAGTGATCGGAACGATCGTGCGTCTCAATAAGGACCCCTTCACAGTCGTGGGTGTGGCCCCAGAGGGGTTCCATGGCACGGAGCAATTTGACCGGCCGGACTACTTCATACCGGTCGTAAATTATTTCGACGCGAAATATCTGGAGGATCGGACGGGAAGACCTCTGACAGTGCTTGGCCGTCTCAAACCGGGTGTGACGCCGCGGCAGGCAGAGGAAAATTTGACTTCGATCGCAGCTCAACTGGCAAAAGAATATCCGAAGACAGACACTGGAGTACCGCTGCGGCTGGTCCGTCCAGGACTCCAAGGAGATGCCGGCGACGTCATTCGTGGATTTCTTTATAGCGTGAGCGGGACTGGCTTTGCTGGTGCTGGTGGCGGCGTGCGCGAATCTGGCCAGCTTGTTTGCAGCGCGCGCGGCGGATCGCAGTCGGGAACTGGCGGTGCGTGTCGCCCTCGGTGCGAGCCGGTGGCGGCTGATGCGGCAACTATTTACCGAAGCGATGGTATTGTCGCTGATCGGCGGAACGGCGGGTTTGGTGATCGCCGGCTTGCTGCTGCGCGTATTGAACCAGTGGCAATCGCCCTATGGCCGTCTGGCAGTCAGCGTAGATGCGCCTGTCTACGTGGCAGCTCTGGTGTTGACCTTGGTAAGCGCGCTTCTGTTTGGATTGCCTCCTGCGCGACAGGTGTCGCAAAGCAGTCCGTTACAGGCGATGAAGAGCGGATCAGGTGATTCAACGCCGCTGCGCCGGTTTGCTCTGCGGGACCTGTTGTTAGGCGTACAAATTTCGATCTGCACGTTGCTCGTGACGGCCTCGCTCGTCGCCGTCCGCGGCATGGTTCGCATGTTGCGCGTTCCTTTGGGTTTCCAGCCGCAGGGAGCAATGGTCGCCGACATAGACTTGAGTGAGATGGAACAGCGAGGGGACGCGTTGCTCGAGAAACAGAAAGCAATGCTCGAGGCGGTGCAGAGGATTCCAGGTGTGACTACGGCGGGGGCGGTGAGCCGCGTGCCGTTCACGGGCGGCCTGCGCGGCGTTCCGGTCTTTCCGCCAGGGACGACAGATTTCAATCTAAACAATTCTGTGCTGGCCCCATATGTGTTTACCATCTCACCGGGTTACCTCGAAGCTGCGGGCACGCGGCTCATCTCCGGACGGGATGTCTCATGGCATGACACTCGGACGACGCCATACGTCGCAATCGTGAATCAAACCTTTGCGCAGAAGATGTGGGGCGAAACACCCGCGATCGGACAACGCTTCATTCTCCGGGATCATTTGAGGGAAGTGGTGGGCGTGGCGGAGGACGGAAAGTATTACCAAATCATGGAGCCACAGCAACCGGTGGTGTTCCTGCCGCTGTTTCAAACTGAGCGCGGCATCGGAGTCTTTGTGGTTCGGACGCCGCGGGCGCAAAACGAGATGGCGGCGATGCTTGCACGCACCCTGAACACCATCGAGCCGGATGCCCAAATTAAAGTGCAGAGCTGGTTCGAAGTGCTAGGGGGACAGAATGCGCTGTTCGCGGCCCGGGCAACGACCATAGCACTCTGCGTAATGGGCCTGTTGGCGGTGATGCTGGCAGTGACGGGTATCTTCGGAATCGCCGCCTACAACGTGAGTCGCCGAATGAAAGAACTTGGCATCCGCGTGGCACTCGGCGCGCGCGCGAGACATGTGATGACCGCAGCGGTTGGCCGGCCACTCGTGCTGCTCGGGCTCGGTTCCCTGGTGGGACTGTTGTTAGGCATTTCCGCCAGCCGGCTGCTGGGGGAGATTGTGTATCAGGCGAATCCGCGAGATCCCGTAGTCGTGGTCGGCGTGATGCTGACGATGGTGCTGCTGGGCGTGGCAGCTTCTGCACTTCCCGCGTTACGAGCGCTGGCTGTCGATCCATCCAAACTCCTGCGAGAAGAATGAGGCAACGGCAGCGCTGACAGCGCAACCTAGTCGAAATCGGCAGGTAAACCCGGGTCTCTGGCAAAAACGAATGCACGTTTAATTTGCGGTGCTGACACCCGAGACTCGGAAAGAGAGGGTAATTCGTCCTCGCCATAAAAGCAGACCGCCTCCGTCTCAAGACTGGCCTTGGCCGATCCTCCCACCAGGTCACATAGGAAAAACAACTTATATACATGGAAGGGACAGGGCGGATGCTCGTGCCTGTCGCGATCGTAAATTGCCATTAGCCTGGCGGCATTCACATCGTACCCCGATTCTTCCTTGGTCTCCCGCACAGCGGCTTCGCTTGCGGATTCGCCGGGATCTACCCAACCACCGGGTAACGTCCAACCATCACCGCGTTCCTTTACGAGCAATATTTTGTTTTTGGAAATAACAGCCGCACGTACATCGATTTTTGGAGTAGCTGGCCCGGTCTCCTGTTTAAACATCGACCTGATAGTCTCCAATTCGCCATCGGCATATTTGGCTGCGATCTCGGCGGCAATTTCTTCGACTTGTTGGTAGCGTTGCAGGTCGAATTCGTTTTTGCAGTAGTTTCGCCCATTTTGTGCGATCGATTGCAGTCTGCGAACCCAATTGACCCAAATGCTGCTCATCAGAGGAATGCGCGGATTCGATAATAGTCGCTACAGCACCGTTTCGCTCACGATCTCTTCGTGATGCCGGACGCCGCGCTTGGTTTCCTTTTGTAAACGTCTCAAGCGGCTGGACAATCCGGCTTTTGCCGCTGAGCTCATCCGGTCGACGAACAAAATTCCGTGAAGATGATCGTGCTCATGTTGGATCGCGCGCGCCAGAAGTCCGCTTGCCTCGATTTGAAACATTTCACCTTCCAAGGTCTGCGCGCGCACCAAAACGGATTTGGTCCGTTCGATGTCTCCGGTGATCTCAGGAAAACTCAGGCAACCTTCTACGCCTACTTCGGTTTCGCCGCGCAGCTCGATTTCCGGATTGATCAATACAAGCGGCATCGCGTTCTTCGGATCGACGTCTTTGCCACTTAGCTTCAGCGTGCTCGGTCGATCTTCGACGACTGAAACGTCCAGCACCGTGAGCTGTAAAGCTTCGCCAACCTGCTGCGCCGCGAGTCCGACACCATGGGCTTCGTGCATCGTCTCAATCATGTTCGCCGCCAGCGTTCGGATTCGCTCATCGATTTTCTCAACCCGTTCGCCTTTTACCCGCAGGATTGGGTCGCCATACTGCATGATCGGCAGAATCATTGTCCTTCTTCCCGGGTGAACGCCGGTAAATTCTTCACGCCCGCCAGTTTCAAAGCATCCATCACTTTAATGATTGTGCCGAAGGACGCTTTCTTGTCCGCCTGCAAGGCGAGCGTGGATTTGCGCGGCTCGGGCAACTGGCGCACTGCGGCTTCCAGTTGGTCCACGTTAACGACTCGACCATCCAACTTGACCTCGTCCTTTTGATCGATGCTCACGATTGCGTGATCGAGCTCCGATGGTTTTTTCTGTGCGGTCTTGGATTCCGGCAGATTAATCTGCACCTCGGGCTGGTCTTTTTTGAATGTCGTCGAGACGACGAAAAAGATGAGCAGGATGATAAGAATATCGACCAGCGAAACAATGATAATGACGGGCGCGCGCCGTTTTCGTACTGAGAATTTCATCTGGTCGGATAAGCGCCGCGCTTCACGCCACAGGCGCAGGAATCTGCGCTGCCTTGGGATCGCTTGTGGCGCGACCGTAATAACACTTGTTTATCAACTCGACGACGAGCGTTTCCATCTCGACCGACATGACTTCGACTTTTCGTGAAAAATAGGTGAACCCGATGAGAGTCGGCACGGCGATCGAAAGCCCGAACACGGTGGCGTTCAACGCTTCGGCAATTCCCAGCGCTATCTGCCGCGTGTCCGATGCGCCGGAGCTTAGGCCCAGATTAGAAAAAACGTGTACCAAGCCGGAAACGGCCCCGATCAATCCAAGCAGCGGCGCAATGCCGACGATGATTTCAAGAATGATGAGGCCGCGTTCCAGCCGCACCATCTCATGGCGCGCCCGGGTTTGGACGACTTCAACATTTTCCGAACGCGGACCGCGCACATGCTGGAGAGCCACGCGCGTGATTCGAGCCAGCGATGAAGGATCATGATACACCAGACGTGATAACCGCTCTGGATTTTCCCCCGGCGCCATGCGTTCTATTTCCGCTTCGATTGCCGCTGGCATGACAATTTTTCGTCGCAATGCGATCCCGCGTAAAATCATTATTGTTACCGAAACAATCGAGCAGGCCAGCAGCGGCCACATGAAAAGGCCACCCCTCGCGAAAAATCCGAGTACAGCATCCACGATTCCCGACGTAGCAGCAATGATCCAGGCGATGATCATCCGTTAGGAAAAATGATGAAACCGAGTCCGTCCACTTCCAATCCTTCGGGCGGCAGCGTCCTTACCACCTCATCGGGAATCGGCGGAAGATGCGCCTCGAGTACCGATTGCACGCAAACGCTGGCGAATGCTTCGTTCGAACTGTTCTCCGTCACTTTAAGATTTTTGATCCGGCCGCTTGGATCGATGACAAATCGAAGACGTAGCGTGCCAATGTTAATCAAATCACGTTTCTGATCCACATAAGTATACCAGCGCGAGCCGATCGAATCGGACACGATTTTCTGATAGCGACCAAGTGGCGTACCGAGAGCGTTTACGGAGGAAATGCCCCGATTGGTAATGTTCCCCGCGATATGAGTGCGCTCCTTTTGGCGACGGTATCTCGACGCCGCTTGCGACGAAGCCGAAGCGTCGAGCGCAGCCGCTGACTTTTGCGTAAGCAGCGCAAATTGCTCCGCAGCAGTAATTAGTTTCGGCTCGGCAGCGGGCTGCGCAGCCTTCTGTTGCGATGCCGGCTTCTGCTCCGCCTGCGCACCCTTTGTGTCGAGCGAATACTGCTGATTCTCAAAATCCAGCAAAGGACGCTCTTTTCCCGCCTGCGATGGCAAAGGCAGTTCCCCCGCGGCGGCCAGCTCGCTCGCTCCAATCGAATTGGCGTTTGACTCAAACGTTTTATCTTTCGGTTCGGGCGCCTTCTTGCTTTCGTCGGTCTCGATAAAGGCGGAATTCTTTGACGCGCCTGTCGGTGACAAATCCATCAATGTAAGCTCAACCGGCTTGTCCGGTGCCGGAAGGCTGGGCGTAAAAAAGCCGCTGAATGCAGCGAGCAAAAATGCCACCACCAGATGAATCAAGATCGCCACCAGTGACGCCCAGAAAACTGTCCGCGCATTCTGTTCGTAATCCCGTAGCCTGTCGGGAGTGGCCCGCTGTGCAAAAGCAAAGTCGGCCGTCGTCATGAGGTAATGATCGCTTGATGAAGAAGCATTCGGGCGTAGAAGCTCTCTTAAGGCTGGAACATTATCTCAGGCCACAGGCGCTGACAACTTTGGCCGCCCACCCTCCATTCATCGAGAACGAGGCAGCGGCGATTGACCTCAATCGCCCGACCGCCGCAAAGCCATCCGGGCATGATGAAACAAATATTGCTGTGCATAGCCGCCGTGTGGGCCAAAATAGCTCTCGGAAAATTCGCGGAGTCGTCGCGCCGTCATCTTCCTGCGACGCGCCAGATAGTGCTGTCGCAACACGCGCTCAATCCAGACGTCGATCGGGAACGCGCCAAGACGTTCGTACGCAAATAACATCACGCAGTTTGCGATCTTGGGTCCTACGCCGGGCAACTCACAAAGATGTTTTCGAAGCTCGGCCTCCCCGAACCTTCCCCATGCCTCGAGGTCCGCTTCTCCGGAGCTGACCAGACCAGCCGTTGCGCGCAGGTTTTTCGCGCGGTACCCGAGAGCGCATCTGCGCAAGACCGAGTCCGAAGCTTTTGCAATTCGCTGTGGCGATGGAAAGGTGCAGACCATTTGATTGCCGGCCATCCGTGGCTCGCCAAATCGTTTCCGAAGTGCCAGCGAAATCTGTCGAATGTGCGCCACCTGCTTCATTGAAGAACAAATGAATGTGGCAAGACATTCCCACTTTGGTTGCCGGATGATCCGCAACCCTCGACAAAAATCGCGGGCGGCTTTCATCACTGGATCCGTGGGGAACGAATCGCAAATTTTTCCCAGTGGATGATCGAGCGCAAAATATTTTCTCAACAGCGGCTGCGGACTTGACTGCTTAAAGCAGTCAAGTCTACTCGTTCCCACTTGCGCTTTTAAACAGCGGCCACGCTGCTCGACGTAAACCGCAAAATCTCCAACCGTCCCCACATATCCGTCCCCCGTTTTTTGCCAATGAAATACCTGGCCGGAATCCAGCGTCTTCGCGAGATCGAAGTCAGATGCGGGAATTATGACCAATTTCATTTTTGCCACAGATTAGCACGTCAAAAATGACGAAGCACGAATCTCTAATGACGAAAAAATGACCAACGCAAACACCGTGATCCTGGGCGGCGCCAGCGGAGTCGAAGGATCCCGCGGAGCGAGCCCAAGGTATCTCCGCGGAGTCCCTCGACTTCGCTCGAGATGACAGGCTGGTACAAGCATTCGGACTTGTTTCGTCGGATTTGGTTATTCCAGCAACATTTGACCGTTGCCGCATCCGATCACGAGCATGAGCAGGAGCAAGCGGGAATGATCACACATTATCTGTGTAAATCGGTATTAATGCTTCGGCTTTGCTCAACACGGCGTCTGTGGCTAAGTAAGCGCCGAGATGGGCGCGCGTCTGGCAATTGATACCGGAGTCTTGCTCCTTTATTTCTTCGGCATAGTCGCGCTGGGTTTGTGGGCGGGCCGGCGAAATAAAAATCTGCGGGATTTCTCGCTTGGCGGGCGATCGATTCCCTGGTGGGCAGTTCTCGCTTCCATCGTTGCAGCCGAAACCAGCGCCGCCACTTTTCTCGGAACGCCAGCCGAGGGTTTCAAAACAAGGGGATACTTTTACGGCCAGCTCGTCATTGGGACAATCCTGGCACGCGTGTTTATAGCTTTCACCTTCATCAAGCCGTACTACGACTATCGGGTGCAGAGCATCTACGAGTTCCTCACCGTGCGCTTCGGAACAAAAACCAAGAACATGGCAAGCGGCATCTTCTTGTTTACGCGCGTGCTGGGAATCGGCGTTCGTTTGTATCTTGGCGGCGCCATCATGGTGGTGATCTGGCGTTATCTGTTTCCAAGCCTGCCGATCAATCTCAATACCTACATTTGGGGTATTATCTTCGTGACCGTCATCACGACGATTTATACCGCGGTCGGCGGCATCAAAGCCGTAGTCTGGACTGATCTCATCCAGGCGGTGCTAATGTTCAGTTCAGTGATTTTTGCCATTTTTCTATTGCTTCACAATATTCCAGGCGGGCTCAACACCGTGAAGCAAAACCTGGGCGGGCTCGGGAATGTGAAGGTGTTTCAGACCGGGTGGAACGCCGATCTGCCGTTCGGTCCGGCGCTTAAGGCGATGCTGGAGGAACCCTACACGCTCTTTGCTGCATTCATTGGCTCGACCATGTTGACTATGGCGACACACGGCACCGACCAGGACATGGTGCAACGAATGTTGACTGCGCCCGATTATCGCAAGTCGCAACTCTCGCTCATCCTTAGCGGCGTAATGGATTTGCCGATCGCCGGGGCATTTCTCACCGTCGGCATTTTGCTTTCCGTCTTTTATACGGTGGTGCCGAGCCCAGATTTGCCAGCCGCAGATAACGAAATCTTCGGCTACTATATCGTACATGAGATGCCGGTGGTGTTCCGTGGACTCATCGTCGCAGGCGTTTTTGCAACCATGATGGGCTCGACCTCGGCGGCGCTGAACGCGCTCGCCACGAGTTTCACAAAGGATTTTTACCTTCCCTACATCAACCGTTACGCAACCGACCAGCAAGCGATCCGTGCCGCGCGGATCGCCACATTCGTGTTTGGTATTCTCATGATTCTCGTCGCCACGATGGCCGCCAACGCGGTTTTGCAGGACGCGAAACTGACGATTATACCGATTGCGATCGGAATTCTCGGTTACACCTATGGAGCATTGCTCGCCGTCTTTCTTCTCGGAATGCTCACTCGCAGTCGCGGCCGCGACGGAGCGAACGTCATCGCGATGATCGTCGGCATCACGTCGGTGTTAATCCTGTGCAAAGTCGCGCTGCCCGCGTTCGATGTCAGTGCACTTTTACGGGGCGAGTTCAGGCACGCGGACTGGAACTTCGGGTGGTTCATGCCTGATTGGTGGCCGAAGATCGCTTGGCCCTGGTTCGTCTGCGTCGGTTGCCTCGTGACGATTGCGATCAGCATCCTCTTTCGTACGCCGGAGAGCCAGATCGCCACTGCCGGAGCGCATGTCAGATCGACGTCGGGCGCTTGAACAAGCGGGCCTAGTGAGTCGCTTTCGCAATGTCGTCACTTTCCCGGTAGCGATTCTTTTCCGGTTGCGCAGCGACACTTCAAGCGCGGCGCGCACGGAATGACGCGCCCTACCGACGAAAAGCGAATGCACGTGATGGGTAGGACGGGCAGTCCTCTGCACCCCGATAGGTTTCTCCAGAAATTTGACTCGCGATGATCGCTCAATACTCGTAACAGAGTTTTTTCACGGAAAACCTTAATCATCGAAATCCCATGGCCCACGTTGTGACCGAGAAATGTAACGGATGCAAATTCACCGACTGCGTAGAAGTCTGCCCCGTTGCCTGCTTTTACGAAATGGAAAACCAGGTAGTAATTCATGCCGACGACTGCATTGATTGCATGGCATGCGTGGAAGTTTGCCCGGTCCATGCAATCTACGCCGATGCAGACGTTCCTGCGGAATACACCAAGGACATTGAGCTCAACCTGGTCGAGGCGAACCAGCTTAAGGATTCGGGCGCACCGGCAATTACGGTTCGCAAAGATGCCCTGCCCGGAGCAAACGACCGGAAAAAAGACCTGGGTTATTGATTAGCGCGAAACCACGAATCCAGGAAAAGGTAGGTCAGCCTGTAAAAATAGTGAAAGCACGAACGCAGGCATTCTCGGTTCTTTCGGCATTCAAATGGTAGAGAGAGGCCGCCTGTCGATCCGCCGAATTGGCGCGCTCCGCGATCGTGCCCTACCAAAGTGCTGACTTTGATTCAGGTCTACTATTCCTACTTTCTGGTTTCATGATTTCCTGATTAAATCACATCCATGGCGGAGACACATAGAGGCGGATGTTACTGCGGAGCGGTAGAGATCCAGTTGAGCGGCGATCCGCTGGAGACGGGTTACTGTCATTGCGAGAACTGCCGGCGTTATTCCGCCGCGCCAGTAAGCGCGTTCACATTATGGAAATGGGAGAACGTTAACCTCATTAAAGGCGCCGAATTCCTCGGAAAATTCAAGAGCAGCGACATCAGCGATCGTCGTTATTGTACCAAATGCGGCAGCCACATTAGCGTCGATCACCCGACACTTGGCTTGATCGATGTGCGGATTGGCGCTCTCCGGAATTTTCCGTTCAAACCAAGATTACATCTTAATTACGCGGAGACGATTCTTCCGATGAAGGACGGGTTGCCCAAACTTAAGGACTTTCCAGCGGAGATTGGAGGATCGGGCGAGACATTGCCCGAGTAAGGGCCTCTCGTCCTGTCCTCTCGCGGGCTCAGCCCAACTTATAAATACGAACCGGCGCCTTTCGGCCACGGATGGGAAGTGACACCGCAGATTCGACGTCCTGCAGTTCACCGATCGTTTCCTGCACCGATTCAGAAACGAGAAAACTCGAATTCAGTTCCTTGTTTAGTTGCTCGATGCGGAACGCCACGTTGACCACATCACCGATTACCGTGTATTCGCGGCGCTCGTTGGACCCGATATTGCCAACCAACGCTTCCCCCGAATGCAGACCGATACCGATCTGAGTCGGTGGGATCTCGTCCGCATCAGTGGCGCGCTTGATTTCAGCGACCAACTCTCGCGCGGCATTGATTGCGTTCTGACAATGGTTCCCCATCACAAGTGGAGCGCCAAACACAGCCATGAATCCATCGCCGAGAAACTTGTTCACTGTGCCGTGATGCCGATTAACGATTCCCACGGCCCTGCCCCAAAGCCGGTTCAAATAACCAACGATCAAATCCGGTGTCGCCGTTTCCGCAAATGTAGTGAAATTGCGAATATCCAGTACCAGAATGCAGACATCTCGCAGCTCCGATTGGAGGCCCGCAGGTTGAGCGAGCAGTTGGTTCACAACCGCTGGCGAAACGTGTTGTCCAAACATCTGCACAATGCGCTGGCGTTCCTCAGCAGCATGAAGCGACTTTAGAATACCGGAACGTATACGTGACGCGACCAGGCCGGCGGTTGCGCCGCCTAGCAGAAAGAGAACGGGACGCATGATATAAGCGATCCTGCTTTCCGGCGGCTGTCCGGGACCAAGCGGCAATTGTTCCAGAAAGATCAGCGTCAGCGTCACATAACCGACGGCTGCAATGACTCCTGCGAAAACGCTCAGGCGAAAGTCGAGGGACAACGCGGACAAGATAATGAAGAAGAAGTAACCGAGCACGGCTGCGCTGGTGAGCGCGATGTCGGCCCGCATGGTGAGCACAAACGCAGCCAGGAGAATCGTGGGGAAACTCGTTTCGATGGCAACGTTCAGGTACCGGATTATCGGAGGCAATTGCCGATCGCGACGCAGATATCGATCAAACAACTGCCGCATGGCCAGCTCGTAAACAATGACGGTCGCCACTACGATCAGGGCGGCACTGAACGCCGGCCACGTGTTGGCTGTGACGACTTCAAAGGCTTTCAGCAGACCAATGATCAGCAAAACCACTACGCCGATCAGCGCCTGGAGACCGGCGCGTTCTCTTTCGCTCACAAGAATTTGCCGGCCGAGATCAGCTTCGAACAGGTTCGCTGCCAGGGTTGTATTCTCGGGATCGCTCACTCGAAGATGTTACAACATGCCGGACGCCAGACGAGTCTTAACCGACAGCACTTGGTGGTCGCCTTCCATGCGCGAACGCGGTTCACCGGCGACCTCGACATTCTAATCTGATCGACCCCGGAGAACGCTGCAAAAAGGTGGAACGCGCGGTCCCGAGCGCGTCGCGACTGGACCGAGCCATCGGCCTTGGGGATAAGCCGATCCACGTAAGTCGCTTGTTAGGTCACTACTGTAATCCGCTGGGAAGTCGCGGCGAGGAAAGAAGCTTGCCGAATTCGCTCCACCGTTTCTCCGGATCGGTGCCGCCTTTTTTCTCTATGTAACGGCGCACCATATCTTCGCCGAGATTGTAGTTGATCACGTAACTTCGATAACGCTGGATGAATTTCACCCGTTTCTGAGCGCGAGCCGGATCCATCACCGCGTATTTTTGCAACCATTCCGCCGCGGCCTTCTCATCGATTTTGCCGTTGATTAATCTTCGCGCGGCTTTGTTTACCGCGTACTCGAGTTGGTTCATCAAATCCTGGACGGCATAGTATTCGTCCGCGCGGGATGCATCGATTCCCGCGGCGGGAAACAAGACTTCCTTCTCGAACCTCATTCGATCGGCCTTAGTTGGGAACGCGACCTCCCGGCCGAAATTCGCCGTCCCTTCGGCGATCAACGATTGCGGCGAGAACAGTGCGTAGACCGAAAACTCCATCCAGCCGCGATCGTCGACCAGGTTCTGTTCCAGGAGCGAATTGTAAACGTGATGGCCGGGATAACCTTCGTGCGCCGCGAGATCGACCGCGCGATCGATGTAGATCGGGAGATCGGTGTTCACCTGGATTACGCTGTGGAAATTCCCTTTGTACCAATTATAACCGCCCCACGGCTTATTGGTCACGTACTCGACGGTAAAACTCTCGTTAGGCGGAAGCGCAATGTGCGCCAGCGTCCGGGCACGACATTCCTTGATTGCCAATTGAAACACCTTATCGAGTTTTTCCCTCGGAATCAGAAACGGTTTTCTCCATTCCTCGTACCGCTTCCACAACGGGTCCAAGCCGGACTGGCCGCTTGTACCGGGAATTTTCTTTTCCAGTTGCGCGATGATTTCCTCAAAGTGCGAATCGGGATAGGTCGGTGCCACAGCGTCGTAAAGCGCGCGCGACTCCGCGTCGAACTTTAACTTTTCGCCCTTCAACATCCGCACCCGCGCCGCCAGCGCGGCAAGCTGTTTCTGCAAGTATTCCCGGCGCAATTGACGCAGGTCGCTGTCGGTGGTGCCTGGAGCAATAGGAGTTCCTGTCAGCGTCGCGCTGAGTTTTATAGCCTCGGCACCGATCGCATCCAGTGACCTCTTTTCTTGTTCCGCCTGCGTTTTCCAGTCAACCGGTCCGTAAAACGCATCCACGTAATCGGGATCATGTTGCCCCAGAGCTAGCACAAGATACACGTACCGCTCGGCGATGGTATTCATCGCGTCCGCCGCTCGCGCGCTACCACTCATGGTTACCAGCGCAGAAAGAACGGAAAGAAAGAATACCCGGCGCATTGAAGAATCTTTCATCACAGAGCGCACGAAAGCCACGAAGAAAAATTAATCAGGACTCGAGGAAAGAGATTTCCGAGATAGAAGGTAAAGCTGCGAGGGTAGCAGCTAAGGAGCGAGGGCAGCGACTGAGTTTCAACCAGGAACCGAGGACAGGGATTTCCGAGATAGAACACGTCGCGATCGAGGGAATGGAGCGTTTGAGGGAAGCGACATAGAAAACTAACGCTGCGACCGAACAGCGAGCGAGAACAGGAGCCCAGGGAGTTCAATCGAGGAAAGGGATTCCTGGATAGAGAGCGACTGGGTTTCAGCTTGGAGGATCCCCTGGGTCTTAGCTCATTGGTCTTCCCGCTCGGCGTAATGTTCCGCGCCGAGAAAGTGAAGCGAAACATAAGGTTCGTTGCCGACAACCCAACTGTCGTGGCCCGGTCCAATATAAAACAGATCGCCAGCCTTCATTTCGTAATAACGACCATCTTTCATCTGGCACGACGCGCAGCCAGACACCACCAGGCCTACATGCTCTACTTCGCAGAACTTCGCGCCGCTCGCGCCACCCACGTGCTCCGACCATTTCCAGCCTGGTTCGTAGCTTGCGCGCCCGATCGTCATCCCACCAATCTTCACCGTCTCAAATTTTCCTTTCTCGAACGTCCGCACTTCATCCGGTTGTTCGAAGTGCCTGATCAAAAAATCGTCGCAGTTCGGTAGCATCTCTGAGATTACGCCAATTCAACAGAATTGTCGGATGACGGTGTTATCGCTTCTGACCTTTTTCCTCGGCAGAGTTCAGCGCGGAGATGTCGACCTTGTAGATATCACGCAATCCATTGCCGCGACTAAAAACAGGAGCGACCAGCAGGATTATTTTCTCTTCTTCGCTTTGCCACCCTTCCGACCGCCCTTGCGAGAACTGGCGTGGCTCGATTTTTTTCCGCGGCCGCTCCCACTCTTTTTGCCCCCTTTATCTTGCTTATTGACGGTCGCCCACGCGCGACGCTCCGCCTCTTTTTCCGAAGTACCCCGTTTCTCGTAACCTTCCTCTATGTGTTCTGCCTGGCGCTTTTGCTTCGATGTATAACTCGATTTATCTCCTCTTGGCATTGTGGTCTCCTTTTTGAAAATTAACGAATCCGTGCCAGCGGTCGGTCGTATGAATCCACTTGAAAGCTGCTTGCTCACCGACGGCCAGTTATTGGCGCGATTTCAAAAACGTGAGAAGATCGGTCGGGTCGCGGAAGACACGCCTGGCACCTGCTGAACAAAGTTCTTCTTCTGACTTTCCGCCGCAAAGAAATCCGATCCCATCAAGCCGTGCCCGGGCGGCCGCTTCAAAGTCGAAGCGGGTGTCACCAATAACCAGTGTCTCGGCTCGGGAAGCGTACGCTTTTTCGCGCGCTTGTTCGAAGATATCAGGCGCCGGCTTGGAGCGCTCGGCATCATCAGCGGTGGTGTAACCAGATACCAGCTTCTCAACTTGGAGTAGCTTCAAGTAGTATTTCGTTTCGGTCTCTTTCCCCGAAGTTACCAACATGATCTTTCGGCCAGAGTCAGTAAGGATGTGAAAGAGCTCGCGGACCTCGGGGAACGGTTTTACCTCTGGCAGATAGTCTCTTCGGAATAGGTCGGAGCGATATTCATCGAGCTCATTTCCGAATTCTTCGATCTCATCATGGGTCAAGAACGAGGGTAGATATTTGTCCGAACCTTTACCAATATTCTCCTCCAATTTCTCGCGCGGGAATTCTTTACCGAAATGCCGGAACGCGCGGTCCCATGAATCCACGTGGGCCTGATTGGAATCGACCAGGGTGCCATCGAGGTCAAACAGCCAGACGCGGTAGCGATCAGCCGAAAAGGCAATCATTTGCGATAGCGAAGGTGAAGCGCGCCTCTCCAGGCGCACCAGCCCTCCCGCCGGGAAGCATGGCGCTTCCCAGCGCGGGGACTGTTCTATTGCCGAACCAAAAAGCTTATGCCGCCTTCTCCGATTCCTCTTCTTCAGCCTCGACGTTGATCGAGCCCGCCAGTTCGGTGAGCTTCTCGTCTGTGGCTTTTTCCTCATCCAGAGTCTGCTGCAGAAGCTCCGCTCCATCATTATCTTCGAGCAACTCGGCGTACGTGCGAGCGCAGCCGTAACCGGCAATCTCATAATGTTCAACGCGTTGCGCTGCGGAAATCAGACCGGCATCGCGGACATCGTCGTCTCCGTCTTCTTCGATCATTTCTGAGCCTTCTTTGATGAGTCCTTCCATGCCTTTGCACTTTGCGCCGCGAAAAGTTTCATCGTGGCTTTCCAGAATTTTTTCCAGCCGCCTCACATGTTCTTCGGTTTGTTCGAGATGTTCGCGGAACGCGTCTCCCAAGCTCCTCATTCGAGGCCGCTTTGGCCATCTTCGGCAGCGCCTTTGTGAGTTGCTTCTCCGCGCTGTGGAGGTCTTTTAGTTCGTGAATATAAAGATCTTTTAAATTTTCGAGTTTCATAGTGAGTGATTATCGTCGGCGCACACTTCACCGGATGTCACGAATATGTGATTTTTTCGCCTGAAATTTTCAGGCACGGGGTACGCAAAACGAAATACATCGGCATCCGGCTGGGCGAGCGATTCTAATGAAGGGAACGAGTTGCGAACACCATGACTCGTAAAAGTGAACGTTGGTCAGCCGCGGTGACGAAGCACAGCGACGCGCTCGATTTGGAATCGAATGTGTTCAAGAAACGCAGTGCTCGCGAGATCGCCCGATCGCTAAAACGCTCCGCAGAAGCGAGTCATCGTCGCAAAGGGACGCCACTACAGTCGGCGATGTCGATGTTGAACTTCTATATCAATCGCGCCGGCACAAACTTAACATCCAGCCGTAAGCGAACTTTGGAAAAAGCAAAAGACGAACTACGAGACTTATTCAAGAATAAGAAACCGAAAGTTTGATACCTGGCCGGATAGACGATCGAAAACGTTCACCGTCTAAGACTGATCAGCCTCAAAGCGCCTCCATCGCGCGCAACCTCCGCGGGAGCTCCCGCACCTTATGGCGCGGGCGTCGGACTCACTGGCTGAGGCGAAGCGTCGGTGGCATCCTTCATCTGTTGTGCGGCAGAATCGGCGGCCTCCTTCGTTTTTTCCATTGCGTCCTGAGCCGCGTCCTTCGCTTTTTCGCCAAGCTCCTTGAGCTCCGGTTTCGCTTTCTCGATCTGTTTGTCGGCAGCTTCCTTTGCTTCTTTCGCTTCGCGTTCTACCGTTTGCTTCGTTTCCTCCGCCTTTTGCTTGAGGTCCTCTGAAGTCTGTTTGTCGCAGCCCGACACCGCCAACCCGAACAGAGCCGTAAGCGCCATGGCCACCGACGTAATTCGTTTCATAGTAATAATTGCTGGTTCCTGATTACTCGAACGCCTGTTGTGAGACTGGTCAAGAATTTCCGGTTATGCGCCTGGTGGTTTGGAGAGCCGGCCGAAAATGTTCGAATATGTATAGACGACTATCTCAGTTGTCCCACGAAGTTGTTGTATTCCTCGTGAGTGTCGATCCAAAACCACACGACGAGATCGCGATCACGACGCGCTAGAGCGCGATAGTGATCGCCGATTCGCACTGACCAGACCTTTCCGGCGATTGGCTTAAATTGCATCGAAGGATGGAACGGATCACACAACCAAAGTTGAAACTTTTCTCGCGCGAGACATTGCACATGGGCAGGCAGTCTGTTGAACTCGTTCCAGAATCGAGGAGAGGGATTTCCGAGATAGAAGGTAAAGCTGCGAGGGTAGTAGCGAGCGAGGCCGGGAGCCGAGCGAGTTTCAAACGCCGGTGCGTTCTCGGCGTCACGGCATTTCGCGGACGCGTCCTGTTTTGATGTCCTCTTCTATTTCGCGCAGGACGTCATCCAGCTTGCCGCCGGCGACGTCGCGCTTTATCTGCTCATCCCAATCGTCATCTTTCCAACCGTGCAACCACGCAGCCAACTCGGCGCGCTCTTCAAATGAAAGTTGTTTAATTGCGCTTTTGATTTCGGACAAGCTCACGGTGTCGATCTTACCATCGCTTACTTTTCCTCCAAGCTCCTGGCTCAATGCTTTAGCTTACGTGCCGCGCCACACTCTTGACAAGAGAGGGTCACTAATCACTTCTGCAAATGTTAAATTTTAGACGCGACCTCAATTTCCCCAATTCCGTTCCAATTTCCCCAACTCGACCGTTATGCAAGTAACATAACAGCCGAGCCCTTTGCGAGCTCGGTCGTTTGCTGATTGCTTGTTTCGGCTGTTGCTTAGCCCCGAAATTCTTCGGGGTTTCGACCGAGACGATCTCCATAATCCAGGCCGCCCATAGGCATTGGAGGAGGTTTTTCCTTTTCAGGATCTCGGTGACCAATGCTTCGGTTGTGAGCCAACAGGCCGTGATGGACGCTGCGTTTTGTAGCGCGCTGCGCGTGACCTTCTAACGAACTCCTGCTGGTGTTTGCCACCTTTCCGCAGCACGGCGGAATGACTCGTGCTCCGGCCAGTCGTGCAAGATCGCGGGATCGAAGTCAGCACGGGACGGCCATACCAACATTCGTACTTCGGGGTCTATTTTCACTCGCGCGAATTCATGGGTTCCGCAGCGGACCAAATAATTCGCCAAAAAGGATGCTTTCGAATTGATAACGCGGGAGAGACCATCGTCGAACGTGATCCGCAACTTGTATTAACCAACCTGCTCAAACGATTCGACGCGATATATCGGATGCCTCATCTCCGACATCCTAGCCTACGGTTCGATTGGTGCAGGTTTTCACCCTGTAGGAGCGTCAATCTGAAATCAGCTCTTCTTCGTGAGGCTCAGCTCATGGTTCGACGTGTCGTTGCTGCGGTCACGTCATCTCGATTGGCGTCATTTTGAGAGCTGTTTTACCTGGGAACATCGAGTTAATTAGCTTCTCGAGTTTTTCAATCACCGCGACTAATCTTGGCAATGCTCGATCGGCAGCGATGTACAACACGTCTGTCGACTGGCGTAGGAAAAGTAAGTCCCGCTCCGCTGCGTGGGAAACTCCTGCTCCCGTCTCGAAATCCCGAATCTGATGAGACACTCGGGGATTGTCGTAAAATTTCTGTAGCTCTTGATTCCGCATCTTTAGCCCTTCTGCACACGCACGGTAGTTTTGCTCAGCGAGGTGAATCTTATGAAGCAAGTTTGGATCTTTCGTTTCCAGTACAAAGGTCAGATCTGCGATTGGAACAAATGTTGGCACCATTGGAAACCAGAAGAGCTTCAGCTTGCTAAATCGGATTGGATCATTGCGTAGATCTTCGAGATGTTGAGCACGTATTCCCTCGACGATGTTCCACTGCGACATCAACGCGTACTGGGCCGTGATTAAAGCCGCATGGCGTTTCTCACGACGATCACTTTTTTGCTGAACAAGGCCCAAATAAAAGGCAGATAGAGATCCAAAAAACGCACCGAACTCGGCCGCAAACACCGCTGATATATGCGGTAGGAGTCGGTGATCCAACAACGGAAGCCTCGGCCAGAAACCAACCCTGTACTGCATGGGAGTGACAATCACGGCAAACCAAATTAATCCGAAAATCGCCATGACGGAGCTGACTATCAGCGCCGTCCGTTTCGCACGTGGTTTGATTTTCATTGAAGACCGCGATACAAAACAGCCGGACCCTTTCGAGTCCGGCTGTTCGAATTCATTCTGTCATTCGGCTTAGTAATCCATGCCGCCCATGCCGCCTGGAGGCATTGGAGGGCCGGCTTTTTCCTTTTCAGGAATCTCGGTGACCAATGCTTCGGTGGTGAGCAACAGGCCCGCGATGGATGCTGCGTTTTGCAGCGCGCTGCGCGTGACCTTGGTTGGATCGACGATGCCGGCTTTCACCAGGTCGGTGTATTCGCCGCTCGCAACGTCGTAACCTTCGTTGCCTTTGCGTTTCTTCACTTCCTCGACGACGAGCGCGCCTTCCGCGCCTCCGTTATCGGCCAGTTGACGCGTCGGTTCCTCGATGGCGCGGCGCACGATTTGCACGCCGATCTTCTCATCGCGCTCGAGGCCTTTGATGTTGTCGAGCGATTTCTGCGCCCGGAGCAACGCGACACCGCCACCCGGGACGATGCCTTCCTCAACCGCTGCGCGCGTGGCGTGCAACGCGTCTTCGACACGAGCCTTCTTCTCTTTCATTTCGGTCTCGGTCGCAGCGCCGACGTTGATGACTGCAACGCCGCCGGCGAGTTTCGCCAGGCGCTCCTGCAGTTTCTCGCGATCGTAATCGCTGGTGGTCTCTTCGATCTGACGACGGAGCTGGGCGACGCGGCCCTGGATGTCCTGGTTCTTGCCTGAACCTTCGACGATCGTGGTGTTTTCTTTGTCAATGGTGACACGCTTGGCTTTGCCGAGGTCTTCGACCTTGATGTTCTCAAGCTTGATACCGAGATCTTCGGTGATGCAACGGCCGCCGGTGAGCACCGCAATATCTTCCAGCATCGCCTTGCGACGATCGCCGAAGCCCGGAGCTTTCACCGCGCAGACCTGCAACGTGCCGCGCAATTTGTTCACGACCAAAGTCGCCAGCGCTTCGCCTTCGACGTCCTCAGCAATGATGAGGAGCGGACGACCGGCTTTCGCGACTTTCTCGAGCAACGGAAGCAGATCCTTCAAGCTCGAGATTTTCTTTTCGTGGATGAGGATGTATGCGTTTTCGAGAATGGCTTCCATCGCCTCTGCGTTGGTCACGAAGTAGGGCGAGAGGTAACCTTTGTCGAACTGCATGCCCTCGACCACTTCCAGAGTGGTCTCGATTGATTTCGCTTCCTCGACGGTGATGGTGCCGTCCTTGCCAACCTTATCCATCGCATCGGCAATGATCTCGCCGATGGTCTTGTCCCAGTTGGCCGAAACGGTCGCCACCTGCGCAATCTCCGTGCGGTCGCTGACTTTCTTCGAGAGCTTCTTCAGATCCTCGACGATTGCTTCGACACCTTTCATGATGCCGCGCTGCAACGAGGTCGGGTTGGCACCGGCAGTAACGTTGCGCAGACCTTCGCGGTAAATGGATTCCGCGAGAATGGTTGCCGTAGTCGTGCCGTCGCCGGCCACGTCCGAAGTTTTGGACGCGACTTCGCGGACGAGCTGTGCACCCATATTTTCATACGGATCTTCCAGCTCGATCTCCTTCGCGACTGTCACGCCGTCCTTGGTGATCGTGGGGCTGCCGAATTTTTTGTCGAGAATGACGTTGCGGCCGGATGGGCCGAGTGTGGCCTTCACGGCTTTCGCCAGTTTCTCGATACCGCGCAACAACGTGTGCCGCGCGTTTTCATCGAATTGTAATTGTTTAGCTGCCATATTTTATGTTGATAGTTGTTGGTTGAGAGTTGATCGACGGACTTAACCGATGATGCCAAGGATATCGTCCTCGCGCATGATCAGATAATTTTCGCCCTCGATTTTGATTTCGGTGCCGCCGTATTTCGAAATCAGCACCCGGTCGCCCTTCTTCACCGTGAAATCGACTTTCTTTCCTTCGTCATTGACTTTCCCGGTGCCGAGCGCGACGACCTTCCCCTCTTGTGGTTTTTCCTTGGCGGTATCGGGGATAATGATCCCGCCTTTTTTTACTTCCTCCTCTTCAATCGGCTGCACCAGCACCCGATCTCCGAGCGGTCTTACGTTAACTCCTGCCATAGGTTTCGTTTACTCCTTGGTTTGTTGTTACGCCGTCGACCCGGAAAATTCCCGGGGCCATCGGCAAATTGTTATCAGCAAAGCGCGCGAGACATCGCGGCGTCTGACACAGACGCCCTACAATCCTTGTCTTCCCGGTTCACGATCCTCGAATCACGTTTCACGATTATTTCTTCTTGTTCTCGTCTACGACTTCGAACTCCGCATCGACGACGTCGCCTTGTTTGCCTGCGCCTTCTTCAGCGCCGCTGCCCGGTTGCGCTTCAGGTCCGGGTTGTGGACCTGGACGCGGACCGGCCTGCGCTGAGGCCTGCTTGTAAAGCTCGGCGCTAACGTCCTGGAACTTGGTCTGCAGATCGTCGTAAGCGCGTTTGATCGCATCGGTATCGTTGCGATTGACCGCATCGCGCACCGCAGAGATCGCGTCTTCGACCTGCTTTTTCTTGTCGCCCGAGATCTTGTCGCCGAGTTCCTTGAGCTGTTTCTCGGATTGATACGCCAGCATGTCGGCGTTGTTCTTGATCTCGATTGCTTCCTTCGCCTTTTTATCTTCTTCGGCGTGCGATTCGGCTTCACGCTGCATTCGTTCGACTTCGTCCTTGTTCAAGCCGCTTGAACCGGTGATGGAGATTTTTTGCTCTCTGCCGGTACCGAGGTCCTTGGCGCTGACGTTGAGGATGCCGTTCGCGTCGATGTCAAAGGTGACCTCGATCTGTGGAACGCCACGAGGCGCCGGCGGAATTCCATCGAGATGAAATACACCCAGCTGTTTGTTGTCGCGCGACAACGGCCGCTCGCCCTGGAGCACCTTGATTTCCACACCCGGCTGATTGTCGCTGTAAGTGGAAAAGATCTGCGACTTACGAGTGGGAATGGTGGTATTCCGCGGAATCATCGACGTGGCCACGCCTCCTGCAGTCTCGATCGCCAGACTCAAAGGCGTCACGTCCAACAGGAGCACGTCTTTGACTTCGCCTTTCAGCACGCCGCCCTGAATTCCCGCGCCGATCGCGACGACTTCATCCGGGTTCACGCCCTTGTGCGGCTGCTTGCCGATCAACTCCCGCGCTTCCTCTTGTACTTTCGGCATACGCGTCATGCCGCCCACCAGCACCAGCTCATTGATGTCGCGTTCGCTCACCTGCGCGTCTTTTAAGCAGGCTTTGGTCGGCGGAACAGTGCGCTGGACCAAATCGTCGGTAAGCTGCTCGAGTTTTGAGCGAGTCAGCTTCTTCTGAATGTGCTTCGGCCCGCTCGCATCCGCGGTGATGAACGGAAGATTGATTTCGTATTCCTGCACGCTGGAAAGCGCGATTTTCGCCTTCTCCGCTTCCTCCTTGATACGCTGAATCGCGTCCGGCTGCTTGGTCAGATCGATGCCGTTGTCTTTTTGGAACTCCTGCACGATCCAATCCATGATCCGTGCGTCCCAGTCGTCGCCCCCAAGGTGCGTATCCCCGTTGGTGGCTTTTACCTCAAACACGCCATCGCCGATCTCAAGCACCGAAATATCAAAAGTTCCGCCGCCGAGGTCGTACACCGCAATTTTCTCGTCCTTCTTTTTGTCGAGTCCGTACGCCAGCGATGCGGCAGTCGGTTCGTTGATGATGCGCAAAACTTCGAGGCCCGCGATCTTACCGGCGTCCTTCGTGGCGTTGCGCTGCGAGTCGTTGAAATACGCCGGCACAGTGACTACGGCTTGCGTGATTTTTTCGCCGAGCTTCGCTTCCGCATCAGTGCGCAGCTTCGACAGAATCATCGCCGAAATTTCCGGCGGCGAAAACGTCTTGAGCTGGCCATTCACTTCCACTTGCACGTGCGCGTCGCCATTGGCTGCTTTCACGATTTTGTACGGAACGCGTTTCTGTTCGTCGAATACTTCGTCGAACTTGCGGCCCATGAACCGCTTAATCGAGGAAATCGTGTTCTGCGGATTGGTGATGGCCTGCCGTTTCGCAGCCTGGCCGACCAACCGCTCACCGCTCTTTGTGAAAGCCACCACAGACGGCGTGGTGCGCGCGCCCTCGCTGTTTTCCAATACTACCGGGTCGCCACCTTCCATCACGGCCATGCAGGAATTGGTGGTCCCTAAATCGATACCTAAAACTTTTGCCATAAATTGAAATTTTCCTTTCTTCAAAAGTCTCGCGGCGAGTGCAGAACTCGCGCTGAAAGACACTAATCCATGTTGGTAACTAGCAGGCGATGGGCCAGGTAACGTTACTGCACATAAGTCATTGAATAGGAAAGATTAATTGAAATCGCGACATTGAATGATCTCGACGAATCGAGACAGTTCGGCTCGATTACAGCTCAGCATCGAGCAGAACCGTGCCAAGGCGACACCCTTTTTGATCATATCCGTATTCATATAATTCCTGACAACGACAAATTCTGCTTCGCGATTTCGCATGCCACGATAAAATTTGGGGCGTGCGGCAATATCACGATCTACTACGGCTTGTTCTCGAAGAAGGTTGTGTTCGCACGGATCGCACCGGGACTGGAACGTTATCCGTGTTCGGTGCCCAGACCCGATTTGACCTAGGCGAAGGCGGGCCGGGCTTCCCGCTGCTCACGACGAAAAAGCTGCACATTAAATCCATCATCTACGAACTGCTGTGGTTTTTGCAGGGCGACACCAATGTTCGCTATCTCAAAGAACATGGAGTGACAATCTGGAACGAGTGGGCCGATGAAAATGGAAACCTCGGCCGCGTGTACGGCGCGCAATGGCGGGATTGGCGCGGCGGAAACGGTGTGCGCGTAGATCAAATTGATAACGTGATTGCACAAATCAAATCCAATCCCCAAAGCCGCCGACTAATTGTAAGCGCGTGGAACCCGGCTGAGATCGATCAAATGGCTCTGCCTCCATGTCATTTGTTGTTTCAGTTCTACGTCCAAGGCGGCGAACTGAGTTGCCAATTGTATCAACGAAGCTGCGATCTTTTCCTGGGTGTGCCATTCAACATTGCGTCATACTCACTCCTCACGATGATGATGGCGCAAGTCGTCGACCTCGCACCGGGCGATTTTGTTCACACTTTTGGCGACCTCCATCTTTATAACAACCATCTCGATCAGGCACGAGAACAGCTTTCCCGGGATTTCCGGCCTTTGCCGCGAATCAAACTGAATCCGGCAGTCAAAAACATCTACGACTTCAAGTTCGAAGATTTCGAACTCGTCGGCTACGACCCGCATCCGTCAATCAAAGCACCAATCGCGGTGTAGATCTGCGACTTTCCTCCGAAGCACGCGTTTAAAACAGCGTGAGGGTTGTCTTCGGGCTTGCGATATTCTTCAGTCTGTCAGCGTTCCTCCGAGCGGAAATATCGGTTGAAATCGATCTGCAGGAACAGATGGCGTATCTCCTGAAGAATGGAAGGCCGATCATGGCGTCGCCGATTTCAAGCGGGCGTTATGGACATCTGACCAAGACAGGTTCATTCACAGTTTTGGAGAAAGAGCGCACATACTACTCGAGTCAGTATGGGAAGATTGTTGATGCACGCGGGAACACGATCGTGGCCGACGCAGAGGCAGACATGAAGGTTCCGCGGGGCGAAAGGTTTGTTCCTGCGCCAATGCCTTACTTCATTCGATTCCACGGCGCGGACGGGATGCACGCTGGTTATTTGCCCGGTTACGCGGCTTCGCACGGGTGCGTTCGCATGCCGGAGAGATACGCGACTGCATTCTTCAACGTCATTCGGGTGGGGACGCCGGTAACGGTATTCGGCAGAACACCCGTGAATCGCTATTACACAGGGCAACGGCAACCAGGTCGAGATCCAAGGTATAGTCCGCCGATTAGTCAGCGGTTCCCACCTCCGCCGCCTGGACTGTGGTGGCAATAAATTTAAGCCGGAAGCCTAGTCGCTGCAGCTGCGGGGCTGCGGGGCGTTTTGTGAGACCAAAACAAGACAGAGACGAACCGGCCACAGGCCCGGTGACTAAAAACTTAATGATTTGTGCTGGCTGTCTTCGGTCCGCTCGAAAGCTCAACAAGATCCGCCAGAATGTTCAGCGCTTCCTCGCGCTCGGCGTCAACCGCCGGATCCTTACTATCATCGTCTCCGTTGGCGTCACCGATTAAATCAGAATCTGTGTTATCCGAATCTACTTTGGGGGTTGAACCATTCTTTTTTGCTTCAGCAAGCTTCCCCGGATACATGATCAACTGCAGATTTGGTTTATCGACCGTGTCGAGAGTCACACGATAGATTTGCGGCTCTTCCTGGTTCCGAGCGAGACGCTCTTTCGAACGCGCTTCCTTGCGCGCCTTATCGTCCGCAATCTCCTTCTTTCGCACATTTTCGTTCAGCGAAATCCGGTTCTCGTCAATCCTGTGTCGCAGACGATCGATATCCTCCATGACATAGTGAAACTCGGGGTCGTTTTTCACGCGCTCTTCCGAACGGCGTCGAAGCTGGTCGATAAACAGGGAGTGATTGTCGGACCATTTGGTGTATTTCGCCTTGGTCACCTCGTCGTAAGGTAGCGCATTTTTCAGTGCGCCTTCGCCGAACTCTGGCAGATCGCTCAGGCTAGGCACAACAATGTCGGAGGTCACGCCGTGCAACTGAGTGGAGCCACCCGCAACGCGATAGAATTTTTGGATAGTCAACTTCAACGCGCCGTCTTCGTCGGAACGACTGCCCAGCAGCGAAGCAAACCGTCCAATCGGTAGAATCGTCTGCACGGTGCCTTTACCAAACGTACTCTTGTCGCCCACTATCACCGCCCGTCCATAGTCCTGGAGGGCAGCAGCAAAAATCTCGCTCGCGGACGCACTTTGCCTGCTAGTGAGGACAATCATAGGCCCGGAGTAAGCAATCCCGGAATCCGGATCCGATGAAATCCTTATCGTTCCATTATAATCTTTTGTCTGAACGATTGGCCCTGATTTTAAGAATAATCCGGTAAGTGAAAGCGCTTCTTCCAGCGAACCGCCGCCGTTCTTTCGCAGATCCACAACCAACCCCGCGATATTCTCTTTCTTTAGCCGCTTCAGCAAGGCCAGCACATCGCGGGTGGTACTCTTTTGATGCTTGTCCATGTCCGCGTAGAAAGAGGGCAACGTGAGCCAGCCGAGTTTCATCGGCTCGGCGTTCTCATCTTTTTTTATGATGATGTCGGCGCGTGCTTCCTGATCTTTGAGCTTAATTTCATCCCGCACCAGTTCGACGTTTTTCCGGCGTGACGGATCAGCGGCATCGGAAGGAATCACTAGCAATCGAACGCGCGTACCTTTCTTTCCGCGGATCATTTCGACGACCTTATCGAGGCGCATCTCTCGAACGTCGACATAATCCGCCGAACCCTGGGCGACGGCAGTGATTCGGTCGCCCACCTTGAGTTTCCCATCTGTTTGCGCTGGTCCACCCGGTACCAGGCTTTCAATCTTCGCGTAGCCGTCCTCGGAGCGAAGCATTGCGCCAATGCCGACGAGCGAAAGACCCATGTTAATGTTGAAATTCTTCATGTCCGCTTTGCTCAGGTATTCCGAATGGGGGTCGTAAGCCTGGGCCAGAGCGTCGAGATAAAGCTTCATCTGCTCGTCCTTATCCTGCTCGTGGATGGTGCGGTCCAAACGGTCATAGCGGCGGGAAACCACTTGCGCGGGAGAGTCGATCGGGTGCTCACTCAGGTGTTCCTGGAGCAATTCGTTCGTGATGCGACCCCGCCAGAGCTGGTCAGCTTCCGCGTCGTTTTTCGGCCACGGCGCTTTCTGGCGGCTTAATTCCACAGTGGCATCGCTTTTGAAATCGATCGGCTGTTTCAAAAGCTCCTTTATCTTCGCCACGCGTTCGTCGACGCGTTTGGTGTATAACGCATAAATATCGTAGGCAGGTTTCAACGTGCCGAGAAGAATGTCTCCCGCCATTTCCTTGCCATACTTGGCCGTGAGCGCGTCAACGTCCTCTTGCGTAAAAAAAAGGTGGCTGGAATCCAGGATCTCCAGATAAGTCTGCAGGAACTTCTTGGAAATATCTTCGTTAAGCTTTTCGTGAGTATACTGGCCCTCCTCCAACAACCGGCCGACAGACATCGCCACGGTTTCTCTCGAACTCGCCGGGGCCGGCGTGGCTGCAAATGCAGCGGTGAAAAGGATGGTGCAAAAAACCAGCGATCGGCGCACAGATGATCTCATTGTTTAAAAAAGAGGTTTCGTATATTGGCAGAATCCAAAGCGAAGCGCAAGACGACGAGACAAACTCTGCATTGTTGGGTAGACATAGACAATCAAAAGCGCTGAATATTCAAACAGTTCGTGAACATGGGATCTGCGACTTACAAAACATTCCGCGGCGGAATTTTTGAGACCAATTGCTACCTGTTGGAAGCACCGGACGGATGGATCCTGTTCGACGCGCCCGACGGCGCCTGCGAATGGGTGCGTTCGCTCGATATTCGCCCAAAACTCCTACTGCTGACACACGGGCACATCGATCACATACAGGACGTTGCCAAAGTGAAGCGCCAGTTCGGCTGCCAAATAGGATGTCACCCGCTCACCGCACCGATGATCTCTGACCGCGATTTCTTCCGTAACTTCGGGTTCGCGCTCGAAGTCGAACCCGCAGGACCAGATTTTTTCATCGAAGAGACCCCAGAGCGGAATTTTCTCGGCACAGACTTCCAGGTTTTGGACGTGCCGGGACATTGCCCCGGGAGTCTCTGTTTCTTATCCCGCGGGGACGCTTTACTTGTCGGCGGAGATGTCTTGTTCGCCGGCAGTATCGGCCGCGGCGACCTGCCCGGGGGCGACCTCGATCTACTGATAAACGGGATCAGAAAAAAAATATTTCAGCTCGGCGACAATGTAACCGTGCTTCCCGGCCACGGCCCGGCGACGACAATCGGGCAGGAACGCCTGACGAATCCGTTTCTGCACTAGAAGAATCACCACGGAATTTCTTTGCGATCCCGCAGGAATTTTCCGCTAAGCTCGTGCGCAGCCTCTGTAGCAAGCCACACAATTGTGTCTGCGCCTTCCTCTACAGAGCGGCTGGCGTTTTGGCCGCCCATGTCTGTCCGAACCCAGCCGGGACAGACTGAATTCACCGCAACCTTCGGCAACGCAGTCGCGAGCTGTGATGTGACCCCGTTCAGCGCAGTTTTGGAAATGCAATAGGCCGGAGCCCACCCATCTGCGCCACCAGTCAATTGCCCTCCTCCACTGGAAACATTGATTACCCGCGGGACTTTGCTCTTGATGAGAAAGGGCAAGAACGCGCGCGTAACGCGCAGGGCGCCGAGCGTGTTTGTCTCCAGAGTCTTGCGGAGTAGCTCATCGCTATCTTTCAAGATTGATTCGTCGCCGTCGACAATGATCCCCGCATTGTTTACCAACACGTCCAGACGATCACCGGCTTTTGAGAATTCACGTGCTGCGGCCGTGACACTGGCAGCGTCCGCGACGTCAATCTCCAAAAACATCGCTTTTCCACCCTCTTTACCGATCTGATCTACCGCCGCGCGACCCGCCCTGGCATTTCGCGCACCGACAAACACATGAAAGCCTTTCACGGCGAGCTGCTTCGCCACTTCATGCCCAATGCCCTTGTTCGCTCCGGTAACCAACGCCGTTTTCATACCTTAATCATCGAATACTTCCTCACCATCGGTTTGCAAAAAATCCTTTAGCAAAGGCTGCGGATTCGAGGGCAATTCCTCGACTTTGTTGAGTCGCTTAGTAATCGCACGCGATCGCACCGCCACCTTGTCCATGTCAGTCGAGGCTTGATCGAGTTTGTCTTTTACTTTCGCTAACGCATCGCCGAATTTTCCGAATTCAGTCTTCACCACCGCGAGCAGGTTCCAAACTTCGCTGGATCGCTGTTGGATCGCGAGTGTGCGAAAACCCATTTGCAGACTGTTGAGCAAGGCTGCCAGCGTTGTGGGTCCTGCAAAAATAACGCGGCACTCGCGCTGCACTTGTTCCACCAAACCGACCCGTCGAATCGCTTCCGCGTAAAGCCCCTCGGTTGCCAGAAACATCAACGCGAAATCTGTCGTCTTCGGCGGGTTGATGTACTTTTGGCAGATATCCCTGGCTGATTTTTTTAACTGCGCTTCGAGACTTTTTGTAGCGGCTTCGACCAGATCGACATCGCCTTTCTCCTGGGCCGCAAGTAACCTCTGGTAGTCCTCGGTAGGAAACTTGGCGTCGATGGGCAACCATACCGGGACGCCGTCTTTGTTGCCGGGAAGTTTGATCGCAAATTCCACGTTCTCGTTGCTTTCATCGCGAGTCCGTACGTTGCGCGAGAACTGCTCGGGGGTCAGCACCTGTTCGAGTAACGTTCCTAACTGTACTTCACCCCAACCACCTCGCATCTTTACGTTGGACAGCACTTTTTGCAGTCCGCCAACGTCACTGGCCAGTTGCTGCATCGCACCGAGACCCTGGTGGACCTGCTCCAGCCGTTCGCTGACGAGCCTGAAGGATTCGCCCAAGCGTTTTTCCAGTGTGCCCTGCAACTTTTCGTCTACCGTGGCGCGCATCTTGTCGATCTGTTTTGCGTTGTCGTCTTGCAGTTGCCGCAACCGAACATCGACAATCGATCTGACGCCTTCCAGCGATCTGGCCAATTCCTCGCGTTGATTCTTCGCAGTCGCGCCTGCTTCCTCGCGATTACGCGAAAACTCATCCCGCAAGCTGCGATCGATCATCTCAAGGCGATTGACCAACTCCACGATCGCACCCTCGTTTTTTCCGCGCCTGGCGAGCAGAACGATAACCGCGGAGACGAATCCCCCGCCGATCAATCCAATCACCAGATAAAGCAGCGGACTCATAATCGGTAAGGTAAAGATTCCGCGAGTTCGCCCGGAATGACAAGGCGCCGCACCCAAGCCTATCTATCAAAAAGTAGCTCACCCGCACGGCTGGTCGCTTTGACCACGGCCTTGATGAGAGTAACCCGGAGCTTGCCCTCCTCGAGCTCAAGAATGCCATCGATTGTGCACCCAGCCGGAGTGGTGACAGCGTCTTTGAGAAGCGCCGGATGATCGCCTGTGTCCAACACGACGCTCGCCGCGCCCTTCATCATTTGCGCGGCGAGAAGGGTGGCTATATCGCGCGGCAAACCGACTTTTACTCCCGCTTCGGCCAAGGATTCAAGGATGATGTATGCAAATGCAGGACCGCTGGCAGAAAGACCCGTGACCGCATCCATGTGCTTTTCATCTACGACAATCGTTCGGCCCACGGCGTCGAACATGGTGCGAGCAATTTCGAGGTGATCGGGGGTTGCATGAGTTCCGCCACAGATCGCAGTCATGCCACACCCGACGGCAGCCGGTGTATTCGGCATCGCGCGGATGACCGGCACTCCCTTGGAGTCGCCGTCACCGGTCGCGGAAAGTTGCTGCTCCAGGAAGCCTACCGCCACAGAAGCCGCAACCGATACGAGCAGCGTCCCCTCGCCAATTTCCGGAGCGATCTCCTTCAGCACTTCCGCCACCGCTTGAGGTTTCACCGTCAGCAGGACGATGTCCGCGCCTTCGACCGCCTGACGATTATCGTTTGTAACGGCAACGCCCAGTTCCTTTCCGAGCGCGGCTGCTCTCTCGGAATGTTTTACCGTCACGACGACGCGATCTGGCGCGAACAGTCTCTGTTTCAGATAGGAACGAACTAGAATTCCACCAAGTTTCCCAGCGCCAATCACAGCCAGTTTCTTTTCCGAAAGTGTACCGATACATCGCGGGTAGAGTAGCACAGGCGTCTCGCTTGTGATTCCAGAAACTAAAACCGCGCGGCTCGCACTACTTAGAACCGAAGCTTCACGCCGCCATAGGCCGACAGACCCAGTGCGGGGAAACCGAAGACCTCCGAGTACTTTTCGTTCGTCAGATTGTCCACGCGGCCGAAAACCGAAAGATGTGGATTCACCTGATACTCCGCGGCGACATTCACGAAAGAATAGTCTTCAATGTCGAAATTGGGGCCTCCGAAATTTAGTTCCTCGCGCGCGTTAACGAACTTTACTTCGACTACCGTTCGCAGTCTGTTCAACCAAAGGTAAGAGGCTGAAAGGTAGAGTTCGTTGCGCGGCCGGCGTGGCAGACGCGCGCCTTGCAACTGTGAAACGTCCTTCGAAGATGTTTTTTCCGCGTCGAGGTAAGTGTAAGCCGCGGTGAAGACGAGATCAGCCGTCGGTTGCGCTCGAAGTTCCACTTCTAATCCCTGCGTTTCGGCCGCCCCCAGATTGAGTGTTTGAAAAAGACCATTGAACCCAATCACGTTGGAGAGGTCGTTGTGAAAGAAGGTCAGATCGGAACTGACTCGACCATGCCAGAGCTCCTGCCTGATTCCAACGTCCCAGCCCAGATCGCGTTCCGGTTTCAGACCGAAGTTATTGCCGAAGATTTTATCCTGACTGCTCGGTGGACTGAATCCAGTCCCAAGGCTGGAATGTAAAATCGTGCTCGTCTTCTCGATCTTGTAACTTCCAGCGAAACGATATGTCCAAACGCCGCCGAATTGATTGAAATGATCGAAACGTCCGCCCGTTACGAAGATCAGATTTTCAATAGGCATTAGCGTCGTCTGCAAAAATCCTGCCATCTCCTCAGTGAGATCGCTAATGAATGTCGGTCCAAACAAGACGAAGGGGCGTTCCTGACCCGCATTAACTCCGCTGTAATAAAATCCCGAGGTCAACGTCAACCACGACGTTGGGCGCAAATCGTTCTGATAATCAATTTGCGTCCGTTCAAACAGCGCGCGGGTAGGGCCGACAAAGCCATCCTCATTGGGATCGTTTATTTGCCGCTCATGATCGTAACTGAAAATGAATTTATGATCCCACCACTCCGTCGGTTTCCAATCAATATGCGGACCAATCAACCAGCGTTCGGTGAGAAAGTGATCGATCGGACGCGGATCAAAGATCGTATTTGGATTTCCCGTGTCGCTCACCGAATAAGTGAACAAACTTCCGATTCGCAGTTGTGCGTTAGGCGACCAGCCAACATCAGTAATCGCAGCGGTGTTGCGGTAATTGTTATTGGGTCGCGCATTGTCCGTATCCAGACGGCTTGCCCCGACCGAATAATCGAAGTCGTCGATTTTGCCGTCGCTATGTCCCCATTCGCGAAAAGTGTCGTACGATCCGCCCTCGCCCGCCAGCATGATGCCCGGTGTTCCCGTCCCTTGTTTGGTGAAAATTTGAATCACGCCTGCCAGCGCCCGCGGACCATAGATAGTGCTTTGCGGTCCGCGCACGACTTCGATCCTGTCGATATCGTCCGTGGTGACGTCGGCGAAATTAAATGCGCCTTGCAGACCTTGATTGATTGGGATGCCATCTAACAGGACTTGCGTGTGTTCGCTGCGCAGTCCGCGGATAAAAACAGATGTCAATTGGCCAGCGGTCCCGGTTTGGACGACCAATAATCCCGGCGGTTCGCGGAGCGCGTCGCTCACGCGTTGGATCTGCTTTTGCTCGATATCTTGCGACGTGATTACGCTCGCCCTGGCAGGGGATTGATCCAGCGGAATATCAAACCGCGTCGCTGAAACAACGACTGACTCTGCCTCCGCTTCGCTCGGGGAAGCAGTGGGTGTGGCTTCCTGCGCGAAACAAATGACCGGCGCAAACGAGGAGCAGCAGCCGGTAGCGCCCGCTTCCCGCGTGACCTGCCCGACGACTTGCCGGACAGAAGAACGTTTCGGCGCGACGCGGAAAAGCACGCCGGACGCGTGCGTTTCCCGCAAACCAGACTGGACGATTTCGCATACAAGTTATCTCCAACTCCCGAGAGTCGGACTTGTATGCCCAGCTACTTCAAAGGATTCGGCCTGCTATCAGGAACCGATCAGCCGACGGAAGTAGCTGGGCGCATCGCCCAGCTCTCATTCTTCTTTTCGCGCAGAAGTTTGCTGTAGCCGCGTCCATGTGAGACGCGCTTGCGTCGCGCACAGCGCGGCGGCTACAGAATGAGGTGGACCGGACAAATATTCTGGCTCCTGGCCTATGATGCCTGTTCGGCACCGCACCTTCTTCCCGCCTTCACCCTCGAAAGTCATCGGATGGATTGGCCCAATGGGAAGTCGTATCCAGTTACAGCAGCGCAACTGCTCCCGATTCTCACGGGATTTCTTGCGCCGATCCACTTTTCCAAGCTCGCAAAGAACTGGAACGAGGAGTAGCCGCTTGCACTTCGCGATCAAGATTATTTGGGGGTTACCCGCTGACAGTGGTTACGAACCTTCGACCGAGTGCAAGAATTGATTCCTGCCGGGCCAGATTTTCCTTCTGTTCAGCGAGGTTTTGAAGGATTGCGTTGCGGTTCCCGGTTGTAGCAATGGCGGTGGCAAGATACCGAAAATAGTACGCCGCGTTTTCTTTCACAACGTAACCTGAGGTGCCTTCCAGTTCGGCGCTGATCTCTGCTGCCGTATGCAATTCTTTCTGGTGATTTTCCACCCAAGCTTTCAGAGCCGCCGTCTTTAACAAAACCATTTTAAGAAAGTCCCTATCCATGGCGAGCGAACCCGTTGCCTCGAGTACGCGAGTCGCGCCGCGAAACCAACGTAAGGTTTTCTCGTCGACGGACTCGTATGCGAAATCTTCGACAATTATACATCCATGATCGGCCAAGCTGTGTGTCGCATGCTCTATCGATTTATCGAGGGGATGAATATGATGGAGCGAACGAGTAAACAGGAGGGCATCAAAACGGCCCTCTTCGAAATCGGGCCACGTTGCGATCCGTGCATCCGCTCCGAGTTCGCGAGCCGCGGAAACCGAATCCCGATCGCTGTCGATAGCTACGACAGAAAATCCATCCTTCGATAGATGAGCCGCCAGATCGCCCGTCCCGCAGCCGATCTCCAAGATACGTCGACATCCAGATGGAAGGAATCGTTTGACGAAATCGTAAGTATAACGAGTTTCGAACCGCATTTCTTGCTATCTTAATTCGCTACTTGCGCTTCCTCGCCGAATATTTATTTATCTGTCGCAAATTTTTATTTTTTGAAATGGCGCTCTCCATCTGAATTTCATCATCACTGGCGGCGCCGGATTCATCGGTTCGAATCTCACACTGGCGTTACAGGAAAAATTCCCGGATGCGCACCTCACGGTGATCGACGATTTCCGGTCCGGTGATTTCAAGAATCTGGCAGGATATCGCGGAGATCTCGTGGCGGAAAATCTGGCGAACTCTCGATTGCCGAGAAAAATTCGGTGATCCGGCAGCCGCGGGATTCGATGCGATCTTTCATCTCGCATCCATCACCGACACGACTTTGCACGATCAATTCGTTCAGGTGCACGACAACGTCGAGAGTTTCCGGCGACTTTTGAATTTTGCGCAGCCGACAAGGACTCGAGTGATCTACGCTTCTTCTGCGGCAATCTACGGCCCCACTACTGAAGCCAGCGCGGAATCAAACGGCGCCGCGCCGGCAAACATTTACGCCTTTTCGAAGGTGATCATGGATAACATCGCCAGACGCGCCGCTGCCGAGTCGCCCGACTGGATCATCGTCGGGTTGCGCTATTTCAACGTTTACGGACCGCGCGAAGCGCACAAGGGTGTGCCCGCCAGCATGGTGTATCATTTGTCGCGACAAATTAAAGCCGGTCAGCGGCCGCGCATTTTCAAGCAAGGCGAACAGAAACGCGATTTCGTTTATGTGAAAGACATCGTCGATGGAACAATTCGCGCGCTCGACGCGAAAGAGAGCGGCATTTTCAATCTCGGTACAGGCCAGGCGCGTTCCTTCAACGAACTGATCGATGTTCTGAACAAATGTCTGGGCACCAATTTCCAGCCGGATTACTTCGACAACCCGCACGCCCATTATCAAAACTTCACACAAGCCGATCTCACCAATGCGGGCAGCGCGCTTGGATATGAGCCACGCTTTCCGCTGGAGGACGGGGTGCGCGATTACATGCAGTGGCTGTACGCGTAGCGCGCGGATCGCGTTTAACGCAACGGTGGATCGGCTTCTCCGAAGACGATGGCTACGTTTGCCGAAGGCCGAACTGATGTTGATTGCGAAGCGGGTCGCGCGGGGAATTTGGCGGCAAGCCGCGTTGTTCTGACAACGCGTTGAGGATAACGCCGTTCCACTTCGCACGCGTGATGCGTGCGCTACCCTTCCCAGAAGAATTTCGTCGGGCGATGGATTTCCGGTGGAAGACTCTTGTGCACCGGGCAATTGAGCGCGGTTTGCTCCAACACTTCGCGGTGCGGATGATCGGGCGGGAGCGGGATATGAACCTCCGAAGGCAGACCAACGATCCGGCGCGGCGCATCTTTCGACATTTCCTTCTGCACCGACACGGTCATGCCACGGAGATCAACCCCGAGATCCTCCGCTCGAATTCCCATGGTGGTGCTGATGCAAGTGGCCAGAGCTGTTGCCACAAGATCCGTAGGCGAAAATGTTTCGCCTTTCCCCTTGTTGTCGCTCGGCGCGTCCGTGGAAATTTTTGATTGCGAGGGACCGTGTGTAGCGTCGCAATGCAAATCGCCCGTGTATTTAACTGAGACTTCGACCATTAAAAATTATGTGGCCACTCTCGGCTTTTGTCACATTAGATCGAATCGCTCTTTCGGCCGACGCGCACCGCATGTCTTTGGGGCAGGATCCTGGAGCCATACCGTCGGGCGTAAACCTGAGTGAACTCCGCCCCGAGAAAGACGATCAAGGAAGAGTAATAGACCCAAAACAGGAGAACAACGAGAGAGCCGGCTGCTCCGAAGGCACTCGCCGTTGCCGTGTGGCCCAAATAGATTCCGATGAGGTATTTTCCTCCGGTAAAAAGAAGCGCCGTTACCGCGGCTCCGATCCAGACATCCTTCCATGAGATCACTACGTCGGGCAAAAATTTGTAGATCATGGCAAAAAGAATCGCGATCACTACGAATGAGGTAAGCACGTTTGCTGTTTGCCAAAGCCATGGCACACCGGGCATCCAGTTGTTCATGTAATCTTGGAGGGCGGTGATGACCGCACTGATTACCAATGAAACAAGAAGAAGAAAACCCACACAAATCGCAATAGAAAACGAGCGCAACCGATCGACGACCAACGACCTGATCATACTGCGATCCGGTTTCGATTGTACGTCCCAGATGTGATTCAATGCGGATTGCAGCTGCCCAAAAACCACTGTCGCGCCAATAATGACCATAATGATACCCACGCTGACCGCCCAGATCCCCTTCCCAAAGCCGCGCGAAGATTCGATGACTTGCCGCACAGCCTGCGCTCCCTGGGGTCCAACCAGGTTTTGCACTTCATTGACAATCCGATTGGTCGCCGTTTCGGGCGCAAGAAAAAAGCTGGCCACGCCTACAGCGATGAGCAGCACGGGCGCAATCGAAAATATGGTATAAAACGCCAGCGCCGCTGCGAGTTCGAATGGGTTGTCATTCCACCACTCACCAAACGTCAGCTTGACCAGTTGCCAGGCTGCCTTCGGCTTTCGCGCGGCAACTTGCGGAGTTTCGGTCAGCGGTTCACCGGTCATCCCTATAGGAATCGTCGCCGCGAGGGGTTCTAAGCGGGGATAACTAACTCGGAGACCCGCACGGCTATGTCTTGATGATTGGCGGAGGAATGTCTTCGGTCGGCCCGGCGTCGATGCCGCGGCGCAGTTTGCTGTGTCGCACGCTGTAGAAGAAATAAATTAGCAAACCGATCCCCAGCCAGACTACGAAGCGTCCCCACGTTTCCAGCGGGAGACTCAGCATTAGCGCGCAGCAAAGGAGCACACCCAGAAGCGGAAAAACAGGCACAAACGGGACACGAAATGGCCGCAGGCGGGTCGGATCTTTTCGACGCAGGACAATCACGCCGGAACAAACCAGCACAAACGCGAAAAGCGTTCCGATATTCGTCAAGTCGGCTAAAGAACCGATATCGGTCAGCATGGCAACTCCGCCCACGACGACGCCGGTCCAAATTGTGGTAATGTACGGCGTTCGGTAGCGCCGGTGAATGCGCGAAAAATATTGCGGGAGCAGACCGTCGCGCCCCATCGCCATGAAAATGCGCGGTTGACCCAACTGAAACACGAGCAAGACCGAAGAGAGACCCGCGAGCGCACCGGCGCTAACGAGCGCCTGGGCCCAAGGTTTGCTGGCAAAGGCCGTCGCCACCGCGGCCGAGTCGCCAAGATAAACCGTGTATTTTTTTATGCCGGTGAGCACGGCGGCCATGAGCACATACAGCACCGTGCAGATGATGAGACTGGCGATCATCCCGATCGGCAAATCGCGTTGCGGATTCTTGGTTTCCTCGGCGGTCGTGGAGACGGCATCGAAACCGATGAAGGCAAAAAAGACAATGGCCGCGCCGCTCATGACACCGCCAAATCCACTGGGCGCAAACGGACGCCAATTTGTCGGGTGGACCATGAAGGCGCCGAAGGCGATGACGAAAACCACTACAGCGACTTTGATCAATACGATGGTCGTGTTGGTAGTGGCGCTTTCGCGAATGCCGTAAATGAGTAGAACCGTCACCGCGGCTACGATCAACAACGCAGGAAGATCGAGGGCGACGGGATATCCGAAGATGTGCGGCAGAGCGAGCGAAGAATAGTACTGCGCCGCTTCACCGCTTTGTGAAATTTTGGTCGCAGCCGTGGTTGGATCCGTGACCAGCCAAAGCGGAAGCCTGATAGAACCATGGCTCAAGCTGTAGAGCAGTTTCACAAAATAATCCGACCAGCCTTTCGCTACTGCCATGTTCCCGACGGCATATTCGAGGATCAAATCCCAACCGATGATCCAGGCGATGATCTCGCCGAGGGTGGCGTAAGAGTACGTGTAGGCCGAACCCGAAACCGGAATCATGGCCGCAAGCTCGCTGTAACAGAGGGCAGCGAAACCACAGGCGATCGCAGCCACGACGAACGAAAGAGCGACCGCCGGTCCGGCCGCAGGACGGCCAAAAACGAGGTCGGTGTGGTGGATGAATGCGATGATGAAATTGAGCACCGGCGTTTTGACAATGGATTCGCCGACCTGGGCCGCCTCACCCGCTGCCGCGGTCCCGGCAAGCGCGAAAATTCCGGCGCCGATGATCGCGCCGATGCCGAGGCAGGTAAGATCGAGCGCAGTGAGCGAACGCTTCAGTTTGCGCTCGGGGGCTTCGGCCTCACGAATCAAATGATCCGGGCTTTTCGTTCTGAATAGTTGAGACGCCACCCGGGCAAAGATGGTCTCATCGGCCCCTGTCTGCCGTCAATGCTTTTCGTGGATGGCTCATCTTCCGAATAGACGCGCGTGTCGCATTTTTCTAAGCTGGGGAAGTGAGCGACGATTTAACAAGGCTCATCGTGGGGGATGCAGCGATTTCGGCGATCGAACAAGGGCAACCGCGTCAGCGAGGCTTTTTCGGTCGCCGTAAAAGGGAACGCCCACCACCAACGCACTGCGAGAATTGCGCAGCGCCATTGCAAGGGCATTGGTGCGCACAATGCGGGCAGCCAGCCATCGATTACCGTCGCTCGTTCCGGTATGTCATTGCGGATCTTCTCGATGAATTTCTGAATTGGGACTCGAAATTCTTCACCACCATTGCGCTGCTCATCGTGAAGCCGTGGCGACTAACGAATGAGTTTCTTGACGGCAAGCGCGTCCGCTACGTGCATCCGCTGCGCCTTTATCTGCTGGCAAGCATCTTGTTTTTCTTCGCAGTCAATTACGGAACAAAAGGGCTAAAAATTGACGCGACAAAATTTCCCCAGGAAAAGCGAGCGGAGGTCGCCGCAGCGCTCGCAGGCAAGCAATCCGAGATAGAAGCAGAACTGAGCAAGGAGAATCTCACCCCGGAGGAACGGCAGAAAGTGCAGAAAGCGTTAGATTATCTGACAAAGCCAGCGTCTTCTGCAACAACCACGCCAACGTCCGAACAAACTCCGTCACCCACAGCCCTACCAGACGCGACACCGACCACCGAAGCGGGTGGGCAAACCTACGGCCCGGTCAACGATCGACCGTTCGTCGTTTTTGACGATGCGAAATCCACCACGTCGTTTGAGAGCTGGCTCGAAGGTCGAGCGAAAGAAAAGATGGGTGAACACGGAACAAAGATGGGGCTTTTTATCAGCACCCTGTTCAGCAACCTGCCCTACATGATGTTGTGCTGTATCCCGCTCTTCGCTCTGGTGTTGAAGGTTCTCTATATCCGGCGCCGCATTTTCTATATCGATCATTTGATTTATGCGTTGCATATCCACACGTTTTTATACGTCGCGGTCATGTTTATCGTGCTGGCGACAATTGGGCTGACTCGTTTCGCGCCAGGCGCAATTGCAGGGTGGCTGATCGCGCTGCTTTGGATCGCGTTCGTAACGCAAATTTTCCTGTCGATCCGCTACGTCTATCGTCAGGGATGGTTTCTCAGCATTTTCAAATTCCTTTTCGGCGGATTTGTGTATCTGATTGTTCTTCTGTCTGCGCTCGCCGTCACCTTCTTCGCTACGCTCGTATTGCCCTAAACAAATCATCCTGCCGAGTCTGACCGGCTACAGGCCGGTGGCTACAGTTCGTGTTTGCTTGCTCCAGGTTTCGTCTTCTAACTCAGAAGCTCTCGCGCTTTCGCAAGCGCCTCGTCAACTCTACTTACGTCTTTGCCGGCGCCTTGCGCGCCCTCAGGCCGTCCGCCGCCTTTACCACCGACAATTGGTGCGATTTGTTGAATCAATTTATTGGCCTGGAACTTCGATATCAGTTGCTTCGGGACGTGCGCGACCAAAGCGACTGATCCGGGTCGCGTGCCGGCGAGGAAAATTGGACCGTTGATTCTTGTCTTAAGCACTTCTGCGACTCCTTGCAGCAGCTTTCCATCCGCCTCCGGTACATCCGCGACACAAAAGTTTTGTCCGGCATGCGATTGCGTCAGTTCGTTGGCGATGTGAGCGGCTCTGCTCTTCAGTTCCGCCTCAGCAGATTTCGCTGTTTTCTTTTCCCATTCACGAACCTCGGCATCTACTCTGTCAATGTGCGCCGCGCGTGCATCGATTTGTTTGAGCATCTCAGCAGCCTCAGCTGTGGTTTCGAAAACCGGCAATGCCGCAATGTCCGGTTTCTTACGGGCAAGAGCATCAAACTTCTCCTGCTGACGCACAGATTCCTGTCTCGCCCAGTTTCGCGCCGCCTCACCTGCGACCGCTTCAATGCGCCGAATCCCTGCCGCGATCGCCTCTTCCTTCACGATCCGGAATGGCCCGATCTCGCCCGTCGATCTTACATGCGTGCCGCCGCACAACTCCATGGAATAACCATTGAGCGCCTGCGGTGCCCCGCCAATCTGCAACACGCGCACCGTGTCGCCGTATTTCTCGCCGAAAAACTGGATGATATCTTTTCGCTCTTTCGCCTCGGTGAACGGAATTTCCGTCCAGGAAACCGGCACATTCTCCGCGATTTTTTCATTCACGAGTTTTTCGACACCGCGCTTTTGCTCTGGCGTGAGGGGCGCGCTGGAAAAATCGAATGTGAGTTTTTCCGGACCAACGTAGCTCCCTTTTTGCGAAGCATCGCGTGAGACCACTTCATGCAGTGCCCAGTGCAACAAATGGGTCACAGTATGATGTCCCTGAATCAAGTCACGCCGATCAGCATCCACTGAGATGCGCACGGCTTCGCCCGGTTCCGGCGCGCGACCTTGGATAAGCTCCGCGCGATGAACAAAAACGTCGCCGCGTTTTTGCGTATCGATCACCCGGAGTTGACCAACTTCAGTCCAATCATGCCCGGGAACGTGCAGCAATCCTCGATCTCCAACCTGACCGCCCATCTCCGCGTAGAGAGGAGTGCGATCAACAACGATATTTACTTCGTCCGATTTTTTGCCTGGCAGAACGGTCTCAACGACTGCCTCGGTTTCGAGAAAATCGTATCCGAGAAATTTAGTCGGCTCGACTCCGAGTTCCCCTTCTTCAACATTGATCTCTTCTTTCTTCTGAGCCTTGCGCGCCCGCTCCCGCTGTTGCTCCATTAATCTCTCGAAACCGGCTACATCAACAGCGAGCCCGCGCTCGCGCGCCATCAGTTCCGTGAGATCGAGTGGAAATCCGTACGTGTCGTATAACTTGAACGCAACTTCGCCGGATATCTCACGCGGAACTCCTGCTTTCGTCATTTCAATATCGAACCGCATCGCCCGATCAAACATCGTGAGCCCTTCGTCGAGCGTTTTGTTAAATGCTTCTTCCTCCCGGCGAATTGTTTCTCTGATCGTTTTTTGTTTCGCGCGGACTTCAGGGAACACATCTCCCATCGTCATCGCCATCACATCGACAAGTTTGAAAAAGAACGGCTCGTGAAAATCGAGCGTGCGTCCGTAGCGAACTGCGCGCCGCAAGATGCGCCGCAAAACATAACCGCGGCCTTCGTTAGAGGGAATGATACCATCCGCAATTGCGAATGACAGCGCGCGAATGTGGTCCGCGACGACTCGGAAGGCGATGTCGGTTTTTTCCTGCTCGTTCTGAATTTGTAGGGCGGCTGGGTCAGCCGCCGTCGGCGTCTCACAGAGACGCCCTACAGTCGGAACCGTGCTCGCGTATTTCTTGCCGCTGAGCTTTTCGATTTCGTCGAAGATCGGGCGAAAGACGTCGGTTCCGTAATTTGAGACCGTTCCGGAAAAATCGGTGAGATTCTTTGTGCCTTGAATGATGGCGACGGCGCGCTCGAACCCCATTCCGGTATCGACGTGGCGCTGGGCTAGCGGAAAATAGCCGATCTGAACCACGCCAGGTGGAACAAATTCGGTGTCGGCGTTGAATTGGATGAACACGAGGTTCCAAATTTCAATGCAGCGCGGATCGTTCTTGTTCACCAGCGCGCCGCGAGTGTCGCCATCTAGCGTCAGATCGATGTGAACTTCCGAGCACGGACCGCACGGGCCTGTGTCGCCCATCATCCAGAAATTGTCGGCTTTCCCGCTGCTCAGAACGTGAACTTTTGGATCGAGATCAGCTTCGCGAAACAAATGGGCCCAGTGATCGTACGCTTCCTGGTCGAACTCGCTCGGCTCGCCAGGTCCGGGCTTGTAAACAGTTGCGTAAAGCCTTTGTGGCGGGAATTTCCAGTGCTCGACCAGTAATTCCCATGCCCACTCGATGGCTTCCTTCTTGAAATAATCACCGAAGCTCCAGTTGCCGAGCATCTCGAAAAACGTGTGGTGATAGGTGTCGAGGCCGACGTCTTCGAGGTCGTTATGTTTTCCTCCGGCCCGAATGCATTTTTGCGTATCGGCCACGCGAGGCGGATTCCATGACGGTTTTTGTTGCCCGAGAAAAATCGGCACGAACTGATTCATGCCGGCATTGGTGAAAAGCAGATTCGGCGCGTCTGGCAACAGCGACGACGAAGGCACAATCGTGTGCTGTTTCTCGCGAAAGAAATCGAGAAATGATTGCCGGATTTTAGCCGAGGTCATCGTAAGCGAATAAACACGAATTTCAGGAAACCTGAAACCGCCGCTCTGGATTGTGGCGTCTATTGGTGAATGTCGGCAGGCAGGATGCCCGCCGGCCACACAGCCAGGATGGCTGTGCTACGACGCTAGCTTTTCTCTTCGTCCAGCTTCGATTTGACGGCTGCCTCGATTTCGTCGTAAAGCGCCTTGTCGTTCTTCAAAGCTTCCTTCGCAGCGTCTCGTCCCTGGGCAAGCTGCGTCCCTTTGTAATTCAACCAGGAACCCCGCTTTTCGATGATCTGCTGTTCTAACGCCACGTCGAGAAGAGCGCCGACAGACGAAATTCCCTCGTTGTACATGATGTCGAACTCGGCCTCGGTAAAGGGCGGCGCTACTTTGTTCTTCACCACTTTAACGCGCGTGCGATTTCCAGTGACCACACCGTCGGTTTGCTTAATTGCGCCGATCCTGCGGATATCGACCCGCATGCTGGCGTAGAACTTTAAAGCTTTGCCGCCCGGAGTGGTTTCCGGATTCCCAAACATCACTCCAATCTTTTCGCGGATTTGATTTGTGAAAATGCAGCAGGTCCGCGCCTTTGAGATTAATGAGGTAAGTTTGCGCAACGCCGCGCTCATCAGGCGCGCTTGCGCACCGACTGTGGTGTCTCCGATCTCGCCTTCGAGTTCCGCTCTGGTGACCAGCGCCGCCACCGAATCGAGGACGATTACATCCAGGGCGTTGGATCGGACCAGCGTCTCGCAAATACGCAGCGCTTCCTCGCCGGAGCTTGGCTGTGAGACGAGTAAATCGTCAAGATTAACCCCGAGTCTTTTTGCGTAGGCGGGATCGAGGGCATGTTCGACATCGATAAACGCTGCAAGGCCTCCGCGCTTTTGTGCCTGAGCAATGACAGTGAGCGCAAGCGTTGTTTTGCCAGACGATTCCGGGCCGAAAACTTCGACCACTCGTCCCCGCGGAAAACCACCAACCCCTAGGGCGCGGTCTATCAAAATATTGCCGGTCGGGATGACATCAATATCAACGATTTTCTCTCCGCCCAAACGCATGATCGCGCCTTCGCCGTAATCTTTCGCGATCTGCTGGATCGCCAGATCGAGATTCTTATTTCGCGCAGCATTCAGTTTGTCACCGGCTGCTTTTTCTTCGGTCTTCGTCGCCATATCAGAGCAACCCTACGTACGATGCCGCCGACGATTCGCCAAGCACAAAAGCGAACGCCGTGGTCTGTCCCCAACGAAAAAGGCCGCGAGCTCGACACTCGCGGCCTTGAACTTTCGACGATGCTGATCGTTATGAGACCGTGATCTTGCGCGGCTTAACGTGCTCAGCTTTCGGCAGAGTCAACGTCATCAGGCCTTGGTCGATCTTCGCGCTGATTTTGTTCGCGTCGATCGATGGATCCAGCTCGAACGCGCGTCGGAAGTTTTCCGGACGCGATTCGCGATGGATCGCTGTCCCTTCCGCAGCAGGAACCGAACGCCGTCCAATGATGATCAGCTCATGGTTGTCGACCGAAATGTCGAGGCCGTCTTTTTTTACGCCAGGCATCTCGATCTCGAGCATGTAACCCTCGGCGGTATCGGTAACACTGGCTGGCGGTGTAATAAACTGCTCCCCCTGCTCGCGATCAGCGGCGCGGGTTTCACGGCTTAGTGTGTTCATAGTGAAAAATTCCTTTCAGTTTTGTTTAGCTAACGCGGATTTGTTTTGGTTTGGCTTCTTCCGCCTTTGGCAATGTCACCTTGAGAATTCCATCCTGATAGGTGGCACTGACTTTACTGGCATCCACGCGGGTCGGAAGTGAGATGCTGCGGCGAAATGTGCCAATGTAACGCTCCGTGCGCTGGGTTTTTTCGCCTTCAGTGCGCTGGGTTTTTTCGCCGTTAGTGCTCTCGCTTTTGCGCTCGCCGCTGATCGTCAACGTTCCGTCATGCAAGGAAATCTCGATATCTTCCTTGCGCATTCCGGGTAACTCGGCAACCGCGACCAAATGATCGCCGCTTTCGTAAAGGTCGAGTGCAGGTGACCAGCCGGTAAACAGTTGACCGGCGCGTCCGAAACTCGACGAGAACGGCAGATCAAAGAGCGAGTTGAGCTCGTCCCGCAGATTGCTCCAGCGATCCGACGCCGACCACGGCGCTACATCCGGAGCGTGATAACGAATTAGATTCATAGTTTTGAATGTCCTTTCTTAGAATTGAGGATTGTGGTTCAACGAATATGAATAGCGCCCCGCGTGCCAGAAACGTTTCGAGCCACTCCTTTGGATAAAGGCAGTGCTTTCAACGGCTTATCCCGAACCCGTTGCAGAGCGGTTGGCGATCGTGCTGATCTAATCTGGCACAACTGGAGCGGGGATACTTCAAACAGCGAGACAAAATTTCACTGCTTCTCGCTTCTTGACAGTTCAATCATCGAACGGCTAACGATCAATCGATGAATTCCCCTGATGATGCCCGCCGCGAACTCGATTCCACGGTTATCAACATCGAACTGACTCTCGCCAGCATCATCCAAGGCGTGGCGTTGTTTTTTCTGACCGACAACTCTCGAGCCCTTCTGTCGATACAGCATGCGGATGCGTTCGTCTACATCGCCGCCGGGTTATGCGTGATCTTCATCTTTTGGTCGCGCTCGGTGATTCACACGCTCACACTGATCCGCTGGCCACTGGAGTTCGGGCATAACTTTTTCTACATCGCATGCGCCTTGGGCGAAGCGGTTCTTTTCAGCCGCCTCTACAATCCTCTCGCCTGGTTTCGACTGAGCTGCGCCTACTCAGCGATTGTTTGGCTGCTTTTCATTTACGATATGCGACTGATTCGTGCGCGTATCGCCGAATCACACAACGATTCGGAGCGCGCCCTTTACGACCGCGCGAGGTCCGATCAGTTGCTCAACATCCGATTGCTTGTCCCGCTACTCGTTTTATTCAATCTCGCCTGCGCACTTGCCATTTGGCATTGGCCTGATTCGTTTATCGCGCACGGCGGTCATTTCTGGTTGATCGGTGCTCAGATCGTCCTGTTCATCGGGTACTTGATTTACACAGGCCGTTACTTCAGCGCGATTGCGCCGCTGATCCTGCGAAGCCGGCGATCAGCCTGATTCGTATAATGCGGACATTCGTTTCCGAACTAATTGGCAGCTTTCGGCGCGGGCGGATTTTGAATCGCCTGCTGCAAGGCGCGCTCCTCATCTTACGCTCGGAGCCATCGGCGCGACCGTAATTACGATCACGATCTCTGGGTTTCTAACGGATCGTGTCGCCTTCACGAGCGGTTACAACTGGTTCCATATGTGAAGGTATTTGAAGTTTGCTGTCGAGATAAACGACCACAAACGCGATACCCAGCAATGGCTGGAGAATTTTTTGGACCACGCCCAGGGCAAAAGCAGTAACATCAAATCCGGCGCCTTTCTGCGCTTCAGTCATTTGTTGCAGAAGTGCCTGCGGGTCCTGTGTGGTCAGCAATTGATTGAAATAGTGCTGCAGCATTCCCCATTGTGCGCCCAGAGTCATCGCCAGCACGAAGGCGAACCAAATCGACGCGATGAACGCACCCCGCCACAATGGACGTTGAAACCAGGGAAGATCCCGTCCGCTACGCGCAAGGTCCCGGCTCTCGCGCAATGAGTCGATAAATCCGGCGTTCTCAAGGACGGCAAACTGCTGCCAGAACAGAACGTTCGCGAAAAAACGGCCGAACATCCAAACCTGCAAGATGAGCAAACCCATCGCGACAAGGGGCAACAAGATTGAAGATCCCCCGGCAAGAACCATCGCCGCGATCAACAATCCGAAGATCGTGAGCAGGAAAAACACGCCGTAAACAAAGATGCACAAGGCAGCGATGCGCGGCCAAAACTTGACCGCTTGATTGAGCACGACGACCAAGCCGGGCCGGTTTCCCCGCGCAATTTCCGCGGTGAGAATTTGAATTCCAGCGATGTACACCGGCCACATCACAATCGAGAGGATGAACATGAAAAAGGCGAAACCCGCGGCAAGGACCGAGGGGAGATCGATACTCGAGCCATGCGGCGGTTGCACGAACGCAGTAGTTAATTGGCTGCATATCGACGGCAATAAGATCAGCAGTGTGAGGCCAACGAATTGCAAAAACCCTGTCCGGTAAATCTGAAATGTGCGCGCCAGAATCTGAGTAAAACTGCGATGCGAAATTTGCCGCGGCGGTTGTGTCAATTGCCGGGGGATAGCCGGGGCAAGCGCCGTTATATCAAAGAGCCCCGGGATTTCTGCTGCTGTTGTCCAGAGATCGACGTTGACTCGGCGCGCTTCATTGGCCGGGAGCAAGCGCCCGTCTGCTTTCCACTCGCGCAGAGTCTCGATGTCGGCCGGACCGTATTCCCTGCCCTCCACGCGCACTATCCATTCTTCGGTCATCCCTTGATCATCCGGCATCATGCATTCAGAATCCAGCATCAGCCTTTGTAATGAAACTGCTGCTTATTGACGGTCATTACTACGTTTACCGGTCGTTTTTTGCCATCCCGAATCTGTCGAATTCACGGGGCGAACCGACCAACGCTATCTTTGGGTTCACCAAAACGCTGCGGCTAATGGTGAAGCATTTGCAACCTGACCTGGGCGCAGTGATCTGGGACGAAGGCGTGCCGCAGAGGCGGGTGGAGCTGCAACCTGCCTACAAAGAAACGCGAAAGGAAATGCCTAAACCGATGATCCCGCAGCTTGAGTTTATTCAAAAGCTCACCCCTTTGCTGGGCTTCCGAAACATTTCGCTTCCGGATACCGAGGCTGATGATCTGATGGGTTGCTACGCTATTGCTGCTTGCAAACGGCCTGGGATGGAAGTCGTTCTCGCAACCAACGACAAAGATTTGTTTCAACTCGTGGGCCCTTGCGTGAAAGTCTATACGACAGCGAAAGCAGATCTGGCATCGCCCAAGGACGCATTCGCGTTGTTGGGTGAAGACCAGGTTACCGCGAAATGGGACGTTCCGCCCGGGCTGATTGGTGACGTGCTGGCGTTGGCTGGCGATTCTGTCGATAACATCCCGGGAATTGGACTAGGCCGTAAGAGTGCCGCCGCATTGATTCGCGAATTCGGTGGTCTGGAAGGCTTACTGAACAACGTGGACAAGGTGAAAACCGTGCGCTCCCGGGAGAAACTGGCCAACGCTCGCGAACAGATATTGCAAAATCGAAAAATGGTCGATCTGGACTGCGGGATGGAATTGCCCGTAGCCATCGATGAACTGCGAATCGAGCCCGACTATCCGGCCCTGATAGCGGCCCTGGAAAAATGCGAGTTTAAGTCGCTTCTGCAGGAGGTGCGCAAAGAAGCAGCCCAAGCTGCGAACCTCGTGCAGACAAATCTTCTGTAAGAGCGAGACCAGGTTTCTGTGTTCGGGTCTTGGACCAAGCCCCGTTGTCAGCGCGTATTGGCTTCGGCGCATGGGTGATATGGCCAGATACGAATTTTTGGTAAAAAACTTCGAACGCGCGCTGCTGTACGTTGTCGAATGTAACAGGTTAAGGCGATTCGGGCGGTTGCACGAGTTCTTCTGGAAGTTGTTTCTCCTTAGCGTGCGACGCCCGAATCTTTTTTTGCACGCAACCGGCTGGGGACATCGCCGACTTCAGGTCCCAGCCGGCTCGTTGCGATGTTCCCAAAGCTTAGAAAACGTCGGCTGCTTGCGTGTATGATAGACGGCCTTCCATTTCGCACGTATCATCCAGCTTCTGCTCCTCCATGACGCCTGACGATTACGACCCAATTGCTGCTGCGTTAAAGGAAGACATCGGCAACGGCGACATCACGACCGAGTTTTTCGTACCCGAGGCGCTGCACGCTACCGGACGCATCATTGCCCGCGAACCAGCGATCATTGCAGGGACTGGGACCGCCGCAGAGGTTTTTAGGAAGGTCGATTCTGCGACTGATCTCCAGATCGTTCACCCGGATGGCGATGCCATAGTTGCCGGCGACGTAGTCATCGAACTTCGCGGCTGTGCGGGTTCGATTCTCAAAGCAGAGCGCGTTGCGCTAAATTTTCTGCAACGCCTCTGCGGCATCGCAACGCTCACCCGCCAATTTGTTGACGCCGTTGGAAATCATCCAGCCAAAATACTGGACACGCGCAAAACGACTCCTGGGCTGCGCGCATTGGAAAAGGCCGCTGTAGTCGCTGGTGGTGGCATCAATCACCGCTCTGGCCTGTACGACATGGTTCTCGTAAAGGACAATCATCTTGCGGCCCTTGGAGGGCTTTCGGGATTTGCCGATCAAATTCGCCGCCTTCGCAAGGAACGGCCGAACATCCGCATCGAAGTGGAGGCTGACGATTTGGAGCAAGTGCGTGCTTTTGTCGACATCGACGGCGTGGACGTTATCCTGCTGGATAACATGGTGCCCGCTCAAATTCGGGAAGCTCTGGCACTGAGGAGGAATCACATAAAGTTCGAAGCCAGCGGCGGCGTCACGCTGAAAAACGTCAGGCGGATCGCAGCCACGGGCGTTGATTACATTTCCATCGGCGCTCTAACCAACGCCGCACCTGCGATTGATCTGGGGCTGGAAATGACTCATGGCCACGGCTGAGAAGTTGGATTGGCTGATCGCTGATCAACTCAAAGCCGAACTCAGCGGCGCAATCCTAATTGGCCGGGAGATCATCGTGATTAAACAGAGTGGGTCTACCAACGATGCTATTTTGCAGTTCTCATCGACGCACGTCCCGCTTGGAAGCGAGGGTTTGGTTCTTTTCGCCGAACATCAAACCACTGCACGCGGTCAGCGTGGGAACCGCTGGGAATCAACGAAGGGAAAAGGTCTTTGGTTTTCATTCCTGTTACGACCCGAGATCCCGCTCCGCGATTCGGGACGGCTGACGATTTGGGCGATCGAAGCCATCTCGGATGTGATTCGCTTCGAGTTCGGCCTCGAGACCGCAATCAAATTTCCCAATGACGTTCAGCTTTGTGAACGCAAAGTAGCCGGTGTGCTGGTGGAAATGCGCGCGCAAGAGAACGCGCCGCATCTGGCTGTGATCGGCATCGGAATCAACGTGAGCCAAAGCCGCAACGATTTTCCCGCGGAGCTTCAAGAAAGGGCGATATCTCTCGCAATGGCGTTAAGCCGGCAAGTTGATCGTCAGAATTTTGCCGTCGCGCTTCTACGGCATCTTGATCTCACGTATCGCGAAAGGTTCTCGAGCGGAATTGAAGCTGTTAAGTCGTCCCCTGCTCGGACCACCACTCGCGATAAACGCGGGGCGAGATTTCCGACGGTTTGATCTCGCTGCGCCCGCCCCAGAAGACGTTTGTATAAGAAACCGGTATATCACTCGCGCGCAGGTGCTCATCAATGGCCGCCTTATGATCGAGGAGCAACCGTTTATCCGTGCCGTGCGCCACAGCCATGATGTTGACGTTTCTGAATTCCGGGCCGGCTTCGCGCCAGTAGCAGTGCGTTAAAATGTGATGACGACCGACCTCGCCGCCGGTTTCAATTTCGCGGCCCGGCGGCACGGCCCAGTGAAATAGCGCGTTGAATCGCGTGACGCGCACACCGCCGGCCGAGGGCTTTACGTGTTCCAGAAACGTTGAAAAACGGCCGACAATTCTTCGTGCATTCAAATTTTCGGCTACGCGACAGAATTCCTCTACCGATACGCCGGCTTCGTTTGCCCGCGCAACCCAGGGCGACGTCGTGATTTCCTCCGGAGTGAATTCGCGCTTGAGCGCAACCAGAACATTCCACTCGTGCTCGCTCAATTCGACCATCTGCACGGGAATCATTTTTGCCGGCTGATCCGCTTTACTTCCCGGCTCAATCGTTTTCCGCCGAACGTGCCCAACCCCGAGAGTAAAGATTCCTTTCGCCGGCATCAGACGAAAACGCTCCGCGCCGACTTTTTTTGTCAGCAATTCGCAATGCGCTTCCAGCGAAAATCCCTGAGGAACTTTTAAAGTCGTCCAAAGCTTGTAATCCGATCCAGCGCTAACAGTGTCGGTGGAGCGCAACACTACATGACCGGAGAACGGATCGCGCTGAAACATCCAGTCGAACGCCGCATCGATCTTATCTTCGGGAACTTTCCACGCCACCAGTGCGCTCTCAGCCAGGTTCGTCGCAAGCAACGTCTGACGGACACGGCGAATGGTCCCCGCGCGCAACATGCCAGCGATGCGCGCCATTACTACCTCGACGCTCACGCCTGAGCGATTCGCGATGTCCTCAAACGGTTCGCGAACAAATCCTTCAATCTTGTCTTCCGAAACGGCGAGAATTTTCGCGTTGATCGGATCATTGTGTTCGATCGGCAGCACCCTAATTAATCCGCCGCGCGGGCAAGCTTGTCCAACTGCACGCGCAGCGATTTCGCCACGCAATCTCTCTGCGGATGATTAAACCGCACAAACGAGCACCGCTGCAAAGTGACAGCTCGTGCCCGTAAGGACGAACAGGTGCCAGACAAAGTGCCCGTAGCGCAAACGCTCGTTCACGAAAAATAAAACGCCTGCGGTGTAAGCAATTCCACCAGCTACCAGCCAGAGCACCACCGGGAGTGGGACCGCTAGCGCAAGCGGGCGAAGGAAACCAACAGCAAGCCAACCCATTCCCAGATAAAGCGCCATCGCGAATTTTCGGTGGCGGTCGGGACCGCGTATCACTTTCACGAGCGCGCCCAAGGCGGCCAGTGTCCAGATAATTCCCAGCAGCGTCCAACCCAAAGCTCCGCGAAGCGGCCCCAACGCAAAGGGCGTGTATGTTCCGGCGATTAACCAAAAAATCGCCGAGTGATCGAGCATTTGCAGAAGCGACTTGGCCCGCGTGTGAGGCCAGGCGTGGTAAAGCATCGATCCCAGATACAACAGCACCATGGTTGCAACGAAGACAATCGTGCCAATAAGAAAGGAAACACTGCCATGGCGGAATGCGGCCAACAGCAATATCGGCGCGCCGATAATCGCTCCGACGAGGCCGATCCCATGGCTAATACTGTTCGCCAGTTCCTCGCCTTTTGATTGCGTCCATCTGGGGCAGACCGAGCCGTCATCCACAACATTCATCGCCGGCATCATGCAACGCGCATCGAGCAATTTTGCAATCCAAAATTGGCGAGGCATTGCGACATCTCAGCAAATGTTGCAATCAGCAGCGAAACAATCTTCCGTCGAATCAGCACATTCATGTCCACTCAAAACAAAGCCAAATTAATCACAGCCATCTTTTTCGACGCCGCAGGGACGCTCTTTCACCTGACGAAAACCGTGGGCGATCATTACGCGCTCATCGGACGCGAAGTTGGATTAAATCTGGATGCGCAGAAACTGGAGCGCGCATTTCACGTAGCCTGGCAACAAATGCCGCGACGTCCACCAATCGATGTTCCACGCGAGAATGACGACAAAGGCTGGTGGCGCGAGCTCGTTGATCACGTGTTCGATCAAGTCGCGCCTTCAGTGAGCGAAATCGATCGCGATAATTTCTTCGAAGTTGCTTACGAACATTTCGCCGAACCAGGGGTCTGGGAGCTTTACCCGGAAGTGCCCGGCGTACTCGAGGAGTTGGCGCCACACTTTCGACTTGCCGTCATTTCAAACTTTGACGGCCGTTTGCGATTCATTCTTCAGAATCTTGGAATCTCGAAATATTTTGCCAACGTATTTATCTCCAGTGAACTCGGGGCAGACAAACCCGATCCTGAAATTTTCCGGCGCGCACTGAAGGTCATGAAATTAAAGGCAGACGAGGTCCTTCACGTTGGTGATGATCCAGGACGCGACTGGGAAGCAGCCGCCGCGGCTGGTATGTCGGTGTTTCAGTTAGATCGGCCAAAAAATTCGCTGCGCGATTTGCTCGCGACTTTGCGGCGGTAGGGCAAGCGCATCGCTTGCCTAACTTACGATTGGCAGGCGGAGCGCCCGCCCTACAATGTTGCCATTGGCTGCGATGTACTTTAGAGAACCATTCCCGCAGGGGTCGGTAGCTCAATCGGTAGAGCAGCGCCCTTTTAAGGCGTTGGTTCCGGGTTCGAGTCCCGGCCGACCCATTACTCCATTACTCCGATACTCAACCCAAAGCGGTGATCTCGCATAAACATAAATGCATCTTTGTCGAGGTACCGAAGACTGGCTCAACGAGCGTCAGGGCGATTCTCGGTAAAGCCTGGAAGCCCCACTTGAATTTGTGGCAGATCAAAACACTGATGGAAACATCGTGGACCCACTACGGCGGAAGAAAGAACCGGATATTGGCCGCGCTTTATCTGCTGCTGCCGGAAGAGCGCCGACAAAAAACTGGGGACCGGCAATTTGAGACCTACTTCAAGTTCGGCTTTGTTCGAAATCCGTGGGACCGGATTGTATCGCTGTATGAGCGCACAGAAGCGCTACAACTCAGGAATGAGATGAGCTTCGAACAATTTGTCGATTGGATCGATTACAGCAGCGCCACTTGCGTCCACTCTTCTCCGCACCGGTACCAGTTGGACTGGTTCGTTGATCCGAACGGAAAACTGCTGGCCGATTTTATCGGAAGATTTGAGAGGCTCGACGAAGACTGGGCTTTTGCGGCGCAGAAGCTGGGCTTGCAGGAGAAGTTGCCGCACCGGCGAGCGAATCCCAGGGAGCGCCATTACACGGAATACTACACTCCGCGGACCAGGGATATCGTTGCAGTGAAGTTCAAAGTGGATATTGAGCGTTTCGGTTATGAGTTCGCCGGATAAGATAAAAGCAATTGTGCTGACGTGTGACCGCTTTCGAGCGATCACGCGACACACGATTCTTAAATACGAGCAACTGTGGCCGGATCACCCTTTCGTTTTTCATGTTCCATACCAGGAATTTCAGGGAACCGACACCGATCGAGTCAAATACCATCCAACCCCAGAGGACATTAAGGGAACGATCTTGCATTTGCTTGCGGACATTGATGACGAAGAGTGGATTTACTGGTGCGTCGACGACAAATACCCGATTGACCTCCCTACAGACAAAGTCGCCACCCTCATTTCTCACGCCATGCGTTCGCCGGGAATCGATGGCCTGCTATTCTGCAGATGCCGGGCGACGCTGAGCATGCCCAGATTCACGCTGCACCCTCACAAGGTGAAAAATCTCTTCGGCGATATTTACCTCGAAAGAAAAACTTGGTCCCAAATATGGATCCATCAGATTTTGCGCGCCAAGGTCCTTCGACATCTGTTCAAGCATTTCCCCGATCACATTCCCAGCGCGAAGGCGATGGATGACCTCAAGGACGACGTGCCCAAATTACCCGAACACCGGCTGTTTGTGACGGAGAAAAATTACGCAGTCTTTGGCGAAAGCACTCGGAAGGGCATGATCACGCAAAATTGCTACGATAGCATCGTGGACTCAGGGATCGAGTTACCTGAATGGTTCCAGCAACCGACCGGCGAAATCGTGACGCTGGGCAAACTCTGATCTAAAATGTTTGCCCCAGCTGATTTTCTCGACCTCGAACACACGGCTCATCAGAAGTTGTTTGAAAACCAGAATTACGTCTGGGACGCGCTTAAACAAATCGCGAGCTATTTGCAATTTCGGCTGAAGCCGGCCGTGTTAGGCGAGCTTCTGGGCAAGCCATTCATCAGCGATCGCGTGTTCGTTGGCAAAGGAACGGTCGTTGAACAGGGCGCGGTGCTGAAAGGCCCGGCGTGGATCGGTGAGAATTGCAAGATCCGCAGCGGCTGTTACGTACGCGATAACGTCATCGCCGGCAATGGCGTCGTGATGGGCAATTCTTGCGAATTCAAGAACTGCATTCTTTTCGACGAAGCGCAGGTGCCACATTTCAACTACGTAGGCGATTCCATCATCGGTCACCACGCGCATCTGGGCGCGGGCGTCATTCTCTCAAACGTAAAACTTGATCATGGCGAGATCGCGGTGCTCACGCCCGACGGCAACATTCCAACTGGTCTCAGAAAATTCGGCGCGATCGTCGGCGACAGAACAGAGATCGGCTGCAATTCCGTGATCAACCCCGGCTCGGTTATCGGCCGCGACTGCATGATTTACCCCGGCGTAAACTTTCGCGGTTTGCTGCCGGACGGCGCCATGGTGAAATTGCGACAGGAGCTGCAGGTGGTCGAGAAGCAGTAGCGATCAGGGAAGGACCATCTTCGCTTCACCGTTCACCAGAGGCGCTTCCGGGCAAATGCGTGACCCGACCCAGATTTGAGATAGCGCTCAAAGGCTTCCGCTTTTGCCCGCTCAGTAAACGCAACGTAGGTAATCAGCTTCCAAGGCTTCGATTTTGAAGTATGGGAAGATTCTCCTGTGTTGTGTTTTTGAAGACGCTGTTTCAGATCGTCGGTCATCCCAACGTAACGCTGACCTTCTGCAGAAAGACTTTCAATTAGATACACGTAATACAAGCAAACGACCGCTAAGTCCTGCGAAGCGCGAGCGCGAAGCAGGACGGATGGGGGGGGATTCGAACCCCCGGTGCCTTTCGGCACACACGCTTTCCAGGCGTGCACAATCAACCGCTCTGTCACCCATCCAGAGGGCTCGACATTGTAATCGCAAACGTGCCGTAGGAGAAGCTGACAGCTTCGGGCGCACATTAATTAAGTCTGTCATTCTGAGCGAAGCGAAGAATCTCTGATTATTTGTTTGGTCACGCTAGGTTGTAATCAGAGATGTTTCGCTCCGCTCAACATGACAAATTGAATGCCCGTCACAGCTGCAAACGCCGGAATAACTCGTCGAGCGGCAATTGGATGCCGATGTAAAATTCGCCGAAGTCGGCGTATTCGGCGCTAACTGGATCGAACCGCATTTTGTAAACGATGGCTTTGATCTGAAACGTGTCGCGCGCGAAGAGCGTCACGCCCCATTCTGCATCGTCGAGACCTGTGGACCCGGTAATCAGCTGTTTCACTTTGCCCGCGAACTCCCGCCCGACAGTGGCGTGGCCTTTCATTAGCTTGCGACGCTCGTCGTACGGCAGCGCGTACCAGTTGCGTTGTTCGCCGCGGCGCTTGCTCATGTTATAAAAACAAACCACCGGCCAATCGGGGAGCGTAGGGTAAACCCGCTCTTGCCGATAATGCTTTATCCGGTCTCGAAATGTCGTCAGCGCTTCGCTGAGCTTTCCCGGATCATTGCGGACACTCGCATCGAGTGACTGTGTGTATTCCTCCTCAGTCGTGATGTATTCGCTTTCCTCAGTGAGCGAGAGATAACTGTAAACTGGTGTAAGCACATCCGGGCCTAACGAAATGGACAGTCTTTTCTCGATTCTATTTGCCGTGTGCAAATCCGGCGTAATCAACATAAACCCGATGTCCCCCTTTGGCGTCACTACCCCGAGCGTGAGCAACTGCGTCGAACCCATCGCGCGTACTTCCTGAACCAGCGACGACAGATCTGTTTTCGCCGCATTTTTTTCTTCGCGGCTAAGCAACTGCCATTGGCCGTATTCGATCCGATAAAAAAGGTGCAAACAATGCCAGCCTTCCTCGGGAATAAGCTCAGTATTCTTGTCAGTCATCGCACTAGTCTCGGGCGCAAGAGGAGGTGGTCAAGGGTGGCGCGTCAAGGAATGACGGCTTCCCAACCGTCAAGTTTAGAACCGACGGCTGCCCAAGCCGTCGCTCCTTGAGATGCGTCCGCTAACCGGGTTGCCGCTCATCTGCAGCAGCGCCGGTCGCTTTGGGCAGATGCGCCATGCAATATTCTTCCCCGTCGCGCGCGACACGGAAATCCAGATTCGGATCGCTCAGTTCCGTGGCGCCACAAACCGCGCAGCGATGCAATGTCTCAGTTGAGCTGCGCGAATCCGCTTCGAAACGTTTGCGTCGCGTTGAAACGTCCTGGCGATGCCGCGCTTGATGAATGATTTCCGGCCCGAAGAAGATGAAATAGTTGGCGAATGCGGCGATTAGCGCGGCGCGATACGAATTCGGTCCCAGGACAAATCCGAACAGCAGGAACGCCGCGAAAATCCACGCCAGCCATTTGATTTTGACTGGCAGAATAAAAAGGATGTAGATGACTTGGTCGGGATAAAATCGCGCGAACGCGAAGAACAACGACGCGATGAGCATGCCATTGGAAGAACTGCTGCCGAAAAAGAACGCAGCGACGGTGGTGCCAATCATTCCAAGGAAGAAATAAAGCGTTAACCGGAACGCGCCCCAGGCTCGTTCGAGACCTTCGCCTATGAACCAGAGAAACCAGAGCGCGAGCACGACCCACAGCGGTTGCATCGTTCCGGGCGTCCCAACACCGCGCGGAATGAAAATGTAAGTGACAAGTCGCCAGAGCTCTCCCTCACGAATACGCGCCGGGTTGAGCTCGAGCATCGACGTGAATCCCGGGAACAACAAGCCCAACGCGAACACTAGCGCCGCGAAACCGACCAAAATTCTTGGCAACCCTGGAATTCCCAAAAAACCAAAGCGACGTTCGAGTTTGTCCAGAAAGGTCATTGCTCGCGCACGGTAATGTCGCGCAGTTCGCGTGCAAGGTGGATCGCGTTGCCCTCAACGCGATGATTTCATCGTCTTCGGAGAAGCCGATCCACCTTTGCACATGATCATAGCGCCGCTTAGCTTGGCGCGTGACCGAAATCGCACCAAAAAAAACGCCGCTTTACGACGAGCACGTTCGGCTCGGGGCGAAGATGGTTCCATTCGCCGGGTGGCTGATGCCGGTCCAATACACCAGCATCGTGCAGGAACATCAGGCGGTGCGAAACGATGTCGGTATTTTCGATATTTCGCACATGGGCCAGTTGATCGCCGATGGAGCCGGCGCGCGCGAATGGCTCAATACCATGCTCACAAACAACGTCGACAAGCTCGATGTCGGCGTCGGGCAATACACATTTTTACTGAACGAGCGCAGCGGAATCATTGATGATCTGATCGTCTATCGTATCGGCGAGCAGAAGTACCTCCTCGTTGTGAACGCGGCTCGCGCGGATGAAGATTTTTCATGGCTGCAAAATCATCTGAAGGAGGGGCGCTCTCCAGAGCGCCCCAGCGGCGGACTAGAGACCGCCGCTCCTTGTAAGCTCATAAATCGCAGCGGGGACTTTGGTGGAGTGGCCATTCAAGGTCCGCGCATCGCAGAGTTATTCCACGCTCTCTTTGGGGCAAATGCCGATCTTCCGTCGCGAAACGCGATCGCCGATTTGCCATTCAACGGGGCGACTGTGTCCGTCGCCCGGACCGGTTACACCGGCGAGGATGGCATTGAAGTTTTCTTTCGTGCAACGGATGCGGTGAAGTTTTGGAACGCCGTCCTCGAAAAAGGAGAGCCACTGGGAATTAAGCCGTGCGGCCTCGGCGCGCGCGATACACTGCGCCTGGAAATGTGCTATCCCCTCAACGGCTCCGATCTGTCAGCGGAAAGAAATCCGATCGAGGCAGGACTCGGATTCTTCGTCGATCTGACAAAACCGCACTTCATCGGGCGCGACGTCTTGCTAAACACAAAGGATACCGGTCCCCGAGAAAAACTGGTGCCGTTTCGAATGAAAGAGAAAGGTCCGCCGCCCCGGCCACACTACACAGTATTCCGTGACGGCGAGCGCATAGGTGAAGTGACTAGTGGCACGCTTTCTCCGAGCTTGAACTGGGGCATTGGCATGGCGTATGTGTCGTCGGCGCACGCGAAGATCGGCGCAGAGATCGAAATCGAAATTCGCGGACAAAAGTTTGCTGCCACCGTGGAAAAGAAACCGCTCTACAGAAAACCAGCATCATGATCATCCCAGAGGACTTGCTCTATACCGAGAGCCACGAATGGATTAAACGCGAAGGCGACAACATCCGCGTCGGCATTACCGATCACGCTCAATCGGAATTAACCGACGTCGTTTATGTCGAGCTGCCGAAAGTCGACCGACAAGTAAACGCCAAAGAAGCGACGGCTGTTGTCGAATCGGTGAAAGCGGCAAGTGACATTTACGCGCCGGTGAAAGGCACAGTTGTCGACGTAAATAAGGCGCTCGAAGCCGACCCGGGCTTGATCAACCGCGAACCGTACGGCCAGGGTTGGATTTTCATTCTCAAAATCGACAACGCGGACGATCTCAAAGCATTGAAGGACGCCGAAGCGTATAAAAAGCAGATCGGTTGAAACCGAAATTTTTTCGAACGCCCGCGGATTTCGAAACCTGGCTCGAGAAGAATCACCCGAGGGCGACTGAGCTTTGGGTTGGGTTTTACAAAAGGGATTCCGGAAAGCCGAGCATCACATGGCCAGAGTCAGTGGATCAAGCGCTCTGCTTCGGTTGGATCGACGGAATTCGGAAGAGCGTTGACGAAATCAGTTACCAAGTTCGGTTCACGCCCCGGCGGCGCGGAAGCATTTGGAGCGCGACAAATATCAAACGCGCCAGGGAGCTTGTTAGGCAAAAACAAATGCGACCGATCGGGTTAAAAGTGTTCGTGGCACGGATCGAGAATAAGTCAGGCATCTATTCTTACGAACAACGAAGCACCGAGTTGAGCCAGCCCTACGCAAAGTTGCTGAAGAAGAACAGAGCAGCCTGCAATTTTTTTGAAAAACAGCCGCCCTCGTATCGAAAAATGATCGGCTGGTGGATTGTTAGCGCCAAGAAAGAAGAAACGCGAATGGCTCGCCTGGCAAAATTAATCGGCGAGTCTGCCAAAGGAAGACGGCTGCTTTAATGACGATCAGCCTAGGCCTTTTTTTATCAGGAAACCGATGTAGCCCCAGCGGCCCCATTCGTGATGCGAGGTGCGGTCTGGATCGCGGCGGCCGGTTTTTTTGTCGTGCGCGTAGGTCTTGGTGATGAATTCGGGAAACGCGGCGTTCATCTGAACGTCGTGCGACACCAGTAGTCCACCGTCGCGCAGGCGCGGCCAGAACTGTCGAAATTCCCAGACCATATGGCGATAACTGTGTGAGCTGTCGTGCAGGAACATGTCAATGGACCGAGGAAGTTGCTCCCGCTTCAGGAGATCTTCGATCCTGCCGCGGAGCGGAACGAATCCGGCTGAGGCGGATCGCAATTCGTCAGGAATTAAGGCACCCTGTTCGCAGTCTTCGCTCAATTCGACGCTGTAGAGTTTGGCCATCGCGAGCTTTTCGTCGACCAACGCTTTCAAAATAAAGGCGGAGGACATGCCAACAAACCCACCCGACTCCACAACCACCTCCGGCCGGAGCCAACGCGTGAGAGCGTAGAGCGTAGCACAATCAAGCGCACCCATCGCTCCATCGGCGCCATATGCGTCACGGCGACGGATCATTTCCGCCATGAAATTGCTTCGTCGGATTTCTTGCGCGAATCGAGCAACCGCGTCCCACATGGCGTAAAATGTGGTGGATGACGAGGAAATCTGAGCCATTTGCTTCGAGTGAGACCGCTGAAGGAATTGGAATACGCGCATCTTCCGCCGTTCCGGGAGCCGCAACATTCGCCGAGGTCTTCGGCGGTGCGAGTATTTATTTACACGTCGCTGAGCGGCTCGTCGTGTCGAGCGAAGTCGAGACATCCCGATGCATAACCTGGAAGTTTTCGTCACGGGGTTCCTCGACTTCGCTCGGAATGACGCTGGAATGACACTGATTACATTTGATGAGCCTCCGCGAGAAGTCCCCTTTTATCCTAGCCAAGCTGTGCTTAATTCTTCCGCTTTCCCCATGAGCAGTAAACCGAAGCCGCGCGAGGCGGAGCTTAACTTTGAAGATGCGATGAATCGCCTCGAGAAAATTGTCGAACAGATGGAGTCGGGTAAATTGCCACTCGAAGATCTGATCGTGCGCTATGAGGAGGGAATGAATCTGGTAAAGATTTGCCAGGAACGGCTCGCCACCGCGGAGCAAAAGATCGAAATCATTGCTCGCACTAGCGCCGGGAAAGCCGTAGTACAAGAATTCGAGCCGGCGCAAGAAACGGGTCCTCCCGAAAAAACGGCAGTCGAATCTGAAAGCACCGATGACGAAATCAAACTCTTCTAGAAATTCCGAAACGGCCGAGACCACAGCGCCAAAGCGTTTGCTTGAGGACATCCGTTCACCGGCCGACATCAAGGCGCTGCGCGAACAGGACCTCCCGCAGCTTGCGCACGAAGTGCGCGATGAGCTGATCAAAGTTCTCTCGCAAACCGGCGGGCACCTCGGGCCCAACCTTGGCGTTGTGGAGCTGACCATTGCTTTGCATCGCGTCTTCGATACGCCGCGGGACCGCTTCGTCATGGACGTCAGTCACCAGGGCTACGTCCACAAAATGTTTACCGGGCGCCTGGATCGTTTCAACACCATGCGTCAATTCGGCGGGCTCAATGGCTTCCTGTTGCGCACCGAGAGCGAGCACGATTGCTATGGCGCGGGCCACGCCGGGACTGCCCTCTCCGCGGGACTCGGCATGGCGGTCGGTCGCGACTTGAGGGGCGGTAACGAGAACATCGTGGTCGTTGCAGGCGACGCCGCCTTTACCTGCGGAATCAGTTACGAAGCGCTTAATAACGTCAAAGCGCACACGAAGCGGTTTATCGTCGTCCTCAATGACAACGAGTGGTCGATCGCTAAAAACGTCGGCGCGATCGCAAATTATCTGAACAGCATTGTTACGAATCCGACTTACGCGCATCTGCACGATAAAGCGCGCGATTTCATCCAGGCGATTCTTGGAAAAACCGGCGTGCATCTCGCGCACAAAGTTGAAGAGAGCGTCAAAGGGTTACTCGTGCCGAGTGTTATCTTCGAGGAGCTCGGCTTGCGCTATTACGGTCCGATTGATGGACACGACATTCCTCTGCTAATCCGGACATTTGAGTTTTTAAAGACACAGGAAGAGCCGGTGCTGCTCCATATTCTCACCAAGAAAGGTAAAGGGTACGAGCCTGCCATTAAGCAACCCGATAAATTCCACGGTCTCGGCAAATACAAGATCGAGAGCGGCGAGACCACGCCGACACCGACTCCCACTTATTCGGAAATCATTGGCAAGACGCTTGCTAAATTCGCGGAGACGAATCAGAAAATCGTCGCGATCACGGCCGCGATGCCAAGCGGCACTGGCCTTTCACATTTCGCCAAGGCACATCCCGGGCGCTATTTTGACGTCGGCATCGCGGAAGAACACGCCACGCTTTTCGCGTGCGGCCTGGCGACACAAGGCTTGCAACCGTTCCTGGCGATTTACTCCACATTTTTCCAGCGCGCTTACGACATGGCGATCCACGATATCGCCATCCAGAACCTGAACGTAAAGCTTTGCATGGACCGGGCCGGACTAAGCGGCGACGATGGCCCGACGCATCACGGATTGTTCGACATCGGTTACTTGCGACACATTCCGAACTGGGTGCACATGCAACCGAAAGATGAAGACGAATTTGTCGATATGCTTTGGACAATGGCGCACTACAATTCCGGTCCAATCGCCGTTCGTTACCCGCGAGGTTCGGGAACAGGCGCGCAAATCAAGCCAGAACCAAAGCTTCTTGAGATCGGTAAGGCGGAAGTCGTTCAACACGGCCGCGACGTAGCAATCTTTGGATTAGGCAACATGTTCGAAGTTGCCGAAGAAGCCGCGCGCAAACTTGAAGAAAAAGGAATTTCCGTTGCTCTTATCAACCCGCGCTGGATCAAGCCGATGGACACTGGCACTCTCGAATTCTTCGCCCGCAGCGTCGAAGTCGTGTGCACTATCGAAGATCACGTGTTGTTCAACGGTTTCGGCTGCGCGGTAATGGAACATCTGCACTCACAAATGATTAATACGCCCGTGGTGCGCATCGGCTGGCCCGACCAATTTATCGAGCACGGCAACATTCCGGCGCTGCGCAAAAAACACGGCATCACCGCCGACGCGTTGGTCGAAAAAGTTTTGCCGCTGCTGCGGAAAAAGTCGAATCTTGAGCCGTCTGTCGCCTGAGGATCGGCCGGCGGTATTAGAGAGCTCATCTCCTTGAATCTACTGTACTCAGAATAGACTCCCGTCGTAGCAGTCAGAATGACTCCCAGAACGTCGCCCGCCTTTCTCGTCCGTTTAAACTGAACTCAGTTTTTTGATCACCCTGGCTGGGTCAACGACAGCGGACCCCATCAGCGGAGGCCGTCATTGCGAACCCTTTTAGCTTACTATTCCTGTTATGGGAGCAGGAAATAGACATCGCGGTCACGGACGCGAATTTTCTACTGCGGTAAGGACGGCACTGGTCGGGTAATAAGTGAGCGCCCACCGTTTTCTACCGTGATCGAAGACCTGGTGTTGAATACAGGAAAAAAAGCCGGCGAAAGATGCGTAATTCATAATGGTGAACGATTGACCGACGCTGGGAACAAAACCGTTCAAAAGCACAGGCTCGAGCGATCCGTCTAGATTGGCATTTCCATGAACATCCAGAACACTACCTTGGCCGGCACCCGCGCCTCCAATTCGGATCACGAGCCCTGCCCTCGCCATCTGCGTGTAGTTGTTGCCGACGGTTAGCACGCCCGGCTCGCCCAGCGCACCTCCCGGGCTGATCTTCCCCATGGTGTTCGTAACAGTGCCATTGATTGTTCCCGTCCCGGCAAGCGTGCTGCGATGGTTGATAAACGTGTTACTCGTAATCGAGCCATCAATCTGCAACACGCCACGGTTGATATTGGTGTCGCCAGTGTAGGTGTTAGCTCCCGAGAGGATGAGCGTTCCGGTACCGATCTTGGTCAGCGACCCGCCGAAGCCGCCGTCCTGAAATGCGAATTTGCCGCTTGAAATGGACTCATAAACCTTGAACGCGTCCTGAATAACATCGCTATCGTCAGTCTGGGTCTCCGGCCCCGAGCCAACCTTGATCAATAATGGGCCAAGGCCGCCATCAGCAATCACGCCAGAAAAGGTGGTGCTAAGGATATTGCTGCCCACGGTCAGATTGTTGGAGCCTAAGGAAACAAAAACGCCCTCTCCTCCACCATCAAGCGAGCCGATCGTGATGCCGGTGGTATTATGGGCGCTTATGTCGAGGATGCTGTAATGAACAACAGGGTTTGGCGTAAGCTCAATCTGCGCTGTGCCGCCATCGGACGAGTCGTAAAAGAAGACGAACCTCCACCGAGAGTCGCGTTGCCCGCGTTGGAAAACTGAGAAAACTCAATAAAGCCTAGCCCCCCAATGGTCGCGTTGCCCGCAGTGGAGTGGCCGACGAACGCCGTAACGGAGTCATCAAAGCCGAAGATGGTCGCGCTGCCCGCAGAGGAATTGTCCCAAAACCTGGTGACGGCGGTGGAAAGATTGAGGATGAACGCGTTGCCAGCAGTAGAGATATTCAAAAAGGCCGTTTGGCTGCCGTTGAGAATCGAGAGGTTGCTCCCTGCCGTGGCGCCGTTGGCGAATACGATTGATCCAGGATAATAAGTAACGAAGTTCTGCGTGACTCCCGAATTATCCGTGATGCCCGCGCCGCTAAGGATCAGCGTCAAGTAGTCATGTATATGGTGTAGGGGTTGGTAGCAGCCGGAGTAAAGATGATGCCGTTGACCTCGGTGTCCGCCGAGATCGAGACATTGGTGATATTCGAAAAAGCGAATGTCGCAATATCTGCTGGCCCATTGGGAACAGTCGTTGGCGTCCAGTTCTCAGCTGTATTCCAGTCGGCCGACGTCGGATTCAGGTTCCACTGGGCACTGTCCGCGTAGGCGACGGCTGAAACGAGGAATATCAGAGAACAGCGGAGTGCCGCCGCAAGAGGCGTATTCATAGTAATGTTTGGTTTGCGATCGGGGGTAGACATTATTGGCCGGAGCCCTGACACACCGTTCGGAAGGCTAGTAGTCCGCGGACATAATGTTTCACCAGACTTCTACGGAAACTAGGTGCCCAAAGTCCTAAGTATTTTATTCGGAAGACTGGACCGTAGCGGGGTCATGCCCACGTTTTCCAACGCAAGCACTGTCTCTCTCCTAGGGAAGCAATCTCTCTTCCCTCGTGAAAAAGCGAAGGGCGCCTTCGTTGCCGAAAGCGCCCTTCATAGTTTGATGGCGATAAGCCGAATTCTGTCCCAGCACTTTGCTAGCAAAGTGCTGGGGATGATCATTCATCTCTTCCGGATTTCTCCGGAGCGTCCCGCAGCCGCGGGACATGGTGCGACGATACCCGAGGATTTAGCAGGCCGGCTGCCCTTCCTCTGTTTTGTCTTGCACCGCATGGGGTTTTTCGTGCCTCGCGAATTGCTCCGCGAGCGGTGAGCTCTTACCTCGCCTTTTCACCCTTACCCGCGCTTTTCTCAAAGAACCGGCGGTGTGTTTTCTGTGACACTTTCCGTCGACGCAATTTTTCAACTGCGACGCCCGCGTATTTTACGCGGCATGCTGCCGTATGGTGTTCGGACTTTCCTCCAGCAAATCCCGTCAATCGGGATTCACCAGCGATCATCTGCCATCGACGCATAAATTACCATAAAAACAAAAATCTGGAAGCCCGCGAAACCATGAATCAGGAAAGCAGGAAATGGTTTTGCGCCGCAGGCGCTTTGGAGTGCGGTGGCTTGACACCGCTTTAGATCGCCGGGCAACGATGCCCGTTTTTCTGATTCAAAACGGCGGCGGAACGCTAACGAGGAAAATCGTGATCATTGCCAGTGCGATGATCAGCTTGGCCAGCATGGCGCCGACGTTCCCGAGCAAACTTCCCCACCCCGCACGGCCAGCGTCAATCATGCGTTTGCCCGCGATGACTTCACCGATGACCGCGCCAATCACCGGACCAACGAACAGGCCGATCAGGCCGAAAAACAATCCGACTAGCGCCCCCAGAATGGCGCCAAAGGTTCCCCATTTCGTTGCGCCGAAATATTTCGCGCCGAAATAACCAGCGAGAACGTCGAACGCGTACGTCGCGAGCGTTAGCAGCACCAATACAATGATCGTGTGCCAGCCAATGCTCTTGTCCGGGCCGAGCATAATCCGATGAATGATGGCAGCGGCGAGAATAATGGTGGTGCCTGGGAGAACCGGCGCGATGGTGCCGATTAAACCGACAGCGAAAAGCACAATCGTCAAAAGCCACCAGAAGAGTTCCATTGTGAAGGTTGAAGCGTTGAACGGTTAAAAAGTTGAAGCGGCAGTGCTTCCTCTTGAGCAAAGTGAAACATCTCTGTTTACGGGGGAGCGCTACCAGAAAATAATCAGAGATTCTTCGCTCCGCTCAGAATGACAATTAGACTGACCGCTTCAACGCTTCACGATCCCCTTTGACGCGTTGAATGCTAAACTTATACTGAATTTTCGCACCTAATCGCAAACGGAGGATTCACTTATGCCACTTGCCGTAGGAACCAAAGCGCCAGATTTCACGTTGTCGACCAAAACCGCTGAGGGTCCGAAGCAAATCACGCTGAGCGACAATTTCGGAAAGAAGAACACATTGCTGCTTTTCTTTCCCATGGCGTTCACGGGCACGTGCACAACTGAGATGTGCGAAGTCAGCGGAGGCCTGAACGCCTACACGGATTTGAACGCCGCCGTTTACGGGATCAGCGGCGACAATCCGTTTGCGCAGGAAGCGTGGGCACAGAAGGAAAAGATCACGGTGCCGCTCCTGAGCGATTACGAACACAAAGTCGCAAAGGAATATGGCGTGATGTACGACTCGTTCCTGCCGCAAATGAATCTCGGAATGAGCGGCGTACCGAAACGCTCCGCATTTATCGTCGATAAGCATGGCGTCATTCAATACGCCGAGAGCAATGACGACGCGCGCCAATTGCCGAATTTCGACAAGATCAAAGCGAAACTGGCGGAATTGAAATGAACCTATTTCATGTCGAGCGAAGTCGAGGAGTCTCTCGATATCTTCTGAAGAGATCAGCCAGAGATGTCTCGACTTCGCTCGACATGACAACCACTACATGAACGATGAATTTAAAACGCTAAGAAAATTCGACGCCGGCAAAAATCGCGAAGGCTGGATGTATTCTCTGCCGGCAGTTGGAAGAACAAGGAGTCGGGAAGATTTCCAGGTTGCCAGTAAGTATCCGGATTGTCCTCGAATCGGTGTTGCGCAACTGCGATGGGAAAAAGGTCCGGCGCAAAGATGTTGAAGCGCTTGCGAAATGGAACGCGAAATCACCTGCGAACGAGGAGATCCCATTCGTCGTTGCGCGCATTGTTCTGCAGGACTTCACCGGAGTTCCGCTGATTGTCGATCTCGCTGCGATGCGCAGCGCCGTGCAACGGCTCGGACGCGACCCGAAAATCATCGAGCCGCTCGTACCCGTCGATCTGGTTGTCGATCACTCGGTTCAGGTCGATTTCTTCGGTTCACCACGCGCGTTGCAACTCAATCTGGACATGGAGTTCAAGCGCAACCGCGAGCGTTACCAGTTTCTCAAGTGGGGGCAGCAGGCCTTCAAAACGTTTCAGCTCATCCCGCCGGGCATCGGCATCGTGCATCAGGTCAATCTCGAGTATCTGGCAAAGGGCGTGCTGAGTAGCACATGCGTCGCGGTTGCGAGCACAACCGAGACGAACGCGCTACTTTATTACCCTGACACTCTGGTCGGCACGGATTCGCACACGACGATGATCAATGGGTTGGGCGTGGTTGGCTGGGGCGTCGGAGGAATTGAGGCGGAAGCCGGGATGCTCGGGCAGCCGGTCTACTTTTTGACGCCGGAAGTCGTGGGCGTGCATATGACCGGACAATTGCGCGAAGGGGTGACAGCAACCGATCTCGTCTTGCACATCACGCAGTTACTGCGCGCGCAGAAAGTCGTTGGCAAATTTGTTGAGTTTTATGGTCAGGGCGCCGCATCGCTGCCAGTGCCTGACCGCGCCACCATCGGAAACATGTCGCCCGAGTACGGTGCGACGATGGGTTTTTTCCCGGTTGACCACGAGTCAGTGAATTATTTGCGGGCTACGGGACGCAGCGAGGAGCTATGCCTTGCTTTCGAAAATTATTTTCGCGCCCAGAACATGTTTGGCATGCCGCGAAAAGGTGAAATCGATTACAGCATTGATATCGATTTGGATCTTGCCGACGTGCAGCCGAGCGTTGCCGGACCGAAGAGGCCGCAGGACAGGATTAATTTGCCAGAGCTTGGGAGAAAGTTCCGCGAACTTCTTGAGAAACCGGTGCACGACGGCGGCTACGGAAAGAAACAGGTCGATCTTCGCGAAAAGCATGTCGTCGAATTGAATGGCAGCGCGCCGCGCAGTGACACGATGTTTTCTACCGATACCAAGGAACATCAGGGGATCACCCCGGGCGAACCACTTAACGTGCTCGAGATGGTTGCAAACCGACCAACGCCCGATCCGGGCAAAGAGATTGAAGCTGAATCCAACCAGGTGTTCCTACATGGACGCACTCATATTGGCCACGGCAGCGTCCTGATTGCCGCGATAACGAGCTGCACGAACACGAGTAACCCGAGCGTGATGATTGCCGCCGGATTGTTGGCGAAAAAAGCAGTGGAACGCGGTTTGCATGTCGATCCTGGCGTGAAGACGTCGCTCGCACCTGGGTCGCGCGTCGTTTCCGATTACTTGGAAAAGACCGGACTCCAAACCTATCTCGACCAGCTTGGATTCAATCTCGTCGGTTACGGTTGCACGACTTGCATCGGCAATTCGGGACCGCTCCATCCGAACATCGAGAAGACGATCCACAAATACGATCTTGTCGCGGCTTCGGTCCTATCGGGAAACAGAAACTTCGAAGCACGCGTGCATCAGCATATCAAAGCGAATTTCCTAATGTCGCCACCGCTGGTAGTCGCATTCGCACTCGCCGGCCGGGTACACATCGATCTCTCGCGAGAACCGATCGGGAAGGACAAACAGGGTAACGAGGTCTTTCTGCGGGATCTCTGGCCAAGTCTCAATGAGATCCGGGGCGTAATGCAATCTGCGCTGGGTCCCGAAACGTTTCGCAAATTTTATAAGGATTTCGCCGAGCAAAATCCGAAGTGGAACGAGATCCAGTCAAGCACGGGCGACATTTACCAATGGGACGAGAAAAGTGATTACATTCACGACCCGCCATTCTTCGAGAACTTTTCGATGGAGCCCGGCCGTATCGAGGGAATCCGAGACGCTCGTGCCCTTGGCATTTTCGGCGACACGGTGACGACCGATCACATTTCGCCTGCGGGAGCAATCAAAGAGAGTTCGCCCGCAGGAAGGTATTTGATGTCGCGTGGAATCCAGCCGCAAGATTTTAACAGCTACGGTAGTCGCCGTGGAAATGATCTGGTAATGACGCGCGGCACGTTCGCCAACGTGAGGATCAAAAATTTGATGGTGCCCGGAACGGAAGGTGGCGTGACGAAATATTTCGGTCCGAGCCGGACTGGCGGTTCAAAGAATGGCGAAGGTGAGGAGATGTGCATTTTCGATGCGGCGATGAAATATGCAGAAACAAGGACTCCGTTGGTCATTCTTGCCGGTCACGAATACGGCACGGGTTCATCGCGCGATTGGGCAGCGAAAGGTACGCGTTTGTTAGGTGTGAAAGCGGTCATCGCGGCAAGCTTTGAGCGAATTCATCGTTCGAACCTGGTTGGCATGGGTGTATTGCCGTTGCAATTTACCGACGGAACAACCGCACAGTCCCTCGGGCTCGACGGCTCGGAGAAATTTTCGATCATCGGATTGTCCGACTCAATCAGACCCGGACAACAGTTAACATTTGAGATAGACGGCAAGAAGCACGGGAAACGATCAGTGCCGGTGAAGCTTCGGATCGACACGCCGATCGAGGTTGATTATTATCGGCACGGCGGGATTTTGCCGTTTGTGCTCAGACAACTGCTCTCGAAAGCATGATTGTAGGGCGTCTGTGCCTGACCCGCCTTCGCTACGCTACGGCGCGGCAGGCAAGACGCCCTACAATATTTCGCGCTTTTGGATGGTGATTGCTGAGCCGTCGGCAATGAACGCGGAGCGATGCGGCTGACTCAACGTTTCGACGAATTGTTCCCCGTAAAGCGCGGCAACGTCCGCGTCGAATTCGCACTGGGTCGCGTTCCAAGTTTTCCAGGGTGAATGTTCGACGCGATATTCGCTACAGCCGCTGCGCAGGGCGGTGTAACCCCAGTAATGTTCGGTTATGAATTCGGCATGGGAACCTGCTGGGATCGCTTCCGGCTCGCCGGCCGCGTTTATCTTGAGCGATTCCCATTTTCCGCCGCGTCGCCACGAGTATTCCACTTTCACATTCCCGTTGAGATCTTCGATTTCATGTTTCATTGGGACGGCAACATAATTTTCGCCGTAAAATATGCGCGCGACGAGCGCAATTGCGCGACGGGGGACCAGTTCACGAATAAAAACAACGCCGCGCCGCCACGTGTCCGCCGATTTTTTCCTCACGTAGAAACGCAAATTCACCTCTTCGAAATCGCGGTGGAGCGGAATTGGAAGCCCCAGGAGACGGGTGTCGAGGAATAAGAATCCGACTACGCTGAGGAAAGTCTCACCGTTGTCGAAATCGATTTCGGTGCCGGCTGGAACGAGCGGAGCAAGCAGGCGAGGATCGACAACGTAATTGAGCATCGCCAGATAACGCCAGTTGGCCGTGAGAAATCGTTGCATGCTTTTCGCGCTTCAGCGGGGCGCATACGACACCGCGTGACGAACCGTTCCGCCGTCGGATGTCCCGGTCACTGCAACAGTCTTTCCAGCGATGGACTGGGCTGCGTGCCGAGCGCAGTCGCCCTGGCATAATGTTCTTTGGCAAGTTCCCTCGATGAAGGCTGCGTTGTAATGAGAATGACCGCCAGATTAAAATGGGCGTCGGCGTAGTTGGGATCCTTCGTGATCGCCTGAAGCATCTCTTTTTCAGCCTCTTGCTGTCGACCTCTTTGGCTGGCTGTGATACCGAGGTAATTGTGGGCCGTGGCACTGTTTGGATTGATCTCGATCGCTTTTCTTAGTTCTTTTAACGCATCGTCGAACCTGGACTGCCGATAATGAACGATGCCGAGCGTGGTGAGCACAAAGTCGTCACTGGGCGCAATGGCCAGGGCTTTCTTGAGCGTTGATTCCGCAGATCGCATCTTGCCGGTACGAAAGTAAACGACGCCAAGATTGGATAGCGCGTCGAGGTTCCTGGGGTCTTCCGCCAGGATCGTCTGATACTGCTTTTCTGCGGTTCGAAATTTGCCGTGCTCAACGTTCTTCCGGGCGGCATGCGCAACTTCCTGAAGTTCGTTCGGCAAAGCCTTGGGCGGGGCTGTGGCCGTCGCGTTCGATTTGTCAGGGCCTGCCGTCGACCTTTTTTCAAAAACAAAACTCGCTTTGAATACACCGGGCTTCTCGTTGGAGATTGAGACCACGGGTTGTCGGAACAAAGCGAGCTCTTCGGTAGTTAACTTCGTTATGGGTTGGGCCAGGAATTCTATCTCTTTGTTCAGTAAGTCGGATCGCACTTTGAGTCTGTCCAACTCGGCTAACACCAGCTTCCTCGCTTCATCGCGCCGCGCTTCTTCCTGGCGTTCACGAACAACGATGTTTCGCAGCAGTTCGTTTTCTCTCGCAAGCTGAGATGACTCCTCGCTGTTTCCCCCAGCCAGCTTCGCGGCTTGAAGTTCTGTGCTTGCGTGTTCCAGCTCAACATCAAGCTCCGCGGCTCGGGCTGCCAGATAATAATTTCTATTCTGGGTTTCAGTTAGCTGCTGTTGAAGCTGCCCTATTTGGCGTTCCATTTCGGCCAATTTTTTGGTGGTTTTCGGATCGGCCTCGCTGAGTTTCCTTACCTTTTCCTCCGCCGTTGCAAGTTTCTGTTGCAGATCATTTTTCTCGGCGACGAGCGACTGAAAATGCTGTTCTGATTCCGTCGCCGATTTTGATTGGGAGAGCGCGTCGTCGCGTTCACGCTCGAGCGCAATGATCTGATTGTTGGCCTCGGCGAACTTTGACTGAGTATCGTCTCTTTGCTTTTCCAAAGTCACACGAGCCTGATCGGCTGCGGCAACAGCTCCCTTTAATTGTGCAACTTCGGCACGCAACTGCTGCTGTTCCTCGTCACGGTTACCTTCCAACCCTTGCGGAGCTTTCACTGAATCCTGAAGCTGTGCGATTTGATCGCGCGTATTGCGTTCTGATTTCTTCGCGTCATCGAGATCGTTCTGCGCTCGCTCCAGCTTTGACGTTGTTTCCTTTAAATGCCTGTCGACTACGTCCTTTTCTTTTCGCGCGGTCTCCAGATCCCAGCGCGTCTTATCGAGCGCCGCTTGCAGCTCAGCGACCTTGTCACGCAAGTTCTTTGTAGTGACTTTGGCTGGCGTATCCCGCGACCCCTCACTCACGGTCTCGATGGGTTGGGGCCCCAAGGCTTCGGGGCCAGGTTCAGACCAGGCGTCACTCTCAGGCGCTGCGGGCGCAATGTCCGGCAACGGCTTGGCGCTTGCGTTGAGCTGGGTCTGCCTTGTGATTCGCTCCTGAAGTCTCAGAATCGCTTCACTGATTTTGCGCCCGCGATATTCCACCACCGGTGGCTGCCACTGAGCGTGCGATTTACGCAGTTCCTCGATCAGGCTGCCGGCGAATCGATATTTGGCCAGAGCAGTTTTGAATCGGTCTTGGCGCTCGAGTTTTTCGCCCTGTTGCGCGGAGAGATAGGCTTTGAGGAAAATTTCACTCGGATCGTCTTGTGGCGTGACGGCGAGCATCGTTCCACCGAGGACAAATGCTGCGAAGAGCCAAGCCACGATGCGTCGCATCACACGACGCCGCGGCACCATATCCAGCCGGCTGGGGAGAGCTTTCCGGTCCACTGGCGCTGACAATTAGTGGAGCGCGCGGAAGAAGTCGAGTCCTTTGTTTGCAAAGGACTCTTGGAATCTTAGAATCTGTTTCGCTTAAACTGTGGTGGCCGTAGCTCAATGGTAGAGCCCCAGATTGTGGTTCTGGTTGTTGCGGGTTCGAGTCCCGTCGGCCACCCCGGCTCGGGGAACGCTAATCCCTGGTTCGAATGCGAATGACTTTGGATCGAGCTAGAGTTAGAAGGAATCGCTCAGAAATTACAAAATTTTCATTGACCGCCGACGTTACGGATTTGTAATCTCAGCGGCCATGCTCACAAATTCCAGCTACACCCGGCGTTGTTCAGCGCATTTACGATCACTCCAAAACCATTGATCGCTCGTTCTCTGCGTGATCTTGATTCCGCTTCTCAGCGCAAGGCAAGCCAGCATGGCCCAAACTGCAGAAGCAGGCGGGGTCGTCGTCACCGGTGAGGCCGTTGCAACTCCGACACCTCACGATAATTGGCGCGCAATGCGCCAGCACATCATGCCAGAGGTATCAGGCACGGAAATCACGGTCACGAAAAAAGCGACAGTCATTAAGCTGGACCAACAGCCGCCAGTAGAAAATAACAACCAGCAGGAACTTTTCGCCAAGGCGCCTGGGTTCCAGATTACGGAGCAGCAAACGCCGGGACAATTCAACTTCAGTTACCGTGGACTCGGTAATCCGCAGGAATCCGAGTTCACCCTTGTACTTCGGGACGGCCTGCCACTCATGAGTGATTGGATTGGTTTCCCTACTCTTTACTATCTGCCGCTTCCCCAAAGCATAAGCGAGATTCAATTCATCCGCGGCGGCAACAGTCTGCTTTACGGACCCGAGCCGGCGCCGGTAGTAAACTTTGTGACCAAATATCCTGCGCCGGGGTCGCCATGGAGTTTCTACACCGAACAGATTGGTGGCGGTTACGGATATTATTCCACTTACAATGTGATTCAGGAGGCTATGGGTCCGTTGGAGTTTCGCCTTGATGCCGGGTACGTGCGAGCAGACGGGCAACGCGATAACAGCCAGTACAATCTGTGGCAAACTGATCTCTACCTGGGTTACAGGCCGGACGAACACCAATTGTTGGCACTCGATTTCTATTCCAGTCGGTTTGACGGTGGTGATCAGGGAAGGATCACCTATAAGCAGTGGGTAAATGATCCAAACTTTTCGTTCACTCCATACAATAATGACTGGGTTGATCGTTACACGACTATTCTCCGATACGAACGTGACTTCGGAAGCGGCTGGCTTTTGCAGGCCAAAGGGTGGTTTACCCATCAAGAGATCGACGCCCGCACAGGGGCAAACTTCAGGCCAGGAACGCCGAATCCATTTCCTTCAAGCACCACGTTCGGTTACGAGGAATTCAATAACGGCGGAGCCGACATTCGCTTCCGCAAACTGTGGGGCGACGAAACGATCTTTAAAGGCAGCGCTCTGACGTTTGGCGGCGTCGTTTATCATGGCGATGCGCCGTTTCAGCGATACACGCTGAACGAAGCCAATAGTGGCTCGAATTATTTATACGCGTCACGCGGTACCACTTCCGACATCATTCCTCTCGATCAATCGCGGACCGCAAACTACCAGGCGTTTTTTATTGAGGATCTTGTCCGCATCGGAAAATTTCACATGGTCGGTTCATTCCGCCTTGATCACGAAGACGTCGAGGTCGATTCAACGTTTGCGCCCTGGCTGGCGGCAGTGCCTCCAACCGGACCCGCAAACATTAGCGCCGATCACTGGGTGCCGCTGTAGGGATTTGGGATGGGCAACGATTTCGGTAACCGCAACGAAACTTATTTCAATGCTTCTTCAGGCTGGCGGCCGACGCGGTTTTTCGATATCGCCGGAACCAGCCGCACGATCGCATTCGGCGAAGACATACCGGACCCCTTCCATTCTCTGGACTTTGAATTAGGCGTGCACGGTACGCCCTTCAAAGGCTTTTGGTATGACGTCGGCCTGTTTTGGATGGTATTCGATAACAGAACTGAGACGCAAAACATCAGTAACACTGATTTCATCATTCTGAACACAGGCAGCACGCGTAACCGTGGTCTGGAGGGCGAGCTTTCCTACGACTTTCTGGCCCCATTCCAACACCCGCCGGTGCCCGAGCTGCAACCCGAACCTGGCAAAGCGGTCGTCGACGGTGGGAAAGTCACGCATGTGCCTGGTGTCTTGCCGGGAGATTATCACCCATACAAGTTGATCGCGTTCAGCAATGTTCAGTTCCTCGATGCGGAATATACGGAAAGCGCTCTGCTCGTCCCCGGCACGGACAGAACGCTTGTCGGCAATACGCCGGCATACGCCCCGGACTTCTTTTTGAAGGGCGGAATTTCGTTTCAAAAGGAACACTGTTTCGATATCGCTTTGACCGCTGTTTACGTGTCACAGCAATTCTGGCAGGACACGAATATTGGGAGCCCGGCAATCCCGAAAGCGCATATTCCTGCATACAGTGTCTTCAATCTTGCGGCGGATTGGTACATCACGAAAAATCTGCGTTTGATTGGTGGCATCTCCAATCTGACCGATGCGAAATATTACAACCGCGTATTTGCCAACGGAATCGAACCCGCACCGCGCCTGTCCGGTTACGGAGGCATTTCGTTGAGCTTTTAAAAGATTTTTCTCCGTTGTGTTGAGTCGCGGACTATTCGGTCGTAAATCACAGGCACTGCAGTGCCTGTAGCTCAACTGGATAGAGCTTCTGACTTCGGATCAGAAGGTTGGGGGTTCGAATCCCTCCAGGCACGCGCTTTTTTGAATGAACCGTTCGTTAATCTATTCGCAACCATGACGACAGACCGGGACGCAAAGTTCATGTGGGCTGCATTGAAAGAAGCCAAAAAGGCAGTCGGCCGTACGAGTCCCAATCCCGCTGTAGGAGCAGTCCTGGTCATTGACGATCAAATAGTGGCGAAAGGACACCATCGCGAGGCAGGACACTCGCATGCTGAGGTTGAATGTCTGCGCGATTTCGGTGTCCCAGTCCCGCCGCGGGGAATACTTTACGTAACTCTCGAGCCCTGTTCGACGGCCGGACGGACCGCGCCGTGCACAGACGCAATAATCGGCGCTCGAGTCAAAAACGTAGTGATCGGCGCGACAGATCTGAATCCGCGCCATTCTGGCAGAGGTATTATAGAATTGCGAAATGCAGGGATCACAGTGCGAGAAGGCGTCCTGGCGGATGAGTGCACCCGGCTCAACGAGGCTTTCAATAAATGGATTGTGACTGGACGGCCTTTTGTGATTGCAAAATGCGGGATGTCTCTCGACGGCCGGCTGACGCGTCCCGCGGCTGAGGCTCGATGGATCACCGGACGCGATGCTCGGCGTGACGCACGTCAGCTGCGTGCACGCGTGGACGCGGTGCTCGTCGGAGCAGAAACGGTCCGGGCTGATAATCCGCACTTGACGGTCCGCGGCGTGCGTGGGGCGCGGCAGCCATGGCGTGTTGTCTTGACCCGTTCAGCCCGATTGTCACGCCAGGCTCGGTTGTTCTCAGATAGATTTGCCGCGCGAACTTTGATCTATAAACGAAAATCCCTGGCGGCTGTTCTGAAAGATCTCGGTAAGCGCGGCATCACCAGCGTGTTGATCGAGGGTGGCGGCGAAGTCCTCGGTGAAGCGCTCGACCAGCGGCTCATTGACAAAGTGCAGATTTACCTCGGCCCGATGTTAACTGGAGGACCCGTAATCGCTTTCGCAGGTAAAGGAAGAGCGAAAACTGCGGATTCGTTGCGGCTACGGAATGTTGACTATCAAAAATTCAGGCAAAGTGTTTCCGTCATAGGTTATCCAGAGCCTTTGCTGACCCAATAAACAGGGCAACTTTCCGCCGGTCTTCCTGTTTAATGATCGGGGAGGAAAAACAATGAAGAAGCTTCTGTTGATGGCACTCGTGGCTGGGGGTTTTATGTTCGCGGGAGCGCCGCGTTCTGATGCTCAAGTTTACTTCAGCATCGGGTTCGGATTTCCGGGCTATTACGGCGGATATTACCCATATCGTTCCTATTATCCGTACCGGTATTATTACCGACCGTACTATCGCGGCTACTACAATCGCCCTTATTACTGGTCAGGGGGGCGCCATCATTACCGCCACCATTATCCCAACTACTATTACCGGCGCTAATTTCATGGGGCTAAGGCCGAACCAAGCTGGCTGGACATCCTTTCGAGCCAGCTTGATCCTTTCCTCAACGCGCTGAAGCGGGCGCGGAATTTGAAGCAGCGCGGTCCTATTTCTCCGACTTTGGCGACATTGCCGGTTTCGCGGCAGGGCTTTTGACTGGCTGATCAATCTGGAACTCTTTCTTCAACTGCTGGATCAGCGCCGGAAGTTCCTTTTGTCGCTCAGCTTCGATTTGCTGCCGGAGTGTTTGTTCGACTTTTCGGCGTTCCTGAATGTAGCGCGATTCAAATCGGGCGCGTTCCTGCGGAGTCAGGTGAAGACCAGAGTTGCGAACAGCCGCATCAGCCTCGCTGGTAATTATCTGCCTACGCATGGTCTCGCGCTGACGCATGACATTGCGCTGCTCAGGACTCATCTGCATCCAACGCTCGGCGTTGCGGCGGAAATTTTGCCGAGCATCGGGTGGCATCGCGAGCCACCGTTCCCTTACAGTCTGGCCTGCCGGTGGCCCATGCGCCTGGCTGGGTGGCGGCCCATGCGGGACTGACATGGGCGGTGGCCGGCCAACGGGGGCACGATGTTGTTGCGGCTGCGCTTGTGCGGCAGCGCAAGACAAAGCGAAAACCAACGCGACGCCGAATAATTTACAACGTTGGCTGTTCTTCCCACGCGCTATTTTCATCCCAGGCGATCAATGCATCCAGATCAGCCACGACGTCATAATCCTGTGGATCGATTTTAGTCACTACATCTGAGTCACTCGAAGATGTTGTCTGCGAACCTGGATGATGGGTGACAAGAGCAAAACCAATTATGAGCGCTGCTATCGCTGACGCTCCAACGAGCCTCCTGGCGCTGAACCAGTTCCGCACCCGCTCGATATGAGTCGGTTCCTGCCTGATTCTCCTCAGGACATTCCGGGCGAAAAATGGCGAAAGCGCAGGCGCAGGAAAGCGGCCGAGAACATCCCATAGCTCTTTGTCATCTTGAGGTTCCATGTTGTCCATCCGATTCAACCATTTGCAGGCCTCGAAGTTGCGCTCGAACGCAAGCGTAAATTATCCTCATATTCCCGGCGCCTCGAGGAAACCTTCAAGCTGTCGAATGCGCGTGGGATGCCGCATTTTGCGCAGCGCCTTCGCCTCAATCTGCCGAATGCGCTCGCGAGTAACTTGGAACTGACGTCCGACCTCCTCCAAGGTTCGGCTGTAACCGTCCACGAGGCCAAATCGTTGTTCGAGGACTTGCCGTTCCCGGTCGGTTAGTGTTTCCAAGACATCTTTGATTTTTTCTTTCAGCAAAACGATGGCGGTCATGTCGCTGGGATTTTCGGCCCCTCTGTCTTCGATAAAATCGCCGAAGTTGGTTTCTTCGCTTTCGCCGACCGGCGACTGAAGCGAGATCGGCTGTTGTGCCATCTTCAGCACCGCCCGCACACGGTCGACTGGCAAGAGCACTTCTTCAGCCACTTCCTCAGGCGTCGGTTCCCGGCCATACTCCTGCACCAGCTGTTTTTGCACACGCAGGAGTTTGTTAATCGTCTCGATCATGTGGACTGGGATTCGGATCGTGCGCGCCTGGTCCGCAATCGAACGCGTAATGGCCTGTCGAATCCACCAGGTCGCGTAAGTCGAAAACTTGTACCCGCGCCGATACTCAAACTTCTCCACGGCCTTCATCAGTCCCATGTTTCCTTCCTGGATGAGGTCTAGAAACGACAAACCGCGATTGGTATATTTCTTCGCGATGGAGATAACGAGACGCAGATTGGCCTCGACCATTTCGGTTTTGGCTTTAAACGCCTGACGTAGCCAATTCTTGAGCGTCCGGTATTCCTCCGCGTAATCGGAAAGCGAAAACCACAGGCTCGTTTCCAGCTCGTGGATTTTGTTCTGAAGCTGTAACCGGCGTTTTTTGCTACGAAACTTCTTGGCGAGCTCGGTCTGAAGATAAAGTGACGTGTGGTGCGCCTCGTCGGCGAGATGCACGAACTCCTCGGTGACCCGCTGCTTCAGATAAAAGCGAGGGTAAACCCTTTGCAGGGCAGCCATCATTTTTTGTAATGCCCTGTGCTTCTTGGGTGCCTTCCTCGAAAAGTCGCGCTCTAGCTCGGAAAATTGCCGCGTGACGGAGGCGCTCAATTGTTCCACCTGTTTGGTCAAACGCGGCAGATGTTTCATGTATCTTTCGCGGCTCTCGATTTTTTTATCGAGGATTACGCGATCAAACCGTTCCCTACCCTCGACAAGTTTTGTGGCCAGGTCGAGATGACCGCGCGCCACAAAACCGAAGCGAGTGAGATGCTTTTGCACCATCGCTTCAGCTTCCTCGATGCGTTTTGAGATTTCGACCTCCTGATCGCGGGTCAGCAGCGGCACCTGCCCCATCTGCTTGAGATACATCCGCACCGGGTCATCCAGAACATCAACTTTGGTTGTCGCTCTGCCTTCTTCCTCCTCTTCCTCCTCGTCGACATCTTTCTTGCCGTCTCTATAGCGGTCCACCTCGGAAGCCTCAATGATGTCGATCTCCAAGCGGCGGAGACGCGTGAGAATCAGATCCAGTTCGTCGGCGTCGGTAATTCCTTCAGGCAATGCCTCGTTTAAATCGTCGAACGTGAGATAGCCTTGTTCTTTTGCCAGCTTGATCAGTTCGCGAATTCGCGCTTGAACTTCAATCGTCGAGTACACACCGGATACACCGAGTGCCGACACAGAGAGCGCGCCGTTGTTGTTATGGCGAACTGAGGAAGACCTGACGCGCTTGCGCTTGAGCGCGTTGAGTCGCGGTTTCTTGCTGTGATTTCCGCGCCCATTCAACTGCGCTTTCGCTGGGCTGCGCCGGTCGCTACGTTTAAGCCGTCGGGCCGACGACCGTCGGCTGCTCCCCCTTCGTTTCGAATGCCTGGCCAAGTTTGTTCGGTTAAGGATTTGGACTAAGGCCTTCGGCCTCCCACGCGGCAGTTGACGACTAAACGTCGACTCCGCCGGCGGGTCGTGGAAATTCGTGGAGTTGTCCCTGAAGGTCAAGAATTTGTTTTTGCAAATTT
>CAWECA010000008.1:0-48323 GCA_963807435.1 uncultured Verrucomicrobiae bacterium
TTATGATGGACACACGGCGGTCGCACACGGCCGCCACAGATGTAAATGGGCGGGACAATCGTTAAACCGTTGAATCGTTACTTCGTGGTGATTTTCTAACGTATCCAATCCCGACAAGTCGCCCTCGCCCAGCTGAGCCGGGCGGAATCTCCACGAACCAAGCTTGCTGCCTGGAAGCGTCTCTACTTCTTTCTCGGCGCCGCCTTGGGGGTTGAGGCCTGTTGCTGTTTCTTTTGAGCCGCGCTAGCCGGCTGTTGGCTTTCGCCTGTTGCTGTGACTTGTGCTTCTGATTCGCTTTCGGAGATTTGTCGCCCATGATGAGAAAGGCTCGTCTTGCAATCCGCAAAGTCAACGTGGAGGAGGACGGCCCGGACGATTACTTGGTGCCGGTCGCAGCCTGACTTGTTCTCTCAGCGCCTTTTCGTCAGCGAACGAAGATCAAGTAAACGAGAACGCTTAACACCACCACTCCCATAATAATCATTTGCTGCAGGTGTTTCGCATCAAAGGGCCGCGACGGAATTGCCGGCGATGCGCTAACACAATGACGGCAATGATGATCGACGATTGAAAGCGCGTAGCCCAGATGGGGCAAGACTCCAGTGGCATGTGATACCAATCGCAGACATTGAACTAATAGCGAGGAACCGCTTCGCGGCAGACGCCTGGTTACTCGGTCGCGTGGACGATGTAGCTCCGACTTGTTTGTCGCGCTCCAGCTTTAGCAGCCCACGCTTTTGCGCTTCGAGGAGGAGTTCGTTGAAGGCACGGAACCCGTGCGCTCTCTCGTTGAAACCGGGGTTCTGACGTTTCATCGCCTGTTTCATTAGAGAACCGCGAATCGGATAATCCTCGCCTCGCTCAGCGCGCAGCGCTTCCAGGGTTTTCCTCAGAAGATCGAGCGCCCCGTCGATTGAGGGCCTATGATCTTTACCAGTTTTCGCTGCCGGCGCGGTCGCGGCAATGCTCGGACGTTTGTTTGCTGGCTCCACCCGCACGAGATCGTCGTAATAGATGAATTCGTCGCAGTTGCTGATGAATAGATCGGACGTGGACTTTTTAACGCCGACGCCGATGACCGTCTTGTCGTTCTCGCGCAATTTGCTGACGAGCGGCGAAAAGTCCGAATCGCCGCTAATAATGACGAAGGTGTCGACGTGACTCTTGGTGTAACAGAGATCGAGCGCATCGACGACCATGCGGATGTCGGCGGAGTTTTTGCCGGACTGGCGCACATGCGGGATCTCGATGAGCTCGAACGCCGCTTCGTGCAGCCCCCGCTTAAACGTCTTGTAGCGCTCAAAGTCGCAGTAAGCTTTCTTGACCACGATTTGGCCCTTGAGCAGCAGACGCTCGAGTACCTTGCGGATATCGAACGCGGGAAAGTCCGCATCGTGCGCGCCCAGCGCGATGTTTTCCAAGTCGAGGAACACAGCCATCGTGGCGTCAGAATCTTGAACACTCATCAGGCTACGATGTTAGCGACATCGCGTTCGCGAGACAGCGAAAATTGAGCCAGCAACTTCCATGGCGATTGATTCGGGCCGAGAATGGGAAAGTGGGGGGCAGCCGCAGCGGTGGTTGGTCATGAATGTCGAGGCCAAGCTCATTATGTCTTGACGGTTCGGCGGCTGGGTCGCACGATTCTGGCATCGACGGGCGCGTCAGAGCGCGCTGACATCGTTGTAGCTTGCCCTGGAAAGGGTTCCCGATTCTAGACGAGCTGCCCTAAATTCAACCTGAAATTCTTATGAAATTATTCACGCCACTTCTCGCAATCACACTTCTCAGCTTAGCGGCCGCGCCCTGCGGGCACGCTCAGGAAAACGCTGCTGACTCCAGCGCAGTCGAGGCCAAGCTCAAAGGGATGGAAGACGCCTGGGTTAAGGCGCTGGTAAACAAAGATCAGGTCACTGTCGGAAACATGATAGCGGACGACTTTGCCGGATTTAATCCGGAAGGAAAACATGTTACCAAGTCGCAGCTGCTTGATCAGATGAAGACCGAACCCAACACCCTGAGCTCGGCAACGAACGACAACATGGATGTTCATGTCTACGGGCCGAACCTGGCCACCGTCTGCGGCGCGACGACGGAGAAGGGCAAGGACAAGGCTGGGAAGCAGTTTACCCACAGCTACATTTGGTTGGATACCTGGATGGAGCGCAATGGCAAATGGGAGTGTATCGCCGAAGGGGTCATGCAGTCGCGCAAAAAGAAGTAAAACAGGAGACGCGGCTCGGCGTCACAGATTCTTCCGGGGCATGTCCAAATGGGCGCATGTGCAACTGCAGCAGCGTGAGTCCAATCGAATCCGCTCGCTGCGCAAAGGTTCGGCGTGGCAAACACAGCCGCCGCTTACCCGCCTTCGTCCCGCACGCGCGGGACTACGGCGCCTCAGGAGCGGCTTATGATAATGGCTGGCTGATTGTTGAGGACGTAAAGACTTGAACTCGTTCGCTGCCCAGTTGATGCGCTCGCTCCCGCGAGCCTTATCTGTTACCCTCACAGACTTGACCGTCCATCTCGCTCGTTCCCACGGCTCGGTTCACTGCTCCTACCCTCGTCGTTTTACGTTGATCACTCGGCCGCCGCGGCAACCTTGCGCCAGCTCCCCTGGCTGCGTGAGGGCAGCTTCGCGCACGGTCGCTCATAATTCATGTTCGACTGCGCCGGTGACCGGTGATTTCTTTTTTATACCGCGGCTGTGCTGCGATCAGGGATTCGCGCTGAACGTCAGCGTGTTGAACAAGAAATCATGAGTCTGTTCTACAGAATTCTTTATCAAATAGGTTTTACTCCATGGGAGGAAGGCCTCGCTCAGTCTTCCGTGGCCGCGCAAATCTCCACGATGTTCGAACGCGAGGAAGCGGGACGCCAGCCGCCCTATGGACGGGTGCTCGATCTCGGTTGCGGGAGTGGAATACATGCGGTGGCACTGGCGGCGCGAGGATGGCAGGTCACAGGTGTAGACATCGTGCCGAAGGCTCTCGATCGCGCGCGGGCAAGAGCAAGACAGGCTGGTGTGGAACTCCATCTGGTGCAGGGCGACGTGACTGCGCTGCAATCTACCGGTATCGGTTCCGGTTTTCGGCTGGTGCTTGATTTTGGCACCGTGCACGGCCTGGGGGATGCACAGCGACAGGCCGTCGCTCGGGAAGTGAGCGCAGTTGCCGCGCCCGATGCTTCGGTGCTTATGCTCGCTTTCGCGCCCGCGAGCCGGGGACCGCTCCCGCGTGGGATGAGTCGCTCGGATATTGAATCGATTTATCCCGGTTGGAAGATTACCGATGAGATCGCTCAAACTGCCGAGCTGCCTTTCTTTTTGAAGAAGACGAACGCCGATCCGCATTGGTATCGGCTTCGCCCTAAGTAATGGCGCAAGGCGCGTGTCCTCCCACACGTCTCGTTAGGGTAAATTGCAGGTCGCCACTAACGGCGCACCGGAAGGATTATTCTCGAGAGAAGGGGTCGGTCCTTCTTTCTTGCATTTGGAAAGGAGAACGCTCGGCGTCTGGCGCGCGTCGATCTGATGTTCTAGCCGGCGATGGCGTTGCCTTACGGTGAGCAACAGCACGAGCCGCAGGACAACGCCGGTTAGGGCTTGCTTGGCATGGCAAAACAATCGGCGCTTGGGGGAGCTGAAATTCAGTAGCCGAGACATTGAAAAGTTCGCAAAGGCGAGGCGCCTTTGCCAGGTCGCCGCGGCGACCGCGCTCCCCAGATAACCGCAGGCGACATGCCTGCCACTACAGAGCTTTTAAACTAATGCATCGTAAGCGGGTTATGATGGACACTCGGCGGTCGCATACGGCCGCTACAGATGTAAATCGGCGGGACAATCGCAAATTGCTTTGGCAAGCTTGGAGTGTGGAATGAAATTTCAACTGACCAAACACGCGCAGAGAGCCTTGCCTGAACGCGAGATTCCCATCGAGTGGGTCGAACGTACACTCGAATCGCCTGAGTTGACTCTGCCGGACCCGAATGACGCGGCAGTCCAGAGGCGTTTTCGCCGGATCCCTGAGTTTGGCGAGCGAGTGCTTCGAGTGAGTGTGAATAGGACAGTTGAACCGAAGCGGGTGGTGAGTGTATTCTTCGATCGCAAAATGAAAGGCAAATTATGAGGTTGCACGTGGATAAGGAAGCCGACGCACTTTACCTGCGTTTGGACGATTCCAAGATCATTGAGTCGGAGGAAGTCGCGCCTGGTGTGATTCTCGATTACAACGAAAAAGACGAAGTCGTTGGAGTCGAAATGCTCTACTTGTCCAAGCGCACCTCGAATTTGAAAACCACGGCGCTGGAATTTGAGGCGGTGTAGCCGGCAGCGCTAAAACGAAATTCCGGCGGCGAGGGGAGAAGGAGTCGGTCCTTTTTTCTTGTATTTGGAAAGGAGAACGCTCGGCGCCTGGCGCGCGTCGATCTGACGTTTTAGCCGGCGATGGCGTTGCCTTACGGCGCGTTGAATGGAGCGACTGGGACGAGCGACATGGCCGGGAAAGCCGCGAGGCAGCGGTGACGGATTGGGAATCGACTGAATACAAACGTTAAATCGTTAAGTCGTTAAAACGGGAGCGGAACGAAAGGCGGAATGGCGAACTTTGAGCAGTTGAACAGAAGGCCGCAGTCTACGACAGCGGCTACAGATGCGGCTGGCACAGCCGCCGCTATAGACCTGTTAAACTCATGCATCGTAACCGGCTTATGATGGATCTAAGGTAATCAATAGCCGTCTTTGCTTGAGCATGCCCTGATTCGGCGGCACGATGGCACGCAACCATGGCGCTCACATTTGAATGGGACACGAGCAAGGCAAGACGGAATTTGCTCAAACATGGCGTCAGTTTTGAAGAGTCCTCCACTGTTTTCGGGGTTCCTTAACTATTCCCGATCCGGTTCACTCGCGGTTGGAAGAGCGCTTTACTTTTAATTGAAACTCACTCGCTGCCCACGCTCACTCGTTCCTACCCTCGTCACTTTACCTTCTATGTCGCTGATCCCGTCAGCTCCATTGCTGGTTGTCGTTCACACGGCGCGCGGCGACAATATCCGCATCATCAGTGCGCGCATGGCGAGCAGAAAAGAACGAAAGTCTCATGAAGAAAGTACGTGAGAAAAACGGTGAAGTCCTACAGGAATATGATTTCGCCAAAGGTGTGCGTGGGAAATACGCACGGCGCTATGCCCGCGGAACTAATGTCGTCGTTCTGGAGCCAGATGTCGCAAAGGTGTTTCCGAATGCGAAGGCCGTGAACGGTTCGCTGCGCAGCTTGGCGAAAATTATTCGTCGACAGAAGTCGCTCGCGTCAAAATAGACGATCGGATTGATCACAGCCTATCCTCTGGAGGATTGATGACGATCAAGGAACACGATTGTGTTGTGCTGACAGCCGACTTGCGGAAAGAAGGCCTGAAGGCGGGCGACGTTGGTACCGTAGTTCACATCCACGGGGGCGTTCGCCGGCAAAACCATCGCCGTCGCAACCGTGGAAGCATCCGATGTCCGCCCTGTTGGCGAACGGGACGTGACCCACGTCCGAGAATTGCAGTCGGCGTGATTGCGTTCGTTTTTTGCGTCTCAACGGTTAAGCAGAGGTGAGTGTGTTTTCAGGGAGCGCACGCGCCTCGCGTGCTGACGATCGCGCCCTTCGCGATTGCGAACTTTTTAGCTTTTGCTGCACTCGCGTTAGGAGGGAACGCATTTCGGCGAGGGCGCCGAAATGTGCACGCGAGGGCGCGTGCGCTCCCGAAGTCGCAGCGCGATCTTGTTGAACTTCGCGCCCGCTTCGCGTTAAGTCTGGGCGATGTCACTCGTTTTTAAAACCATTCAGACCGAAGGAATCGCTGAGCTTTCTTATCTCGTCGGCGACGACGACGAAGGCGTGGCTGCGGTCTTTGATCCCCGAGCCGATTGCGACGTTTATACCGAGGCGGCGCGGGAGGCTGGCGTCACTATCACCCACATTTTTGAAACGCATATTCATGCCGATCTGGTGAGCGGCTCGCGCGAGCTGTGTGCGCGATTGGAAACGGCGAAAATCTACGCCAGCGGAGAAGGGGGCGCGGAGTACGGGTTTGCCCCGAGAAGATCAAAGATGGCGACCGATTCACGTTTGGCGAAGTCGTTGTGACGGCACGGCATACCCCGGGGCATACGCCGGAGCACATGTCGTATATGCTGTCCGAAGACGATCATCCTGACGAGCCGTGGGCGGTGCTCACCGGAGATTCGCTCTTCGTGTCTTCCGCGGGCCGGCCTGACTTGTTAGGCGAGAAATTCACCAGGCAACTGGCAGAACAACAATTCCATACGCTTCACGATTTCTACCTCAACCTCCCTGATCACGTGATGATTTATCCCAATCACGGCGCCGGTTCCCCGTGTGGCGCCGACATTGGCGCGCGATTGAGCAGCACGATCGGTTACGAAAGGAAATTCAACAATTTCTTGCAGTTTACTGACGCGAAGAGTTTCACCGATTTCGCAATCCAAACCGCACCACCCGTTCCGCATTACTATCCAGTGATGAAAAAAGTAAACGCGGAGGGTCCCAAAGTACTCGGGAGTCTTCCACGGGTTTTCGGTCTTTCTCCCAAAGCGTTTAAAGATGCGATCGAGAAAAAGGCCGGCGTTCTGGTTGATGTGCGCAACATGCTCGCGTTTGGCGGCGGCCATATTCCAGGCGCACTCAACATAGCCGGCACACCGATCCTTTCGATTTGGGCGGGGTGGATGCTCGACCCGGAACAGTCGATTCTTCTCGTGCTCGAGGAGGATAACGATCTTGAAGGCATTCTGCGTTTATTCGTTCGGACCGGATATACAAAGTTTGCAGGTTATTTGATCGGTGGAATGAAAGCGTGGGATGCAGCGGGGTTTCCGCTGGAACGAATCGGGCAGATGAATGTGCACGAACTCAATGAGCGCAAGGCTTCGTTGCAGGTTATCGATGTGCGGTCACCCGGTGAATGGAAAAAAGGGCATGTCCCCGGTGCGCAACACATTTTTGTTCCTGAATTACGCGAACGAATGAATGAGCTCGACCGGAAAAAACCGACGGCAATTTATTGCGGTAGCGGTTACCGAGCCAGCATTGCCGCCAGCATATTGAAGCCGGCGGGGTTCGATGAGCTGTGGAATGTCCCTGGAAGTTGGGAAGCGTGGAAAAAAGCGAAACTGCCTGTAGAGGGAGCAGACGGTAAATGAACGGAACAACTGCTCTTCCACGCCGCTCGTTCGGCGAAACAACCCGCAACGATTTGTGGTGGATTCAGTCGCTGCTGGTGTTTGTCGGCCTATCGACTTTCATCGTTTATTCCACATGGGCGGCGTTTCAGGGAAAAAATTATTTCTTCGGCAATTACATCTCGCCGTTTTATTCGCCGGAACTGTTAGGCAATTCCCCCCATAGCTGGTTTGGGCCCAAGCCGGCGTGGTGGCCTGCCTGGCTCATCTTTTCACCGGCGCTTTTCATCCTGTGGGCACCGGGCGGTTTCCGGCTCACGTGTTACTATTATCGCGGCGCGTACTACAAAGCGTTCTGGGCCGATCCGCCTGCGTGCACAGTGGGGGAACCGCGCCGGACTTACTGGGGCGAACGTTCCTTCCCGCTCATCATGCAAAATGTTCATCGCTATTTTCTCTATGTGGCGCTGCTGTTCATTCTGATTCTCGCTTACGACGTTTGGAAAGGCGCCTGGTTTGTCGACCGGACGACCGGCAAAGATTCGTTCGGCATCGGTGTCGGCACGATTGTGCTCGCAATTAACGTCTTCCTGCTGAGCGGCTACACATTTGGATGCCATTCACTGCGACATTTGATCGGTGGATCTCGCGACGAAATTGCAAAATCGCCAACCTGCTATCGCGCCTACGCCTGCGTAACGTGTTTGAACAGTCGCCATATGCTGTGGGCATGGCTGAGTCTCTTCTGGGTCGGCTTTACCGATCTGTATGTGCGTCTTTGCTCAATGGGGATCTGGCATGATTTCCGGATCCTTTAAGCAATGAAGCGAGATGCCTTGAAGCGAACAAAAACAGCCCTAAGTCGGTCTTCGACGGTTTGAGATCCTGCCACAAATGCGCCATACTTGTGGCATGACCACAACAATTAGGATTGATGGCTCAAATCGCGTCGTCCTCTCGCGCGATCTGCGCCGAGCGGCCGGCATAACCACAGGACAGACGCTTAACGTGTCAGCAGTGCCCGGACGCATTCTCCTGGAGGCAAAACCAAATTCGCGTGGCAAGATAATCAGGCGTGGAAAACTCAAAGTGTGGACTGGTCCGGTGCCGGGCACGCCTTTAGCCGAGGCGGTCGAACAAGCCCGGCGGCATCAGCGATGACGTTTCTCGACACCGGGATTTTGGTGGGCGCCGTGCTTGAGAAGCACCCTGAACACAAGCGTTGCCTCGCTGCCTTTGCGCAACATCGGAACTGTTTCAGCGATGCACATGCCTTGGCGGAGACCTTTGCTACTCTCACCGGCTTCTACAAAGTGCCAACGGAGATCGCCACAGAATTGACGCTCGATTTGCGGCAGAGACTTGTGATTCAAGTGTTCACCCTTTCTGACTATGAGACCGCAATCGTAGAAGCAGAGCGTCGCGGCGTGATGGGTGGAGGCATTTACGACTCGCTGCACGCTACGTTCGCGCGTCGCAAGAAAGTCCGACGCATCGTAACTCGTAACCCATCTCATTTTGCGCACGTCGCTCCGGGCATAGAAATTTTGACGCCGTAGCTTGGGCATATATACGGCTCGTGCGGCAAAATATGCTTCGTCAAGAAGGGTTGGAAAGTTAAAGAGTTTTTTCGTTGTAACCTTGTAACTTCTTTAACCCTGCAGCCATGCCTGATTACGAAACATTCACGCACGACGTTTTGATCATTGGTTCCGGCGGCGCTGGATTGCGAGCAGCGATTGAAGCATCTGCGGCCGGCGTTTCGGTGGGCATGGTGTGCAAGTGTCTTCTCGGCAAGGCGCACACAGTAATGGCGGAAGGTGGCATCGCCGCCGCGCTGGCCAATGTGGATGATCGCGACAATTGGGAGGTGCATTTCGCAGATACGATGCGCGGTGGTCAATACGTTAACAACTGGCGCATGGCTGAGCTGCACGCGAAGGAAGCACCGGCTCGTGTTCGCGAGCTCGAAGCTTGGGGCGCGGTGTTCGATCGCACCAGGGACGGGCGCATTCTGCAGAGAAATTTCGGCGGCCACAAATACCCGCGGCTTGCCCACGTCGGCGATCGCACTGGACTGGAAATGATCCGAACCCTGCAAGATCACGGGATCCATCACGGCATCGATGTGCACATGGAACTTTGCATCATCGCGCTGTTGAAGGATGGCGACCGTGTTGTCGGTGCATTCGGGTACGACCGGGAGCGTGGCCATTTCAAAATTTTTCGGGCGAAAGCGGTTGTCCTGGCGACGGGGGGAATCGGCAAGGCGTACAGGATCACCAGCAACAGTTGGGATTGCACGGGGGATGGACATTCACTGGCGTATCATGCCGGCGCCTCATTGATTGACATGGAATACATACAATTTCATCCCACCGGCATGGTCTGGCCGCCTAGCGTGGCCGGGATGCTTGTCACTGAAGGCGTTCGCGGTGAAGGCGGGATTCTCACCAACGCCGACGGCAAACGTTTCATGTTCGATTTCATCCCCGACAACTACAAAGCGCAGACAGCCGACAACGAGGAAGAAGGCTGGCGTTATACTCAGGGCGACAAGAATGCGCGACGCCCGCCGGAATTGTTAACTCGCGACCACGTAGCGCGGTGCATTGTGCGGGAGATAAAGGAAGGGCGGGGGACACCGCACGGCGGGGTCTATCTCGATATCTCGTGGATCAAGCAAAAGCTGGCGAACGCGGAGGAGCACATCAAACGCAAGCTGCCGAGCATGCACCATCAGTTTAAAGCGCTTGGCGACCTCGACATCACCAAAGAGCCTATGGAGGTCGGGCCGACTACGCATTATATCATGGGCGGCGTGCATGTGAACGCCGACACCCAGATGTCGGATGTGCCAGGTTTATTCGCCGCGGGCGAATGCGCGGCAGGGATTAATGGTGCCAATCGGCTGGGGGGTAATTCGCTCTCTGATCTTCTAGTTTTCGGAAAACGGGCAGGAGAATTCGCGGCGAAGTTCGCGAAAGAAAATACGCACGGCACCATCGACAACGGTCAGTGCGACAGCTGTGCGCGCGAAGCGCTACGGCCGTTCGAGAATAGTCACGGCGAAAATCCTTACTCCGTTCAACGCGATTTGCAGGAAATCATGCAACACAACGTTGGTATCGTTCGAGATGAAAGCGAAATGCTCGCCGCGCTTGATCATGTGAAGGCCTTTTGGGAACGGGCAGGGCAGGTTGGTGTCAGTGGTAATCGTGATTTCAATCCCGGCTGGCATACTGCGCTTGATTTGAAAAATCTCCTCACCGTAGCCGAAGCGATCGCACGCGCGGCTCTGGAGCGGAAAGAAAGCCGGGGAGCACAATTCCGTGAAGATTATCCCGAGAAAGACGAACGCTTTGCAAAAGTAAATACCGCTATCCAAAAAGCGGCGGACGGCAGCATGGAAGTTCGATTGGAACCGGTGCCGCAAATGCCGGATTATTTAAAGGAAGTGATTGAAGAGAATCGGTGAGATCGTGAATCGAGAACCGTTACATCGTGAATCGACGGGAGAACAGCGTCGCAAAACTTCCACCTTTGAGGACTTGGAAGTGTATCAAGTCGCGCGTGAGTTTCGGAAGACGATGTACCAAGTGTCGAGACAGCTGCCTGAGGCCGAAAAGTTCGGGCTAATCGCGCAGATTCGACGCGCTGCCCTCTCGCTAACAAACAACATTGCTGAAGGGCATGGACGCTATCATTTTCTCGATCAAATCAAGTTTATGTTGCAATCGCGCGGTTCACTTGAGGAACTGATAGACGATCTGAACACCTGCGAAGATGAGGGCTACCTCGCCGCTGGCGACGTCTCGGGACTGAAACATGCGGGCTGGCGAGTCCGACAATTAATCGATGGCTACATCCGCTACTTGCGCGAACAGAGGATTTCCGATAGACCATCGTCGGTTCGGGAAACATCACCGTTGTATGGCCAAGAGGCGGATCTGGAAGACGATTCGCGATGTAACGATTCACGATGAACACAGCTACCTTCAAGATCTGGCGGGGCAATGCGAATGGCGGCGAATTTCGCGATTACACGACTGGCGTGTCCGAGGGCATGGTTGTGCTCGATGCGGTCAATCACATTCAGGCCACGCAAGCCAATGACTTGGCTTACCGCTGGAATTGCAAAGCCGGCAAATGCGGGTCGTGCTCGGCAGAGATTAACGGTATGCCAAAATTGATGTGTATGACGCGTTTGAGCGATTTACGCCTCGACCAGCCAGTGACCGTTCAGCCGATGAAAGCTTTTCCAATCGTTAAGGATTTGCTTACGGACGTATCATGGAATTTCCGGGTAAAGAAAAAGATCAAAAAGTTCGCTCCGCGTTCACCCGACGCGCCGGACGGCACATGGCGTATGCAGCAGGAAGACATTGATCGTGTCCAGGAATTCCGGAAATGCATTGAGTGCTTCCTTTGTCAGGATGTTTGCCACGTTTTACGCGACCACCGCATGCACGAACAATTCATCGGGCCGCGATACCTGATTTACACAGCCGCGCTGGAGATGCACCCGCTCGATACCCAGGATCGCATCCCGGAATTACGGCAGGCGCAAGGCATAGGCTACTGCAACATCACCAAATGCTGCACGAAAGTATGCCCTGAAAGCATTCGTATCACTGACAACGGAATCATTCCGTTGAAAGAACGCGTGGTGGATGATTTTTATGATCCGCTCGGGTGGATCTGGCGGCGGCGGAAGCGGAAGAGCGATTCGAGAATCGAAAAGCGTGAATCGTGAATCGAGTCGAAGGGGATCGGCGAGATAGAAGGCAAATCTGCGAGGGTAGCGGGCGAGCGAGGCGGGAGCCGAGCGCGTTTCAATCGGTTGTCTCCGCCGATGTAACGATGTAACGATTGTAACGAATCACGACCGCACAATGCCCGAATTGAAACAACTCCATAAGGACGCTATTCCCGCTGCGCTGGAAAAGGCGGAGCGTTACCGCTTGCTTAACGAACCGGGCGAAGCGGAAAGCATTTGCCTCGATATTCTGGCCGTCGATCCGGACAACCAGCGAGCCATCATCATGCTCCTGCTCGCTTTGACCGATCGATTCGACAAGGAATACGGGGTCAGCGAAACACAAACAAAGGAATTGCTCACTCGTGTAAGATCGGAATACGACCGCGCGTACTATTCGGGAATCGTGGCGGAACGCTGGGCGAAGACGAAACTGCGCCAGCACACGCCAGGGTGCAGGTTCCAGGCGTACGATCTCTTGCGCGACGCCATGGATTGTTTCGAAACAGCCGAATCGCTGCGATCGCCCGGCCACGACGATGCGATACTGCGCTGGAATACCTGCGCCCGTATTATTGATCGAAACAAACTCGTCCCGCGCGAAGAAGAAGAACGGGTCGAGTTTCCACTTGAATAACTGGAGGGCGTCTGTGGCAGACGCCATTTGTGGTTTCGGCTTGAATACTTGCTATTGCAGCCCGGCGGCCCGGTCAGACAAGCTGCCTGATCTCCGATTACACAATCGCGCCACCGCAACTTGAACCCGCGCCGGCGGTGCAACCGAAGCAGTGATCACCTGTCATTATCCGCCGATTTTCGAGAGTGGCAGGGACGAGATCCCACACGAAAAGGGGTCTTCCATTGCTCCATTGCATCCCAAGTTGCTGATTAAAGTCGCAATCGTAAACTTCGCCGCGCCAGCCCACGCTGATCGTATTGCGGCACATGAGACCTTCGATCGTAGCCTGGTTGAATGAGTTGATCAGCAGTTCCATGTACTCGCCAAGTTTATTGTCGCGTCGTAAGGAAGCGGCAAAGCGGCCGATTGGCAGATTCGCCAGCGTGTAAAGGCGATTGAACACGACGCCAAAATGCTTTTTGAGCTCCCGTTTGTAATCGATTTCGAGCGCTTCTTGAGATGCTGGCAAAAACGCTCCCACCGGATTGTAGATCAAATGGAGTGGTAAATCCGGGTCGACGCCGTAACCTAACGAGTTTAGCAGACGCAGCGCTTCGATGCTGCGTTCAAACACGCCTTCGCCACGTTGCGCGTTGACGTTTTCCGGCGAGTAGCATGGCATGGAAGCAATAATCTCGACGCGCTGACGCGCCAGAAACTCGGCAAGACCCTCGTAACCTCGCTCGATCAAAATCGTAAGATTACAGCGGTCGATCACATGCCGGGGAGTTTGTAACGATTTCACCCGCTCGATGAAATAACGGAAGTCGGGAATCATCTCCGGCGCGCCACCGGTAAGATCAACCGTGGAGATGTCCGTTTCAGCCAGCCAATCTATGATGCAGTCGATGGTCTGGCGCGTCATGATTTCTTTTCGCTTTGGCCCGGCATTCACGTGGCAGTGGACACAGGTGAGATTGCAAAGCTTGCCGACGTTGATTTGCAGAATTTCCGTTCGGCTGCGACGCAGCTCCAGCCCTTCGACAGCCAGTCGTTCAACAAAGCGATTCATGAGATGCGAGTCGTAAGCCAATAAACAGTGCCGGCATGCAAAGCTTTCAGACTCAGCAGCAAGTTCCGCCGTCGCAGCATTTGCTGTTTGCTTCGGTCGTTGCGTTGTAGTCCTGGCCTTTTGTTTCCTTTGGGTGACGCAACGATGTGCGTGAACAATCGAAGGGTTTCGCATCCGCCAGAGGAACGTCTGCAATCGGGTCGACGAACTCGAAAAATCCACGATACGGTGTCTTTTTGTAGAGATTGTAGGTCTTATCGCAAACGGCATAGCGTTTGCCCCGTTCCATCCGGTGACCGTCATCATCAAGGACCTCCTTGAACGGACCGCGATAAATCACGGATTGGTTGCGCTCGAAACATTCCCCTTGCTTCCCTTTGAACGCTTCAACTGTGATTGCACGAAACTCTATTCCGTGAACAACCCGCCACGGCTCGATATCACGTTTGAGGATTTGGATTCCATAGAATCCGGCCTGCTCAAAAGCCTGAAGAAACCCTTCCTCAGTCAGCGCGCCAGAGATACAGCCGCTCCAAAGCTCCGGGTCGTTTTGCATTTCCTCCGGCACTTCTTCATCGCTCACGATGTCCGAGATAACTGCGCGTCCGCCTTTTTTAAGGACGCGAAAAATTTCGTCGAAAAGTTGTCGTTTCGATTTTGGCTCCACGAGATTGAGCACACAATTGGACACCACCACATCGACCGAGTCGGTCGCGATGAGAGGATGTTTGACGCGCAACTCCTCGGCCAATTCATCGGCGGCCAGGAATGAAGCCACGTCTGTGATTGGGTTTTTCTTCAATTGTCGATCCAATAATTCGAGATCGAGCGCCAGATCCTGGATTCGTCCTTTGCGAAATGCCACGTTTCCAAAACCGATGCGCTCGGCCACGACCGGTGCGTTGCGCCGCGCAACTGCCAGCATCTCGTCAGTCATGTCGACTCCAATAATTCTGCCTTTGGGTCCGACAATCTGAGCGGCGATGAAACAGATTTTTCCACTGCCGCTGCCGAGATCGACAACCACTTCGCCTTCGCGCAGGTAACGCGAGGGATCGCCGCAGCCATAATCGCGGTCGATTACTTCCTGTGGAATGACGCTCAGATATTCCTGTCCATAATTAACCGGACAACAAAGTTTCTCCGCGCGCTCTTTTGCTCCCGCCGCGTAACGTTGCCGGACGATTGTTTCTTTGCTTTGGAGTTCCATCATTGTAGTTCCAAGTTTAAACAGAACGCTTGATTCCTCAAAAGCCAGCAATTCTACGTTAGTTCGGTCTTCTGCAGCGCATTGCGGGCGATTCTGGTTACCCAGATCGTCACGACAATTGTCGCGACAAGACCCACACCCATGAATGTCCAGTATTGCCAGCCGTGTTTCATCGCTTCACCACCGGCCGCCGCTGATGCAGCAGCTTTGCCAGCCGTGCCGATATAAACGTAAAGGAATGTGCCGGGCATCATGCCAATCCAGCTCGCCACCACATACGGCCAGAATTTCACTGCGGTGAGACCGTAAAAGTAATTGCTGAGGTTGAACGGAATGATCGGGCTAAGCCGGAGCAGCAAAATCAATTTCGCGCCTTGTTTGCCGATAGCGTTGTCGATCCTGCGGAATTTCTCGTTTGGCTGCGCTATTCGTTCAATCTTGTCGCGAGCGATGAATCGCGCGACGAGGAAAGCCAACGCAGCGCCGAGAGTCGCGCCGGCGGAGACGGCAACAAATCCTTTCCATAGCCCAAATGCGAACCCTGCGCCGATGGTCAGCACGGATCCCGGCGCGAGCAATACCGTGGCCACAGCATAAACGATGATGAAAATCAGAATCCCAACCACGCCCATCTGGCCGACCCAGTCGTTGAAATTTCTCAACCATTGTTGAACCGGCAGAAATTTCATCGTCAGAAAGAGCGCAATAACGATACCGACCAACGCGATCAGCCCACCGATTGCCCTCTTCGGCGCAGTCTTTCTCGCAGTCATTTGCGTGCGCGTTCGTAAAGCCAGGTGAATATTTTCTTCGTTAGCGGAGTGAGGCGCGTCTTGTTGTATTTGTCGCCGGCTTTGCGAGCGAGCTCGGCCAACGTCGGGTAAGTGTGAATCACGGAAGAAATCTTGCCGAGACCGATGCTCGCACTCATTGCCAGAACGAACTCTTGCAGCAAATCGCCCGCATGCGGGGCCACGATGGTCGCTCCGAGAATTTTGTCCGTGCCTTTTGCACACAAAATCTTGGCAAATCCGGCGTCCTCGTTCTCGACAACGGCGCGATCGACATCTTCGAGCGGCACAACATACAAATCATATTGGACTCCCTTTTGTCGCGCCTCCTTTTCACCAAAACCGACATGCGCGACTTCTGGATCGGTATAAGTGCACCATGGCACGACCGACCAATCGACTTTTTGGCGAAGAAATTGGAATGGTATCAGAATATTTCGAATGACCATGCGGGCAGCGTAGTCCGCGGTATGTGTGAACTTGAGCCGATTCGCGATATCGCCGGCTGCATAGATATGCGGCTGTGAAGTCTGCAGGTAATCGTTCGTTTTGACTTCGTCGGGCGTGAACTCGACGCCGGCAGCTTCAAGGTTCAGCCCCTTCATCACGGGGCAACGCCCCGCGGCAAGAAGCAACGCGTGCCCGGTAAATTGCACCGGGGAACCTTGCCTTACACCCGCCGGTTGGTAGTTGGCCTCAAGCGTGATCACGCCGTCGCGCACCGAGACGCGCGTCGCCTCGGAGCAGTGTTGCACTGTGATTCCCTCAGCCTCGAAATGCCTCTGCATGAACTCCGCAACATCGGTATCCTCCGGCCCGAGAATCTGGGGTCCGTACTCGATGATTGAAACTTTGACCCCGAGACGGCCAAGGGCCTGTCCAAGTTCGCAACCAATCGGCCCGCCGCCGAGGACGACAATGCTTTCGGGTTTCTCGCCTAGTTTATCGAAGATGGTTTCGTTGGTGAAATACGGTACACTTTCAATGCCCTCAATCTTTGGAACTACAGCCCGGCTACCGGTTGCGATCACGAATTTTTTTGCGTGAAGCTTCTGCCCGTTCACTGCGATTTCGTGCGGCGAAATAAAGCTCGCTTCTCCGCGAAACACGTCTACGCCAAGGGATTCAAACCGTTCTTCGGAATCATGCGGCGCAATCTTCGCTCGGCGCGCACGCATTCGTTCAAAAACTCTTTCGAAGGCAAACTGTGGCGTTTGTCGATCCAAGCCCCATTGTTGCGACTCGCGAATTCGCTGAATCAGCCGAGCCGAAGAAATGAGCGCCTTACTGGGGACGCAGCCGAAGTTCAAACAATCGCCACCCATCAGGTTGCGCTCGATCAGCGCGACGCGGCCGCCAAGTCCAGCTGTTCCTGCCGCTGTAACCAGACCCGCTGTGCCGGCGCCAATTACGATAACATTGTAAACACCTTCACCTTTTTCCATCGGAAAATGCTTCGCATTTTTTTCGACACGCCCTGGCCCAATTATCCGTTGCAGACTGGCAGTTAAAAAGGAATAAAGGAGAACAGCGAGCCATCTAATAAATGCGATGTTGTGGGCTAGAACATTTCTGACCGAATTGCATGCATGGCAATGGCTGGGAATTTTCGTAGCTCGGCTTGCAGTCGGTTTGTTATTTTTTCTTTCGGGGCGAGGGAAACTTTTTCTCCGCGAGCGGCGGGAACAAATGCGTCAAACATTGATCAAAGCGCATGTTCCATTTCCGAAGCTCAACGTCCTTTTTGTTTCAACCGTCGAGTTTGTCTGCGGTTTACTGCTTATTCTTGGAGCCATGACGCCTCTCGCGTGCGCCATGCTGGGTTGCGTGATGATTGTGGCCATTGCCACCACAGGGCTTAAACAAATCAAATCAAAATCAGTCCTCGATTCGCTGTCAGAGTTTTTGTATCTGCCCGAAGTGCTCTATCTCGTCATTCTGATCTGGATTTTTCTATCCGGACCCGGCTGGTTCAGTATCGATTACCTACTCTTTTCGCGTGCCAGTCCTTAACGCTGCGGACGAAAAATAAATGAATCTCTGGATTCTTTTCGTTATTTTAGTTCTGGCGTGCATGGGTATTGCAACCCGCGCCGGCGGCCAGGCTGGCGAAAACGTCGATGTGCCCTCTGGAATTCGACACGATGAGTTCGATCGCCTCCTGAAAAAGTACGTGAACGACCGGAGCCTGGTGAACTACACCGCCTGGAAGCAAAATCCGGCGGACCTCTCCGCTCTGGATGGTTACTTAAACCAGTTTGCGCCAAAGCCAGAAAACCCCGCCGCCGGCAATGAAAAGGCGGCTTCACTGGTCAACGCATACAACGCGTTTGTTCTGCGTTGGATTTTGTCAAATTATCCGACGGAGAGCATCTGGAAGTTGAAGGATTCTTTTTCCGGCAAACGCAACGGGATCGGTGGCCGCAAAGTTTCGCTCGATGACATCGAACATGGCACATTACGGCCACTGATCGGCTATCGCACGCACGCTGTCCTCGTTTGTGCTGCTCGCAGCTGCCCGCCTTTGCAAAGATTTGCCTACACCGCAGCTAAATTTGAAGAACAAGACGATCAGGCGTTCCGCGCCTGGCTGGCGCGCGACGATCTCAATAAATTTTTGCCGGGCGACAGGAAGGTCGAAATCTCGAGCATCTTCAAATGGTTTAAGCAGGATTTTGAAAAAGCAGGGGGTATTCCTAACATTCTCGGCCGATACGCACCTGAAACGGAGCGCGATTTTGCTGCAAGTGGAAACTACGACATCAAATACCTTCCTTACGACTGGGGCCTCAACGATCAGGGTCCGCACGGCCGCAACTACAGTCGAGCGCAGTTCCTGCTAGACAATCTCTTCAAATAAATCCTGCCAACAGCAAAGCTGCCATTCTTCGCGGCGGCACCGCCCCGAGTGAAAGGCTTTCGGCCTTCGCATCGCGTCGTTCGATCACCGAATCATTCAAAAAATGCTTCCCCGTGAGGCCGCAGATCGATTTCGAGGCTCCACGCACTCCGGTCCTGCTGAATCAGGTTCCAATAAGCCTCAGCAATTGCCCGGGGCCGTAACAACGGTCCCCGTTCGGACGCTCTATGTTTTTTTCGGAGTTCCGGCGTGTCGATGATGCCATCGACGTTTACGTGTGCAACGTGAATACCTTTGGGCCAAAACTCAACTGCAAGCGATTGTGCCAGTCCGCGCACAGCAAACTTTGCGCTACTGAATGCGACGGCGCCGCCGCGCCCGCGTACTGAAGAGGTTGCGCCGGTAAAAATCATCGCGCCGGCGCGACGTTCAAGCATGTCGAGCACGGCTTCGCGTGCGCAAAGGAACGCGCCATAAACACCAATTCGCCATGTCTTTTCGAATTGCTCCGGATTAGTTTCCATCAAGCCACCACCAACAGAACCACTGGCGTTTGAGACCAGGATGTCTATGGGACCAAGCTGCTCCCGCACTTTGAGGAAGGCGTTCGCGACTTGCTTTGAATTAGAAATATCCGTGGGAATCGCCAACGCGGTTCTTCCAAATTCGCCCGCCAGCTTGCCGATAAATTCCGGCGACCGGGCCAACATTCCGATGCCGCAACCTTCGCTGGCGAGTTTTCGCACCAGCGCAGCACCCAAGCCCGGTCCAACGCCGGCGACGATTGCCACAGATTTATTTTTTGCGTTGGCCATCATTTCTGGATCGCAGTTGCGACGCTATTTAGCCGTCCAAAACAGCGCGCCATGCCTGGCAGGCCGGCTTGCCTGATGCGACTATTCGGCCAGCTTTTCCGCTGGTTGCGGCTGGCGTTCGGGGATCTCGCCATTTGGCAATCGCCACTCGCGCTGTCCGCGAAATGGTAATGCAAAGAGTTTGCCCAGTGTCAGCTCGTGTTCCTCCCGATACGCAGCGACGCCGATCGTGATTTCAGCCTGCGGTATGTCGCAACGCAGCGTGTGATGCAGTCTGTCCCACCAGCAAAAGATCGTGCCCCAGTTCGAATTCGTCTCGCGCTGGACGATGGAATGATGAATGCCGTGCATCCGGGGAGTGACGATAATCAGGTTCAAAATCCGTTCGATCCAGATTGGCAGACGCCAGTTCGAGTGATGGAACAGCGTCGCCGCCTCAAATGTGATGAAAAATATGACGAACATCACCGGGCCAATGCCGAATAGCATCACGGCCAATGAGAGAAAGCCGGTCGAAAGAATGATTTCGCCAAAGTGAAATCGCGCGGCGGTGCTGACATCCATGTCGAGGTCAGTGTGATGCACGTTATGAAATCGCCAGAAGAAGGGGGCCATGTGCAAGGCCCAATGCCACCACCAATAGGCATAATCCATCAACAGAAAGCTTGCGATCACCGCAACCCACGCGGGTAGGTGAACCCAGTTCAGCAAGCCGATATTTCGTTCATGCGCCCAAATCGCTGTTGCTATCGGAATGGGTAACATCGCCAGGCGCGCGATGGCGAAGCCAGGAATCGAAAGCACAAAGTTCCGAATCAGCCGGCGGAGAATGCCGAAATGCTGAAGGCGTAATGGAAACCGCCACTGAAGGAGGAGAAGGGTGACAAGCAAGCAGGCGAGGAGCGGCCTCCCGACCTGATCTATTAGAGGAATTGTGCGCATGATCTCACCACGTGTGGGTGTGATTTTATCATTTGTTTAACCGCGACAGCGCCGGAATTCGAAGGTGGTCTGAGTTTGCATAGCCTGTCTTCCATCTCGACCGCTGGGCTGAACCAGAAACTGATCGGCCCTCTTTTTGGGATCCGGATCGACAACTATCTAAGGCAGAACGGCGCCTAACCGAATTGTAAATTGCGCACTTGCTACTTAGCTGACTGGATCTTTGTTCCAATTACCGGGCTTTCCGAGACTACCTTAACAAAATTGGGAGCAAATCCAATGCACGCGCTTTGGATGAACCACCAGAGTTGTGATAACGCTGGAGAAGTGCAGATCTCGATTATCGTTCCCGTTTTTAACGAGGCTTCGCTGATACAACCCTTTTTGGTGCATCTACGGGAGCGGGCGCCCGGAGCCGAAATCATCGTGGCTGATGGCTCAAGCATCGACGGGACCGATCGTCTCGCAGCGCAACTCTGCGATCACCTTGTTCGCACCGGCGAACGCAATCGGGCAATCCAAATGAACGCCGGAGCTCGAGTGGCGAGCGGGGACATTCTGTGGTTTTTGCATGCAGACGCCGAAGTGCAGCCTGGATGTTTGGGTGAGATCCGCCGCGTGATGAGTGATTCAACGGTCGCAGGCGGTTACTTTCGGGTCCGCCTGCCGGCACCTATCGTATACCGATTGACGGACAGCTTCGCGCATTACGCAGGGATTTTGCTCCGGATGCGATGTGGCGATCACGGAATTTTTTGCCGGCACACTGCTTTTATCGAAGCGGGCGGGTTTCCGAATGTTCCGCTTATGGAAGATGTAGAATTTTTTCGGCGGCTCTACCGCTGCGGGCGGGTCATGTACAGCGACAAGCGAATCGTAATTAACCCGCGGCGATATGAAGCAGTCGGGCGGGCGCGTCTGACGTTTGTCTACGGAGTTATCGCGGCACTCTATTTTTTCGGCGTGCCATTGCCACGACTGGCTCAAATTTACCAACGAGTTTGCCGTGCCGGGGAACGGCAAGCCTCCAGGGATATTCGAGCGGAGTCGCCTTGAGTTTGTGCGGCTTGCCTTGCGCGCGACGAGGCTGCCTGATTCGAATTGTTGGTGAACAGAACATGGATTCAACAGGAGGGAAAAATATGAAGATTACCAGTATGATTATCGCGTTGATTGTAAGCGCACTGTTTCCGGCCTTTGGACAGGAAGGGGTAGGTCAGGAGATAAAACAAGGGGCGAAGAAAACGGGTCAGACAATTAAAGACGGACTGGAAACTGCAGGTGAGAAAACGAAGGAGACAGCAAAAACTGTCGGGAAGAAAACCAAGGAGACTGCCCAGAACGTAGGCCAGAAAACGAAAGAGGCAGCTCAGACAGTAGGTGAGAAAACCAGGGAGACAGGCGAGACCGTAGCCAGAAAGACGAAGAACACTGTCGAAACAACCAGCGAAGATGCTACGGAGAGTGCCAGGACAGTGAGCCGAAAATCCAAAAGAGCTTCTCAAAACGTCAAAGCACAAACGACCGAAGAGCAATCGATCAGTCGGGAGTCTGCAACGACTCCGACCCCTGGCGGGCGTTGATGGTGGATGGGTTCGCTCCTAAGGGAAATTCCCGCTCGTGGCAGGCTGTTAACTTGAACGAGAGAAGATGGCCGGGTTTCACTTACTCCGTCGATCCACCCGAAATAGAGATTCAGGCCCTGGCGTCGCGGACTTTGTCCGTTTCGCTCAGAATGAAATCGGTGCTTTAGGATTTTGATTGTTCCGACTTGCCCAGATTCATCGGCTGAGTCCTATTTGGCGCAATGAGTAGTTTGTGTCTGGGAGTGAACATCGATCATGTGGCGACATTGCGGCAGGCGCGATATGCCACGATGCCGGAGTCCAGGAACGCAGAGCCCGACCCGCTTGTAGCAGCGCGCATTTGCGAACGGGCAGGGGCCGGTGGGATCGTCGCGCATCTGCGTAATGACCGACGTCACATTCAGGATCGAGACATCGAGCGTCTTCGACAGAACATCATGACGAAGTTGAATCTCGAAATGGGCAACACGGAACAGATCATCGACGTCGCGCTGCGCGTTAAGCCGGAGGAGGCCTGCCTGGTTCCGGAAAAACGTGAAGAAATTACTACCGAAGGCGGCCTCGATGTCGTTTCGCAGCGGAAGGATCTGGAATTAAGCATCAAACGTCTCCAGGCCTCCGGCATTCGCGTTAGCCTGTTCATCGATCCCGCTTTGGAACAGGTGGATGCCGCAGCCGAGCTCGGCGTGGAAATGGTCGAGTTACATACGGGCGGACTCGCGAACGCATTTATCGAAAAGATCCAGAAAGAAGAACTGGAACAGTTGCGGACGGCTGCCCGTGCGGCGTCAGAATCTAATATGCAGGTGAACGCAGGTCACGGTATCAATTATAATAACATCGCGCTAATCAATCAGATTCCATGTTTGAGCGAGCTGAACATCGGTCACGCCATCATCTCGCGCGCGATGTGGGTCGGCTTGGAAACCGCGGTGAAGGAAATGCTCGCCGTAATGGCGGATTATCCCGAATGAGCTCGAGCCGATTTGTAGGGCGTTTGTGTCACACGCCAAAACCTGGCATTTCACAGAACGGAGCCGGGGGGACGCGAGCGACATCGACGGGCAGCTCGTTAGAGCAAGTGAATGGGCGCGAACGAGTCGAACGCCCTGCAGTTTTCGTCGCATGAGCGTAATTGGCATTGGCGTTGATGTCATCGAGTGCTCACGGATTCGGAGTTCCATGGACCGTTTCGGAGATCGTTTCCTGCGTCGAGTTTTCACTGACGGCGAAATCGAGTATTCCATGTCGATGAAATTTCCGGAGCGCCATCTCGCTGCGCGTTTTGCGGGAAAAGAAGCTGTGGCGAAGGCATTCGGCACCGGCATCGGCAAAGCGATGGGTTGGCGCAACATCGATATTCGAAGACGAGAAAGCGGCGAACCGTTCCTGGTGTTGTCCGGAGCAAGTGAAGCGCTTGCCGCGGAGCGAGGCGTGACCGCAGCCTTCATCACTCTCAGCCACACCGAACATCACGCAGTCGCCTGCGTCGTCCTGGAGAGGTAATTGCAAAAGTAGACCGTGTTGTCCTCAACGCGTTGGTAAGTAAATGCAGCCAGGCCGCCTGGTGGTTTCGCCGTTTGGCGTTTGCCAGGCATCGTCTTCGGAGAAGCCGATCCATTCTGGGATAGATTTGTAAACAGGATTGAGGATTGAAACGCGGCGCGCTTTCCGGCATTTAAAGTGTTGATGCAACAGTTCCGCCAACTCATGGAAATCGTCGGCACGGCGATGGACGGGGTGGGCGTGTTTATCGTCGCTGGCGGCGCGCTCGTTGCCACCGCCCGTCTCCTCGTGCATCGCACGCACAATTCAGGTAATTACTATTCGTCCTATCGGCAGGACATCGGCCGTGCGATTTTGCTCGGGTTGGAATTTCTGATTGCCGGCGATATCATCCGAACCGTTGTCGTCGCGCCCACTGTGCAAAACGTCCTGGTCTTAGGACTAATTGTGCTCATTCGCACCTTTCTGAGTTTGTCGCTTCAACTGGAAATCGAAGGAAAATTACCGTGGCGCCGCGACACGACGCGCCCGGACTAGGATCGTGGAACTTACACAGGGGCGGTAAACAGATTAGCAGCAAGACTCACCGCGAATTGCTGCGCCCGCCTCTTTGATAAGGAATGGGATCAACCCGAGAGCGGCGACACTGTCCAACCACCACCAACCGAGCGACCAGTTCGCCGCCAAACCGATCATCAACACGATCGACAGGTAGCCACACGTGATCGATTCGACGGCGTCCGCTCTTAACGCGCGGGAGTTTAAACGAGCTGCGACTTTCAATTTGTAAGCCGCGAGGATCGGCATTCCAATTTTCGCGACAAGCCCGATGAGAATGCCCCAGACGCTTTCGTGCGTGTCGGTGATACGTTTGGCAATGAACAATCCATAGCCGGAATTGAGAACCACGTAAATAACCAAGGCGTACAGCGAGCAGCCGATCAAACGCGCTGCGCGACGCTCAACAAGATTCACATGTTCGGATGTCGTGATGCCGCTCGATTCGACTCGCAATCGCCACAACAAGACAGCAGCGCTGAAAAGTTCGATTACGCTGTCGATACCAAATGCCTCAAGCAACAGACTCTTCGACGCCCAGCCTAGCAGGAGCGATGCAGCTCCTTCGATCGTCATCCAGCCGAGGGTGATGTACGTCAGCAGGAGCGCTAGTCGCACGGGATCGGCGCGCGAAGGTCCTGAGCTCGTTTCAATCTGCAGATTCACTTCATGTCGAAGGACAGTTTCGTCCTTCGTGGCATTCCTTGTCACTAATCACGCCCGACCTGGCGGCGTGTTCAAACGCTGCGCTCAGGTGCCAAGGACCACGATTTCGCGTTCTGCGCGATCTGAATTGTTGAATGCTGTTTTGATCCGTTGATTGACACGATGCCGGAGGCTCATTAGCCTCGCAATCGTGTTCCGCTGCGTCGGCCGAATCGCAACAATCGTCGCGCTCTGTTGCGCAGTCGGTCTGCAATGGTTCGCGCTCCAATCGATCGCATGGACGACGATGATTGTGGATTATGCAAAACGAGGCTCTTTGTGCGTGGCGATTGCGCAAACGTTCGACGGCGCGCATCCCTGTTCTCTCTGTCACATCGTTAACAGAGGAAAAACGACGGAAAAGAAATCGGACCTGCAACTTCTCACGCCAAAGATCGACATCATCTGCACAAAACGCGTAATGGCTTTCGTCCACCCGTTTGTCCGTTTCAATTACGCGACGAGCGATTTTTCCGTCTCTGAAATCGGCCAGTCTCCTCCGGTTCCGCCGCCGCGGGACGCCTTTGTTGCCTGACCGTCAGGTAGGGCATTAGCAGTAAAACTGCCCGTGCGAGTGCACGGATCGCAGTCCGTTCGATGCCAACACGGTGAGGAAACGTCGCGCCCGATTGGCGTGTTCCTTGCCAAAAACAAGGAGTTCTGAATTGAAACACATTTTTTCTTACAAACCTCTAAAGGCTACAGCGGTGGCAATCGCCGTCTGCCTAACGGCTTTATTCATAATACCCGAAAACGTCTCGGCGCATGGCTTCGCCGGAAGCAGATTTTTCCCAGCGACGCTCGTGACCGACGATCCATTCGTTAACGACGAGCTTTCATTGCCAACCGTCTCCAGCATTGTCACACCCGATGAAGGTGGCACCCGAGAAACCGAGATTGCCGTAGATATCGCCAAACGCATCACGCCGAACTTCGGTGTCGAGATTGGCGAAAGCTTGATCAACCTCAGGCCACCCGGCGGCCCTTCGCAAACCGGGTTTGGCAATCTTGAACTCGGCGCAAAATACGAGTTCTTTGAAAGCGACGAACACGAAACCATTCTTTCGGTGGGCGCGGACGTAGAAGTCGGCGGAACCGGCAACCAACGTGTTGACGCCGATTCCTTCACGACCTGGGCACCGGGCTTCTTTTTTGGCAAAGGATTCGGCGATTTGCCGGACACCGTTTCGTTCCTAAGGCCTTTCGCTGTTACGGGGCAAGTCGGCGTTGCCATTCCAACCAGTGCCAGCACGCAAACGGTGACGTTCGACAGGACGACAGGCGAGCGTGATGTTGATACCGAGCGTCATCCGGATGTGTTCCAGTGGGGATTTGCGCTGGAATACAGCGTCATTTATTTGCAGGAACAGGTGAAGAACATCGGATTGCACGCGCCGTTCGACCGGCTGATCCCGCTGGTTGAATTCGCTTTTGAAACGCCCCTGAACCGGGGCCAGGAAGGACAAACCACCGGGACAATCAACCCTGGCGTGATCTGGTCTGGGAAATATTTCCAGGTTGGCGCGGAAGCGATGATTCCGGTCAATTCGCGAACAGGTAACGATGTTGGCTTCATCGCACAGGTGCATTTTTACCTGGACGATCTTTTCCCGCACACCTTGGGTCGCCCGCTTTTTGGTGGAAGAAAATGAAAAGCGTTATTCTTGGACTCGTGCTGCTGCAGATCGCTAATTCGGCCCGGCTTGAAGCACACGCTTTTCTCGAACGTGCGGAACCGGCCGTGGGCAGCACGGTGAAAGGATCGCCGGGCGAAGTTCGGATTTTGTTTACTGAAAAAGTCGAGCCCAGCTTGAGCAGCATCCAAGTCTTCAACGCGTCTGGAAGAGAAGTAGACAAGCGTGATATGCATCTGGATCGCGTGAATCATGCACTGTTGCACCTTTCCCTAGCCTCGCTTGAGGCTGGAAGTTATAAGGTTATATGGCGCGTGGTTTCGATAGATACACACGTCACAGAAGGAAGCTTCAGCTTTCGAGTTGAGCGTTAGCTGTTCTGGCGGCGGAGGAGTTAATGCTTATAGCGCTACTCATCGTTGTTCGCGCTGTGCACATTGCCGCGTCGATTCTCATTGCGGGAACGGTCACTTTCGAGGTCATCGCGCTTGGCCGCAGTCGCCGGCCGGTAAACGACGTTTTATATGAGGTCGAAAGAAGCCTGATGAGGCTGACCGTTTGGATGCTGGTAGCAATGCTTGCCTCCGCTTTGGTCTGGTTTTGGCTCGAAGTTGTTGAAATGACCGGCTTGCCTGTGATGGATTCCTTCTCTGCCCCGGCGTGGAAAACTGTTTTGCTCAAGACCGTAATGGGTCATGTCTGGCAGTTTCGTGTGGCCGTAGGTATAACGGCCTTAGTGCTGGCAATGTTAGCGCTTGCTGGAAAGCCAGCGCCGTGGCGTCCAGTTGTTCTGAGTCTTTGGTTTCTGAGTGTTATGCTTCTCGTATCACTCGCCTGGATTAGTCATGCCGCCGCTACGCGCGAGCAACCAATCGGACTGATTGGTGACGCGCTTCATCTAAGCGCTGCCGGAGCGTGGATTGGCGGGTTGGTACCGTTGGTAATTCTTTTGGCGCGCGCTCGAGAATCACCTTCCATAGCTTCAATTGTCCCGGGAGCACTCAGCCGCTTTTCCACATTAAGCCTTTGTTGTGTCACTGTTCTGATTGCCAGCGGCATTTCCAATAGCTGGTTACTGGTCGGTTCCATGCACGCGCTTGTGACGTCGCTTTATGGTTGGCTCCTGCTTTTTAAACTTGTTCTTTTTGTTGGCCTGCTCAGTTTCGGCGCTCGCAATCGGCTGGCGATCAGGGCAAAAACGTTCACAGGCAAAGATCGCTCCAGTCCAGTGTGGCAACTTCAGGGCAATGTGATTACTGAAATATGTCTGGGCGCTGCAGTGGTGATGATCGTCGCGTGTCTGGGCGTTACACCGCCTGCGCGACATCCGTGATAATAGAACAATAAACGCTGCGGAAGACGTGAATAGCCCCTGCCTTGGAAGGCTTTGATCGAATCGTGCCCAATCCCGGTCGGGCAGACCGCCAGAGTTTTCAAACTTGCGACGAATGCGTTGTTAGCAATTATGGGGAGGGACAAAAAAATCGGCGATAACGAAAAGAATTATGAAAACTGAAAATCTGGAGTCTGTAGCAAAGAAACTGGTGGCACCGGGGAAAGGGATCCTGGCAGCTGACGAAAGCTCGGGAACAATCGAAAAGCGACTGAAGAGTATCAATGTACCTTCGACCGAGGAAAATCGGCGACTGTACCGGGAAATATTGTTTACAACGAAAGAAGCCGGCGAATTTATCAGCGGTGTAATCCTCTTCGATGAAACCATTCGCCAGAAAGCTCGAGACGGGCAGAGCTTTGTTGAAGTGTTAGAACGGCAGGGGATCGTTCCGGGGATAAAAGTGGACAAAGGCGCCAAAGCCATGGCGAATTTTCCCGGCGAAAAAATTACCGAAGGACTCGACGGTCTGCGCGAACGCGTAGCGGAATATCGAAAGCTCGGCGCGCGATTCGCCAAATGGCGTGCAGTCATCACGATTGGCGAAGAAATTCCAACGCACGCATGCATTGATGCGAACGCGGAGGCGTTAGCGCGTTACGCGGCACTCTGCCAGGAGGGCGACCTTGTGCCGATTGTCGAACCGGAAGTGCTGATGGACGGCACCCATACGATCGATCGGCATTTCGAAGTCACCGAGGAAACCTTGCGAAGTGTCTTTAACTCGTTAGCCGAACATCGTGTAAGGTTGGAAGGAATACTGCTGAAGCCAAACATGGTGCTTTCTGGCAAAGAATCTTCGCAGCAAGCTTCGGTGCAGGAAGTGGCTGAAGCCACCGTTCGTTGCTTAAAGCTGGCGGTGCCGGCAGCCGTACCGGGTATTGTATTCCTCTCGGGCGGCCAGACCGACCAGCAAGCCACCGAACATCTGAACGCAATGAACAAAATGGGAGATTTGCCGTGGCAGCTCAGCTTCTCCTATGGGCGCGCTTTGCAAGCTCCCGTTCTCAAAACATGGAAAGGTGACGCAGCCAACATTGGTGCTGCTCAAACGGCATTCCATCATCGCGCGTGGTGCAACAGCAAAGCGCGGTTCGGCAAGTACACCGAAGAAATGGAAACGGCCAAAGCCGCATGATGTGTGAAGTGGGCGCAACGCGCCAAGCTTTGTTAGGCGCATTTTTCTTGTTGATGTTAGCCGGGACATCGGGTCGCTCGGCGTCTGTGGTTATGCCAAACGGCTTTGTGGTGAAACTCGAGTCCACCATCGATGCGTCCCCGGCAAAGGTGTACGACGGGTTCGGCCAGATAGGTTCGTGGTGGAACTCGGAGCACACATACTCTGGCGACGCGCACAATCTGTCGATTGACGCGCGGCCGGGAGGGTGTTTTTGCGAGAAGTTGCCTAACGGGGGAGGGATCGAGCACGCCCGCGTTATTTATGCCGCTCCGGGCGCGACTTTGCGCTTGTCGGGGGCTCTCGGACCACTCCAGGCGTCCGGTGTTGTTGGAACAATGACGTGGAGATTGACAGGCGACGATGACAAGACTCGCGTCCAGCTCACCTATAGCGTGGGTGGCTTTATCGACGGCGGATTCGAAAAGGTCGCGCCAGCCGTGGAAAGTGTTCTTCGGGAGCAGTTGGATCGAATGAAGTTGTTTGTCGAGACGGGCAAGCCCTCCAAAGATCGATAGATCGGGCCGTCGTCCGTCCAATCTTTCTTCGACTGCTCTGGCCATTGGCCATGGCTTAGCTCACAGGGTACAGTGTCTTGATGAAAAATGCTGCCCCGGTTGATACCGCTGCGCATTCCTGTTGCGGTAGCGAGCAGCATACAAGAACGAAGTCGCATCCACCGGCAAAAAAGAAGTACTTCTGCCCGATGTGTGAAGGCGTTGAGAGCGACACTCCGGGCAGTTGTCCTCATTGCGGGATGGCGTTGGAACGTAATCCCGCCTTTCGCGAACCGACGAAGGACATCTACACCTGTCCGATGCACCCGGAGATCGAGCAGGATAATCCCGGAAATTGCCCGGTCTGTGGGATGACGTTGGAACCGAAAAATGCTGCAGGCGATAACGAAGAAGAGAACGCTGAGTTAAACGATATGAACCGAAGGTTGTGGATCGGTGCGGCGTTAAGCCTGCCGGTGTTCGTTCTTTCGATGTGGCATATTCTCCCGTCAGCGCCCGATTGGGTGATGGGCGACATCTCGCGATGGGTACAGTTCGTCCTTAGCACACCGGTCGTAATCTGGTGCGGTTGGCCGTTCTTTCAACGCGGATGGCAATCCGTCCTGAGTCGCTCCCTTAACATGTTTACACTTATCGCCATGGGCGTGGGTGCCGCCTATTTCTACAGCGCGGTGGTAATGTTGTTACCACAAGGCTTTCCTGCGTCATTTGTCGCGCACGGCAGAATCGGGATCTACTTCGAATCGGCGTCGATCATTACGGTCCTGGTTTTGTTAGGCCAGGTGATGGAATTGCGCGCGCGCAGTCGCACCGGCAGCGCCATTCGCGCTTTGCTTGGCCTTGCACCGGAGACTGCGCGTATTATTCGTGACGGCGAAGAGCAGGACGTGCCGCTCGATGAAGTGCAAAAGGGCGATCAGCTGCGCGTTCGGCCTGGCGAGAAGATCCCGGTCGATGGCCGCGTGCTCGACGGCCACACAAGCGTTGATGAATCAATGATCACCGGCGAGCCAATTCCGGTGGAGAAAGCAAAGGGCGATCGCGTAACGGGCGCTACCGTTAACCAGACTGGCAGCATTGTCATCGAAGCGGAACGAGTCGGGAGTGAGACTGTGCTTTCGCAGATCGTCGACATGGTCGCACAAGCACAACGCAGCCGCGCGCCGATTCAAGGACTGGCCGATAAAGTAGCTGGCTGGTTCGTTCCAGCCGTGATTTCAATTGCGATCATCACTTTTATGGCTTGGGCGCTCCTCGGACCGGAACCGCGTTTCGCGCACGCAATCGTGAGTGCTGTGGCAGTGCTGATTATCGCCTGTCCATGCGCCCTTGGTCTTGCGACGCCAATGTCGGTGATGGTTGGTGTCGGGCGCGGCGCACAAGCCGGTGTGCTGATCAAAAAGGCTGAAGCAATCGAACTAATGGAAAAGGTACGCACGCTGGTGATCGATAAAACCGGCACGCTCACAGAAGGTCGCCCGCGCCTGACTGCTATCTTGTCTGTCGACTCCGTTTCCGAAGACGAGCTGCTCGCCGCTGCCGCCGGCGTCGAACGAAACAGCGAACATCCGCTGGCTGCGGCGATCGTGAACGGCGCGAAAGAGAGAGGGATCAAGCCATCCGCAGTGAAGGATTTCCAGTCGACTACCGGTGGAGGAGTAATCGGTCAGGTCAATGGACATCGTGTGCTTGTTGGTAAGTCACGATTTCTGCGCGATCAAGGCATCAGAGATCTCGATACGCTGGAGAACAAAGCCGCCGAGATTCAGCGAGAAGGCCAGACTGCCATATTCGTCGGCATGGACGACCGCCCGGCAGGCATTTTGGCAGTAGCCGATCCGGTTAAGGAATCTACTTCGGCAGTGATCGCGCACTTGCACAAGCTTGGAATAAAGATCGTCATGCTCACAGGTGACAACGAACGCACGGCGAACGCTGTCGCACAGAAGCTTGGAATTGACAATGTCGAGGCTGGCGTCGAACCGAAGCGCAAAAGCGAACGTGTCCGCGCCCTGCGGGAACAGGGAAACGTGGTTGCCATGGCAGGCGACGGAATCAACGACGCCCCCGCGCTAGCCGATGCCGATGTGGGAATCGCCATGGGGACAGGCACCGATGTTGCCATGGAGAGCGCTGGCATCACACTGATGAAAGGCGATCTGCGCGGCATCGAGAAAGCAATTCGGTTGAGCCGCGCGATGATGCACAACATCCGACAGAATTTGTTCTTTGCGTTCGTCTACAACTCGTTAGGCATCCCGATCGCCGCCGGAGTTTTGTATCCATTCTTTGGTATCCTGCTCAGTCCGATGATCGCGGGCGCCGCAATGAGTTTTAGCTCGGTATCGGTGATCCTGAATGCGCTGCGATTGCGGCGACTAAGGTTGTAAATACTCGCTGAGTTGACTTACTCGCTCATTCGATTACCGGTCTCCGAGGATGAGCGTGCTCCGCAGCAAATTGTTTCCGCGTTTCCTGGCCGCATTCGCGCTGTTCGCGTTTGCGGGAGACATCGTCGCAGATTCGGTCGTTGATGCGCAAGGAGAACACTGTGTTGGACAAACATGGCCATTAGATTCCCATCACGAGAAGACGCCTTGTTCGCACTGCTCATGTGCCGTCCACAACGGCACTGTCATCGCTGCAAATAACGCAGTGCTCGTTAGTGATGGTCTTCAAGCGTTTACGATTGTCGTGCCAACAGATGCGTCGCCGCCGATTAGTGTGCCTGCAGCGATTGATCATCCGCCTCAACTCGCCTAACAACTGAGCGCAGGCGCGGTGTGTCCGCGCGCTTTCTTCGCTCAGGATTCTGTCTTCGCCACAACGAGATGCGTTGTGGCGTTTTGGATTGTTTTGCCTAACCAATGTTCAACTACACACAAACTAAATTTCTTACGACCGGTGTAATCCTGCTAGTGTCCTTGAGTGCGCTTGCGGAAACACCGCATTCGCTGGTAAGACAAGCACTCCAGCGAAATCCGGAACTAAACTTCTTTGTTGCCGAGATCGCTGCGGCGAGGGGAAGTGTGCGAACAGCCGGAACCGTTCGGAACCCTGAATTAAGCGCGGAAGCTGGCTATAAGAATTCGCGCGGGAATTCAGGAGGAGATGTTGGCGACGGCGCGATATTCAGCCTGTCACTTCGCCAGCCTTTCGAGTATCCCGGTCGAATAGCGCTCCGCAAGGCGATCGCGAACCACGATCTGGCGATTGCCGAACTCCATCTGCAACAGTTTCGCCTGACCCTCGCAGCACGTGTTCAGTCACTCGGTTACGCGATGAGCAGCGCCCGGCAGAAAACGAAAGCGGTAGAGCAAATCACGTCGCGAACCCGGACCCTCCACGATATTCTCAAGCAGCGGCCGCTTGCCGGCGTCGCGCCGCAATTAGAAGCGGAGATTATCAGCGCAAACCTGCTGAGTTTTCAGCGGCAGGAACGTGAATCGAAATTAATAGAGAAAACTATTGCTGCAGAATTGAATCAATTGTGCGGGCGATCCCCCGACGCGACGCTCACAGTGGACGCGAGCCCGATTGTTTTCACGGAAGTTTCCGTGCCGACTCTGGTCGCCAGCGGCCGCTCACACGCGTTCGACATTCGCATTCGAGAGACAGAACTCGCTCAACAGGGCTTTAAGGTAGCGTTGTCTAAGAACGAGCGGTTTCCGCCCATTTCCGTCGGACCTTTTTATTCTTTCGAAAATGCGATCGACCGGGAACAGCGTGTAGGGGTCGGCGTCTCGTTACCGCTGCCATTATGGGACCGCAACGTGGGGAACATTGCGAGCAGTAAAGCGCGTCAGCAACAAGCCGAAGGGTCACTGGCTTCCGCGGTGCGGGAAGTCGAAAGACGCGTTACACAAACCGCGGCCACACTGGAAGCTAAGCGAGCCGAGATTGAAATGTGGAGGAACGATGGCGCGGTGGCGAAACTGAGTGAGGCCGCGGAGATGGCGGATCGCAACTATCGCATGGGCGGAGTTCCGCTGACGACATATCTCGAGATTCAAAAGCAATACCTCGAAGCCATCGCTGCGTTGAACGACGCGCAGAAGGATGGGCTCGAAGCGGCCCAAACGCTCGAGATTTTGACTGGCCAAAAACTGTACCGCGAGGAACCGCAGGGATGATCGACAGGATTTTGGAGTTCTCCGTTCGCCAGCGAGTTCTCGTTTTGATGGCGGCTCTCGCGCTGCTTCTCGGTGGACTTTGGTCCGCGACGAAGCTGCCGATGGACGCAATTCCAGACATCACCGGGGTTCAAGTGCAATTGAATACAACCGTGCCGGCACTGGCACCCGACGAAGTAGAAAAGCTGGTAACCGTTCCGTTGGAAATGGCGCTCGGCGGCGTTGCTGGTGCCACAGAAATGCGTTCCCAGTCGCGCTTCGGGCTATCGCAAATCACCCTGCAATTTGCCGATGGCAGCGACATTTATCGCGCGCGTCAGCTCGTTACCGAGCGATTGCAGACCGCCGTTGATTCCCTGCCGCAAGGCTTAACGCCAAAGTTGACGCCGATCACCACCGGCCTCGGCGAGGTCTTTTATTACACCATCGATTACACGCCGAACGCGCCGAATGCCCCGGCTTCGCGTGAAGCACAGTTAATGGCGCTTTGGGAGATCCAGGAATACGTGGTCAAGCCGCAGTTACGAACAGTGCCCGGTGTCGCCGAGGTCAATGCCTACGGCGGTTACGTGAAGCAGATCGTCGTACAGCCGAACATCGCGAAATTGCGCGACGCCGGCCTGACTGCGACCGATTTGGCCAGAGTTGTGGGTGAAAATGTAGAGAACGCAGGCGGCGGCGTTGTCGATGCCGGCGGCGAGCAACTGGTGATCCGCGGTGTTGGTCGTGTGGTATCGCCGGAAGAAATTGCGGAGCTCCCGGTGAAATTCGCCGCCACGGTGATGCCGCTGCGTGTCAAGGATCTGGCAGAGGTCCAAATTGGTCACGCGTTTCGCACGGGCGCAGGAACTCACGATGGACGCGAGGCACTCGTAGGAGTCGCGATGATGCTAATGGGCGAAAACAGCCATGCAGTAGCGGAGCGCGTTGCCGAAAAAGTGCAGGAAATTCAAAAGCGTCTGCCCGGGGGTGTGGTCATTAGCTCCGAATACAATAGAAAAAATTTGGTCCATCGAACGATTCGCACGGTGGGCACGAACCTTTTCGAAGGCGCCTTGCTTGTCACGGCGGTGTTGCTTCTCCTGCTCGGAAACTGGCGGGCGGCGCTGATTGTCGCATCCGCTATCCCATTGGCATTCCTTTTTGCCGTCACCGGAATGAGATTATTCGGTGTCTCCGGCAATCTGATGAGCCTCGGGGCGATTGATTTTGGCCTGATCATCGACGGCGCGGTAGTAATAGTAGAAAATGTTGTTCGGCAACTCGGCGCAAAACAACATCAACTGGGCCGGCGCCTAACGATTGAAGAGCGGATGCACACGGTCGTCACCGCGAGCCAGGAAGTCGGCACTCCGATGTTCTTTGGCGTGCTGATCATTACCATTGTGTACGTTCCCATCATGGCGCTCTCGGGAGTTGAAGGAAAAATGTTTCATCCCATGGCGATAACGGTAATGCTTGCGCTCGGGGGATCGATCGTTCTGGCATTAACCTTGATGCCGGCGCTCTGTTCGTTCTTGCTCCGGAGCAATGTGGCCGAGCGAGACAACGTGATTGTCCGTTCGATGAAACGCATTTACTCACCAACGCTTCGATTTTCGCTTCGCCTGCGCTGGTTGATCGTTCCTGGAGCTATAATCCTGTTTACGCTTGCGCTATTCATGTTCACAAAATTGGGTGCTGACTTCATCCCAAAGCTCGATGAAGGGGCTTTCACGATGATGGTGTTCCGGCCGAGCAGTATCAATCTTGAGCGGAGCATCAAAGACCAGCAGAGGACTGAACAGGAAATCAAGAAGCGCGTGCCTGAGATTACGCACGTCTTTTCGCGAATCGGCAGCGCGGAGATTGCCACGGACCCCATGCCACCGAGCGACTCCGACTTTTATATCTACTACAAACCTCAGGGCGAGTGGCGCAAAAATGGTAGTCATCCAATCAGGAAAGACGACCTGGCAAAAATTATCACGGACGAGATTGAAGCGCTAAATCCGGGCACGCGCGTAATGGTTGCGCAGCCAGTTGAAATGCGATTCAACGAAATGCTTGAAGGAATTCGTGCAGACATCGCAGTGAAAATTTTCGGCAATGATTATGACGTGTTGGAACGGCTGGGCTCGGAAGTGAAAGAGGTGCTCGAACAGATTCCGGGTACACGCGAAGGAGAAGGTGAGGTCGAATATGAAACAACCGGTCGCGCGCCCATGCTGGAAATTCGGGTCAAACGCCATGTGCTCGCTCAATACAATCTCCACGCGGCAGATGTAAACCAAACGATCGCCGCCGCTCTAGGCGGCCAAAACGTCGGTTTGTTGATAGAGGGCAATCGCCGGTTTGAAATTGTGGTCCGTCTTTCCGAAAACGATCGCCAGAACCTCGATGTCATTCGGGCCCTTCCGGTGCGAGTGGGAGATTCCGGGATGCTTCCGCTCGGTCAGCTCGCGGATATCGAGCCTGTCAAAACCGTCTCACCAATTCTGCGTGATTCGGCGCAACGCCGGGCTGCTTTAATGGTAAACTTGCGCGGACGCGACGTGGAAAGCTGGGTACGAGAGGCCGACGCCAAGGTACGTGAGCACGTGCATTTACCCGAGGGTTACACGCTGGAATTCGGCGGCCAGTTTGAAAATCTTCGTGAAGCAAAGGCGCGACTTACGATCGTTGTACCCCTGGCCCTCGCATTCATTTTTGTGCTGATCTTCATGGCCTTCGGCAGCGTTCGCCATGCACTGCTGGTCTACTCCAGCGTCCCGCTCGCCATCACGGGCGGTATCTTCGCACTTTGGCTGCGCGACATGCCTTTCAGCATCTCTGCTGCAGTCGGCTTCATTGCACTGAGCGGCGTCGCGGTTTTGAATGGAGTCGTGATGATCAGTCATTTCAATCAACTGCGCGAACAGGGAAGCGATGTTCTCTCCGCAGTGTTAGAAGGATCTCTGACGCGGCTACGGCCGGTGCTGATGACCGCAGCCGTGGCGACATTCGGTTTTATTCCCATGGCACTTTCAACAAGCGCTGGCGCAGAAGTTCAGCGGCCGCTGGCGACAGTTGTTATTGGCGGCATCATTAGTTCCACATTTCTTACTCTGCTTGTCTTGCCGTTGCTTTATGAGTGGGTCGAGCGGCGATTCTCTGGTGAGGTACGATTGGAACCGGCATCCAAGCTGCCAGTAACGACAGAGCTCTACTCGTCCTGAGGAATATGGCGACCCTGCAATCGAACGTGCGTCCCGCAGCTGGACACTCGCATGCGCACATCCCGCAGGATTTTGGATCAGCGTTTGCCGTCGCGACTGTGTTAAACCTTTCGTACGTCGTTGTTCAAATTGCTTTCGGCCTCGCTGCGCACTCGCTGGCATTAGTCGCCGATGCGATGCACAATTTCGGTGACGTGCTCGGGCTTTTGCTCGCGTGGTGTGCGAGTTACCTCAGCAAAACACAACCGACTGCTCGCCGAACCTACGGTCTTGGTCGTTCTTCCATTCTTGCCGCGCTCGCGAATGCGGTCCTTTTGCTCGTCGCGGTAGGTGGCATCACGTGGGAAGCCATTCGGCGGTTCGGCAATCCGGAAGAAGTTGCCGGTAAAACTGTGATCGTCGTCGCTGCCGTTGGGGTTCTGATCAATGGCCTAACCGCAATGTTGTTTTTCTCCGGTCGCAAACGTGATCTCAACATTAAGGCCGCGTTTCTGCACATGGCTTCGGATGCCGCGGTCTCAGCAGGCGTTGTTGTGGCAGCACTCCTCATTATTCTCACCGGCTGGCACGTGATCGATCCGATCGCGAGTCTCCTCATCAATATTGTGATCGTCTGGGGAACGTGGGCTCTGTTGCGCGACTCACTGGCAATGGCATTGGACATTGTTCCGGAAGGCGTCGATCCGGTTGCCGTCCGGGAATTTTTAGCCGGCCAGCCAGGCGTGACTGCTGTGCACGATCTGCACATCTGGGCGCTGAGCACCATGGAAACAGCCCTCAGCGCGCATCTGATAAAACCCGGCGCCGAGACGGACGATCAAATGCTATCCCGCATTTCTGAAGAACTTCACCATCGGTTTGGAATTGGACACTCTACTATTCAGGTAGAACGCGGCGACTCCGCCGATCCATGTCCGCAAGGAGAGGATCATCCCTAACGCATCCAGAAGGACGGCTTGAGGGCAGGCCATCTCCACCGGCGCCGGCTGTCAACGCCTGACAAGCGAAGCGCTTGCCCTACAACGATTCGTCCGCCACGTTCTGCGCGCATGCCAAAGACTTTTTTCATTACCACGGCGATTGATTACACCAACTCGCCCCCGCATGTGGGTCACGCCTACGAAAAGGTTCTGGCCGATGTAATTGCGCGCTATCACCGGCTGAAGGGCGAAAACGTTTTCTTTCTCACCGGCGTCGATCAGCACGGACAGAAGGTCCAGCAATCTGCTGCGAAGGCAGGCGTTCCTCCGGCCGAATTCGTCAAAGACATAACGCAGAATTTTATGGATCTCTGGAAAAAACTGGATGTGCGATATGACGATTGGGCAGAGACGACAAGCGACAGTCACAAGAAAGTTGTCCAAGGAATCCTGCAGCGGCTCTTCGTTGAAGGTCAAATCTACAAGGACAAACAAGCCGGTTATTACTCAGTCCGTCAGGAACAATTCCTGACCGATAAGGAGCGAGGCCCGGATGGCCAATTCGGTCCGGAGTGGGGCGAGATCGAATTTCGCGAGGAGGAAAACTATTATTTCAAGCTGACCCAGCACAAGGATTGGCTGCTTTCCTATCTCGACAGCCGAGCAGACGCAGTCATTCCTGATTTTCGTCAGACGGAGCTGCGCAATGCCGTGGAAAAACTCAACAGCGATCTGTGCATCTCCCGCCCGAAATCACGGCTCGACTGGGGAATTGAGCTCCCCTTCGACAAGGATTTCGTCACTTACGTCTGGTTCGATGCCCTGACAAACTACATCAGCTTCGCGGGATACGACCCCTCTCAATCAAACTTCACACATCAACCGTCAAACTTCCTGGATAAATGGCCTGCGCTCCAGGACATCGGCAAAGACGTCCTCGTTCCCGCGCACGGGATCTACTGGCTCATCATGTTGCACGCGATCGGTTTTCCTAACGAACAGATGCCTCGGTTGCTTGTTCATGGCTGGTTGAATCTAGGCGGCGCGAAGATGAGCAAAAGCGCTGGGAACATCATTGATCCATTTGTACTTGCAGACAAATACGGCGTGGACGCGCTGCGTTACTATTTGATGAGCGACGTTGTCACCGGCCAGGACGCGGATTTTTCCGAGGAGCGCCTCATCGAACGTTACAACAGCGACCTGGCAAATTCGTTAGGCAATCTGCTCAATCGCACCTTGAATATGGCGCATCGGTATCGCGACGGTGTCGTGACTAAAACCGAAGGCGAGTCACCGCTGTCCGCGCAAGCGGCCGATCTACTGCGTCAGTATGAGCGCGCATTCGAGCGATTCCAGATCCACACCGCAATGGCGCGGTTGATGGAATTCGTCACCGCGTGCAACACTTACATCGAGATGAGCGCGCCTTGGAAACTGGCGAAAGACCCGAGCCGCGCCCAGGCGCTGGATCACGTGCTCTTCGTGCTTGCCGAGTCACTGCGAATCATAGGTGTTTTGGTCTTGCCTGTTTTGCCGGGCGCGGCACGCGAGATCGTTTACCAGTTGAATGTTCGCGGCGAACATCCCGTCTCCGACGCAAGGTGGGGCGGTTTGCCGGACAAACATCATCTCGGCAAACCAACGCCGCTCTTCCCGCGGATCGAACTGTAGCAGCGGTGTGACCGCAGATCGTCGGTCCGCCTACGCTTTTATTCCCGCGGATCGAATTTCGTCTTGAAGTTCTAATCAATTTCTTCGCGAGTTCACGCTCAGCAATTCCAATCGGAGCTAACACCACGGGCGGGGAGCAGGGTCGGACGCAGCCTGGGTATCGGCGTAACTCTGGGCGTTACTGATGGCGTCAAAGTAGGAATCACCATGCCCAACAGCAATTATGCGAACGTTGTAACGCTCGCTACTGTCGCGACCGAAGTTGCGGAGATAGCTGGCGGAGGGCACCTGATCGCGTTTCGTCCTGTAACTGGCGGTCATACTACTGTCGGCGTCACAGCAGAACAAAGTGGAGAAGGAGATTTGCAGCGTTAGTCGTTAGGCAGTCGCATGTCTTTCTCAGTAAGTAGGCAGATCGATTCGGTCAAGAAGGCTGCCGCTCATCACCAGTTTTGCGACGAAGGGGATGGCAAATGCCCTGATGATTTGGTTACGCAGGAAAAGTCCCCATCGTGTTTTGGGCGTAAATGATGTGGCAAACTTTTCGGCGGCCTCTTGTTTGGCGAGCATGAAAGGATGTAACAATTTTTCATAGCGTGCCAGGGCTGTCTTTGGCGAGTTTGGCGTTAGGCTGAGTTCACCGGCGAGCACGTAAGCGGCGATCATGGCCAGGGCGGAACCCTGGCCCGCGAGTAATGATGGACAAAAGGCGGCGTCGCCGATGAGGCCAACACGGCCTTTGGACCATGTGTCCATCCTGATCTGGCTGACGCGATCGAAGTACATGTCGGGGCATGATTCCATTGCGGCGAGAATTTCCGGACACTCCCAGCCGAGGTTACCAAATTGCGTGCGGAGTCTGTTCCTTTGCGATTGGGTATCGTCGGAGTCGATCACGTCGCCGCGTTCATCCGCGAACACAAACAGAAACAAGGTGCGATCATTCCGCAGCGAGAGTCGGCCCACCTGTTTTCCCGGAGCGCTGTAATTTACGTAAACGTCCTCGTCTCTGTGCCGATAGCCGCTCACCTCGAAGGCGGCGACGGAGTAACCAAGAAACTTCTCGAACCGACTCTCATCACCGAACGTAAGTTTCCTAACGACGGAATGAAGGCCGTCAGCGCCTATGACCAGGTCAAAGCGGCGGGATGAAGCATGTTCGAAGGTAACTTCCACCTCATGCTCGTCCTGCTGAATTCCGGCGATACTGTCACCGAAAATGGTTTCACAGCGGCCTTCGATCTGACAGTAAATATCTTTAGCCAGATCGGTGCGCGGAATGGTTATATATCGCCCACGGGCGGCACGCCGAATGATATCGACATTGAATCCTCCGACTCGTTTTCCCTTCGCGTTTACAATTCGCAATTCCTGAATGGCATATCCATCGCGTTTGAGGTCCGGAAGAATCCCCATTTGTCCTGCAATATCGTAACCGAGACCCCAAAAATCGATTGCGTAACCGCCTGTACGCAGCTGTGGCGCCCGTTCGATAAGGGTCGGTTGCAAGCCATGAACCGAAAGCCAATAGGCAAGAGTAGGGCCGGCGATGCCCGCCCCGGAAATGAGAACAGACATCACGAAAATAATATACCAAGATTTCGTCCGCTCGTCATTGGAGGCTCTATTTCGCTCCGGTAGATGGGCATTGCACGGGTAAAAACTTGAATATGTGTGCGGGTTGCTGTCTGCGCGAAGAACGAGCGTGACATTGCTGGAACTTTGTAATTTACTGAAACTTCTGCTCGTTACAGTGGCCGTCAACGAGAGAAGGGAGGGACAAATATGAAGACTAAGAAGCTAAAGAAAAAAATTCAGCAACTGGAGAAGCATCTCCGAGATTGCGCGCCGAAATTGGCGAAGTTAAAACTCAAATTGCAAAAAGCGGAAACAGCCAAAGCGTTGAAATCCGCCAGAAAATCAGCTGCGCGCGCTACCACCGCGCGTTCCGCAGCGAAAAAGCCGAAGAGAAAATTGAACCTTTCGCCGGAACGCCGGGCACAACTTTCGGCGGCGATGAAAGCCAGGTGGGCGGCGAAGCGAGCTGGCGAGGGGAATAGTGTAACTCCGACGAACCAAAATTCTCCGCCTCCGCCGTCGCCGGACAATAGAACAGGCGGCATCTAACTCGTTAGGCAACGCGTTCTGTTTCTGGGAATGGGAAGCTTAGGGCAGCACTATGGTCTTACCTGCCATGCTCGCGGCGACTTCTGCCTGTTGGCCGCTTTACCGACAAGTTCCGTCGATAGAAAGAGGTTCCCATAATGGCAAGCCTGACATGGTTCGATCTGGCGGGATTTATCGGCGTTCTGCTGATCGTGGTGGCTTATTTGTTGTTGCAGCTGGACAAACTCCCAAGCTCTTCGCCGAGCTATTCGCTGCTGAACGCGGCGGGGGCCCTCTTTATAATTCTTTCGCTAATTTTCAAATTCAATCTGTCGGCGTTTGTTGTTGAAGTCTTCTGGTTCTTGATCAGTTTGTTTGGCATGACGAGATCACGCTGGTCCAGGAGAAGTTCTCAGTGAGGTGGGAAGACCCTGACCGCCGGCCAGAGAATGGGGCCGCCGCCAAAGCATTAGCGTTTACGCCGGTCTGACGCAGTATCCTCTGGATCGTATTCCCACAACCGGGATGGATCGCCGAAGACCGCGCCCAGCGCGCGGTCGGGCCAGATTTCAAGATAACTCAGCAGCAGCGCCATTAGCGGCACCAAAATAAAGGCGAGACCGTGAGCAGCCATCATAAACATCGCCATTGCTCGCAGTATCAGCAGGTAGAGATCCCAACGGGCCCGCTGCTTCAGTTCTTGCTCCGGCATGACGTCATAGCCCACGCGGAACGCTTTCCAGAAATGACTCGCTGCCAGTGAGCTGAATGTGAACCAGAGCGCTGGAGATTGGGCAAGCTGACGCCACAGTTCGGAGCCAAGCAAGAGATCGCGCAGCGGAATTAGGACGATCCAGTACGGCAGAGCAACGACGACAACCAGAACAATCCAGGCAACCAAGCAACCTGCGACAGTCTTTATTATTCCGTCTGATTTCGATCGCGTTTCGCGTATCGCGCGAGGAATCACAGCAGTAACAATCGCGATTACGGCGGTCAATCCATCGAACCAGTAGTTGAAGACACTGAGCGCGGCGGACCAACCAAAGGCGTAGATGCCGACAACGGGAATCAAATTGCGCCCTATTACCGCCCAGGCACCGGGCCGCGAAACCACCTCGCGCAGGTGCTGCGAGAGCGGCGGAGGCGCGACTTGTCGCACCGCGCTCGAGCGAGTTCTTTGCTGAGGCTTCGCCATCGCGGGAGACTAGCAGACAGATCGGTCGGAAATCCATATCTTCTGATCTCTTCGCAAAGACTTGCGCGGGTTCGATTCGTCCAGCCTGGTCGCTGGCTTTCACGTGAAGAAGGGGATTGAAGGAAGTATTAAAGGGTTAGAGAATCGTCCAACGCTAATGACGGCGAGCAGCATGAAATCAATCGCGCTTTTTTTTCTCGCGAACTAGGATGTCACAATGGACTTGGCTCCTGACATCGAATTTCACGAAGACATTCGTCTGCTCATTTGGAAGCCGCGCGGATTACTGGACGAGTCCGCCGTCGACAAAGTCGTAGCTGTTGTTGGCGATCTGGAAGCCAGGTTAGAGGCGCCGTTTAATCGATTTTCTGATACGCTGGCAGCCGATGAAGTTGAGCTCAACTTCAAATATGTTATTCAGGTGTCCCTCCATCGACGCCTTTCTTACGCTGGGCATTCCCCGGTGAAATCAGCGATTCTCGCAACCGATTCTACTATCATTCACTATGCACGCTTACACGCCGTACTGACCCAAGGTTCCCCAATAAACGTGCAGATCTTCCAAGACCGTCAAAAGGCGGCCGATTGGCTTGACGTGTCTGCCCAATTACTGGCAGCCGAATCCGCTCGTACTAGAACGTGACAATTTTTATCAAAGCCAAGTTCGAAGGCTGTTCATTTTGAAACTTGGAGAAGGGGCTCTGGATGAAAATTGCAAGGTCCGTAAGCTGGATTAGTCCCCTCAAGCAACACACAATTTAGTTCGCGTTGACTATTGATTGATATTCGACTGATTCTAAAGGGGAAACAAAGGAGAACTTAATCCAAACTGACCGCAACCGATTATGAAAAATAGAACAATCAGATTATTCGCTGCATTGATTTGCTGTCTGGCGATTCCACTGATCGCTACTGCCGATAACAACAAGAAGAAAAAGCAGGACCAGCAAAAGCAACAAAAGCAACAGGCTCAGCATCAAGGCCAGGCTGGCGGGAAGCATCAGAACGCGGGCAATCCAAACATGATGAATAAGGGCAACAAGGGCGCCAACAATCCCAACAAGCCCAAGAACGCAAACATGGCGAACCAGGGGAACAAAGGAAATAAAGGCAACAAAGGATTTAACAACCCCAATCACCCAAAAAACCCGAACATCGCGAACAAGGGCAAGACTGTGCCTAAGGACCCGAACAAGATTAACAATGGACAGGCAAATAAAGCAAAATGGCAAACCAAGCACTACGACAACATTGCCAAGGGTCCCAAAGCAAATATCAAGAGCGTGACTTATCAACAGAATTATAAAATCAAGGGTGCCGACCATTGGCAGGGTACGCATTACGCCGCGTTCCGGAATTACAACAGCGAATGGCACGACCACGACTGGTGGCATAATCATTACGGCCGCAACCTCGTACTCATCGGCGGTGGCTGGTATTTCTTGAACAACGGCTTCTGGGCGCCAGCCTGGGGTTACAACCCGGGTCAGGCCTATTATCCCTACAACGGCCCCATTTACGCCTATCGTAATTTGTCGCCCGATCAGGTGATCGCCAATGTTCAGGCAAGCTTGCAGGAGCAAGGGTATTACACAGGCGAGGTAGATGGTTTACTCGGTCCGCTTACGCAGGACGCATTAGTTAATTTCCAAAACTCCAACGACCTGGCTCCGACAGGATCGATCGATGAGCCGACGTTGGACGCGCTGGGAATGTCTTGAAGAGCCCGAGTTTGCCCGATTATCTCTCCGAGAGAGATTTCTCCGGCCTCCGGAAAAAGTACGGCCCGCGCGGAGTCATTCACAGCTATGCGCTTCCAGACGGCAAGCAGAAGATCGAAGACACCGGCCCGCTGACCAAAAAGCGGATGGAAACGATTGACGACGATATCGCCGCTCGCGCCACGGAGTTTCTGGAAAATCAGCACAAAGCCGGCAAGCCCATGTTCCTTTGGGTGAATTTCACGCACATGCATGCCCGGACGCATCCCAAGCCCGAAAGCGTTGGACAGTCCGGACGGTGGCAGAGTCCCTACCACGACGTGATGATCGACCATGACAAGAACTATATAGCATTGGCCAGTTCCTTCCTCGCCGGGTACGCCATGGCTAACAGAAAATCGCATCGTTGGATTCATAGCCCCACCTTCGCCGCCAGCCCGCTCGAACCGTGGTTCGACGAGAGGTGGAACCCGAGATTTTGAACTGGTGAAAAGCTTGAAACTTCCCGCTCACGTTCTGTTCCGTAAAGATCTGTCTCTTATTCTTTGGAGACCGCGCGGCATCCTGGATGAATCAACGGTTAACGAGATGGTGGAGTTCACTGAGACCGTCGAAAAACGAAACGACCAGCCGCTCAACCGATTCGTTGACTTGTCAGCCCTCGACGAGGTTGATCTTAACTTTGAGTTTGTCTTTCACGTTGCGCTCGGCCGGCGTCTCTCGGCTGCGCCCAAGCCTGCGGTGAAATCCGCCTTCTACGTCACCGGCCCCGACACCACCCATTATGCCAAGCTGCACGCCATGCTAACGGACCATTCACCACTTCACGTCGCGTTGTTCACGGATCGCGATGCCGCGGCGAAGTGGCTCGGCGTTCCACTCGAGGCGTTGTCCGCATGAGCAATCGCTTTCTAACGAGAAGAAAGTTTAAATGAGCGCCTAGCGAAAAGTCGAAAGATGAAAAAGAGTCAGCATGAGAACCAAACTCATATGTCTAGCACTGGCCGCTGCACTGAGCGCAGTGCTAACCGTCTCCGTGTTCGCGCAGGAGAAAAACTGGCAAGCCTTTTCACCGGCTAAATTGACTGAGCGGACGCTGCAAAGGCGCGCGGTCGAAGCCGTCATCTGGGGTATGCCGGCGGTGAACGCCGAACTGATGTTCGAGGCGATGCCCGCCGCCAAGGCCGACTTCAACCAGGTCGTTTACTGGTCGCGTCCCATCAATTGGAAGGACCAAACGCTCACGCCCAATCCTGACACGATCTATCTCAATCCGTATTACAACACCAGGGATGTTGGGCCGATCGTGCTCGAGATTCCCCCGGCCAGTGACGAGGAATCGATTACTGGCAGCATCGACGACGCGTGGCAGACGGCGCTGGAAGATGTCGGACCCGCAGGAGTCGACAAGGGCAAAGGCGGCAAGTACCTGATCCTCCCGCCGGGCTACAAGGACAAGCCGCCCGACGGTTACATTGCGTTACCGTCAGCGACCTACACTGGCTTTGTTATCCTGCGTTCCAATCTCAAGAGCGGGAGCGACGCCGATATCGCCAAGGCCGTCGCCTACGGCAAGCGAATCAAGGTCTATCCGTTCTCGCAAGCCGCCAATCCTCCGCCGACAAAGTTCGTGGATGCCTACGACGTCATGTTCGACAGCACCATCCCCTACGATTTGCGTTTCTTTCAAGCGCTCGATCGCTTCGTGCAAAGAGAGCCATGGCTGGAACGCGACAAAGCCATGATCGATCAGCTTAAGACCATCGGCATCGAGAAGGGGAAACCATTTAATCCCGACGCTAACACGCAGAAGATCCTAAACGATGCCGCGCGTGAAGCGCATGCCTGGCTCGACCTGAAGTATGAGAGTCTCTTCACCACGCCGTTTAACGAAGGCACTCACTGGCAGTTGCCCGCCATGCCGGGCGTGAGCGAAGGCATGATGACGAACTTTGCCGACCCGAATGCCTATCCGGTCGACGGCCGCGGGGTTGCCTATTCCATGGCTTACTTCAGCGCGAAGCATCTCGGCGCAGGTCAGTATTACTTAATGGCGGTCGCGGATAAGGATGGCCAGCCTTTCGACGGAGCGACTAACTATCGACTAACTGTGCCAGCGAATGCGCCAGTCCGGCTTTACTGGTCAGCCACGGTCTATGATCGCGAGACGCACGCGCTCATTCGCAACTTGTCACCGTCGAGCCGTTCATCTCACACGCCGGGACTACAGAAGAATGCCGATGGTTCGGTGGATATCTACTTCGGACCTAAGGCTCCGGCAGGCAAGCAATCAAACTGGGTCCCGACCAGCGCCGAAGGAAAGTTCGAAGTTCTCTTCCGTCTCTACGGTCCCGAGAAACCTTTCTTCGATAAGACCTGGAAGATACCGGACATCGAGAAGGTGAAGTAACCTTCACACCAAAGAACGGAATCATCATATGAAAACCAAGCTCGCAAACATCGCGCTGGCCTTATCGCTAGCGTTACTCTCATCCTTATCCGCACAGGGTGCGGATAAGAAACCCAACATCCTCGTCATCATGGGTGATGACATCGGGTGGTTTAACCCGAGCTGCTACAACAGTGGCATCATGGGTTATCAAACGCCCAACATCGACCGCATCGCCAAAGAAGGTGCGCGCTTTACCGATTGGTATGCGCAGCAGAGTTGCACGGCGGGACGCGCGGCGTTCGTCACCGGGCAATCGCCCATCCGCACCGGACTAACGAAGGTCGGCCTGCCCGGCGCGGATATTGGGCTGCAGCCTGAAGACCCAAGCGTCGCCGATTTCATGAAGAACCTCGGCTACGCGACCGGGCAGTTTGGGAAGAACCACCTCGGAGACCTGAACAAGTTTCTCCCGACCGTCCACGGCTTCGATGAGTTCTTCGGCAATCTTTATCACCTCAATGCCGAGGAAGAGCCGGAGAATCCCGATTACCCGAAGTCACCCGCGTTCAGGAAAAAATTTGGCCCGCGCGGGGTCATGCACACCTGGGCTACCGAGGCCGACGACGTCACCGTGGATCCGCAATTCGGCAAGGTCGGCAAGCAGAAGATTGAGAACACCGGCCCGCTGACCATCGAGCGAATGAAGACCATCGACGATGAGTTCACCGATGCCGCCCTCGCATGGATCGACAAGCAGGCCAAGGCCAACAAGCCGTTCTTTTGTTATTACAACTCCACCCGCATGCACGTCTTCACGCATCTCAAGAAGGAGAGCGAAGGCAAGACGGGTCTGGGCCTCTACCCCGACGGCATGGTCGAACACGACGGTCACGTCGGCCAGCTTCTCAAAAAGCTCGATGACCTTGGCATCGCCGACAACACCATCGTCGTTTACACCAGCGACAACGGTGCCGAAGTATTCACCTGGCCCGATGGCGGCACGACGCCGTTTAAGGGTGAGAAGGCGACCGGCTGGGAAGGTGCCTTCCGTGTGCCGACGCTCATTCGCTGGCCCGGGGTAATCAAACCCGGCCAGGTGATCAACGACATCTGCGCCCACGAGGATTTGATCCCCACCTTTGCCGCCGCCGCGGGCGAGCCCGACCTCGTCGCCAAGGTGACGAAGAGCTATCAAGCCAACGGCAAGACCTTCAAGGTGCACCTCGATGGCTATGACCTCATGCCCTTCCTAAAGGGAGACGTGAAGGAGTCCCCGCGGAAGGAATTCATCTATTGGTCCGACGACGGCGACCTGATGGCCATCCGCTACGAGAATTGGAAAGCCGCGTTCTTCGAGCAACACACGGAGATCTCCCCCAAGACGCCGGTCGGCGTGTGGCAGGGTCAGTTCACAAAGCTGCGCATGCCTAACTTGTATAACCTGCGCAGCGATCCGTTCGAGCGCGGCCCGACGAGTATCTACTACCCCGACTGGATGGCTCACCGGGCGTTCATCCAGGTTCCGATGCAGGTGTTCGCCACCAAGTGGCTGCAGAGCTTCCGGGAATTCCCTCCACGCCAAAGCCCGCGAGCTTCAATCTCGACGACGTGATGCGGAAGATGTCTGAGGTGCAGGAAAGCAAGTAGC
>CAWECA010000009.1:0-196265 GCA_963807435.1 uncultured Verrucomicrobiae bacterium
ATCTCGCTTCCGCGATTATCGGCATCGTGATCGTCGTCGTCGTTGGTGTTAGTGTTGGCGTTGGTGCTGATGCTGGTGGTGGCGGTGGCGGTGATAGCGCGCGCGGGGTCTGGGCGGTGGCGGCTGGCGCTGCCCCTTTTAATTCAGCTTTTCTTGTCAGAAAAAATGGGTAGTTTTTCTGACAAACTAGCTAGGGTAATATGTCACAAGTCGTTCAAAGCAAGGTTCTTGACCGCATCTACGGCAAGGGGAGGGGTTGGGTGTTTACTCCGAAACGATTTCTTGACCTCGGTTCTCGTGATGCTGTGGATCAGGCACTATTCCGTCTTTCCCAGCAAGGCACCATTCGAAAGTTAAGTCGCGGTCTCTACGATTACCCGAAGCAGCACGCACAACTGGGTCTTCTGAATCCCGACCCGGATTCCGTTGCGAAAGCGATCAGCGAAAAGGATGAAATTCGCCTGCAACCATCCGGCGCTTTTGCAGTGAATCGACTCGGTCTGTCACAGCAGGTGCCAGCCAAAATGGTTTACCTCACCGATGGTGCGGAGAAATCGGTCATGGTTGGAAATCAAACAATCCAGTTGCGACGCACTACACCAAAGAACATGGCAACCGCCGGTTCGATTTCCGGCCTAGTGATTCAAGCTTTCCGCTACCTCGGTAAACAAGGAATCACATCCAGCCACATCGCGACGCTTCGTGGGGTCCTTTCGAAGGATGATCGTAAGCGGCTGTCGAAGGACAGGATTTATGCGCCGGCCTGGATGCACCGCTATTTTGCAGAGATTAGTAAGAGCTGAGCGATGGACACTTTTGCGCGTCTGCCTGCCGTCGACCGAGAAACATATTTTCGAGAGGCTGCGGCTCGCATGGGCCTCCCGCCGCACGTTATTGAAAAAGATTTCTGGGTCTGCTGGACGCTGAAACGTCTCTTCTCGCTGGAGTCTCTGAAGGAAAATCTTCTCTTCAAAGGCGGCACATCTTTGTCGAAAGCCTACCGACTGATCCGCCGCTTTTCCGAAGACATCGATATTTCCATCCAGCGGGATAGCCTTGGATTTGGCGGAGAGAACGATCCAGCCAATCCAAAACTGTCCAACAAGGCCCGGACACGTCGGGTCGATGCGTTAGCTGATGCCGCGAAATTGCGAATTTTCGAAAGAGTTTTGCCGGAGCTAGACCAGATGATTAGAGATCACGGACTCAAGGAGAATTGCACACTAAGCAAGGATGATACCGATCCTGATCAGCAGTCGCTTGCTTTCGCTTATCCTCGAACAGAGCTGACGCAGGGTCCAACCGCATATCTTCGGCCATCCGTAAAGATCGAGTTTGGCGCGCGCTCCGATCATTGGCCTGCAGAGATTAAAGAAGTGCAGCCTTACTTGGCGGAGGCAATTCGCGACGCCATGCAGGAATCAAGGATCGAGGTCAAGGTGATGGACGTTAGGCGCACATTTTGGGAAAAAGCTACGATTCTCCATCAGTTGGCCCACTTGCCGGCCGACAAGCCTTTTCCGGCGCGCTACTCCCGGCATTACTGCGACGTTGCCGAAATGATCACATCGAAAGTAGCGGACAAAGCCGCGAATGACGAGACGCTGCTCAAAGCCGTAGTGGAGCATAAGCAGACGTTTTATCGGTCAGCGTGGGCAAATTATCCGACTGCGGTGAGAGGCACGCTACGACTTCTTCCGCTCGAAGATCGTGTCGCGGACCTCTCGAAAGACCTGGAATCAATGCGCGAAATGTTTTTCGACAAACCGCCGGAACTTAAACGGGTTCTACAGATCCTTGACGGCTGGTTATCCACTTTCAACCGTGCGTGAGTACTTCTGCCGCTCCTGCGGTAACGCTTCAACAAATCGGCAATATGATTGTGCACCAGGCGGGTGCACACATCCAGAACCGCAACTGAAACGCGCGTTCGATTCTCTCGCTTCGCTGTGCGCCGTAAAGGTATTGCTCGCTTTCGCTGCGCTCCACCTTGACTGTGCTCGCTCCGCGCAGAAGAGGTCGTTATCGGTTTGCGTTGGAAGAGCAGTTGGTACGCACAACAGGATACGCAACAATTCATTCTTACGCGCAAAACACGCGCTGATCGTCACTGCCAAATACTGCCATTGCGATGGGATTTCGGCGGATTTTGAGGGTTGCGGAGGGTCGTCGAAGTCGCTATTTACATAGGTAACTATGACAAACGCCCAAATGACTGTGGCGTTTGTAATCAGCAGGTCGTCGGTTCGAATCCGACTGCCGGCTCTCTCGAACGATTGCTTTCGAACAGTCCACAGTTGCTTGAGCGCAGATCGTCGGAGCGCTTCTGCAGTATCGGTTGCTTTGTCTCCTGGTCGCGACGGACCGAAAAATTGCCTGGCAACGACAGGCGAGATCCAACGCCCGCGCTTGCCACTAACATCGGAGTTCGGGAATGATTGCAAGGTATGAAGCTCTGGATCCCAAAAAAAGAAAATCTTCCGTCGATCGCGCACGTTATCCGGACAACGGTTGCGGCGACGCTGTCGGTCTTGCTCGCCCGGCTGCTACGGATGCCTGAGGCTTACTGGGCTGTCATTGCCACGCTAGTGGTTATGCAATCTCCGCTTAGCTCAACGTTACCATTCGCGATTCAACGGATCGTCGCCAGCGCGCTGGGCGCATCGCTCGGCGCCATAGAATCAACCTACTTCGCTGCCAACCTGATCGCTTTTGCCATCACAATTTTTGTGCTTGGACTCGTGTCGCTTTTGTTTCGTTTGGAGAGACTCGGGTATAGCTATGCCGGCATCACACTCGCGATCATCGTGCTTATTCCGCATAGCGAGGCGTCATGGATTGCCGCGGTCCACCGTTTCGTGGAAGTGTCACTAGGAATTCTCGTTGCTCTGGCGGTCGTAGCCGTCTGGAGGCAGGAACAACGGCTCTGCGGTGATCGTTTTACCGAATCACAATAGACGCCACGCGTAGTGTTCTATTTTTCCTTTAACCGAGCGATCCAGTAGATCAATCCGCCGAAGAGGATGAACCCGAGCGCGCCTCCAATAACCTTTAACCTAAATAGCAGAGAGTCTCCCATATCCGGTGGCGGGATTGTCGCGATGACCATCGCAAACAAAGTGATGATCATGCCGCTCAATCCGATGAGCCATCCGCCGATCGATCCGCCCGGCACTAGAACGACATCGATGGAGTTCTCGTCGCGCCGGCGATGAATAAGAAAGACGACGAACAAATAAATGTAAGGGATGAAATAGATTAGAATCTGCGTGTCGAGCAGGATCAGATAAACGTCCTCGACGCCCGTGCCCTTTCCGAGCACCGAGAGTAAAAGGAAAATCGTGGCTAGCACTGCTTGAACGAGGATGGCGACGTATGGCGTATGCCAGCGCGGGTGCACCGCTGCGAAAGGTTTTGGAAAATAGCGGTCCAGCCCGATTACGAACGCTACGCGCGCCGGCCCGATGAGCCAGGCGCCCACACCGCCGAGATTGCCGAAAGCGTACAAGGCAGCGCAAAGCGGAGCGAGCCACCCCAGTGTTGGAGAAATGTTATCGGCGCCGGCCTTAATCGCCTGCAGAAATCCTGAGACTATGTTGATATCCTTGTTCGGCAGGCGCCAGAGCACCGCTGCTGTTCCGACAACATAGACGATGGCAATCAATGGGGCCGAGATGAAGATCGAGCGAGGCAGATTGCGTCGCGGATTTTCGACCTCGTCAGCCATTGTCGAGGCCAACTCGAGCCCCGCGAACGCAAACGCGATTGAAGCCAGCAGGTTCAGCGCCGGGAGATTGGTTAGGTCCGGCTTCAAACTCGCGAGGCTGAGTTCATTCGCCGGAGGACCGGTCATCGCGCCGTAAACGCCCAGCAGGATTAGAATGAGCCCTGGGACGTACGTGCCGACGCCGCCGGCGTTTTGCAACCATTTACCGGTGCCGAGGCCCACGATGTTTATCAAGGTGGCGATCCAAAGCGAGCCCAGCGCGACTGGTAGCACATAAGCCCAATTGTCGCTCAGCGCGGTCCCACTTTTCCCAAAGGTAAAAGTCGCGATGACCGCCGCCGAAATCAGCAGGTTCGGGTAATAGAGAACGTTGTTGATCCAGTAACACCAGCCGCACAAAAAACCATGACCTTCGCCCAGCGCGTGCTTGGTCCAGAAATAGATGCCTCCTTCTTTCGGGAATCGCGACGACAACTCGATGACGGCCAATCCCTGCGGAATGAAGAAGAAGACCGCGGCAATCAACCACATCACCAACGATCCAGGACCGAATCTCGCCGTTGTCCCCAGATGTCTGAGGCCGAGAACGGCGACCAGATTGAACAGGATCAGATCGCGCAGTTTGAGCGCGCGAACCAGCCGCGGGGCAGTTTGTGTCTTCTCCGTAGTCATACACTTCGAGAAAACGAAAAATAAATCACGGCCAATCAACCGGGGACATAAACGAAGATGTCCTGAATAATGCCTAGATCGTTGCTAGCCCCCAAAATTCGCGGGATCCGATGATGTGATTTTATTGGATAAGAATCGAGGTGAAGCTTTGCGAAGCTGGAGGAAGTGCGAAGAAATGACCTTTTAGTTGCCCGGCTAACGTTCAGCGCGAATCCGGATGGCGCAGATAAAGTGTCCGGCCCCCCACGTCGATCACGGCGAAATTCTTTGAAAGGTAATCCTGCCCGAGGATACCGGCATTTGATTCGGCTGCCGATTTCGAGAGCAAGATATCACCGGCGACGTGCGCCACGACCACTTCAGCGTTTGCCAGTTTGAATTTGCCGATTGTCAGTTCCTTCACGCCTGTGCGATTTACTCCTTCCGCAAGCCCGCCTGCGCCAGCTGCGCCATAACCCGAGAGAGCGGTTACGCCTGTTCCAGATTTCACCGCGACCTGCGTATCAATGAGTGTATTCGCTGAGCCGGTATCCACCAGGAACCGCGTCGCGTGTCCGTTGAGTGCGCCTTCAACGTCGAAATGACCGTTCGAATTCAGTTGCATCGGGATGCGAACAAAGCCGCGGGTGAGGAAAAAAGCAGAAACAGACTTACTCACGGCCGAACTTGTTCCATTAGGATTCACATAGAGCATCTGCCGGGTGCAATCGACAATCATCCCGAACTTCAACATCTCGCCTGTACCAAGTATGCCATTGATATGCGCAAGTGCGTTGATATCGGCGATGTGTGATCCGGTCGCGGCGGCGCCTCGCTCCGGATTCATATCGGACAAATCTGCGACGCCCACCGGCACATTGGTCAGCATGCAATTTCCCATGGCGATGCTTTTCACTTTGCTCTTGCCGTAACGTTCCCAAGTGCGGCCAAACACGCCGCCCACGCTGGTGTCGGTCTTTTCCACAGTGAGACCGAAAGTATTCACGCTGTTTCGGTCGATAAGGGTATTGGGCGATCCGGTATCAATCAGCAGCGCGCCGTGCCGATTATTTATTGAAACCGGAACGAAAAGATGGTTCCCGTAACGACGCTCCAGCTTGGCTCCGGCAAGGCCTTGCTTGGAAAGTACCCCGGCGAGTGTGCCGGACGACGGTGCTCCTTCCGCACGAAACGGGATCACCATCACGAACAACGGAATCAGGAAGGACTGCCCTTTCATACTTCAGTTGTAGGATGAAGTCTTTTCTTCGTCGAGTCCGATGCGGGGCCGGCTTGGGGCAAACAAAGAGCTTCGCGTCGTAATAGCAAAATCTCTCCGCCGGGCTATGCAGCTGGCATTCAATAACCGCTAATGTTTTGACCACGCCCACCCGACAACGAACCAACCATTCGTATCTTTTCGCAGGGCCACTGTAAAAGTCGAACCGACTTCCTTCATTGATTTACCTTTTGCCTTGTAGGCGTAGTCGGCTAACGCGACGACGTACGCGCGGTCTTCGACTACATCAATGTGAGACGGCGTGAAAAGTGTGACGTGGCCCTCCGTGATACCGTTTTTCTTCGCGTCGGCAACGTAGGCTCTCCACCAATTTGTGCACGCCCCCTTGCCGTGCCATTCGTAAGGCGTGAATTCGTCGATGATGGATGTTTCGTCGGCACAAGCCGAGGCCAGCATCTTCCCGTCACCCTTGTTGAAGCCGTCCACGAATTGACTCACGGCAGACATTACTCCTGATGCCGCCGATGCCACGGCTGGTGCCACTGCCATGGTGCCGATGACGAGCGCGATACATGTTTTGTGCATATGTGTGTTTCTTTGTGATTTGATTATTCGAACTTCATACCAACGCGACAGAGATAAGTTATAGACGATGGGGCTACCCCGCATGGATTCGAACCATGAATAACGCCTCCAAAGGGCGCTGTGTTACCGTTACACCACGGGGTACGAGAATTGAGGTTTAGATTCGCGAATTTCGCCTTGAGCGCAATTCCCAAACGTGGCCCGGGCAGTAAACCGGTTGTGCCACCATCTGTCGTGCTCAACCGACCAACGCAACGCTCTCAAACTTAAGCAACTCGCAGTCAAAATCACGGTTGAATCAGTTGCGGCGCATCAGATTGTTCAAGTTGAGCCGCAGGCAACCAGGGTTTTTATGGAGCACACAACTTTCCTTAAGCATTACCGAGTCCGTCTTGGATATGACGGCAGCCCGCATGAACCCGATCGCAATGGGCCGGCCATGAGCTACGAAGCAATGGATGAAAGAACTGCGGAGCCGGTTTCGGTAACGCTGATCGCTGCGGAAAACATTGATCGATCGGAGCGAGAGCAATTCGAAGAGCATGCGTTAGCTGCGCAGAAACTGCGGCATGTTAACGTCGCCAAAGTCCTCGATTTTGGCCGGGAAAACGACGATTACATCTATGTTTCCGAACGTCTCGCGGGCGAAACGCTTGCATCATGGGTGCGCAATCACGGACCGATGCCAGCCGACGCCGCCCTGCGGGTCGCCGAACAGGTGGTGAGCGTCTTGTCTTCGGCGGGTTTTCACAAACTCCCCTATCCGTCCATTCATCCCGGCGATATCGTGCTGGTCCCGGGACAGACGGCCGAAGGCAGTTGGCCATTAGTGAAGGTGACCAACTTCGGGTTGCCAGAACTGGTGGCTAGTTCCGAACCTGTCGTTGCTGACTCAGAGGCCCACGCACAACCTGGCTCGGAGGAGGAAACTGCACGCCTTCAATTTCAGCCAACCAAGAACATCAGCTCAGAGATTTTTTCGCTCGGTGTAACACTCTACTTCCTGCTTAGTGGCGTGACGCTTTCTGAAGAGGTGCTCGAGCGCGGTCCGGAGTTTTCAGGATTCCCGAAACCGTTGCGAGTGTTGCTCAGCCGGCTGTTGCATCGCGACCCCGACCGGCGTCCGAAAGATTTGCTGGTGGTGACCGAGTTGATCCGCGAATCCTTGGACAAAATTGAGAGGCGTCGAACACTATCCAATCGATACGGGATCCCGTTGACAACGAGCGTTGCTCGAAAAACAAAATCTCCAACGCGTCGTCTACTGCTGCGAACCGCCGTGGCGTTCGGCTTGCTGCTGGCGTTGGCGGCTGCGGTTGCGCCGATGATCTTCCCCGATTCGGCCGGCAAAATGCTTGGTCTCAACCACGAGCCAAAGCCAATTGGCGTTCTGATTGGCGTTCCGGAATCATCGCCACCGAAAGCGGCTCAAGCGCCTCAAAACCGTTCAACCACCGCGCCTGCAGTGGCATCACTGCCATCTAACAACGCCGTGGCGCCGGGAAGTCAGGCTCCAACAAATGCGCAGACGCGTCAAAATCCGCCTGATATTCGGGCGGCAGATGTCCAGCAGGCTCAAATTGCAAATGCTCAACCGCAGGCTGCAACGCCAACCGACTCAGCGCAAAATTCTGAGGAACCAACTCTCACGAGTTCGCCATCCGCCGTCACCGCGGGTGATACATCAGATCAGGCCAATATCGAAACGCCGCCAGCCATCGCCACGCCGCCAATCACTGCCAGCCACTCGGGTTCGCAGGACGAGAAGAAATCCGTGACCTCGACAAGCAAACGCTCGGCTGGTGACCAGACTTCGAAAAATTCGTCGCGGGGCAGTCGAAATTCGGGGCGCAGTCAATTCGTAGGTATCACTCCCGACGGGCGACTGATTCTTCGGTCACGTTCCGGGCGCACCAGGATCGTTGCGCCCGATGAGGATAATCCGCGTCATCGAAATCGTGCTTATAATGACCGCAGCGATAGATACGGTCCCCCGCCGTCCTTTGGGCCTGACTATTTTCCAAACGATTAACGATTTTCTCTGCCAGTTTAGCTGCCCGTGGATGTAAAGGGTTGGGTGGGGATGATCTCGAAAAAAAAGCTTGCCATGGCTTTTGATTTCCGGCATACCTCGCCCTCGTGCGGGGACGACAAATCTTCATAGCACTGGCAACTGCATTAGCTTCAGTGACTTTCGGCGCTGGCGCGTATGCGCAGATGCTGGCACCAGCGACCTTGGGTGGCGAAAGTCACACTGGCCGAACAGAGTCCGGCGGGGTGCAGGTGATCACGGCGAAGACCGCTCCCACAACTCATAAGACGCGGCAAGTTGTCAAAAAATCGACGCGCAAAAGATCCGATAAAATTGTAGAAAAACGCGAACAATCTGTCGCGAAAACAGCCACCCGCGAGACGTTTAGGATGGATCCGGTGCGCCCAATGAATCAGTCGGCCGCTAATCAAACAGCGCAACGCGGAAGCCGCTTCAGTTTTAAGACTGCGGACGGGAAAAAGGAATCGATTCCCGTGATCTCGCAGTATTATCCAAAACGCCTCGTTTATCCGTATGCCAAAGTCGATCGGCGTATCGACAGCAGGCTGGTGCAAGCGGCGACGGTCGCCCAGGAGCGCGCGCATGCGCATTCCCGCTCCCGCTGTTGGCATTACGTCAAAGATGCATTGCTGGCTTCCGGTGCCATCGATTCACGTCCGAAAACAGAGCTGGCCAGGGACGCTGCGTCGGAACTGGTCCACAACTACGGATTCAAAAAACTATCGATAACGGATCCATTTGCTGCGCCTGTCGGTTCGGTGCTCGTGTATGGTACCTCCCGAAGCGTTGGTCATGTTGAAATCCGCACCAAGGATGGTTTTGTCAGCGACTTTCGGTCGCCGACGCCATCGCACCGGCCGCTGATGGGCGTATACGCGAAGCTGTAATTCAGTACGCTGGTTTCCAAGAGACGCCGATTCGGCTCACTTCTTGCGGTCAGTCAAGTCAGGTTCGTGGCTGACATAGACAAGACGTAGTAATGGTGAGATCTGCGTTTGCCCAAACTTTTTCGAATTTCGCCTGAGTTTGGGCAACTTCCTCAGGGTTCTTTTTTTGCTTACGCAAACTTTCCGCGAGCCCTAACAATGACCAGCCGTTGTCGGGCAATCGGACGAGGTCCTCGCGATAAACCTGCTCGGCCTCGGCAAAGCGCTGGTGCTTCATAAGAACTGCTCCGAGCGAATGGCGCACCGGGATCAACCAACCGGGCGGCTCATCATATTTGAGGGCGTCTTCCTTTTCTATCGCTGCTCGCAATTGCTCGATGCCGTCGTCGGTCTTTCCTTCCGCGACCAGGATTTCGCCTTCGACCATCGGTCTTACGACATCGAGAACCGCGTCGCAACTGTTGTTACCCAGAAGATCATCTTGTGGCACAAGCGTGGCCCGTTCGAGGAAAACGCTCTGCGCTTTTCGCGCGCGGGCTGTATCGCCTTTGGCAGCAAATGCAATCGCTCGCGCGGCATGATGAAATGCGCGGGTAAACGGCATGTAATCGGGATATTTGTCCGGTTCATTCAGGATTTCATCCCAGAGACCAAAACGCACCATCACTTCCAGCGGCATGGCGACGAAACCTTCCCCTTGCATCGCGTTTTCCTTGAGAACGTCCGCCGGTAGCTCGGCGACCATGGCGCGAATATGTTTCATCGCCAGGTCGCGCTGGCCTGTCATCATCGCGGCATAGGCGAGCATGTGTCGGTCGTGTGCTACGTAGATAATTAGAAATCCAGTGGGCGGCCCAAAGACCTTTTTATAATTCTGGTCTGCGGCGACGGCTTTAACGTTGGTCTCTACTGCATCCAGCCAGCGGCCAGTGCGAATATCAATGTGCGATGGCATGTGCACGTTGTGGGCGAGACCTGGCTGCAAACGACAAAGTCGTTTGGCCATGGCGATTGCGCGTTCCGGATGTGGCGACGCCTCCACGGCGTGAATATAAAGATGATTGGCGAAGGGATGGTTTGGATTCAACTTCATCACCGCGTCGAGAGTAGCGAGGACTTCATCCGTTCCGGGCTCTGGTTTGCCCTCAGGTGTCCATTGGTCCCACGGCCGCAGATCCATCATTGCTTCAGCGAAGAAAACGCCGACATCGGGATCGTTTGGAAATTTCTTCCACACTTTGCGCATGGCATCCGCGTAAGCGCGATCAAGCGGGGTGCGGTCTTCCGGCTGCGGATTCGCGTAACGTTTTGCCAGCGCGTCGATCAAAGCCCGCTCCACTGGTGAGGCCTTGTCGGCATGTTTTTTCGCCAACAAGATTTCTTTCCAAGCCAGTTCTGCGGCAGGCGGCGGCACAATGGGAAGGTTAATGTGCGGTCCGCTGGCAAGCGCTATGCCCCAGTGCGCCATCGCACATTCAGGATCGAGCTTCGCGGCTTGCTCAAAGGCACGAATGGCCGCGCTGTGATTGAATCCGTGCAGGAACGCGAGGCCCTGATCGAAATACCGCTGGGCTTCCGGCGAGTCGGTCGTGATTTTACGCGAATAGGAGCCGAGCCCCTGATAGAGCGGTTCCTTCGCTGCACGCAGATTGAAGCCAGCCAATGTCAGAGTCGACCAGATAATGATCTGGAAGATTTTGACCTTCGTTTTCATAAACGATCACGCCAAACTATTCGCGGCATTGTCAACGGCAACCGCTAACCTTCCTCAATTAACCCGGTGCGCTAGTAATTCCTGATCATGCGAATCACTGCGATGAGCATCGACGTGAACGACCAGGCGGCGAGACCAATGATCAGAATGAAGAGCAAAAGCTCGGCAACATAATCCCGGCTTGTTTCTGCGCCCAGGAATTCACTACTTAATTTGTGGAAGGCTGGCGACTTAGTGGTCGGCCGACCGACGGAGGGATTCACCTGGGTTTCCGCTGTTGGACGATAGTTGTAATCCGTTAATGGAAAACTCTGGCGACTACGCCCTGCGCGGTTGTCGCGACCTGTGCTACGCTGTCTGTGATTAATTTGAAGTATTGGTTTCATAAATTTCTAAGTTGTTGATTGTGATTGCCGAAGTCGGTTCGGGATACCGGCGCAAAAAACCCGCGCGTGGTAAGATTCGACCACTGGGGTGCCGCGAATTGCGGGCTCCAACTTGGTGAAAATCTAACGAGCCTCTATGCCGCTCGCCCGCCCCGGCGGGCAGCGCGAATCGGCGCGTTGATCATTTTCATCGGCTCTCCATGTACAGCCGTTTCAGTGTTTGTCCAGTGGCGGCCTGCCGAACTCAGCTGTAAGTCTCTCTCGTCGTTGGAGAAGCGACTACGAATATCCCCCCTTAGTCATAGCTCGGGCGGTTCTGAGTGAGATCCGGGCCGGATAACCTGAAGAGTCATAAAGTGCGGATGCGTCTTCGTCCACGCCATCGCCTCTTGTTTTGTTTCAAAAAATCGGTCGACTACGATGGCCTTGAGTTGGCTCGCAGTTCGTCCGCATAGACGAGCCGCTTTGCGACTAATCACCGCCGGTCCGGTGTCGACCGCGGTGCAGGCGCGATCAGGAAAGACAACTTTGCTGCCGTACGGAATTCGTTTGGGATCGACAGCACAATGTCCGGCATGTAATCGTCCGCCGGTACTGGCGTATTTAGAGCCCTCGCCTGACCAGTAACTGGTAACCCGCGCCAGGATCGACTCCTCCCGCGCGAAAGCGGCCGATGCCAGCAATGAGAAAAATATGACTGTGTAAAATAGCTTCATGGCGTTTCAGGGTTGCTCCGATGTTGTCGAGTCTCGGGCGGAGCAGCTTTTCGATGCCGAAAGCCGCAGGAATGCAGCTTTTATTTCGGATTCGGAACAGCCCCGGCGCGCTAGCCCTTGCGGCGACGCGCGTACTTCTGACAACGACTCGGTGTGACGAGCCGCCTCTTATAGACGATGTGGAAGACTTGTCAAACGATCAGCCAAAAGTGAAACCAAGCGACCTGAGCAATTGACGGAAAGCGAATTCGCCAGAGATGTTCCGCAGACCTTGTCAGTAACTACGGGCTCGAAAGATTATCGGTGCCGTTCCGGTCCGGATTAGTTCTTGTGGAAGGCCGATCAAAGCGTAATTGCTAAATGTATCTTCGGAGAATAGCCTCACAACGCTTTAAGTGCTTCGAAACAGTCGATGTCGAATGCTCGAAGTTTACTCTGCTAACAGGCGCAAATAGCAGCGGCAAGAGCAGCCTGATCTACAGCGTGCCACCGCCCAGCGCCGGACATGGAATGACAGATGTGAGAGCGCCAAGGTAATGATACCATGCGCCGAATGGAAGTTGCCGATTGGGCATCATTGAGCGATTCCGAGATTCTCGAGCGCCGGGTTTCATCGCTCGGACTGCGGCTCGAGGGCACCCCGCTTGAGCCGCTCATCCGACAACTGCATGACGAACTTTCGGCAAAAGGCCTGGTTTTTCATCCGCCATGCCATGTTGGCGACGAATGGTTCGTCCCGGTAGGTGTTCCTGCGATCTTTGTTCCATTTTTTCTGGTGCACGACCGACTGCGCGCACTCGAACGCGCGATGATGCTCGAAGTGGAAGGCGGAACGCCTGAGTGGTTCATGAAGTTGATGCGACACGAGGCAGGGCACGCTTACATGTATGCCTATCAACTGGGGCGCCGGAAGAAATGGAAACAATGCTTCGGACAAACATCGCTCGAGGAAACACCAGACACCTACCGGCCGCGCCCGTTTAGCCGCAGTTACGTTGTTCACCTCGAGGATTGGTACGCGCAGAGTCATCCAGACGAGGATTTCGCCGAAACCTTTGCGGTCTGGCTCACGCCGGAGCTGGATTGGCGCAAGGATTACGCCGGCTGGCCTGCTCTGCGAAAAACGGAATACGTCGATGAGCTTATGCGCTCATTAGCGGGTACCCCGCCGGTGCACACACCACAATATCGCGTCGCCGATTACGATTGTCTCAACGTCAAGCTGAAGACCTATTACACGCGCAAACGCAAGCTCAACGAAGATACCTATCCGGATTTCTACGACGCTGATCTGCGACAGCTTTTCGGCGCGCCGGCTGGCATCAAAGCGAGCGCCTATTTGCACCGGCGCAGACGGCGATTGCTGAACGCGGTTTGCCAATGGACCAATGAAAAGAAATTTCCCGTGAACCAGCTTTTGGCGAGACTTACCAGCCGATGTGACGAGCTCGGATTGCATGTGCTGAATGATGACCCGCAGCAGGACTTTCGCGTTACCGCTTTCATTACCACCCTGGTGATGAATTATCTTTTCACCGGCAAATTCAAGCGCACTAAATAATCCCGGAATATCGCGTGCAGGGGCCCCCAAAAAATCGGAGATACTTCGCTCCGCTCAGAATGACAAAACAAGAGTCTTAATGTGAAAAAGAAACTCAAAGTCCTCGTACTCTTTGACGGCACAAGTCCCACTACGGTCGACCAGGATTTCACAAAAGAGCTGAACACGAAAGACTGGAAAACCGAGGCGGACGTCACGAATGCGCTCAAAGCGCTCGGCCACAACGCGGAGCATCTGGTTATTTACGATGATGTCGATCTTCTTCGGCAAAAGCTGGAAACATTCGCGCCCGATGTGCTCTTCAATCTGGTCGAACAATTCAGGAACAAATCTGAATTCGATCAGAACATTGTTTCATTCTTTGAAATGCAGGGCCTGCCGTTCACCGGTTGCGGCTCGACCGGGCTGACCCTCTGCAAGCACAAAGGCATCTCAAAGAAAATTCTGCATTATCACGGCATCCATGTTCCCCATTTCGTGGTTATTCCGCGGGGACAGCGAATTACGCGACCGAAACAGGCCAAATTTCCGCTGGTGGTGAAGCCGGTGAAAGAAGAAGCGTCCTACGGAATTTCGCAGGCATCATTCGTCCAAAATGAGGAGCAACTTCGCGAACGCGTTGTTTTTATTCATGACAAGTACCACAGCGACGCCATTGCCGAGGAATATATCGACGGTCGCGAGTTTTATGTGAGCCTGATGGGCAATGTGCGGCTGACGGTTTTTCCAATTCGTGAACTGGTATTTCGAGAGGTGCCGCCTAACGAACCAAAGATCGCCACTTACAAGGCCAAGTGGGACGAAGAGTATCGCAAACGCTGGGGACTGGAGAACCGGTTCGCCGAAGATCTCGATCCAGCGCTCGTCGCAAAAATTCAGGAAACTTGCAGAGCGATCTATCGTTTACTGACCATCGACGGTTACGCGCGCATCGATTTGCGTCTGACACCCGACAACAAGCTGTACTTCATCGAGGCGAACCCGAATCCAATCCTTGCCGCCGACGAAGACTTCGCGCTGGCTGCAGGGAAAGCAGGCCTGGAGTATCATCGTTTGATCGATCGGATCGTTAGGCAAGGGATGCAGACGATTCGCGATTAAAGGAAGGGAAACCAGGTACCTGGCATTCAGGGGCTAGCAGAACCACGAGCCAAAATCATAGTGACATATGCGCCGGATTAGATAAAAAAGGTTCTGCACTGTGGAAGGAAGACCCGCCGCTCGATCTGTTCCTAATCGCCCTGGGCTTGGGAAAGCCGGGTTCTTGAATCTAGGAGCTTCGATTGCACTCTTCACCTGTGCAACTGCCGCATGTACCGTGTTAGCTGCGACACAGCGTGATTTCCGCGGCTCCGGAGCTACGACGAACACTTCTCCAAGAACGCTGACTTTTGCAGAGCGGGTGGCTTATCAGCGAGCCATTGAAGATGTTTACTGGCGTCACCGAATCTGGCCAAAAGAGAACACCGGCCCTAAGCCGTCTCTCGATGCGGTGATCTCTGACGCCCAACTGGAAAAGAAAGTCGCAGATTACCTTCGCAACTCTCAGGCGTTGGAGGATTACTGGCAGCGGCCGATTACTACCGAGGATTTGCAGACTGAAATGGATCGCATGGCACAGCACACCAGGCAGCCCGAGGTGCTGCATGAACTCTTTGGCGCGCTGGGAAATGATCCCTTTGTTGTAGCGGAGTGTTTTGTGAGACCCGTGCTATCAGAACGACTGATAACAAGCTTCACTCAGCAACGACGGAGGGACCGTTCGGCTTCCATGGAAGTCGAAGCGAACTTTCGAACACGGAGAATGATCCTGGCGAATGCTACGTACACGCTTCCCGCAATCTCGGATGCGGCGCCTGGATGCACCCCTGATACTTGGACACCTACCAGCACACCCCATGCCCCTCCGGGTCGCTTGCGCCACACAGCAGTTTGGTCTGGCGCCGAGATGATTGTTTGGGGGGGAGACAGCAGGAACGGTAATGTGCACACCGGTGGCAGATACGATCCCGTCAGCGACAGTTGGATAAAAACCAGCAACACGAACGCGCCCACTCCTCGAGTTTTTCACAAGGCAGTGTGGACGGGTATCGAAATGATCGTGTGGGGCGGATTTGACGGCAGCACCGTTCTAAACACCGGCGGGAGATACAATCCCAGCACGGACACGTGGATAACCACCAGCACCACTAACGCGCCTGGTGCCCGCTCGGGGCACACGGCAGCGTGGAGCGGCAGCGAAATGATCATCTGGGGCGGCGGGCCAGCATCTAATGCTCCAACCAACACCGGTGGTAGATACAATCCCATCACGGACAGTTGGACGGCCACAAGCACCACCGGCGCACCCGTTGCCCGATTCGCGCACACGGCAGTGTGGACCGGTAGCGAAATGATCGTCTGGGGCGGAGTCGACTATGACATAGGCCCTTACGATACCGGTGGCAGATACAATCCCGACACCGACAATTGGACAGCCACGAGCACCGCGAATGCGCCCGATGCCCGGTGGCTTCATACCGCAGTATGGAGCGGTAGCGAAATGATCGTGTGGGGCGGAACTTCTAGTGGTGTCAACGTTTTCAACACCGGCGGCAGATACAATGTGAGCAGCGACAGTTGGGTAGCTACGAACACCAACAATGCACCCATTGGTCGAATCCTTCAGTCGGCAGTGTGGACCGGTAGTGAAATGATTATCTGGGGCGGGACCGCTTTGCCCGGCGAGCTTAACACTGGCGGGCGATACACGCCCGATAGCAACGGCTGGACAGCCACCAGCACCATAGGTGCGCCAGATGCACGAGCCGATCACACAGCAGTCTGGACCGGCAGTGAAATGATTATTTGGGGCGGAGGAGGATTTGTACGCCCCGGCAGATTCAATACCGGGGGAAAGTACTGCGCGCCATCCAGTGCATCAACACCAACTCCCACAGCAACAGCAACATCAACCGCGACCCCAACTCCGATTGTAACATCAACTCCCACTGCAACAGCCACCCCGACAGCTACTGGTACAGTTTCACCTACACCAACAGCAACTGCCAGGCCGTCGCCGACCCCGAGATTGGGACCCACACCAAGGCCTCGCCCTACTCCGGCGCCGCGGCCGTAAGGAGCGATCAGGAAATCGCGCACGGTTTGTTTTCGGTTAGACTGATGTATGAGCGTGCACGTCTACGGATGCAATCATATCGCCATTGAAGTCGAAGACGTTGAAAAGGCGGTAAAGTTCTACAAGGACGTCTTCAACCTCGAACAAATGAGTGGCGGCGAGGGTGACGCTTTCTTCAAGCTCGGCGATCACCAGTTCCTTGCTATTTTTGAAGTGGAAAAAGTGTATCCAAGCAACGTCCGGCATTTCGGGGTCATGGTTCGCGACGAAACGCAGCTTGAGGAAGTTCGAACGAAACTCACTGAGAAATACAAACTCAAGCTGGAGCCACCGTTCCGGTGCGATTTTCGCGATCCCTGGGGCAACCGTATTCAGGTTGTGGATCTTCACGATGAATCACTCGTGTGGCTATTGCCTTATGGCGAAGTCCAGAAGGCGGGCATAAAATTCGATACGAAATAGTGGATGTATCGCGTTTTGAAGAGCTGCACCATTCGCCCATGGCGACTGGATGACGCGGAGTCACTCGCGAAGCATGCGAACAACCGAGGAATTTGGCTCCGAGTCCGCGACCTCTTTCCGCATCCGTACACAATCGATGACGCGCATGAATTTCTGCAAAAGAAGATAACCGAGCAGTCAGCGTCGGTTTTTTGTATTGAGATTGACGGCGCCGCGGTCGGCGGAATCGGTGTTCACCCGGGTCAGGACGTGCACCGGTATTCTGCAACGATGGGTTACTGGCTGGGCGAGGAGTTCTGGGGTCGAGGCATTATGACTGACGTAGTGATCGCGGTCACCGATTTCTGTTTCGAAAATTCTCCGATCCGGCGAATCTCTGCTGAGGTGTTTGCGAATAATCCCGCATCCGCACGTGTGCTTGAAAAAGCCGGCTACATTCTCGAAGGACGGCTAAAGAACCACGTAATAAAAAACGGAGAGGTTCTCGATTCGCTGCTTTATGCCAGGACAGAGTAATCCCCGCCGAGCAGCTTGCCGATCCTTCTATCACAGGCGATATGGCTCGCCTTAAGAATCAATGATTTCATTTATTGTTCCCGCGTACAACGAAGAGCATGAGCTCTCTGAAACGCTCGCTGCGATTCAGGAGGCTGCTTCCGACGCGGGCGAATCCTACGAAATCATAGTCGTTGATGATGCATCAACCGATGCCACACCGCATATTGCCTCATCCGCGGGCGCGAAAGTGGTGCGGATTAATCGACGCCAGATAGCAGCCTCCCGGAATGCAGGCGGTCGGGCGGCATACGGCGATTACCTGCTCTTCGTTGATGCAGATACGCGGATCACTCGCGCACATGTTTCCGGGGTGATTAATGCCCTGAAGTCTGGATACGCTGGTGGCAGTGCCCGGGTAGCGATGGATGGATTCGTTCCGATCTGGGGACGAATGCTCCTGCGCGCATTCTCTTTTTTTTATTTCGGCCTTAACCTCGGTGCTGGCGCATTTCTTTTTACCACACGACGAAATTTCAATGCAATCGGCGGGTTCGATGAACAATATTTTGCCGGCGAAGAAGTATATTTCACTCTCGCGCTAAAGAAGCTGGGCCGTTTCAAGGTCTTGAAAGAACCAGTTATTACGTCAGGACGAAAATTGCGGATGTATCCCGCGAGGCAGTTTTTGCCCGATTTCTTTGGCGTAATCATTGCCGGACCCCGCGCCGTACGGTCGCGGGCGAAACTGCGGCTCTGGTATGACGGCAAACGAGAAAAGCATGTGGCGTAGGAACGATGCCCTTGGATCTAATTTGCGCCGGTGGTTGCGAAAATCGCTTCCTCGTCTAGAGTAGCGCCTTCGTTATGGCTGAGAGCAACCAAACGTTGGATCTCAAGGAGTTCCAGTTGCATGACAATGATACCGGCAGCGCGGATGTGCAGGTCGCACTTCTCACGCACCGTATCGGGCATTTGACTGAACACCTCAAGATCAACCAGAAAGATCACTCCTCGCGGCGCGGCTTACTCAAGATGGTCGCGCAACGGCGGAGTCTGCTCGATTACTTGAGCAAGACGAAAGCCGATCGTTACAAGAAATTGATCGAGAAGCTAAACCTTCGAAAGTAGACGGCAGGATCGTTTTTGGTTTCGGATCCGGGAGTTTGAACCGCTCAAAGCCACAACAAGACTGAACAGACAACCAGCAGTCCAGGCGTTGTAAATCACCTTGGATTTTAGGTTTTAGTTTCGCGTCCGCGACGGCGGACAACGGGTTTAAAACCTACAGTCGAGGTGACCGCCTGGTACCGCGTTACCAGGAAAATTACCATGCAACAGAAGGTCACCGTCCAAATTGGCGGCAACGAAATATCCATAGAAACCGGCAGGCTCGCCAAACTCGCCGATGGCGCCGCTGTCGTTAGCTGCGGCGATACGACGGTTTTAGTTAGTGCTGTATCGTCCACGGCAATCAAGGAAGGCCAGGATTTCTTTCCCCTCACAGTCGATTACCGGGAAAAGGCCGCAGCGGCCGGCAAATTCCCGGGCGGCTACTTCAAGCGCGAAGGCCGTCCAACGGAGAAAGAAACGCTCACGTCGCGAATGATCGATCGTCCCCTCCGGCCGCTTTTTCCGAAGGGATATTTTTACGACACGCAGATCATCTCCATCCTGCTTAGCGCCGATGGGCAGAACGATCCTGACATTCTCGCAGTTAACGGCGCATCCGCCGCATTAACCATTTCGGATATTCCCTTCGCGGGACCGATTGGTGCGGTCCGCGTCGGTCGCGTGAATGGCGAATTGGTCGCCAATCCGACACACGACGAGCGCGCCCAGAGCGATGTCGACCTTATTTACGTAGGCAATGAAAACGACGTAATCATGATTGAAGGATCGGCCAGGGAACTTTCCGAAGCGGAGTTTGTAAAAGCTCTCGAGTTCGCGCACGAACAGGCGCGCGAAATGATTCGGGCCCAGAAGGAACTGGCAGCGATGGCGGGCAAACCGAAGCGCGACGCGGAGCTACTCAACGTCGATCAGCAGTTGCTGGATATCGCCTATCAGGTTGCCGGCGACCGAATTGAAACGGCACTTTATACCGAAGGCAAAACGGCCCGCGCCAAAGCAGTGGACGCATTGCGCGAGGAAGTGAAGACCGCAATTCTTGAAAAACATCCGGACGCCACTCCGTTCGCGATCTCTCAGGCGTTCGATTACGTCCAGAAGAAGGCGTTTCGCGTCAGCATTTTGGAGAAACAGAAACGTGTGGATGGACGCGGCTATGCCGACTTGCGCCAGATCAGCTGCGAAGTGGGCGTGCTGCCGCGCGCGCATGGTTCCGCCATTTTTCAGCGCGGCGAAACTCAGGCGCTGGCCCTCGCCACCCTGGCTCCCATCGAAGAAGCGCAGATGATCGATGCCTACGGCGGCGGCGAGCAATCGAAGCGGTTTATTCTGCATTACAACTTTCCGCCTTTCAGCGTTGGGGAAACGGGACGGACAGGCGGGCCTGGGCGCCGTGAGATTGGACACGGCGCGTTGGCAGAGCGTTCGCTCGAGCCGGTCGTGCCGGGCGAAAACGACTTCCGTTATGCCATCCGCATCTCGAGCGAGATCATGGAATCGAACGGTTCGACATCAATGGCTAGCGTGTGCGGTGGAATGCTTGCGCTAATGGACGCAGGCGTGCCGATGAAAGACATGGTTGCGGGAATTTCAATCGGACTGGTGACCGAGGCCGGCGACGACAACCAATTGAAACGCTACGAATTGCTCACCGATATAATCGGGTCGGAAGATCATTTTGGCGATATGGATTTCAAACTTTGCGGAACGGACGCAGGCGTCACGGGTTTCCAGCTCGATCTGAAACTTCCCGGCATTAAACACAGCATCATGGCGGAAGCGATTCAACGCGCAAAAGAAGCGCGCACGAAAATTCTCGAGATCATGCGCGGCACACTGGATCAACCGCGAACAGAACTATCGAAATACGCGCCGCGAATCGAGACGATCAAGATCAACCCGGAGAAAATCGGCGCGCTCATCGGACCCGGTGGAAAGACCATCAAAGGGATTGTCGCCGAAACCGGCGCGGAAATTAACATCGAAGACGATGGATCAGTGCACATCTACGCGACCACGGGCGAGAGCATGGCGCGCGCAAAGGAGATCATCGGCGGCATGACGCGCGAAATCGAGATCGGTCAGACCTATCAGGGACGCGTAGTCACAACCAAGGAATTCGGAGCGTTTGTCGAAGTTTTCCCCGGCAAAGACGGGCTGGTGCACATTTCCGAGCTTGCCGATTTTCGGGTAAATCGCACGGAGGACGTGGTCAAGATCGGCGATATGATCTGGGTGAAATGCATCGGCATCGATGACAAAGGCCGCGTGAAACTTTCGCGTAAGGCGGCGCTCAAAGAACGCGCTGAGCAAGAAACCGGACAGGTTTTGTAGCTGCTAACTACGATAACACGCGCGAGCGACCACCTCAGCGCGGCGCGATGGGATGGCGGCGTTGAGGTTGCGATTGGCGATATGACCAACCATCGCCGCACGAAAAGTCTTCAACAACCGCCTCCGCGACGATGGTTAGCCGATGCGCTGAGGGACAACGCAGTCTGGAGTAAACACTCCGCGCGGTTGACAATGTACAGCGTGGACGGAGTTAACAGAGGTGAGTGAATCATGATTACACCGATGCGGGTTTCTTACGCGGTGCTCGCTGCCACAATCATTCTGGCAGGTTTTCTCGATCTGGGCGGACCGCTCCTGGTGATGTTGTTCTCCTTTTTTACGCTGCGCCAATTGTACTACCTCACCAGAAGAAAATGGCTCGCGTTAGCTTTGTTCGTCGTCGTAGTGGCCGCCATCGTTAGCGTCGGAACGTATGTCACGCGTGCGGCAGTTCTGGCGCTTCCCGACGTGGCGGATACTTCCATACCTTCAGCCAGTGCATGGGCGCAGAAACGCCAGATCGAACTGCCGTTCACTGATTTTGACAGTCTCAGACAGATCGTCGTGGACGCGCTCAGGGAGGAAGCGCATTACTTTCGGAACGTAGCCAACTTCGCCAAAGCCGCCACGGCAATCCTGGTTTTCAGCGTTTTGGGAATTGTCGCGGCCGCGAGTCTGTTTTTCAAAACCGGGCTCGACCCTTATCGCGGCACGCATCGGCTGAAGAACAATCTTTACTCGATTTGCTGCGACGAAGTTTCGAAGCGATTCCGCGATTTCTATCGCAGCTTTGCCACCGTTATGGGTGCGCAGATCACGATCTCGCTCATTAATACGGCATTAACGGCGATTTTCCTGCTGGTCGCTCAAATGCCACATGCGCCTCTGCTCATCGCCACTACCTTTCTCTGCGGTCTTGTACCTATTGCGGGCAATTTGGTGAGCAATACCATTATCGTGTTTGTGGCATTGACCGTGTCGCTGAAGCTGGCGATTTCCGCGCTGGTGTTCCTAATAGTGATACACAAGCTCGAATATTTGCTGAATAGCAAGATTATCGGCGACCGTATTCGGAATCCGGTCTGGCTTACCCTGATCGCGCTGATTCTTGGCGAGCGCCTCATGGGCGTCCCCGGTCTGATTCTTGCGCCGGTAGTGTTGAATTATCTGCGCGTAGAAATGCTGACCGTTGAAGTACCCGTTGCGCGGCAAGAAGAAGTTGAGGCATTGAGCCGTTAAAGAGTTTTATCGTTACAATATCGCGAGCGGGTCTTCCATTGTAGCTCTCGTAACCCATTAGCAAATTTGCACACGCATAGGTCATGAAAGCAGGTTTTCTTGAGAAACTCATTGAACGTCTCGGGCGCATCGGACCGCAGGACGTGCAGAATTATTTCCTGCGCCTGGCGCAGGAGAAAGGTTTCCTGGAAACGGTGTTCAATGCCATACAGGAGGGCATCATCGTGACCGATTCCAAAGGGCGGATCATGTATTTAAATGATGCGGCCTGCGACTTGTTTGGTTTGGAGGGAGGCGAAGTCGCCGGCAAACGGCTTGATGAACGCATCCGAGGTCTCGACTGGAGGTCGCTCACCCACAGTGGGGGGCCCGTGAGCCACGACATGGAAATTTTCTATCCGGAAAATCGTTTCATCAATTTTTACGTTGTGCCGCTGGTGATGGAGCCGCGCGAGCCTGCCGTTGTGGCCACATCGGTGCGAGGCGTTGAGGAAGAGACGAACCAAAGGCCAGTGGCTGCAGGATCAGCGGAGGAAGTCGGGCACGTAATGATCCTGCGCGATATCACCAAAAGCCGGCGCACAGCCCAACAAACGATTGAGTCGGAACGTTTGAATGCGCTGATGCTGCTGGCAGCAGGTGTCGCGCACGAGATCGGGAATCCTCTAAACTCGCTCCATATTCACTTGCAACTGATGGAGCGCAGCGTGCAAAAGCTGCACGACGGCGTAAAGAAAGAGCTTAAAGAGTCGATCGAGGTAGCCCGTTCAGAGGTCGACAGGCTGGATTCCATTGTCACACAATTTCTGAAAGCCATCCGCCCATCGCGCCCGCAACTGCGACCGGAAAATGTAAATACAATCGTCGAGGAAGCGGTCCGTTTTTTCAGTCCCGAACTTCAGAGCCGCGAAATTTTGGTCGAACAGGAGCTCCGCTCAGACCTTCCGTTACTTCAGCTCGATCGCGATCAGATGAAACAGGCGATCTACAACGTGATCAAAAATAGCCTTGAAGCTGTGCATCGCCACGGCACTCTGCGGATTCGCACGGATTTGGACGATACGCATGTGATCATCCGGTTTGTCGATACCGGAACCGGCATGTCAGCGGAAAACATGAGCCGCGTGTTCGAGCCTTATTTCACGACAAAGCCGTCGGGGACGGGACTTGGCCTCCTAATTGTGCGCCGGATCGTGCGCGAGCATGGCGGCGAGCTGTCCATCGAAAGCAAAGAAGGCAACGGACTCACTCTTACGATCCGGTTGCCGTACATTGAGAGACGCATTCGCATGCTGGAAGCCGGCGAGGCGAGAGATCAGCAGTCGGAGATCAGCAATCCATGATTCGGCGATCGCCACCTTCGGCGTCCCAAGCCTCTGGGAATAGTAGCAGCTGTCAGCGTTCTGGCTCTGGTGATTATTGTTGATCTTCGGCCGCAAGGACACCGATAGACACCTTCTGCTGCGTTAGCTAGCGGCCCTTGCGAAATCGCGCATCCAGTCGAGTAATCTTGGCTTGCTCTGCTCGGGAGCCGCCACGGGTGAAGCGTGACGGCTGATGGTGTAAATACTGCTGCTTTGTGGCGGCGACGCGGCAGTTCATGGATTGTTGACCACTCGCGGCGCGGGTTTACTCGCTTCAAGCTGTGCGCTCACTTTTTGGATTTGGGCTGCCTGCTCTTTGAGCTGCGCGATGAGAATTTCGATGCCTTTCTGTTGCTGCGCGACGGTCGATTTCAACTCGACAATGGTGGCTTGCTGCTGTTCAACCTTGCGATTGAGCATGGCTTGCTGCTGGAGGTCCAATGGAGAAGGTACAGGCACCTTTTTCCCATTGGCATCCATGGGGAACGTGCCTAACTTCCCATCGGCATCGATGATCAGAAAGAAGGCCGTTCCGCTATCAACCGCCCGACCGCAGATGCTGCCGATATAGCAGGCGTTATCTACCTGCCGAAAACAGAAGAGACACCGGACGTGTCGATCGCAATAACGTTATTGGCAGTGGTAATACCAGAGCCACCGAAGAATCCAATGCCGATATTGTTGTTACCGCTGATGTTGCCAGCGAGCGCAGAAGAACCGATTGCCACGTTGACGAAGCCTGTGGTGTTCGCAAAGAGCGCATGATCACCAAAGGCATTGTTGGATGCTGCGATGGTGTTGCTAAAGAGGGCAAACGCGCCGACTGCGCTGTTGAAGCCACCGCCGTCGTTAAAGACAAGCGCGTCAGTTCCAACCGCCGTGTTTTGTCCGCCAGTAGTGTTGATCAACAACGCTCCAGCGCCAACTGCAGTATTGGAAGTCCCATTGTTGAGAGCCAGCGCTCCTCCGCCAACACCGGTGTTAAAGCTGCCGTCGGTATTGAAAAAGAGCGATCGCCAACCCAATCCTGTATTTCCAGCGCCGGTGGTGAGAAGACTAAGCGCATCGCAGCCTTCTGCTGTCGTGAAATTGGGATAGCACCCGTCCGGCGGCGGAACGACTGCTTGCAATTGTGGCAAGAGCCCAAAGCAGGCAACCGCCAAGCGATTGCAGGTCTGGAAGAGGCGAAAGAACCTAGCGGGGAAAAGTCCTGCGCCTGATTCAGATCTTTTTGACGCCGCCGAATTTGGAAGAAATCTCGCCCGTTTGTCAAGTAAACTCGCCGCAAGCGCAGATCGGCGATTGGAATTCCGCAAACACAGTCAGCTTTTCATCCGCGCGCACGGCGAAACGCGTTCCGTCGCCGCCATATGCATCAGCAACTTCGGATTATTTGCATTCATTAGTGTGCTGTGTCACGGCATCTAAAGATACTGTGATCTGCGTTTACGATTCAGCGGGCAACGTGATCGAAAGCCACGAGCACGCGCGATTTCGAACAGCCGTGAGCCGTGCGCGCGCGAAGCAAAAAGCCGCTATGCGGTGAAGCGTGGCGGCTAAGTGTGAAATGCTGGTGCCTTTGTTTGGATCGGGCGCGCCTTTAAGGATTGTTGACCACTCGCGGCGCAGGTTTACTCGCTTCAAGCAGTGCGCTCACTTTTTGGATTTGCCCCGCCTGCTCCTTGAGCTGCGCACTGAGAATTTCGATCCCTTTCTGTTGCTGCGCAACGATCGCTTCCTGTTTCACCGCCGTGGACGTCAGTTGAGTGATGCTCGCTTCCTGCTGCTCATTTTTTCGATGGTCTTTGAGGAACTCATTGAGCAACATCGAATTCACCTGGTCGTAGCGCACACTGTATGGCTTTCCTTTCTCGTCGCGCACCACCAGGTCAGGATTCACCTTTTCCACGTCCTCGGCCACGAGCCCGAACTGCGATGTGCCTGCCGGATCAATCTCTTTCTTGTAACAGAAGGTAACCGGTTTGAGCGCAAAGAGCGCTTCGCTGGCTTTATCCATTGACTTTATCTCGTCCTTAAACCGCCGGGAAGAGGTAGTCGTGCCAAGTTGGCCGTCTGAATTAATGAAAACAGCAGTTCCTCCGGAAGAGGTTGTATTGAAAATGTTGCCGATATAGCAAGTGTTGCTCACGTTCTGGCCAGGGGCACCGATACAAATAACGTTGCTGGCTGTAAGGACGCTGCCGCCGGCTCCAGTGCCCAAAGCCGTGTTGAGGTTACCAACTGTATTGTTAGGGAGAGCACTAACACCAATGGCCGTGTTGCCATTGCCGGCGGTGTTGCTGCTGAGCGCATTATCACCGTTGGCCGTGTTGTTGCCACCGCTGGTGTTTTCAAGGAGCGCAACAGCACCAGTGGCCGTGTTTCCGATGCCGGCGGTGTTGAGCAAAAGCGCTCCCGCGCCAACTGCAGTATTGGAGTCTGCGTTGTTCAGGTCAAGCGCCCCCGCGCCAATAGCGGTGTTGTAACTTCCGATGCTGTTGGCAAATAGCGCGTACCAACCAACTCCTGTATTCCCGACGCCGGTGGTGAGGAAGTTAAGCGCCTTGCACCCTTCCGCCGTTGTGAATCCGGGATAGCACCCGTCTGGCGCCGGACTAACTGCTTGCAATTGTGGCAAAAGGCCGAAGCACGCAAACCCTAACGCGGCAACAAATAGTAGAGTTGTTTGTTTAAGCTCAATCAATGAATTCATGGTTCTTCCTCTCTTTTCCCCGGTGAAGTTGACCGTGTGACTGCAAGTCTAAAAGCGAGGAAGAAGCCACCGAGGACGGGCTTCTTACCCCACCTCGGATTCAGATCTGGAACGATGCTGAGCTTCGAAAGATCTCACTTGCTCGTCAAGCCAATTCGGCGCAATTCCGAGTCGCCGATTCCAGCTCAAGAAACGCAATCAGCTTTTCCTCGGCATGTCTCCATAATATTTCACGGAATCATTTCGCCTTCGCGGCTTGCTCTCGACGACCGTTGTCGGTACAAACGTACACATGCGTTCGCTTTTACCGGGCTGCTCCCGAGTGGAGCGAATGGCTAGATCGAACGATTCTGCAAAGACTACCCGAAGATTTCAACACCTATGATTTGCTCCTCTTGTGGTAAGGGATACGACAGTCCCGCTACGTCATGCCCCGCGTGTGGCACACCCGCCGGAGTGGCGTCTTGTCGTGTCGGCCCGTTTGCTCTCGCGTGCTTACACATCGCTCGCGTCGCCGCTCTAATTAACGTGCTTCTGGTGTTGCAGCGAGCGGTGGGCTGGCTTTGAACGCCCATTATTTCGTGGCAGTATTGTTGGTATTGTTCGGAGTGCCCATCAGCATCGGACACTTTGTCGCTTTCGGATTGCTAATCGAGTACGCACACGCATCGTAGACTTTTTTGACAAAAGTGGTCTAACGAATTGCTGGAGCCGGCCGCTGACCTGCGAGAAAATTAGAGCGCTGTTAATGGCCGCCGAATGCTTTCTTCAGCCAATCGCCAAACTGCCGAAACAAGAGCTGCAGAGAAGCGCCCGGCGACTCTTTGAAAAGTTCCATGATGCGTGGGCTGAGGTCTTGCACCGGATCATCGATCGTTCCGGATAGATGGACAGTGGTCCACAAGTAGCCGTTAGCGCGTCGACTAAACACTTCTTCCGGATTGGGTAGCCAATCCAGATATTCACGCGTAAGCCCAAGATTAAGCGTGCCCCGAAGATGAGAGCCTTTGATGGAGATTTCGCCGTCCACGCGGAATTTGCCCCGCTCTTCGATGATAATGTCTTTGACGTCGATTTCCGGATAATGCCACGCAAGTTTGAGCGAACATTCGTTCAGATCCAGACGTTCAAAGGAGTTTTTTCGGGAAAGCTCCGCCAGCTTTTGCAATAGCGGGACATTGTCGATTCGCCCATTCTCGATACGCAACGAACCTTCTCCGGATGAGCTCTCGAGTTTCGGATCTTTTCCAGTCCAATGAACATCCCCGAAAGCGCTGCCTGTAAGACTACCTTTCCATTCTGCCGGTAACCAATGCTCGATCGGTACCGCGTTGAAATTGGCTTTAGCGTCGACGCTTCTGTCCTCGCCTACTCCGGCGCGTCCCTGTAACCGGATGCTTTCGTCGCTGCTTGGATTGAACGCGAGATCGAGATCATAGAGGGTCAACAGCTTCCTGGTGATAAGAACGTGTGTATGGCGAAGATCGAGATCGGGGACCAACGCCATCTTCAGTCTGCCGCCGGTTGCAACGTACTCGAAATCGCGGCCGTGCGGAGTGACGAGCAGCTGGGTTTGGAAGAAGCCGGCTTGTTTGCCGCGAAATCGCCAGGTGATGTCGACCTGTTCCGATTCAATTCTTTTGAGGTAAACCCGGTCCGGCAGAAAAATTGCAAACCATGGTTTGGGCTTTTTTGCTTCAGGGGTCGGTTTGTAAACTTGAATCTCGACCTCGCCCGATTGGATGTGAACGTAGCTTAACCTCCACTGCCGCAAAAATACGCCCAACGGATTGAACCTGGCGGTGATTCCGCGAGCATGGAGCAGCTTCATTGCTTTTTGGCCGTTCTCCGAGTCGAAACGGTCGCTTTGCGCCGTCAAAGTGCCGGTTCGTCGAATCGGCGCGTAACGCGCCTGGGGAAAATGTAAACCCTTCGCCGTTTCCTTTTCTATGGCCGTACGAAATTCGTCGCCTTCGACATACTTCGTGAGGAGCGGGCTGAACATCACCGCGATGCCGACGACGCCGAGTGCGATCAGGAAAAGAATCGCGATCGCCGCGGCAAGGATCAGGAGTTTCCTTCGCAAGGGAATCAACCTACAGCTACGTCGATTGGATCGCTAAAGCGTGAATCCGTTCTGAGGTTGCAGCGAATCACAAATCACCGCTCTTACCCGTCATTCCCAGTTGCGAAAAAAGGAATGCGTAAATGTCGGCCAACTGCTGGATGCGCTCACTCAATGCGGTGCCGATGCCGTGGCCGGCGCTCGTGCTGGTCCGCAGAAGGATCGGGTTGTGCGATTTGTTGGCCGCAAGCATGCGCGCTGTCATTTTGCGGGAATGATATGGCGCCACTCGTCCGTCGTTTGCGCCGGTCATCATCAACACAGAAGGGTATTTCGTCCCTTCGACTACGTGGTGATAAGGCGAGTAGGCGTAAAGAGCTTTGAATTGTTCCGGCTCTTTCACCGTGCCAAACTCGGTCACGTTAAAGGCGCCGTTCGGCGCGAGTTCCACGCGAAGCATGTCGTAAATGCCGACCGACGACACCACCGCCCGGAACAAATCGGGACGTTGCGTAATCATCGCGCCCATTAAAAGGCCGCCGTTGCTTCCACCCTGGATCGCGAGTTTTTCCGCGCTCGTATATTTTTCTTTGATCAGGTATTCGGCAGCAGCTGCGAAATCATCGAAGACGTTTTGCTTTTTCGTCAGGTTGCCGGCCTTGTGCCATTCTTCCCCGAACTCGCCACCGCCGCGGATATTGGCCACTACATACACGCCGCCGCGATCGAACCACAGTCTCCTGGAGAAATCGAAATTCGGCGACATGCTAATCCCGTAGCCGCCGTAGCCGTACAATAACGTCGGATTCTGCCCGTTGCGCTTCGTTCCTTTCCGGCCAAGAACGTTGAGCGGGATTTTCGTGCCGTCTTTTGAAGTGGCGAATTCGCGAGTTACTTCGATGTCGGCAAATGAGACTGGCGACGTGCTGGCCAGGGCGGTCTTCGCGGGGTCGTTCTTGTCCCTGGAACATTGGAACCACGCCGCCGGCTCGGTGTAACTCACATCGCGGAACAGAAGCGCGCCATTGTCCGTGCCGACCATTTCCTGCACGGCGGATATCGCCGGGATTGGAATAATTTTTTCACCCTTGCCGTCCAGACTGAACCGCCGGATTTGGGAAGGTCCACCAAGGAGGTCGCCAACATAGAGCGTCTCACTGGTCGGAACGATTTTTTCGATCACTGCTTGGCCGGTCGGAACGATCTCAACTGCGTTTTTCAATTCCGGTGTGTCCAACGGCAGGCGGAGAATTTTTCCCCGGGGCGCGTTGACGCGCGAAAGCAAGTAGAGCGCATTATCACGACCAAGCCGGACGACTTTTATCTGATCGCTGAATTGCGTGATCTGCTTCCAAGTCCCCTCCGGTCCCAATAGGTAGTGGGCGAAGTCCCCGCCGTCGCCGTTTGCCACAGTGGCAAGAATGTACTTGCCGTCGTGCGAGGCTTCGAGCGCGATCTCCGCAATTCGGGGGAAGTCTTTCCCGATCGCATAAGTGTCCTTTGTGGCGGGCGTGCCGAGTTTATGAAAATAAATCTGCTGATAAAAATTCAGGTCGGCGTCGGGTCGCTCGCCTTTTCGCGGGAAACGCGTGTAGTATACGCCGGTGCCATCCGCGTTCCAGGCTGCGCTGCCGCCTGCCGTTGGATATTGGACGTGAGCGATCATGTCCGGCAACGCCTTCCCAGTCGCAGTGTCGTAAAAATGAAGTGTGCCGTCCTCGCTGCCACCTTTCGAAAGTGAGACGGCGAGATACTTGCCATCCAGCGACGGCACGAACCAATCGATCGCGGTTGTGCCTTTGGCATCGATTACATTCGGGTCGAGCACGACCTTTTCCGATTTGAGGTCGTCGGCTGAAGCGAGCGTCACCAACAGCGGCTGTTGTTTGGGCGGTTGGAATTTCAATGCGAATAAAATTCCCGGACGCGATACGAGCGAAAAATAGTTCGGCGAAGTTTTTGCGTACCACTCTTTGAGTTGTTTTTCGATCGTCGTCCGGTCGGGCAAGCTGTCGAGATATTTACGTGTCCGCTGGTTTTGCGCGTCCGACCACGCTGTTACCTTTGGGTTCTCATCGTTTTCGAGCCATTGATATGGATCTTCCACGGTCACGCCGTGGTACTTTGTGGAGACAGGTTTTTTGGGAGTGTCGGATGGTTGGTCGGCAAAAGTCGCTTTGCTGAGCGCAAGCGCGCTAGTGGCTGCGAGTAGGAACCGGAAAATCGTTGTTCTCATTGGTATGAGAAAATACCACTCCGCGTTACTTGCAACCGCGGTTTTGTTAAGGCTTGACCGCGGTTGGTGAAGCCGAAGAGGCCGCCGCATACTTCGGATCTTTTATCTGTTTTCGGATTGCAGCGTATAATTTCTTTATGGCGGTCAGACTGGCGGTATTAGCGACGAACGCCGGGATAAAACCACCGGTTTCGGAATAAATAGAATACGTGGCGCGCGTTTTTTCCGGTCCCTCCGGTTCTAACAACCACGAGCCGCTACAAACGCCTATGCGCACCACGCCTTTCCTTTCGGCTGGTCCAAGTTCGTTCGCTGTTTCCCATTGGCTGAGATAGGTGGTGCCCTTGGGCCCGGCCCATGATTTCTTGCGAACTCGCAATGTATAATCGCGGTCCTCGCAAATTTTCGGTGCAAGCCGTTGGTACCCAATTGTAGAATCGCCTTCTTGCTTTATCACCCGGCATTCTACGGTGTATGGCATGAACTTTGGGTAATCCGCGAAGTCGTCAATAACAGCGAAAACGGCGCCGGTAGGAGCATCGATCGGACCAGTCGCCTTGAATTCTTTCAGGTTCGATTCGGCGTGCGGCCGGCTGTAAATGCTCACCTCTTTTGTGTCGACTGCCAGTTTCCAGCCATCTTTCGGGCTCACGGAACTAGACAAGTCGGCTGCAAACGAGTTCCAGCTAACAGCAACGAACACCGATCCCAACCCCGATAGCACCCGCCAAGGCATCCGGCGACGATACACGGTTCTGCCCTCGCAGCCACGGTTCTTTGAGCTCTATTTGTTTCAAACTGTTCTTAGAACAACGCGCCTCGAAGGCCCAGGAGCCAGACTCATGGGACTTGTTAAATAGGTTAAAAAGGTTACAGGAATTACGAATCGGCGCCCATTGCTACGATGTAATTTCGTAATGATTAATCCGGCAAAGCCATGATCCCGCAGCCTACTGTCCTGATCGTTGATGACGAAAAACATACGCGCGATGGATTGCGCGTTTTGCTCGAGAATGATTACGACGTGTATGTCGCGGCAGATATCGCCGGCGCGATGGACGTACTCGAACGCGAGGTACGTAGACGTGCTGTTCACCGATCTCCGTCTAGGCAACGAGGACGGGATGGTCCTCATTGATCGCGCCTTGAAAATGCCTCGTCCGCCGATTTGCATCATGATGACTGCCTACGGCTCGGTTGACGTTGCCGTGGCGGCGATGAAACGCGGCGCTTACGATTTTGTCACCAAGCCGTTCAATCTCGACAAGGTCGAATTGCTCATCGCGCGCGCCGTGCAAGGTCGAAATCTAGAGCGGGAGAACCGGGCACTGCGACAGCAAGTCGACGAACGCTACGGGCTCGAAAACATTTGGGGCGACTCGCCGGTGTTACATGAGGTGCTTGAGACCATCAAGCAGGTCGCGCCGTCCTCGGCTAATGTGCTGATCGAAGGCGAGAGCGGCACCGGCAAAGAGCTCGCCGCGCATGCCATCCATAATCTTAGCCGGCGTAACAAAGCGAAATTTGTGGCTGTGCATTGTGCTGCCCTCTCACCACAGCTTCTGGAGAGCGAATTGTTCGGGCACGAGAAAGGTGCCTTCACCGGCGCGCACGAACGGCGCATCGGCCGGTTCGAACAGGCCAACGGCGGCACGATTTTCCTCGATGAAATTGCAGAGATCGACCCGAGCACCCAGGTCAAATTGCTTCGTGTCATCAGCGAGGAACGCGCGTTCGAGAGAGTTGGCGGCAACCAAATGTTGCGGGCCGACGTGCGCTTGATTGCGGCCACGAACAAAAATCTCGAACAACTTGTGCGCGAAGGAAAATTTCGTGACGACCTTTATTTTCGCCTCAATGTCGTCCGAATTGTGATGCCGCCGCTGCGTGACCGGAAGGAAGATATCCCGATCCTTGTGCGAGGATTCCTGCGCCATTTTGGCAAGCAAAACCAGAAACCGCTTCTTGAACTCGCGCCGGAGGCGATGGACTCACTGCTTGCCTACAATTGGCCGGGCAACGTTCGCGAGTTGCGCACTGCGATCGAGCACGGAGTGGTCATGGCGACCGGCAAACAAATTACCTTACGCGATCTGCCCATGGCATTACGTCAGGCTGCAGTGGCTAAATTGCCCAGAGGTTTTTCACCGACTGAGGCGTTCGGCGAAAAAACAAGCCCTCTCGATCTCCACGAGACCGAAAGAAGATTGATTGCTCAAGCGCTTGCCGCGACAAACGGCAACGTCACCGCTGCCGCGAAAAAGCTCGGTATCAGCCGCCGCACGCTCCATCGAAAGATCAACGAGATGAATCTGGCGAAAGCATCGACCACGCCCAGCAGGACCGGCCCGAATCAGCGACCGAGTCGTTAGGCACTTAAGCGTTAGCGGATTCGATCATGTTGTGAGCTGAAAACGAGACGTTCCTGTTGGGTGCGCTCATCAGTCGTTTGGGCTGGATTTGCCCAGCAAAGTTCGCGGGCGTGATCCAGAGGCGGTGTTTGTATTGCAACATTTGCACTAAGCTGCGCGAAGTTTTTCGCAATCCTTCAGACGACGCTGTGCTTTGCTGGGTTGTTTCCCCTACTGCGGGAAGCTTACTCGCACAGTGTTGGAGCAGGTCGAGCTAGCAGCTTCACATACTCGGTAGTTGTACCTGGCCCGGCCAGTGTCGCCGGTGGAATCAACATAGCTGCCCGTATTGGGTACCCTCGCGATCGGCGGCGCACCATTCCGATAGACGTCAATGTTGGCCGACGTCGCTCCGCTCCAGGTAAGGCGCACCATATTTATTCCGCTCACCCTCCGTAGCGCGGCGCTAAGAGTGATCGGTCCAGGCGTAGCTGTAGGTGTTGCGGTTGGCGTGGGAGTTGGCGTTGGCGTAGGTGTGGGTGTAAGCGTCGCGGTTGCTGTCGGGGTAGCCGTAGGTGTCGCAGTTGGTGTTGGCGTTGGGGTTACAGTTGGTGTTGGAGTAGGCTCGGCGACGGTAGTCAGTCGGGCGATGTGTTTGCGAGTTACCGTGGAGCCTCCCTCCGGGGCTAGCGTAGTGAAACCACCGCCTAGCAGGATCTTGCCGTCGTCCTGCAGCACGATAGTTAGGACCGTGTTGTTCGCATTCGGGTCGAAGGAATCCGCCAGGCCGGTCGCGGGATCGAGTCGCGCAATAAAGTTACGCGTTGCGCCGCCAATGCTGTTCGCTCCGTTCATACCGCCGCCGACCAGAATCTTTCCGTCCGGCTGCACGGCTACGGCAAACAAGTTGTTGTTCGCGTTCGGATCAAAGGAATCCACCACTCCCGTAATTCCATCGAGGCGGGCGATGCGGTTTCGCGTTTGTGCGGCTACGCCGGTGAAACTGCCCACGATGATAACTTTCCCATCTCCCTGAACAGCGAGTGCGTAAATGCCAAAACTGAATGGACCAGTTAGAGTTCCAGCATTAAAGGCGGCATCGGGAATCCCATTCGCGCCGAGTTTGGCCACGTAATTGCGCGTCTGTCCGTTAATGTTTGTGAACAGACCGCCAACCAGAATATTCCCGCTCGGCTGCACGACGATTGTGTTCACTTGATTGTTCGCGCCCGTTTCGAGGCCGAAAGTCGTGTCCAGCGTGCCGTCAGAATTCAGCCGCGCGATGCGTTGGCGTAACATACCTCCCAAGGCAGTGAAACTGCCCCCGAGCAAAATCTTGCCGTCCGTCTGCACCGCGATGGCATCCACACCGGTCCCCACGGTCGGTTGCGGGTCGAACGAATCCGCCAGGCCGGTGATGGCATCCAGCCGTGCGACGTAATTGCGCGCCTGCCCGCCGATGCTGGTGAAACTGCCACCGGCCAAAACCTGGCCATCAGCCTGCACCGCGAGGGCGCGTACTTGCCCGTTCGCGTTTGGATTGAAGGCCGGATCGACTGTGCCGTCAGGGTTCAGCCGCGCGATGTGGTTGCGCGTAACTGTTGGTCCTCCGTTCGGTGCGAGCGTGGTGAAATCCCCCCCGATGACAATCTTGCCATCTGGTTGAACAACGATTGCCAGAACACTCAGATTGGCGTTCGGATCGAAACCATCGAGTGTCGCTTGAGCACGCACTGTCGCAGCACCGCAGCCCAGTATCGCTGAAAATGTTAGTAACCAAGTTGTTTTGGCGAAGTTGAATTTTTTTCCAATGTATGAGTTACGCATGGTTAATTTCTTTGTTGTTTCGCCTTCTTTGATTTCTCGTCGTGAGATTTCATTTCTGGCCTTTCACCGATGTACAGCCGGAAATTCGGCTTGAAGTTACGCGGAAAATTGGCTTCGCCGTGTTAAGCGTTGCTGCCGCCGCTATATGGCTTTCGTGTAGAGCTAGGCGAATCCTGAAGCTACGTTGGTCGATGAAACGTTTGAAGTGACTAGCGGCAGGGACCGCAGATTAACCCCCTTCGCCGAGGTTGCGGCGGCAGGCAGCGGATGCCGCAGATGGAGTCCCTAGCCGGCGTCTAACACAGACGCCCTACCAGCGGAGGCTCGATTCGACGCGCCGGGCTTGGTAACTGGTATGCTCTATCCTTTTATCTCGGTGTTATCCGGACAATGTGTGGTGAAATTATTTCTGCTTTTCCTGGCAAAGTTTTTGAAAGCGCGGGTCGCCGCGCAGCGGATCGAACATTGGGTCGAGGCGGAGCAGCGCAGGAGTAAGCGGCAGGCCTGAAGAGAGTGCATCAGCGTAAGGTATCGAGAGCAGTTTCTGTAGAGCAGCGATGGCGCGGTCGGGTTCACCGCTTTGCGCAGCTACCCGGGCGAGGATCTCTATGGGGCGAGGGCCAGCTACAGCGTCTTTCTCGATCGGGATCACGGCCATTGCTCGCTTGGTCAATTCGAATGCGGATGCTTTGTCTCCGAGGCCCACGTTGGTTAGCGCGAGATCTCCAATCAGCTGAAAATTTTCCGGCTGTTCTTGGAGGAAACGTTCCAGTTCGGTGCGCGCCTGTCGCCAACTCTCCTGGGCGCCAGCATGGTCGCCGGCGACAGCCTGCGCCCAACCTAACCAAAAGCGCAGTTCGCCATTGATGTAACCCAACTTCGGGTCAGGCCGGTTCAGTATTTCCCTTAGCCGGGGAATGACGGGCGTAGGGCGGCGCTCCAGGATCGCTTGGTAGACTTGTGTTTCCAATGCCTCGTTAAGGTCAGCGCCCGGGCGAAGCGGAGCGAGCAGCGCGGCAGCTCGCGGCAGATCGCCTTCTGCCTGGGCGAGCGCCGCCTTTTCCGCAAGAGTATCGACATCATCCGGCGTGATATCGAGAATCTCATCGAGTTTCCGCAGCGATTCGGAGAAACGGCGAAGACAATTGTAGGAAAACGCTTCCTGGGCCAACAGATTCGCGTTGCGTGGGTCCAACCGCTCCGCTTCCTTAAAGTAAGACTCGCTCAGGTCCCATTGCCCTCGCCTCCGCGTGACATACGCCAGCGATTCGGGAATCCGACTGTTATTCGGCAGAAGCGGACGTGCTTGCTCAAAGTAACGTGCCGCTGTGTCGTAATCTTTTAAACAGGCGTAATGGTAATAACCCTTAGCCAAAACACTCTCGCCCAGATTAGGTTGAAGAGCGAAAGCCGCTTCGGCTGCCTGCCGCGCTTCTTCACGCAGGGCAACTGTTGGTGGAAGAACCGCTGTGAGGTAGCTGCGCGAGTCAACGTATGAGAGGAGGGCCGATGCTTGCGCGAATTTCGGATCCAGGCGTACCGCTTCATTAAGGTACCTCTGCGCGCCAAGCTGATTAGCCGTGTTTAACGGTTTCAACGTGTAAGCGAGCCCGCGCAAGTAGGCATCGTATGCCTCAACATTGTGTGTTGGTTTGGCAGCGATGATTTGTTCCTCCCGACCGGAGAGTTTCGCCCTTAATTGGTCGGCGATGGCCTTGGCTATCTCAGTTTCGACCGCGAAAATATCGGTCAATTTGCGATCAAACGTGTCGGCCCAAACATGGGAATCATCGGCAGCTTTGATCAGCTGCACGTTCACACGCACGAAGTCGCCGTTTTTCTGCACACTTCCTTCGATGATTTGGGCGACTCCTAGCTGCCTGGCTATTTCCGGCAGATTCTCAGGCGCGCTTTTATAATACTGTGTAGATGTCCGCGAGATGACTCTCAAATCGGCAATCTTCGATAGGCGGGTAAGGATTTCGTCCTGGATGGCATCGGCCAAATAAGCGTTCGCTTTGTCTTCGCTTCGATTTTCAAATGGAAGCACTGCAATTCCGGTTGTGATTGGACGGTGGACAAGCTCGCTCCTCCAAATCATCGCCCCCACCACAGCAACGAGGGCCACCAGCGATGCCACCAGCGCCGCAGTAGTTGGATTTCGTCGCAACCATTTCCTTCCGCGTGTGAAGAGGCTGGTAGGCCGCGCCCGAATTGGCTCGTTCTTTAGCCAACGTTCCAAGTCTTCAGCGAGCGCGAGAGCCGAGGCGTAACGGCGGCGCGGATCTTTTTCCAGGCACTTCAGGCAGATTGTCGCCAGGTCGCGATCTACTTTGGAATTCCACAGACGTGGTTGCCTCGGCTGCGTATCAAGCAACAACTTGATAGTCTCGTAAGTTGTTCCTCCGGCAAAAGGTGGATGGCCGGTCAAGACATAGTAAAGCACCGCCCCGAGCCCGTAGATATCGTTTGCCGGAGTGAGTTGTATGTTCTCACCGCGCGCTTGTTCGGGCGCCATGTAACTGGGTGTCCCGATTACTTCCAGGGTGCGCGTGACCGTGCTCTCGAATTCCACCAATCGGGCAAGACCAAAATCGGTGAGGTGCGGTTCCCCTTTTGCGTCGAGCAGAATATTTCCCGGCTTAACGTCGCGATGCAGAACACCGTGTTGATGAGCATGATGAAGCGAGTGCGCCAGCTTCGCTATCAGCTCCGCCGCTTGCCTGATCGACATCGGCGTTTGCCTGACCACTTCGTCAAGCTGACCGCCCTCTACGAACTTCATGCTGTAGTAGCAGGCGCCGTCGCGCTCCCCGATTTCGTAGATTGGAACGATGTGCGGATCGTCAAGACGGGCGGCAGCTTCGGCTTCCATCCGAAAACGCGTCACGTGTGCCTCTGTCGCCCAGTGCGCAAGTCCAATCACTTTGAGCGCTACATTCCGGTTGAGACTTTTTTGCCGCGCGCGATAGACCACTCCCTGGCCACCGCGTCCGATTTGTCCGACCAGTTCGTAATCGCCAAAATCTTTGAACATCCTCGCGACCGCTGGCTCTGGGGCCTCCTCGCTTTCGTTGTCGGCTGAGACGAGACCAGTCCGAAAGAGACACACGCTGCAGATTTTCTGCGGCGCATCCGCGAAGATGGTGGCGCCGCATTCTGCGCAAACTCTGCTGGCATTTGTCATCCTGGTTCCGGCCGATTTATCGTCTCCACCGCGCTCCCAGAAATTTTTTCACAGGTTACGTTTGTAACACAGCGATGAGATGTTGCAGCTCATCCGCGATGTCCTCCGGCGCTGCCACAGTGTGGGCAATCTCTTCGTACAGCAACTGCCGATAGCGATGGCGCAACCGGTGAAACGCTTGTTTCACCGCGTTTTCTGTCATTCGCATCTCGATGGCAATTTCAGCCTGCGAAAGCTGTCCGGATTCCCCGGCGAGTAAATCCTTCAAGCGATCGAATAACGGCAGTTTACCAGCGGCCTTATATTCGCCTCCGAGGCGCACTAGCACTTGCTCTAATAACGTTAATGCCCAACGGCGCTCGTAAATGCGATCTGCGCTCAGTTTGTGGGCCGGCTCCTGGTCGGCCCGTTCGCGCGCCAGCAAATCGTTCAGCGAAATCAGGGGTCGGCCTTCGCCTCGCTTGATGGTTAGCTCGCGGTCTCGCGCCTTCGAGAGGAAATTCCTAATCGACGCCAGCAGATAAGAACGCAAACGCCCCTTTTCCTGCCTGACAGTTTCGAGGTCACGCCGTTCGAGCAGGCGCGCAAAAAAAGACTGAGTGAGGTCCTGCGCTTCTTCAGGGGTATATCCATCGCGTCGGACAAATCCGTAAAGCGGCCACCAGTACGTTCGGCAGAGTTTCTCTAATGCCTCATCAGCGGCTGGCGATCTGCCCTGGGCTGTTAGAACCAAGCTCCAGTGCGTTGTAGCGAATGCGGCGGCGTCAGTCGCGGCGAACACAGTATGATCTAATTCAGAAGCAACAGCAAAATCAAGCCTGCAACGGCCCCGGGCTAGGGCGCTTGTAGCATTGGCCGGTTGTCAGTAGGTCCGTCTGGGTCGCCTCGCCCTTGTAAGGAAGTGGGGGAGGGTGAGGGATCCCTCCAGCCGCTGGATGCTTCGGCACAACGCCTCACCACAATCCCCATTCTTTGGTACCTGCAAACTTTCCCGTTTACGAATTATCTTTCGAGCGTTTCAATTAGGGTGTGGCGGGACAAAAGAAGATTTTCGGAACAGACGGCGTCCGCGGCGTGGCGAATGTAGAGCCGGTGACGGCTGAGACCGCGCTGAAACTGGGGCGCGCTGCGGCGCATGTCTTCACACAACTGAATCCGCGCACCGCGCCTGACGAAGCGCGTCCGAAGATCGTGTTGGGCAAAGATACGCGGCTTTCGGGTTACATGCTGGAGAACGCGCTGGTTGCAGGGATCACGTCTCTCGGAGTGGATGTGCTGCTGATCGGACCATTGCCTACGCCGGGGGTCGCATACATCACACGATCGCTGCGGGCCGATGCCGGCATCGTTCTATCCGCGTCGCATAATGCTTATCAGGATAATGGGATAAAATTTTTCCGGCATGATGGTTACAAGCTCGATGATCAGATCGAGGAAAAGATCGAAAATCTCGTTTTCACTGGCGAAATCGATTCTATCCGCCCGACTGCCAACAATATTGGCCGGGCGACCCGCATCGACGATGCACTCGGTCGATATGTGGAATTCGCAAAAGCGAGTTTTCCCAAGGGAATGTCGCTCGAAGAATTGCGAGTGGCGGTCGACGTGGCGAACGGCGCATCCTACAAATCGACACCCTACATTTTGCGCGAGCTGGGCGCGGAAGTTGTCGTAGCGCATAACGAGCCCAATGGCATCAACATTAATGATTCCTGCGGCAGCATCCATCCTCAGGAGATCCAGCGCATCGTAGAAATCACCGGTGCGGACGTGGGGATCAGTCACGATGGCGATGCTGATCGCGTGCTTCTTTGCGACGAAGACGGTGAGATTGTCGATGGAGACGAAATCCTGGCGATCGCGGCATTGGATCTTTTGGAATCCGGCCAACTGGAGCACAAAACCGTGGTAGCGACCGTTATGAGCAACTTCGGTCTGGATGACGCGCTTGCGGCGCGCGGCGGCAAAGTTGTGCGAACAAAAGTCGGTGATCGCTACGTGATCGAAGAAATGGTGCGCCAGCAGTTGAATCTCGGCGGCGAACAAAGCGGACACGTCATCTTCCGCGATTTCACTACGACCGGCGACGGCATCATCACCGCGCTCCAGATCTTGCGCATCATGCACAGGACTGGCCAGTCATTGAGCAAACTCAAAGGCTGCTTGCAAAAATATCCTCAGGCACAACGGAATCTGGCAGTGAAAGACAAGCGCCCGCTGGCGGAGTTGTCAGCGGTGATGAAGCTCGTCGAGCAAGCGGAGAAAGAGCTCTCCGGTAAAGGTCGTGTGCTTCTGCGTTATTCAGGCACCGAGCCGAAAATCCGTCTGCTAATCGAAGGCCGCGAACTCGAAAAAATCGACAAACAGGCGGATCGCATCGCAGATGCAATTCAAAGCGCAATCGGAGTATGATTATGCCTGCTATTCCGAGCGAAGGTACGAATCTTCGAATTTCAGGTGCTGCCCGCGCGGTGAAGACCGAAAATAATCGGAGATGTTTCACTTCGCTCAACGCGACAGTTGCGTTTAAAGACTGGGTATGAGTCTCACGCGAGTCATTGAAGCGCTGTTGTTCAGCGCGCAAAAGCCGGTTTCGATTCGTGAAATCACGGCCGCGATCAGAGGCGCCGAAGACGATTTGGAGAGCGGGACGCCTAACGAGTTCGCTCGTGTGAAGGATGCGGAAGTTGCCGCGGCACTGGAGCAACTGAAAGTGGAATACATCCAGCAGGCCCGCGCCTTTCAATTGATCGAAAAAGCAGAAGGTTGGCAGTTTGCTACCGATCCCGTTCTTGCGAGATGGGTGCGGCAGCTTTTCCCCGCGCCGAAGCCGGCGCGATTGAGCGCGCCCGCACTGGAAACGCTCGCCATCATCGCTTATCGCCAGCCAATCACGCGCGCTGACGTGGAAGCCGTACGTGGTGTCAACATCGATGGTGTGCTTCAAACGTTGATGGAACGAGGTTTGGTGAAAATCGCCGGTCGCGCCGAAATTCCAGGTCGACCACTGCTTTACGAAACGACGCAGTTTTTTCTCGACCACTTCGGTCTGCGAAATCTCGACGAATTACCGAATGTCGAAGAATTGCGAAAACGAGATTTGCCGGTTGCGCGGCCTCCTGTAGCTGGCATCGGTGATGCCGGTCAGCCGGAGTCACCGACCCAGGCTACAACGCCGCAAGGTAAAGGCGATTGACTCAATCGCCCGCGAGACGCGTGGTCACGTTTGCGCTGCAAGATTCGGATGAACTGCCCCTACGTTTGCTGAGCAAGTTCGTTGGCATCCGACGCATGTCGCTGATCCCTGCGTTGCTGCTCCTGACCTTGCCCCCTGCTTCAGCCGGAATCCAATCATCCGATTGCTCGCGTGCAGCCAAGTATTCCGAGAAGAAAGGCGGCAGTGCGATCCTCGTGCTGCAGAATGGCCGATCGATTTTTGAGCATTACGCTAACGGAGGCTCCGCCAGTCGACGATGGCCAATCTTTAGCGGAACAAAAAGCTTTTGGGGAATCGCCGCGTTGGCGGCTGTCCACGACGGCTTGTTCAAGCTCGATGATCCCGTGTCAGACACTATTACCGAGTGGAAGGCGGACCCGCGCAAATCCCAGATCACAATTCGGCAGTTGTTAAGCCAGACCGACGGCATAGAGGGGGCCTCGCGTCTTCAGCGGTCGACCATCCGAGACCGGAACGCCATGGCCATTCAGTTAGCTGACCTTGCGAATCCGGGCACGGCTTTCATCTATGGTCCGAGTCATCTCCAGATTGTTTGCGAATTGTTACGTCGGAAGTTGAAAGAGCGCAGCGTCATCGACTATTTCGAAGCCCATGTATCGCGCCGCCTGGGACTTGATAGTCTAAACTACAAAAAAGACGCCACTGGTAATCCGCTGCCTGCCACCGGGTTTGAACTCACTGCGCGCGAATGGGCCCGCTTTGGCGAACTGGTAGTCGGGGATGGCAAATACCACGGTCGCCAAATTATTCCTGCAGATTTATTGCGGGAAGCACTTGAAGGTTCCCGGGTGAATCCTGCCTACGGACTCACCTTCTGGTTGAATGAGCAGTCGCCAAGCGGGCACGAGGCCGATGTGGAACGAATGCTCGATTTGCCCTGGGAAAGCGTCGAATGGCGAGGCGCGTGTTTCTGCAAGGACGCTCCTCCCGACATGGTGGTTGCGCTTGGCTCGCATTACCAACGTCTCTTTCTCATCCCGTCTTTGAAAACAATCATCGTCCGACAAGGTTCGAGCACACACTTCTCCGATGCGCACTTTTTGAGATTAGTGCTTGGACGAAGTTCGTAGCACAGACATTTCGCATTTGTGAAACGAACCGACCAATGGAAAGTAGTCGCATCGTAGATAAATCCACTCTTGGAAAAGTAATCGCCAGTCGTTATGCATAACTGTTTATGAACAAATTCGCACTCGGTTGTGGCGTCCTAATAGCCCTCCTGCTCTTTCTCGTCGTAGTTGCCGCGATCGCGATTGGCGGCAGTTACAATCGTCTCGTCCGTTTACAACAGGCCGTCGATCAAAGCTGGGCCCAGGTGCAAAATGTCTACCAGCGTCGCGCGGACTTGATCCCGAACCTCGTAAACACGGTATCGGGCGCGGCCAATTTCGAGAAATCAACGCTGGTTGAAGTAACGAACGCGCGCGCCAGCGTGGGGCGCGTGCAAGCGCAAATCGATCCAAACAAGGCGCCGACAGACGCCGCTCAGTTGGAGAAGTTCCAAGCGGCGCAGGGCGAGCTAAGCAGCGCGCTCTCGCGACTGCTGGTTGTGGTAGAGCGCTATCCAGACCTGAAGGCCAACCAAAACTTTCTCAGTTTGCAGGCGCAACTGGAAGGAACCGAGAATAGGATCTCGGTCGAGCGCGGCAACTTCAACAAAACGGTGCAGGACTACAACGTGGCGGTGCGCACTTTCCCGACAAATTTGATCGCGGGCATGCTCGGTTTTCCGCCGAAACCATTTTTCGCCGCGCAACCGGGCGCGGAGAAGCCGCCGTCGGTGCAGTTCAATTTTGGCACTCCCGCTCCGGCGGCGCCGGCGGCGACGCCATGATGTGAACCTAATCCTTGGTGGATCGGCTTCTCCGAAGACGATGGCAGAGCAACATTGGCGAAGCTGCATAGAAATGTCATCGCGTCCTCAGAACGCGGTCCGTCTTGCTCTGGCTGTGGTCGCATTTTTGTTCGCAATCAGCGCGCACGCCGCGGAAATAATTCCACCGAAGCCGGACCGTTATTTTAACGATTATGCCGGCGTCGTCTCGAAGGAGGCTGCTTCCCGATTTAACGAACAGCTCGCGCAATTCGAGCGGGACACTTCGGACCAGGTTGTGGTGGCGGTTTTTCCAAAGATGCAAACCGACTCAGACATTGCAGACTACACCCAACGCGTGGCACAGGCATGGGGCGTCGGGCAAAAGGATCGACGCAACGGCGTGGCGTTTTTTGTGTTCATCCAGGACCGCAAGATGTTTATCCAGGTCGGTTACGGCTTGGAAGGTGCGTTGCCGGACGCGACTGCGTTCGATATCACCGAGCGTCACGTCAAACCATTGTTTCGGGCTGGCAACTATGAGGCTGGACTCGCCACCGGAATCGATCTGATCTGTAAAGCGATCCGTGGCGAGACAAGGGATCCGGAAAACCGTGGCAGAACGACAGAGCGGTAGTGGATTTTCTGGCGTCCTGCCATTCATCATTTTCATCATCGTTCTTCTCATTATTTCGCGTTTAATCCGAAGATTTGGCGGTTATGGCTACTCATCGCGAGGCGGCGGCCCGGTGTTTATCCCCGGCGGAGGTGGCTGGTCGTCCGGTGGCGGTGGCGGTGGCGGATTCGGCGGGTTTAGCGGTGGCGGCGGCAGTTTCGGTGGAGGGGGAGCCGGATCGAGCTGGTGATAAGATGCGAACGCGGGAATTCCTCAGCAAGCTCGAGCACGCCCGGATCGTTAGCGCGATTCGCGAAGCGGAATCCAGAACTTCCGGTGAGATCCGCGTCTTGATTCAACGCGGCAAGTTAAATAGTGATCCGCTCGTCGCCGCGCAGAGGAAATTTCACCGGCTCGGGATGCACAAAACGCGCGAGCGCAATGCGGTGCTCATTTTTGTTGCCCCTCGCGCACATAAGTTTGCTGTGGTAGGCGACGAGGGGATTTATGAAAAATGCGGCGATGAATTCTGGCGGCGCATCGTGCAACAAATGCGAACGCATTTTAAAAATACGAACTTCAATGATGCTGTGACAGAAGCGGTAAGGGAGCTCGGGACGGTACTGGCCGCGCATTTTCCGAAAACCGCGCGAGATACAAATGAGCTGCCAGATGAAGTTTTGGAGGACTAACGGGTAGGGATGGACCGCCGGGCCGTCCGCTCTCGAAGGCCGCGCATCTTTTCATCAGAGTCCCCCTTGCAAAATCGGCAGAATGGTCTTTATTCGGCTCTTCGCAGCGAGTTTTGAAAATCGCGCCGTTGGTCCCTGGGTCTCCGTTGCAGGACGTGAGGCCGCACTCGCCAGGGGGAACCCGGTGAAGGAATCGCAGATTTAAGATTGTAAATTTTCGATTGCTAGAGAGTCGCCTTGGCGTTTCTCGTGCTCAAATCGCAAATCGGCAATCGTCGATCTGAAACTAATCTATGCCTATTCGTTACGGTCGTTTTGAAATGCCGAAAACTCTCACCAAAGATGAGAGCACGGCCACAGATACCTATGCAAAGTTTACAGCCGAGCCGTTTGAGGCTGGCTATGGTCACACCGTCGGGAACTCCCTCCGACGCGTGCTGCTCTCTTCACTGGAAGGCGCAGCGATCACCGCGGTAAAAATTTCCGGCGCACAACACGAGTTCGCCACGTTGCCCGGAGTGGTTGAGGACGTGACCGATATCGTTCTCAATCTCAAGAAAGTGAAATTCAAGCTGGATGGCCAGGACCACGAGCCAAAGAAACTGTCGCTCAACGTAAACAAGGAAGGCGATGTGACTGCCGGCGACATCCAGACCATTCAAGGATTTGAAGTGCTGAATCCGAAGCAGATGATCTGCACTCTGGATCGAAAGCACAAATTCGATGCCGAGCTCGAAGTGCGCGTGGGTCGAGGGTTTGCAACCGGAGAGGAAAACAAGCGCCAGGATCAACCCATTGGTCTGATCCCCATCGACTCGATTTTCTCACCAGTCACGCGAGTAAAATATGCGGTGGAAAACACTCGTGTCGGTCAGCGCACCGATTATGACAAACTCATTCTCGAAGTCTGGACGGATGGCCGCCTGACGCCGGATGACGCACTCCTTCAAGGGTCTGCCATTTTGCGTCACCATCTTGATGTTTTCGTGCATTACAACGAAGAGGTGATTGAATTCGATCAGACGCCAGCCGGCGTGAGCGAGGAAAATCTGAAGCTCAAAAAACTTTTAAACATGAGTGTAAACGAGATCGAGCTCAGCGTGCGCGCGGCGAATTGCCTTAACAACGCCAACATCACCACCGTTGGTCAGCTGGCCCAAAAGACCGAGGCCGAAATGCTGAAATATAGGAACTTTGGCAAGAAATCGCTCAATGAGATCAAGGACAAACTTCAACACCTCGGGTTGGGGCTGGGAATGAAATTCGAGCCGGGCTTGATCGAGTTGCCTGTGAGCACCGATGGCGCTGTGCCAAACACTGCAACCGCTGGCCAGGAGTAAATGCCTGCGGCAAAATTGGATTTCGCCAAGGTATGAGACATCAAAAGAAAACGATCAAGCTGGGACGTACCGCTGAGCATCGCCGGGCGTTACTGGCAAATCAGGTCTGCGCTCTAATTCAACATCAGAGAATCAAGACAACTCTGGCCAAGGCGAAAGCGGTCCGTCCGCTCGCCGAAAGAATGGTGACGCTGGGTAAGAACGGTTCCATTCATGCGCGCCGCAGAGCCTTGGCTGTTCTGCGCCAGAAAAGCGCTGTGAAAAAATTGTTCGATGACATCGCACAGCGTTCCGCCGAACGGAACGGCGGGTACACACGCATCGTCAAACTAGGCGCACGCAGAAGCGATTCCGCACGAATGGCGTTCATCGAATGGGTCGATTCAGAGCAGATCGTCGAGGAGAAGCCTGCCAAAGAAAAGAAGGCGAAACGGAAGGAACCGGAAACGAAACCGACCCAGGAGGCACCTGCAGCCGAAAAGCCCGAGCGCGAAGAATCAGAAGCCGAAGCTTCCCCTGTGAAAGAAGAGAAACCCGTCGAGCCGCCTGCTGAAGAACCAAAACCGAAAAAGCGACGATGGTTCGGTCGGAAGTCGGAATAAAGCTGCGACTGGCGTGATTTGTACCGCCGTGGAACCCGCGATGTTCGTTAGGTAGATAACGCGAATATTTCAGTTCCCGAGAAGGTATGACTGACTGGCTGGCGTTGTTCAGACCGCCGGATGTCGCTCCATTCTGGTGTTTTCAGCTTGCCTTTTGAGGCGCGAATCGAAAATATTCTACCGTGCGTTTGGCCTCACTGTTTAAGTCCCGCAACGGCAATCTGCGAAACGGGACCAATGGCAATGGACATAAAAAAAACCGTGTCATGGGTCCGGCGTGTCCCGATTTCTTGTGCGTCGGAGCGCAGAAGGCCGGAACCTCGTGGCTTTATCGGCAGCTCGAGCACCATTCGGATTTCTGGATGCCTCCGGTGAAAGAACTCCATTATTTCAACGAGCTGAGCCGAACGAAACGGTTTCATCCTCCGCGCTGCATAGACGAGCGCGATACCTCGTTTCTTGAGATCATGGAAAACTTGAGGGGCCAGTTTTATCTCGACCTTGAGAGCTATGGTCAATTGTTTCAGCACAAAGGAGCCCGTCTCTCCGGCGATATTTCACCGGCCTACTCGACCCTGAACGACGAAATTGTCGAGCGAGTCATGGATCACTTCCCTGATCTAAAGGTTGTGTTTCTGGCTCGCGATCCTGTCGAGCGCGCGTGGTCGCAACTGTCCATGGGTGTTCGCCTCGGCATGATCAGTCGCTTTAACGTTACGGACCCAGCAGAGGTGATCCGCAATTTGCTGAATCCAGGTGTGTTGGTCCGTTCGCACCCGAGCAAAGTTGTGGCGCGCTGGAGGCGTTACGTCCCTCCGGAAAACTTTCGTGTCTATTTCTTCGACGACCTGCAAGAAAATGCGGCGGAGTTGCGTCGATCGATTCTATACTTTCTGGGTGGCGATCCAGGGAAGCCAAGCGGGCGCCTAAATCCTAACGAAAATAACGACACCGTCCGCGACAAGCTCCGGCTCACCACGAAGGTGCGAGAAAGTGTGGCCCGGTTCTTCGAGCAGGAACTCAAGGCTTGTGCAATGGAACTTGGCGGCCGCGCAAAGAGTTGGCCGGCCCGATACGGTTTTTCCCTGCTGGTGTTGTTTTGGGACTTTTTGGACGACAGCATCGATCTCTTCTTTTGGTGTGATTGGATAAGCTGACGGAGGGAGTGCTGCACCGCCTGATTTGGTGGCTCAGTCTCCGATCAGGCGTGTCTCTGCCAGATCGAGGTCGCGCTGAATGCGGCGCAACGCGTCATCGTTTATCACACGTTCATTCCGCAAGCGGATTATTGTCCTCCGTTCGACGCGCAGCGCTTCGTGCTGCAAGCGCTGATATTGCGGTGTGGCGATCTCGCCCCGACAATCGTCGGGGTTAGAAGCGCAAAGTTCCAATTGCTCGATTCGGTCGTCGTATTCTGCGCGCAACCTGTCTATGACTGCGGGCGAAAATTTGTTGTCAGCCTGCGCTTTACTGATCCATTCGAGTGCCGTCCTGTTTGCTTCCAAACGCGCCCTACGCTCCTCTTCGTCGGTCTCTCCATCGTAGGGCACGCGGAGTTTCCTAATTAACAGCGGCAAGGTCAGACCTTGAAGCACGAGTGTGACCAGGATCACCGCAAAAGCGACAAACAGAATGTAATTGCGTCCCGGAAACAGCCGGCCATCGGGTAACGCCAGCGGCAACGCGAACGCTGCTGCTAATGAAACGACTCCGCGCATCCCCGTCCAGCTGATGATGGCAACGTTACGCCATGACGGAATTGGATCGCGCGGTTGAAACTTGCTGCCGAAAAGATGCGGAAGATAGGCCGCCGGGATCACCCACGCGAACCGGAGCAAGATCACAGTCGCGCAGATGGCGCTGGCACTGGCAATCGCTCCGGTGAGGGTTTCACGATTCCAGTTGCGCAAGATTTCGGGAAGTTGCAGGCCAATGACGATAAAGACGAAACCATTGAGAAGAAAAACGACGGCTTCCCAAAAAGCGTAAGCCTGCAGCCGCGTGCGGGGACTTATCGTCAGCGGCGAATGCCATCCCAGGAAGATGCCGGCCGCAACTGTCCCCAAAACGCCAGAGGCGTGTAAGCGTTCAGCCGTAAGGTATGCAATAAACGGAGTCAAAAGTGAGATCGTGATCTGGACTGGTGGATCATCGAGATGGCTATGGACCCAACGCATTACCGCGCCAACCAGCAATCCCACTCCAATGCCGACCGCCGCCGCCCAGACGAAGCGGCCTGCGGCATGAGTCGGCGAGAAGCTCCCCGTGACGACTGCGGCAACCGCAAATTGCAGTGCTACCAGCGCCGTGGCGTCGTTCACAAGACTCTCGCCTTCCAGCACCACTTCGATGCGATGCGGAACACCGAGCCGGCGGATGATCGCCGTCGCCGCTACAGCATCTGGCGGGGAGACGATCGCGCCGAGCGCAAAAGCGCTGGCCCACGGAAGCACGGGCACAATGGAATGCGCGATCCAGGCTACAGCCAGTGTCGTTGCCAGCACCAGCCCGATAGCCAGCATGAGTATCGTCTGCAGATTGCGCCGAAAATCACGCCACGAGGTAAATAATGCAGCGGGATAAAGAAGCGCCGGGAGAATAAAATAAAATACGACCTGCGGATTGAGTGTAACTGTCGGTAGTCGGGGCACGAAACTCAACGCCAGTCCGCCAAGAACGAGCACGAGGGGATACGGCAGTCTCACCTTGCACGCCAGCACCGCCAGAAGCGCAACTGCCGTGAACAGAAGAACGATTATCTCAGAGTCGTGCATGAACCAGCGCGCAGTTGCTTGTCAAGGCGGTGACCCGGTTCGCACAAGATCTGTCTCATTTACCGCGGTCAATCCCCGCGGCCAAAGCTTTTGCCCGGGCGCGGTTCGTCTGAAGCTCCGCAAGATGTTTTTCAGACCATCGGCAAAGCCCCTGTAGCGGCTCAATCAAGGTGCGGCCCAATTTTGTCAGCGAATATTCCACTTTTGGGGGCACCACGGGATGAACGGTGCGCTGGACCAGACCATCACGTTCGAGGCTGCGAAGAGTTTGGGTAAGCATCTTTTGTGAAATCCCGCCGATCTCGCGCTGGAGCGCAGCGTACCGCATGGTACCGCCCGCTAGAATCTGGATCACAAGTGCCGTCCATTTGTCAGCAATGCGGTCGAGCACCAGTCGCGAGGGACACCGTGGATCGAGGACGGAAGGCGCCGAAGATCCTTTTGACATGACTTTGGTGTAAAACAAATGGATGTCAGGTGCAAGCCGGAAGGAACATTCCAGATGGTGCGTATGGGCTTAATTGGCATGTAGTTGACGGATAGTTCCAAAGTCCGAAATTGAGAGCGTGACTGTCATCACTCCTTCCGAAAAAAACGAGGTCATCGATTTTCTCTTCAATGAAACGACCGCCGGAGCGTCATCGGCGGTTCGGGGCGAGACGCATCTGGACGATTCCGACCTGCTTGATGCATTTTCGCGTACAGTTGTTGGCGCAGTGGCACGCGTCTCACCCGCTGTCGTGAACATCGATGTGAAACAACGTCGCGGCACTGGACGGAGTGGAGCACGGGAGATCAGCGGAAACGGTTCCGGTTTCGTCATTACGCCCGATGGATTTATTTTGACCAACAGCCACGTGGTCCACGACGCGAGCGTAATCACGGTTAACCTGCCGGATGGACGCGAATACCCCGCTCAATTAACCGGTGACGACCCGGACACTGATCTCGCGGTGATCCGAATCGATGGACCGCAGCTAACGCACGTGCGGCTGGCGGATTCCGAGAAGTTGCGTGTCGGTCAGCTGGTCATTGCGATTGGAAACCCGCTTGGTTTTGAGGCGACTGTGACTGCCGGCGTGATTAGCGCGGTCGGTCGGTCGATGCGCGCGCAATCTGGCCGCTTGATAGATAACATCGTGCAAACCGATGCTGCTCTGAATCCGGGTAACTCCGGCGGCCCGCTGGTCAATTCAGCCGGTGAGGTTGTTGGCATCAACACTGCCATGATCCGGCCTGCGCAGGGGATCTGTTTCGCCATCGCCAGTGACACCGCGAAGTTCGTGGCGGGCTGGCTTATCAAAGACGGAAAAATCCGGCGAAGTTATATCGGCGTGGCCGGACAAAATGTGCCCATCCATCGTCGGATCGTGCGCTTTTACGGCTTGCCTCGGGAGACCGGTGTGCTTGTTGTTTCGGTCGAAAACAATAGTCCCTCGGAGCGTGCCGGCTTGCAAGAAGGCGATCTAATCGTGGCTTTCAATGATAGGGCCATAGCCAGTGTGCATGACCTGCACAAGGTTTTGGTCGGCGACCAAATCGGGATCAACGCCAGTCTAACGATCATTCGACACACGGAAAAACTGGAGTTGCCGATATTGCCCGCAGAATCGCGAGGACAAAAGTAGCGCGAGCCTCACGCTTGCGATTTCCCGGTCAACCGTGACGGTACACTACTTTTTTGAATGAAAATCTTCGTCATTGGCAGCGGGGGACGTGAACACGCCCTGACGTGGAAATTGCGGCAATCGCCACATGTGGACCAGATTTTTTGCGCCCCAGGAAATGCCGGCACCGATGAGATTGCAGAAAACGTTCCGATTTCAGCGAGTGATTTGCAGGCGCTTGTCACATTCGCAAAAGAAAACCGCATTGATCTGACTGTGGTCGGTCCGGACGATCCGCTGGCCGCGGGAATTGTCGATCTGTTCAAGGCTGAAAACTTGCGCGTCTTTGGTCCGAACAAATCGGCGGCGCGCATCGAGTCGTCAAAAATCTTCGCAAAAAAATTGATGCGTGCGCACAACATTCCTACTGGAGAAGCAGGCACTTTTTCCGAGGTTCGCGACGCGCTTCATTACTGCGAGCGTGTCAAATTTCCTGTGGTGATCAAAGCGGACGGCCTGGCGCTGGGCAAAGGCGTTGTCATCGCAACGGATGCTGACGTAGCCAAGACGACACTCGACGAGATGATGAATCAACGCCGTTTCGGTGAAGCTGGACAACGTGTCGTGGTCGAGGAATTCTTGCGTGGCACAGAATGCTCTCTGCACGCGCTGGTCGCGGGGGAAAATTATCTGCTTTTGGAATCGTCACGCGACCACAAAAGGGCCTTGGATGGCGACCACGGGCCGAACACCGGAGGGATGGGCGCCTTCAGTCCCGCCGACAATTGGAACAGCAAATTGCAAAAACGGTTCGATATGAAAATCATGAAACCGCTTTTGCGTGGCCTGATCGATGAAGGCGTCACGTTTCGTGGACTTCTCTATCCCGGGTTAATCATTACCAGTGAGGGCCCGCAAGTGCTGGAGTTTAATTGCCGGTTCGGCGATCCGGAAACTCAGGCGCTTCTTCCCCGGATGAAATCAGACCTGTTGCCGCTGCTGCAGGCGACGATTGACGGAAAGATTGAGCAATGCACGCTTGAATGGGATACGCGCGCGGCAGTCACAATTGTGCTGGCTTCTAGTGGGTATCCTGGCAAATACGAAATTGGAAAACTAATTTCCGGTCTCAGCGAGGCAACCAGGCTCGAGGATGTGCAGATTTTTCATGCGGGTACAAGACGCAATGGTGAGGTAAGAACTGCTGGCGGTCGCGTGCTTGCCATCACTGCGCTTGGGTCGACCATCGAAGCGGCCCGGACGCGCGCCTACGAGGCGGTGTCGCAAATTCATTTCGAGGGTTGTCATTATCGGCGCGATATTGCTCTGAATGTTGTTGCAGCTAACGTCCCGGAATCATTGTGATGTTTCGATTCTTCCTTGCGGCCCTTGTGGTTTCTTTATCCAGCTCGAATCTTGCGGCGCAATCGCCGACCCCGGCTGTGCCTGCTGGGAAAGCGCTGCAGGCTCAAGCGAAACAGCCTACGCCGTCCGCTCCTTCGCCATCGGTTACACCCACTGTGAAAGAGCTGGTTAATTCGCTGCGGCCAGCCGATGTGCAGGCATTCATCACACTGCTGAAAGGTAATTTCACAGATCCTGACGCCCTCACCGACACAGAGTTAAATCGCGCGACTGTCGAGGGTCTGTTGCTGCGGCTGCCGCATGGAATCACGCTGTTACCCGGAAAAGAGGACCTTTCTGCGGCGGCGCCAACGGCGTTCTATAGCGAGATTATCGCCGGGCGCGTCGGCTACGTGCGCCTTGGGTCCCTAAATAACGCTAATCTCCAAGCGCTCGACAAAGCTCTGAGCGGTTTCGTCGCGAAAAAGGTGAATGATCTCATTGTGGACCTGCGCGCTAGCCCAGCGACCAGTGACTTGTCGCTGGCGGCGGAATTTGCGAAACGATTCTGCCCCAAAGGCAAACCTATCTTTACCTTGCGTAAACCAGCAGGAAATCAAGACCGCGTATTTAGCTCCGAACGAGACCCAGCTTTTCGTGGCCTGGTTATGGTGCTTACCGATGGCGACACGTCCGGGGCAGCCGAGGCGATTGCGGCTGCATTGCGCTTTTACAACAAGGCGCTTGTAATCGGCCAACCCACTGCCGGCCGCGCCGCCGAATACTCGGATTTGCATCTGTCAGAGAACAAGATCGTGCGGCTGGCAGTGGCGGAATTGATCTCGCCTGACGGTAGTTCTTTGTTTCCAGAAGGTGTAAAACCCGATTTGCCTGTCGACATGTCGTTAGTGGAGAAGCGTAAGATTTTTCAATTGAGCAGCGAGAAGGGACTGGATCCCTTCATTTACGATGCTGGCCGTCCGCACATGACCGAAGCTGCGCTGTTGGCGGGAACAAATCCGGAGTTAGAGGTCGCCGAAGCGGCACAGCAACGCCGGGGTCGAGCACCGGAGAAACCGGCCTCTCACGACCCTGTATTGCAACGCGGTCTGGACGTAGTGACTTCGCTGGAAGTTTATCAAAAACGATAAGCGCCGGGCGTTAGCATCCCCAATAAAGGGGATGCATGTTCAAGCCTGCCTTCGCTTTGATAACAGTTGACGCGAGTCTTTGATTTGCCTCAGAATCGGGGCGTGACGCCGCTTGAGGACCGCATCGGCTACAAATTTCGTAACTCGCTTTTGTTGGCGGAAGCTCTCACTCACCCCAGCGTGGGACACGAAGCACAAAATTGTCATCTTGATTATCAGCGTTTGGAATTTTTGGGCGACGCGGTTCTCCAACTCGTGATAACCGAGTATTTATTTAGTAATTTCAAAGTCGAAGCCGAAGGGCAACTTACCAAGTTGCGTTCCCGGCTGGTGTCTCGCGACGCGTTAAGGATACATGCTGCTGGGCTCGATCTGGGACGCTACATTTTGCTGGGGCGCGGCGAAGAAGCCAGTGGCGGTCGGGAACGTACCTCCACCCTGGCTGATGCCTTTGAAGCGTTGATCGGTGCGCTCTACCTCGATGGCGGCCTCGAGGTAGCCAAAACGTTCATCCTGACGGAGACCCGTGCAGATCTTGAAAAACTGGCGGAAGAGCCGGTGGATATCAATCCGAAGGGAGATCTTCAGGAACTATTACAAAGCTTTTCTCTTCATAGCCCCGTTTATGTATTGATCTCGCAGAGCGGGCCAGAGCACGAAAAGACATTCGTTTCACAGGTTGTCTGGGAGAACGTGATTCTGGGTCAAGGCACCGGTCGCAGCAAGAAACAGGCGGAAACTGCGGCTGCGTTCGAGGCCTTGCAGTTGCGGCGCTGGGAAAAGAAATCGTAGGAGTCGTTTTCGGCGGATTTGGGGTTAGACACTGTGATTCAGCGCGTCGATTTTTCCGGAATCCCGCGTCCACCTGAAATAGTTTGCGACCGATTTAGTGACAAATTTCTTGGCCCGACCGATGGCCTCTTCCAAAGAGAGGCGCGACGCCAACCCAGCGGCGATTGCCGCCGAACAGGTGCAACCTGTGCCGTGCGTTGCAACGTCGCGCACAAATCGCGCCGAGAATTGGGTTATCTTCCCGCGATGAAAAAGCAAATCAACGGCGTCCTTGCCGTGAAGATGACCACCCTTCAAAAAGATTGCGCAGCCAAATTGTTTCCCGAGCATCCGCGCCGCTTTCTCCATTTGTTTTTGGTCTTTGATTTTTGTCCCGATTAGTAAGCTCGCCTCGTCCAGGTTTGGTGTGATAAGTGCCGCCAGCGGAAACAGTCTGTTTTTGTATGCGTCGATAGCTGCGGGTTCCAAAAGGCGGTCGCCACTGGTCGCAATCATTACGGGATCGATTACCAGCGGGATAGCTATGTGCTTCTCCCGGAGCGCGTCCGCCACCGTGGAAACGATTTCCTCCGAACAGAGCAAGCCTGTTTTGATTGCGCCTACTTGGAATTCTCTCAGCAGGACTTCGATTTGATCACGAACTATTTCCGATGTGGCCACTTCAATCCGCGAGACTTTGCCGGGAATTTCCGCAACGATGCACGCCGCAACGGTCAATCCATAAACGCCGAGAGCAGTAAAAGTTTTCAGATCCGCCTGAATACCGGCACCGGCGCTGCAGTCGGAACCGGCGATTGTCAAAGCTATCGGAGGTGGTGGAAGAAGTCCCGCTGTCTTGTTCGAAGTAGCACGATCTCGGCGCGCCGCGCCCGTTCTGGTGGATTGGCTCCGCCGTGGCGAGCGGTCGCGCCCTGCCATACTATCCGGCGCCGTTCCCGTCGCTGCCGATCGCCTCGACAGGGCAGCCTTCCATCGCTTCTTTGCAGAGTCCTTCTTCATCAGGCGTTTCCGGCTGCTTGTAAACATAGGAGTGGCCGCCGTCATCGTTTCGTTTGAAGTTGGCAGGCGCGGTTTCCCGGCACAAATCGCAGTCGATGCATTGATCATCGACGTAGAATTTGCCGGGTACGTTCTCTGGATATTTGTTTGCGACGTCGGCCATGTTTCCCTGAAAGTGAAGTGAAACGTTAGGAAAGAAACGCTCCTGACGCAATAATTTGCCCACTAATTGGCTCGAACGCAACCGCTACGTTTCTCTGACACGTATTTCCTAAAACTACGGCGTTGATTCGCTCAAACGAAAAGAGCATGATGGTCGACCATTTCACGAGACTTGACCGATCTACCCGTCTGACCCTGTAACTCTTTTGCTCTCTTTTCATGAAAAAAGACGATTCCAAGCGCCTGCGCATCTTCGCGATCGAGCTGGCGATCTACGCTGTTCTTGTGACCGTCTACTTCTTCCTGGTGCTGCATCTTTTGGGTGGCTGGTTGTACCGGCTCGAGACGCAGCATCGCGTCACCTACGCCATTGTGGCCCTCTCGTTGATCGCCGGACAGGCAGTCGTTTTGGATGCGGTCACGACACTCTTGCTCCGTTTTCTGCGTCGGCACTGGAGATAACTGATGTATTTTCCAATCTCCAACACACATATCGACCCCATCTATCTGGCCGTTGTCGGTTTTTTGATAGGAATTCTGGGGGGCTTTTTTGGCGTTGGCGGAAGTTTCATTGCGGGCCCGGCGTTGCGGTTGATGGGAGTGAATTGGAACTACGCCGTGGGCACGGATCTGGCGCACATTGTGGGGAAGTCCATCGTCGCGGCCAGACAGCATCGCACGCTTGGGAACGTCGATCTCAAACTGGGATTGATCATGGCGCTGGGAACCATCGGTGGGGCTGAAGTGGGCGCACAGGCGATTCAGGCGCTCAAGCGGGCAGGCAACGTGAATACAGTGGTCAGCTACGTCGCCATTATTGTGTATTTCAGCATCTCAATCTTCATGCTCTGGGAAAGCCAGAAAACATTGAGAAGTGCGAAAGGGCGATCACGTCGAAAAACTTCAAGTGTAAAAGACGATCATTCCGCGTTCCGGCCAATCACGAAAAAGATCCAGAACCTGAAACTTTGGCCGATGATCGACCTACCCACGTCAGGCATCCGGCAAATTTCGCTCTGGATCATTCTGCTGGTCGCATTGGTGGGTGGTTTTTTTAGCGGCTTTCTCGGTGGCGGTGCGGGGTACATTAGAATGCCGTCGATGGTTTACGTGCTGGGAATTCCGACCCATCTCGCTGTCGGAACGGACCTTTTTGAAATAGTGATTTCGGCCAGTTATGGAACGCTTACTCACGCCATCAAAGGCAACGTAGACATTCTGATCGCACTCGTTATGCACACCGGCGCGGTCGTCGGCGCGCAGATCGGCGTGGTAGCCACACAATATTTTGCCGGCCCAAAGATCCGGCTCGCTTTCGTACCTCTGCCATTGATTGGCGTGGCTATCGTCATTTATACGCTGGTAAGCGGTCACAAGTTTTAGCGATGAAAATCCTGATCTGCAGCGATGGCACGCAATCAGCCGATACGGCGATTCACCTGGGCGCCTTGTTGGCCGGTCCACTCAAGGCCGAAACTACGCTGCTGGGAATCGCCGAATCTTCACAGGAAGAGCAACCTTTGCGTGATACGCTTCAGAAGCAGGCCCAATCACTTAGGGATCACGGCGTATCACCGGAAATCACAGTGCATTCCGGCGAACCTGTACAACAGATTCTCAATCAAACGTCAGAGAGCAAATACGAACTGGTGGTTATCGGCGCGCGGTGGACCGGTGCGGTGGGAGATTACTGGCGGTCAAAGAAGACTTATGAAGTGATTAAGACCATTCACCCTCCGGTGCTGGTGGCCATTGGCGAACGCAAAGAAATGAAGCGTTTCCTGGTTTGCACAGGCGGAAAAGAGTTCATCGAACAGGCAGTCCAATTCACAGGCAAACTCGCCGCCGCCGTAGGCGCCTCTGTTACATTGCTGCACGTGATGGCGGAGCCACCGGCCATGTACGCCGATCTTGTCCGGATGGAAGAGAATGTCGATCAGTTGCTCCAATCAAACTCGGAGCTTGGTACCAACTTGCGCCGGCAAAGACGGGAACTCGAGCGACTCGGCGTGTCGGCGGAAGTTCATCTCCGGCACGGAATCGTAATCGATCAAGTGTTCGAAGAAGTGCGCTACGGCAACTACGACATGCTTGTGACCGGCACATCGCAGGAGCGCGGATTGCTTCGTCACTATATAATGGGAGATTTAACGCGCAGCATTCTGAACCGCGCCAATGTTCCGGTTCTCGTTGCCCGTGCTGGTGCGCCCAAGCCCGCTCGAACACTCTGGAACGCTATCAAAGGATTGTTTGGCAAGAGATAATTAGAATGGGAGCAACGCCGCGCGGTGCTCCCAAGCTTTTGTTGAAACGACATAAGCGCTCCATGGACGACTCGCGCAAACTTCTTTCGGCACGCGGGGCGTCGTCGCATCGATTCCGAAGAGTATGGAAGGAACTAAATCACCCGAACAACCAGCAATGCACACCTCGCGAGTGCGACGCTGGCTTGGTCATCTCTTTCGTGAATGGATCATCGAAAGCTGGTGTCTGGTTGCTCTCCCCTCAGCCAGACCCGAGCCTTCGAAATGGAGCGATGCACAAATCACGCTTGCCTGGCTGGGGCATTCGACGGTGCTCATCAACTTTTTCGGGATTAGAATTCTGACCGATCCGGCGCTCTTCCCACGTGTTGGAATTCGCCTGCCGGGATTCACCCTCGGTCCAAAGCGGCTAACCGCGCCCGCGCTGCAGTTTCATGAACTACCCACAATCGATCTCATTCTGCTCTCACATGCGCACTTTGACCATCTTGATCTGCGGACGCTGCGTTGTTTTGATGAATCCACGTCCGTCATCACCGCACGAGGCACGGGCGATTTATTAAGACAAACGCGCTTCCGTGAAATCACTGAGCTCGATTGGGGACAAAGCAGCATCGTGAACACTGCTGCGGGGCTGATCGAGGTTACCGCATTTCCGGTGAAACACTGGGGAGCGCGTGCACAGCGAGACACGCACCGGGGATACAACGGATACTTAGTCGAACGAAGCGGTCGCCGAATTATTTTCACCGGGGACACAACGATGACGGATAATTTCACAACCCTGCCCAGACACGGCCCCATAGATGTGGCGATCATGCCAATCGGCGCGTATGATCCGTGGATCCGCTCACATTGCACGCCCGAGCAGGCCGTCCAAATGGCCGACGCTGCGGCAGCCCGTTTCATCGTTCCAGTGCACCATCAAACGTTTCGGCTGAGCTTCGAGCCTAGCCGCGAACCCATCGAACGCTTCCAAGCGGCGCTGAGCGAGACTCCGGAACGCATCGCGCTATGTGAAATCGGCGAGACCTTCGTGCTGCCGCTTTAGCGCAGTTTCTGTGAGACGCGAATTGCGGGTTAACCAATGCGCATGACCTTGGAAATCGAATGTGTAATGGCTACGACAGGGCGCTTGTGTGAGGTGTCAGCGGATGCAATGTTCTGCCCGCTGCCGCCGACGTAGCTCAGCTGGTAGAGCAACGGTTTCGTAAACCGTAGGTCACGGGTTCGAATCCCGTCGTCGGCTCTTACATCAGAAGCCCCCAGGAAAGTAGAGCCGATGCGTCGCGCCAAACGTGGCTGGAACTGTCGCCCAGCACGACGACAATAACATCTTTACCCGGGCGCGTTCCGCTCGCGATCAAACATTTTCCTGCCGCGTCAGTGTAACCGGTCTTCATTCCGTTGCAGTACGGGAGCCGTCGAAGAAGCTTATTCGTGTTTTCAAGTTCGCGCGTGCGGCCATTCGAATAGCGAAATACGAGCTGTGGAAGACAAACAATAGAGCGAATGATCGGATTCGCGTAGGCCGCGCGGGCGATAATCGCGAGGTCGCGCGCGCTCGAATACTGTCCCGGCACGGGCAACCCATTTGGGTTTACAAAGTGCGAATGCACGGCGCCAAGTTGCAGTGCGCGTCTATTCATGGTTTCGGCAAATGCGCTAATGCTGCCAGCGTTGTCCCGTGCCAGACAGCGGGCGACATCATTAGGACTTTTTACCAGCAACGCACGCAAAAGGTCCATCCGCTGATATGTCTCACCGGCCTTGATTCCCAGCTTCACTGGTTCGCACATTGTATCTGCGGATTGCACTCTCACCGGCTGGTCGAGAAAGCCGGTTTCCGCCACGATCAAGGCGGTCAACAATTTTTGCGTGCTCGCGGGCGGCCGTACCTGATCCGCGTTTTTTTCATACAAAATCCTGCCGCTATTCGCGTCGACGACAATCACTGAAGCCGCGCTGGTTTTCGGTATTCCGTCAGGCGTAAACTCGGCGGGCGCGGAAACGGTGTCCGCCAACTCTCTCGACTTCGCGCGAGTTAGGCGCGACCGGGTATGACTTGATCTTGATTTCTTCGACGGTCGAGCATCGGCCTGGGAATCGTCATCTGTGGCACGATCCGTCGCTGTAACGGCCTTTGCCTTGCGGATTGGTCCGTTGACGCCACTAGGGCGCACCAAGTCGGAATCAACAGTGTCCTGTGCCCAGCCACTCAATGCCGAGCTCAGAATCAGTACGCAAAAGAACGAAATTCGATTGCGCCAGATCATGGACGGAAAACTAGAGACAAAACGTTCACCTAGGCAAGTCTTTGCGTTAAATGGTTTAGCACTGATGTCTGCGGCGTCGACGGGCGGCGCTTAATTTTTTCCACGCTCGATCAGCTCGATCTCGTAGCCTTCCGGTGCGTCGATAAATGCAATTCTACCGCCGTTCGTCGAATGCGGACCATCCGACAAGGAATAACCCTTTCTGGCAGCATGCTGCGTGAACTTATCCAGGTCGTCGACTTCAAAAGCAAGATGCGTGAGATCGGGCCCCACCACTATCGGGCCGCTCTCGTCAAACTTGCAGATCTCAATTTCCTCGTCGGTGCCCGGCGCTTTTAAGAAAACCAGTTGCGATCCGCGTCCGGAAGTGTGTCGGCGAACTTCCTGAAGGCCGAGGACATCCTTGTAGAAGGAGACTGTTTTCTCCAAGTCGTGAACGCGATAACGCGTGTGGAGTAATTTCTTGACCATCGGGTATTTTATTGCGGGAGCGCAACGATTCAAACGCCTGCCTCTGGACAAAAGCGTTAAAACGGCTTACTTCCGCTGCCGCGAAATCACCGGGCCGAAGCTACGGTGTTAACGAGAGTTCAAGAGCGCCTGCCCAAACTTGTGCTCTTGATGAAACCTCATCCGTGTTATCCGCTTGATCCGCGTCATCTGCTTATGAAAAAAATTGGAATACTTTTTGGACAGGAACACAGTTTTCCGCCCGCGTTCGTGGAGCGGGTAAATCAGAAAACCGGTGGCAAAGACATTGTCGCAGAGTTCGTCACGATCGACAAAGTAGTCCAGGGCGAACCGTGCGGCTACGACGTCATCATAGACAGAATCTCGCAGGACGTTCCGTTTTATCGTGCCTGGCTTAAGAACGCCGCACTGACTGGCACAGCAGTCGTGAACAATCCGTTTTGGTGGAGCGCCGACGACAAATTTTTCAACAACGCGCTGGCGACGAAGATCGGAGTCGCGGTTCCGCGCACGGTTTTGCTTCCCTCGAATCAGTTGCCGCCGGACACAAACGAAAAATCATTTCGCAATCTGGGTTACCCGCTCGATTGGGAATCGATTTTCAGTTACGTAGGTTGGCCTGCTTTTTTTAAGCCGTTCATTGGCGGCGGGTGGAAGAACGTTTATCGGTTGCACAATCGGGAAGAATTTTTCCGTGCCTACACTGATTCGGGACAGCTGGTGATGATGCTGCAGGAGGAAATCAAGTTCGACATGTATTTCCGGTGCTATTCGATCGACCAACAACAGGTTCGGATCATGGCCTACGAACCAAGGAACCCCTTCCACCAGCGCTACCAGACCGAATGGCACGCGCCAAAGGAAATCCTTGAGCGAGTCGAGGAAGGGGTATTGCGATTGAATCAATTTCTCGGTTACGACCTGAATACAGTGGAGTTCGCAGTGCGCGACGGGGTGCCGGTAGCGATCGATTTTTGTAATCCCGCGCCCGATTGTGAGGCGGCATGGATCGGTCAGCACAATTTTGAATGGGTAGTAGACGCAATCTCGGAAATGGCGATCCGCAAAGCACGCGAGCACGATCCCGGCCGCGACAATCTAAGCTGGGGTAAATTCCTGCAGGCGGCAGTCACCCGGGATTCGTTAGAGGCGCTCGCACAACCGAAGGGCGGAACATAGACTTTTCAGTCGATGCGCCGAGCGGGTTTGCAAGATGCTGGCAATTTAGGATTGGAGCACATTTCGCCCGGGCACACCCGAGAAGGTCCACTGTTCCGCTTCCTGGCCGTCGGGATGACAGCTTGGTAGTTTTGAGTGACATTCTCGCCCCGCTATGAGCGCGAAAGAGCATATCTTCACTCTCGGGATTGAGGAGGAGTTTGCGATCATCGATCCGGAGACACGCGAGCTGCGTTCACATATTCATGAAATTCTCGAAGGCGGGAAAGTCACGCTGAAGGAACAGATCAAGCCCGAGATGCACCAGTCGGTGGTTGAGCTGGGCACCGAAATTTGCGATTCCATTGGCTGTGCGCGCGATCATGTCACTGCGTTGCGCACGAAACTGGCGGAACTGGCGGCGCGCAGCGGATTACGGATTGCGTCGATGGGCACGCATCCGTTCTCGCACTGGCGCGACCAACTCATTACTGAAGGCGAACGTTACCAGGAAATCGTGAAAGACATGCAGACGCTCGCCCGAGCAAATCTGATTTTCGGGTTGCATGTGCACGTCGGCATTCCCAATCGAGAGACGGCCATCCACGTAATGAACCAGGCGCGCTATTTTCTGCCTCACCTTTACGCGCTCTCGGTCAATTCACCATTCTGGGTTGGACAAAACACCGGACTGAAAGGTTATCGCCTGAAGGTTTTCGAACGTTTTCCGCGCACTGGTATTCCGGATTCGTTTGAGTCGCTTTCCGAATATGAGGACTACTGCAAGCTGCTGGTCAAAACCGGTTGCATCGATAATGCCAAAAAAATCTGGTGGGACATCCGATTACACCCGTTTTTCGACACGCTGGAAGTGCGCGTGTGCGACGCGCAGTCGCGCGTGGACGATACGCTCGCGATCGCGGCGCTTATTCAGGCGGTAATCGCGAAATTGCACAAACTTCATCATCAAAACATTACTTTCCGGATTTATCGACGCCGTCTCCTCGATGAAAATCGCTGGCGCGCGGCCCGCTACGGCATCGATGGAAAATTGATCGATTTCGGCAAGGAAGCCGAAGTAGAGGCCAGGAGCCTGTTATCCGAGCTGCTTGAATTCGTTTCGACCGAGGTGAAGGAACTCGGCAGCGAAAGAGAAATGGCGCACGTCGAACGGGTGACCCGGGAAGGGACCGGCGCGGACCGGCAACTGGCTGTCTGGGAGCTCACTCAGGACATGAAATCCGTAGTCGACCACATCGTCTCCGAGACGTACGAAGGGCTGACTCTTTCTTAGTAACTCTCGCTTTGTCCGGGCAGGACTTCGAATTCCCGTTACAACGCTTTGTAGTCTACGGAGATCGTGCGGTAGATGAGATTATCGTGTTGCGCTGAAAAATAAAAAAGTTCCAGCATCGTAGTGCCGACCATCCATTGATAACCGACTAACGTTTGAATTACGTCGGTATCGTGATCGCGGGAGCGAGACACCAGTTTCCCGGTTCCATATTTTTCGTCGAAATATTTGCGAATTTCCCCCATCCGCTGGTTATACCGTTCAATCGACCAATCGGGATACTCATACTGCAGCTCAACGGCTACCAGCGCCCTCTCCTTAAAAGTAAACAGAGTGCGTTTGAGTCCGGGATGGATGAGTCCCTCCACAGTCCAGATCTGGCGGTTTTCCTTTTTTTCGCGCGAGACAATTTTTGCTTTGGCGCCGTGCAGCACGGCCTCTACTCGCGCCATGGAATCATTCCAACGGAACCCGAACGGCGGCACCAGTTCATCCGCCGCGTTTGCGTGAAGCGGACAAGAGATTAAGTGAGCTACGATTCCCAGGACGAAAAGTCTGCGTATCGTCGCCTGCTTTGCTCGAGCGATGCTCGTCAAAAGTCGCCTCATGATGTCGATATTAATCCCTTGCACCTGCCTGTTCGCTGAGCGCCTTGCTGTCGCTCACAGAGGCGGAAAAGTGCGTGCAGAGGCCGATTCGGTCAACTCAGCGAGAACTGATCGGCCAAATTACATTTTCGCGACCAGTTTGGTCGTGCTTCTGGTTGTACTAAAATTTTCTCGAACTGGCGCGCGTGATTTCCTAGTCAAGAAAAAATTTTGTTTGCGATTAAAATTAAATTCATTTTTTTCTTGTTGGTTTCGCGATGGATTTCTAATCTCAAGCCCGCTGGCGAGGGAAGCCAGAACACACCTGTGAATAAGTTGTGAACATTACTGAGAAACTTCCCGTATCGAGAATGAATAACACGACAAAACCTGCGGCTGAACGATTGACTAAACTTGCGCGCGGTATCATGGGCGGGAAAGCGCTGAACCACGCTTTTGGCCATTTCCCCTCGTATTTGCTTGTTTTTGGCAAGTTTTTTTTACCTCGCATCAGCGAAATCTGCTCGGGAAAGACGCGGAAGTTTGATGGGTCACTACGTGCGATCCCTCACCGTACCGACCAATGTGGCATTTGTGTAACACTGTTAACAACTCGCAATGGATAAGAAATGCGCGCAATTGTGGCAGCGGTTGTCAGCCGTGCTCAAGCCACAGATTAGCGCTGATAGTTTCAAGCGCTGGTTCTCTGCGGTTGAGTTGATCGAAGCCAGGGACAAATCGATCACGCTCACGGTTCCAAACAACATTTACCAGCTTTGGATCGAGAGTAATTACATGCCGGCACTCCAGAATGCGATCATCGCCACGTTTGGAGCTCCGCGTTCGGTAAGGTTTTGCGCTCCGTCGGGAACCAGAGCCCAAACGCCTTTGGAAGAGTCTAGCGCAGTGAAAGAACCTTTGCCGGCGCAAGCCCCCAGCGCACGCCCGGGAACATCCGTGCCGAGCCTTAATCCAAGGAACACATTCGAATCTTTCGTTGTGGGGCCAAACAACGAAATCGCACATGCGGCGAGTCTCGCAGTAGCGCAGGCGCCGGCGCGAACCTACAACCCGTTATTCGTTTATGGCGGCGTCGGCCTCGGCAAGACACACCTTATGCAGGCCATCGGGCAATACGTCTGGGCGAAGAGGAAAAACGTCAAGGTGATCTACCTTTCCAGTGAACTGTTCATCAACGAGTTCATCGACGCGATCCAGCATAGTAATCTGGTGAAATTCCGGAAGCGATATCGCCAGGCCGATCTTCTTCTGATTGACGACATTCAATTTCTTGGGGGCAAGGAACGGTCGCAGGAGGAATTCTTTCACACATTCAACACCCTCTTCGATGGACACAAGCAGATCGTGCTCTCCAGCGACCGGCCCGCATCGGAAATTGCGAACCTTGAGCACCGTCTGGTGTCTCGCTTCGAATGGGGCCTGACGGCCGAGCTTCAGCCACCAGATATCGAAACGCGTCTGGCGATCCTGCGCAAGAAGGCGGACACGATGCAGATCAAATTGCACGAAGACGTTTTCCAATTTCTTGCCACTCGTATCCGCACAAACGTCAGGCGCCTGGAAGGCGCGCTGATGCGTGTCGCTTCGTTTGCCTCACTCAGCGGCAGGGAACTAACCAAGGAAACCGTGGAGCATTTGCTCAAGGACATCTTGCAGGAAGAAGGACGGCAATCGATCACAATCGAACAAATCCAACGACGCGTAGCGGAACACTTCGATGTGCGTCTCGCCGATATGACCAGCAAACGACGTCCGGCCAGCATCGCTTTTCCGCGCCAGGTGGCGATGTATCTGGCGCGCGAGCTTACCAAGGCGTCCTTGAATGAAATCGGGGACGCGTTTGGCGGCCGCGACCACGGAACCGTGCTGCATGCTTGTAAACAGGTAAAAAAACGCATGTCCGAGCAGGACAACATTCGCCAGACGATCTCGTACATCGATAGCTCGCTGCAAAGATAAGCGACACCGCGCCGCGAGGTCCGTTCGGCGCGGCGTACCGAACTAGCCAAAGAGGGATGCGAGATTGCTGTTGCCGAATAAATTCGAAGCATTTACATCTTAAGGCGCTCGCTCTTGACCATGAAATTTAGCGTTACCAAAGAAAAGCTGCTCGAAGTCCTGCAACAGGTGCAGAATGTCGTTAGCACCCGAACAACCCTTCCGATTCTCTCCAACGTATTGCTGCAGGCAAATGAGAAGGACTTGTATCTCACAACGACCGATCTGGATGTCGGCGTTCGTGGCACTTGCGAAGCGCACGTGGATAAGGCCGGAGCAACCACGCTTCCGGCCCGGCGTGTTTTTAACATTATCCGAGAACTCCCATCGAGCGAGATTCAGGTGGATGTCGATGGTAAAAACGCCGCCTCCATCCGGAGCGGCCAAAGTTTCTTCAAGATATTAGGATTACCAGAGGATGAATTTCCGCCGCTGCCAAAGTTTGAAGACGCAAAGGTAGTCACGATGCGGCAGAAAGATTTGCGTGACGGGTTGCGCAAAACTTCCTACGCCATTTCGACCGATGAAACCCGCTACGTGCTCAACGGCGTCCTATTCAGTTTCAAGGACAACAAGCTCACCCTGGTGGCTACGGATGGACGACGCCTCGCCATGGCGGAAATTGAACTGGAATTTCCGCGCAGCCACGAAGGAGACCTGATTATTCCCACCAAAGCGGTAACGGAATTGCAGCGTCTGCTTTCCGATGATGGCGACGTGAAGGTGAGCATGGCCAACGGTCAGATAGCCTTCGATCTCAACAAGACGCTTCTGGTTTCGAAATTGATCGAAGGTAATTACCCAAATTATCGACAGGTGATTCCCAGCGAAGCCAAAGAACGCGTAAAACTCGAGCGGGAAATGTTTTTGAATTCGCTGCGGCGCGTTTCCCTTTTGGCCAGCGACAAGTCGCACTCGGTAAAGCTGAATTTCAGCAAGAACAATCTGGACATCTCCGCGAACACGCCGGAAGTGGGCGAAGCGAAGGAATCGCTCGCTATTGCGTACAAAGGAAAGGAATTCTCCATCGCGTTCAATCCGGAATTTCTCATGGCGCCGCTGCGCGCATTGACCGAGGACGAAGTATTTCTCGATCTCATCGACGAGATGAGCCCCGGCGTTGTAAAAATTCAAACGCCATTTCTATACGTGATAATGCCGATGCGCATTAGCTCGTAGGCGGGGAGGCAGCGTTCCTGCAATCTCTGTCCGTTCAGAACAACGGATGCTGCAAGGTCATAAAACCCGGCGCTGCGGCATCGCCGATTGCACCATCATTAATTCAGTGACGTTCTCCGGTGTAAGCAATCCCACGAGACGTTTCATCCGGTCCAGCACGGGCACCGCGGGGCAATTGCATTCCTGCATTATTCGAAACGCATCTTCGAAGCGTGTGCCGGTTGTCACCGTCGGAATGTCGCGCCGCATCACGTCGCCCACGCGAAGCGTCGGGTCGTTCTTGCGCAATGCAGAAATGAGGTCCTGACGCGTCAATAGGCCGACGACGTTTCCGGTCTCATCGACTACTGGAAAATCATGTTGCGAAGTCGCCAGTAATGCGTCGACCGCTTCCTGCAGAGCCGCATCTTCTGCAAGCGTGCGAAACTCGCGCACCATCGCGCTGGAGACCGGAAAGCGGCGGGACACATCCCTCATCTGCGCGAGGGCTGCCTCTTGCGACGCGCCAATGTAAACGAACAGCGCAATGAAAATCAGAAATGGATTAAATAGCAGACCGATAAAGCCGAACACGAAGGCGAACCCTTGACCAACGGTAGCGGCGACTTGTGTGGCGCGTGCATAGTTCATGCGCGTCGCGAGCAGGGCGCGCAGGACCCTGCCCCCGTCCATCGGGAATGCCGGCAGTAAATTAAAGAGAAGCAACACAACGTTCATCGTGAACAACAGGTCAGGAATGGTGGTCTTGGTTGTGGGCGGATAATCCCACGAACCACCTCCGATAAGTGCGCCGAGTGCGATCAGCGCCGTTACAGCCGGCCCCGCCGCCGCGATAACGAGTTCCTGTACCGGTTCATCGGGAATGCGTTCCAATCGCGCTACACCGCCTATGGGCAACAAGGTGATGTCGGGCGTGTTAATCCCGAAGGCTTTTCCTGCCAAAGCGTGTCCGAACTCGTGTAACACCACGCACGAAAACAACAATAAAATGAACAAGACCCCACCTATTGCCGCAGGAGATCCGCCTTGAGAATAATAGGCGAACGCGATCCAGCCGATCAGCAGCAGAAACGTAACGTGGATCCGCAACTGAATCCCCGCGATACGGAGGATTGGAATAGACCAGCCCATTGCTACTAAATGTGGTCTGTGATTAAATCGCGCGCCAGTACTGAATCCATGGTTCCAGTAAGGGAATTTTAAGTCAATGCAGACCTTTGATGTTGCGATCGTCGGCGGCGGTCCGGCTGGGGCGAGTTGCGCGGCGTTCTGTGCTTTGGCCGGTCTGGAAACGGTCGTACTCGAGCGGGAGAAATTTCCGCGTGAGAAGGTTTGCGGTGATTGCTTGAATCCGTCGTGCTGGCCGGTGCTGGAGCGTCTTGCCGTCGCGCCGGCAGTGCGCAATCTGCCGCATTCCAAACTCACATCAGTCAAGTTCGTCGCGATCGACGGGCTCGAAGTTATTCTCGACCTCCCGAGCAGGCCGAGTTGCGAGATCTCAACTAAGCGCAGCCTTTTTGATGATCTACTGCTGAGACGCGCTCGCGAACTGGGCGCGAACGTTCGAGAAAACACCGTCGTCACTGCATTGACCAAGAGTGGCCCTTGGAAGATTGAAACGGCGGCCGGCGAAGTTTTTCACGCGCGAATGTTGATCGCCGCGGATGGACGCAATTCTACCGTAGCGCGCTTTTGTAATTTGTTGCCGCGCCCAACGCGCGAGCGCGTGGCGCTGCAAGCGCACATCCCGCGGCCACGAGATTTTGGAGACCAGATCGTTTTGCAATTTCTTTCCGAAGGTTATTCCGGTCAGGCGCCGGTAAACGAGGCGGAGTTGAATGTTTGCCTCGTCGGAATTCCGGCCACAATTGCCAGATTACGCAAATGGGCGGAAGTCCATTTTAAACTCACAGCCAATCAGGCCTGGCGCACAATTGCGCCGCTTACGCGTTCGCCAGTTTGCTGCGCACGAGAAGATCTCTTGTTCATTGGCGATGCTGCTCGTGTGGTCGAACCCTTTACAGGAGAAGGAATTTATTATGCTCTGCGCTCTGGCGAACTCGCCGCGCAGGCGGTCACGAAAACCTTTCGCGGCGATGACCAGCAGTCAGCATTGCGCGATTTTGGCGGGGCGTACGCCAAAATGTACGAAGGCCGTTTATGGATCAACCGTCTCGCGCGCGCGGCTGTGCTGCGACCCCGGCTTGGCTCTTTTTTTGTGCACGCCGCGCGGATTAACGCCGCGATTCCAAAATTGCTGACGGCCAAAGTAACGTCTCCAAAGCTGTAGCCACGACCCTGTGGGCCGTCTGAAAACGGGGCCGGTAGTAAGAGTGATTACAGCGATTGCTTTGCTGCTTTGACCGTATTCGCCATCAACATGGCGATCGTCATCGGCCCGACTCCACCCGGTACTGGAGTGATCGCCACCGCTTTTTTCGACACTTCCTCAAATGCGACATCGCCCACCAGGCGATAGCCGCGTTTGCTCGAAATATCTTCCACGCGATTGATTCCTACGTCGATCACCGTAGCGCCTTCACGGACGTGATCGGTTTTTACAAATTCCGCGCGCCCGATAGCCGCGATAACGATGTCCGCCGAGCGTGCGATCCCTGCGAGATCGCGACTGCGCGAATGCACCACGGTCACCGTGGCGTTTCCACTTTTGTTTTTCTGCATCAGTAGGAGCGCCAGCGGTTTGCCAACAATCATGCTGCGGCCAAGCACTACCACATGCGAGCCGTTGATCTCTACCTCGCTTTCAAGAAGCAACCGTTGCACGCCCAGGGGCGTGCAGGGCACAAATCCGCTTGAATCCTCCAGCACGAGTTTCGCGACGTTTTCGGGGTGAAACCCGTCCACATCCTTGCGCGAGTCGAGCGCGCGTACGACTGCTGATTCATCGATATGCCCGGGTGGCGGCGATTGAACAAGAATGCCGTGAATACTGGGGTCCTGGTTCAGTTCTTCTACCCGTGCGAGCAGGTCGGCCTGCGTAGTTGAAGCCGGCAGCTCCAGCTTCAGCGAGTGCAGTCCAAGTTCGCGACACATTTTGTCCTTCGAACGGACATAAGCGCGCGAAGCTGGATCATCCCCTACGAGCACGACGGCAAGGCCGGGCGTCACACCCTTTTTTTTCAGTTCCGCAATTTCGCGGCGAAGTTCCACGTACACCTTCTCTGCGATCGCGCGTCCATCGATAAGTTTCGCCATAGTGAAGCGCAATCCTGCCTGCCAATGGGCGCGACGCAAGCTTTCCAATAGTCGCGCCCCTATTGGACGCATTATCGTGGGCAAATCGACATCGGCCCACCCAGGTTGCCAGAGGCAAGCGCTACGGGATTCGCTCAGCGCATTTCAACCAGCTTCATCATCTCGTCCTGCAATGCGAGGCGCGCAGCTTCAAATTCTTCGGGTGTGTTGCTTGGTTCGACATGGTGAGGTGGGCCGATAAATACGCGTACTTTGGCAAATGGTTGCGGAATAATGAAACGGTCCCAGCTTCCCAGTCGCCAGCAGCGCGAGTACTCGAGATTCATTGGCAATACTGAAGCCCCGCTTTTTTGGGCCAGAAAAATGACGCCCGGACCAAGCTTGTAAACAGGGCCACGTGGGCCGTCCGGTGTTATGACTACATCACGCTTTGATGCCAGCACGTCGGTTAATTGCAGAATTGCGCTCGTACCCAGGCGCGAACTCGAGCCGCGAACGACGTCGTAGCCGAAATGGCGAATCGCAGTGGAGAGTAAATCACCATCGCGACTGGCGCTAATCAGCGCAGCGCCGCCACGGTTGGGAAAAAAGCGTCGCAATACCAGGGGGAATATCAGTAACCGATTGTGCCAAAGCGCGCCGATGTAGTTTTCAGTGACCGCTTTACCCAGCATATCGGCGCGGTCGTCAATTTCGTAATGCAGAGTACGCTCCCACGCTCGCAACAAACAAACTCCAAACGCGACCAACCACCGCGCCAGTCTGCCTTCGATCTTCAATTTCTCTTGCGCGACCTTTTCGCTTCAGCGGTTTCATCACCCCAACGGTATGCGCGCGAGTTTGGTAACCCAATTTGGTCGAGAATACGCCAGACGACGGTGTCGACGATTGCGTTAGCGGAATTCGGACGGCTGTAGAATGAAGGAATCGCCGGGAGAACAATCGCGCCTGCCTCGAGCAGAGTCACGACGTTACGCGCGTGAATCAAGTTCCAAGGTGTCTCCCGAGGCACGAGAATTAATTTCCGCCTCTCCTTCAAGAAAACATCGGCAGCTCGCAATAGTACGTTGTCGCTGCAACCGGAGGCGATTCGTCCCAGCGAAGCCATCGAACAGGGGACGATCACCATTGCATCGAAGCGTGACGATCCGCTTACAAAGGGCACGTTCATATCGCTCTCAGAGTGCTGGAAAACTCCCGCGGGAATTTTTAGGTCATCCAGTTCCTGCTTCGCCACCGCTCTGGCATAGGCGCTCATGACGAGATGCACCTCGTGCGCCGCGCAATCGATCTGCGCGACGAGCCTTTGAAGGTAGATTGATCCGCTTGCGCCCGTCGCCGCGATTACCAGTTTCACAACAGTAACAAAGTATACGGCAGTGTGTCCGCCAATGGTTTGATGCGGAGCCGCGGCGTGAAGCACCTAAGAGAGTGTTCGTTCATGAAATTCGCCCGATCATCTTGAGGGAGACGAGAGGAAATCGCAAGCCCGCCGCGGCGGGATTTATTCTATGGCGAACGAAAGGCTTGCACTTCGTTTCATCCGCTACGATGCGTCTCGCTTCGCATGACGAAACATACCCTCACGGGAAACATAAACCGGCATCGCGCCTTTCGATCGAAGATTCTTGGTAACCGACGCGACGTGCTGGTTTATTTGCCTCCCGGATATCGACGTTTCTCGTCGAGACGTTATCCAGTCTTATATTTACATGACGGGCAGAACGTCTTCGATGCCGCCACCTCATTTGCCGGAGTCGAGTGGGGCGTCGATGAAACCGCACAGCGTTTGATTCGCCAAAAACTGATTGAACCGCTCATTATCGTGGCTGTAGCGAACACGGGCAAAGAACGCGTCGACGAATATGCGCCGACGCCCGGTGTCATCGAACCGAAGGCCCGCCCCAAAAAGCGCAGCCGCGGTCTCGCACACATTTACGCGCAATTTCTGATCAGGGAGTTGAAGCCATTCATCGATAAAAAGTATCGAACAATGGCGGATGCAGAATTTACCGGGCTTGGTGGATCGTCCCTGGGAGGTTTGGCAACGTTAGCGATCGGAATCTTATATTCAGAAGTATTCACCCGTTTGCTTGTGATGTCGCCATCGATTTGGTGGGATGACTACGCGATTTTTCGTCTCGTGGGAATACTGGGTGAAAAGCCGCCGTTGAAAATCTGGCTCGACACTGGAACGCACGAGCCAGGTTGGGAACATGCGCGTAACCTGTGCGAATGCTTAGTCGACAAAGGTTGGCGGCTCGGTGTGGATATTGCTTATTTAGAAGCCAAGGATGCCGAACATAGCGAGGCTGCCTGGGCAGCGCGCGTCGAGCCGGCTCTGCGCTTTTTGTTCCCGCCGGCGAAATAATCTTGCGCCAGCTTCTTTTTGGGTAGCCAGGCGCTAATTCGTTGGGTGCGATCCCCCGTCCGCGACGAGGCAACGTCTACAGTGATTTCTCAATGGACGGCACTGGAGGGGGATTAGGCGGCAAAGGTTCGGGCGGCGCGGGTGACGGCGGTGGTTTGGGCGGTGAGGGAGTCGTTGGCATCGGTGCTCGATTTGAGATCGCTTTTACTGCATCGGTTTGGCGTAAGTTTGGTACACCCGAACATACCCGCCCACAAAGTCCCAGTCCTTTTGGTACGAGAAAGTCCGTTCGGGGGCGGACCAGATGAGATTGCGCGGAGCTTCCGCATGATTGGGGTCGTAAACGAGGTATTGCTCGATGCCGGAATCCCGCGAAGCCGACTTTCGCTTATAAACAAGGACGGCATGATTGATACTTAGGCTGGGGTAAGTGGTAAGAAAGGCAACGAACAATTCGCCGCGCGTCAAGGCGGCGTTCAACCGGGCGTGCGTCTGTTCCTGATATCCCTTACCATCTTGAAAAACCATCCGCATATTGCTGATTCGAAAGTAGCTGGGCCAGCCATGGCCAATATTGAGCTGGACCAGTTCGCGACGCTTTTTGCTCATCTCCTTCAGGTCCTTGTAACCCGGGAAAACGATTCGTTGGTCTTCCGTTAACGGCTCTGCCCAGGCTGCGCGATGCGTCACCTCGCGAAAACGATCCGCCAATGCCTGGTCGTCCAGCGGAGAGCTGTGTGGATCGAACCGCGCAAATTTCCTAAACTGCATTGCTGTGCGGCACATGACGAAACAGTGCCGATTATAGGCGTCGCGCTTTGTTGCGGAGGACTTCCGTAAAGAAGCGTGGCCCTCGTGGTAGTCGAACACAGTTTGATTGGCGAAGGCGAAGGTGTCCCTGTCAAAACGAAATGGCGACGTCGAATCGTCGCCGTACGCCGCTGTGACAGCGGCGGAAACGGCAACCCAAAGCAATCCCATTGATCTGCGCCCGCTTCTAAGCATCACATCAAGACCGAGTGGGACCGGTCACAGTTTTGGGTTCGGAAAATACACCCAGACGACGAAATTTTTGATACCGTTTCTCCAACAATTCGACGATTGGAATTTGAGAAATTCGCTTCAGGTTGCTGCGCAGCGCTTCGCCTAGATTGGCAGCGGCCGAGTCGTAATCGCGATGCGCGCCGCCCTCCGGTTCGGGGATAATTTCGTCAACGACCTCCAATTTCAACAAGTTCTGGGCAGTTAATTTAAGCGCCTCGGCAGCTTCAGGGGCATGACGCCGGTCTCTCCACAAGATTGCGGAGCACGCTTCCGGACTAATCACGGAGTAATAAGCATTCTCGAAAATCAATACGCGGTCTGCTACGCCGATGCCGAGTGCGCCGCCCGATCCCCCTTCGCCGATGACTGCCGCGATAATCGGTACCCGCAGCTTCATCATCTCACGGAGATTTACGGCGATTGCTTCTGAAATGTGGCGTTCCTCGGAACCAACGCCCGGAAAAGCCCCAGGTGTGTCGATAAGTGAAATCACTGGCATCCCGAATTTTTCCCCCAGCCGCATCAGGCGCAGAGCTTTGCGGTAACCTTCCGGGTGCGCACATCCGAAATTGCGCATCAAATTCTCCTTCGTGTTGCGTCCTTTTTGGTGGGTGACGACAACACAACGATGGGTCCCGAGCATTGCGACACCGCACGGCATGGCGCGGTCGTCGGCGAAACGGCGATCGCCGTGCAACTCGACCCAGTTCGTAAAACAGCGTTCAATGTAATCGAGCGCGAACGGCCTTTGAGTGTGTCGCGCGATTTGCACCCGCTGCCACGCCGTCAGGTCATGGTAAATCTGTCGGGATGTTGCACGAAGCTTCGTCTCGAGTTCGTTCACCGCCGAGCCAAGATCGACGTCGTGCTTTGTGGAATGACTTCTTAAATCCTGCAGCCGCCGCTCCAGTTCGAAGATCGGCTTTTCAAAATCGAGCGGTTGCCAGTCCATGATCAGTTTGGTTGTAATTCTTGTAAGTTGCTAACTTAGTCAATAATAGTCACCGGGGTGCGATTGTTTACGAGCGTGCTTAACTCATTGAGATCTGTGGCAGCAAGGCCGAGTCCTGTCGGCGGAGGCGGTTGCTCCAAGTTTGGGTGCGTTGAGTCCGGGTACTGCGTACAGAGTGTAACCTCCTCCGCCCGCCAGCCGGATCCACTTGGTGCTTGCCAGATATTCCTTGCTGCCGAGACCGATCCGCTGGCCGTTCTTCCACGCCATGGTCTCGGCGACTTTGGTTGTGACTCGGGGCGGTTGTTTTTGGGGAAGCTTCGCCTCGCGCACGTGGTATTGCTTGAAGAAACCGCCGTGATCTAAAAGGACGACCAGATTTGCCTTACGTTGGATCACCACGGAAAAATCGGGATGCGAAATGAGCAGGCGTTCCCCGATCCGCAGCATAGTGCTGCTCATATTGTTCATGCGCATGATCAGCTCAGGTGTGGTCTTCAGCTTGCGGGCAATCTTCGCCAGCACATCTCCAGGTTTAACAATGTATTCGATTTTTTCCGGAGATGGATACCGCGATAACAAAATCTCAGCGTTCACTTCTCCCAGCAAATCCTTCGCTTCATCAATGTGTTGTCCGGAGGGATACTTTTGAATCAAAGATGCGAGTGCATTGCGTGCTTCGGTAAGTTTTCCATCTTGTCGCAGTTTAACGGCCGCTTGAAACTCCGGCAGGCTGACGTCCACCACCGGAGGAGGAGTGACTTCGCCGCGCTGCTCCCTTTGGTACTTCGATTTCTTCTTTGACAAAAATGTTGTAACCAAACCAGGCGGCCCCACCGAAGATGGCGAGTGCGAGCAGCAAAACGAAAAGCCATTTCACGAGCTGGATACCGTTGAAACGTTGAAACGTTGAAGCGTCAAGTCACTGCGCCGTTGCCCACTTGAACCATCTAACGCTTCAACGCTCTTCAGCCCTGTCCGGCTTCGCCACCGGGAAAGAAGCGATGCCAAAGCCGTCCAATCGTAGGCTGTTCCAAGTTTGTCCAGGTAAAATGACAATCCTGGCAGTAAAATTCCTTCGGAATTATCTTGAGCGCGCAGAGCACAGCCACGAGCGCGGGCGTCAAAAACTTCCGGGTCATCTGCGGATATTCGATGCTTGAGGAGTTGCATTGCGGGCAGCGAACGAGGGCAGCTGAGATGGCGGGATCAGTTGCTTCCCATTCGATCATGAGACTCTGCGCCTGCTCGAAGTCGCTGTCATCCACCATAACTTTCGCATTCGCCTGCGGCTTGGACATGAAGCCGAACTCTTGCAACGATGCCTCGTTGTGAACATCGACCTTCAATCCGGCATCTTGGAAACGTCGCTTGAGCTCGCGCGCTTTGGCCGGCTCATTAAACGTGGCAATCGTCACCATAAAAATCTCCTTTGTGCGCTCGGACGCATCGAGGTGATGAAACATCAAATCGTCGCCAAGCGCAAGATTTTGACAGTCGATCTATTTCCTGCTTTGCGGCTGTAGCGTACGTTCTCTTCTCCACGCCGGCGGCGACGCTTACGGGGAACCCCCTACGAAATTGCGACACAGCGCTAATGCGCACCCGGAGGGAACCATTGGTAAAGCATCAAATATACGAGTACTCCCGTGACTGAGACGTAAAGCCAGATTGGCACCGTCCAGCGCGCAATCCGCCTGTGGCGGTCCCATCGGCGACGAAAAACCGGAACGAGCGTCAAAATCACGAGCGGCAAGGTTACAAAAGCCAGCAGTACGTGCGACGCCAGAAAGGGGAAGTAAATCGCAGCCAGCCAGCCGGTGTATCCTGAAGATTTCTCTCCAACCTGGGCATGGTAACTGATGTAGCCGACTAAAAAACATAGAGAAGAAATCAAAGCGACAATCATGCAGACCATGTGACGGCGCCATTCCCCGCGCCGGATGAAGAACCAGCCCATGGAAATGAAGAGAGTGCTTACGAGATTACACGTGGCATTAACGATAGGCAGATCGGAAGTTGAAATCACGTTGAAGCGTTGAACCGTTACTACATTAAATTGGTCTATCTCGCGAAGGCTTCAACGACTTAGCGTTTCCTACCATCAGGCATGTCCCTCGTTCTGGAACCAATCGACGTTAGACGTTCTCCCCAAACTCCACGATTGCGCCGGACGCGACGCATGATTGCGATTGCAATTCGCGCAACGATTCTCGCCGCGGTGGTTGCGATTCTTGGGAGCGGTTATTACCTCGCGCGGCGGGGGTTTGGTCGCGAGTGGCGTTACCGTGTGGTGGAAGAGTTGCGTAAGCGCGGGGTCGAAGCTCACATTGGACGGCTGACTCTCGACCCGTTTCGTGGTCTGGTCGCAAAACACGTAAGAATCTTCGATTACAAAAATCACGAAAACACCGTCGCCCTGATCAGCGAAATCTCCCTGGGCATCAATTACGCCGCGTTTCTCCATAAAGAGCCATTTCTCAATGCTTTGGATGTGCGCAATGCGCAGATTACCTTTCCGCTCAAGACCGCCGAGGGAAAGGCCAGTCGGCCGCAACTGACCAATCTGCGCGCACACATTTATTTTCCGCCGGAACAGATATACGTCAGTCAGGCTGAGGGAATCTTTTGCGGGATTCGAGTCTCTGCCAGGGGAAACTTGATCAAACGCGAGAATTATCAGCCCTCGCCGTCTCTTTCGCCGGAAGAATTGCAAAAACGATTGGCGACGGCGCAAGGTGTGTTGAATCAGCTGCAAAAATTCAGGTTTCCCGGAGGACCTCCCTCTTTGCAGGTGAAATTTAGTGGAGACATCGCAGAAATCGAAAACGCCCATGTCGAAGCGACGCTGCATGGGGATCGATTGCAACGCGGCAATTGCGAAATCAAAGATCTTTCTGTCGCAGCCGAATGGAAAAACCGGCGACTCGATATCGCGCATTGTGAATGGATGGACCACTCCGGGACTTTTGCTGGCCGCGGCGATTGGAACCTGGAAAATAACATTGCCAAATTCCAGATTCGCAGCAGTGTCGATTTGAAAGCTTTTCTGGGCGCGCTCGAGCTTCGGGAACCGCTGGCCGACGTAGAATTTCATTCGGCTCCACGGCTTGAAATCACCGGCTCGCTTCATCTCGGCGGACAAGACCTTCGGCCACATTTCGTCGGGCACGCTGCTTTTGCCCAATTCAGTTACAAGAACGTTCCATTCTCCGATCTAACGGCTGATTTTGCCTGGGATGGCCAGCGCACATTTATTCGAGAACTGCGCGTACACCAGCAAACCGGTCAACTCAGGGCCGATCTTTTGGACGCTCCGAACGATTTTCGACTTAATCTCGAGAGCACCTTGTCCCCGGAAGGAATTCGTCCTCTCGTTCCCGCCAAGACAAGCGAATTCCTTGGGGAATGGCAGTGGCAACGTTCGCCAGCTATCCGAATGATCATACGTGGGACGAATCGCGATCCCGCTACCTGGCATGGCGAAGGGACAGTGTCGTTAGGGCGAACCCGGTTTCGCGGAACATGGATGAACGGCGCGACCACGCGGATTCGCTTCGCCGATGGCGCAATTGCTTGCGAAGACCTTCGCGTCACTCGGGACGAAGGCACCGGGTCGGGCAGTTTTATCTACGACTTCAAAAAGCACGACGTGCAAGTCTCCAACATCCGCAGCTCGCTCTATCCGTCTGAAGTAATTTTCTGGATCGACCCCAAAACTTGGAAAACTGTTGTTCCATACAAATTTCGGCGTCCGCCGAATGTAATCGCCAACGGAATTTACCAATTTCACGGCGGCAAGAACACGCGTCTCGAGGTAAAAGTCGATGCCGCAAACGAAATGGACTATGCCTTTCTCGGGAAAACGCTGCCCTTCGATGGCATTTCTGCGCGATTGCTGTTCACAAATAACCGATTGCAAATTACCGACGTTCGGGCGGATCTTTTCGATGGCACGCTGCATGGAGATGCGGACATCTCGCTGGCGCGAAATGATCCCAAGTATCGCGCGACCGTATCCGTGAAGGACATCAATTTTCCGCGCCTAACCGATTTGTATTTCAACTACAAGACTTCCCAGGGCATGTTGCGCGGCACCTATGAATTTGCAGGCCTGGGCAATAATTGGCGTACCATGCGGGGCAACGGAACGGTGAAGGTCAGCAACGGTGATGTGTTTGCCATACCAATTTTCGGGCCGCTTTCAGGCATTCTGAACAAGATCGTTCCCGGAAGCGGCTACAGCATCGCGCATGACGCTACCGCTGCCTTCAGGGTGGAGAACGGCACCATTCACACAGACGATTTCGAGGCCGCAGGCGCGCTCTTTAGCATGCTTGGCAACGGCGACATCCATTTTTTGGATGACAAACTCGATTTCAATTTGCGGCTGGATATGAAAGGCCCGGGAATATTGCTCACACCGATGTATAAACTTTTCGAATATTCAGGCACCGGCAGTCTCAAGAAACCTGACTGGCATCCAGCGGTTTTAGACATCCGATAGTGAAGAGAAGACGGCAAGGCGGCGAAAGGGTAAAAGGCAACCTTCGCCAGGTCGCCAATTCGCCGATTCCAGTTCTACTCGGCGCTCACATGTCTATTCGCGGCGGGGTGAGCATGGCTATCGAGCGCGCCCGATCCATTCACTGCACGGCGATGCAAATCTTCGTCAAAAACAATATGCAATGGTTTGCCCGTCCGCTGACCCGCGATGAAATCCGCAGTTTTCTGGATCACGTCCAGCGCGGCGAATTGTTATCCGTATTCGGGCACGCAAATTATCTGATTAATCTCGCTACTACCAATCCCGGTTTTCTCGCCAACTCTATTCGCGCGCTTGCTGAGGAACTTGTCCGGGCAGACCAGCTTGAATTGCCGTTTCTGGTAATGCATCCCGGAGCACACCTTGGCGCTGGTGAAGAAGCCGGTTTGAAAAAGATTGTTGAATCAATCGATGTGATGTTTCGGAAAATTCCAAAAGTGAAAACGAAGATCGCGCTCGAAGTCACGGCTGGCCAGGGGTCGTGCATCGGTCACCGGTTCGAGCATCTCGCGCAAATCATCGAGCGTGTGCGCGAGCCGGAACGTTTATGCGTGTGTGTCGATACTGCGCACCTGTTCGCCGCCGGTTACGATATCGGCAGCGATCGTCTGGTACGAAAGACGTTTCGCGAGTTTGATCGTGTCATCGGCCGGAATCGTCTCGTTGCGATTCATGTCAACGATTCAAAGACGAGGTGCGGTTCCCGGGTCGATCGACACGAGCACATCGGGAAGGGCCAAATTGGTTTGGACGGTTTCCGCTTCATCATGCGCAGTCCGCGCTTCCGCAAAATCCCGAAGGTACTGGAAACGCCAAAAGGAGAAGCTCTCGCTGAGGACGTTGTGAATCTAAAGATGCTACGAGAGTTGGGAAAAAAAACGTGATAGTTAACTCGCATGAACTTGCGTAGCCAGGTCGATTACTTGATCAATCGGATCGTAAAAGGATACCGGTAGAATTTTCCTTCTCCGGCTTTTACCGATGCGATGATCACGAGCACGGTGTTCGTTACCCAAAGCGCAATCAATATCGGAACCCCGACAAGGATGATGCAAAGAATCGCGGCAATTGCGTCGTAAATCAGCATCGAGATTTGGAAGTTCAACGATTCTTTTCCGTAGGCGTCGATCTCGGGTGAATCGCCGCGTTTTATTAGCCAAACCGCGAGCGGGCCGAGAATGTGTCCCAGAAAATGCAAAAATAATCCCAGCAATGCGCTGGCGTGGCACAGCACGCACCAGGTTCGAATCGAGGAGGAGGTGGGTGGCGTCGACGGAGATGGTTGATCCATATTCAACCTTTCGCTCAACGGCTGGCTGGCCGCCACAAGAAGAATGACGAAAAATGTCCCGGATTATTTTGACTTCACTCGCTCGATTTGGGCGCCGAGTTCCTGGAGTTTCTCATCAAGATGTTCGTAGCCGCGATCAATGTGATAGACGCGGCTCACTTCGGTAACCCCGTCCGCCTTCAGGCCTGCGAGCACCAGCGCGGCAGACGCGCGCAAATCGCTCGCCATCACCGGCGCGGCCAGAAGATTATCCACTCCCTCAATCACCGCAGTAGCGTCCTCGAGATGTACTTTCGCTCCCATGCGCTTTAGCTCCGCCACATGCATGTAGCGTTGTGGGAAAACATTTTCCGTCACCGTACTCGTGCCTTTGTTGGTCGAAAGCAAAGCGCACATTTGCGCCTGCATGTCGGTCGGAAACCCCGGATATGGTTCAGTCACTATTTCCAGCGCATTAGCACTGCCGTTGGGCAGGATCGAAATGGAATCGCCCGCGATATCAACCGCATAACCGCATCTCGCCAGCACGTCAGTAACTGCACGCACGTGTTCCGGTTCCACGCGTTTTACCGTTACTCCGTCTCCGGCGATCGCGCCTGCTACAAGAAACGTGCCTGCTTCAATCCGGTCGGGAATGACGCGGTGTTCAGCGCCGTGCAACTCTTTCACGCCCTCGATGGCGACTCGATCCGTCCCGGCGCCTTCTATTTTTGCGCCCATTTCATTGAGGAAATTTGCCAGATCCACGACCTCAGGTTCGCAGGCAGCGCCTTCAATGACGGTGGTCCCATCGGCCAGAACGGCAGCCATCATCACGTTGTCGGTGCCGAGGACGGTGGGACCGAATTTTCCCTTCATATCGATTTGTGCCCCGCGCAGTTTCGGAGCAAAAACCTTGATGTCCCCGCCTTCTACGCGAACCGCCGAGCCGAGGGCCTCAAAGCCTTTCAGATGCAGATCAATTGGCCGATCGCCAATGACGCAACCCCCGGGCAACGCTACGCTGGCTTCCTTGCACCGCCCCAATAACGGTCCGAGAACACAAACCGATGCGCGCATTTTCCGAACCACATCGTAAGGCGCGACACAATGGATCTTCCCGGCCGTCACAGTCACGGTACCGCTGGCGCGTTCCACTTGTGCGCCGAGATGAGCGAGAATCTGCAGCATGTAGTTTGTGTCGCTCAGGTCCGGCACGCCGTGAACGACACACGGATCCCGAGTCAGCAATGTCGCCGCGAGAATCGGCAACGATGAATTTTTTGAGCCGCTGACCTTAATGGAACCGGAAAGCCGGCGGCCGCCGTGGACGAGAATCTTATCCATACCTCGCGAACAGGAAACGTATCACACCTGAGTAATCCTTTTCGCTCTGAATGTCGCGGTAATTTTTCTCCGTCAGCGCTGCCGCGAGCGTCTCGCTTTGACCGGTTCCGATTTCCATCGCCAGAATTCCGCCCGGCCGAAGCGACGACGGCGCCTGGGCAATCAATTGCCGCATGAGCTCGTCCCCGCGCACGCCCGCGAAGAGCGCCACTGCCGGATCGTGTAACACTTCACGAGAAAGCTTCTGGCGGTCTTCCGTTGAGATGTACGGAAGATTTGCGGCTATCAGATCGAAGGTGCCTTCCGTATTTTCAAGAAGATCGCCTTTCATAAAGCGAACCTGGTTCGATAAGTCCAGCTGCCCAGCATTTTCACGGGCTAGCGCCAGCGCATCTTCAGAAATATCGGTCCCGGCGATCTCGGCTCGTGGGAATTCCGCAGCCAGGCTCAGCGCAATCACGCCGCTGCCGGTTCCCACATCCACTATTCGAGCGTTTGCAATTTCGGATTTGAAGCGTGAAATCAGCAGCTCAACGAGTTGCTCGGTTTCAGATCGCGGCACCAGTGCGCGGTTATCGCAGAGAAAAGTCTGCCCGCAGAACTCGACCGTGCCGAGCAGGTGTTGAAGCGGTTCACCTTTGCCGCGGCGCTTTACCAAACCGCGTAAAGGCGCAAGCTCCGATTCTTCTAACTCGCGCTCAAATTCCAAATACAACTCGATCCGCTGCCGGCCGAGCGCATGCGCCAGCAGATGCTCCGCGTTCAGTCGGGGGCTCTCGATGTTGTGCTTTCGCAAATAGGCCGTTGTCGAAGAAAGGACTTCGAGCAGAGTCATTGGGCAAGTTAGATGCAAATCATGTCCGTGACGCAGCCGTTTTTTCCTGCGGAACGTTCTGATACAGATTGCGCACGGTGATCTTTCGTTGCTTCGCCCGGTTGTGAGATCGTTGGCATCGTCCCGCGTCTGGCGAAATTAAAGAAATTGCCCGACCTCTAGATGGCGTGGGGGGCCCTGTTGAAAGCGTATCTCGGTGGAAAATTTGCGAATGGTTTTACGCGCAGCGACTGTTTCCAGTGGGTTCGAAGATTGGTAATAAGGAACGTGTTGTCATTCCGACGCGGAATGCGTTGATTGAAATCCGCGGGGCGCGACAGAACAATCTCAAAGCGATTGACGTAAATCTTCCGTTGGGGAAGATGACCGTCATTACCGGGCCCAGCGGCAGCGGCAAATCGAGTTTGGCTTTCGACACGATTTATGCCGAAGGCCAGCGACGCTATGTCGAGACGTTCAGTCCGTACATGCGGCAGTTTCTCGATCGCATGGACAAACCACGCGTCGATGATATTCACGGCATACCGCCAGCAATAGCGATCGAACAGGCGAACCCGGTCAAGACCTCCCGCTCTACGGTCGGCACGATGACCGAGATCAACGATTACTTAAAACTGCTTTGGCCGCGAATTGCTCACGCGTTCTGTCCGAACTGCGCCCGCGAGATTCGCCCTGAATCCGAGCAATCGATTGCCGAACAAATTCTGTCCAAGAGCATTGGGAAAACCGTTCTCGTTACTTTCTGGGTTTCCGTCCCGACGAAAACGGAGCCGCAACAGTTCTTCGATTTCCTTCAACAGCAAGGCTACCTGCGGGTTTGGATCGACAATCAGGTGGTGCGCGTGGACCAAGCCCATCCAGGAATCAGACGGCTCGGCGCGCGAGTGCAGGTCATTCAAGATCGCATCGCGATTACTCAGGAGAATCGCGGACGCATGACGGAGGCGCTCGAGACCGCTCTACGTTTCGGCAAAGGACAGGTGAATGTGATCCCCATACAAGGAAACATCGAACGTCCAGCCAACCACAGATCACCGATCGATGATCACACTCTTCCTTTCTCCACCGGTTGGCACTGCGCGTATTGTGATCTGGATATTCGGCCGCCTTCGATCGGCCTTTTCAGCTTTAACAACCCGTTGGGCGCTTGCCCGGAGTGTCGCGGCTTCGGTCGTACCATCGCAATTGATCTTAACAAGGCGATCCCGGATCGGAGTCTAAGCATTAAACAGGGGGCGGTTCGTGTTTTTCGCGGCGCGGAGTTTGGAGAATCCCAAAAAGATTTGCTGCGCGCATGCGTGCGCGAGGACATAGACATCAATATTCCTTTCGAAGAATTAACGAGAGCCGATCAGGGTTTCGTTATCGAGGGCGAAAAACGATCGGGCGAATACGCAGACGAAGATTACGAGGACAACCGCTGGTACGGCGTGCGCGGCTTTTTTCGCTGGCTGGAAAGCAAGACGTACAAGATGCATGTGCGGGTGCTGCTCAGTAGATACCGCGCATACGTCACCTGTCCGAAATGCGACGGGGGACGCTATCAACCTGATGCGATCAATTATAGGATTCAAGGTAGCGCGCCCGTCCCGGTTGAGAACGCTACGCGTAGCAAGCCAGAGGCATGCGCTACCTTGACCCTCCCGGAATTCCAGGCGCTCTCAATTTCCGGCGCTCGCGATGTTCTGCGCACAATCGACGTTTTGCCCAACGACAAGACCGCTGAGATGCTGTGTGATGAAATCTGTGCGCGCCTGGACTACCTCTGCGAAGTCGGCGTTGGTTATCTGACCCTCGATCGGTCCACGCGAACGTTGAGTGGCGGTGAAGTCCAGCGGGTGAACCTGACGACCTGTCTCGGGGCCTCCCTGGTGAACACGCTTTTTGTAATGGATGAACCCAGCATCGGATTACATCCGCGCGATGTCGGCCAATTGGTTCGGGTGATGCATAATTTGCGCGACAAAGGCAATACGCTGCTTGTCGTCGAGCACGAGGAACAAATCATTCGCGCAGCCGACAACTTGATCGATCTCGGTCCGGGACGCGGCGAACACGGCGGCGAATTGGTTTGGAATGGACCGTTCGAAGAATTTCTGGGAGGCGCGGGCTCCCAGCGCTCCCCAATCTCTTACGCGCGACTATCTCACTGGCCGCAAATTCATTCCGATCCCGAAGTCACGCCGAAAATCAAGTTGTTCAATCAAGATTCTCGGTGCACGAGAGCACAATCTTAAAAACGTCGACGTCGACGTGCCGCTTGGCGTGTTCACGTGCGTAACCGGAGTGTCCGGGTCCGGCAAGTCCACTCTGATTCATGATGTGTTGTATCGGAATTTGCTGCACGCCAAAGGGCAATCCCCAGATCAAGAACCGGGCGGGTGCAAATCGATCATCGGTGCACATCGAATTGGAGACATTGTAATGGTGGACCAGGCCCCACTTGCTCGCACTCCGCGTTCGACGCCGATCCTTTATCTCGGTTTGTTCGATCGGATACGCGAATTGTTCGCCGCGCAACCCGATGCGCTGGCGCAGGGACTGACAGCAGGCGGCTTTTCGTTCAACTCCGGCAAGGGCCGATGCGAACGCTGTTCGGGCACAGGTTATGAAAAGATCGAGATGCAATTTTTGAGCGATCTTTACGTGCGTTGTGCCGAATGCGAAGGCAAACGGTTTCAGGCGCATGTGCTGAAGGTGCGCCTGCGTGGCAAATCGATTCACGACCTTCTCGAACTCACCATCAGCGAAGCCATTCAATTCTTTGCTCAAATCGGTGACGATTCCGGCTCCGAAATCTCGACGGAACTGAAGGTTCTGGAAAATGTGGGACTCGGTTATCTCAGGGTTGGTCAGCCACTCAACACGCTTTCCGGCGGCGAATCTCAGCGGCTAAAACTGGTGAGACATTTGTCGGACGCATCCGACAACAGGAACCTTTTCATCTTTGATGAGCCAACCACAGGCCTTCATTTCGACGACGTGGCAATTCTGCTAAGACTATTTCAGCAATTGGTGGACCGCGGTCATTCGCTCGTGGTAGTCGAGCACAACATGGACGTTATCAAATCCGCCGATTGGATTGTCGATCTCGGGCCAGAAGCTGGTGACAGAGGCGGCGAAGTCGTAGCGACTGGCACGCCCGAGGAAGTTGCCCGCGCAGAGAATTCGCACACGGGAAGATTTCTGGCGGAAGTTCTGAGGAGCGCACGCGGCTCGCGTGCTGCTTTTGGCGGCGCGCCACAAACCGAGATGAATGTTTATGCGGGTGAAGACAACGAGTTAGCGTTACGTGCGGCTGAAGAGCCGTTAGGCCCGTGGCCTAACGGTACTGGCCAGCGGCGTGTGCTCGCCGATCCACGGAAGAACGGAGCGATTCAGATTCACGGCGCTCGCGAACACAATCTCAAGGACATCGCTTTGAAAATACCGCGGGAAAAACTGGTGGTCATCACTGGCCTGAGCGGTTCTGGCAAATCGACACTTGCCTTCGACATCTTGTTTGCCGAGGGACAACGCCGGTTTCTGGACAGCATGTCGCCGTATGCGCGGCAGTTTGTGGAGCAACTCGAGAAGCCGGACGTTGATCTTGTCAGCGGTCTGCCGCCGAGTGTGGCGATTGAACAGCGTATCACGCGCGGCGGCGGCAAATCGACTGTGGCGACTGTGACAGAGGTCTATCATTTCCTGCGGCTCTTGTTCGCGAAAACGGGAACGCAATTCTGTCCCGGCTGCGAATTGCCCGTAGCAAAACAGAGTGTGCAATCCATCGTTAGACAGGTCGAGACGGTCGCCAAACGAGGCCCTCTAAAGGTGCTCGCTCCCTTGGTAAAGGCGCGCAAAGGCTTTCACGCCGACGTAGCGCGTTGGGCGGAACGCCAGGGATTCGACACACTTTACGTGGACGAAAAGCTCATTCCGATTGCGCAGTTTAGGAAACTGGAGCGTTTCAAAGAACATACCATTGACGTCGTTGTAGGAGTAATAGGTCGCGGCAGTGTAAAGTGGCGCGACCGTCCCGGTTGCGAGCCGATTCGTTCGCAAGCCGGAGGCACGCGCTACCTTGTCGAGCGTGCGCTGGAGATAGGCCGCGGCACGGCGCGTCTTCTGCATCCTAAAAATCGCCTGACGGTTTTGAGCACGGAGATGAGTTGCCCAAATTGTGGCCGCGCTTTTGAAGAGCTCGATCCGCGTTTGTTCTCGTTCAATTCGCCTCATGGCATGTGCGAAGAATGCGGCGGATTCGGTGAAATTTGGGACCAGGATCTTCAAACTGGTAAGGACCGCGATGGCGAATCGGTCTTGGAAAATGAGCTCGCTGCGGAACGCCACTCGGAATGGGTTGAACAAGGCGAAGCGCGCGAATGCCCGAGCTGTCACGGGTCGCGCTTGAACGAAGTGGCGCGGCACGTCCGTGTGCAAGGTTACACGATCGACCAATTCACAAATCTCTCATCGAGTGAAGCAGCACGTACTATCGAGAAACTTAAATTCAAAGGAACCGCTCAGACCGTTGCCGCCGGCCTGGTTCCCGAAATTCTACAGCGGTTGCATTTCATGCAAAAAGTCGGACTCGGCTATCTCGCGCTTGGGCGTTCGGCGAAAACGTTGAGCGGCGGCGAGTCGCAGCGAATCCGGCTTGCGGCGCAACTCGGCTCAAATTTGCGCGGCGTCCTCTACGTGCTGGACGAACCGACAATTGGTTTGCATCCGCGTGACAATTTGCGCCTGCTCGAAACTCTAACCGCGCTGAGGAACAAGGGAAACTCGTTGATTGTCGTCGAGCACGATGAGGAAACGATGCGGAGCGCAGATCACATCGTCGATCTCGGTCCTCGCGCCGGAATTCATGGCGGGCAGGTCGTGGCAGCCGGTACGCTGCGCGAAATCGAGAGAAATTCAAAATCCGAAACGGCCCGCTGCTTGAAATCGCCGCTTAAGCATCCTGTCCGCGGGGCGCGCCGGTCGTTACGAGATGTCGGAAACTGGATCGAGATTCGCGGCGCACAAGCGAACAACTTGAAAAATATCGACGTCCGTTTCCCTGTCGGCAGGCTCTCGGTCATCACCGGAATTTCGGGCAGCGGCAAATCCACCTTGATGCACGAGGAATTGCTGCCGCGGGTTCGCGAGAGTCTCGGGGGCGTGGGCGCCTCGCCCGCTGTGTCACGCGCCTCGCGGGAAGTGCATCAAGAGCTTTTCGGCCTGGACGCCGAAAAGAGCGAGCGTGGCGCTCGCGCTCCCCAGAATTCACGTGTCATCGAAACCGTTTACGAAGTCGATCAGTCGCCGATCGGGAAAACTTCACGCTCTACGCCGGGCACGTACGTCAAGGTGTTCGATGAGATCCGGAATCTCTACGCGCAACTGCCGGTCTCGCGGGTGCGCGGCTATTCCGCCAGCCGATTCTCGTTCAATGCCGAAGGCGGCCGGTGCGAGACCTGTAAGGGACAAGGTGTGATCAAGCTCGAGATGAATTTTCTACCGAGTAGTTATGTGCCTTGTGAAGATTGCCATGGTCGCCGTTATAATCCTCAAACTCTGGAAGTTCTATATAACGAAAGATCCATTGGCGACGTGATGGAGATGACCATCGAGGAAGCGGCGCAATTCTTCTCAGCGCATCCGAAGGTCGCGCGGCCACTTTCACTGCTGGTCGACACTGGCCTCGGCTATCTAAAGCTTGGTCAACCAAGTCCGACTCTGAGCGGCGGCGAAGCGCAGCGGCTCAAACTGGTGACGCAATTGAAACGCGGCGTCAGCCGTGCGGCTGACGAGCGACTCCGAAAAATGCGCAAGCCGGGATCGACGTTGTATTTGCTCGAAGAACCCACAATCGGCCTGCACATGGCGGATATTGAGCTGCTTCTCAATGTGCTGCATCGCCTCGTTGACGAAGGCCACACCGTGATCGTAATAGAGCACAACCTCAGTGTTATCGCGGAAGCCGACTACATCGTCGATCTCGGACCGGAAGCAGGTGACGCCGGTGGCGAGATGGTCGCGTGCGGCACGCCCGAACAGGTATCGACCAACCGTGTCAGCCGAACTGCGCCGTTCTTGCGAAAGGTGTTGAAGAAATCAGGTCCGCGAGCCGCGATGTCATCCTGAGCGGAGCGAAGAACCTCAATCGACGTAGCTGTGCAACGAAAATTACATGATCAGTCATTTGTTGAGAGGTCCCTCACATTAGTTCGGGATGACACGCGTTTTGATTGCGGCTAGTAACGACATCAGCAACAATCGCGGCACAAATGGTCGCCTATTACCTGCACAATCTCGATCCGATCATTTTCCGGATCTACGATAATGTCGGCCCTCGCTGGTACGGGCTCGCTTACGTGCTGGCATTTGTCTCCAGCTATTTTCTTCTTCTTTGGCTAGCTAAACGCGGATATGCCGATCTACCGCCGCAGCGAGTGGGCGATTTCATCACGGGTTGTGCGCTCTTCGGCGTTATAGTCGGCGGACGCCTCGGCTACATTTTTTTTTATAAGCCGGAAATGCTGCGCGAGCCGGTGTCGATCTTGCGCGTTTGGGAAGGCGGCATGTCGAGTCACGGTGGGATGCTCGGGCTGGTGTTGTTCACGCTTTACTATTCTTATCGCCACAAAATCTCGTGGATGAATTTGGGTGACAATCTGGTCGTCACTGCGCCGATCGGATTGTTCTTCGGCCGGTGCGCGAACTTCATCAATGGCGAACTTTATGGACGGATTACGAATGTCTCCTGGGCGATACAATTCCCCAAGGAGCTGCTCGATCATCCGCAGGAAGCCGAGCGAGCGGTGGAGGTTTGCGCGCAAATTAATCCGGCTCTGACGACGCCGGATGCCATCGTTGGAGCGGTGCGTGGCCAGCCGGAAATCGCCACCGCTTTGCGCTCCATTCTATCGCCGCGCCATCCGTCACAGCTTTATGAAGCTTTTTTCGAAGGAATTGTTTTGTTCGCGATTTTGTGGTTTGTCCGGACACGCACGCGCCAGCCAAACGGAGTTCTAACCGGACTGTTTTTCATTTTTTATGCGATCTTTCGGATCGTGATTGAGAATTTTCGTGAGCCTGACGCATCTCTGATAGGCCCTTTCACTCGGGGACAGTTTTTCTCTTTCTTCCTGATTGTTTTCGGAATGGTATTTGTGGTCGCAGCGAAAAAGCGACCGACGTTTCCAATGAGAATGTCGAAGGAAAAGTGAGGAATCGCGAAAGGATATCCATCGTTGGTCTATTATCTCTTTCGTTTCTTTAAAACCGCGTTATTACTTAACCTGGTGACGCGGGAATGCTCATTCCGGAAATTGTAGCCGCCGGCGGTGGTTTACTGTTTGCGTTCGATCACGCGACAGTCGCAGGTAAGATTGTTCTCACCCTTTTGGCCGTGGCATCGATCTTTAGCTGGTCGATCATGATCACGAAACTGCGCGTAATTCGATTCGCGCGAAAACAGAATGCGCGTTTTCTCGCCGCGTTCCGGAAGGATCGGCAACCACTTCGTTTGTTCGAGAAAAACGCGGGATTTCCCGGCTCGCCGCTTTTCAACGTCTATCGCGCCGGCTGCGAAGAGATGACATTCCATCTGCTCGGCTCGGCTGAAGTCGACGGCACCTTTCGGGCGCGACTTGAAATCGCAGATAAAATTTCGCCCGCACAGATGGGCGCGGTGAACGCAGCAATGGAGCGGGCCGTGGGCGAGACAGCACTCTCTCTCGAGTCGCAAATGATCCTGCTCGCTACCGCAGTGAGCGGTTCGCCCTTTCTGGGGTTGCTCGGTACGGTTTGGGGTGTGATGGACGCGTTTACCGGTGTTGCCGAGGCGGGCTCACCCAACCTCGTTGCCATGGCTCCCGGCGTTTCAGGCGCGCTCATCACTACAGTTACCGCGCTTTGTGTCGCTATTCCGGCGATGTTTGGTTACAACTTTCTCGTCACCAACATCCGCGGGATCATCGTGGAAATGGACAACTTCGCCGCCGAACTCGGGTCCGAGTTCGAGCACAAATACGTCGATCACGGCACCCGGGAATCGGCCTTTCGCAGATGAGACGTTACTCGCAACGTCAGAATCTCTCTACTCTGAGCGAGATTAATGTCACGCCCCTGCTCGATCTCGCTTTCGTCTTACTGATCATTTTCATGATCACCACGCCATTGCTGGAGAGCAGTGTAAACCTCATTATTCCGTCCAGCGGCGTGAAGACTCCGCCCATGACCAGGTCCCAGGTACAGACGGTCTCGATCGATCGCAACGATACGATTCGGTTTAACGATGAGGTCATGGATTTGGAAAAGCTCACCGCACAACTGGCGCAGGTAAAACAGACGATGCCGGATCTGTCCATTGTGATCCGGCCCGATCGCGATTTGGCCGTTCAAAAACTGATTGCGGTGATGGATGCGTTGCAACGAGCAGGAATCACAAAGGTGGGCATAGCTACGCAAGCGACCACCAATGAAGATCAATGACCCGCCTGAATTATTACATCGTTACAGCGCTGCATCGGAGTTCATTTCAACGGTTCAACCCTTCAACGATTTGACGTGGCGAAGTCCTTTTGGCGAAACGTCGTCCTGATTACTCTGGCGCATGCCGCGTTGATCGTCGGGTTGATTCGCTGGAGTCTGGCAGCAAAGACTTCGCCCGAGCCGGAGAATATCATGTGGCTTGGCGACGCGGGAGATCTGGCAGCAGGCCAAGCAGACAACGAGCCATCGCCAGCGACGACTCCTGCCACTGAACCGGAACCGTCCAAAGATGACGACGTCGAAGAAGAAAAACCTGCAGCGACGGCAGCGAAAAGCGAGATAGAACTGCCGTCACCAACGCCTAAACCGACGCCGAGACCAAAACAGACACCAAAGCCAACTGCAACGCCCAAACCGAAGCTCAAGAGGACCCCGAGACCGACTCCTAGAAAGTCTCAGGCGACCGAGACTTCCCGTAAAGCTTCGCCCGAATCGAAACCGGGTTCCAAGAAGCCAAGTAAGAAATTAGATAAGACTGAGGAGAAAACCCTTACAAAAACCAAACCCGGGTCCCAGAGGGACGTCGGCAAAACAGGTTCCACGAGCAAAAGCGGGAGCCCGGGTGGCGGCAATAACGCGTCCGAATTCGCTTGGTATGGAAACATGCTGCACGATCGTTTCTATCGCGCGTGGATCCAGCCGACAAAGAACATCGGCCCAGGCACAAAAATTTCCACCTTGGTACGGGTTCGGATCGAGAAAGACGGACGCGTTTCCAAATTCGAAATCATTAAACCGTCCGGGAACCCGGTAGTAAATGAATCTGTGCGCATGGTCGCAAAACAAGTCACCCAGGTGGACGCACCGCCAACGGGGCTAATCAAGGGCGATCATTACGACGTGAAGATCAATTTCGAGTTGAACACGGAGGACAGAGCGGGCGACTGATCCGCCGTTCGCAAAGGATCGGCTACTTGGCGAACTTCTCTTCGACGATGCGGTGCAGATGGTCAGCAATCGCCGGCTGATCGAGTCGCTGGATGACTTCATCGAGGAAGCCGGTGACAATGAGGCGTTGAGCAACTTTCGTCGGAATGCCGCGGCTGTGCAGATAGAAAAGCTCTTCCTCGTCGACTTGACCAGACGTTGCCCCGTGGGTGCAACGGACGTTGTCGGCTAGGATTTCCAAGCCGGGCATTGAATTGGCTTCAGAGTCCTCACTTAACAGAAGGTTGCGAACTTTTTGGTAGGCATCCGTGAAATGCGCATGCGGTTCTACCCGGATGAGCCCACCGAAAATCGTGCGGGCGCGATCGTCGAGCGCATTTTTATAAAGCAGATCGCTCGCTGTATGCGGCGAAACATGGTCCTGCAGCGTCCTTGCGTCGAACTCCTGTTGGCCCTTTGCCACCGCGACTGCCAGCAGATCGCTTCGGCCGCCTTCGCCGATGAGGCGGCTTAAGCTTTCAAATCGCGAGTAGCGCGATCCGGCGTGCAAATTCAGGCTCATTGCTGACGCATCGTGGTCGACCACAGTGGAGTTCATCTGCAGCGCAATGACATTTTCGCTCCAGTTTGTGCGCAGACATAGGTCACCTTTGCGCCGGGTCCCGCGATGAGATCGTTCACGCCGCAGGCGAACCCGGCAGCGTGTTGATCGCATGAGCGGAAATGCTCGATCACCGTGACCTTCGCCAGTTCATCGGCCACGAGGAGCAGATGCGGAAAAACCGACATGTTGTCGTGCCGCAGCCAATGGAAAATTTCGATCGGTAACTTGATCTCGACACCGCGTGGCACAAACACGAACGTTCCCGACGAGACCAGGGCTTTGTGTAACGCAGAGAACTTGGCTGAGCCAAGTGTCGCTTCGGTGGACATGAAATATTTTTGAAAAAGATCGGCGTGTTCCACCACGGCGCGTTCGAACGGCTGAAAAATCACGCCGCGCTTTTTCAAGTCTTCAGAAACGACATCGCGCTCGATCAGTTGGTCGTTCGCGAAGATCATGCGACCGGCAACCTGTTCAAGACCGCGGGAATATTTTAGAATATTTTTCCGATCGTCTTCGGAAAGTGAGGCACTGATTTTGAACGGCGCCAGATCAAGAAGACCCACATTTGAGAACCGCCAGGCCTGATCTTTTCTGGTCGGCTGCGGCAATGATTCGAATTGTTTCCAAGCCACGCTTTGCTGGCTACGGAACCACCCAGGCAAATCAGTTAGGTCGGAAGGGCCGGAGAGAATCGGCTCCGCTCGTTTCTGATGTGTAACTAGCGACATATTGGTCGTTCGTGATTGCGAATGTAAGGGGATGCACGCGTCGTCGCGTGCAGCGTCTTCGACGCAAGCCAGAGGCTCGCGGCTACCGTTACCCGACCGAGCCTTCCATCTCCAGCTCGATCAGACGCTTCAGTTCCACGCTGTATTCCATCGGGAACTGGCGGACGAGATCGTTCACGAAACCGTTGACGCTCAAGCTCATGGCCTGCGCTTCGCTCAGACCACGCTGTTGCATGTAAAAAATTTGCTCGGCGCTCACCTGACTCACACTCGCTTCGTGTTGAACAGCGTTCCCCGTTCCGCGCACGGTGATCGCAGGATAAGTATCGGTGCGCGATGTGGAGTTGATCAGTAGCGCGTCGCATTCGGTATTGTTCTTGCAATTCTTCAGGTGCTTCGGCACGTGCACCAGGCCGCGGTAAGTCGCGCGACCTTTGCCGACGGAGATCGATTTGGAGATGATGTTGCTGGTCGTTTCATCGGCCGCATGAATCATCTTCGCTCCGGTGTCCTGATGCTGGCCATCGTTGGCAAGCGCGATGGAGAGAACTTCGCCGCGAGCTCTGCGTCCTTTCATGATGACACCGGGATACTTCATGGTCAGCCGCGATCCGATGTTACAGTCGATCCATTTCACCTCAGCATTCTCGTGAGCCAGCCCACGTTTAGTAACAAGGTTGAAAACGTTCGAAGCCCAATTTTGCACAGTGATGTATTGGATCTTCGCGCCTTTTAGCGCGACGAGTTCGACCACCGCGCTGTGGAGGGTCGGCGTGTTGAATTTTGGCGCAGTGCAACCTTCCATGTAAGTCACTTCCGAGCCTTCATCGGCGATGATCAGGGTTCGCTCGAACTGACCGAAGTTTTCCGCATTGATACGAAAGTACGCCTGCAGTGGATGTTTCACCTTCACTCCAGGCGGCACATAAATGAATGAACCGCCGCTAAACACCGCCGAATTCAAGGCGCTGAATTTATTGTCGCCAACCGGGATGACTTTGCTAAACCAGGGCCGGAAAATTTCCGGATAATCTCTGAGCCCTTCCCGGGAACCAACAAAGATGACACCCTGCTCGCCGACTGCTTTCTTGATGTTTGAATAAACTGCTTCGCTGTCGAACTGCGCTTCCACACCGGCAAGAAATTTTCGTTCCTGTTCGGGAATGCCGAGTCGTTCGAAGGTGCGCTTGATGTCGTCGGGTACATCGTCCCAGCTCCGCTTCGGTTCGGTGCCGGGTGAGAGATAATAACGGATTTTGTCGAAATCGATGGCTTCCAGTTCTTTGCTGGCCCAGTGTGTGGGGAGCGGTTTCTCCCAAAATGTCTTCAAAGCCCGCAAGCGAAAATCTCGCACCCACTCACAGTCTCCTTTGACATCCGCGATGTAATGGATCGTCTGCTCGCTCAAGCCTGTGCCTGCATCGCGTACATGCGCTTCCGGATAAAAGAAATCGCCCTTGCCGCGATCGATGTTGATAGCTGTCGTTTCAGTTTTCATTGATGTTACCTTGTAAACGCCGGTTCGGCGGCCTGCTCTCGCGCCCAATCATAACCGCGCTCCTCCAACTCGAGCGCAAGTTCCTTCCGCCCACTGCTGACGATTCGCCCTCCCACCATAACATGGACGTAATCGGGAATAATGTAGTTCAGAAGCCGCTGATAGTGCGTAATTAACAATATTCCGAGGTTAGGACCGCGCAACGAATTGACTCCATGGGCCACCGTCTTTAGCGCGTCAATGTCCAGGCCACTGTCAGTCTCATCGAGCACTGCATATTTCGGCTCCAGCATAGCCATTTGCAGGATTTCTGTGCGCTTCTTTTCGCCGCCCGAGAAGCCTTCGTTGACCGAACGCGAGGTGAATGAGCGATCCATCCCCAGTAACTCCATCTTTTCGTATAGCCTGGCGTAATAATCGGTCGCCTCCAGCTCTTCGCCTTCCGGCAAGCGGGCTTGCAACGCCGCTCTGAGAAAATTGGCAATGCTTACGCCCGGGATTTCGCTCGGATACTGGAAAGCTAGAAAAAGACCGAGTCGGGCGCGCTCATCCGGTTCGAGTTCCAAAAGATTTTCGCCATCCACCAGGACCTGGCCACCCCTGACCTCGTAATCCGGATGTCCGGCCAAAACCTTGGCCAGGGTGCTTTTTCCGGAGCCGTTTGGGCCCATAAGTGCGTGCACTTCACCACGGGGAACGCGTAGGCTAAGACCGCGCAGGATCTCCTGCCCGCCAACGGCGACTCGCAGATTTTCTACTCTCAGCTCCTTCATAATGTTCGGATCAAAAACATACGCCAGTTCAAGCGATTTGCGAACGATGGCTGGGGATTTCTGCCCTCGCTTCCCCGCAATTCACTTTGCTTTGAAAATGAGAAGTTATTGCACGATATTCCGTGCCCGGTTAAGAATCGGGCTGCACGAGATATAGAAGCACGATTCCAAAAATTACAACTAACCGAAAAGCTGCCTCCTGGCCATTCCACTGCTGCGATTGCCACATTAAGAACCACTCTCCCCCGATAGTGAGAAATCCTGTAAACCATAGCACAAGCCCCATGGTGAGTCCGACAATCGCGGTGCCCTTTGCTTGGTTAAAGTGATCGGGGTTATCGAGCGACCTGAAAAGATAAAGTCCACCCAACCAGCAGAAAACCGCAGTTGTGGCCTCTGCCAAAATAATGATCCAGTACAGCGCATGGTGCAGAAACGGAGCGTCAATGGCTCGCCACATGGACCGATTCGCGGGAAATGTCGTGTCCATCTTGAGCACATGCGTAACGAACGCGTAGTTCGATCCGTAGTCGGTGAGATTGTTCAGCGCCACGAGGAAAGCAAAAAGTGCGACCGCCCAAACGAGGATGACTTTTGAAAGCTTCATGTACATTGCCTTTCAGGTATGGGCTGCGCCAAACAAAGAACTGAACTACTGCACGGCAGCGGGCGAAGATACCATGCCTGCAGGTTAATCGTGGTTCCCTTGGCCCAAAAGCAGAACACCTAACAAGTGATTTCTCCTCATAACGCCCGATGGCGCGCTGGGCATGTCAGCACCCCGAAAGCAAAGAAGCGTGGTCAAGATTCGCGGAGATAACGCCACGCGTGGAGGCGGTCGCTATCTTCTTCCGACCAGCGGTCGCCGATATCCTCACGGTAGTACATGTTGGGGACCATCACGTTGCGTACACGATTGTATGCCTGACGCTGCGCCTGGCGCATGGTGGGACCCACGCCGCAAACTATTAGCACCACCCCCGACGTACCGGTAACAAGCCACTCGCCATTTACCAGTTTGACGTCTTCGATGTGAATCCCTTCGCGTGATGGAGTCTTAAAAAGAATAACAGCATCCTTCGAGCTCGAATCAAAACGTTCAGGGTCGGTAAATGGAAAAGGTGGAACCACAATGCGCACCCCAACTTGAAAGCCGCCTCGCGTTCTAAGCTTCGAAAGTTCCCCGCTGGCGATTCCGTGCAGCAACTCATTCATCGGTGTGAGCAGCCCTTCCTGCTGGATGCTGATCGTGGGATAACCAAAACGCGCGGTGAACTCGAGTGGATAGATGCCGTTAGCGTTGACAATGCAGTTCACGTCGATGTAGCCGATGTAGCTCTCGTCCCGAAGACGGGATTCCATTTTCTTCAGTGTCGCATTGAAAATCTTGTTAGGTTCGCTCCAGAACATGGCCGTCCCCATTTCGCCGGTCGAAGGACCGATGTCGCCAGGAAACAACTTCTTATGCTCGAAGTTGACGCAGATCGGTGTGACGAACTCGCGCCCGTTGAAAAATGCGCCGGTCGCGACCTCGACACCTTGGATCCGCCGTTGAAGCTGAAAATGACGGATCTTGTCCGACCATGCTCTCTTGTAATCGTCCAGAACTTGTAGCACGTCCTGGCCGTCCTCTTCTTCGCCGACAAAAAGCAGACCCTTAGTGTTCTGGGCTTCACCGCTAGGCTTGATCACGTAGCGATTCGGATTTGTGCGGACGAACTCCATCGCTTTGTCGAAGGAAGTGAAGTTCTCCTGGGCGATGATGCCAACGCCTGCTGCTCGAAGCTCCTCTTGGCCGAATGCGCGATCGTCCTCGAGCCGATCTGTATATGGCGTGCCGCCGACGACCAGTTTGCCCTTCTGCCGCAAGCGCTGCGCCTCGGTGCCTTGTCCTAGGACATCATCGAAGACGATCACGTCGGCCCAGTCTACGTCGCTTCGCCAATTCTTGGATTTCTCAACGAAACCGTCGGCAATCTGGCGTTCCTCTTCGTTTGCAATGAAGTATTTCACCTCCTGCCCCTCCTTCGATACCTCCCACGCGGTATCGCCAATCAGGCCCTCAAGCGAAACGAAAAGGAACTTGCGCGGCATATCAGGAAGCTTCCGCCATGAATTTTTCGGGCATGCAATCTGTCAGGCGTTAAAAATTGAACTTAAGCGCTCTAGCAATTGACAGCGTTGTCTTCCAATTTGCGCTGCCAATTCTCAAAATCCAAGGTGGCCACAGAAGATGCTCATGCATTTTGGACAAGCCAAGGGGAATTCAGCTTGAAAACCTGCAATCAATTACAGACGAATTTCTTTTACGCCGACCACCTCACGCTGGTGCGCCGCCGAGGGCACCGGGGAGCGGCGGAGCAACGTCGGGTGCGATGACTTGCTTGGGTGGTTTGTCCGGTAATTTCGTACTCGGCGACGGCCCGATAGGCGGTGGCGGATTGATCAGGTGGCCGTGCTCGATGATTTGTTTGATTTGCGAGCCGTCGAGGGTTTCGTACTCGAGCAAGGCTTTGGCGATTGTTTCGAGTTTGTCCCGGTGCTCGATGAGGGTGTGTTTTGCGAGTTGATAAGCGTCATCAAGCAACCTGCGAACTTCCTGGTCGATTTGTTCGGCCGTCGCTTCGCTGTAGTCGCGGTTGCGCGTCAGTTCGCGGCCGAGGAACACGTAGTCTTCGTGGTCGCCGTATTCGACCATGCCCATCTTCTCGCTCATGCCCCATTCGCACACCATCCGGCGCGCAGTGGCCGTGGCGCCTTTGATGTCGCCGCGGGCGCCATTGGTGATGTCGCCGAAGATAATTTCCTCTGCCACGCGGCCCCCCATGGAAACGGTAAGACCAGCGAGCAATTCGTTTTTGCGATTGGTGTACTTGTCTTCCTCGGGCAACCACATGGTTGAACCGAGCGATGGTCCCCGGGGGATGATGGTGACCTTATGTAGTGGCTCAGTGTGCGGGAGAAGCACAAGCAACAGCGCGTGACCCGCTTCGTGATACGCGGTGTTTTCCTTTTCCTTCTCGCTGAGTGCGAGGCTTCGGCGCTCCTTTCCCCAACGGACCTTGTCGCGCGCTTCCTCTAATTCCGCGAGTGTGATTCCCTTCAGGCCGCGACGGGCCGCGAGCAGCGCCGCTTCGTTGATGACATTCGCCAGCTCCGCGCCCGAATAGCCCGGAGTGCCGCGTGCGATCACCGCAAGATCAACGCCTTCGGCGAGTTTAACCTTCTTGGCGTGAACACGAAGTATTTCCTCGCGGCCTTTTACATCTGGCAAGTTAACGGTGATCTGGCGATCAAAACGCCCGGGTCGCAGCAGCGCGGGATCTAGAACATCCGGCCGGTTTGTTGCGGCGATGATGATAACGCCTTCCTGGGTATCGAATCCATCCATCTCGACGAGCAACGCATTCAACGTTTGTTCCCGCTCATCGTGGCCGCCGCCAACGCCATGGCCGCGATGGCGACCAACGGCGTCTATTTCATCGATGAAAATGATGCAGGGCGCGGATTTCTTGCCCTGCTCGAACATGTCGCGGACGCGCGAGGCTCCGACGCCGACGAACATCTCAACAAAATCCGAACCGCTGATAGAAAAGAACGGCACATCAGCTTCACCTGCGATGGCGCGCGCCAGCAGCGTCTTGCCGGTGCCGGGAGGACCAACCATCAAGACGCCCTTGGGAATTCGGCCACCGAGCTTCTGGAACTTTTTGGGATCACGCAGAAACTCAACCAGTTCTTGCACTTCGTCCTTGGCTTCTTCTATCCCGGCCACATCGCGGAACGTGATCTTATTTTTGTCCCGGGCGAGCATGCGTGCTTTTGATTTGCCAAAGTTCAGCGCGCCTTTCCCGGCCATTCGGATTTGCTGACGGAAAAGGAAATAGAGAACTAGAAGAAACAGCGCGATCGGCAGAAAACCAACCACGGTTTGGGCCAGCATGTTTGATTCTGTCTTTATGGCAGGCTGCAACCCGGCATCGCCAAGCTTCTTTTGAAGATCGTTCGTGAAATTCAAATAAACCGTGGTTCGAAACGGCATCGGCTGAGATGGTGCTGTACCTGTGGCCTGGCGGATATAAGCGCCGCGCAGCGTTTGTGTTGGCCGTCCGTCCTCGACCACCAGCTGGAGGGGATAGCTTTTGTCGTTAACGATCTGCTTGTTTTCCAATAGCTCGAGAAAACGGTTATACGGCACGTCTTCGACCGGTTGCATGCCGCCCCGGTAAAAGAGCATGGCCATCGCGATGAGACTGAAAGCGATGACGATGAGGACGACACCGCGCCAGTTAAAGTTCGGTTCGTTTCCGCGGGGTTTATTCTCCCTTTGCGAATTGCGGTCAAACTGTGCCATAGGCAAATTTTGCGATGGGAAAAGTTATCATGACAAATTGGCATTGCAAAACGGCAAAGGTCGCTCAGCGCTCAGCAGGCGAACCCTTCGTCATAGTTCGAACTTTCGAGTCTATGCGGACCTGTTCCTTTCGTGTGTACCACCTTTAGGATGATCAGCGGCGCGGTCCTTCATTACCGATCAGTTGCCGTAGAGTTTCCGCTAACTCGGCCAAGCCATCGATCTCCGCTCCTATTCCCTGCAAGGATTTCATCGCGGCAGGGACGTGCTCGAGAAAGTGTTTATACCCCTTGACCAGGCCAAGGAAACCGTAGGCGCCAAGTGCCTGCATCAGACGTTGCATCGCGCAAAACCTTAACTTGAGATCGAATTGTTCGTTAGTCGTGATTCCGGGTTCGAACTGACGCTGGCGATAATATTCAATCAGCTCGGCGCGTTCTGGCTCGAGAAGATCGACATAGGGATCATAAAGCAAAGACGCGAGATCGTATTCTCCGAGCCCCGGTCGCATTCCCTGGAAGTCAATCAGATAAGCCTGACCATTTCGCATGATGATGTTTTGGGATTGAAAATCGCGATGCACCAAAACTCTCGGGAAAGAAGTCAGGCGTTCTGCGATTTCCCGGAGAGCAGGAAGAGCCGCAAGATGCGCGACCTTCGCCTTCTCAATCTTGAAGTAACGGCCGAGGCAATGCTCGAAAAAATAGTTCTGTTCCCACAGATACAGCTCTAGATTGAATTCGGCTGGCAAATGCTGTCGTATTTCGACGCAGACCGACTCGGACAATGCGTGCAAGGTCGCAATCTGGTCGAGAGCGGATTCGTAGAAGGCCCGTCGCACCAGCCAGCTTTCGTCACGATAACCGTAAAGGTCGCGCTCCCCAAGGTCTTCCAGCCAGATCAAGCCTTCGTCAGGATCATGAAAATAAATCTGTGGCGTGCGGACTCGATGCTCGCTGAGAAAATTCGCAATTGTCACGTACTGCCGGTTTTCTTCTCGCGCCAGGTCGTATTTCACCAGGATCAGCGCCTGTTCGGGCGAGCTTTGAATACGATAGAACTTGCGGTCCGACCCACCTTTTTGAATAGGACTGATTTTTATCTCAGCGACGTCCAATCGCGGGAAATGCATCCGAGTTCGTCTTAAAAGCAGGGCCGTTCTCATACTTTCAGATGTCGATACCGCGGTGGATACCGCTGACCTTTTTGCGAGAGCGAACAATACAAGCCTCTAACCGGCTTTGGGAAGCGACTTCGGCGTCCTCCCACAAAATTGAATCCTCCAAAATCGCGTCGGCGCCGACGCGACAGTTTGGTCCGACCACTGTGCAGCCGCGTAATTGCGCGCTCGGCTCGACGATTGCGCTCTCGGCAACGAGCGTTGGCCATTGCTGCGTTTTGACGAAACACGGTTTCCAATTTTCTCGCAAAATTGTTCGATGCACTTCGAGATATTCAATACGCGAAGAAATATTGAACCATTTCCCATCGTCAATTACTACGCCGCCGATTTTTCCACCCTGGCCGATCCAATCCGCAAGGATTGGAATGAACGAAATCTTCTCATTCGGCGGAATCCTCCGGAAAACTGGCGGGTTCCAGACGGCGATGTTGGCGAAGTCAAAATTGCCGGCGACACCGTAGCGATTGGCGATGTCTACCACGCGGTGATCGCGCAAGGATACGGCTGAAGCCAAACCGGTGTGACGCAGGGCGAGCGTCACGTCGTTGCGGCAACGGAAATGCTCGTCAATCAGAGGTTGTAGAGCGATATCGGCCAGAATATCGCCGCTGTAGGTCAGAAATGGGTCACTGCCGAGATGGACTTCTGCATTCTTAATGCCGCCACCGGTTTCGAGAAGGTTCGGTTCGTGAATTAGTTGAATTGTGCAGTTTCTGTATGTGCCGCGTGTGGTTAGGGCGCGGCCGTCGGGCGCGCCGGGTGTTGCGATTGGACGTCTCGGCAATCCGTCGCTACGAAAAAAATCCTCGAACCGCTCAGGCTGGCGATGGGTGTTCACGAGAAAATCCGTGATTCCAATGTCGACCAAGTGATCGAGTGCAAAAGTGATAAGCGGCTTCTGAAAAATCGGGATGAGCGGTTTAGGCAACTCATCCGTTAACGGGCGCAAACGCGTACCAAGTCCCGCAGCTAAGACAAACGCCTGTGTGATTTCGTGCACGAGCGGAAAATCGAGACGTTCCCCGACTTCGCAGCGAATGACAAGCGAAGTGTTCGATGCGGTTCGGTTACCTTAAATAAAGTGTTCGGGTGCCGAAATCGATGATGCCGTGGTGGTGCCGAAGCGTCTCTGCGCCAAGTAGCCCAGCCACAGGCGCCCGGCCGTCGCGGGGTTCTAGGAGCCCGTTATGAATGAGTCCCGCTAGGTCGATTACCCCTACTTCCTTGCCAATTATATCTACCGAACCGACCGAAAGCTTTCGAATGCGTGCCATGCGGACGCCACGCTCTTTCAAGTTCACCGCGGAGGAGCTATAGCGCGTCTCCCGAGTAGCAATGCGCATCCGCCGGACGAACGATCGGTGCAATAGCGTGGTAAACGATCCGGTATCCACCATGAGCTTTGCCGGCATTCCGTTCACGGATCCATTCACGTAAAGATTATAACCGTCGCTGACTTGAATCGGAACAGCGCGCAAGCCACGTCGGTTCAATCCTGGAAAGTCGCCCCGGAAATTGGGCTCGGATTTTAGAATGAGTAATTGTCGCTCACAATCCAGGACCGCTTGAGTCGGAAAAAGGATATCCGCTCCGATGATCCCATCGATTTGCGGTTCGTGAGCCATTCGCGCGGCACGCGCGGAACCGCCAAGATCGACCGTAACCACCGGCTCATCGAGGAGACTCAAGCCTCCGATCCTCAGTTCGCGTGCAATTGCTACGTTGTTGAAAGCTCCGTTAATTTGAACGCGTGCGGGCAAGTTCGAATCGGCAGTGATTGGTTTAAGCCGAAAGTGTTTGCGACGATTCAATGCAATGACGCTTACCGGTGCGCCGCTATCGATCGTCAGCCATGCTGGTTGACCGTTGATAAAGGCGCGCACCAGCAAATGGTTTTGTCGAGAGCGCACCAGGGGCAGCGCCTCAAAGTGCACACTTGCCCTCGCTAAAGCTCCGTGAGGCAGGGCGGCAATTTCGATGGCCAATATGAGGGCGGCGCTAACACCCGGCAGAAACCGTCGCGCCCGACGCACATGATTTACGGTCATCACGGTGGCGTCGAGATTACCACTCTTCGAAAAAGTCGAAAGCACATTCTTAGGCTGAGGTTTGCTTTCTTAGGGCTCGGTATCCTGCTCCGTGGAGTGATTCGACTCTTCAGCGGGCGCACGGAAGAGGCGTGCGTAGGTCCAGATCGTCCCGCCCCAAACCAACGCCAGCGAACAGGACATAAATAGCCAGCCTCCAGCGTTCATGAATGCGGTTCTTTCATCGAGCTCATTCTGCCGTCGATGTCCAAGCCTGCCGCGCGCCAACGACGTTCGCCTACCGCGAGCGTTGCGACTAATAGCGCGACGAGCGCACCTATTATGATGAGTGTCCACAACGCCACTGAATCGCCCGCAGATTTTCTAAGAGCGTCGCCCAGATTTTGATAACCAAACCCTACAAGCACCACGAGCAGATACGCGGGCGCTATGTATTTCATGATAAACAAAAAGAAGCGCGGGATTTTTATAAGAGCACCCCGATCAAGTTCCGCTGCGCCGTTGCGTAGTCCCCACACCCAGCCAAAGCAGATAATCTGTACCGTCGCCATGACGAAAATGCAGAATGTACCAACCCAGAAATCCATGGTGTTGAGCGCGATCATATCCTTGCTGAACCAAATCACCCAGAACGACCCTAAACCGCACAGGACCGAAACGAGCGCGATGGCTTTACCGGACGAAATCCCCAGCGCCTCTTCAAAGAAAGTCTTGGCCGGTTGCAGCATCGAGATCGAACTGGTTATAGCGGCGAGGAAGAGAAGGAAAAACCAGGCGAATCCCATCCAGCGTCCGATGAATCCCATTTGCTCAAAAACTACTGGCAACGTTTGGAAGCCCAGCCCGAATCCGCCAACTACGCCGCTCACGCCGAGGAAAACGAATGCAGCCGTAACCGTGATCAGTCCCCCGAAACCGACTTCGAATAATTCATTGGTCGCGCTGGCAGTGAGCGCGGATAACGCAAGATCGTCATCCTTTTTCAAGTAGGATGCGTAGTTGAGGATAATGCCGAACCCCACCGAGATGCTAAAAAAGATTTGTCCCGCGGCTGCGAGCCACGTGTCGGGATCTCCCAGTTTGGAGAAATCCGGATTCCAAAGGTAACCAAGGCCGTTAAGAACATTCTGACCGGGTTTGCTCGGATCAGGGGTACCGAGGGTGAGCACTCGAATCAGCACGATGACCGCCAGGACCGCCATGGCCGGCAAAGCAAATTGACAGAATTTCTCGATACCACCGCTAAGTCCGCGAAACACCAGCCATACATTTATGGCCACCACGATCACCCAAAACAGCGCGCTGATATGCAATATCCCATTCGAACTTGTGCCCGTCGCGTCCGCAAAGAATTGTCCGGCGACCTGTACCTGTTCGGGAATAGACCCGGAGAGTCGAACACTGCCGAGAAGATAAAACCACGAATACTCCAGGCACCACGCTTCGATGTAAACGTAGTACATGTAAACGACCATGGGGATCAGAACGCCAAGAATCCCAAGGTAACGCGCAATGCGACCGCGTCCGATCAAACCCATGATCGCGGGCGCGTTGTGCAAGCCTCTCTCGCCGCCGTACCTTGCCATCGCCCATTCCGCCCAGCCAATCGGGATCGCGAGGAATACCAGCGCGCAAAGATACGGAATCATGAATGCGCCCCCGCCATGAGCCACCGCCTGCCCCGGAAACCGTAAGAAGTTGCCTAGGCCGACGGCGGCGCCCGCCACCGCCAGGATCATGCCGATCCGTGTGCTCCAACTTGCTTGTTTGCCTCGCTTGCTCATTCACCGTTGTTCCGGGTGAAATGTTGCTGAACAGCTGGTGGTCCTACTTTTGGCAAATCGTAACATCGCTATCAGCGCAACCATTAGATATGCGGGCCGCCACCAGCAAGCACTTTAGAAGCGAACATTCACCGATACGATTCTGTGACGGATGCTGTCTTCTGGCGTGTTCGGTGCGGAACCGCCTTTACTTGAGAGGACCTGGGACAAGCCTGTCCTCCAGTGTAAAGTCGCGCTTGTCCAATTCCTCTCGTAATCGAGGTGAGACTTGCCCGGACAGTGCGACAAGAATGTGTTTATTTTCGCCCGATTGCACGGCGAGCTTTTGCACATCGCTCGTGAATTGCGCCGCGCCCGGCGTCCACGCCGCGTAATCCCATTGTAATGCGACGACTATTACTCCGTCTTTGGCCAAGCAAATCGGAAAATCGTGAAGCATGACGATGCGAGCAATCGGTGTCTTTTGATTGATCTGATTCATCAAAGCGGCAGTCGAAACGCAAAATAGAGCGTCGGCTTCGGTGGTGCTTTTCTGCGCCGCAGCTTTCACAAACGCCCCGCGATTGCCGACGCCTTTCAACGTCTTGAGATTGACGGCGAAAGAAGTCGCCTGGGTGGGCGTGAACGCCCCGCCGTGAAGGATCCGTTCGATGTCAGCGCTGCTCGCGCCCATTGCACGGAACGTCGCGCGATTGATTTCCTCAAGCTCAGATGGTGACTTATCGCGCAGCAGGTCCGTGACCGTGCTGTTGAGATTGGTCACAGCCAGCGCTGCGCCCGCCGGGCCGCTGATTGGAAAAGTAGCGACGCTAAAGGTGAACCCACCCGCCCACGAAGCCAGGGCAACATCGTCCAGAGCCTTTTGCAGCACGGTGTTGGTACCTGTAAGGGTCAACGCCCATTTGGAGAGCGATCTTTCGTTTTTTGTCCGAGTAGCCGATGGCGTCCTTCAACCTGCTTCCATCAAGGTCTTCCCGGCCACCGCCTGTTCCGACGTTTTCGATTGTCTGTCTTGCGCGGCCCATGAACTTCATGATCCCCTTTGGAACGTTAGAAATGGCTTGCGCCGGATCCCTGGCGATGTTTTTGGCGGAGTTGAGCGGACTCTTCGCCGCTGCCACCAGTGACTTTTTGAACTCCTCGGTCTTCGAAACGTCACGCAGTCGCGCGATTGCATCGATCTCCTTCAGTCGCTCGAGCAGCATTTGATTTCCGTCCGCCTCAAAAAGACCAAAGTCTGAATCGATCGTAAACTGATTCATGCCGGAGGCCGTGGGGACGGGCTCGCGCACGGCATAATGCGGTCCCCTTAGGAATTGCGGGTTGAGGATCTCACTTGCTTTGAGCTCGGGCAGCTCTTCAAATGCGACTTCGGCGCGCCGAATTTCGATCGGTTCCGGCGTTTGCGCGAGGCATCGAAACGTGCCGCCGAGCGCAAGCACCAGAAGGAGGGGCAGCGGTTGATTCACTCGTCGTGTTTTATTCCGGTTCATGCTGCAGATGGCGATACTAGATCCCGGGCGAGATGTGAAGAGCTAAGATACAGTTTCGTCTGTGCGGTTTGGCTAATTGGTCCGGGGAAGTCCTTCGCGAATTCTGCGTGAGAAATCGGGGTCCTTGTCCGCGGCGCGGCCGTGTTGGTTGATCAAGCTGCGCTGTTTGAGTTCATTGAACGGGAGACCGCCGGTAGCAATAGCATGATGCTGGTAAAGCATTTCATCAGCTTTTCCATTAAGGAGAATGCGCCAATCCCACGGCGAACGCACACTTGCCGCGCGCTGGGTGCGAATATTTGTGGTGCAGTTGCTGGTGACGGCGTTATACCAACGCGGTTTCTCGTGCAGAGCGTTGATGGTGTTTATGTATTCGCGAAATCTCTCCTGCGCCTGGGCCGGGGAAGCGAGGGTATGATATAAATAAACATCTTCTCGCCGGTAGTTAGTTCGCAAACGAATGCAATCGCGCTCATCCGCCACGACATAAATCAGTGCGTACTGCCGATAGAAACCTTCCAAGGTAGAGTAGTTCTGTCCGATGGTCTTGCGCGTCTCGATGGAGAAACAGAGCGGGAGTGCATCGGAAAATTGGAAGCTCACGATGGGGTGTGCGATCCAGGGCGAACCCCAGTAGTTTATTGCCACGTCCATGCCGGTTATTTGTGAAAGCCGAACCGAGCGCGTTTCCCAGTGGGGCGTGAAATCAATCTCGGTGCGGTAATCGCAATTCCGCACGTTGTGAATAGTGACCTCGTCGCCATTGATTTGCGCCCAAGCAGTCTTCGCAACGTCGGGTTGCCAAGGCCGATCGTTACCAGGCTTCAAAGTCAACCACCACGCAGCGACGGCAGCGAATGCGCCAAAGATGATCCCCAGCTTGAGTACTTTGCCGCGAACAAATACGACGATGTTCGATAAGGCGACGGCAAACACAATCGCTGCAAGGCCGCCGGCCTTCGGAAAATCAAAATAGAGCGCGCCAAACGCCCATGCGGCACAGAAGAATGCGGTGATCCAGGCCAGCGCATGGAAGGCGAATCGGAACAATCTCATCCGTGCCGAGATTCAACTGCGTAAGGAAGATGGCGCCCTTTGCAAAAGCGACCGAAGTTACCACTACCGCTCAACCACGCGCAGCGGTGATGGTAGGTTCTAACGCGATTCCGAATCGGATCCCTGCTCCTGGTCTTCTTCTACGTCGTCCCCAGTTGCTTTCCAGGTTTTGTCGGGGTTATACCTTTCCATCGACTCAAAGGTTTTCAGAGTATCGGGTCCAAGATCCTTTTCGTAAACCACTCCATCGGGGCCGACAATAAATGTCATCACTCCAGTCACCCGATAATCGGCGGGTGCCGCAGCGAGTGCGAATCCTCCGATCATTGCGCCGCTGACAACGAAGTCCATCTCTCCCATAGGTGCGGCTGAACCTTGCCCCTTGAGCACTTTGAAGTGGTACCCGTGATAAGGTTTACCTCCCTTTGCGGAATAACCTTCCTGCAGCGCTTTAGCGACGGTTTCTCCAACTGGACCATCCCAGGTGCCATCTGCATTCTGCCAGGCCAGACCGTCGTGTTTCCCAGGTGTGCTAAGGACTCGCTGTGCGTACTGGTTCACCTTCGAACCATCGTGTTTTTCCTCGGCGTACTCGTGTTGTGCCTCGACGAAGCCCCGGCAAATCTCGATGGCATTGAGCTCGTTCGCACCGATCCGGCGATCCAATATTTCCTGGCGTCCCGCCTTTGTATCAAAGGACCACTTTCCTTTGTGCTTCACTATCGGTATGGGAAACGGGAAATTATCGTTGCCCACCAGAAGGATGGCAGTGTTCGAATCACCCTTTTCAATTTCAACGGCTGTTTTCTCCTTTGCTTTAGCTGCAAACGCCTCCGCCCGATTTTTGTCCTGAACGGGATCTTCAGAGCTGACAATATCCTCGCTGTCCGGGCCCAGAACTTCCTTTGCTGCGGCAACATCGAAATTCGACGCTACCTGAATGAGGGCGTCGGCCGCCTCTTTTGGCGTGTTAAATTGCTTTTCTTTCGACGTCGCCCCTGCGTCAGGTTTGGACATTGACGCGGCACGCAAACCGACACCTAACAAGCAAGAAATAGCGATCGCAAAAGCGATCGTAGAAAATTTCGAGGAAGTCATAGTTTTGAATCTTGATTTCATTTTCGGTTTCCTAATTCACAGTTCTTTTATCTTCGACGGCCGCCACCGCCACGTCCTCCACCTCCGTGATGACCACCACCACCGCGACTCATGCTTTGATGGCCTCTGCTGCTGCTGGCTCGCGCGTAGTTTCCGCTGCCGCCGTGAAATCCTCCGCCACGAGACGCACTCGGCCGCGAGGATGCACTGCGGTTGCCCACTTGGTTTCTGGCAGTCCCCCCGGATGGGCGCGTCGACGGTCTCGCGCCGGCCCCACCACCACCTGGGCGATTTGCAGCTCCGCCACTGCTTGGCCGGTTTCCGGCTCCGCCGCCGCCTGGGCGATTTGCAGCTCCGCCGCCGCCTGGGCGATTTGCAGCTCCGCCGCCGCCTGGCCGGTTTCCGGCTCCGCCGCCGCCTGGGCGATTTGCAGCTCCGCCACTGCCTGGCCGGTTTCCGGCTCCGCCACCGCCTGGGCGATTTGCAGCTCCGCCACTGCCTGGCCGGTTTCCGGCTCCGCCACCGCCTGGGCGATTTGCAGCTCCGCCGGCGCCTGGCCGGTTTCCGGCTCCGCCACCACCTGGGCGATTACCACCGCCCGGTTGTTGGCGAGGGTTATTGCCAAATCGATTCGCTGTTCCCCGGTCGCCGTATGGCGCGTTTCCTCGATGTTGGGGATTATGCTGCCAATTGCCTTGGCCCTGCCGGTTGACGTTCCGGTTGAAATTGTTGTTCTTATTATAATTATAGTTGTTGTTGATCTTGACGTTGCCGCCATTCCAATCGCAATTGCCCCAGTGGCCACCCCAGGTGCCCCAAGCTGCGGCGCCCAACGCAATTCCCGCGCCCCACATTAAAGCTGTGCCCGGAACATAGCCCGGATAGGTGTAAGGATAATAAGGATATTGCACAGGAGCAGGCCCGTATACGACAGTGGGGTCGTAAGAAGGCACGTAAACAACGTCAGGGTTTGCTTGTTCGATCTTGATCACCTGTTGGCCGCTGGGAATTGTCTCGGTTTGGACTACCTGTTGGGCGCTGGTTTTTAGATTTCCAGTTCCTTGCGCCTTCGCGCGCATGCGTTGAATGGCGCCCATCACGTCAGATTCCTGCCCTAGGAATGCGTTCCCCAAATCGGTTGTCCACTGGATATTGCCGGCCATTCGCTGCACGACATCCGGAAACATTACCAGTCCTTGAACACTTGGGTCCCAGGGCTGCTTTGCGACCCCGTCCGCCAGTGCTTTACCTTTCAAATCTTTGTTCTTATCCATCCACTGCTGAAGCTGGATGATTTCCAGCGGATACGTGGAGGCGGCAAGCGTCTGAGCCAGGAGCTCATCCGAATACAGCGCAATCGGCGCAACCAGAGAATCCAACTCTTGCGGCGTAAGTTTAGTCGTCTCCTGATCGTTCGTTGTGGTTGTCATCTCTTGCGATTGCGCTTGCTGCGCGAATGCAGTGGAGCTCAACGCGAAACCAACAAGGGAGATTACGCCAAGGATTAGTCTGCAGCTTCGTGACTTCATAACTTTTTTGCTTTCAACACTTGTTCAATAAGGGTACATGAAATTACCGACCGGCAAATAGACCTTCGTCCAAATAGAGCGCGTCGGACATAACCCGTAGTTTCAGAAAACCAAATAGAAGAAATTCATATGAATAATGTCAAGAAAATCGCAATCCTATCGCTCATCATCGCAGTAACCGCAGGCTTCACGCAGGCAGAAACTCATTATTCCAAGCCAGACGCAACGTTGCGGCTGAGCACCGGTGGCTTCGCTCTGGGCATCGGTGTCAGCTGGGGGTCAGGCACGCTAACTTACAGAGGCAAGGAGTATCCGGTTAAAGTAAAAGGACTGTCCGTAGGCAGGGTCGGGGCCACCAGCTCTTCCGCTTACGGTGAGGTTTTTAACCTGAAAGGTCTTCAAGATTTCAACGGTCATTATGATATTAGCGGCGCTGGAACGCGCGGTGTGACTCTTGGCGCTGGGAAAACTGGCACCGTCATGTCAAATCAGGCGGGTGTGATCGTCCGCGTTTCGTCCACACAAAGCGGTCTTGCGGTCAACGCCACTGGCGGCGGCGTGGACATGCAGCTCAAGTGATTGCGCGGTTGCGCAGTAAGGAGTGGATTTAAGTGCGACGACGACGCACTTAGCAACGCTCGAATGGCCGAGCTTTCCTCACGCGCTGCCGTCCTCGACATCGGGACGGCAACGCCTTGGGCGCGCCGATGCGCATTCGCGTGGGTGCGTGGACCAGTGTGGGATGGGTTTTGGATCCTCAGCGCGCTCTGGCTTGCGCCCGCGGTGTTCTTGTTCACACATGGTTATTCCAATCCCGAGTCGCGTCCACTCGATCTGCTTTATTTCGGTTTAACGGCCCTGTTTTGGATCGGTCATCGTTTGTCGAGCACTTATCTTGCGTACTGCACCGAAGCATACCGGCCGCTCCTTCGCGAGCAGCCGGTACGGTTTGTTTTGCTTCCGCTTCTAGCTACCGCGGGATGCTTTGCTCTGTTCATGCCGGCGGACTCAGCATTGCCATGGACGCGAGAGGAGCGACTGATAGGGCTCGCAATCGTCGATTACGCTTGCGTAACGTATCATTTCGCGGCGCAACATTTCGGTGCACTTTCGCTTTACCGTTCACGAGCGCAGCGGGCATCGTGCGGCCAGACCAGACGTCTCGATCGTTTCTTCGCGCTGATTGCGGGAGGCGTGCTGGTTTTCGTCGCAGACATTCTCGCCGGCGCGGTTGCCTATCAAGATCAGTGGGTCGATCGCTGGCCGTTTCTCACATCAATCGCTGCGGCCCAGGATGGGATCCGTAGCAGCGCGACGCTCGCCCTCCTGCTTTCTACGGCTGTCGTGTTATTTGCAGAAATGCGCGCGCCACGATGGTCGTTGCCACGCGTGTTGTACATTGCCGGGATTTCGATAATGGTCGGTCTGGCTCTTCGTCCGCGCAGTGTGTTTCTCTTTATCGTGATTTGGACATCACAGCACTGGATGCTTGCCACCGGGCTCGCGTCGCAAACAGCCTCCGCGGAATTAGCCCCTCGGGCTGGGGTCGTGCGCCAAGGTCTGCACAATTTGAACATCCGGCCATGGGCAGTCGTGCTCGTCCTGATGTTGTTGTCCATAATGTTGCTGCCTGTTTTTGAAGTCGAAGCAAACCGCGAGACAGGGCCGTATTACGGTGACCGAATTTTTGGTGCGTTTGCAACGCAACTACGAACCTCCATTTGGGCTCCCGCCTTGGTAGCTTTGGGTTTTGCGACGGGGTTTATCCATTACTTGCTGGATAGAAGTGTTTATCGAATGTCGGATCCGCAAGTGCGCGCGGCAGCGTCTGGCCTGGTTCGAGAATGACTGCGTTCAAGCCGGGTACACACAGCGGCGTTTTGCTGAGGTTCAGCGCTGGTCCAGGATGATTTCACTCATGACTTTGCGGCCGGTTGCCTGCAATGGTCCAAGGCCGCTCCCGGGCAGAAACCATATGCCTTTATCCTTGTCGCGGCAGTAAACGATGTTCACTCCGTCGCTTGTCACGGCATGGTGAAATGTCGCGCCTGGATTCTCGGCGATGAATCCGAAAAACGCTTTCCGCCATGGATCATCGGCGTAACCAAAAATCTGGTCGCCAAGCGTCTTCAGCTCTTCGAGGCTGATAATGCGGATTGAGGTTGCGATGGCTTTGCGCCGCTCCTTGTCCAGATTCTCCAGGTCAAATTTTTCCAATGGCATAGAGTGATCTCCTTTACTTTAATTTGCTCGCAATGACCTCGCTTCAAGCAGGGCTAACGAGAGTTTGTTCATCGTGCTACGATTTCTAAATTCTGATCTGCGCAGCTAAGTGTGCCAATCAGACTTTCGTCCTGTAAGCGGCTATTCGCTGCAATCGCATTGATCGATGCGCTAATGTGTATTCGAAATTCGCAATGATGGGCTGACAACCAGTATCACGCGTTCGGCGGCGATGTGGTTTTTCGCGCGGCGAACGTGTCACCCGACGGCGCTCGAGAATCAGACGTTGTTCTGATTATCGAGGCGACCCGCTTCCCGACGTAATCACGTGCGTCGTGGCGTGTTCGAAGATTAGCTTCAATCGGCTGCGGCGAAATATGTGGAGTCAGCGGTGTCCTTCCGAACGACTGGCTGATCTGTGACAAGCACTGTTGTTCCTGGCTTGATTTCATCCGCGAGCTTTTGAGCAAACTCGGGGTTAAAATGAATTCGCGAGGCCAACCGCTCGGCCTCGACCGGTCGACCCTCGCTGGTCACACGCATCCACCTGCGTGCTTCGCGTCCTGGCGCGAGCTGACTTGGTTTGCCAGTGCTCCCTGCGAGTAATGTGAAGACATGGTTACCGAGGCCACCGCGACCACTGATTTGAACCGCCGCGCGCCCGATTGCGTTGCCGTTGCGGTATACATACAGCGCTCGATCGGCAGAACTAACCACGATTGTGATTGGCCCCTCTGTACTTCGCCCAGGCCTCCAGTCGTACTCGTCCTTCGCCAGTCTGCGCACCATTTCCGGGGTGAAATCTTTGGGCGCTAGCAGTAAACCGGGATTTGAAGCAAGATGCGGAGTCGGCGTTTTGCCGTCGCCGACAACTACCGTACCTCCTTTTTGTGTCGCTTTGAAAAGCAATTGTGAAAAGTCGTAAGGCACACGGATACAGCCATGGCTGGCGGGATAACCGGGCAATTGACCCGAGTGCATGGCAATGCCGCTCCAAGTTAGCCGCTGCATGTAAGGCATCGGCGCGTTGTCATATGTTTTGGAATGGTGCGTTTGTTTTTTCTCGAGGATGCTGAACACACCTCCCGGTGTGGAATGGCCCTTTGTACCGGTGCTGACAGTTGAGCGTCCAATCAAAATGCCGTTGCGGTACACGTGCATGGTTTGTTGTGGAATGCTCACGAGCACGACTACAGGGCCGCTGGGAGAGAGTTGTGGATTCCACCAGTATTCGCCGGGCTTGAGCGTCCCATTCGGTTTGCCCGTCGGCGTGCCTTTAGTGTGAAAAGACGGTTTCTCCATTGCCTGCAAGGGTGTGAGAAGGCCGGCAGTAATTGCGAGAATTGTCAGGACCTTCATGCGGTAATAGGAAAGTGGACTGTCATTACAACAGAAAACCCCTCATTCAAGACATGGTGCAACTCGAAGAGCCGAACTCATTTTTCTTAGTCGCCGGTTGGTTGCCCCGTGAGTTATGCTCCTATCGTAGACGCAGCCAAAGATTTTTCAGGTGTCCGTGTTCAATCCGGTGATCAACGGTTCCGTGATCTCCTCTTCGTGTTCGCTGGCCGAAAGTTCGCCCTGCGAATAGTTGACGAAAGCTTTAACGTCAGTAGGCCCGATTCGGGCAAAATGGCAGCTGAGCCCGACGCGCCAGGAGTTTCTCCGGCTCCATCAAAATCGGAGATCATGAGCGAATTGAATGCCGACACCCCTCCGAATGGCTTCAGAATTTTCGAGCCGTCGGCGGTACTTGTAAACGTCAAGCTGAGCACCACGTTGCGGTAACTTGCGATCAAAGGTGCTCCATAAGGATGTTTTCACTCGATCAGACTTCGTTGGTGTGCAGCGAAACGTTTTAGAGCTTTTCTGCTCAGCACAGCGAAGAAAAATGCTATGGAGAGGCCGACCATCAGAGTGCCGGTGAGTGCCTCAAGCGGTCCGAATATCCGCCATTCTTTTGCCAGAAGTACATCGCCGTAACCGAGCGTCGTGTAAGTGACGCCGGAGAAATAGAAGGACGACTCGAGATCTGGCAGACATTCTTGCCACCAGAAAAAGAGTGCCCAAAGGGCGATCTCAAACAGATGAATCAGAATCAACCACCAGGCGACGCGAATCAGCACCCATGTAATCGACCAGAAGCGTACATCCGACTGCACTGGAGAGCGCACTAATCGGTGTAACAGTGCCCCAAGGCCCGCGGCGTGAATTACTACTGTGATGGCAACAAGTGCCGAGGCAATTAAAAGCTTTGCGATCATCGCGTCGTTTAATGTTCCTAGAGCACAATCGACGGCTGGCCTCGTGAAATTTTGGCGGACGAAGATTTAATGTGTAAGTCCGACATGGGACTTGGTACGTTGGATTGTCAGCTATGTTCGCTAAATGGTTTCCTTCACTAAGATCGGGGCGGCAAAAGGTAAAGCGTCATCGCGAAAATCAGATACACCATGAGCATCAACACCCCGACGAACCACGCCGATCGCCCGCTGTTCGTAACCAGCGACGCGGTCATCGTGGCAAAGAATATCATCACTACTGCGCCCGGCCAGAATTGCAGGTCCATCGGCGCGGGGCCGATGAAATAGCTAACGAGCACTAGCACGGGCGCGACAAAGAGCGCGATTTGGGACGCGCTGCCCAAGGCGATGCCAACGCTCAGGTCGAGGCGGTTCTTGCGTGCGCCCGAAAACGCCGATCCCATTTCCGCCGCGCCTCCGACTAGCGCCACGACGATGAAACCGACAAAGGCAGGCGTCATCCCAAACGCTTCCGCCGCTTTCTGAACTGACTCGACAAAAATCTCGCTCACCAGCGCGACCAGCAACGTAACGCCTGCCAGCGTGGCCAGGGCCAGGCCGATGGGCCAAGGCGCTTCGCCGGCCTCTCCGCCTTCCGCGCTGGCAAACAACTCGCGATGCGTCTTGAGCGAAAACAGCATGCCTAGTCCGTAGGCCAGGATGAGCAATACCGCGAGTCCCGCGCTCAACTTGTGAGTGAACGCCGTCCCTGCCGCCGAGTCGGCTTGCGAGATCGCCGAAGGAATCAACAGCGCGATCGTGGCCAGAAAGAGCAGACCCGCTTGCACGCGTGCGCTGACCCGGTTGTATTCCTGTACGTGGTACTTGAGGCCGCCGAGGAAGAATGACGCGCCCAACACGAACAGCGTGTTTGTGACAATCGCGCCGGCAATGGATGCCTTCACCAGCATGTACTGCCCTGCGCGCAAGGCGGCCAGCGCTATGACCAGTTCAGTCAGGTTGCCCAGCGTGGCATTGAGCAGGCCGCCCACCGCATCGCCCGTCTTGGCCGCGACCGATTCGGTGGCGTGACTCAGCAAGGCCGCCAGTGGTACAATGGCCAGGACAGACAGCACGAAAAGCAGCGTGTGCGCTTCAGGCTTGAGCTTCGCGGCTACTAACACCACGGGCACAAACGCCAACAACCAGAGCAGCGGGTTATGACGAATCTCTTTGAACAGTTGTTTCATAGGTTTGTCCGGTGTTCCCCTCGAACCCTGCCCGCGCCTCAGCACGCTGGTCGCATCGAAAAAATTTCAACGCGCAGGTCGAATGAATGATTGGAATGCCTCGAGTGCATCGGCCACGGAGGTGAAGCGGTTGATGCCCCCAAGCTTGTCGTTCACCCCCTCGCCACGCAACCGCTCGCGCACCGAGGAGCGCGCTTCCACGGCCTGCACACGGATGCCACTCGCGGTGAGTTCGTCCGCCATGCTCCCCAGCATTTGTGCGCTGTGCATGTCTACCCGCGGCGCAGCGGAAAGATCCAGCACTACCAGCTTGGGCGGCGTGGTTTCAGCGCGGACCCGATCTACAATTCTGTCGCGCACGTGATCCATATTGAAATACATCAGCCCCGACTCAGGGCGGAAGATTAGTACGCCGTGAATTAGTTCATTGTCCGGATGGCGCTCGTGATCAGAGAATCGCCGCGTTCCGGGGACGCGCCCGAGAACGGCAACGTGCGGCCGCGACGCGCGGCGGATCAGCAGGACTAACGAGATGATCGCGCCGATCATTACTCCGCGCAGCAGGCCCTGCCCGAGCACGCCCACGATGGCCGCCATAGCGACGACGAATTCGGTGCGATCGCTGCGCCAGAGATGTTTGAGCGCAGACACCTTGAACAGGCCGGCCACAGCAACCAAAACAACGGCCGCCAACACCGGCTGGGGCAACGCCGCCAGTAGGTGCGAGAAGAAAAGCACCACCACCAGAATGATCCCCGCGGCGAACGCGCCTGACAGCGGCGTGCGCGCGCCCCCACCCTCGTTGACGAGCGATTGCGACATGCCGCCGCTCACTGGAAAACCGCGACCCAGTCCGGCAGCAAGATTGGACGCAGCGAGTGCGAGAAATTCCTGGTTCGCATCAAGCCGACCGCCATGTTTGGCCGTGAACATGCGACCGATCGCAGCCGTCTCCACCGCGCCAAGCAGAAAACAGGCGAACGCCAGCGGCAATAATTCGTCCCAATCCGCGAAGTGAATCGCGGGGAGCCCGAGGGCCGGCAATCCTTGCGGCACTTCGCCCAGCAGCTTCACTCCGCGAGCTTCCAAGCCGAGCCAGCCCGAAGCCAGAATGCCGCCCAGCACCACGAACAACGCCACGGGCTTGTTCTTAAGGAAAATCTTCCCGAGTATGAGCACTATTAGAGCGGCGCCGCCAATCGTGAGCGACGTGGGATTGGTTTCGCCCAGGTGCTTGAGGAAGTTGCCGCTGTTCTCCCAGAAATTGCCGTGTGCGCCGTGGATGCCAAACAACTTGGGCAACTGCGTGCTGGCGAGGAAAAGCGCCACGCCACACTTGAACCCGGTCATCACGCTCTCGGAGATGAAGTTGACGATCGAGCCAGCCTTGACCAGCCAGGCGACGAAGGCGATTAGCGCCACGAGCACGGCCGTACCCGCCGCCATCGCGCTGAACCGGCTCGTGTCGCCGCCTGCAATTTCGCCTAACGACGCGCCGACAAGCAGCGAGATGGCGGACGTGACCGTAATGACCGTGTGCCGTGAGCTGCAGAACAGCCAGAAGACGAGCCCACCAAACAGGCAGGCGTAGAGTCCGGCTTGGGGAGGCAGGTTGGCCAGCGACGCGTCCCCCAACCCCGCGGGCAAAAGATAGGCCGCCAGCGTGATGCCTGCGACCAGGTCAGCACGAAACCAGGCGGGCTTGTAGTCCCGCAACCAACGCACAGCCGGTATGATTCCGGACCAGCGGCTCAGGCGAGGGGGCGCATCGTCACTCGCGACCGTTGCGCTCATTTACTCGCGAGCAGAGCCTTTCTCGCTTCGGCAAGTTGCTTGGCCTTCGCGGCGCTGACTTTCGGGTAGCACAAATCCAGCGATGCCAGCGCATCGATCACCGCCGCGGCCACGATCACGCGCGTGAACCACTTGTTATCCGCCGGCACCACATACCACGGCGAATCTTCCGTCGCCGTCTCCCGGATTGTTTCTTCGTAGGCATCCATGTAGTCGTTCCAGAATCCACGCTCCTTCGCGTCGTTGGCCGAGAATTTCCAATTCTTCTCCGGCAGATCGAGCCGTTCGAGAAAACGCTTCTGCTGCTCCTTCTTCGAGACGTGCAGGAAAAATTTGCGCACGATCGTGCCGTTGCGCGTGAGGTAACGCTCGAACGCGCGGATGTCCTGAAATCGCTCGTCCCAGATGCGCTTCGTTACACACCGTTCGGGCAGCTTCTGCCCGGCGAGAAACTCGGGATGCACCCGCACTACGAGCGTTTCTTCGTAGTAGCTGCGGTTGAAAATCCCGATGCGACCGCGCTCCGGCAGCTCCTTGATGCAGCGCCAGAGATAATCGTGATCGAGATCCACGCTGGTCGGTCCCTTGAACGACGACACCTGGCACCCCTGCGGATTCACACCCGACATCACGTGCTTAATCGTCCCGTCCTTCCCCGCCGCATCCATCGCCTGAAAGATAAGAAGCAACGACCAGCGATCCTGCCCGTAAAGCATGTCCTGTAATTCCGCGAGCGCACCCACACCGGTCTGCAGCGCCTCCTTCGCGCGCGGCTTGTCCTCGGATTTGAGTTCACCCGTGTCGCCCGGATCGACATCCTTCAATCGGAATTCTTTTCCGCTCCTGACGCGGTACGGCTTGGACAATCTGCGGGCTGCTTCGATGATTTTCTTTGTTTTCATAATGGCTGCTTGGTTAGCGACGCATTGTTGCGCCTACCGGTGACGTTTCTTGTATTGAGACGCCCACGCTTGAGCCGCCTGCATCGGGTCGCTGCCCTTTTGACGAGCAAGCCACGCCTCAAGTCCCGCCTTATCGACTGGCAGATCAAGCACCTGCGGCCGCCCGGTCAATTTGGCGAATGTCTCCATCACTTCCGCCGTGGTGGAGAAGACAATCTCGTCCATGGCTTCCGGTTTGCCCTGGCAAACATAGGCATTGAAGTCCACCCATTGTCCATCCGGACGGAGCACATACATATGGGTTTGGGGAATTTCGGCGCGCGGCGATACACCCGTTTGAGTCACAAGATAAGGTCCCTTTTCGCCACCCCAGCCAAGATTCAAAATCTGCGCGTCTCGATAATTGTTAGTGATTGTTCGCATGAGAACGGCCTTCTACCTCGGGTGGCTGCACGAGATTCAATGACCTCCCTGGATTATTTCAGTCATGATTTTCCGGCCTGTCGCTTGCAATGGTCCCTTGCCGGTGCCGGGCAAGAACCACATACCTTTGTCTTTGTCACGGCAATAAACGACGTGAACGCCGTCGCTTGTCACTGCGTAATGAAACGTGGCGCCAGCGTTTTCGGCGATGAATCGCAAGAAAGCCTCCCGCCACGGATCATCGGCGGACGGGAAGATCTCTTCGCCGATCTTCTTGAGCTCTTCAACGCTGGTCGTTCTAACAGATTTCGCGATCGCTTTGCGGCGCTCTTTGTCAAGGTTCTCAAGGTCAAATTTTTCGAATGGCATAAGAAGTGTCGTGCTTATTTTTCCGGCGCGCCGGTTCCTTTGAAATCGCCGCCTAGGGCCAGGTACAGGTTTACGCGCTCGCGGAGTCGGGAGGCTCGGACTTGTGTGAATTGGACTTTTGCAGCGAGGCTTTCTCCGGTGAGACGCAACACCGTGAACATGTCGATCTGGCCTTGGTCGAGCTGCTGCCTGCCGAATTTAATAGAGTCGGCGCTGCTCGAAACCGCGTCGCCCAGCGCGCCTTCGCGTTTACGCAGATAGTAATCGCCGGCGAGAGCGTCCTCTACATCTTCGAAGGCGCGCAACGCGGAGCCGACATAGCTTGCGGCGGCGGCTTTTTGTTCGGCAGTGCGAAGGTCTTGCGCAGCCTGGAGTTCACCACCGAAGAAAATCGGTTGAGTAACTCCGGCTGCGAAACTCCAGACGAGGGCATTGAGCGTGCCGACCGAGTCCAGCTGGGCGGTTCCGAGTCCGCTCGCGGCACTGATCGCAAAGCGTGGCAAACGCGCGGTGCGAGCCTCGTTCACCCGATGAAACGCGGCAGCGAAACGGCGTTCGGCGGCGATGAGGTCGGGCCGGCGTTCGAGAATTTGCGAAGGCAAACCGGCGGGCACGCCTCTCGGTTGCCCGGGAAAGGAACGTCGCACGTCAAACCTGCCGGCGGGATAGCGGCTGGTCACGACCTCGATTGCGCGGATCGACTGCGCCCGGGATGCCTGCGCGGTATAGAGTGCATCCTCCGCGCTGGCGGTACGCGACCTGATCTGCGCCACATCAAAGTCGCTCGCGAACCCCTGCTGTTTGCGCACGTCGGTGAGCTTCGAATACTCCTGGTAGAGATCGAGCGTTTCCTGTGCGTTGGCTTCCTGTTGCGCCGCCTCGATGGTAGTGAAGTACGCGCGCGCGACGGCAGCGGCGAGCGATTGCCGGGCAAATTCATAGTCGGCTTCCAGCGCGGCGCTTTCAGCCTTCGCGGCAGCTTTTTTCGAGCGAATGCGGCCCCAGACGTCGGCCTCCCACGCGGCGCCAGCAGCGAGGCCATACACCCAACGCTGGGATGTTTCATCCACGCTGGTGTCGAGGCCGGCGCCGCCACTACTTTCAACACCCGAGCTCCCGAAGTCCGGCGGGTTGATGCCGCGACCGAGGTCGCCATTAAGTCTCTGCCCCTGGCGCTCGCCCAGTCCCTTCATCGCGATCCGTGGGTAAAGCGAAGCTGCAGCGATGCGCACGGCAGCGCGCGATGCCTCCACCCGCGCCGCAGCGGCCTTGAGATCGGGATTCCGCTCCACGGCGTCCGCAACGAGCGCGGTCAGTTCCGGGTCGCCGAAAGTGCGGATCCAGTTCGGCACAACGGCGCCGCTGCGATGCGGGCCCGCCCAATTCCCCGGGATTTTCGCCCGAGTCGATTCAGGCATGATACCTAGTCCAAAGGGCGGCTGCTTAATCGCGCAACCGGCAAGTGTTAGGCATGCAGCGGTACCGAGAAGGATCTGAGTTTTCATCACGCGCGGCTAGTGAAGCTTCGCAACGAACCAGTCCAGCTTGGCTGAGACGCGAACGAAGACTTTGCGGATGATGTGCAGAAATTTTACGTGCTCGGTGTAAATCGCGCCGTGGCCACGTGCGCCGGCGGCCAGGAAAACGCCCTTGTCTTTGCCGTCGACGAGCAGCCGCACAGCGATGCGCTGTTCCGGCGCCGCTATCTCCTGCGTGTTCGGTAGATTGCCGCTGATCGGCATCTGGCCTTGCGCCGTGGCCCACAGGATGGAGTCGACCTTGCACTTGATGATGCGGCCCGGATACACCTCCATAAAAATTTCCGCCTCGTTGCCCGGCTCCACGTAGCGCAGTTCGTTCTGGCGGAAAAAAGCCAGCACCCAGGGATCGTCCTCCTCGATGAAACTCATCACCGGCTGGAATATTAGCTGGCTGGCGCGCACGCCGGGACGCAGCGCGAGATTTGCCACGCGGCCGTTGGCCGGCGCGAGGTACGTCGTGCCATCGAGGTCGAATTTCGCATTAATAAGATCCGCTTCTGACTTGCTAATCTGCGCTTTGGCCTGCGATTCAGTGGCGTCGGCAGCGAGGAATTCGCTTTCGAGATTTCCAAGGTCGCTTTGGGCCTGTTCGAGATCGGCCCGCCTCCCGGCCCCAGTCGCGGAGAGTTGCGTGAATTGCTCGACGCGCTTTTTCGCCAGATCGATCCGCGGCGTCAGCGCGGCTTTTTTGTTCGCGGCGTTGTTGAGTTGATCATTCGCTCCCCGTAGCGTGGCTTCGGCGGCTTTCACCGCCGCATCGAAGGGCACCGGGTCGATCTTGAAAAGCACATCGCCTTTCTTGATCGGCCGGTTCGGCTCGATCGGCACTTCGGTGACCTGCCCGGTCACACGGGGCACGACCGGGATGACGTAATTCATCGCCCGCACTTCACCCGCCGAAGGCGCGACGATGTTCATGAAGAGGATGATGATCGCCAGCATGATGACCGGAATCGTGACCACGATGACCTGGCTGGTAATGTTCCACGGGAGCCACTTCTTCTTGAAGAAGATCAGCCAGACGAAGAACGAGTAGATGCCGAGAAGGATAATTTCCATTACGCATTCCCTCCTCTCGGGCTGAGTTTCGTTTCGAGTTCGGCGACGCGGGCGCGAAGTCTTTCGACTTCGTTCTCTTCCTTCGCTACCTCCTCTTTCATGTGGCCGAGCGATTCATCCACGTCAGTGCCGTAGGCGAGCTTGTGCAGCACCGGTTTCGAGTAAGCCCAGAGCCACGCGATCGGCCAGAGCAGCCCGCCGAAGGCGAGCGAAAGCAGACAGAGGCATTGAATCGCCTTGGTCTGCGGATGTTTTTTCTTATGAGCGATTTTTTCCGGCAGGATGTGGACGAGCCAGAAAACGGTGATCCCGATGATCGGCGCGATGATGAGCACGAACCACGAGATGCCGTTGGCGATGGAGTCGAGCGTTTCGCCGTGGAAGAGGGAGGCGTGCGCGCGCGACGGTAGTGCCAGGAACGTTAAAGCAATCAATAGAATGAAGCGTCTGCCGCGAAGACGGCGTGCGCTATCGGTGGATTGGATCATTGCGTCTTGAGGTTCACGCTTCATATTCACCGCGTATATATGTTGCCCAATTGGTTTTGTCGAGACACGCGAGTCGCGGTGGTAGGTTTGCCTATTCTCTGCTTTCCGAACGCACAAGTTTGCTCCAAAGGGCATCACCCGGGTATTGGACTTTAGGCCTACGCTGCAGAGTCGAACTCCTCCCCCTGTTCGAGATTGGCCGGACGCTATTTGCTCAGCAACTTTTTCTTAGCCGCGGCGAGCTCTTTGAGTTTTCCTTCGCCAACCTCGGGGTAGCGTAGATCGAGATCGGTAAGGGCGTCGATTACCGCCGCAGCCACAACGACGCGAGTGAACCATTTATTGTCTGCCGGCACCACGTACCACGGCGCTTCTTTCGTTGCTGTCTCCCGGATCATTTCTTCGTACGCTTCCATATAATCATCCCAGAAGTCGCGCTCATTGGCGTCATTAGATGAAAACTTCCAATTCTTTTTGGGATCATCGATGCGTTCGAGGAATCGCTTTTTCTGTTCCTTTTTTGAAACGTGGAGAAAGAATTTTCGCACCACCACACCGTTCCTGGCGAGGTATTGCTCGAAATTACGGATATCTTCGAAGCGATCTTCCCAAATCTTTTTGCCCGCGAGTTTTGGAGGCAGCTTTTGCTTTGCCAGAAATTCCGGGTGCACCCGGACTACGAGCACTTCTTCATAGTAACTGCGATTAAAAATTCCAATATGTCCCCGGTTGGGAAGACATTTCATGCAGCGCCAGAGGTAATCGTGATCGAGATCTTCGGCTGATGGCGACTTGAACGAATACACCTGGCAACCCTGCGGATTGACTCCAGACATGACATGTTTGATGACGCCATCCTTGCCGGCTGCGTCCATTGCCTGAAAGATCAGGAGCACTGCCCACTTGTCCTGAGCATATAGTTTGTCCTGCAGTTCGGCCAGCGCCGAGACGCCAGTAGCCAAGGCCTCTTGCGCCCTCGTTTTGTCAGCCTCCTTGGTAAATCCAAGTATGTCGTCGGGATTGACATCCTTGAGACGAAAATCCTTGCCTTTGGTAACGCGGAACGGCTTCGCCAATTCGCGGGCTGTTTTGATGATCTCCTTTGTTTTCATGACATTCACTCCTTGGCAATATCAGGTACAGCGGATTCGGGGTAAGGGTCGCACAAAGCGCGCCCTTGGTGAATAGGACTTAAGGTCCAATGGCTGGGCAGGAAATTACGTTCTGATTTCGATTAATCGGTGAAAGTTTATGTGATTCATTGCTTAAAATCGTTGGCATGCGCTTCTCCGCCCGGTAAGAGCCACGCGGGATGTCGGTTGGAACTATTAAGAGTTTTTCTGGGCCAGCTGCCATGATATAAACGTCACGAGAAATTTCGCAGCGAACCATGAGCTGGGTCACCGTTATCTGGTCTGTCGGCATCGGCGCGTGCCTTACGCTTGCGTTCGTTCAGTTCGTTGTCTGGTGGAAAGACCGGGCGGCGCGAGCAAATTTGGCTTTCTCAGTTCTGGCAGTCGCGGTTGCAACATTTGCAGCGCTGGAGTTGGCGTTGATGCGCGCTGAAACGCCCGAACAATTCGGCACGGTGGCACGGTGGATTCACGTTCCGGCGTGGATAGTGATCGTGTCGCTCGTTGCCTTTGTGCGTCTTTACCTGCGGGCCGGTCGACGATGGCTGGCGTGGGCGGTGATCGGCCTGCGTACGTTGTCGTTAGTCCTCAATTTCGTTTTCTCGCCGAATCTTAATTACTGGCGGATGACTTCGCTTCGCCATGTCTCCTTCCTCGGAGAATCGGTTTCAGTCGCGACCGGCATTCCGAATCCCTGGATGCTTGTGGCCCAGTTAAGCTTGCTGCTGCTGGTGATCTTCGTGATCGATGCCACGATTACTGTCTGGCGACGTGGCGACCGGCGACAGGCAGTGGTCGTCGGAGGTAGCATTGTATTCTTCGCCGTTCTGGCGAGTGCGCAGGCAATGGCAGTGACTTGGGAAATCATCGCGATGCCGCTCACTGTGAGCTTATTTTTTCAATGTCTGGTGGCAGTGATGGCCTGTGAGTTGAGCTATGATGTGGTTCGTGCAGCGACGCTTGCCCGGCAGTTGCGCGCGAGCGAAACCGGGCTCCGCGAATTCGAAGAACGCGTCACGCTTGCAGCCGACGCCGCTCAGCTCGGAGTGTGGGAATTCGATCCGACCACCGGACGAATCTGGGTCTCCGATAAGATTCGTGAGCTGTTTCAATTCCCACCAACAGGTGATATCACGTACGCTGAATTCCAGGGGCGCGTGCATGGGGAGGATCGGGAGGCGCGCGATCAGGTAATGCGGCAAGCAATACAGACTCAAGCCGGCTACGAAACTGAATATCGCATCGTTCTGTCAGATGGGACGATCCGCTGGATCGGGGGACGCGCGCGGTGTCTCCCCGATGGGGACGGCAAGTCAATGCGGCTTCTGGGCGTATCAATGGATATCACGGAGCGTAAGCAGGCCCAGGAACTCTTTCAATTGGCGACGGAATCTTCGCCCAGCGGGACAGTGCTGGTGGACAATCGGGGCCGGATCTTACTCGTTAATGCTCACGTCGAAAATCTATTCGGCTATACGCGTGACGAGCTCATTGGCAAAATGGTTGATATCCTAGTGCCGGAACGCTTCGCACGCGCGCATGTTGGCAACCGCGGAAACTTTTTCACTGCGCCCGAGGCGCGGATGATGGGCGCAGGCCGGGAATTATTCGCTTGCCGAAAAGACGGCAGCGAATTTCCAGTCGAAATTGGCTTGAACCCGATTCAGACCCCGCGGGGACTTGTTGTTTTGGCGAATGTTGTCGATATCTCGGCGCGCCTCGCTGCGGAAGAGGAAACGCGACGCAGTCGGGAACAGGTAGAACTTTTCGGTCGCGCCAGCCTGCTTGGCGAGATGACTGCATCTCTCGCCCACGAGTTAAATCAACCGCTGGCGGCCATCGTGAATAATGCCACTGCCGCGATGCGATATCTCGAGCAGGGCAGGCTCGACCAGAAACGATTGCAGGAAATTCTTACCGATGTCGTGGAAGATGGGCACCGCGCCTATGATATCATGCGCACTGTGCGGAGCGCGATTAAGAAAGGCAGCGCGATTCGCGGTCCGATAAATTTGAATGATGTGGTGAACGCCGTCATGCACATGGTTCAGCCGGACGCCGCATCACAGTTCTGCAAGATGGAAATTTTCCTTGCGCGAGATCTACCTGTCATTGAAGGCGATCCCACCCAGATTCAGCAGGTGCTGATTAATCTCGTGCGCAACGCTTTCGATGCGATGCGAGAGACGCCGCCCAGCCGCCGGATCGTGGAGGTCGCCACAAGCTCCAATGGCGACAGCACAATCTGCGTCGCCGTGCGTGACTATGGCACCGGGATTTCGGAGGCAACGCGTGAGCGGCTTTTCGAGCAATTCTTCACCACCAAGGAAGAAGGCCTTGGAATGGGTCTTGCCATCGTGCGCTCGATAATTGACGCACATGGCGGAAGCATTGCAGCCGAAAACGCCGAGGGGGGCGGAGCGCGTTTTCATTTCCGTCTGCCAACCAGGGAAGCAATGCCACAATGATGACGTCAGCGGCAATGGTGTTCGTCATCGATGATGATCAGTCGATGCGGAAAAGTCTGAAGCGGTTGCTAGACGCGGCTCATTACAACACGGAAGTCTTTGAGTTTGCTTCCGAATTTCTGTCGCGTTCAGCTCATTCCGGACCTTCATGTGTCATTGTCGACGTGAGAATGCCCGGACTGAACGGAATCGACCTGCAAAAAGCTCTCATTGAAGGCGGCCGCGAAGAGCAACTCGTCTTTATAACTGCTCACGGCGACGTCCCGATGTGCGCGCAGGCAATGAAGGCGGGCGCCGTCGATTTTCTCCCAAAGCCTTTCAGACCGGCGCAATTGTTGGAGAGCGTCGAACGCGCTCTCGCTCGCTCCGCCACACAGCGCCAGCGCAGTTCCGAGAAAAATCATGCACGCGCGTTACTCGATCGATTAACACCACGCGAATATGAGGTGATGCAACTTGTAGCCACGGGACTGCTCAATAAGCAAATCGGCAGTGAGCTTAGAATGGCTGAAAAGACAGTCAAAACCCATCGTGCTCATGTGATGCGGAAGCTGGGAATTACCTCCGTTGCCGAGCTCATGGGAGTTCTGCAAAAAGCACAAGTGCCTCCCGTCGCGAGACCCGGGACTAAGGTCTGATTGCGTTTCACTAATCGGAGACCCTAACTTGGTCGGATGCCGGATGTTCCGCCGCTAACCCTGCATTCTGTTTCGATGTATTGCAAAACTATGCAGCCATCGGGATGCGATTTCGATTGTAGGAGAGAGATTAACAATGGTCGCTCTTAACAAAGAAACTGTGGCTGTGTATCTGCTGGATGATGATTCGTCGATCCTCAAATCCATGGGCCGGCTTCTGGACTCGGCGGGTTGGAGGGTGGAAACCTTTACAGATCCGCTTGCATTTTTGGAGCAGGCCGCGATGCACTGCCCTGACGTCGCCGTGATCGACATCCTGATGCCGGAGATGAATGGACTGGAAGTTCAATCGCGACTGCGGCGCGTGTCGCCGTCGACACGAGTCATTGTCCTCACCAGCAAAGACGATCCGTCAACTCGCCTCATGGCGATGAACGCAGGCGCGTCTGCTTTTTTTCTCAAGGGCGCCGAGAGTAGCCAGCTCCTAGCCGGAGTCGAGGCTGTGGCCGATGCCGGCAAATAGCTTCGGGCAGCAGGTGCCACCAAAGTCGGACTTCATTTACGCACGCGGGGTATCTGATTCGTTAGCGTCGCTCACCGCATGAATTGAAAATCTGCCTGTCAAAATATCATTCAGACGAGGTGCGAACCAGGACACAGCAGACCCGACCTATTTTCTCGTACGTGGTTGCTGGGATATTTGCTGGCGCGACTGGGACGTATTTGTTCGAACACGACTTCCACCTGGCAATGGTCGCGTTGCTCGGTGTGACTGGCGTTCTGGCGGACCTAGCAATCACCGCGCAGCTCAAACGTGATAAACTGGGTCGAGCACGCTGCAAACGCGCCCGCAACAATACCGCACAATCTCGGATGCGGTGGGACTATCGGCCCAAAAACGGAATTCAGCGACGCGAGCAAGATCAAGAAACAGAAGCCGCCGACGCCCTTAGTCTACCCGCCTCCGGCACAGATACCGACAACGCTAGTTGGTTTGATTTCGTCGCGATTGACCAGGCAGTTGCTGACGCGGGAACAACTTCCTAGCGCCAAAGCCCTACGACTAAAGTCCTATAGACTCAATTTTACTTTGGCTGCATCTTGTGGCGACAGATCCGAACAATTTCACAACAGCTACTTTCTCTTGACATCATCGGTGTTCCCCGTATTGGGTGCACCGCAAGAAACCAATGAAATGCCTTAACATGAAAAAATTCTCAATTTCAGCATCAGTCCTGTTTGGATTGGTAACCTCTTCGGCGTTTGCCGGGACAGAGACGTACAAGCAGGTCGCTCCACCGCCGCCACCGCCAATGTATGGACTCGGCTTCTACGGTGCGATCGACATGGGAGCCAATGTCTATCAAAACCGCGGTGGAGACAGAACGTTTACGCAAGATGATCCAGCTCGAATTGGCTTCGGAGACACTCTGGACGTCTCGCCGAAGAATGACGTCGGTTTCTTCGGCGGCATCAAACTCGGTTACGTCTTTGGCACGGGTGTAGTTCGTCCAACGATTGAAGGCGACTTCTTTTACAATGGCTTTCGCGGTGGTGCTGACTTCACGCTAAACGATCCGTTCGGCAACGTGTTGGCGCAGCGCAACGCGACCACTTGGATCAATACGGGCGCGTTCATGGCGAACTTCATTTTGCGATTCGCACCTGGAAACCAAAAGTTCCAGCCGTATCTCGGTGCGGGAGTCGGCATTTACTATGCCGAATCTGCGGGGGTCGAGGTTAATGACCCCACAACTGGCAATGTCCCTATCAACACTGGTGGCGGAGCAAGTCACGCAGACCTGGCCTTCGATGTGGTTGCCGGTGCCGATTACTTTTTCAGTCCCCAGTGGGCCGCGTTCATCGAGTATAAATACCTCAATTATCAGAGCACCCAAATCGATACCGACCAAAATCGCGCTCTGGGCCAACAGTTGGTAGGCGCGGGTGTCCGCTTCTTTTTCCACTGATACCGAGCAATCTCGGTCTTAAGTTGTTGAGTCGGCCTCCTCTACGGAGGCCGATTTTTTTGATTGCGACATGTCTGAATACGAATTCCAAGCTCATAAAGCGCGACTAATACTCAGCCCGAAATTTTTCTCGATTCAATCGCCGGCGACCATAAAATCGACCTCGTGAAACCTAAATTATTTCTGCTGGTCGTTGCAGTTTTCGCCGTCACCGACCGGCTGGTGGCGGGCGTGCTGGAACTGCAGCCAAAGGAAACTGCGCCGCCAACGATTACACAGAGCGAACCGTGGCAGTTTACCATCGCGGCGCCTGGCTGGATGGCGGGGTTGGGCGGCACGATCGGAGTCCGCGGGGTCAATGCAGATATCGATGTCGGCTTCGACCAAATTCTGCAGCATCTCGACATGATTTTCGCGATGCGTACTGAAGCGCAAAAAGGCCCGTTTGGAATATACGGTGAAGTAATCTACATAGGTCTTTCTGATGGCGCACAAGTAAACAGGCTGATCAACAACATCCACGAAGTAGTGAACGAAACCCTGGTTGACGGCGCTTTGAGCTGGCGGCTCATCAACCAGCCGCGCGGATCGCTCGATCTCGCCGCGGGCACCCATTACACGAATATATACGAACGGCTCGAACTACATTCCGACCCAATCGCCATTCAGCAGGCAAGCCAACGATTTGTAAACAACATCGCCGACGATTTGCGTAGCCGATTGGATCAGGATATTTCCAACAGCGAATTTGTTGAAGCGCTCAAGAGCACCATCAAGGCAGATATTGTCAACCGGATCGGTAACGCGTTAGACCGCCACGAAAGTAGGCCAGACATTCCGATCGGTCCGTTGGGCGGGCGCATACGTAAAGAGATTGCTCAACGGGTCGAGAATTTTATCGAGCTAAAAAAAGCTGAGCTACGGGCACGCGTGGATGCGCTCGTGGAGAGGGGCGTCGCCCGACGGGCCGCTGTAGACAGAGTAGTTGATGCGGCAAAGGCGCAAATCGCGAATCAGCTCGCAGTACGCTTGAACAAAAGCCTGAGTCAAACCTTATCACGAGATGATTATTGGTTCGATCCCTATGTCGGACTGCGTGGCCGGTACAATTTTAACAAGGTCTTTTACACCGCTGTGCGCGGTGAGATCGGAGGCGGCGTCGCGTCCGATTTGATGTGGGAGGTCGAAGGGGTAATCGGTATTAACCTCACCCGTAACATCTTTACTGAGCTCGGTTACCGGGCCCTCGCCGTTGACTACGACAACGACGGCCTGCTTTTCGACACCGTCATGCATGGCCCGCAAATCACCACCGGGATTACTTTCTAAGCTTCGTTCGGCAGTAACATGGGTCGGGGAGAGATAAGACCTTTAACCGGGCCGACTCTGGCGAATAATTCGTCCGGGAATTGACTCGACGATGATCAGGAGCACTCCAGTATCAAGTGATTGATGATTTTTCTCGGATTCGGGCCTGGGCGACAATAAAATCCGCTTGTGAAAATGAAATTGCATTTCTTTGCAGGCGCGGGATTCGCGATGATAATTCTTTCAAGATCTGTTCTTTTCGCCGGTCCCGAACCGTACGACATCTCCAAGGAAGCTCCGCCACCGGTACAGCCCTGGTGCGAAACGCCCGAGACACTCGAGATCCGGATCGGGGCTCCTGGATGGCTGGCGGGTATTTCGGGCGATACCGGAGTGAAGGGGGTCGTTTCCTCAATTGACGTTAGCTTCCGTGACTTGCTCACGCATTTCACTCACGTCCCAATCGTCCTGTCGGCTGACGTTCGCTATAAGCGTTGGGAGTTCTTTGGTGACGGGCAGTACATTGAAGTGGGGGATTCTGTAAGTTTGCCCGGTTTACTTTTTACCGACGCCAATATTCATCTCAAATCCGCATTCGCAGAAGGGTTTTTAGGCTATCGAGTGATCAATTGCGATAGGGCAGTGCTCACTCTTTTCGCCGGTGCGCGTTACAGTTATATGGAGGGAGATTTGAGCATTTTCGATAACGGCGATGCGCGGCTGGTCATCCTTCGGCGACTTCTGGGTATCCGCAAGAAGCTGGATTTCTCAGGTTCCATCGGTTGGGTTGATCCGGTGATCGGGGCATCTGGAAGAGTTAAGCTATGGAAACCGATATCGTTGTATGCGGAAGGAGATGTAGGCGGGTTTGACGCTAACTCCGACTCTGCATTCGCGATCCAGCGGCAGGGTCGAAGTATTAGTAGGACGCCCGTGGACAGCTCCGACTGGAGCTACCAGGTTCAAGGCGGTCTTGAATGCCAGGTAAGCCGATGGTTCTGGGCGCAGTTGGGATGGCGCTACTTGAAATACGACTACGTCGTGGGCGGTTTTACCAATAAAACCGCATTGAATGGCCCCTTCGTTCAGGGCGGAATAAATTTTTAAAGATATATTGCAACAGGTTTACAAGCCTGTTCTTAATCAGTATCAACAACCAAGACCATAATCTATGAAATCAGCAAAACTTACCTTGTTCGCCAGTATCGCCCTTGCATGTGCAGCATTGTTACCCGGCTGTGCCACCACACAAAGCACGCAGAACAGAGAGAGCATGCTGGTGGCTTCCGGCTTTAAGGTGATTACTCCCAAAACCGCCGCGCAGCAGCAGAAGCTCGGAAACCTTCCGCCGGGCAAGGTTACCATGATCCAGAAAGCTGGGAAGACCTATTACATCTTCCCGGATCCGGCGCACAACCAAGCTTACGTTGGTGGACCCAAGCAGTACCGGCATTACCAGGAACTTCGCGCCACAAACCAACTTGCCACAGAGAATCTGGAAACCGCCGAGATGTACCAGGATTCGGCGATGGAGTGGAGTGTCTGGGGCGGCTGGGGCGCAGGTTTCGGGGCCTGGGGGCCGATGGGAGGGCCGGGACCATATTAACGATGTAATCTTGTTTGCTGCTCTGAAACTTATTGCCCTAAAGTCCTATAGGCACCGCCTGCCCGGAATGGCAGAATTGCCTTGATTGAGATGGATCACGGTAGGATCACTCAACCCAGGCCGGTTAATCAAAATCTGAAATCTATGGAAACCAACTTCATTAACTTCGCCTTCGCGAGCGTCGCATTCGTGTTTATCACCGGATGCGCCTCGATGACTCAGGCTCCAAGCACACAGCCCGCGGCCACTGTGAGCATTCATGAATGGTCGGCTGCTTATTATGGCTCAGCTGCCTCCGGAAAGGGTACTCTCTTCTACCAAGGCCGGCACCATTTTACCATTTCTGGTCTGGGCGCCGGTGGCATGGGTGCCCAAAAGATCTCGGCTACGGGGAAAGTTTATAATCTCAACCGGCTCTCCGACTTCTCGGGAACTTATCACGGGATCAGCCGCGGCCTCACCCTCATTGAGGGGAAGATGCATGCGAAGCTGACGAACCAGAACGGTGTGACCATGTATCTCGCCGCCGAGACCGAAGGCCTGGCGTCGTCTATGGGAGCGCAGGCGTTCGAGGTCAACCTAACAGATTGATCGAGCCGGTTGTTTGCGGGCCGGAGGGCGGCCCGGCTCCATCGACACGTCCAGAGAAACAAGTTTGGAGACAGTCTGCCCTCAGATTGTTTAGATTTCTGAGGGGCTTCCAAGCCGAAGGCTAGAATAACGCTTGGGCGTGGCAATTCGCCGCGCCTTGTCGTTGTAACGACGTAATCACTCGCTTCCATCCATGGCTCTAAAGTCCTATAGACAAATTATCCGTGAGCATGATCAAATGCGTTCTTTACCGAAAACAACAAACCAGAAACAAACAGCTATGAAACCAGCGAAACAAACATTCGTTGGCGGGATGCTGGTCGTCGCCATCGCCATAGCGACTGGGTCTCTTGCCCGAGCGCAAATCCAAACCACCGGCATACCGGGTTCGCCTGGTGCGACTACCACCATTGACGGCAGATACCTGCCGCCGCCACCGCAGCAATTCCACGGAGATATTCAACCCAATGCCTATCAGTCCAAGCCGTATTGGCCGGCACTGGTGACCCCGCCGAAAGGCGCACCGAACGTCCTCTTAATTATGACAGATGATGTCGGCTTCAGTGCGCCGAGCACGTTCGGCGGCTTGATTCCGACCCCGGCACTGGATCGCGTGGCGAAATTGGGTTTGCGTTACACGCGATTTCACACCACGGCACTTTGCTCGCCGACCCGCGCGGCGTTGCTCACCGGCCACAACCACCATTCTGTGGGCACCGGAGTCGTTGTGGACCAGGCGACCGGTTACCCCGGTTACAATAGCGTTATCCCGCGTGACGCCGTCGCCATCGGCGAAATCCTCCGGCAAAATGGTTACGCCACTTCGTGGTTTGGCAAGGACCACAACGTGCCGCTATGGGCGGGAAGCCAGGCCGGGCCGTTCACTGATTGGCCGACCGGGCCGGTCAAGGGCTTCGACTACTATTACGGGTTCATCGGCGACGACACGACCCAGTGGACGCCGGGCAACCTGTTCCGCAATACCACCCCTATCCAGCCCTATCTCGGTCACCCCGGTTGGAATCTAATTACTGCGATGGCGGACGAGGCCATTCAACACATCAAAATGCTGAACGAAGTCCAGCCCGACCGGCCGTTCATGGTCTACTACGCGCCCGGTGGAACACACGCGCCGCATCATCCGACGCCGGAATGGATCAAGAAGATCAGCGACATGCATCTCTTCGACAAAGGCTATGAAGCGGTACACCAACAAATCTATGCCAATCAAAAGAAGCTGGGTGTGATTCCTCAGGACGCGCAACTCACCGCGTGGGCAGACACCATTCCGAAATGGGACACCTTATCCGACGACGCCAAAAAACTTTATATCCGGGAAGCCGACGTTTATGGGGCCTTCCTCGCCTACACCGATTCCGAGATTGATCGTGTGATTCAGGCGGTGCAGGACATCGGCAAGCTCGATAACACCCTGATCATTTACATCAGTGGCGACAACGGCGCGAGCCCCGAGGGAACACTGAACGGCGTCTATAGCGAGTACGCCGATTTGAACGGTGTCGATCCCACGGTGGAAATGAACATGAAGTTCTACGATGTCTGGGGTTCGAACGAGACTTACCCGCACTATGCGGTCGGCTGGGCCTGGACGTTCGACACTCCCTACCAGTGGACCAAGGAAGTGGCATCGCACTTTGGCGGCACCCGCAACGGCATGTGCATGGCATGGCCCGCCCGTATCAAGGAGAAAGGTGGCATCCGCAATCAGTTCCACCACGTTATCGACATCGTGCCGACGATTCTCGAAGCGGTCGGGATCCCGGCACCTGACATGGTTAACGGCATCGCGCAGAAACCAATCGAAGGCACCAGCATGGTGTATACATGGGATAAGGCCAGCGCGCCGGATCGACACACTACACAATATTTCGAGATGTTCGGCTCGCGGGCGATTTATCGAGACGGCTGGATCGCCTCAGCGCCGCCCATTCATGCGCCGTGGATCATGACGATATCCGGCGCGACCAAGGACGTGATGAACGGGTTCAAGTGGGAGTTGTACCGACCTGACCAAGGACTGGACGCAATCCAAGGACCTCGCATCAGAGATGCCGGACAAGCTGCGGGATTTGCAGCAAACCTTCACCATGGAGGGCGCCAAGTACAACGTGTTCCCGCTCGACGATTCCCGCGTCCCGCGGTTCTTCGGCGAGAAACCTAGCTACACGGCAGGCCGCACATTGTTCACTTATTCCGGCGAGTTGAGCAACGTGCCGTTTCCGGGTACGGGCGGTGCGCCGGATCTGCTGGATAGGTCGTACACCATCACGGCGGACATCGAGGTTCCACAAGGCGGCGCAGAAGGCATGTTGATCACTGATGGCGGTCGCTTCGGTGGCTACGGCTTCTATCTTTTGAAAGGCAACCCCGTTTTTACTTGGAACCTGATCCAACTCGAAATCGTGAAATGGCAGGGCAAGGACGCGCTCCCACCTGGAAAACACACGCTTGAGTTCGATTGGAAGTACGACGGTCCTGGACTTGGAAAGGGGGGCACGGGCACGCTCAAGGTCGACGGTAAAGCCATGGACACTCATCCGATGGCGCACAGTCTTGGAGGTGGCCTCCCATGGAGTGAAACGTTCAGCGTAGGAATCGATACCTGCACTTCAGTCGATGAGAAAGACTATCAAGTGCCGTTCGCGTTTACCGGCAAGCTGAACAAGCTCACGGTGAAGCTCGGCCCGAAACAGGTGTCCGCCGAGGAGAAGGCGGCTGCCGAAAAGAAGATGCGCGACAGACAATAGCCACCCTCGCTCCAACTACAGGTCGCTTTGTTGTAAAGCGCACGTTGAATGCCGCGGCTGACATAAAACCACCACGAAAACCTCATGAAACCAACGAAGCCAGCCATAACAAATGTACAATGGGCGTCCGCCATTGTGCTAATCGCTGTTTCTACTGCGACCGCACAGGTGGATGATTCCGTCCAGAAGTATGGGCAGGAATTCAAGGGAAAAATCGGCAGAAGTTATGTCGAATCACAAGAGTGGTATCCAGAGACAGAGAAGGCAAAGCCGGGCACGCCCAACGTGTTCATTATTCTTCTCGACGACGTGGGCTATTCGCAAATTGGGTGTTACGGCGGGTTAATTCGGACTCCGTACATGGACGCGTTGGCGGCCGACGGTCTTCGCTACAATAATTTCCAGACCACGGCTCTGTGCTCGCCTTCGCGCGCCTCGTTGATGGCGGCCAGAAATCCCCACCGGATTGGCTTCGGCTCGCACGCGCTTACGGCAATGGGTTTCCCCGGCTACAACGGTATCACGCCGGAAAGCGCGAAATCCATTGTCAACGATTTTCAGCACGCCGGCTTTACCACTTACGCGCTTGGAAAATGGGACCACACGCCGTTAACAGAAGTTTCCCAAAGCGGACCATTTCATCATTGGGCCAGCGGGGAGGGTTTCGATCACTTCTACGGGTTCATGGCTGCCGATGCGGATGATTTTCGATCCCTGCTTTGGGCCGATCATCGACCAACGGAAAATTGGATGGGCAAACCGGGATATCATTTGACCACCGACCTTGCGGATAAAGCGATCGATTATTTAACTTCTCACGCCTCGGTGACACCCGAGAAACCCTTTTTCATGTTCTGGGCGCCAAGCGCCATGCATTCGCCGCATCAGGTGGAACAGAAATACATCGACATGTACAAGGGCAAATTCGACATGGGATGGGACAAGGCGCGCAAAATGATCTTCGAAAACCAGACGAAGATGAAACTTCTTCCGGCAGGCACCAAGCTGACCGAACGCATTCCTGAAATTCCCGCGTGGGACAGCCTGGACGCGGAACAGAAAAAACTGTACGCCCGTCAAATGGAAGTTTTCGCCGGAATGCTTACGCAAACCGATGACCAGATCGGACGATTGATCGCGACGCTCAAACGGATTGGACAATACGATAACACCCTGGTCATTCTCACTTCAGACAACGGTGCGAGCGGCGAGGGCGGATTGAACGGAACGTTTAACGAATCACGTGTGCTCAATGCATTGCAGACATCGCTTCAGGAGAATATGCCTCATTACGCCGAGTGGGGCGGTCCTGACACCTATCCGCATTATCACGCGGGATGGGCCCTGGCGGGTAACACCCCTTTCAAGTACTTCAAACAGATTGTGAACGAAGGCGGCGTGGCCGATCCGTTGATCGTTACCTGGTCCAAAGGGATCAAGGCCAGGGGCGAAACAAGACATCAATATTGTTACATCACCGATCTCATACCGACCGCTCTTGAAGTCACTGGCACTCCATTCATGGAAGAGAAGGATGGCATCAAACAAATGTCGCTCGACGGTAAGAGCCTTGTCTATTCGTTCAATAATGCCGGCGCGCCTTCAGTTCGCACGCAACAAATCTACGAACAGTTGGGCAACCGCGCGATGTACAAGGACGGATGGAAAGCAGTCACGATCCACGGCAATCGCATGCCCTGGGTGGTCGCCGGCACCTTTCCTTTCGATAAGGACGTCTGGCAGTTGTACAACCTGAAGGAGGATTTTTCCGAAAGTGAGGATCTTGCGGCGAAGCATCCTGACAAGCTGGAAGAGCTAAAACAACTTTGGGACAAAGAGGCTTGGAGGAACAATGTCTATCCTCTTAACGACGACATCGCCTTACGCCTCGCCAAGCAGTTCAGACGCACTTATGGCGAGAAGAGTGTCTATACCTATTACTGGCCAGGGGCGCAGCGTATCGCTGAAGCCGTTTCTGCCCCGACGAAGAATGTTTCACACACGATCGAGACCACCCTCAACCTGAACGGCAATGAAGAAGGCGTGATCGTGGCCTGCGGCGGTCTGAATGGCGGTTATACGTTGTTCATCTCCGACAACAAACTGCATTACGAGTACAACTTCTTTAACACGGCGCGGTACCCCATCGTTTCTCCTGAATTGCCTTCTGGAAAAGTGGATTTGAAATTCAACTTCATCAAAACCGGAAACCTGAAAGGCACAGGCGAATTATATGTGAACGGAAAGAAAGTCGCTGAGGGTGCCATCGATCAAACCGTTCCCAGCGCCTTTTCACTCAGCGAATCCTTTGACGTCGGTGTGGACAACGGCACGCCGGTTTCCAACAATTACAAAACCAAAAACCATTTCCCTTTTACCGGAGCGTTGGATAAGGTGACGATTACGCTTAAACAGGAAGCCACCGTCCCTCCGACTGTCCCCCTGGACGTAGATTGAAGAGTCCGCGAAAGAAATCGCGTTCTTCGGACAGATAAACACAAACCCGCCTAACGCCTATGGACCCTATGACACCGTTAAAACAAATTCTTACCAGTAGTATCCGAGTTCTCGCTCTTGCGATGGTCGTAACGTCGCTTGGGGCAGAACAGATTCAGACCACCGGCACGCCCGGTTCGCCCGACGCCACGACAACCATCAGCGGTAAACAACTCCCTCCGCCTGCCCCGAAATTCGGCGGCGTGATCAAGGAGGACGCGCTCCAATCGAAAGCGTGGTGGGCACCGCGCGTTGTACCTCCGAAAGGGGCGCCTAATATATTGCTGATCATGACTGATGACGCCGGCTTTGGCGTGCCTAGTACATTCGGCGGCGTGATACCAACGCCAACTATGGACCGCATCGCGCAAAACGGGCTGCGCTACAACCGCATATTCTCCACTGCGCTCTGCTCGCCGACGCGCGCCGCGCTCATCACGGGACGTAATCATCACTCAGTGGGTTTCGGCGTGATCGCCGAGCAGGCCACCGGCTTTCCAGGCTATGACAGCGTCATCGGCATGGACAGCGCGACTATCGGCCGCATTTTGCGCGACAACGGCTACGCGACAAGCTGGTTCGGCAAGGACCACAACACGCCTACCTATCAGGCAAGCCAGGTAGGTCCCTTCACCCAGTGGCCTACGGGTATGGGCTTCGACTACTTCTACGGGTTCGTCGGCGGCGACGCGAACCAATGGGGGCCCAACCTCTTTCGCAACACGACGCAGATCTATCCGTGGCATGGTCATGAGGGCACGCTGAAGATGGATCGATCGGATCCCAAGGCGGAAACCTGGCCGGTCACTGGCAACGAGCCCACCTGGAACCTGGTTACCGCGATGGCCGACGACGCCATTGACTGGATGTACCGGATTCACCAGACCGATCCCAGCCAGCCGATCTTTCTCTATTACGTGCCTGGCGCCTCGCACGCCCCGCATCATCCGACCGGGGAGTGGGTGGACAAGATCCATGCCATGCATCTCTTCGACGACGGCTACGAGAAGTTGCGGGAGCGCATCTTCGCGAACCAAAAGAAGCTCGGCGTGATTCCGCAAAACGAACAATTGACGCCATGGCCTAACGACATCCTCACGCCGTGGGACAAGCTCTCGCCCGAGGCGAAGAAGCTTTACATCCGGCAGGTTGAGGTGTTCGCCGCTTACGTGGCTTATAGCGATTCCGAGATCGGCCGTGTGGTTCAGGCGTTTGAGGACTTGGGCAAGCTCGACAACACGCTGATCATCTACCAGAACGGCGACAACGGCACCAGCGCTGAAGGCGGTCCGCTGGGCACGTTCAGCGAGGTGGCATTTTTCAACGGCGTCACGGTTCCTGTCGACGTACAGATGAAGTTCTACGATGCCTGGGGCACTGAATTCACATACAACCACATGTCAGCCGGCTGGTCATGGGCTTTTGATACGCCGTTCGACTGGTTCAAACAAAACGCCTCCCGCTTCGGCGGCATCAACCAGAACATGGTGATCTCGTGGCCGGCAGGCATCAAGGACAAAGGAGGATTACGCGAGCAGTTCGTCCACGAGATTGACGTTGTGCCTACGCTGCTCGAAGTAACTGGTATTTCTGCGCCTGATTACGTGGACGGCATCAAGCAGAAGCCGATCGAGGGCACAAGCTTCGCCTACACGTTCGACTCGAAGAATGCCAAAGCGGCCTCGCGCCATAAGATCCAATACTTCGAGATGATGGGCCAATGGGCGCTTTATAACGACGGCTGGCTCCTGAGTACCAAGGTCAATCGCGCACCGTGGGAGGCATTCGAAGCAGCTAACACAGATCCTCTCAACAACCAGGTGTTCCAGCTTTACGACTTGAGTAAGAGTTGGAACCAGTCCGAAGATATCGCCGCGCAGCATCCAGACAAGGTCACGCAGATGCGGAAAATGTTCGTCGATGAAGCGAAGAAGTATCAGGTCTTTCCGCTCAACGCGTCGGTGGGAGCCAGAGTCGCGGCTCAGCGGCCGAGTCTCACTGCTGGCCGGACGGAATTGGTCTACACGCGGCCAATGACCGGCGTTCCGCAAGGCGATGCGCCGTACCTGCTCGACACTTCCTACACCATCACAGCCGACATCACCGTGCCGGAAGGGGGCGCGGAAGGCATGATCGCGACTTCCGGCGGGCGTTTCGCAGGCTGGGGTTTCTACCTGCTCAAAGGCAAGCCGGTGTTCTGCTGGAATTTGCTCGACCTTGAGCGGCTCAAGTGGGAAGCTCCTGCGGCGCTTGCGCCCGGCCAGCACACGCTCGTGTTTGACTTCAAATATGACGGCCTCGGCCTCGGCACCATTGCTTTCAACAACTTCTCCGGTCTCGGCAAGGGCGGCACTGGTACGCTGAAGGTGGACGGCAAGGAATTTGCCACCAAACGCATGGAAAAAACGCTCCCCATCATCCTGCAGTGGGACGAGAGCTTCGACATTGGCTCGGACACGATCACCGGCATCAACGACGCCGACTACAAGCCGCCGTTCCCGCTGACCGCCAAGTTCAACAAACTGACGATCAAGATCGACCGTCCGCAGTTGTCACCCGAGGATATCAAGAAGTTGGAAGAGGGCATGAAGAAAGCCGCCCTCGGCCGCGAATAAACGTTGTCTCGGTTGTGAACCGCGCAGGCTGACCCGAGAGCTTCGGGGTGACCGCGACTTCACCATCGGATTATTTTAGCCGGCGGTATTGCCATAAAGTCCTCTAGGCGTTCGGCTGCAGCCGGAAAGGGCACTCCGTATTAAAACGGACGACGGCATCATTTCACCATCGCCGGTCTCGGTGTTGGTAAAGCAGGCGGCCAAAAAATCTCCGCAACTGGCAAGGTTTATAATCTAAATAGCCCTCTCTAACTTCTCTGGAACTTACACGGCGTGACCCGGGGACTCACCCTGATCGAGGGAAAGATGCATGCCAAGCTGACCAACGGCAACGGCCTGGTCATGTACCTTGCCGGCGAAACCGAAGGGCTTGCTTCTTCCATGGGAGCGCAGGCATTTGAGGTGAACTTAAGCGATTGATGATATTCATGACGATACCGCCCGGTCTCGCCTCGTCCGAAAAGCATCCGCTGCGCCCTGGCCGGCGCTATCCCGTGTTCTGCGCGCCTCTATGGCCCCAAAGTCCCATATGCAAGTCACCTGAGGTTCGACAGAATTCGTAATTCGTCGGATAATTTAGACGAGCAACATCAAATCCTAGCAACACCAATGAAACGAAGCAGTCACATCCTCTTCAACACTATCTTCACTTGCATTCTTGTCGCGTTGGTCGGCTCGGTTCGAGCCCAAGAAGTTACTGGTGAACTAGGCTCACCTAGCGCGACCACTACCATTGATGGCAAACAACTGCCGCCGCCTGATCCGAAATTCGGTGGTGTGATCAAGGAAAAAGCAACGGAGTCGAAACCATGGTGGCCGCCGACTGTCGTGCCGCCGAGGAAAGCCCCCAACATACTGCTGATCATGACCGACGACTGCGGGTATGGCGCACCGAGCACGTTTGGTGGCGTCGTGCCGACCCCGGCCTTGGATCGGATCGCCAAGGCGGGGCTGCGCTACACGCAGTTTCATTCCACGTCGCTCTGCTCGCCGACACGTGCGGCACTGATCACGGGTCGTAACCATCACGTGGCCGGCTTCGGCGTCGTCGGCGAGGCAGCGACGGGATTCCCGGGCTACGACTCGGTCATAGACAAGGATTGCGGGACGATTGGTGAGATTCTCAAGGAGAACGGGTACGCGACCTCGTGGTTTGGCAAGGATCACAACACACCGTTCTATCAAGCGAGCCAGGCTGGCCCCTTCAATCAATGGCCAAACGGGATGGGCTTCGATTATTTCTATGGCTTCGTCGGCGGCGACACCAGCCAGTGGCAGCCGAACCTTTTCCGTAACACGACCGCCATCTATCCGTTTCAAGAACACTCCGGTTGGAATCTGACCACGGCGATGGCGGACGATGCGATCCAATACATGAAACAGCTCAAGGAGATCGCGCCCGAGAAGCCGTTCTTCGTTTATTACGTGCCAGGCGGCACCCACGCGCCGCATCATCCGACGCCGGAGTGGATCAAGAAGATTAGCGGCATGCATCTCTTCGACGGTGGTTGGAACAAAATCCGCGATACCATCTTCGCCAACCAGAAGAAACTTGGCATCATGCCCGCCGATGCCCAACTGACGCCGTGGCCGAAGGAATTGCCCAAGTGGGACTCGCTTAGTTGGGACCAGAAGAAGCTCTTTATCAAGCAAGCGGACGTTTACGGCGCGTATCTCGCCTACACCGATTATGAAATAGGCCGCGTCATTCAGGCAGTCGAGGACATGGGCCAAATCGACAACACCTTGATCATCTACATCAGCGGCGATAACGGCGCGAGCGCCGAGGGGATGCTCAATGGGACACCGAACGAATTCACCACCTTCAATGGTGTTGCTGTGCCGGTCAAAGATCAGTTCCTTTGGTACGAGTTTTGGGGATCAGACAAGACTTTCCCGCACTACGCGGCAGAATGGGCATGGGCGCTCGACGCGCCATTCAAGTGGGTGAAGCAGGTCGCATCGCATCGCGGCGGCACGGCACAGGGCGTCTGCATGTCATGGCCTGGCCACATCACGGACCTTGGAGGCATCCGCAACCAGTTCTGCCATGTTATTGATATTGTGCCGACGATTTTGGAGGTGACAGGCATTTCGGCGCCCGACACAATCAACGGCATCAAGCAGCGCCCCATCGAAGGCACAAGTATGGTCTACACGTGGGACAAGGCCAACGCCAGCGCGCCCACCCGCCACACCACCCAGTACTTTGAGATGCTGGGTAATCGCGCCATCTATCATGACGGCTGGATGGCGGTAACGACTCCGGTGAATCTCCCATGGGACCTGAACACCAAGCCGCCCCCCGATGTTATGACCGGTTACAAATGGGAACTTTACAATTTTAAGGAGGACGTCACGGAAGCGAATGACCTCGCTGCCAAGATGCCGGACAAGCTCAAGGAGATGCAGGACACCTTCTACACCGAAGCGAAGAAATATAATGTCTTTCCGCTGGATAACTCAACACTCGCACGCTTCCTCACACCGCGTCCAAGCACGACGGCTGGGCGAAAGACCTTCACCTATTCGGGCGAGTTGACCGGCGTCCCGCCTTCCTGCGCCCCCAACATCATGGCTAAGGACTACACGATCGAGGCGCAGGTCGAGATACCCGAAGGTGGGGCGGAAGGCATGATCGTGACCGAGGGGGGACGGTTCGGCGGATACGGCCTGTTTCTGAGCAAAGGCATTGAAGGCTTTGGCCGTGGCCACGTCGTGTTCCTCTACAACCTGCTCGACCTCAAACGCACTGCCTGGGAAGGGCCAGAACTTGAACCCGGCAAGCACACCATTCGATTCACTTTCAAATACGAAGGGCCTGGCTTCGGCAAGGGTGGGGCCGGCGAGTTGTTCGTGGACCGTCGGTCCGTTGCCAGGAAGACGATGGAAAACTCGACCCCCATCGAATTCCCGGAAGACGAGGACTTCGATATCGGTCAGGACACGCGCACCGGGGTGGCGGCAATCGAGTACCGCTACGATTGTCCATTCAAGTTCAATGGTACGATCGACAAGCTGACCTTCGACCTTGGGCCGGTACAGGTACACAGACGCGGATCGCAAGCAGCTTCCGGCCATCGCGGACAGAGTTGCCCGCGCGAAAGACTAACTGGATGAAGAAAGTGCTGACTGTCGCCGCCGTGGCCGAAGCGGCTACGGGCGCGGTGTTGATTGTTATTCCGTCGCTGGCCGGGCGGCTGTTGCTTGGCGCGGAACTGACCGGAGGTTCCGTCCCGGTAGCGCGCGTGCTCGGCATCGCCTTAATCGCGTTGGGTGTTGCGTGCCTGCCCGGTAGTACTGCGCTCTGCGGTATGTTGACGTACAGCATACTAGCCACTCTTTACCTTTTGTATCTTGGCATCCGTGGCGAATGGGTCGGGCCGCTGTTGTGGCCTGCGATTATCCTACACGTGATCCTAACTGCAGTTCTGGCCCGCGCATGGTTTCGACCGCGACAGCCTGGCAATTAAGCGAACGCTGTGACTTCTTGCAACGAACAAAGCATCAGTGAAAACCCATAACTTGAACAAAGATGACGGTGAAGATCGGGCGGCCGCAGTTGTCGCAAGCCGACATCAAGGGCCTCGAGTAGAATGATGAGCGAAACAATAAGGCCAGCGACCAACGAGCGGGCACTTAGCAACCACACGTTGCCGATGATAAAGAACTTGGCGAAGTTTTTTATCGCGACCGTGGTTCGTTCCACATTGTTCGCATTCGTCATTTCGATCGCCGCAATCGAAGTGATGGCCCAGACTCCTGCGCAAACACCTCCTTATTCTGACCAGGCCGAACTTTCCAAAGTGGAAGAGTGGGTGCTTTCGCAAGGCACTGTAGAATCAATAGCCCCGGAACTCGCGGCCATACTCGGGCTCGGCAGTGACCGTCTCCCGGTAAAAGTAAAATCGTATCGTACGTCTAATGGCATTAATCGCGCATTTGCTGTCAGCACTAGTCCCAGCCAGAAAGGGATCGTGATTTCTGCGCTCAAAACAATGGCAAATAGTTCGCAAGTTTATTCCACAGGCAATGCCTGGCTCACGGACAGATTGGGAACCCTTCATCAAACAATACAAGTAGAAGCTTCTGGGGCCAGGGTGATTCCAAACAACTCTCACGCAGCAGAATTCACAGACATCAAGGCCTTCTTTCTTAAGAAGCTTAAGTCTGCGAATCCCACCACTTCCTCGTCACCCTCCCCCTAAGCATTCTGCAACGACTGTCGGAGAGAAAGGAGAAACACGTGAGGGGAACTACAATCAATGGAGCGGTCTGCCTATCCCTCAGCGCGATGTTTCCGGTTTCGCTCGCGGCACAGGAAGTTCTTCCGTTTCCACCCAAACTCTCCGGCTCCAAAGCGGGGCGAACGATGCAGGAGTCCATTTACCGTCCGCTCCCACCTGCCAGTCACTTGCCGAAGAATGCACCGAACATTTTGATCGTGCTGATTGACGATGTTGGGCCGGCGCAGACGGACACGTTCGGCGGCGAGATTCATACGCCGACCTTGAGCAAAATCGCGAAGGAAGGCATCGCCTACAATCGGTTTCATACGACGGCGATGTGTTCGCCAACGCGCGCGGCGTTGCTGACCGGGCGCAACCATCAACGCGTCGCCAGCGGCCAGATCACGGAGTTAGCGAATGATTGGGATGGTTACATGGGAGTCATCCCGAAGAGCAGCGCGACCGTCGCGGAGGTGCTCAAGGATTACGGCTATCACACCGGCGCCTGGGGCAAGTGGCACAACTCGCCCGCCGAACAGACGACCGCCGCCGGGCCGTTTGACTACTGGCCGACCGGCTACGGTTTTGAGTACTTCTACGGCTTCCTTGCCGGCGAGGCGTCGCAGTACGAACCGAATTTGGTGCGCAACACGACTTTCGTCGAACATCCGCACACCTCCGGCGGCCATAAGTATTACCACCTGAGCGAAGACCTCGCCGATGATGCCATTCATTGGTTGGAGCAACACAAGGCGCTGTCGCCCGACAAACCGTTTTTCATGTACTGGGCCAGTGGCGCGTCGCACGGTCCGCATCAAGTCCCGAAGGAATGGGCCGACAAATACAAAGGCAAGTTCGACGACGGCTGGGACAACTACCGGGAACGCGCCTACAAACGCGCCAAGGAATTGGGTTGGATTCCGAAAGATGCGAAACTCACGCCGCGTCCGGCCACACTGGCGTCGTGGGACTCGATCCCCGACGACGAGAAACCGTTTCAGCGGCGGTTGATGGAATGTTTCGCGGGGTTCACCGAACACGTGGACGCGCAGGTCGGCCGGATTGTGGACGAGGTTGACCAACTCGGCTACGGCAAGAACACGGTCATTCTTTACCTCTGGGGCGACAACGGCGCGTCCGCCGAAGGCCAGAACGGCACGATCAGCGAGTTGCTCGCGCAGAATGGCATTCCGACGACGACGAAACAGCAGATCAAAGCCCTCGACTCGCTCGGGGGCTTGGACGCGCTCGGCACGCCCAAGACCGACAACATGTATCACGCCGGCTGGGCCTGGGCCGGCAGCGCGCCGTATCAATACACCAAGCTGATTGCCTCGCACTTCGGCGGCACGCGCAATCCGATGGCTGTTCGCTGGCCCGCGAAGATCAAGCCCGATGCCGTACCGCGTGCCCAGTTCCTGCACGTCAACGATGTGGTTCCGACGATCTATGACCTTGTCGGCATCACGCCGCCGCGCGTTGTCAACGGCATTCCGCAGGACCCGTTCGACGGCGTCAGTTTCACCAGCACGTTTGACGACGCGAAGGCGAAGGAGGTGAAACACACCCAGTATTTCGAGATCATCGGCAGCCGCGCCATTTATCATGATGGCTGGATCGCGTCGGCTTTCGGCCCGCGCACACCGTGGCTTCCCGGTTTGCCGCCCGGGATCAAGGACTGGACGCCGGACAAGGACAAGTGGGAACTTTACAATCTCAACGACGACTGGTCGCAGGCTAGCGATCTGGCCGACAAGATGCCGGCGGAACTGGCGGACAAGAAAGACCTGTTCCTGATCGAGTTCACCAAGAACATGGGGCTGCCCATCGGCGGCGGCCTCTGGGTGATGGTGCTTCACCCCGAACTACGCCTGACGCCGCCCTACACTTCCTGGACGTTTCCCGGCGCGATCACGCGCGTGCCCGAAGTCGCCGCGCCGGCATTGGGCAACAAAGCCAACCTGGTCACGGTGAATGCGGAAATCCCGTCGGATGCGAATGGCGTGCTTTACGCGCTCGGCGGTTTCTCCGGCGGCCTCACCTGCTACGTCAAGGACGGGGTGTTGTCGTATGAATACAATCTTTTTGAGATTCAGCGCACCGACATCAAAGCCAGGGACAAACTGCCGGCCGGCAAGACAAAGATTGAAGTCGAGACAACCTACGTCGAGCCCAAGCCCGCCGGACCGCTCAAGATCGTGATGAAAGTGAACGGCCGGGAAGTGGCTGCCGGCACGGTGCCGGTTAGTGCGCCCTTGGTGTTCACCGCCAACGACTGCCTCGACTTCGGCATCGACCTCGGTTCGCCGGTCGGACTTGAATACTACGACCAGGCGCCGTTCAAGTTCAACGGCAAGATCGAGGGCGCGCGCGTAAAATACGTCGGTTCCTCTGCTCAATTACAGAAAGAGAAACTGCAAACTGATGGACCGATTCCAGTGGCGGATTGAACCGGGTTTCGACAACTACAACCTGGAACTAACTAGACAACACCTGAAACAATAGAAGCAAACTATGAAAACTCACCCTAACTTGAACACACTCATCGCGCTTACCTGTGCGGTCATTCTCTCGGTGCTGACCACGAGCAAAGCCGAGGATGAAAAGAAAACCGATCAGAGCAAGGTGCAACTGATGTTCGTGCAAACTGCCGACGATTTCAAAGCTGACGGCAAGACTTTGCGGCTAACCAATGTCGGCCAGCAGACGCTCTATTTCTCGGATCGCCCGGTGCGCATCGCCGGGCATCTGACAATGCCTGCCTATATGGATGAATGGAAAGCTGGCGAAGGCCCTGACAATTTCGGCGCCAATCCGCCTAACGCTACGCTTTCAGTCTATGAGCCTGGGCGCAACGACAACACGCTGACCGTGGTCGAGATCAGCAATCCCGTCATCGAGGGGAAGGATTTGGTCTACAACTACAAGCTGATAAATGGCACGATGCCCAAGAGCGGTGGAGCAGCCGCCTTATTCATTGATTGGATTGGCGTGGGCGGCGGTGTTGGTCCCGGTTTTCACGGCGTAGGAGCCGGTGCTCGCGGGGTTGGCCTGCGGCGGTAGTCCAAGATTGGCTCGGAAGTCAGCGGTTTTGTTGCCTCAGACTTCAGCTTTAAGGATGATTAGAGCTCTTCGTTAGGTAACAACGATCTAGCCGCCAGGACCAATCGACTCTTAAAAGGAATGTCCGCGTTCTGTTCGCGTGGCATTTAAAAGACTTGTGACTCCACACCATGAAACCATAAAAAGGAAAGACATGGTTGTTCGGGCTTTCAGTATGTCTATCGATCTTCGCCGACTGGCGATATTGTGGGTGGCACTTTTCATTGCCACGCTCGGCCGGGGACAGGATACGATCGATCCTCTCAAACCCATCGATCTGTCGAGCCCGCGCGCCACGTTGCAGACGTTCCTCGATGCCGGGGACGCCGTAGGCGCGTACCTGGTCCGGGATTACCTGCCATCTCCTTCGCGCGCGAAATTCGATCACCTTTTTTCGCTGGCAGAGCCCGTTGTAAGGTGCCTCGACTTGACCGAGGTGCCACCGGCGGCCCGCAGAAAGGCAGGGCTGTCGGCGGCTAGCGCCTTGTATGAAACATTGAGCAGGATTCAGCTTCCCCCGCTTGATCAGATTCCGGATGCTGCCCAATTGAGCGGACTCTCCGGTAGCAACGCCGAGCATTGGGTGATTCCGAATACGGAAATTGTCATCGAGCGAGTGAAAAGCGGGCCGCGCAGCGGCCAGTTTTTATTCAGCGCCGGGACCGTCGCAAGGGCTGAAGAATTCTACCAGCGCGTGCGCGGTTTGCCTTATATGCGTCCGGTTCCTCTCGAACATTTCCGCGAAATAGTAATGAGCGGCGGAGGCTGGATGATTCCGTTTGCGTGGATTAAAGCACTTCCCCAATGGCTTCGTCACCCGGTCGGCGAACAAGCGCTATGGAAGTGGGCTGTCTTGTTTTTGATCCTTGGTTGCGGCGCGCTTTTGTTACGGCCGGTGTTCCGCCTGTCCCGACTAGGTGGCGACCAGCGACCGCTCCTCCAGGCATTCGCCCGCCTGGCGTTGCCGCTGTTCTTTCTCATAGCCACGCCCACGTTGACCTACTTCGCTCTTCTCCAAATCAACTTCATTGGTGAGGTGGCAAGGATTATCCAACTGGTGGCTACGGCGATCATGTTTCTGGCTGGCGCGTGGATCGTTTGGCGCATCGCACCTGTCCTTGCCGAAGCGATCATCGCGACACCTAAAATTAATACCGAGAGCATCGACGCCCATCTCATTCGGATCTGCAGCCGCCTGCTGGGAATCGTGGCCGGGGCCGGATTGCTAGCGGTGGGCGCCGGCCAGCTGGGTCTGCCGGTGTATGGGATCGTCGCGGGACTGGGCGTCGGCGGCTTGGCCATCGCCTTGGCCGCACAGCCAACCGTAGAGAATCTAATCGGTGGTCTCAGCCTGTTCGCTGATAAACCTATTCGAGTTGGCGACCTTTGCCGCTACGGCACTGAAGAAGGAACGGTCGAAGCCATCGGCATTCGCTCGACTCGGATTCGGGGACGGGATCGCACGCTCACGACCATGCCCAACGGCGTCCTTTCAAAGATGCCGGTGGTGAGTCTGGCCAAGCGCGACCAAATGTTGATCCAGTCCACCATTGGCGTTCGTTACGAGACCAGTCCGGAGCAACTGCGTTATTTGCTGGTCAAGATTCGGGAGGCATTTCTGCGTCATCCGAAAATTGACCCTGATCTTGTCCGCGTTCGGTTCGTCGGTTTTGGCGCTTCTTCGCTGGACATTGAATTGTTCGCCTATGTGAAAACCACGAAACGACCGGAGTTTCTTAGCGTCCGCGAAGAGATATTCCTGCAGGTCATGGATATTGTGAATGAGAGCGGGACCGGATTCGCCTTTCCATCTAGCACGCTCTATCTCGGGCGCGATGGCGGGTTGGATCCAAAGAAGACCGAAGTTGCCGAAGCACAAATGCGCCAATGGCGTGAAGAAGGCCGCCTGCCAAGTCCAAACCCGTAGACAGTCGCAATTGAGCGGTTGCCGGGGTTCAACCGGATTAACCAGTGGACTAAAAGCGACACTCGCTTTAGTAATGAGTTGAAGCCGAGCCTCTAATCGGCCACTTGAAAAGCGCTGGCCGCATTTTCGTGGTGGAGGTTCACTATTTCTCCGCAACCGAATCAAAAAGGGATCAAATGACACCAACCAGAGATACGTTAATCGACCGGGTACTCATTGGCGCCATCGCAGGCGCCGCTTTGCTTATGACGAACCTTACCAGCCACGCGGCTCCGCTTACTGCCGCCGAAGCGACTGATCTTGGCACTGAAGCCTATATTTACGGATACCCGCTCATCACGATGGAATACACCCGCCGGGTTATCACTAACGTGAGCGAGCCGAAGGGCACCAAAGCCCCGATGGGTCAGCTTATCCGGTTGCGTGAGTATCCGACGGCCGCCTTTAAGGATGTCACAGCGCCCAACGCAGATACGCTTTACACCACCTGCTTCCTTGATGTCGGCAAGGAGCCGTACGTGCTGAGCTTACCGGATGCACATGGACGCTACTATCTCTTCCCCATGCTCGACGGCTGGACCGATGTTTTTCAAGTGCCGGGCAAGCGCACCACGGGCACTGGCCCGCAGAAGTATGCTATCACAGGGCCTGGTTGGAAGGGCACTTTGCCAAAAGGCGTGAAGGAATACAAATCCCCGACTGCGATTGTGTGGATTCTTGGGCGTATCTATTGCACCGGCACGCCGGAAGACTATGCGGCCGTCCACAAGATGCAGGACGAGATCTCGGTTGTACCGCTTAGCGCCTACGGCAAATCCTACACTCCGCCTGAAGGCAAGGTCGATCCAAGCATCGACATGAAAACTCCCGTACGTGACCAGGTGAACGCACTGAGCAGCGAGGCTTACTTCAGCTTATTGGCCACGCTAATGAAAGACAACCCGGCGGCCAAGGCCGATGCACCGATGGTCGCAAAGCTGGCCAAACTTGGAATCGTTCCGGGCCGGGCTTTCGACGCGGCCAAACTCGGCGAAGAAGCCAGGACGGCGCTGGCCGATGTGCCCAAGCTGGCCTTCGAAAAAATTATGGGACACTTCAGGGAAGCGGGTCGTCTGGAGAATGGCTGGACCTTCACGACAAAGACTGGGCTCTACGGGACGGATTATCTGCAACGCGCACTCGTCACCGCCATCGGTCTCGGAGCCAACCGCCCGCAGGACGCGGTCTATCCTACATCGGAAGTGGATGCCGAAGGCAAGCCCTACATCGGCGCAAAACAGTACGTAATGCACTTCGCGAAAGGAGAGCTGCCACCAGTCAACGGCTTCTGGTCGCTGACCATGTATAACGCCGAATACTTCTTTTACGGGAACAAACTCAATCGTTACACGCTCAGCGCGCGGAATGATCTCAAGAAACACGCGGACGGCTCGATCGATCTGTATCTGCAGCACGAGAGTCCCGGTCCCGATAAGGAGTCCAATTGGCTCCCCGCACCAGCTGGCAAATTCATCCTGATGCTCCGCCTCTACTGGCCAAAGGAAACGCCGCCTTCCATCCTCGATGGTACATGGAAGATTCCCGGTGCGAAAAAGGCGGGCTGAACTGAGTTGTCCCTTGAGGACATCAAGAAGTTGGAAGAGTCATGAAGAAAGCCGCCTCGGCCGCGAATAACGTCGTTTCATGGTTCAGACGGCTTGCGCTAACGACTGAAGATAACTATTGCCCTAAGGTCTTATGGACAATAAGAGCAGTCCAAAGAAGATTGTACTACCTATGAGAGGCCCAAGACGCTTTGTGGTATTTGTCAATTTGGTCGCTCTTGTTTGTTCAGGACTTTGTGAGACCCAAGCCCAGGAGGTAGATGGAAACGCCGCCACCGCCGGACCCTTCGCTGCGGAAACGGATATCCCACTGGGCCTGCCTTTGCGGAGGAGTGATAATTTCAGCTTCGGCGCAGTCGCGGAATCCGCTACTGGCGAAGACGCGAGCGAGTTGAACCGGCAGCTCTCCAACCCCGTGAGCAGCATCTGGTCCATCTCGAATCAGTTCAACAACTTCGAGCTGAACAACGGCCAATGGAACAACAACTGGAACTTCCAGCCCGTAATGCCAGTGAGTCTGACTAGAGATTGGAACTTGATCACGCGGCCGGTGATGCCTTTCTACAACATCGTCCCGCACGAGACGTCGCCCGGCGAGTTTGCGCGCGATGCCGGGCTCGGCGATCTGGCTCTCGTGGAGTTGCTGTCGCCCGCGCACTCAGGCAACTGGGTTCTCGGTGCGGGGCCGACGGCCATCTTCCCGACGGCGACCTCGCATTTCACGGGTCAAGGCAAATGGCAGCTTGGGCCCACTGTGGTGGTGGGTTACCTCACCAAACAGTTCTTCATCGGCGTCTTCCCCCAACAATGGTGGTCCATTGGCGGCGACCACGGGCGGCCCGACACGAGCCAGATGAACCTGCAACCGATCGCCTCGCTCTTCTTTGGTGAGGGCTGGAGCATCGGGTACTCGGGTAACATCCTGGCCAACTGGAATGCGCCGTCCGAAGACGTCTGGACGGTCCCTATCGGGGTCGGCTTGGGTAAAGTCGTGAAGTTCGGTCGGTTACCCGTCAAGCTTCAGCTCGCGGTACAGGTACATGCCCGTGCATCCCCGGGTTTCCGGACAGGAGTGGAACGTGCAGGTTCAGATCACGCCTGTCCTCCCGAAGCTCATCAAGGGGACGCTGTTTCATTGACCAAATTGCCCTGATGCCCCATTGAAGAAGTCGGATCGCGTGCCGAAAAGTTTCACTTAGACAAAGTGCAATGAACCAATGCCATGAAAGGAAGCTTTCCGTTTGAGAGTAACTGTATATGCCTGTGCGGCGGAAGCTTTACGTGAGTGTATGGCCCCGAAGTCCTAGGCCCTAAGGTCCCCTAGACGGGATGCGCAAATCGTAAAGGTTAAGATATCCTTATGAAGATCATCAAGACTAACTACTTCACTCTCGTCATCACGCTGCTCGCTTTTGTTGGGGCTGCACCTGCATTTGCGAACGCAACCTTCACACCCACCGGTGTGATCGATATGCTCCCAACATCGATGTCAGACGACGCTTCGATTGTCGTCGGAACAGGACCTTTCCAGCTTCCGAATCTTTACTACATCGAGGCCTCCGGGGCATCGATCATCGGTGACGGCTGCTTCAACGGGCTGCCTTCTATTTCGGGCGACGGAAACACGGTCCTCGGCTGCCATATAGATGCCAACGGCAACGAAAACGCCGCGAAATGGCTGGGCGGGACGAGTTGGCAAGATCTCGGATCGGAAACCGGCGCAGTGCCGTGTGGTACTTCCTTGAGTGGGCCTTACGGCGTCAACCAGGACGGTTCACTCGGTGTGGGTCTGCTCTGGCGAGCGCAGGTCTGCCATGCCAACGCCGGCACATGGGATCTCGTCAATGGCGGCCCGGCAACCGTTTTGCCTTCATTCATCGTCGGCCCCTCCACGCGGGCCAATGCGGTGGATGCTGATGGGCGCGTTATCGTTGGTTGGCAGGACCAACTTACTGGGGAACGGACGGCGGCGAAGTGGGTTAACGGCATGCCGGAGTTGATCACTAACGACGATGGCAGTTTCAACGGCGAGGCACAGGCTGTTAGCGCAGACGGAAAGACGATCGTGGGAGGCGGCTATAAATTGGGTGACGAAGCATGGATCTGGCGGGCCGGCAACGGCATCGCCCCGATTGGAATGAGAGCTAATGGCAACCTTCCAGGAACCTTCACCGCCTTGGATGTCAGTGACAACGGCAAGATCGTCGTTGGGTTTGTTCGCGATGGACCGTTCCGAGAGAAAGCCTTTATCTGGAGGTTCGGGAAAGGGCCAGCCTTCCTTGACGCGTTTCTTAACAGCCGCGGTGCCACGGTGCCTGCTGGCTGGACGCTCAACGTCGCATCTCTGATCTCCGCCGACGGCAGGACGATCTATGGTTGGGGCATCAACCCTGACGGCTTTATCGAGATGTTCAAAGTCCAATTGGATGTGTCACCGAACGGTAGGTAACCTATGCTATAATGTGGTAGCACGGCGGATCTTAAGGCTTCGCCGCTGGCAGGTCAGTCAGCCTGATTCCCGGTAATGCAAGCGGGCAATGTGGTTTATGAGGCTATTCAGCGTCTTTCCCCGCACGATGCCGTGCAGAGAAGTCTCAAAGCGCAGGCATCGACACTGGCGATAGAACTTGGACAGACTCGCTCGCTGCTGGTAGCCCAGTCCTGCCTCGGTTTCAATGGCTACGCTGATTATCGGGTTTCTTGGCTCGTGGTCGTTTTTCTTGGCTTCCGTGTGCTCGCCTCGTGTAACGCCACCGCGTAGTCGCCCTAGTCGTTTCGGCGCTCGCTGTTTCGGGTGCTATTTTCCTCATCCTGGAACTGGACCAGCCTCTTCGCGGCGTTATCAGGATTTCAAGCTAACCGATGCTGAACACATTAAACCGACTCGGAAAATAGCTTAGGCAGAATACAGTTGACACGCTCGCCTTGCTGGAACTTTGCCAAAAAACCCGTTCCAAGTATAGCCCTAAAGTCTTATTGACTCTGGAAAGAGCAATGGGCATCATCGACCCCGAAAGAACAAAAGGAGTTCAACCTATGAAAAAATACGGTTTAATCATTGGCGTCCTGAGTCTGGTCTGCGCGGGGATAATTCTGATTGGGTGCGAAACAACCCAACCTGGTGCCGCAATGGCGCCGCCTAATTCAAGTCATGTGCTTATCTACCGGGTCGCAAATTTCGGCAGCGATCTCAGCCTCGTCGTCTCCGTTGATGGGAAGGATGTGGGAAGCTTTAGCGAAGGCGTAAATTACAGCGGCTATTTGCCGGCAGGCCAGCACGTCATCACAGTGCGAGCTGAACCCACAGACCCTAATAGGCGTCCCGGACGAAAAACGCTGACCGTGGTAGCCGGGCAGACCTACGTCTATACGGCAGCCTGGTCGGGAGGAAAGATGGTCCTGGTGAGCGGCCAGTGATAACCGGATCCCCAAATAGTAATTTTCACCAAGCAATTCAATCGAAAGAATGCGTCGACATCCTTTTTGCCTTGATCGCCAGCTCATACGAGGGCTCATTACAATCCCTGTTGTTATGATTGCGGTAACTGGCGTGCTGTCCTCGGCGGCTTTCGGGGCTAATCCTGCCGAAGAGCTGGCCAAGACGGGAGCAACAGGTGGCATTGATCCCAAAGGAGACTCCTGGATGTCAATCCAGCAGAGCATGCAACAGTTCGCGCACCCGGAATTTATCCTGCGCCTGTTCCTTAGTCTCGCCCTCGCTGTCGGGTGTGCGTGGGTCATCGCGTGGCACCCGCGCAGAGCTTCGCTCGCCGATCCACTTTCTGATTTCGAGGAACGCAAAGTGCTTGTCCTTCTCGGAGTCGTCGGCGCGGTCATCGCTGAATTAACTGGAACTAGCCAAACACTCGCGTTTGTCATCTTCGGCATCGGCGCGTTGTTACGATTTCGGACCCTTTTAGACAATCCCAAACTCACTGGAAAAGCAATTATGGTCGTGGTAGTTGGGCTGGCGTGCGGCATGGGTTCTTGGGCGATGGCCGTCTTTGTTACTGCCTTTAGCTGGCTCCTACTTTACTGGCTTGATTCACACTCTAGCTGCCGGATCAGGATCCGCCTTGACGACACAGAAGATCCGAAGCCGATTTTCGGCATGGTGCAGTCTTTGCTCGTCTCCCATAAGTGTCGACTTCAACGTTCTGCGTTGTACGAAGATAAGGGACAAATGGTTTTTCTTTTGTACATCCCGGCAGGAGTCGATCCGAAAGAACTTGAGGCAGAGGTGCGAGCAAGGCTCCGTAAAAACCGCGTTTCGAAAATCGTTGTTGACGTAGTGTAACTTACGCTAAGTGCGTGCGTGCGCGTGAAGGTACGTCCCATGTATCGACAAACCTGGCTCTTCTTGGCAATCCTTCTTGCTCCCGCGCTAACCCGCGCAGTGGATTTAGAAGGAGGACCAGAAAACGCTGTCGTGCTAATCATTCGTCACGCGGAGAACCCCGAGAGCGGCCGCGGTCTGTCGCCCCGCGGAAAAGAGCGAGCCGAAGCATACAAGAACTATTTCCTGAATTTCACCGTCGATTCCAGACGGCTCCAACCCAACGTCATATTTGCAGCTAACGACTCAAAGCATAGCCACCGGCCGCGGCTAACCGTCCAGCCATTCGCGAAGGCAGCAAAACTGCAGATCGATACGCGTTTTCACACCAATCAATCCGCTGAACTGGCGGCGACCCTGCGCTCAACAGAGCAGGGGAAACGGATTCTCATTTGTTGGCGTCACAGCGACATCCCGAACCTCCTCCGTGTTCTCGGAGCAAGTCCCGAAACTTTGCTACCACGGGGCAAGTGGCCCCGTTCAGTGTATGACTGGGTTATCCTGCTCAGCTATGATCAGGATGGCCGGCTAATCCCGGCCAGCACGCGACGCATCGACGAACGCCTTTTGCCCGGTGATTCTTAACTGTGAGCGTAGTTTCCCCTCAGGACGTTGGGCTATGCTGGAGTCAGCCCGGGGAGCCGTAAGCTAGATAATTAGAAAACTAAACCAGGCGATAATACTTCTCAGTCCCGTTTTCAATCGATTGAAAGTGTTGAAGCGGTGAACTCGCCTCGATCGCGGTGGCTACAGCCCGGAGAGACCGGAGACAAACATGTGCGCATTACGGTTCTCCTGCGACTATGTTTTTGCTCACAGCTATTCGATAGCGTTTCATTTCAAAGTTGTACGTGTCGTTTTCATGATTCTCGCTTTGCATTGCTCTGCCTGCCGCTCCTGCAATTGCTGATGCTGGCCCGCATCTGAATCGAAAATTGGTTGCATAGGTGCTCAAGCGCGATTGCGCGCGGTGAGCAACGTCGGGCTCTAAAGCCTCATTGCACTGCAGGCATAGTTCGTCCTCCGCGGGCAAGCAGGTTTACGCAGCAAGCCTCGGATAAAATGCATTTCGTGAAGAGAAACGTTGCAAATCGCTACTTGAATCGTGACAATGAGCAACAAATTCCGAGGAGGCAAACTCGATGCCCCACCAACTGAGTGATTCTTTGTCACCGAGTCTGCACCCACAGCAAACGACCTTCAGGCGTGTCTCGAGCGAGCCCCGCATGATTCGCAGCGGCCTGTTGGTCTTTGTCGGATATTATTTGGGAGCACGGATCGGGTTCGCGCTGACGTTTCAGTCGCATCCAATCTCGGCTTTTTGGCCGCCGAACTCCGTTCTGCTCGCGGCGCTCTTGCTGACACCGCCGCGCATCTGGTGGTTCCTGTTGCTTGCCGCTTTCCCTGCACACTTGGCCGCAGAATTGCAGTCTCAGATTCCTCTGGCCATGGTTGTCTGCTGGTTCATTAGCAATTGTAGTGAAGCCTTGATCGGTGCCGGCCTGACCCGCTATTTGCTCCGGGGTCCTGTACACTTCGACAATCTACGGAGCGTTAGTGTCTTTTGTCTGTGCGGTGCGTTTCTGGGACCCTTTTTGTCCTCTTTTATCGATACCGGATTCGTCGCAATGAATGGTTGGGGCTTGGGCAGTTACCTGGAGAATTGGCGGAGCAGATTTTTCTCAAACACGCTGACCGCTCTGACTCTCGTGCCGGCGATTATAACCTGGTGCCATTTTAAGCCTGCTCAATGGAGAAGGATGTCTAGCCGGCGGGCTCTGGAAGGAAGCGTCCTTTTTCTTGCATTGGTGATCGCCAGCACGGTCGTGTTGTACAACGCACGAACAAATCCCGATCCGGTTTTGTTTTATGCGCCCCTCCCGTTTCTGCTTTGGGCCGTGTTCCGATTTGGAAATCGCGCAACGAGTGCGGCGATTTTAGTTGTTACCTTTGTTGCCATTTGGAGCAGTGCTCATGGCCATGGACCGTTCACCAATGAAAGTGCGGAGGTCAATGCCCGCTCGATCCAAATGTTTCTCATCGTCATGGCTGTTCCAATGATGCTGCTGTCGGCAGGAATCCAGGAACGCAGAAAAGCTGAGGAGCAATTCGCCAGCGCATTTCGTGCGAGCCCGGACCCGATGTCTATCGTTCGACAACGGGATGCCGCCTTGATCGACGTCAACAATCATTGGGTAAAGATGTTTGGCTATCAGCGCGAAGAAGCAATTGGCCATGCCGTCTTTGATTTGATTCTCTGTCTTTCGGAGAGCGGGCATGTCAAGCAGGTGGTTGGTCTTGGACAAAGTAAATCGGTCCACGATTTGGATTGCGCGGTTCGTACGAAAACCGGAGAAATTCGTCAGGTTTCGCTTTCGGCCGATGTTGTCGAGGTGGGGAACGAACCCTGCTTCGTTGTTATTATTCGCGATATTACCGATCGAAAACTGGTGGAGAAAGCGAGCCGGGATCTCGCTCATGCCTCTCGCGTTGCCTCACTAGGTGAGTTGACTGCGTCGATCGCGCACGAGATTAACCAACCGCTCGGCGCGATCTTGAGCAACGCCGACGCAGCAGAGCTGTTGCTGGAGTCGGAATCCCCACCGCTGGATGAGGTCAGGAAAATACTGGCAGACATTCGTAACGATGACATCCGGGCAAGCGAAATCATTCGCCACATCCGGTTGCTCACGCGTAAACGTGGAATGCAGATGGCAGCGCTCGAGCTCAACGACGTGACCGCCGAAGTGATAAGGTTGATGGAAGCGGAAGCTCAGCGTCGCCACGTGTCGCTGGACACCGAATTCAGTGCCGTGCCGGTTATGATTTTTGGTGATCGAGTGCATCTTCAGCAAGTGCTGATGAATTTGATTTTGAATGGAATGGAAGCAATGGCCGGCGCCCCCGAGCCAGAGCGGCGTCTCTTCGTCCGCACGGCAATAAATGGAGAGCGAAGGGTCGAGATTTCAGTAACTGATTCGGGACGAGGCATTCCACCAGAGAAGCTACCGCGGTTGTTCGATTCCTTTTTCACGACCAAGGAGGATGGAATGGGCCTGGGCCTTGCTATCGCACGTTCCATCATCGACGCGCATCGCGGGCGAATTTCCGCAGAAAACAATCCGGAGGGCGGCGCAACATTCCGATTTGAACTCCCCATCGGTGCCACAGTTGCTGGCTGACGACGATTTCATGATGAGCTCTCCCGTTTCCGAAAAACCAGTGGTTTACGTCGTCGATGACGATGACTCGCTGCGCAAAGCCATGGCCAGATTGCTGAACGCCGCCGGGTACGACGTTCGCGCCTACTCGTCCGCGGGCGAGTTTGCGTTGGCAAGTCGCGATAACAGACGTGGCTGTGTGTTACTTGATGTGCGGATGCCCGGCCCAAGCGGCTTGGATCTTCAGGAAGCGCTAGCGAAAGAAGAGGAACCGCTGCCTGTAATTTTTCTTACCGCACACGGGGATATTCCGATGAGTGTGCGCGCCATGAAAGCGGGCGCAGTCGATTTTCTCACCAAGCCGATCAAGCGTGAGGTGTTACTAAATGCAATTCGCGCTGCGCTCGCTCGTGATTTGCAGCTGCACACGTCGCACGAGCAATTACGCGACCTTAGAATGCGCTTTGCAAAATTAACATTGCGCGAGCGAGAAGTGTTCGAATTGGTCGTCGCGGGCAGATTAAACAAGCAGATCGCAGGCGAGCTCGGCATATCTGAGCGCACGGTCAAAGTGCATCGTGCCCAAGTCATGACGAAAACGCGCGTGACGTCTCTCGCTGAACTCGTCCATCTTGCCGACAAGATTCAAAGATCGGATCAATAAGTCGCGCATACCCTGTCCCTAAGGGCAGTCTTTTCGCCCGAAGGTCTGATTCCGCTTGCGGAGGCAGTTGGTACACTTGGCAACTTTTCAACAGCCAATGGATCTCAGGTCTCCTGTGCGCAGACGCTCGAACCCGATCTTACGCGGACAAACCGAGAACTAAGAGTGTGAACATCATTAGTTTGATTATTGAAGCGGTCAGCGGCGCTCTCGGAGGGAATATTGCCGGCGCAGCAATGAAAGAGAACAGCCTGGGCACGCTGGGAAACTCCGTTGCTGGAATTGTCGGGGGCGGACTGGGGGGCGTACTCCTCCAGAGCGTATTGGGAAGTGGGGCGGCTGGCGACGGTCCCCTGGATCTGACCACCATAGGGAGCAACGTCGCCGGTGGCGGCGTCGGCGGAGCCATTCTCATGGCCATCATCGGCATCATAAAGAACGCCATGGCGAAAAAGTAACAACGGGCACAGCAAATACAAAATACCCATTTCGAAGCAAATCATCTCCAAAACAACCGCAAACCTGGATGGAACCAACAAAAATGAAACAAATACGAACCTCATTCAATATGATCGGCGTCATCGCTCTGTTAGCGTTGACGGCCGGTTGCGCCACAACAAGCAGCACCCAGAACAAAGAGAGCATGCTTGTGGCCTCCGGTTTTAAGGTGATCACCCCTAAGACGGCTACCCAGCAACAAAAGCTCCAACAGCTTCCGCCGGGCCATGTGGCCGTGGTCAACAAAAACGGGAGAACCTACTACATTTTCCCGGACGCGGCACATAACCAGGCCTATGTCGGTGGACCCAGGGAGTATCAGGCTTACCAGCAACTCCGCGCCGCAAATAACATTGCGAACGAGAATGTCGAGACCGCTGAAATGTACCAGGACGCAGCCATGCAGTGGGGTGCGTGGGGAGGGTGGGGCATGGGCTGGGGACCGATGGGATTGGGGGTCGGGCGGTTCGGGCGGTTTTAGAGCTGTCGGACTGGCTAATTTTATCAGTGAGCAGTTAATCCAACTATCCCTCCGGAACCCAAACCAAATAGCAGGGGAATAGCAGGAGAAAAATCAAAAATGAAACTAAACCTAAGTTATAACGGCTTGTCGCTGCTTGTAGCCTCGGCTGCGCTTTTCAGCACGGTAGCTACCGGCCAGGCGCAAGACAAGAAACCCAACATCCTGTTCATCATGGGCGATGACATCGGCTGGATGCAGCCGAGCTGTTATCATCGCGGCCTGATGGTCGGGGAAACACCTAACATCGATCGGATCGCCAGCGAAGGCGGAATATTCATGACCTATTACGCCGAGCAGAGCTGCACCGCCGGGCGCAACGCATTCTTCACCGGCATGACTCCTTTGCGCACAGGCATGGTCCCGCCGCAGCTGCCGGGCAGCCCATCCTACTTGCGGCCTGGCACCCCGGCGCTCGCCAAGTTCTTGCACGATCTCGGCTACACGACTGCCGAGTTCGGCAAGAACCATTTGGGCGACCACACAGCGGCGCTGCCGACCGCGCACGGCTTCCAGGAGTTCTTTGGCTACCTGTACCACCTGGACGCCATGCAGGGCGTCAGTTTCCCTGACATTAACAAAACGCCGACTGAGCAGGGCATCGCGCCACCTTGCAAGAACACACCGGTCAAAGGCCTCCCGGAGGTCCCCGGCGCAATTGATCCCAAAGACGGCACCTGTCTGACGCCTCCTCGCCCGGTGATCTTGTGCACCTCCTCCGACGGCACGGAAGCGAACCAGACATGCAAGGACGAAGGCCCGCTCACGCTGGAGCGGTCAAAGACTGTGGACGAGGAAATCTCTTCCCATGTAACTGACTGGCTGGGTCGCAATGATCCCAAGAAAACCAATAAGCCGTTCTTCGTCTGGTACAACCCGGCCCGAATGCATATCACGACCATGCTGTCAGACAAGTACATGGCCATGGTGGGTGAGCCGGGCGGAAAGGACTGGGGTGTGAATGAAGCGGGCATGAAGCAGATGGACGACAACATCGGCTACGTCTTCAAGAAGCTTGAGGACATGGGCGAGCTGGACAATACGATCATCGTATTCACCACCGACAACGGCGCCGAAAACATCACTTACCCGGACGGCGGCGTCACGCCGTTCAGAGGCGGGAAACTGACAACCTGGGAAGGCGGCATGCGGGCTCCCTGCGTCATCCGTTGGCCGGGCGTCATCAAGCCGGGCACGGTGTTCAAGGACATCTTTGCTTCCTACGACTGGCTGCCGACGTTCGTTGAAATCGCTGGTGGGCCCAAGGGCAATGCATTAAACGCTCAGATCGAAAAAGGGGCCTATAAAGGCATCGTCAAGACGACGCTGTCCGGTGTTAACCAGATTGACTACCTGACGGGCAAGTCCGAGAAGTCTGCGCGCGACACTTTCTTCTATTACACGGGCGCGACCCCGTCGGCGGTTCGCTACAAGAACTGGAAGTTCTATTACACGATGGTGCCCACAGGCAATCCGGCTGACGCGTTAATAGGAGCCGTGACCTATCACTGGAGCCTGGTTGACAACATCAAGCGGGATCCTTTCGAAATGGCCACCGGTGAATCGCAGGGAACCATGTTCGGCATCGGCGGTGCGCTGGCTGGTCCCGTTACCGCATATGTCTACGACTGGAACATGCTACCCATCGGCCAGGTGTTGTGGCTCAAGGAACTCGAGAAATACATCGCGTACCCGCCGCTGCAGAGCCCGGAATCGTACAACCTGACTCAGGTCATGGAGCAGGTCAAGAAAGTCCGGGCAACCAGTCCTGCCGGTGACTAGCCGCGGGGACAAACGCGGATTGCACTACGCAGGCGGCTCGCAAGCGCCGCCTGCTTTCAACCCGATGAAAGAGTCGAACAAGAAACGAAATGCCCATTCCCCGGCGGCCCGGCGATTTCCAACGCCGGTGGTCGTGGCCGTCGTGGTCGTCTTAGCCGCCGGTGGCTTTTGGTGGAGCAAGTATCGACAGGCTTACGTCGCGCCAGTGGGTGCACCCTCATCCCAAACCACGAACACGTCAGTATCCAGCGAAGCGCTGTCTTCTTTTGAGAAGCTCAAGGGCCGATGGCTCCGGGCCGAAGGCAGTTACATCATCGAGGTCCGGAGCGTGGAAGTTAGCGGGAAAATGAATGCCGCCTATTTTAATCCACGCCCGATCAACGTGGCCAAAGCGGAAGCGATGAAGGCTGGCGGGGATCTCAAAGTCTTTGTCGAACTGCAAGACGTGAATTACCCGGGCTCGACCTACACCCTGACCTACCAGCCAGCGACCGATCGCTTGGCCGGCACGTACTTTCATGCCCTCTCCGGCCAGAACATGGATGTGGAATTCAGCCGGCTCGGCGAACTGTAACGCGAAGAGATTCAAAACATACCCAAACTATGAAAACAAAACGCATCCCTATCGCGACCGCGCTCGCCTGTGCGCTGGTCTTCGTTGCTTCTGCCGCTCCGGCACAGCAGAAGAAGCCCAACATCCTTATCATCTGGGGCGATGACATCGGCTATTGGAACCTTAGCGCCTATAACCAAGGCATGATGGGCTACAAGACGCCGAACATTGACCGCATCGCGAAGGAAGGAGCGCTGTTCACGGACTGGTACGGTCAGCAAAGCTGCACCGCCGGGCGCTCGTGCTTTATCACCGGCCAATCGGGTTTCCGCACCGGCCTTCTCAAAGTCGGCCTGCCCGGCGCTAAGGAAGGTTTGCAGGCACGGGATGTGACGATAGCGGAATTGCTCAAGGCGCAGGGATACATCACGGGGCAGTTCGGCAAGAATCATCTCGGCGATCGCGACGAGCATCTGCCCACGGCGCACGGCTTCGGCGAATTCTATGGTTCGCTTTACCACTTGAACGCGGAGGAAGAGCCGGAGCATCCCGATTATTTCAAGGACCCGGAGATGATCAAGAAGTACAAAACACGCGGCGTCCTTCACACCTGGGCTAACCCGGACGGCACGCAGAAGATCGAGCTGACCGGCGCGCTGAACAAGAAACGCATGGAAACGGTGGACGACGAATTCACCACGGAGGCGCTGCGCTTCATGACCGACGCGAAGAAGACGGACAAGCCGTTTTTCCTCTGGTGGAATGCCACACGGATGCACATCTGGACGCATCTCTCGTCCCAATGGGAGGGCAAGACCGGCCTCGGCATTTATCCCGACGGCATGCTGGAGCATGATCACGACGTCGGTCTTTTACTCGACAAGCTCAAGGAACTCGGCCTCGAAGACAACACCATCGTGATGTACTCCACTGACAACGGCGCGGAAAAATTCTCCTGGCCCGACGGTGGGATTTCCCCCTTCCGCAACGAGAAGGCCAGCAACTGGGAAGGCGCCTACCGTGTCCCCTGCGCCATCCGGTGGCCCGGTGTCATCAAACCAGGCACTGTCCTCAACGACATCTTCTCGCACGAAGATATGCTGCCCACACTGCTCGCCGCCGCGGGCGTACCCGACGTGAAGGAGAAACTTTTGAAAGGCATGAAAGTCGGAAACAAGACCTTCAAGGTTCATATCGATGGCTACAACGTCACCGACGCGCTGGCTGGCAAATCACCCAGCCCGCGCAAAGAATTCTTTTACTTCAACGACGACGGTTCTCTCGTCGCGCTCCGCTACAATCAGTGGAAAATCGTCTTCGCCGAACAGCGCGCGCATGGCCTGGATGTTTGGCAGGACCCATTCGTGCCGCTGCGTTTTCCGAAGCTGTTCAATCTACGCTCCGATCCGTTCGAGACGGCTGACCACGAGAGCATTGATTACGGCCGGTGGCGGGTCGATCACGCCTTCGTCCTGGTGCCAGCGCAGCAATACGTCGGACAATTCCTGGCCTCATTCAAGGAATTCCCGCCGAGCCAGAAGCCCGGTAGTTTTTCGCTCGACGACGCCCTGCAAAGTTTGCAGAACGCTCCGAACGCCACCGGCGACTAAGAGAAGTTGAACATTAGCAAACAGGAGCAACGGAGAGACAATTCTCGGTTCCCTTCGCTATCTTCCGTTAAAACCAAAATACTCAAACCCGTAAACGCAAACGGGCAACGATCATGAAGCACAACAAGTTGAAAACACTGAGTCTTCCCATCATCGTGGCGGTCCTGAGTACGGGCTTGGTCCGCGCCCAGGATCCACTTCCTTCGTGGAACGATGGCCCGGCTAAACAAGCCATCGTCGAATTCGTCAAGGCTACTACAACCCAAGGCAGGGCGAAGTTTGTCCCGCCCGAAGAGCGCATCGCCACCTTCGATCAGGACGGCACGCTCTGGGTCGAACATCCGATTTATACGCAAGTGATGTATTGCCTGGAGAAGGTTCCGGCGCTGGTCAAAGCGAAGCCCGAACTGGCAAACGTCGCGCCGTTCAACACTGTTCTGGAACTGCTTCACGGCGATCGCGCGGCGATGGAGAAGCTGACATTGCCCGACCTCGAGAAGATTGCTATTGCCACGCTGACCGGCATGTCGGTCGAGACGTTTCAGGCTGAGGCGAAGCAATGGCTCGCGAAAGCAAAACATCCGCGCTGGAAGAAGCCATACACAGAGCTGACTTATCTCCCCATGCAGGAGGTGCTGAAGTATCTCCAGGCCAATGGCTACAAGACCTATATAGTCACTGGCGGCGGTCAGGATTTTGTGCGCGTGTACGCGGAGCAAACGTACGGCGTTCCGCCCGAGCAGGTCGTCGGAACCGCGCTCGGGACCAAGTATGCCTATGCCAGGGATGGTAAGCCTTTCCTCACCAAGGAACCGAAGCTCGTGCTGAATGACAACGATACCGGCAAGCCCGAAGGCATCCATCTGATGATCGGCCGCCGCCCGCACATCGCTTTCGGCAACTCGACCGGCGACCAGCAGATGCTCGAATATAACAAGGCGGGCGACGGCGCGCGGCTTTCGTTGCTTGTGTTGCACGATGATGCCGAACGGGAGTACGCGTACGGCCCGGCGACTGGCCTGCCCGAGACGAAAGTAGGAACGTTCACGCAAGCGCTGTACGACGAGGCGAAGAAGAACGGCTGGACCGTCATCAGCATGAAGAAGGATTGGAAGGTGATTTTCCCTTTTGAGAGCCAATAACCAGCTTGGCCTGGAATAAGAAATTGAAACTTCCAGCTCACGTTCTGTTTCGGAAGGATTTGTCTCTCATCCTCTGGAAACCGCGAGGCGTCCTTGACCAGTCAACGGTTACGAAATCATCGCGTTTATTGAGGCCGTTGAAGAACGAAGTAACGAACCAGTTAACCGGTTCGCCGACTTGTCGGAGCTCGATGCCGTCGAATTGAACTTTGATTTTATCTTTCACGTGGCGCTTGGTCGGCCTCTCTCGGCCGCGCCCAGGCCCGCAGTGAAATCGGGCTCTACGTGACGAGCGCGGGCACGACGCATCATGCCAAATTGCACGCCGTGCTAACGGACCATTCGCCGCTCCATCTCGCGTTGTTCACGGATCGCGTTGCCGCTGCGAAGTGGCTCGGTGTTCCTCTCGAGGCGCTGTCCGAATAGGAAGCGAGAGAATTGAAGAGATAACGGATTCCAAGGTCAGTTCATTTTCCGGATTGAGAATTTCTTCTCATTAAGGAGGGTTTTGTTAGTTTGTCCGAGTGACCCCGGCGGAGTTCAAGAGAAAATGGGCTAGATATTCCGGCAAAGAGACCGCCGCGTATCAAGAGCACTTCAATGATCTTTGCGCATTGCTCGGACAGACGACGCCAGCGGCTGCCGATCCAACCGGGAACGAGTCGTTTTGCTTTCAAAAGCGTGTCATCAAAGACGAAGAACTTTTCGCGCTTGCAGAGTCCGCCCGCGTAGCAGAAGAGCCGGAGGCCGAGCGCGAGCGCGGTTTTGCAGACGTTTGGAAGCGCGGCTGTTTCGCCTGGGAATACAAGGGCAAACCATCCTGACTAACAATTCACCGCTGCATGTCGCCTTTTCACGGATCGCGCGGCCGCAGCCAAGTGGCTCGACGTTCCTCTTAAGGCGTTGTCCGAATAAGAACCGAGAGAACTTCCATAAGAGCAAAGACAAAGAAGAGAGAACAGTAAAACGAACCTTTCCGCTCTCTCGGTTTCTGCTCTTGAATTGGTGCTGAGACCAAGGTCCCGCCATCGCGTCATTTGATTTTTCAGATCGTCAATCTGCGTTTACAATCGATTCCGTTTCTTTCGACCATGAAAATTAAGCGTACACTCTTCGCATTGGTTCTTGCGTTGACGATTTCTGCGTTCGCGCAGGAGAGGAAGTCGAAAGACCAAGACACGAACATTCGCAAACTGGATGCGCAGTCGGAGGAGGAATGGGCCTACTCCGTCGGCATCCAGAACTATGTATTTGGACTGCCGCTCGTGATCTTTGAACGCGAGCGCAGTCTGCGCCTGGACCCGGTCGCGCTGGAGAAGGCGAAGAAGTTCGCGCCGGCCGCGCCGATCAATCAACTCGGCCACATGAAGGGTCTGGCGTCCGCGGACGACATCATGCCTTATACGCCTAACAACGACACTGTGTACAGCGGCGCACTGCTCGAACTGAGCGAGGAGCCCATCATCCTGACAGTCCCGGAAATCTAGGACCGTTACTGGTCGGTGGAGGTCGCCGATTGTTATACGGAAAATTTGTTCTACATCGGCACGCGGGCAACCGGTGGCAAGGCGGGAAATCATGCGTTTGTGGGCCCCCACTGGAAAGGGAAATTGCCGAAAGGGGTCATCGAACACCGGGTTCCTTACAACAGCCTCATGCTCGCCCTGCGCATCGGTGTGCTTCCTAATCACGACGCCGACTTGAAAAAAGTCCTCGGCTTGCAGCAGAAGTTTGCTTTGACCTCCTTGAGTAACTGGGGCGATCCGAAGCAATTCGGCAAGGCGGGTGTCCCAAAATTCGCCAGCCCTCCGGATTACAAAGGCGACCTGGCCTTCTATCAAACTTTGGCCGATCTGCTGGCGGAGAATCCCCCTTCAAAGCAGCACGAAGCGGCGGTGGTGCTCATTGGCCGGAGCGGTATCCTGGTCGGCCAACCGTTCGATCCGGAGAAGTTGAGCGAGCCGATGCGCAAAGGGTTGGCCCGAGCAGCGAAGGATGCCCCGCAAATCATGAAATGGAAGGTCAAGTTCCGTGGCACACCGTATCCGACGCGCTGGAACAATCTCCGTCCGGGCGACTATGGCGTGGATTATTTCGACCGCGCTGTTGGAGCTCTTGAAGGCCTCTTTGTTCATGACCGTGAAGAAGCGGTTTATTTCAGCACCTATGAAGACGGCGATGCGCAGTTGCTCGACGGGAAAAACAATTACGTCCTTCACTTCAACAAGGACCAGATTCCCCCAACGCTCAGGAATGGCTTCTGGTCGATCACCATGTACGGATCGGACTTCCAGTTGGTGAAGAATCCGATCAATCGGTTTTCGATCGGCGATCGCACCAAAGGACTGACCTATAACGCGGGCCGGCGCTCTGGATATCTGCATCCAGAACGCCGCTCCAATCGGAAAGGAGAATAACTGGCTTCCCTGCCCGCCGAGCGGGCTGTTCCGTCTCAATTACCGCATCTATCTGCCCTCCGAGGCCGCCAGGAATCCGGCAACTTTGAGCAAATATCTTCCACCACTCAAAAAGGTTGCGTAAGGATCAATACGAATGCTTGTAGCCACGGCTGTGTCAGTCGTATTCTTTATGGCTTGGTTGTTTTCCAATTCTTTCCGCGCGATTTCTTCAGCTCCGGATGGGATCATTACTGGGCTGAAGACCCTGGCAAAATACGCGGCGAAACACCCGAAGGCTCAAGCGCTCTCAACGGACTTGCCGAGCAGGTGCGCCATCCATTCGATCGGAGTGAATCCAACTGAATCAAGCTGCTGAAGGTATCCTAATGTACAAAGCCATACGCGAAGGCATGAGACCAATATCCCATATGCACGGCGCAAGAGAACCGGCGAAGTTCCTTGGTTTCCCCAACCTCTCAACGTCAGGCCAGGCGGCGCGCGCTTGGAGAAACAGCAACGCCCGCTCGCAAACCATGCGGACTTCTCTTAATAATTACCTAACTCACGAGAATACAGAAAACACCTCAAATGAAAAACCAAATCAGAAAAACACTTATAACCGCCGGTGCCATCGGCTTGCTGCTGGCCAATGCCACGCATGCCTGCACCGGAATCCGACTCATTGCCGAAGATGGCGCGGTCATCTACGCGCGAACGATGGAATTTGCCATTGATATTCACTCCGACATGATCATGGTTCCACGCGGCTATGCGCGGACCGGAACCACGCCCGACGGAAAGGAAGGGCTCAAGTGGAAGGCCAAGTACGCCAGCATCGGGGCTAATGGTGTGGGGCTGCCGGTTCTGTTCGACGGGCTAAATGAAAAAGGCCTGGCTGCCGGGACGTTCTACTTCCCCACCTCGGCCGGATACATGCCTTACACCGGAGCCGATGCGGGCAAGACCATTGCGCAGTGGGAAGTGGGATCATGGATACTGGAGAACTTCGCCAGCGTCGAGGAAGTGAAGGCCAATATCGGCAACATCGTCGTCCCTGCAGTCGTGTTCGGCGGATGGGGTTTCGCTCCGGAAGCGCATTACATCGTGCACGACGCCTCCGGCAAGAGCATCGTCATCGAGTATGTTGGCGGCAAGCTCAACGTCTATGACAACCCGCTGGGCGTGATTACCAACTCGCCGACGTTCGATTGGCACATGACCAATCTGCGCAACTATCTGAACTTCTCGATGACCAACGCTCCTCCGGTGCAACTGGGTCCTATCAAGCTCCTGCCAACCGGCCAGGGCTCAGGTATGCTGGGATTACCCGGCGACTTCACGCCACCGTCGCGCTTCGTTCGCGCAGTCGCGTTTAGCCAGTCGGTCTTCAAGCCAAAGACCGGGGATAATGCGGTCTTGGAGGCGTTCCACGTGCTGAATCAATTCGACATTCCAAAAGGCGCGGCCCGCGAACACGAGAAGGACGAGCACGGAAACGTCCTTGCCGACTATACGATCTGGACGAGCGCGAGCGATCTCAAGGCGAAGCGGTTCTATTTCCGCACTTACGAGAACAGCCAGATCCGAATGGCCGACCTGATGAAAATGAACCTCGACGCCAAGGATATCACCAAGATTTCGATGCAGGGCGCGGAAAGCATCAGGTCCCTGAACCCATAAATAGACTTCCCTCTGTCGGTCAGGCTTAATTTGAAAAACCAGTCAGCATTCGAAAGGAAATCACCTCAAAATGAGCAAGCTGAAAGAAGAGTTTTTCAAGATCCTCCCGCCGACGATCTTTTTTTTCGTGGCGCTGCATATTGTCATGTTCATCCGCGTCTTGATGCTGAAGCGGACCGGAATCGCGCCCTCCTCTTCGGTTTCAATTGCTGTTGCTGCCCTCATTCTGGGTAAGGCAGTGTTAATCGCGGACATGCTACCGATGATCAATCGTTACCCTAATAAACCGCTCATCTACAACGTTGCCTGGAAGACGGTGATCTACCTGGTGATTTCTGCAGTTATTCACTACCTGGAACGCCTGATCGATTTCTGGAGACACGCTGGCAGCTTTGTGGCGGGTAATCAAAAGTTGCTGGCGGAAATGGTCTGGCCGCACTTCTTCGCTATCCAGATCATCTTGTTTGTCCTAATTTCCATGTCACTGTACGATCCACGAACTGGTGCGCGTAATTGGGAAGAAAAAGGTGCTGAGGATATTCTTCGGCCCGACGCCTATCCCGCAAGTTTGAACGACGCGTTCATGGCCGATGACTATTCAAGTTCGCGCGCCCTTTCGAGGGCGAGTCGCGGCGGCGGAATGCCTCGGCGTGCCATTGGAATTTCTCCAAGCTGATGTTTAATAAAACACATTTGCCTGCGCTTCCGTAGGGTGTCCGAAATGAAGCGTGCATTAAATTGGTTGCTATTTACCGCTGAATCGATGGGAGCTCTGATCATTCTTTGGAATGGCGTGCCGATCCATCAACGACTTCTAATGGGAAGCACTGCCGAACAAGCAAGCCCGAGGGTCTTCGTTTTGGGTGCTGTCGCGATTATCCTTATCCAGAGTGCTTACTGGATCAGATTGCGGTGTCTTCCTCCGTTTCGATTCAAGCGCAAGCTGGTGCTGGGCCACGCAATTCAGTTTCTGGGGCGCCTGAGTTTTGTGTTCATCGCAGGAATGTTTAGTGTCGTGTTTTACACCCGGTTTGAAGAACTGGAGTTTTCCCCTTGGAAAGCCTTATTTCTCATGGCCGTCCTGTTCTCGCTGTTCTGCTACACGTTGGATCTGGACCGAATAGGTAAAGCCTTCTCCGAACCCGTGGCCGAGGAGGCAGCGAGCAAAAGTCCGGTCCGGTAAGCGAACCGGAACGACTTTATGGCGGGCGATTCGCAAGGGCCGCCCTATTTTCACTTATGTGATCCCCAGCCGGGCACGGACTACGGCAAAGAAATCTCACACATCGGTGTTTTTGTGCTTGCTCGCAGGCGGCGGAATCTGAAAAAATCCGGAGTCTGTAATGCCAAGCCCGACTCTTCAACCGAGGATTCTGCGGCCGACGCAAGTCCATTGACAAAACAGCAACAAAACGAAACAACAAATCAAACAAAAAGGCAAAACCATGAAGCGAACACCAAAATTAATACTGCTGGCACTAGGTTTCGGGCTGGCGTTCGGTGCAGCGGTCGCTCCGGCCCGCGCTGCGGACAAGAAACCCAACATCGTCATGCTCATGACCGACGACACCGGATGGAATGATTTCGGTGCCTACTCGGGAGGAGGGACAACACTCGGCCACCCCACACCCAACATCGACAAGATGGCTAAAGAGGGAGCCGTCTTCACCAGCTGGTACGGACAGGCGAGCTGCACCGCCGGTCGCGCATCTTTTATGACAGGGCGAATCCCGATCCGCTCGGCATTGTCGATCGTAGTGGCTCCGGGCGATGAGAATTACCTCCGCCCCGAGACTCCAACCATCGCTGAGTTCTTCAAAAAGAACGGCTACACGACCTACTTCTCGGGCAAGTGGCACATGGGCGACAAACCTGTGGCCTATCCAACCAATCACGGCTTCGACGAGATGAAAGAGTTCGCTGCTTACTACGCCGGCGTCTATTCCTATCCTGACACCGACAAGTGGTTCCATCCGTGGTTCCCATCCTACAACGCGGGCTTCGAAAAAATGTGGGATTCCGTTGTGAACCTGAGTGAGTGGGAGGGCGTGGCCGGTCAGCCCGCAAAGAAGGTTGCCACGATCACCTATGACTATATGGCGACGATGGACGAACGCCAGGCCGACTACGCAGTCGACTACATCAAGGCTCACGCCACGAGCGACAAACCGTTCTTTATGGACGTGAACTGGATCAAGATGCACAACCCGACTAATGCGGCGCCGGATTTCCGCGGAAAGTCGCACCTGGGTGACTATTCCGATTCGCTGATGGAAATGGATGCTGACATCGGCAAGGTGCTGGATGCTATCCGGCAGTACGCGCCCAACACCATCGTCATCCTGACTGCTGACAACGGCGCATGGCTGGATGCCTATCCTGACGCCGGCACGACCCCGTTCCGCGGAGAGAAGGGCTCGGCGTTCGAAGGTGGCTGGCGTGTGCCTGCCATCATGACGTGGCCCGGACACATTCCGGCGGGCGTACAGTCACGGCGAAATGATGTCGCACATCGATTGCTGGTCAACCCTCGCCGCTATGTCTGGCGTCACCCCTCCGCCCACAGGTGAGATGAAGGACAACAACGGTAAACCGATCTACTTCGACAGCATCGACAACAGCGCTTACATCATGGGCAAGTCGCCGCACTCCGCGCGCAAATCATGGATCTACGTCAACGGCGAGTATCTCAATGCCATACGCGTTGATATCGGCGGGGATCCCAAGACGCCATGGCTAAACATCGCGTGGAAGTTCGTCTGGACTGCAAAGGATTCCTGGCTCGGACCGACTCAGGGGCTGGGTTCAATTCCGGCGGTGTACAACCTCACCATGGACCCATTTGAGAGATACGACATGATCTTCAACGGAGCCGAAGGCGCAATGAATGGGCTGAAGAGCTCGCCGGGACGGTACGCTGGCGAAGACAACGGCTGGACGGCCGGGTTGTTTTCGGTTGCGCTCTTGGATTTCGACAAGTCGCTCATGAAGTATCCGAGTATCGAGCGGTTCCCGGGTGGCGCCTCGAACGACCTGATACCGGACCTGCAGCATCCTAAGAACCCGCTACCGCTGCTCGATCCGCAAAACCTGCCGAAAGCCGTGCCTTCAGGCGGCTAATTGCGGACGCAGAATGTGAGAGGGCGGGCCGTTCCCCAACGCCCGCCTGCTTCCCCTTGGCAACTAGACATAGCCGGCCCGCGAGTTTCAATCGCGACGCCGTGAAAGCAGAAATGGCGAAAAGGACCAGTTGGGGCGAAGAAGAAAGGCTGGACAGTCGTCAACATGAAGAATGAGTAGGAACTCTGAACTTCGGACGGGCACAGGTTCGCGGAAGGTGGTTTTTCCTTTGAGAGTAGATGAGCGCACTGCTTCCCGGGGAATTTCGCCTGTAATTGCCCGAAAGTCTTATTGCCAAACGTACCAGTGGCGCGCCACATTAGAGAGTCGAACTGTGCACTATGAAATTGCTTAACACTTCTTTACTTCAGCGCGTTTTCCTAATCGGGGCGCTTCTTGTGTCTGCGGGTGGAGGAATCGCCAACAGTGCGTCGGAGCAGTCGGGCGACTCAAGCTGGCCTCGCGAGAAATACAGCAACGGGACCCGACTCATCATTTATCAACCCCAGGTCGATGACTGGAAAGATTTCCAGAATTTGAGCTGGCGCATGGCGATTTCGCTTACACCAAAAACCGGCAAGACCGTGGTGGGGGTGGTGGAAATGAAAGGAACCACCAGCATAGACAACGTTGCCAAGCTGGTGACCATTTCGAATCCGGAGATTACGGGTACATATTTCCCCGGCATGGATAAAGCCGATGCAGAAAAGATGGAGCAGCTATTCAAAACATTCGTCCCGTCGAGTGTCTCAATTTCTCTATTTCATTTGATAGCCTCCACTCCAAAGAAGGAGGCACCGGCCGGCGTGCAATTGAATAACGATCCTCCTAGGATTTTTGTTGGCTATAAACCCTCGATTTTGTTGAGCGTGAATGGCGAACCAGTGCTATCGGAAGTTCCTAATACAGATTTGAAATTTGTGGTGAATACGGAATGGCCGCTGTTTTTCGACCAGGGCAATTCCAGTTACTACCTTGCTGTTGGTCAGCAATGGGTGACGGCTAGTAGCCTCGACGGTCAATGGTCGCCGACGATAAAATTGTCGCCGGACATGTCCAAAATCCCGCAGGATAAGGAATGGACTACGCTTAAAAAACTTATCCCTCCGCAATCCAAAAGTGGTGGTCCCGCTCCGCAGATTTTCTACAGTGACAAACCGGCCGAAATCATCCTTTTCAATGGACAGCCGGCGTACGCGAAAATTCCAGATACGCAGCTTGAGTACGCAACGAACACCAACAGCGTCGTGTTTCTCTACACGCCCAAGCAGGAGTTTTACTATTTGACCGCAGGACGGTGGTTCAGCGCGGCTGACCTCAAGGGGCCATGGACTTACGCGACACCAGACCTTCCTTCCGACTTTACCAAGATCCCATCGAGCAGTCCTGCTTCGGGGATACTTGCTTCAGTTCCTGGAACCGAGGAAGCGAAGGATGCGGTTTTGCTGGCGCAGGTACCCACAACGATCACGGTCAACCAGAAGGAAGCAGCGGCCAAGGTTAAGGTTGATTATTCCGGTGATCCAAAGTTTGAGCCCATCAAGGGAACCTCAATGGAGTATGCCACCAACACTCGAGACAAGGTCATCAAGATCGGAGATGTTTATTACCTTTGTCTCCAGGGCGTCTGGTTCATGTCCCCCAATTCAACCGGGCCATGGACTACCTGTACTTCGGTTCCAAAGGAAATCTACACGATCCCGTCGAGTTCCCCGGTTTATAACGTGACTTATGTTACTCAAACCGCGAATCCCGACGGCACGGTTACGTCAAGCTACACGGCGGGATACCTGGGCACGTTTATTCTCGGTGCGGCCACCGGAGCAATTCTTGCGGACGGTAGTGGTTACTGGTGGCCGCCCTATTGTTATGGTGGCTTTTACTATCCCTATCCGGCGACTTACTGCGGCGCCTATTGGGGTTATGGTTACCATTATCCGACGCCTTATTATGATTACAACACGGGAGCCTACGGCTGGAAAGCGAGTGCTTATGGACCCTATGGGTCTGCAACCGCAGGGGCGGGTTACAATCCTTACACCGGAACCTACGCGCGAGGCGCTCATGTTTCGACTCCATATGGGAGCAGAACCTATGCTCAGGCGTACAATCCCTATACCGGAACCTACGCTCAGACCAGGCAAGGGTCGAACCCGAATGCGCAATGGGGAAGCTCGTATGTTTCGCGCGGCAACCAAAGCGCTACTATGGGACACTACTCTACTGCCAACGGAACAGTAGCCGGGGCTTCAACCTCAAAGGGTGGTGAGGCTGCCGGCGTGAATACAAAATGGGGCAATTCCGCAGCCGGGAAAACTTCCAGCGGCAATATGTATGCCGAACATGATGGCAACGTTTACAAGAATACAAACAACGGTTGGCAGAAGTACAATAACGGCAGCTGGAACTCGGTAAATAAAACCCAGCCGAATTGGCAAGGTGCCGAAAACAACGAACAGCGAGCTGGCAGCGAATCTTACCAGCAACGATCCTCTCAAGGAAACAGCTACAATCGCTCCAGTCAGGGCAGTTCTGAGCGTTCAGATTTTGATTCTCAAAGACAAAACCTGGACCGGGAGGCACAAAATCGGTCCCGGGGCGATTTTTCCAACCAACGTTTCCAGAACTTTCAACGTGGCGGCGGTGGAGGGTTTGGTGGATTCGGTGGTGACCACTTCGGTGGCGACGGTGGTGGGGGATTTGACCGTTTTGGCGGGGGTGGCGGCGACAGGTTCGGCGGTGGCGGCAGGTTCGGCGGATTTGGCGGCGGCGGTTTCAGAGGCCGACGGTAATAATTAAGTTCTTGAATTCACTTCTAATTTTCTATACAACCAAGAAGTCAGCCAACCAACTCAACATAAAACATATGAAAAAGCTATTAACACTAACAAGCATCGTCAGTACCGGGGTTGCCCTGATACTGATGGCAGCGTGCCAGACAACAGGCACCAGCCAGTCCGTTATCCCCCAGAAAGAGGCCTTGCTTTCACAGTCAGGTTTCAGGGTCATAACGGTTACGACTCCTCAGCAGCAACAGGCGGTCAGTGGATTAGCCCAGGGCAGGTGTTCTGCGGTGAAGTACCACGGAAAATTGTTCTATGTGTTTCCGACTGCGACAAAGGACAGGATCTACTACGGACACCAAAAGCAATTCAACGCCTACAAACAGGCGCTTGCGGCGCAGTATGCCGGCCATCCAGGAACAGCCAGCCAGCAGGCTCAGCCGGGTCAATCGCTAATAGCCGGGCAGTCTCTGATGCCCACATTAGAAACTGCGGGCCAGAACAACATTGAAGTCCAGCAATTCGGCGGGTTTGGGCCAATGGGCACGGCGGCCATGGGGGATTGGTGAAGCATTGATACACGAGAAGATGAAAAATCTATTAACCCTAACGAATATTGCCGGTGCCATTGCGGTATTGGCATTAATGCCAGCGTGTCAGACGACCACTCAGTCTTCCACACCCCAGACCGAGGCCTTGCTTGCGCAATCGGGCTTTAAGGTCATAACGGTCACGACTCCCAAGCAGCAACAGGCAGTCACTGGACTTCCCGATGGCAAGGTCTCGGCCGTGAAGTACAACGGGAAATTGTATTACGTATATCCCACTGCGCAGAACGACCGGATCTACGTCGGGAGACAAAAACAATTCAACGCTTTTAAGAGCGCTGCCGTGGCGCAGCAGACAAGCCAGCCGGCTCAGCCTTATTCAACGATGAACCCAGCGCCGACCATGACATTTCAGGGTCATGGTCAGCAGAACATCGTTGTTGATCAGTTCGAAGGCTTTGGCCCGATGGGCACGGCCCAGTTGGGAGATTGGTAAGAACGCTGAGAGTTCGATCGAAGGCAGCAGCCTCATTAGCTGCTGCCCTCGTCGGCGACCGATTAAAAATAGAGTAAGCAGTGTGAAGCTGTGTCAATTCTTTTTAAGAATCGCCGTTCTCACATCGGGAATCGTCTCGTCTGTTTGCGCGACTGAACCTCAGAGGATCGCTGCGGCCGGCGAGGTCTTGGCTCCTGCTGCAAATATCTCACTTCGGTCGCCCTTTCATACGAGTGACAATCTTAGCTTAGGCGCAGTCGAGCAATCGACTACTGACGACTCATCGGCCAGCGAACTGAACCGGCAGCTCAGCAACCCGGTGAGCAGCATCTGGTCCATCTCGAATCAGTTTAACAACTTTGAGCTGAACAATGGCCAGTGGAACAACAACTGGAATTTCCAGCCAGGAATGCCAGTGAGCCTAACAAAAGATTGGAACCTGATCACGCGGCCGGTGATGCCCTTCTACAACATCGTCCCCCATGAGACGGCCACCGGCCAATTCGACAGGGCCACCGGGCTGGGCGATCTGGCTCTGCTGGAATTGCTGTCGCCTGCGCACTCGGGCAACTGGGTTCTCGGAGCAGGACCGACTTTCATCTTCCCGACCGCGACCTCGCACTTCACTGGCCAAGGCAAATGGCAGGCTGGGCCGAGTGTGGTGGTGGGCTACCTCACCAAGGAGTTCTTCCTTGGCGTGTTTCCACAGCAATGGTGGTCTATTGGCGGCGAGCACGGCGACCCGACACGAACCAAATGAATCTGCAACCTATTGCGACGATCTTCTTTGGACAGGGCTGGAGCTTCGGGTACTCAGGTAATATCCTGGCAAACTGGAACGCGCCCTCGGAGGACGTCTGGACGGTCCCCGTCGGGCTCGGCTTGGGCAAAGTGGCGAAGCTGGGGCGTCTGCCCGTCAAGATTCAGCTCGCGGTGCAGTACATGCCGGTGCATCCCCGGATATCCGGGTAGGAATGGAACGTGCAGGTCCAGATCACTCCTGTGATTCCGAAGCTTATAAAAGGGCGTCTTGTTCAAATGACGCCGAAATAGACCGCGGGCCAGCGGCGACTGCACAATCATCGTGCGCTCAGTGGGATGCAAACCTAGCGAGAAAGACGGAGCCAATGAGACCGAGCCTCCGACGACTACGATTCCATCGCTTTTCCACGGTGGGACTTCTAATTGCGCTCGCTCTTCTTCTCATCGGTGCGCCTTTTGTGGAGGACCTTGAAGATGGGCCACTTGTCTTATCGATTTTGTTTTCCCTCGTACTCATTGCAGGTGTCCTTTCGGTTGCGGATCGCAAACATGTTCTGGTTGTCACAATCGTGCTTGCCATTCCAGCAGTCGGCGGGAGATGGCTAAATCATTTCCGGCCGGACCTGGTTCCACCGCGTGTCTTCCTTATCGCAGGGCTCCTCCTGATTACGTTTGTGGTAGCGAATCTGCTGCGCTTTATCCTGCGCGCTCCCGCGGTAAATACTGAAGTGCTCTGCGCGAGCATTTCGGCTTACCTGATGCTCGGTTTGGCGTGGGCAATGGCTTACTGGCTCGTGGACCGGTTGACGCCAGGGGGGGCTTTCTCGTTCAACACGACCGCAGGGCCGCGATCCATCGAAGGGTTGAATGGTTTGTACTTTAGCTTTGTGACACTGAGCACGCTCGGCTACGGGGACATCACTCCCATTTCAAGAATTGCGCGCTGGCTTGCGGCCATGGAGGCGATAACCGGGCTCCTTTATGTAGCGGTCCTGATCGCACGCCTGGTTTCACTTTATTCCAGTCCAAAGTCCCCTGATATGTAAACACGCAGTATTGGGGACCGAGCCCGGTTCGCTCCGCACCGACGCTTGTGGCGCCTTCAGTGCAGTTTGTCCTGGTTTAGTTTCAGAGTGTCTGGGGCCTTGGGAACACGAACCGGGTGGGAAGGAGGGGGTTGACCTTCTGCGTTCAATGGAAAATGCATGCGGTAAAGAGCGCCGAACATTGCTACCGAGTTATCGCTCCACAATCCCCCGTGCCCCCAAATGATTTCCTTCGGTACGCGTACGATCCAGCAGGGCACACGTGCATTGCCAGTGTAGACAAACTCCCAACGCTGCCAGTCTTCATTTCCTGTGGGAGGGCGCGTCTCGTCTGGATTATAATCGGGGCCACGACAGAATTGTTTTTCATGACCGTTGTTCTTTTCGCTGGTGAGAAAGGTTCGGCCGCGCGCGTTTTGTCGAATATTGGCTTCGAAGGCCCGATTCTCAAACGTGCTTAGTCCCGAGGGCGGCGTCGCTTCTCCCAAGGGAACAACCCTAAAATTTACGAGATACTTATCGTTGCCAGGCGTATGGGTCTGTAGTTCTCCCTCCGATACTTTTTGTCCGTTGCTGCCAGGCACTGGAACCTTGTCCCAGTGGTAATGAAGATTTACGGTGTTGGCCAGACTCTGGCCGATCGGAAAAAATTTGCCGGTTGCCTGATCGTTCTCCGATTGCAGAACGATGAGAAGGGGACGGTTCTTGCTCATCTCAGCCCCCTCTTGAGCCCCCGGGCTCCTGCCTACATAAGCGCCGCGGATCGGGTCATACTTATAAAGATAATCTAATTCGGATAACAACTGCCGAGTCCCGATGGAATCATCCGCAGGGTTGAACGCGACCGCCATGTCCCAAGGGCTGGCGTTGCGCGCGCCGGTGCTGCTGGCATCAAGAATGGAGTGAGAAATAGTGTTGCTCAGGACCAATCCACCAAACGAGTGTCCCATGAGTACGCAATGGTGGACCTGCTTTCCTGGCTCTCGCGCAGCCAGTGCCAGTTCGTTAATAGTAGCCAGGCAGCTGTTTTGCGCCGCAACCGCACCGCCCGTCAACTTGCGGTTCCAAAAAGTCAGCAGATCCAAGCCTGGCACACTAAGGTCTTTGCCGCGCCACGCGATATAAACACCGATCACATTAATCTTGCCGTGAGTCACCTCCGGCAGACGCGAGATCATATCAATAAAGTGTTCAAATCGGCAAACATCACCTGAAACGGCGTCGTTCATCCAGCCGTGGATGTAGACGAAAAGAAGGGGGCGCTGCGCCTGGCGAATCACGTTGAGGGCAGCCGCTCGTTGTGATGTATCCAGGGCTGAGCCCTGGTCTCCGAATTCTATGAAAGCGAATTTGTAGCGCCCGTCGCTTGGGCCTCGCACCGAATTAAGCGGTTGGCCGGAAATGTTCGCATGATATGGTCCATAGGCGGCGCAGGCTCCGATCAGAACCGAGAATGCCAAGGCAAACAGGCCGCTCCAGCAAGTCGAACTGGATTTTTGCATTTGATCGACAAACAATCGGAATACTCTAGGCAATTAAAAGAAATGATAGCAAGCCTCGAATTTTGTTTCTATTGCCCATTAGTTCGATACGAGAGATTGAATCTGACGAACTAAGGTCCCACGATACCACTGCAACCGAAGACTTTGGTTCGGATTCGCGCAATCGCAGCCGGAACGTTTCTTGCCCTTTTTTGCTGGCTGCGTAACGACACGGCAGCAAGAAAGTGTCACTCAGTATCCTTCAAACTGCCTGGTTCGATAAAAAATGACGGACGAATCAAAACATTTAACGAACTAGAAGGTATCGGAGGCGCGCTTGTTGGCGTGCATCTAGTCCCCGGCAAGGAGTTCGCAGCTCCGCGTGGGATCAGTGCACCTGTGACGGCACACTTGATTTCCACGGGCACGACGCAACGCTCGCGCTCCGCCGCACTGCAAAGCAACCAAGAGTTCGAATCGCCGGTATGACGCGGCCCTTAGCGGCGAATTATTCTGCACCACTCTTATCCTATAAACACATTCCCGAGACGTTAACAGGATTGATGCTTGTGCATTAGGATGAATTTTAAAGTAGTAACACTGGCGCTACTGTAAGTTTCTCTCGACAACGACACTCATATGGAGATCCACCAATTACGTTATTTTGTCGCGGTGGCCGACGAAGGGAATTTTTCGCGCGCGGCCGCGAAGGTGCGCGTGGCTCAGCCTTCGCTCAGTCAGCAGATTCGAAAGCTGGAAGCGGAAATCGGTCAACCATTGTTCGATCGCCTGCCTCGATCAGTCGTTCTTACCGAAGCGGGTCGCCGTTTCATCGGTTACGCTCGCCAGATTTTGGCATCCATCGGAGATGCCAGTCGATGTGTCGACGAACTTAAGGAGGCGATTACCGGCAAGCTGACCGTGGGTGCGATTGCTACAATTGCGCCGTATGTCCTGCCGGAATTAGTGGTGAAATTCCAGCAGGACTACCCTGAAGTGACTTTGGAACTTGTCGAGGACGTGACGGACGGCATCACTCGGCGCATTGATGCTGGCGAGCTCGATGTGGCGTTGGCGTCTACATGCGAACAGAGTCCAACTCTTCGAAAGGAATCGTTAGGCCGTGAATCGCTCATGGCGCTGGTCCCTGAGAAAGATCCTCTGGCAACGAAGACACCGATCGAACTGGATGACCTGAAGTCGCAGCGATTTCTCCTCCTTCACGAGATGCATTGTCTTTCCCAACAAGTACATCACCTGCTTGAATCACGTCGGCTTCGGCCGGAGATCGCGCTCGCCGGGAGCCAGCTCACCACCATTGCGCGCATGGTCGCCGCGGGGATAGGCGTTTCCATCGTGCCGCAAATGATGGTTAAGCACCAAGCGACGCCTGGTTGCGTCAGTCTGGCGTTTTGTTCACCGGTCCCCGAGAGGGAATTGAATTTTCTTTACAATCCAATGAGATTTCAGAGCAAGGCAGCGGCAGCCTTCCGTCAAGAGGCGGCCGCCGTATTATCGGGCAAAGATTCGTCAATTGTTAATGATACGAGCAACCGACCTATCTCATCGTCTCCAGCGCCGTTGCTACCATCGATAACATCGGCCAGACTGCGAGAACCAGGATAACTCCAAACACAGCAAGCTCAGGCAAGTAATGAGGCTGCGCTCTATACACATATCGTTCCTCCAGGAAGCGTGAAATACGCTGTCCTATTGGCATTCTATTTTCCATGCTATCAATCGGCCACAGCCTGAGCCCGTATTGAAAGACTTTATTCGTCTAGGTGCAATAGGTTTTGGATATCACGAAGGAATTATAAGAACGACAAGGACTTACGGGCTGTTTCGCGACTATTCCAGTCCCAGCATCGTGCCGCGGCACCTTGCGGCGCCGCAGTGGCAGGCAAACCTTTTTTTGGATTCTTGCGTGATCGGTTCGTCGATCTCCAATTGGTAGTCATAAAGAAGTTCCTCGCCTGCGCGGATATCGCGTGTGGCATAAATGAAGATGCGGTCGTCTTCCTCCACGGCTTCGCAATTCGGATCGCAGGAATGATTTATCCAGCGCGCGTCGTTACCGTTAACTTCTGGATTGATGACTTCGCCGTTTTCCAATCCAAAGTTGAAAGTGTGGGGATCGTCATCGCGATCGGGGGCGTCTTGCCACGACACGCGTTCCCCTTTGTATTCAACAATGCGTGTGCCTGCAGGAATCGACTGACGAGCGTAAACGCCCTGGCCGTGCACATCGGACTTGCGAACCTCGATCTCCACAGGCTGCTTTCGAGTTTTGATTTTCCTCGCCATATGCCGTGCCGGATTTAGTCGGATCTAGTATTCTTCCTTCGGTCTGCGATGTGCGAAGTAGAAAACTTTTCAAAAGCGCGGGATAATGATTCCGCTTTCATTCTGCGATGTCGCTCTTCTTTAACTACTTTGCAAAAAAAGGAATATTTCTGAAGTGACCTTTCAGAGATCGCAGTTCGTGTTGCTGATTTATGGAAATTATCTGAATCAAAACTTATGAAACAGTCCGTAATCTTGGTGCTAGCGATTTTCGCAGCTGCGAATCCCATTCTGGCGCGGTTGGGGGATAGCAGCGATCGGATTGAAGACTCATACGGTGCAATTGTTCAGCGACGCTTGCGCGATGACGGGACAGTAACGATCGTTTACAAAAAAGAGCGCTTCCTCTTTTTTGTCACGTTTGCCAGCGACCGGAGTATTTCAGAAAGCTATTCCCATATCAAAGGCACGGACCTCTCGGAGAGAGAGATCACGAAATTCTTGAAGGCAAATGCTGCGGGCGCCATCTGGAGGCCGGATAACAGGGATACCGAGCGACGGTTTACACGCAGCGATGGAAAGGCGGAAGCAACTTACGTAGCTGACAATGGCCGCCCGACCTTGACGGTGCGCCAAATTCGCGTCAGGCAACGCCACTAGTTGATCGTGATCTCTTGGTTCACTTTCGGACGCTGTCACGCGACAGTCCGGTAATAGGACTTCAGCCTCCCGAAGCGGGCCTTGGCAGGATCAGGGCAGCAACGACTCCTACCAGAACGAAGCCGATGATTTCGATAAACATGTAGCTGGCTGTGTAAGCGCCGGGAAAACCGTACCAGTTCCAGTAGGAAACGTTGGTTGTTATTGCGGCCAGGATTCCAGCTACAATCACGAAACCGACTCGTCCGGCGAAGCTGGTAAATCCCGTTAAGGCTAAAAGGTACACCACCAAAACGGCTTCGATCAATTCGGTTCCGAATTCGATTGCCAAAGATTTACCAAGCGCGAACGGACGACCGGGCGCATGATACATCAGAATGCCGGAAGGATTCGTCGCGATCTTTTCGCTCATGTGCTTCATGGCTTCATTTTTCTCCTGTCGAGTTGGATTTTTTCCGATACCCAGACCTGGAAAAACATAAAGCCCGGTTTGTTGCCCGATATTGCTCTGCATTGTTTTTAGCACAGCCGGTTCATTTGGAATTTCGCCAATCCCGGCTTCGCCCAGCTCCAGCGCCATGTGCGCGATCGACGTCCAGACAAACATCATGATTCCACCAAGAATGCCAGCGGCAAGAATTCTCATAAGCAAAAAGAGTGAAGAATCTGGCATGAAGTGAGAAGCGAAATCGATGCGTGCCAGCATCTTTTCAGCTCGAATTCGTGTTTCCTTTTGATGAATAGATCGGTACGGGAGGTAAGAGTGGGATCATCGTTCTGGATTACGAAAATGTAAGGTTAAAAGAATTGACGCTGTTGCACTTATCTTGGGAAACTTCTTCTCTTCCATTCGTTTGAAATTCAACTGATTCCACTTCCATAAACTATGAAAACTCCACGTTCGTTCAGCGGAAATCGTCTGCTTTCACCCATGCGCTTCGCAATTGCGGTTGCATTGCTGTCAGCGGCGGCGGCAATGGCCTTCGTCGCAATCAATACCTCTGGCCCATTCCTAGTAGGCAAATCAAGTGATCACGGTCGAGCGATTCACAAATTTAGACAAGGCGACGATCAAACTGCTGGAAACAGGCGAGCGATGCCGGGTCCCGAGACGGATCGCGGGCCAACCGTAGCAGCGGAAGAAAATTATGCGCATCGCGCCTATCCGGCTATCGACATTCCGCTTAAGCTAAGGCGGGACGCGCAACAAGCGTGGGCAAGCGTAAAGTCACTCGCACCGTCGGCGGGGGCTTGGACTCTCATAGGTCCGAACGGCGGCATTGATCCTGATATTTTGACTTTCAGCGGGCGTCAATACGTCACCTCCGGTCGCATTACGGCGTTGGCTATTGCGCCGACTTGTACAATTAACGACTGTAAGGTTTGGGTGGGAGCTGCCGGCGGTGGTGTCTGGCGCAGTACCAAGGCGCTTGCAAGCCCCCCAAACTGGACGTTCGTCTCGGGTAGCTTTGCGACGAACGCGATTGGCACCCTGACAGCGGATACCGCGAGCCACACGCTATACGCGGGAACTGGCGAGCCGAATTCATCGAGTGATTCCGAAGCCGGTTTTGGCATTTACAAATCAAGTGACAACGGCACCACCTGGACCCACTTGGCTGCCAACACGAGCGTCCCGCTCATGGCGACCTCGTGTGGCGACGCGCCTGCGTATACCGGTCCGGCTTTCGACGGCCGCTCCATTTCGTCTATTCTCGTTAGCGGAAACACCATGTACGTCGGATCCACGCGCGCCGTGCGCGGAGTGAGCTCCGTTACGGGTGGGGGAGTCAGCCTGGCACCAGGCTTGCCACCAATAGGCATTTGGAAGTCTACTGATGGAGGCGCCAACTTCACGTTGCTCAGTGCCGAGGGTATCTGTCTGAACTCAACGTTGGAGGGCGATGCCGGGAGGATCCAATCAAGCTTCGGCTCGGCTCGTGGTGTTAACCACATCGAATTCGACCCAAATTATGCGACCAATTCCACGCTCTATGCAGCTGCGTTTCCCAGGAATACTGTAAGCGGGGGAGGCGTTTGGCGGTCGACCGATGATGGTGCGACTTTCACGCAGATCAAGACCGCCCTCGATCCGGCCAATATTAATGACCGGTCTGAGTTCGCGGTGACTACTGCCAGCGGGCTGACCAGGATGTATGTTGGCGATGGCAACACTGGATCACCAACTGCACACGTGTATCGCAGCGACAACGTTGCGACGGGCGTGCCGGCATTTACTGATCTGACTGCAGGCGAGTCGCCAGCTGGCCAAACTGATAACTATTGCTCGGGGCAATGCTGGTATGACAATTTTGTCGTCACGCCGGCCGGTCACCCGGATACCGTGTATATCGGCGGCTCGTTCGACTATGGAACGTATGGATTCACAACAAACGGGCGCGGCGTTCTCCGATCGACGAATGCGGGTGCGTCGTGGGCTGACATGACATGGGACTCAACGACGCCGCCGACACCGCCGGGAAGCTGTTGCCAACCGAACCCAGTTGCACCGAATGGAATGCATCCTGACCAGCATGCATTCGTCGTTAGCCAAAGTAACCCCGACCTCTTCTTCGAGGGGTCCGACGGCGGTCTAGTGCGCTCTGACGGAGCCTTCGCGAACATCTCATCGCAGTGCACCACCGCTCGCGGGCTCAGTGGTAATGATTTGGCGCTCTGTCAACAACTCCTGTCGCAGGTGCCGAAGCACTTGTACAGTCTAAACAGGGGGCTCTCCACCATTCAGTTCCAAAGCGTTTCGGTCGATTCGAACAACTCCAAACATTTGCAGGGTGGGACTCAAGACAACGGCACCTTCGAAAGCTACGGCGCGTCGCCCATTTGGAACCAAATCATTTACGGTGACGGTGGCCAGTCGGGTTTCAACGTGGGTAACTCGGCACAGCGCTTCAATACCTTTTTCGCAAATTACACGGATGCGAACTTTCAGAACGGCGATCCCAGCAAGTGGGTCATCATCTCCGGGCCGCTGTTTGCCGAGACCTCGGCATTCTACAAGCCGATCATTCCGGATCCTGTCGTCGCCGGGACGATCTTTGTGGGCGAGCAGAGTGTGTGGCGGACACAGGATTGGGGCGGAGACCAGACGTATTTGGAGACGAACTGCCCTGAGTTCACCACCTCGGGTTCGGACCCGCTCTGCGGTGACTTCGTCATCATCGGGGACGGGGTTCCATCGACACAGCTGACCTCCTCGGCATGGGGTGATCGCTCAGGTGGCACTGTCGCGGCAGTTACCCGAAGTTCAACTGATTCCAATACGATGTGGGCGGCGACGTCAACTGGACGCGTATTCTTTTCGAGCAATGCCGACGCAGCCCCCGCTTCAGTTGCCTGGGAACGCCTTGATTCATCGTCGAGCGCCGATCCAAACCGATTTGTTAGCGGTATTACAATCGATCCGGCGAATCCTAATCACGCTTGGATCGCATACTCGAGCTACAGCGCTCTGACCTCGGCGACACCAGGCCATGTGTTTGAAGTGACCCGAACAGCGCCTTCAACCGCAACGTGGACGAGCTTGGATGGATCAGGACCGACGGCCTTCCCTGACTTTCCGGCAACAGCCATTGCTCGTGATTCAGTTGGTGCCGGGAATGGTGACCTCTATGTTGCAAACGACTGGGGCGTCCTGAAGCTGCCGAATGGGTCGACGAGCTGGGAACCCGCCGGCACTGGTCTCCCAATGGTTGAGGTTGCGGGCCTCACCATCGTGCCCGGTGCACGTATTCTTTACGCCGCTACGCACGGACGTAGTGCTTGGAGGCTGCGACTGCCGTAAACTTCGATTTGTAGCTTGGGCGGGATAGTGAGAACCTATCCCGCCCTTTTTTTTGCGATCATGCTGTCGCGTCTCAAATATCTGACGTGTGTCTATGTCTTCGCCATTATCGCTGCCTGCACATCGCTGCACGCGACTGAACAGGGTATTTTAGAGGGACACGTGAAGATTAACTCGGGCAGGGAGGTCGAACTTGCGGGTGCGACGCCATCTAAAACAGAGCATAATTATTCCGAGTATCCGCTGATCATCTTGAGTGGCGAACGGAAACAAGTCGCGCGCGTGATAGCGGATGGAAATGGAAACTATCGCGTCGCACTTCCTCCGGGAAACTATGTTCTTGATGTTGAGGGTCGCCATCGTGGTCACCTCCGCGCTAGACCGCAACCGTTCACAGTTACTTCAGATCGGACTGTGCATGTAGACATGAACATCGACACTGGTATCCGCTAGTTTTCGTAATCCTCACACAGGCCACAGCACGCGGGAAGTAGGCATCGCGCCGGGTGATAATTGACGAAATAAGTTTTCGTGCGATAGATCAAGTGCTGTAAATTTCTCGTCTCGCCAGTCTTTCTTTCGCGAGGTGACATGGTTCGTAAGTTTTAAGGTCTAGAATTACTCCGCATACCTATGGCGGGACATAGTAAATGGTCGAAGGTCAAACGCTTTAAAGGCGCGATCGACGCGAAGCGCGGCAAGGTCTTTAGCAAGTTGTCCAAGGAAATCACCATCGCGGCGAAAACCGGCGGCGGCGATCCCAGCGGCAATCCGCGCTTGCGAAGCGCGATTTTAGCGGCACGCGCGCAAAGCATGCCCAATGATAACATCGAGCGCGCTATCAAACGCGGCACCGGCGAGGGCAAGGATGGTGAACAAATCGACGAGATCACTTACGAAGGTTACGCACCCGGTGGTGTGGCTATCATTGTGGAAGCCGCCACTGACAACAGAAACCGGACCGGAGCGGAGGTGAGGAGAATTTTCACCCAGAACAGTGGTAATCTCGCTTCGAGTGGCAGCGTCTCGTACATGTTTCACAGAAAGGGACAGATCACGGTACCCCACGCGAGTATCGATGAAGATCGATTGTTGGAGGTCGCCTTGGAAGCTGGAGCGGAGGAGTTGACAACGGAGGAGGATCAATATGTTATTATCACTTCCCACGATCAGCTCTACGCCGTAGCTGAAGCGCTCAAGAATGCAGGCGTCGGTACCGATGGGCAAAAGTTTACGTTTATTCCCGATACTACAGTCGCGGTCAGGGACGAGACCGTGGCGCGTCAGGTCCTGCGCTTGTGTGATGCGCTCGAAGAGGACGACGACGTGCAAAACGTCTATTCAAATCTAGACATTCCCGACGAATTGCTGGCCAGGTTGCCGGCTTAAAAAGAAAACTGCTTACAGGAACGTGTTAGGGCGCTGCTCCCCAACTACAGAGAACAATTCTTAGCTTATGAACGAAGAGAACGAAAATCAGTCTGCACCGGTGGAAACTGAGGCCGCCGTGCCAGAGCAACGCCAACATCGCCCGCGCCGTCGTTTCCCTCGAAGGCGTTACCGGGGAGATCGCTTTAGGCGCGGTAGCTCCGAAGAGTCGTCAAATTCTTCCTCTAATGCCGATGACTCCAGCTCGAATGTGGCTGTGGAGACTCTGGATCCCGGTGAGTCAGGTGGTCGCGAGGCCGCTGAAGGCGTCAGCGAAACGGGCGAATCGGTTCAGGCCGAACCGGAATTCGGCGAGGGGATCATTGAGATTTCCGGGAAGGGCTTCGGCTTTCTGCGCGATCCGAAACGCAATTTTGTTCAGACGCCGCAGGACATTTTTGTCACGCCCGAAATTGTCCGCCGTTTTGCTTTGCGTGATGGGATGTGGATCAACGGCGAGATTCGGCGTGGCAGCCGTGGGCCTCAACTGACCAAGTTGGTGACGATTAATGGCGAAGAGCCGACCAAATATCAGGGCCTGACGCCATTCGAGGAGTTGACAACGATCAATCCGAACAAGCGGATCAAGCTCGAAACGGTGCCGGACCGTTACACGACACGGATCATGGATTTGATGACGCCGCTTGGCATGGGCCAGCGCGGCTTAATTGTCGCACCGCCGCGCACCGGTAAAACGACATTACTGCATCATATCGCCGATGCGGTCGCTAAGAATCATCCTGAAGTGATCCTGATCATCCTCCTGGTGGACGAACGGCCGGAGGAAGTGACAGATTTTCGCCGGTCGCATCCCACAGCGGAACTGATGGCCAGCTCCAACGACGCCGATATTAAGAGTCACACGCGCATTTCGCAGTTGGCCATAGAGCGTGCAAAGCGTCTTGTCGAAGCCGGCAAACACGTGTTTATCCTTCTCGATTCCATCACGCGTACCGCTCGCGCATTCAACAATGCGATGGGCGGCGGCGGCCGAACCATGAGCGGTGGTATTGACGCGCGTGCCATGGAAACCCCGCGGAAAATTTTCGCAGCGGCGCGGAACACCGAGGAAGCAGGCTCTCTTACGATCGTCGCTACCGCGTTGATTGAAACAGGAAGCCGCATGGACGAACTGATTTTTCAAGAATTCAAAGGCACAGGAAACATGGAGATGGTGCTGGATCGAAAAATCAGCGACCAGCGAATTTATCCAGCGCTCGACATATTTTTGTCCGGAACGCGCCGTGAAGAACTGCTCTTGCAACCGTGGGAATTGGAGAAGATCAATCTGATCCGGCGCGGTCTCGCCGGTCATAAGCCGGAGGAGGCGATTCAGCGGCTCCTAATGTTTGTCAAAAAATTCCCAACGAATACCGAAATGCTCAAAGGTATTCCGGGTTAGCAGGTATCTGGACTGCGATAGCAATTCGCTTCTTCACGCCATGACAGAGCGTTTCACGGAGAAACGCGGCTAGAGTTCTTAACGTGCCGTTCATAAACCGCGCGGATCGTTTCGCGGGCAACGGAATAATCGCGCTGAAAGGCTTCGAGGCTGTGACAGCCTAGCCGAATAGCGAGCTTGCGCTGTTCGTTCGCATCGTTCGGGATGGTCGAAACTGCGGTGTGCTCGTAACATCGTAAAACGGATTCGCACCGGCGCAGGAATTGGTACGCCTCTTTGAGCGACGTGGCTTCAGCGTCATCGAAAGCTTGATCTGCTGCGCGTAATCGCTCTGTTGCGCGCTGCCAGTTTGGCTCCCAGATATTTTCGCGCATTTGCAATGCTTGAACGAGAAATTCCGCTTCAATGATTCCGCCGCGACCGGTCTTCAGATCGAGAAAATCCGATCCGCTCCCTCGCTCACGGCGAATGCGATCGAGCATGGTATCAATCTTGACCAGGAGCTCTGGATCCTTGCCAGCGCGACGCCACGCAGACTTTGCAATCTCCATAAATTGATCTTTTGACGGTCCGCTAATTGCACGGGTGCGAGTGAGCGCTTGCATCTCCCATAGTTGCGCTCGATTCACGTAGTACGACTGGAAGGTCTCGGGGGAGGAAACCAGCGGGCCATTTTCGCCTTCAGGACGGAGCCTTGTGTCCAACGCCCAAATGTTTCCCTCGACAGTTCGCTGCGCCATGGCGGTGATGAGATTTTGCGCTGTGCGATTGTCTTCGCCAACGAATAGGACGTCCAAGTCCGAGCCGTAGGTGATGCCGCGTCCGCCGAACTTGCCCAGTGCGATAATGGTCAGGTCCTGGTTTCCCAGTAACTTCGCTGTGAAAACAAGGCAGGCTTCAGCCAGATCAGAAAGTTCCGCCAAAACGGCCGTTGGATTGACGAGTCCCATGATGTCGCGGAGCATGATGCGGAGCAACTGCCGCTGCCGGTACGCGCGGATCGGATCGAGATTATTGGCAGTGGAGCCTAACGACTCTAGGCGGCGCAGATTCTCCGCCACGGGCCGAGGATCATCAAACGTCGGATCCCTCGTGCTGTCTTCCAGAAGTTGCGGACGGCGAATAAGAAGCTCGCTGGCAAAGCGGCTGGCATCAAACGTTTTGACCAGCAGCTCGAGCAACCTCGGATTTGTGACCAACAGCTCGAAAAGCAAGCTACGCAGGCCATAAGCCTCCACGAAGCGGAGGAATTGGTTCAGCGTTGCGTCGGGATCCGCCGCTCGTGCCAGCCAATCCAGCAAAAGCGGGCGCAATTTCTGGAATATTTGCCGAGTACGTGGTGCAACGTGAAAACTGGTGGCGCCGCGTTCGAGATCTTTCAGCGCTTTTTCTGTTCTGTTTGGATCGGCAAAAATCTCCAGCGTGGATTTGGCTGGTTTCGCTGGCGTTCCAGAAACGATCCTCTGGAATATGGGGCGGACCGCTCGCATCTGGCTCTGCAGTGCCGCTGTAAAATCGGCGATGGACGAAAAGCGAAGGCTTAGCGCGAGCCGCAGCAGGGTTTTCGGTTCGTCGGGAACGGTATGGGTTTGTTGCTCCGCTTCGATTTGCAAACGGTGTTCAATGCGGCGCAGGAATCTGTACGTGTTGTCCAGTGCCAAAACTTCGCCATGCGGAAGTAAATCCAGTTGTCGCAATGCGTAGAGCGACTTAAGCGTGTTCACCTCCTGCAGAAACGGATGACGCGCACCGTGAACCAGCTGCAGGGTTTGCACGATGAATTCGATCTCACGGATTCCGCCGCGTCCGAGTTTTACGTCGCGCTCCATCTTTTCCGCTCCCACCACGTCGCGTTCGATGCGATGCTTGATATGCGCAATTTCCTCGAGCAAATCGGGAGTTGCGCTTTTAGGGTAGATGAACGGCTGATGTAGCCTTGAAAAGTCGTACGCCAGTTCGCGGCTACCGGCGATTCCTCGAGCTTTGATGAGCGCAAGCCGTTCCCAAGTTTCGCCGAATCCGGCGTAATAGTTTTCCATGCTGTCGAGGGAACGAGCCAAAGGGCCGGTAGAGCCTTCCGGTCGCAACCGCAGGTCGACTCGGAAAAGGGAGCCGGCGGGATTCGGAGTCGAAAATGTTTCGAGAATCCTGTTTCCCAGTCGATTGAAAAATTCGTGGTAGGAAATGTGATGCGTGAGCTGGCCTTCCTCGCTGTATACAAAAAGAAGGTCGACGTCTGAGCTGTGATTCAGTTCGCCTCCGCCGAGTTTACCCATTCCAAGAATGGCAAACTCCGCTTTCGGGGAGCCATAACGCTGCCGGAGTTCGCTATCCCAATGTTCAAATACACGGCGGATGCAAATCTCTGCGATATGCGAAAGTTCTCCGGTCGTTTCCTCCAGCGGAGCCACTCCAGCCAGTTCGCGCAAAGCGACCCGTGTCATTTCACGTCCCTTCCAAAACCGCAATGCTGCGAAATTCTGATCGGGAACAGGATCCGGTACCGAAGCCCGCAATCCGGCTAGCATTTCTGCTGGTCCGCGGGAGGCGAGGCACACTTCGGGCTGATAAAGCCACAGCAACATCTCTGGATTCCGCGTCAGCCGTGCCGCGCAGACGCTGGAGAGCGCGAGAAGATGCAGCAGGGCCGATTCGCCGAGCGGAAACTCTTCGACCACACGTTTGAGCGACGGCGCATTTTGCGGCCACTGTTCGCTGAGCCGGATCAAAGTGGTCTGAATCTGCGGTGGATTAAGCGAGGAAGCTGCTTTATCCCGGATCCAGCGCGGACTGTGTTCCATCGCGCAAAGCTTCGCGCGATTTATTCGAAAAACTAGAAGTCATCTCACCACCGGTTAGTTTCGTCGACCGACGGCGACCGCTGCACGGCATATCACAGGGTGGCGTGATTATGGGGTTGTTTTTGACTCTGTATTCAGCTCGCGTAAGTCTCGCAAAATTGATCGCGCGCAGCATCAGGGCGACGCCGGAGGCGCCAATACCCGAAGAGCTCTTTCGTGCATCTGAAATTCAACTGGGCAGCTTCCTGCCAGTTCACCGTCCAGCTCCACCGGAACATCTTGATTGCTGGTTACACGCACGCGGCGAGCCTGAAAATATTCAATCTCCGGAGAGCGGATGTCAGAGCTAAATACAACGTCGTGGAGGTATTTGATTATTTCGAGGTAACCGAGTCGCTTGAACACTACGACGTCAAGCAAGCCATCGTCGATGACAGCTTGTTTGAAAAACGGAAAAGGTCCTCCATAAAAACGTCCGTTTCCGATCAGAACAAACGACCCTTCGCACTTAGGCGCGTTGTCCGATTCAACGAAAAGATTTGGTGGTTGCCGAGCGGCAATTTGTGCTGCTGAGATTAGATAACTGAGCGGGCCAAGACTGCGCTTGAACGCGGGACTAGTTTCTTTGACGGCTTGCGCATCCAGCCCAACCCCGCCGAGTTGGACAAAGTATTTTCTGTTAGCGCTTGGTAGATCGATAAGACGTATGTTTCGCGCCTCGATAACATCGCGGCAAAGTTGGATGTCGTTTGATGGCAGACCGAGCTCCATGGCGAAAACGTTCACCGTGCCAATGGGGAGTATGCCCAACGCAACGTTGCTGACGCCGATTCCGTTGGCCACCTGATTCACAGTTCCGTCACCGCCCGCTGCAACGACGCAACGAAAACCTTCCTCGATGGCGCGCCTCGTTAGCGCTTCTGCTTCGCCAGCGCGGGAAGTAACACGGACTGGCCAGGCGCCGACGACGGACTTGACGCGGTCGTTCCAGTCTCGAACCGTGTCGAGGCCTCCAGCGCTTGGATTGAGGATTACGACTGTGTCAGTCACGCCAAAAGGTGCTCAGCGGCTTTAGTCTTTGCTTCAAACTGCGGTTGCGTAACATCTCTGAGTGCAGAAGTTGCTCCGGCTGATACTTCTTGTTCTGGGGGCATTGATTGCGCTTGCTGCAGTGCTTTTGGTTGGTGTGAACCTGTATGTGCAATCCCAGGGCGCACAAGCAAAGATTCAGCACGAATTAAGCCGAAGCCTCGGTGTTCCGCTCAAAATTCGCAGCATGAGTGTCACGCCGTGGGGCGGCCTCGAACTGAGCAGCATTACGATCCCTCAAACTTCTCCGGTCGGACCGAAGCATTTTCTTGAGGCAAAGACGTTCCAGCTTCGCGTTCGCTTCCTCTCACTTTTTTCGCGACGGCTTGTGATCAAGGAAGTTTCGCTCGTTAAACCAAGGGTAATCTGGCCCCAAGACGCCCAGGGCAAGTGGCGTCTGCCTCGTACGCCAAAAGCGCGGACACACGCTGTCACGACAAAGCAGACTGGCGGACTTTCCGAGCCGAAACCTCAAGGGAACTTTGCTCAGGCACATGCGTCGTCTCCGGTAGCATTGGCAACGATCGCGCCCTCCGTGCCCATGGGTGGTGCTCGTGTCGGGCTGCGGGAACCGGAGCCGAGATTGTCCGTAGCTCCGGAAGTTCAGCGAGTCAGTGTTCAAGACGGCGATTTTACATTCCTCGATAACGCCGGCCAACTCATCGCAAGTTTCACAGGAGTGGATTTTCGAACCAAGATCCGCAGTACCCGGGCTCTTCACGGAGATGCGAAGGTGACCAGAATTTCATTGCACAACCGTTTTTTTCTGGACCAGTTGCGCTCGCCGCTTCGGTACGAGCCTGACGTGCTTGAGCTTTCCAAGATCTCCGCTCGCGTCGCAAACGGTGTGGTCAACGGTTATTTTGCGGTTCAGACAGAGGCGGACGATTCGCCGTTCACTACGCGCGTAAACTTTCACGATGTCCTTGCCGACCAGATCGTCGCAAATGCCGGCGGTCCTAAAGGAATGGTCAAGGGCAGGCTGGAAGGAAGTTTCCAAGCTTCCGGAAAAACGGGAGAACCGAACGCGCTAATGGGAAAAGGCGAGATTTTTCTGCGCGACGGCCGCGTTCAACAATACAGACTGTTGGTCTTGCTGGGACAGATTCTCCAAATCGAAGAACTTCAGGAACTGCATCTTGAGCAGGCAGACGCAAACTATCATTTGAGTCCTGGATTGGTCACGATTGACCAGCTCATTCTGCGTTCCCCCAATATTCGGCTTACCGCATCGGGTACGGTGGCTTTTGACGGGACGCTGCAACTCAACTCGCAGTTGGCAATCAATGACAGAATTCGGGGCCAGCTTTTCAAGGCCATTCGCGACAATTTCCACCCGATCGACGAACCTGGCTATTCTGCCATCGAATTCCAAGTCAGCGGCACTATTGATAGGCCAAGTACAAATCTCGTTGAACGGTTGGTGGGCCGGGATATTAGCAGCATGCTTAACAGCTTTTTTGGCGGAAGAAAGAATCGGGCAAAAAAGAAGAAAAAGACCATCGAGAAAATGATCGCTGCGCCGTCACCTGCTCCTTCTCCGGTGCCGACGCTTCCTGAACTTACGGCAACCCCGACTACAGCCACGTCGCCATGAGGGTGATCGCCGGCAGCGCCGGCGGGGTTCGCCTCGCAGTTCCAGCGCACGGCGTTCGCCCGACAATGGACCGCGTTAAAGCCGCCATTTTTTCCAGTTTAGGGGATGCGATCATCGGCGCACAAGTCCTTGATCTTTTCGCGGGCACGGGCTCGCTTGGCATCGAAGCACTCAGCCGCGGTGCGGCGTCAGTCGTGTTTGTTGAGAATGACCGCGAGTCGTTGCGGTTAATTGAGAAGAACCTTGCGAAGACGAAACTGCAAGGGCGAATACGAAATCAGGATGTCTTCGATTTTCTTCGGCTAATATCGGACGCCGACAAATTTCAAATCGTCTTTGCCGATCCCCCTTACGACAAGGCGAAGCATGGTGATGACTTTGGCGAGAAACTTTTGTGTAATGAAAATCTGCTACAACTCCTCGAACCGGACGGCGTTTTCGTTTTTGAAAAGCGGCCTGGCGACCCGATGTTTGGGAAGCAACTCTGGCGTGTTATTCGTCAGAAAGAGTATGGCGCAACCGAAGTCCTCTTTCTGACCCGCCCCGCAATCCCTGAATCAGAATCGGCAATTTCATGATCCGTTTCTTCTACAATTTGTTGTGGCCAATCGGGCTCTTGTTTTTTTTGCCGGGTTACCTGGGCAAGATGATCCGGCGCGGCGGCTACCGCGAGAAATTCTGGCAACGACTAGGTATTTACGATCGCGAAGTACGCGACACGTTTTCGAGAAAGAAAACGACCTGGCTGCACGCTGTCAGCGTCGGCGAAGTAAATATTGCGTTGAAGGTGGCGAATGTGTTGCGGAAGTTCGAACCGGACCTGGATTGTGCGCTGACTACTACAACGACGACCGGATTCGCCCTCGCTCGCAATCAAGCGCCGCCCTGGATCGAAGTCATGTACACGCCCTTGGATTACTGGCCAATTATGCGGCGTGCATTTTCTGTGATTCGGCCGGCGCGGATCGTTCTCGTCGAAGCGGAGGTTTGGCCCAATCTGGCCGCGGCAGCGCACGCGCACCGCATTCCGCTAGCGCTGGTCAACGCACGGCTTTCTCTGCGCTCGGAGCGACGCTACCGCCGTTTTCGATTTTGTGTCGCGCCAACTTTCCGGCTTCTTGATCTTGTGTGCGTCCCGGAACAACAAGATGTCGAACGATGGACAACTCTGGGAGTGCCACGGGATCGGATCCGGGTGACAGGCAGCATTAAATTCGATCCTGACGTTCAGCCGAAAAACAAATCTGAGGCCGCGTCCCCGTGGGACGCCGCTGCGGTTACGCGCGCGGATCGCGCCGTCCTTTTGGGCGGTAGCACCCATTGCGGCGAAGAAGAAATCCTGACCAGAATTTTTCTGCGAGTGCGTCAGCGATTTCCCGGCTTACGTCTGTTCATTGCGCCGCGCCATGTCGAGCGGCTGCAAGAGATTCGCGTAAAATTGAATACGTTTCCAATCCGTGTCGACCTCGTCAGTGAAGCCATTGCGCGCGGCTCAAGCGATGCGGATTGCCTGCTTCTCGATACAACTGGCCAACTTCAGCACTGGTACAGTATTGCAACAGTCGTGTTTGTGGGGAAGAGCCTTACCGCGCACGGTGGCCAAAATCCAGTAGAACCAATCCTAGCCGGCAAGCCGGTCGTGTTCGGTCCGTACATGGAAAACTTCGCCTACTTGCTAAGACGCTGGTTGAAAATAAGGGTGTAGTTCAGGTTACCGATACGGACTCACTAGAACTCGTTATTGCCAATCTTTTGGGTGACGGCGATGCGCGTCAGCGCCTCGTGCAAAATGCGCATATAGCCTTGAGCGAGCACAAGGGTGCAAGCGCGCGCGCAATGGCGCTGATTCATGAGCTCAAACCGCGCGTTTGAGTTGTTGAATTGAAAGCGACAAGAAACAGTCCACTTTCAAAGCGCAAGGAAGTCCACGCCGGCCATCTGCAAGCGCATTTTACCTTGCACCGGCAGATCGTAATTCGGATAGTCCATCGATCGGTGCTACCAAATGACCCTATCGTCTAGAGGCCTAGGACACCGCCCTTTCACGGCGGTAACACGGGTTCGAATCCCGTTAGGGTCGGTTTACTGCGAAAGCGGTCGGGAATCCAAAACCGCGTGACAGTCTGTCGTAGCTGCGCTGCTCCTGTTGGCTTGTGCCAGGCTTCGAATAATAAGAGATTCTTAATGCCCTGTTTTACGACGAAGCCATACGTTAATATTTTCGCGTCAAGGCAATGGTGCAGAAAAATCGGATACGGACGTTTGAGGTTTACAGCGGCACTTGGAAATCCGCTGCTCTGCGTCTTTCC
>CAWECA010000010.1:0-781096 GCA_963807435.1 uncultured Verrucomicrobiae bacterium
AGTTCTCCGCCGTAACGCGGGTGAAGGAGCGGCCGGGCTTTCAAATGCTCAAGAAGACACTTAATGCGTATCACAACCGCGCGATCACCACGCAGGAAGTGAAACAAATGTCGAATGACGAATTCGGAATGCCGAACTAATTAAACATCGAAATTCGCACTTCTGCATTCGAACTTCCGACAGGTCATCGCTGCCGAGTTGGTCACTCGGGTCCGCAAAAGCGTCACGATCGATTGGACACTACGCGAAAGTGCGCGCGCCAAAATCAAAGTCATGGTCAAGCGCATCCTGCGAAAGCACGGCTACCCACCCGATCTTCAGGACGAGGCAGTCAAGACCGTTCTCGCGCAAGCCGAGCTTCTCTGCGCCGAATGGGCTGCTTGAATAGCTGCTCGGACAAAATGCAATTTTATGGATGATGAGGTGAGTTGACGTGGCTTCACGGGAGTGAAAAAGTTGTTACATGCGGTTCCTGATTTTGTTCGTCGGCTGGTGCATTCTCCTGGTGCTCTGCTGGCCGGTAGCTTTGCTGGCGCTGGTTTTGTTTCCGCTGGTCTGGCTCCTGGCACTGCCGTTTCGGCTGCTCGGGATGACCCTGGAAGCGTTGCTCGCGCTCGTGCGGGCCGTGCTGTTTTTCCCGGCCAGGTTGTTCGGTGGCCGACGCCTCGCCTGAAGAGTGCCGCAGTCAGCGCCCGCGGCTACAGCGCCGTCCGTCGCGTATTTGATGGTCGATGTTTCCGCGTTGTATCTCGGCAGCCGCCCGCTTGCATTCGACCGCTACCCGCGCTGCGTTACCGGGCCATGTCGCGGCTCCCAAGGCCGCTTCCTTCGCGAGCAGGCAGGCTGCAGTTTTGGCGACTCGAGCGTCGCGCAGCGACGCTGCTACAGTTCTCCTCATGCATCGTAAGCGGGTTATGATAGATGCTTCGGCGGTCGCACACCGCCGCAGCAGCGATCCGGCTCGAATGCTACTTTTTCTCAAAAAGCGACAGGAACGCTTCGTAACCTCTGTCTTTCATTTTCTTCGATTGGAATGCGGTCGCTAGAAGACAGTGGCAAGAATTGACAGCGATGTTAGTCTATCGAGTCTTCCGAGAACGGAAGTAGCTGTTTTTAGCTCACCAATGCCGTTTTCCTTTTCTCATCGCAAAGCTACGCAAGCGCTGAACTTCTTTGCGCGTAAAGCCGGCGGTCGTATCAACAAGATGAAGGCGCTAAAGCTGGTTTACTTCGCCGATCGTTATCATCTGCGAAAGTACGGTCGTCCCGTTGTGGGCGACGAATATTTGGCCATGAATTATGGACCGGTCGCTTCCGGCACAAAGGACTTGGCTGAGATGAGCGATTTTCTCGGTGAAGAGGAAGAACGTTACGCGAAGCGTTTTATTCGCCCAGCCGATTCGGCGATCACCTACAGCTCAATTCACTATGTCGATGAAAAAGTCTTATCCGAAAGCGATCGCGAAGCGCTAGAGTTCGCCTGGGGACGCTTTGGTCGAACGGCTGAATTTGCTCTCTCGAAACTGACTCATCGCTATCCGGACTGGAAAAAGCATGAGCCGGCGCTCACAGCAAGAACAGCGTCGCGTGTGCCAATGAATTATCGGGATTTCCTTGAAGATCCCGAAGGTAATGCTGATCCCTGTTTCGAGCTTGACGAAAGGGATCGAAAGGCGATTGCAAGCGGCATAGACGAGATCGCGGCTTTCGAACGGCGGTGGCGCTAGAGTGTGCCGGATGAGCGACTGCCGCTAGAACTTCGGGCTGGGCTCAGGGCCGGCAGCGTCTTCTACTTTCGTAGTCGTGAGCTAACGTCTCGAGAGCCACACTTTTTCATCGTGGTGAATCGCGAACCGGCCCGCACCGAGCTTCTTCTGCTCACCATCGTCACTTCAAATATCGCTGATGTTAGAACGCGAAATCGTACTCGAATGGAGACGGTGGTAGAAATAACGCCAAGCGAATACAGCGAATTTACACGCCTCTCTGCAGTGGATTGCAATGCTTGCTCGAGAAGCCGCTCGCCGAGCTTGCGGGAATCGTAAGGCGAAAGGAAGTTCGCTATCACCGCGACTTGCCTGCGGAGATTTTCGCGAAGATCAAAACCGCTGTTCTTGCTAGTCCTCTTGTTCCCGACGAGCTCAAGCAAATGCTCTAGCAAATTTCGGAAGCAAAAGCAGCCTCGTAGACAGGACGCGAATGTCCATCTCACTTCTGCTCGGATTGGTTTATCTGATCTCGTAGAAGAATCTAATCAGGAACCCAGGAACGCAGGAATCGAGGGAACGGGAGTTCCGAGATAGAAGGTGAAGCCGCGAGGTAGCGGCGAGGAGCGTGGGCAGCGACGGAGTTTCAAATCAGCAATTGAACCTGCGGGGTACAGCGAGAAGAATATCGGCGATCCCAGGACCACCGCCGTCACAGCTGGGCCGCAGTCAGCGCCAGCTCCGAAAGTATTGACTTATTCGCTGCCGCTCCATTCGACCTGCCGGTTTGCCCATCTATGTCGTTCGACTCCGCGTCGGCTCCGTTCGCGAGCAGGCAGGCTACAAAATGCGCGTGGGCTCATGCATCGTTAGCGAAAGAAAATCAAGTAAACGACAATGCTTAACACCACTGCGGCCGTAATCATTTGCTGCAGGTGTTTCGCATCAAAAAAGCCGCGACGTAACTGCCCGCGAGATGCGGTAGCACAATGACGGCAATGATGATTGGCGATGGAAAGGGCGTAGCCGCAGGCGGGGCAAGGTTCCAGTGGCATTTGATATGCAATCGCAGACATTGACCTAATAGCGAGGAATACCCGAGGGGAAGGAAATGGGGTGTCGCACATCGCTTCGCGGACGTTGAAGCGTAGAATCACTGCTCCCCATTAGTTAAAGGCGTCATCGCGTTTTTTTTGAAAACCAGAATTGTCGGCGGAAGCGAATTCTGGTGAGATGAGCTCGATGCTGCATTGGCTCTCAAAATGGCCGCTGGTTCGCCAAATCCGCGAACGAAGAGACGGCACCGGCCTCGAAGCGATGTCTGAGAAAACACGTGCGATGCACGCGAGGATCGATGATGCGCAAGTCGCGCGTTCGATTTGTCCTTATTGCGGCGTCGGGTGCGGCCAATTGATTTTTCACAAGGACGGGAAACTGGTTTCGATCGAAGGCGACCCGGAATCGCCGATTAGCCAGGGGAACCTTTGCCCGAAGGGGGCCGCGTCTTATCAATTGCTCACGCATTCGCGGCGCGAAACGAAAGTGAAATATCGCGCGCCGCGGTCGAGGGAGTGGACGGCAATTTCGCTCGACCGCGCCATGGACATGGTTGCGGAGCGTGTTTGGGAATCGCGCAAGCGCACGTTCGTGCATGAACAAAACGGGGCGGTCATCAATCACACAACCGCGGTCTGTCATCTCGGCGGCGCCACGCTGGATAACGAAGAAAATTATCTCATAAAAAAACTCTTCACCGGAGGCCTGGGCATGGTCTGTGTGTCCAACCAGGCCAGGATATGACATAGCAGCACGGTGCCCGGTCTGGGCACCTCCTTCGGCCGGGGCGGAGCTACAACCGCGCAACAAGATCTCGCGAACGCCGATTGTATTTTAATCGAAGGCTCCTCGATGGCCGAAGCGCACCCGGTCGGGTTTCGCTGGGTGATGAAGGCGAAGGAGCAGGGCGCCACAATCATCCATGTCGATCCGCGTTTCTCGCGCACCAGCGCCCTGGCCGATATCTGGGTGCCGATCCGCGCGGGGACTGACATCGTTTTTCTGGGCGGACTCATCAGTCACTTGATTGAGCACGAACTATTCTTTCGCGAGTACGTGGTTCATTACACGAATGCCTCCTGCATTCTCAGCGATGACTATCGCGATCCTGAGGACAACGGGGACGGTTATTTCTCAGGGTGGAACGAAGAGAAACGCGCTTACGAAGGCGGCAGCTGGCTTTACAAAGGCGGCGATATAAGTCGTCCGCAGCGTGATCTCACATTGCAAGATCCGCAATGTGTCTTTCAGAAATTAAAACGGCATTTCTCCCGGTACACCCCGGAGATGGTGGAGAAGGTCTGCGGTATTCCGCCCGATCTTTTTCATAAAGTCGCGCATGCGCTCGCCGCGGCGTCCGGTCCCGAGCGGACAGCTGCCATTTGTTATGCGGTAGGATGGACGCAGCATTCGAAAGGCGTGCAGATCATTCGTGCCGCAGCGATTTTGCAATTGCTGCTTGGTAACATCGGTCGGCCCGGCGGCGGAATTCTGGCGTTACGCGGTCATGCTTCCATACAGGGTTCGACGGATATCCCAACGCTTTACGATATTCTTCCCGGCTATCTATCGATGCCACGGAAAGGCGACGAGACGCTTCAGCAGTATTTCGACAACTACAAAAAGAAGACCGGGCTTTGGGCGCATTATCCGGAATACATGGTGAGCACGCTCAAGGCGTACTACGGGAAGCGCGCCACCGCCCAGAATGATTTCGGTTACGGATGGCTACCCAAACTGACCGGTAACCATTCGTTCTTTGATTACCTCTACGACATCCTCGATGGAAAAGTGGAAGGCATGTTTTTGATGGGGCAAAACCCGGCCGTGGGCGCGCCTAATTCGCGGCTCCAGCGAAAAGCATTGTCGAAATTAAAATGGCTCGCGGTGCGCGACATGGTGGAAATCGAATCGGCAAATTTCTGGCACGAATCTCCCGAAATCGACCGCGGTGAATTGAAGACTGAAGAGATTGAGACTGAAGTTTTCTTCTTTCCCGCAGCCGGTCACGCCGAAAAGGAAGGCGCATTCACGAACACGCAACGCCTCCTGCAGTGGCGTCAAAAGGCAGTCGATCCGCCGGGCGATTGTCGGTCCGATGCGTGGTTTATTCATCAGCTCGCGTTGCGCTTGATTGCAAAAGCGAAAACGTCGAACGATCCGATCGACGAGCCGTTGCGCGCGCTCGATTGGTGGTATCCGGAAGACGAACTGGGCGATCCCCAAATGGAATCCGTGCTCGCCGAAATCAACGGCTGGCAAACTGAAACTGTAGCCGGTGGCGCTGACGCCGGCCGCGCCGACGGCGTTGTTTTCGGCAACGATCGCGATGGCAATCCTCATCACGGGCCGCAGATAAATGGTTTTGCCGAACTGAAATCCGACGGTTCTACCGCATGCGGCTGCTGGATTTACTCCGGCGTTCTGGGGCCGGACGGCGTGAACAAGGCCAACTCACGCAACTCCCGAGATTACCTGGGGCACGGATGGGGTTTCGCGTGGCCGGGCGATCGCCGCATCATCTACAATCGCGCCAGTGCGCGGCCCGACGGACGTCCCTGGAGTGAACGGAAAAAACTGGTGTGGTGGGACTCGGAAAAATGGACCGGCATTGATGTTCCCGGTTTTGTAAAAGGAAAACCTCCTGACTACGAGCCGGAGATAGGCGCAGAAGGTCTCGATGCAATTCCCGGTGATGCGCCGTTCGTTTTGCACGAGGACGGGCTGGGCTGGCTGTACGTGCCAAAAGGTTTGAAGGACGGACCGTTCCCGACTCATTACGAGCCGCTCGAATCTCCAGTCTCGAATGAGCTCTACTCGCGCGAGACAAATCCCCCTGAGCACTGGTTTGGGCGCGGGGAAAATCGCTTTGCGCCGCCAGGTGACGCACGATTTCCATACGTTCTGACGACCTACCGCCTGACCGAACACCATACAGCCGGCGGTATGTCGCGTTTCCTGAGTCATCTCTCGGAATTGCAGCCGGCGATGTTTGCTGAAATTTCGCCTGAGCTCGCGAGCGAACTCAAGATCAAGAACGGCGATCACATTTGCGTCGTCACTTTGCGGTCGGCCATCGAAGCGCGCGCTCTTGTTAGTCGCCGGATTCGTCCGTTGCAGCTCAATGGAAAGACAGTGCACCAGATTGCATTGCCGTATCATTTCGGGACAGCCGGATTGGTGCATGGCAGCGTGGCGAACGACCTTCTTCCTATTTCCGGCGAACCGAATGTGACGATCATGGAAGCCAAGGCGCTTACTTGTAATGTCGTGCCTGGGACGTTGCCGCGCGGATCCGGGTTCATTGAATTTCTCAATAAATATGCGCCGCAAACGGGGCCAATGAATTTGCATCCAGAGGAGCCGCCGATTAGCGAAGAGAAAAGTGGCGGCGGTCACGCTACGGAAGGAAAAGAATGAGTGGCATAAAGAGTAGCGCATGCGTCTCGCTTGCGCCCAAACACACTCGTAAGCCGGAGGCTCGCGCCACTTTATGATTGGCGAAGGCACACAGAGCACGAATCAGCGCCGGCACAATTACGTGCAGGAAAACATCGAAGTCGGATTCTTCACCGACCCAACTGTGTGCATCGGTTGCAAAGCTTGCGAGGTCGCGTGCAAAGAATGGAACCAGGTGCCCGAGGATGGATTCGTTTGGTCCGGAAATTCCTATGACAACACCGGTCACCTCGGGGCATCAACCTGGCGACACGTTTTATTTGTTGAACAAGATCGACAAAAAGGAGGGCAGACAGTTGGCTCTCACTCGTTAGGCGACGGAAATGGCGAGGACCCGTTTCGCTGGATTTTTCTGTCCGACGTTTGCAAGCATTGCGAGGAAGCCGGTTGCCTTGAAGCGTGTCCTACCGGCGCGATTGTGCGCACTGAAGTCGGTTCGGTGCTGGTGCAGAATGACGTTTGCAATGGCTGCGGCTACTGCGTCGTCTCCTGTCCTTTCGGAGTGATCGATCGCCGTCCGCAGCCGTTGCCTGACGCCGGCGGCGCTTTCAAATGCACATTCTGTTACGATCGCCAGAAAAGCGGTCTCGTACCTGCCTGCGCGAAAGTTTGTCCGACCGAATCAATCGTGTTCGGCCGGCTCGATGACTTGCGGGCCCGTGGAGCGCAACGCGTGGAGCAATTGCGGGGACACGGTTATGCCGATGCGCAGCTTTATGATCCGACCGAAACGTCGGTCCGCGGCACTCACGCGTTTTTCCTGATTCTTGGCGAGCCCGAAGCATACGGACTTCCGCCAAAGCCGCAGGTTCCGACAATTTATTTGAAGAGCGCGTGGACGGCTGCGTTTGCGACCGCGATCGGCGCAATAGTCGTCACTCTCTGCGCGTTCGCATTTCTATGAAGCGGCGATCGATAACTCCGGGGAGCGCACGCATTCTGCGTGCTGGTGAAGGCATCCTGCTTTCACGAATTTCCGAGCAGGAATCGAGGGTTAATGGTGCAGCGTCGAATAAACTCTCTTCCGGTCTAAGTTCGTCGCCGCAGAATGCGGCGACCAGCACGCTACAAGCGTGCGCTCCCCGATTTCTATGAACGAATCGCGTCTGGAAGAGTTGCGCGATGACGCCCGGGCAAGGGGAGTTGTCGCTGGCTGCGGTGTCGATGTTGCTGGCGGTCCGATCCCGCGCAGATCCGGTTACTATGGTGAGCCAGTTGTTAGGCCGCCGGTGTGGACATGGGAAATTCCGGTTTACTTCTTTGTAGGCGGTCTCGGCGGAATGTCAGCGGTAATCGCGCTCTGTGCGGCATTGATTCATCACGTCGACGTTGCTCGCACGGCACTATGGGTCGCGGCGGCATCATCGATAATTTCACCAGTCCTGCTGATTCTCGATCTGGGCCGGCCGCGTCTTTTTATCAACATGCTGCGAGTATTTAAACCGCAATCGGCCATGTCGATGGGGGCGTGGATCCTGGCCGGATTCGGGACGTGCGTCATTCCGGGCCTAATCGCATTCGAGCTTCACCTATTCCATGTGTTCAGCGGCACGATTGATCAAATTCTTCGCCTTGCCGCAGAGATTTTGATGTTTGGTTCGGCAATGTTTGGAGTGCTCCTCGCCACTTATACGGGTGTGCTGATCGGCGCGACTGCCATACCGGCGTGGTTCTTGCATCACAGACTGCTGCCGATTCATTTCGGGACCGCAGGCTTGGGATCCGCGGCTGCGCTGTTGGAATTGTTAGGTCACCGAATTGCGCCGCTTAACGCGATCGGATTTTTTGCAGCTGCCGTCGAAACGATACTTTTGATTTGGTTGTCGTTTGATAGGCATGGAGCCGCCGACCGCGCTATCCATGAACACCGCTCCGGCTGGCTGATTCGCATCGGTGAAATCCTGACCGGGCCGCTCGCACTTGTTTTGCGGTTAATCGGACTAATCCCGCTCGCCGCAGTTTCATTTCTGCTTGGCGCCTTGGTCAGCCGATTTGGCTGGATTGCTGTCGGAAAAGTCTGCGGACGCGATCCAGAAGCAGTATTCGTCTCGCAGCGTTAACGCTGTAGCCGCGGGCGTCGACTGCGGCATTTTGCTTTACGCTATAAACCTTTCACGCGCTCAACGTGTGAATAAATGTTGAAAGACGGTGGACGCAAAAAACCTATCAATGCTTGATTGCTATTACGTGCGAACTCGACCGCAAGACTCGAAGGCGCGGAGACTGCCGCGACGATTGGAAGGCCTGCGGCGAGCGCCTTTTGAATAATCTCGAATGAGGCGCGGCCGCTGACCAAAAGAACATACTTATCCAATGGGGTGAGCCCATCCAAAAAAGCGCGACCGATTGCCTTATCTACCGCGTTATGGCGGCCGATGTCTTCGCGGGCGATTTTCAGTCTGCCTTTTAGATCGAAAATTCCTGCGGCATGAACTCCACCGGTGCGTGCGAAATCGCTTTGCGCGTCTCTCAGTTTCTGTGGAAGCGAAAGAAGCGTTTCGACATCGATCCGGATTTGTGTCGATGTTACCGCAGAGAAATTCTGACGAATCGCATCGATACTTCTTTTGCCGCAAAGACCGCAACTACTGGAGATGGTTCCGAAGCGCTTTGCAGAGTTCAGTTTGAATTTCACACCGGCAGCAAGATCGATAATGACTCTGTTATCGCCCGCTGATGAAATCTTTGTTATCTCAGCGCGATCGTGCACGATCGCTTCCGAAAGTAGAAATCCGGCTGCGAGTTCTTCGTCGTGACCGGGTGTGCGCATCGTGATGGCAACGAGCTTGCGTCCTACACGGAATTCCAGCGGCTCTTCGACCGTCAGCTCGTCGGGCAAGTAATCGAGCTCACCATCGTGTTTACGCCGGATAATTTTATGTAATCCAATACTGCTTTCTTTCATGGGAATTGAGGCGCCCGAATGCTAGCATGGTTGCGATGGAAATTTGCCACCTGTTCATTTCGCCGGGCCACAATTTCGTCGGCCATCACGGTCGCGAACCGGACACATATCCGATGATCGACGTGCCTGTGATCGAATGTGTGGCCGGGCGCGGGATCCGCGGCGATCGTTATTTCGATTTCCAAGACAACTATAAAGGTCAGATCACCTTTTTTTCTCTCGATGTTTTCGATGCGCTTTGCGCTGCTTTGGACCTGCACGATTGCTCGCCGGCTGTGGCGCGGCGCAATGTGATCACACGCGGCATTGATTTGAACAAGCTGATCGGGAGCGAGTTTGAGGTTCAAGGAATTTCTTTCTTCGGATTTGAAGAGTCGGCGCCTTGCTACTGGATGGATCGGGCATTTGCGCCCGGCGCCAGGGATTTTTTGCGAGGAAAGGGAGGTTTGCGCGCAAAGATTCTGAACAATGGCGAGCTGCACTCGACTGCGCTGGCATGGTCGGGGCGCCGCGCGGACCGAACGCCGCAGGGCGATATCTCCTTTATTGCAGGATGATCATTAGTGCGGTGCTGTTAGCCGGCGGCGAATCGCGCCGAATGGGCAGCGACAAGGCGGCCGTTCTGTTTCGTGGAGAGCCGCTCTGGCGGATCCAGTTGAATACTCTGAAGGAACTGAAGCCGGTAGAGATTTTTGTCTCCGCGCGAAGCGATCCCATATGGCGTCCGCGTAACGTAAGGTTCGTCGAGGACATCCCGCCATCGCGCGGGCCGCTAAGTGGTCTCGCCGCGTCGCTGGATCGGATGAGCACAAGTCATCTGCTGGCGCTCGCGATTGATATGCCGCGGATGACAGAAACTTATCTGAAATTTCTTTGTGCCCAGATCAAGCCCGGTCAGGGCATCCTTCCCAAAATCGGCAACCGGGCGGAGCCGCTCGCGGCGATTTATCCGCGAGAAGCAGCGATCGATTTTCGCGAAGCGCTTACAGGGGCGGATTTTTCGCTGCAAGCTCTGGTTTGTGATCTGGTCGCGGCTGGTAAAGTCCTGGAGATGTCCGTTCCGGAGCATGAGAAGAAATTATTCCTGAACGTGAACGCGCCGTCGGATCTGCCGATCCCGTAGCCCAAAGCGCCGACCGCGGTTGGCCATTTTGACAAAGACATGCCGCGGTCAACGCTCGCGGCTACGACTTAAATCTGTGCGTCGACAAACCAATCGCTTGCAAATGTACAACAACGGATCAAGGTGTCTGCTCGATTGGGGATGGTGATGAGATTGTCGATCTTACACAGGGCATTTTTGTTTTTGTTGCTTCCGACCTGTGGATTCTCGGCCACGAATGTAGTGAACCTTTCTCACTACGACATGATGCGGCCGGATTTCGCTGCGATGAAACGTCAGGGGATCGTCGGCGTGATTCATGAAGCGACGTACCCGCCCTTTACGCGGGACGCCAAATATCTGGACCGGCAGCTCGGAGCTCTCCAGGCGGGGCTGCTATGGGGAGCGTACCATTATGGCAATGGCAGCGATCCTGTTCGACAGGCGGATCATTTCCTAAGTGCTGTGTCCAGTGCCTGGGCACACGCCAGTCCAGCGATTCGACCGAGCTCGGGCGTATTGCTAGTGCTCGATTTCGAGAAAAACGGTCACTATCCAGGGGGAACGATGCGGGCCGATCAAGCAGTCGCGTTTGTCGAGCGCATTCGCCAACGCACCGGTGTGTATCCAGGCATCTATTCGGGTGAATATCATCTCGCCCAGGTTCTAAACAGTTCGCGAGTAACGAATGCGCAGAGAAAAACGCTCACGAATTGCTGGCTGTGGGTTGCAAATTATTCCAAGCAGCCTCGTGCGACGGCGCCGTGGAGTTATTGGGCTCTTTGGCAATACTGCGGCGACGGCAAGTGTCGTCTTCCACGCTCCGTTTACCCGATAAGTGTCGCCAACATTAAAAAGGCAGAACTAAACATCTTTCGAGGCAGTCGAAGCGATCTGCAGGATTTTTGGCAGCAACGCGCATGGCAGCCTTCGGGAGGAAAGCCCCGCCGCGAATCGGAGCAGACGCTCGCTGCTGATTAAAGGCGGGCCACGCGTCGCGCGAGATTTAAAGCGTGCCTTAAGCACGTTGTGATGCGGCTGCTTATTCTTTCTGGATACCGCGCTGCGTAGCGAGATAAACGGCGAAACTGCCCAGCCAATGTCCGCCTTCGTAATGCGCACCCGTGACAGCTGCAAGTCCCGCTCGCCGGTGCGCTTCTGCTGCGCTCGCTAGCGCGGAACGACGTGGATCATCACTGGGCAGTGCAGAGATAATGCCTTCAAGCATCCACGCGCGGCTAAGGTTTAATCCATCGAGGTGCGCCAGCTTCGGATCGCTGCGGTCCGGCGAAATCGCTACCGGCAACCAATTAGTTGCAGCCGCCTCGCTGGGTCGAGGCGTTGTCGGAATTTGCGGCAGGAACTTGCTTAACCATTTTGCGAACTCGCGTTGCGACAACACGCGACGCATCACGTCGGCTTCGCCCAGGCAGGGGGAAAGAAAATCTTCGCCTGACGGTTCGTATCCGAGTGGGCAACTTTTATCCGCGAGAAAAAATTTCCGCGCCGAATCGGTGGCGAGTTTAGTCAGTGTTTCATCATTTTTACCGCGCGCATAATCGAGAATCAGCCCCAGGGCGAAGGCGGTTTGATTGTGTTCACCGATGCGTATCGGGTGCGAAAGTTTTGGTAACCACGTCGTGAGTCGTTCGAGCGCAGCATCTTCGAGCGGTTTCAGGTTTGCCAAGGTTTCTCGCGCCTGCGGATCATCCCATTCGCGCAGCTCAGCGCAGAGTTGCAACAGCCACGCTAATCCGTATGGGCGCTCGAAACTTGCGCGGCCTTCACCGCGCAGATATGCCGCTTCAGCCTTGAGGTTTTCGGCAGTGAGACTTTTCTTTAAAGCATCGCGTGCGCTCCTGGCAAACGGCGCATCGGGGAACGTCCGCAACAATCGCACCATCAACCAGTGCCCGTGCACCGACGAATGCCAATCGTAACACCCGCAAAACGCGGGCGTCAGTTTTCGCGGCGGCGCGACATCGGCGTCGCTGTTCAAAACATGACTGATCTTGTTCGGGTATTCCTGGTGTACGCACGCCAGCGCCAGCTTCGCGAACCGTTCCGCAGGAAACGCATCGAAATCTTGGGCCGACAGATTGGTCTCGGCGCTTTTTTGAGGTGCAGTTTGTTCGGCCCGAACGCACATCACTGGGGTCATCAGACAGGCGTAAACAAGATTTCTCAAGCGTACCTGATGAAATCTGAAGTTCACACGCCAATGATCACGCTATGGACTCACTTCGTAAAGATGGAAGGATTCCGAACAATTGGCATCGCCGTTGAGTTAGGTCCATCCACCCGTTAGACTGGCGCCCATCAGTCGTTTGCACGATATGAATTCGCTCGATTACTACAATATCGAAGAGCTTCTCACCGCGGATGAACGGGCCGCGCGCGATCGAACGAGGCTGTTCGTGCGGGAGGAGGTTTTGCCCGAGGTGGTTCCAAGCTTTCGTGCCGCCAAATTTCCAGACCACCTTATCCCAAAAATGGGCAAACTGCGTTTCTACGCGCCCTATCTTGGAGAGCACGGCTGCGCTGGCGTGAGCTTCACGGCGTACGGTCTTATCATGCAGGAACTGGAACGCGGTGATTCGGGGGTTCGTTCGCTCGCATCGGTGCAGGGCGCGCTGGCAATTCAGGCGATACACTCGTTCGGCTCGCCGGAGCAACACAGACGCTGGCTGCCGGGCCTGGTCTCGGGAGAGCGCGTAGGTTGTTTCGCTCTTACGGAACATGGACATGGGTCGGATCCAGGCGGGATGGAAACCCGCGCCAAACGCGACGGCGATCAGTATGTCTTGAACGGAGACAAATGCTGGATTGGCAACGCGTCGATCGCGGATGTCAAAGTTGTCTGGGCGAAGGATGATGACGGGCGCATCGGCGGATTCATAGTGGAAAAAGATGCTCACGGTTTCCGCGCCCGCGATATCGAAGGCAAATTCAGCCTGCGCATGTCGCGCACGTCAGAATGTTGGTTCGAGAATTGCCGAATACCCGCGGAGAACCGCCTCCCGAACGCATCAGGTCTTCGCGCGCCGTTGTCGTGCTTGTCGTACGCGCGGGCCGGAATTGCATGGGGCGTGATCGGTGCGGCCATCGACTGCTACGAAACAGCGCTGGCCTACGCGAAGGGCCGTGAACAATTCGGCCGCCCGATTGCGAGCTTCCAGCTTGTGCAACAGAAGCTTGTCTGGATGGTGCAGGAGATTACTAAAGCGCAATTGCTTGCACTTCGGCTAACGCGTCTGATGGAGACGGGCGCTGCACGTCCCGAGCAAATTTCGCTGTCGAAACGCAATAACGTGTGGATGGCGTTGCAATGCGCGCGCAAAGCGCGGGACATTCTTGGCGCCGCGGGGATCACTGACCAATACCCAGTGATTCGACACCTTATGAACTTGGAGAGCGTCTCCACTTACGAAGGCACGCACGACATTCACACCTTGACGATCGGTCGCGACATTACGGGCATAAGTGCCTTCGGCGGCTGAATTCATGATCCGCGAGCACACGCCCTCGCAGCGAAAGTTCGCGTTCTCGGCGCGCAATCGCCAGAACGCGAGACGCTCACTCAGAATTCGCCTTTGATGTTTTGGAGCGCGTTGTGCATCTTTTTCGTGATGTTGAAGTAATCAGGGCGACCAAGGATGGCCCGCCATTCAGTCGCCAGGCCCGCATCGTTCATCAGAAGCGTGAGCGACGAGAGAAGCTCCGCGACGCCGCTGCCGTAAAAGGTGGAGTTAACGTGAGCAACCCGCGCGTCGCGCCATGGATTGGCTTTTGCGCGGAGTCGCGATCATCTCTCCGCCGATGTATGCCTCGTAGTCTTCCAGCTGGACCAGCGGGCGATGGTGCGTGGCTGGATCTTGTCTCATGAAGTAACGTTTAATTTCATCGCGATTCGCCGGTGACAGCTAACTCGAGGTGGACCATTTCCAGTTCCGGATTTCCGACATGTCCTGACCGTTCTTGGTTATATATTGCTTGTGCTCGACGAGCTTGTCTTTGAGCTGTTGTTTCAAATAGATGCCCTTGCCGCCGGTCTGTGGCAATCGGTCAATCGCATCCATTACCAGGTGGAAGCGGTCGAGATCGTTCCGCACCGTCATGTCGAATGGCGTCGTAACGGTGCCTTCTTCTTTGTAACCGCGGACGTGCAAATTGTCGTGATTGGTGCGGCGATAGGTCAGCCGATGGATCAACCATGGGTAGGCATGAAAGGCGAAGATGATCGGCTTGTTCTTGGTGAAGAGGTCGTCGAAATCCGTGTCGCTCAACCCGTGTGGATGTTCAGATTGCGGCTGCAATCTCATGAGGTCGACGACATTAATCACGCGGATTTTCAGCTCTGGCAGATACTCGCGGAGAATGGAGACAGCAGCGAGCGTTTCCAAAGTAGGCACGTCGCCGCAGCAAGCCATGACCACGTCGGGTACAGCGTTCTGGTCATTGCTAGCCCACTGCCAGATGCCGATGCCCTCGGTGCAATGTTTGATCGCGGCGTCCATGGTCAGCCATTGCGGGGCCGGATGTTTGCCCGCGACAACCACATTCACGTAGTGGCGGCTGCGCAGGCAGTGGTCGATGACTGAGAGCAGGCAGTTCGCATCCGGCGGCAGATAAACACGCACCACGGAGGCCTTCTTGTTCACGACGTGATCGATGAACCCGGGGTCCTGATGGGTGAAGCCGTTGTGGTCCTGACGCCAGACATGTGAGGCCAGCAGGTAGTTTAATGACGCGATTTTTCGCCGCCACGGCAAAGACGCGGTGACCTTCAACCACTTGGCGTGCTGGTTGAACATCGAATCAACGATGTGGATGAATGCTTCGTAACAGTTGAAGAGTCCATGCCGTCCGGTAAGCAGGTAACCTTCGAGCCAGCCTTCACATTGGTGCTCGCTTAGCATTTCCATCACTCGTCCAGCGGGCGCGAGAAACTCGTCGTTAGGCACAGTCGCGGCGTCCCATTGACGCTCGGTGGTTTCAAACACAGCTTCCAAGCCGTTGGAGATCGTCTCGTCAGGGCCAAACATACGGAAGTTTCGCTGTGCATGGTTCAGCTTTGCCACGTCGCGCAAAAATTTTCCCATGACATGAGTATCGCCGATGCCGCGGACCCCAGGCGCAGGCACATCGAGTGCGTAGTCACGGAAGTCCGGCATGCGCAGATCGCGCAGCAGCATCCCGCCGTTGGCATGGGGATTCGCGCTCATGCGTCGGTTTCCCTTGGGCGCAAGCTCGGCTAGTTCCGGTTTCAGACGGCCTTGTTCGTCCAAGAGTTCCTCCGGCCGATAACTCTTAAGCCAATCTTCCAGGAGCTTGAGATGTTCCGGATGCGTGGCCGGGTCGGAAAGCGGCACCTGGTGCGCGCGGAAGGTTCCTTCGACCTGAAGGCCGTCGACTTTCTTCGGCCCGGTCCATCCCTTGGGTGAATTGAGGACGATCATCGGCCAGCGCGGACGCGCGAAGCTCCCCTGCGCGCGAGCCTCTCGCTGAATCTTTTTGATCTCCTCAATCACCGTGTCGAGCGTCGCGGCCATCGCTTGATGCATTTTCTCGGGCTCGTGGCCCTCGACGAAATGAGGTGTCCACCCGTAACCGCGAAGTAACTCTTCCAATTCTTCATGCTCGATCCGGGCCAGAACGGTCGGGTTGGAGATCTTGTAGCCGTTAAGATGCAGAATCGGCAGGACCGCGCCGTCAGTGATGGGATTGAGAAACTTGTTCGAATGCCATGACGTGGCCAGCGGCCCGGTTTCGGCTTCGCCATCGCCGACGACGCACGCGACAATGAGATCGGGATTGTCGAAGACGGCGCCGAACGAATGACTGAGCGAATAGCCCAGCTCACCGCCTTCGTGGATTGAGCCTGGGCACTCCGGCGATGCATGGCTGGGAATTCCTCCCGGAAACGAAAACTGAATAAAGAGCTTACGCAGACCGGCCTCGTCCTGACTAATGTTTGGATAAATCTCGCTGTAAGTGCCCTCGAGATACGCATTGCCGACAACCGCCGGACCGCCATGACCGGGACCTGAGACGTAAATCATGTCGAGGTCGTATTTCTTGATCACCCGATTCAAGTGCACGTATATGAAGTTCTGTCCGGGTGTCGTGCCCCAGTGACCCAATAGCATGTGTTTGACATCCGTGAGCTTCAGCGGCCGTTTCAACAGCGGATTGTCATAAAGATAAATCTGCCCGACCGACAGATAGTTCGCTGCTCGCCAATAGGCGTTCATCCTTGTTAGCAGCTCTGGCGATAACGGCTTGGTTTTGGGATTAGTCAGTTTTGCTTTCATAGGAATTCTCCATCTTCGTTGCCAAAACCCATCACGCGGCAAACTGTCCGGGCGATCATCCATTCCTCATCCGTGCGGATCATTCGCACTGTGGCAGGGCTGCCATCGGACGAAATCACTGGCGCGCCGGCGGCGTTTTCCTTCTCATCCAGTTCGATCCCGACAAACTCAAGGCCGCGACAGATTCGCGCCCGGATATCTGGAGCGTTTTCGCCAATGCCGCCGGTGAAGACCAGAGTGTCCAGACCCTCTAACGCGCCGGCGAGCGCACAAATCCATTTCTTCGCCTGATAACAGAAAAGAGCCACGGCCTCGGCAGCGCGGACATCCTTTCCTTCGAGCGCCAGCAACTCGTGCATGTCGGAACTGGTTTCTGATACCCCGAGCAATCCCGACTCCTCGTTGACCAAGTGATGGAATTGCCTTGCTGTCACGTGCTCGGTTCGTTCGAGGTACCAGCCCAAACCAGGATCCAAATCGCCGGAACGCGTGCTCATGGGGATGCCCGCCGCCGGTGTGAAAGCCATGGTGGTGTCAACGCTTTTGCCGCCGCGCACGGCGGTGAGACTCGCACCATTGCCGAGGTGGGCGACGATCACGCGGCCATTGGCGGCCTCCGCGCCTGCCAGCCGGGCAAGCTCCTCGATAATATAAGCGCATGAGATTCCGTGGAACCCGTAGCGCCGAACTCCTTTCCCCTCGTAACGCCGCGGAATTGGAATCAACTGCGCTACACGCGGCATGTCGTGATGGAACGTGGTGTCAAAACAGGCGATCTGCGGAAGCTCCGGAAAACGGCGATGGAACGCTTCGGTCAAGAGGATCTCCTCCGGCAGATGCTCCGGGTCGAATGGGCTGAGTTGATACAACGCCTCGATCATTTTCGGCCTGATTCGTTGCGGCTCCCAGTATTTCGGTCCGCCGTGCACCACTCGATGCCCCACTGCGATCAGCGTCTCGTTTTCGATTCGTTCTTCAATCCAATCCATCAACGCGTTGACGGCCGCCTTGTGGTCCGGCGCAGTCAGTTGCCGCGAGAAATTGTCGGTCGCGTTCTGGCCATTCACCATGAAGCTGCCTTGCGGCAGACCGATTCCTTCAATGCGGCCAGCCAGAATCCGCCGCGGCGCATTGTCCGCTTCAAACAGTGCGAACTTGATGCTGGATGAGCCGCCATTGATGGTGAGGATCCGGTTCATTGTTCTCCATATCAGGCCTGCCCGCGCGCCAGGAATCGGACCGAGCACTTCTTCATAGTTTCAGTCCAAGTTCTGCAAGCGTCGCGCAGGTTTGATCCAGCCATTGGTGATGAATGCCATGATAAAAGACCACACGGTAAAGATACTTGTTCAGACTCAGTTTTCCTACCTCATACGGGTCGAACCCTATATGGTGTCGTACGTTCATGAGATGGTGCGCTGAAGTCGCAAATGCGATACGTGGCGAGCTTGATCCAGTCGTTAACCAAAAACCACGCAAGCGCGTAACCCCAGACCGCTAGCGCCCAACCCCAGCCAATCGGCGTCATGAAAATTCCGTAAACCGCAATCAAGGTGGCGATCGTCTGGGTGCCGAACACCGCGATAAGAAGAATGGGCGCGGGCCGGTGCGACCAGAAGGGGCCGCGCGTCCGCGTGATAAAGATCGTCAGGTGTCCCGCGACAGAGAGCTTGAGATACATGAACGATTGGATCACGTCGCGGCTCAGATGAAACACGTTCTCGCCTAGATAAAAAAGACCGAACGTTGTAACGACTCCGGCAGCGCCGAGGACCGATGCAATCCCAAGCACGAGGCGCATGTTCCAGGCTTCCGGATTGCTCGAGTAACGAACGTTGTCGTAAGCGATCGAAAGAATAGCGCCGTCGTTAAGCAGCGCCAGCAGGACAATCATGATTGCCGTTACCGGATAGAAATTGAAGATCAGAATCGACAGCGTCATGAACAGCAGAACGCGGATCGTCTCCGCGATGCGATACATCGCGTAACTGTTCATTCGCTGGAAAATTTTCCGGCTCTCCTTGATCGCGTCAATGATCACCGAAAGACCCGGCGTGAGCAGGACGATGTCCGCGGCGGCGCGCGCGGCATCCGTCGCGCCGGACACTGCAATGCCGGCGTCGGCTTTCTTCAAAGCTGGCGCGTCGTTCACGCCGTCGCCGGTCATTCCGACAATGTGGCCGCGCTTCTGCAGCACTTCGACAATGTGATATTTATGCTCTGGAAAAACCTGCGCGAATCCGTCCGCCTTTTCAATCGTATCGTCGAGTTCCGTCGCTTGATGATGCGCCGCATCGCCGAAAAGGGATGCATCCATCAAATTCGCGCCGAGTCCGACTTGTTTTGCAATTTCCTTTCCAATTGCGAGCTGGTCGCCGGTAACCATTTTTACCGCAACGCCCATTTGCCTCGCGGTTTTGATCGTCTGCGCCGAATCCTCCCTCGGCGGATCGAACAGCGGCAAAACGCCGAGAAACCGCCAGGCGCCGCTCGCGTCCGTTCGCGCAACACCGAGCGAACGAAAGCCGCGCAGCGCGAAATCATTAACGGCCTCGTTTACGCTCGCTTCCACCGCGTTATGATCTGCGGTCAGCGCCAGAATGACTTGCGGAGCACCCTTGGTGACCTTGAACGTTTTGCGGTCTGCCGCTTGCACGTCGGCTTCGGTGCGTTTGTGGACCGGGTCGAACGGCTGAAAATGCGTGACCTGAAATCCGTTGAGCGCGTCCTTGTCTTTTAATCCACTGAGCACGGCCAGGTCGATCGAATCTTGGTTTTCCGCGCGCGACGCGAGCGCAGCGGCCACGATGACATCGTCTTTCGAAATTCCTTCGACACAAAAGGCGTCGCCGAGCGTCAGCTTGTTTTGGGTGAGCGTGCCCGTTTTGTCCGAACAGAGAACATCGACACCGGCGAGTTCCTCGATGGCGACGAGGCGGCTGACAATTGCCTCCTTGCGCGCCAACAAGCGCGCACCGACAGCCATGGTGACCGAGAGAACCGTGGGCATCGCCACGGGAATCGCCGCGACGGTCAGCACCAGCGCGAATTGCAGCGTTGTGGTAAATCGATCGCCACGCCAGACCGCCACACTAAGAATTAAAACGACCAACGCGATCGCGATGACGATCAGGTAGTTGCCAATCTTGAGAACCGCTTTCTGAAAGTGGCTCCTGCTCGGCGCCAACTCCACCAGCGCCGCGGTTTTGCCGAAATAAGTATTCGTTCCAGTGCCCGATACCACTGCTTCGATCTCGCCCATCTTCACGGTGGAGCTCGAATACACCGTGTCGCCAGGCTTATGCTTGACCGGCAGCGATTCACCGGTGAGCGCCGATTGATCGACTTCGATCGGATCGCCGTCGTTCAGCACCGCGTCGGCCGGTATCACGTCGCCGATTCGCAGCCGGATCAAATCGCCGGGAACCAGTTCACGCGCGGCGATGCTTGTCCATTTCCCGTCGCGGCGCACCCGGGCTTTGAGGGCGAGCGTCTTCTTCAGTGCGGCGATTGCGTTCCCGGCCGTGAATTCCTCCCAAAAGCCAACTACCGCATTAGCGAAAAGCAGCACTAAAATGATGAAAAAATCCGGCCAATGCCGCACCACCGCCGACAGAATGACGGCGATCTCGATCATCCACGGGATCGGGCCCCAAAAATAACTGAGAAACTTGAGGACCGGATTTTCTTTTTTCTCCGGCAGCTCGTTGTAGCCGAATTGGCGCAGGCGGCTCACAGCTTCGCTTTGCGTCAATCCGTTTGGTCCAGGGTCATTGACCATCGCTCCTCCGTGGTTTCGCTGTTGCGACTTGATATGGCTCGATCAGTCAGGAATTCTTCGACCCAAAACGATCGAATTCCAAATCGATGTCTTAAGACGATTCCCACAGCGGGATGACAGGGCGTTTAGATTTGTTAGATTACGGTATATTATGAACGAAGTTTACATTCTCGGTGGAGCGCGCACCGATTTTAAGCGCAACCTGAAAAAGGAAGGCAAAACAATCCGGCACATCATCACTGAAGCCGGTAAGATGGCGATCGACGACGCGAAGATTGACCCCGCGGAGATTCAGGCCGGCGCGGTCGGCAACTTCAATGCGGGCCAGTTTACCAAGCAGTTACAGCTCGGGGCGTTCATTCCGGAGATCGATCCTAAATTGCGCGGAATCCCGACGATGCACACCGAAGCAGCTTGTGCGTCCGGCGCCTTGTCGGTGCTGCTGGGTGCTCAATGGGTCATGGGCGGATTCTACGACGCCGTCCTGGTGGTCGGCGCGGAGCAACAGAAGACGATGTCAGCGCTCGATGGTTCCGATGTCCTCGGCGCGGCTGCCGATTATCATAACGAGAAGCCCGAGTACGGCGATTTCATGTTCCCCAAGTTGTTCGGACGCATCGCGCAGATTTACATCGAAAAATATGGTGCGACCGAAGCAGACCTGGCGCTGGTGGCATGGAAAAATTATGCGCACGCCAAGCTGAATCCGATGGCGCAAATGCGCGACGCCAATCTAACGCTCGACTCGGCGTCGCAGGTCTCTGATAAGAACCCGAGCGTTGCGCCGCCACTGAAGGTTTCCGATTGTTCGCAGATCACCGATGGCGCGGCATCAATTGTTCTGGTTTCCGGGAAATATTTGGACAAAATCGGCCGGGGCAAAGGCAAGGTTGTTCAACTGCTTGGCTATGGCCATACAACCGATTATCTACCGCTGGACAAAAAGGATGCACCAACCTTCACCACCGCGCGAAAAGCCGCTGAAAAAGCTTTTGAAATGGCGAAGCTCAAGCCGCGCGATCTCCAGGGGGCCGAGGTGCACGATTGCTTTTCCATAACGGAGATTGTTGCTTACGAAATTCTCGGACTGGCTGAGCCGGGTAAGGGTTTTGAGCTTGTGAAGAGCGGCGCGACAACGCTGCCTCAGGTACGCCCTGAGAAATCCAAAGCGCCGTTCCAGATTCCCGTGAACGCGGGCGGCGGCCTCATCGGCGACGGTCATCCCGTAGGAGCGACCGGCGTTCGTCAGGTGTTTGAAGCGTATCAGCAATTAACAGAACAAGCGGGCGCCCGACAAATTGAGAACGCAAAGAATTATCTCACGTTCAACATGGGCGGGAGCCTAACGACTTCGGTAGCGATGCTGTGGGGTCGCAGTTAAATCGCAACGTTGCTCAACGTTGATTCTCTAAACGTTTCCCCTGGGACTGCGGCCTGAAGCTTGGAAATAAGATGAAGGTTCCATTTACGCTTGGTGAAGTGGGCCATTTCGGACTTGCTGTGCGCGATCCAAAAAAAAGCGCGAAATGGTTCGAGCGCACATTAGGTTTACGGAAGGAATTCGAATTCGACAACGGGGTCGCCATCGGTAACGACAACGTGACCATCGCTCTTTTCAAAGGGAAACCGTCGCCGGCAACGATCGATCACATGTCGTTTCATCTGCCCAATATGGCGACATTACGAAAAGCACTCGAACATCTGAAAAGCGTCGATGCCGACCTTGAAGATCCGGGAGACGAGATCGGTCCGGAAGGTCGGGGCTCGAAAAATATGGGCCTCTGGTTCCATGATCCCGATGGTTATCGGTGGGAGCTGAGCGTGCTCGGCGGAAAATGAATGCTCACGAATGACGGCCTTGCGGGCGTCACTTTCTTGAGATCGGCTGCGAACCGCCGACCTTGCGCGCCAACTGCGATGAACAGCTCAAAGATCACTGTTGCCGAGAGTAATGCCTTTGTAACCACTTTCGACCTGGCGCCCATCGGAAACGGTCCGCTGGATGGACTGCGCTTCGCTGTTAAGGACTTGATCGATGTGGCGGGTTTCAAAACCGGTTGTGGTAACCCGACCTGGCGCGATTCCCACCCCACTGCCGTAGTCCACGCAGTGTGCGTAGAGCAACTTTTGTGCGCTGGTGCCCGCTGCGTTGGCAAAACGATCTCGGACGAATTGGCTTTCAGCCTTTTGGGTGAGAATCATTTTTACGGTACACCTCTCAACGCGGAGGCACCGGACCGCGTGCCGGGCGGATCGTCGAGCGGATCGGCCTCCGCCGTGACATGCGGTTTGGCAGATTTTGCGCTGGGAACAGATACCGCGGGATCCACACGCATTCCGGCGAGCAACTGCGGCATTTTCGGGTTCCGGCCGTCGCACGGGTCTATCTCGGTGGCCGGCGTGAATCCATTGGCGCCGTCATTTGACACGGTGGGAATTCTGGCGCGGAACGCCGATGTGCTGGCCAAGGCAGCACTTGTTCTATTGGCGACTGCGCCGCCACCCGCGTCAACGCCTGGCACCATTCATTTAATCCGCGAAGCGTTCGCACTAGCCGACGCGAACGTGCAGCAGGCGTTGTCGGAACCGGTGCGTCGGTTGCGTGAGTTCTTTCCCCAACAAGCGCAGGAATGTTCACTCTGCGAATTTGCGGCTGATGAATCCGCGCGCAATTTCGCCACGTGGAATGAAACCTTCTGCGTGATTCAATGGGCAGAGATTCGGAGTTGTCTTGGTGCGTGGATCGCTGGCGCAAGACCCGAATTCGGTCCCGGCGTAGCGGAGAGTTTTGAACTGACGAAGCAACTCGATCGGCGGCGCGTCAACAAAGCATTCGAACGTCGCGAGCGGTATTCTCGCCGCCTGCATGACTTTCTTGGGCCAGCCGATCTTATATGCATTCCCACAACGCCGGTCCTCGCTCCGGTGAAAGGCGCGGCGCCGCTGCGAAGTAGCAGCGGCAGCGGTTATTATCCTCGTACGTTGGGGCTGACAAGCATCGCGGGCCTTGGGCGGCTTCCGCAGATCTCACTGCCGTTGGCGCACTTCGGTGAGGTGCCGGTGGGGTTGTCGCTATTGGCAAGACATGGAGGAGACGCTCTTTTACTGGAAACAGCCATGAATATTGCGGCAGACACAACTTCGGAGTGAACCGAGCCTAACGACTGGGCCGGGTTGTCGCGCTGTTTGAGAACAACGTCCTTAATGGGCGCGCGTTAACGTGCGTAGCGCACGGCCAGGTGCCTCCATTGACACGATATTTATGGGTCTTAACTTTTTTGTCCCACACGAAAATGATTACTTCTGTATCAGTAAAAGGAGACGGAAAAGAGTTTGTCTCACACACGCCGGGTTATTGGCCGGAAATAGCTCCCGAGCTCTGGAACGACTGGAAATGGCAGCTTAAGAACCGGGTCACTAACCTCAATCAACTTGAGAGACATCTGAAACTGAGTGACGAGGAGCGTGGCGGTGTCTTGTTGTCAGGCGATAAACTCGCGCTGGCTGTTACGCCTCATTTTTTCAACCTTCTGCCGGCGAGCGATCCAGACGACCCGATTCGCCGGCAGGTGATTCCGCGGATAGAGGAGACGTGGACATCTCCGTACGACATGGCCGACCCATGCGGCGAAGATTCGCACATGCCCGTCCCGGGATTAGTGCATCGTTACCCGGACCGTGTTCTGTTCTTGGTAACAGATCGCTGTGCGAGTTACTGCCGCTATTGCACCCGGAGCCGGGTCGTTAGCGGAGTCGGCGAACAGGAATTGCACACAAATTTCGAGGAAGCATTTCGTTATCTGGAAACGCACACGGAAGTGCGCGACGTCCTTTTGAGCGGAGGTGACGCACTGATTTTTAGCGATGAGAGGCTCGACAAGATCCTTACGCGACTGCGTGCGATCCCGCATATCGACTTCGTTCGGATTGGCACCCGGGTGCCAATTTTTCTCCCGCAAAGGATTACGCCTGAGTTGTGCGCCATGCTGGCGAAACACCATCCGCTCTGGATAAGTGTGCATGTTAATCATCCGCGCGAACTCACCATCGAGGTGAAACAGGCTTTAGAACGCCTCGCTAACGCCGGGATTCCCCTGGGGAACCAAAGCGTCTTGCTTGCCGGCGTTAACGATAATGTCGAAACCATGCGGACTCTCGTCCACAAGTTGTTGATGTGCCGGGTGCGCCCTTATTACGTCTACCAGTGCGATCTGATCAACGGCTCGTCGCATCTGCGCACATCGGTTGCCAAAGGCATCGAAATCATCGAGGGCTTGCGTGGCCACACCACCGGCTACGCTGTGCCGCAATTTGTGATCGACGCTCCCGGTGGCGGCGGTAAGGTGCCGATCAATCCCGGTTACATTCTGTATCATGATAACGAGAAGATCGTGATCCGTAACTACGAAGGCAAAATCTTCGAGTATCCGGAGACAGGAAACGAGAACGTGCAGTTCGCCCCGCAGCGCGAATATCACGACGAATATCTGTACTCGTAAGCTTGCCTGGCATCCAAGCAGAGGTCGAGAAAGACGTGACCTGTAAAGTCACTACATGTTGGGAACGGGAACCGGCGCGCGAAAAAGAAGCGAGCCGGCTTGAGTGTTGAATTTGCGGGAAGATGTAACTTCTTGCCGTTCTTGCCACTCTGAATGTCGGCGGGACATTCTGTCGTAATTTCCTTTCCCCGCGATCCTTGTGTAATTTTTACACTTGCGTATTAAAGATTGCGGCGTGTAAAGTCCCGAGTTTTCGTTCGGTTCCAAAGCATCGTCAGTTCTATGAATCAACGCTTAATTTCGGAGATCGGCCGCACCCAACGTTTGGACATCATTAACTCGCTGAAGCGGACAAAGGGCATGTCGGTGAACGAACTGGTGGACAAGATGGGAATGAGCTACATGGGCATCAAACAGCATTGCATCACGCTGCATCGCGATGGTTACCTGGATACCTGGCGGCGTCCGCAAAAAATGGGCAGACCCGAGATGGTGTATCGACTCACCCGCCGTACTCATGACCTTTTTCAGACCGACAGCAATCAGTTCACATCGGACCTCTTGAAAACGGCTGAGGAAGTCTACGGCCCGAATGCGCCGGAGAAATTGCTTTATAGCATCTTCAAAAAGAAGACGGCGACGCTCAAAGCCAAGGTCAAGGGAGATAACGTCGTGGACCGCGCGAAATGGCTTGCACAAATCCGCGATGGTGAGGGTTACATGGCGCAAGTCATTGACGACACTAAGGATGGCGGCCCGCAAATTCTGGAGTGTCATTCGCCTATTCTGAACCTGGTGGAGGCGTACCCGATCATCGCGCGGTTTGAGCAAGACATGTTCGAAGCTGTGTTGGGCACACGTGTTCGCCGCGAAGTATCTCGCAACTCGGGCCTGTACGAGTGTGCGTTTTACTTCTCCGCGTAAACAACCCAGATACTAGCCGAGGCCCCACCTCGACGTTGCAACCTCGCCGCGCGAGGGCGAGTCGTTTTCGCAGAACAATTGGATTTATTCTTTCACTCGATGTGAATCTTGGTTGATTCATTATTCATGGCGCGACCATTTCCATCTGTAGTGATCGAAAACATAGAGCCGCTGATTGATTGTGGGCGCTATCCGATCAAACGCATCATGGGAGAGGATCTCGTCGTTGAAGCGGATATTTTTAAGGACGGCCACGATGTGGTTGCGGCCGTTCTTAAGTGGCGTGTTGTGGGAAAACGCGCATGGCGGCAAACACCGATGGTTTTCGTCGATAATGATCGCTGGCGCGGCGTCTGCACGCTTTATGACGAGGCCATCCACGAATACACCGTAGAAGCCTGGACTGATACGTTTCGGAGTTGGCAGCAAGAGTTGGCCAAAAAGTTCGAGGCCGGCATTTCCGATCTTAAAAGCGAACTCTGGAAGGCGCTGCGATTGTGCAAGCCGGCGCCAATCGCGCGCGCGACAAGACGGACAGCGCGCGCCTCCGGGAATTTGCGGAGCAAATCGCTAACGGTGCGAATTCGGAAATTCATGCGCTTGCGCAATCGGGTGAACTGGAGGTGCTGATGGCGACCTATCCGGATCGCTCCGATGCTTCGCAGTACGAACCGGCTCCCCGCGTCGTGGTCAGTCGCCCGGTGGCCTTGTTCGGCGCGTGGTACGAATTTTTTCCGCGCTCGGCGGAAGGGCATGGCGATCGTGGATCGACGTTCCGAGATTGTCTACCGCGTGTAGATGACGCAAAGGCGATGGGGTTCGACGTCATTTATTTCCCGCCGATACATCCGATCGGTCACACCAACCGCAAAGGCCGAAACAACTCTGTCACCTCCGAGCCGGGCGATCCGGGCGTGCCCTGGGCGATCGGCGGCGAAACCGGTGGCCACAAGGCGGTCGAGCCATCGTTAGGCACGCTCGAGGATTTTGATTGGTTGCAGAAACAGGTGCGGAACCGTGGAATGGAAATTGCCCTCGATTTCGCAATCAATTGTTCGCCCGATCATCCATACGTCAAAGAGCATCCCGACTGGTTCTATAAACGGCCGGATGGCACCATCAAGTACGCTGAGAACCCGCCAAAAAAATACGAGGATATTTATCCACTGAACTTTCGATGCGAGAACTGGCGCGGGTTGTGGGCCGAGATGAAAAGCATAGTGTTGTTTTGGGCCGAGCGTGGCGTCCGCATTTTTCGCGTGGACAACCCTCATACCAAGCCGGTTGCTTTTTGGGAGTTTTTGATCCGCGGCGTGCGAGAAAAGTATCCCGACGCGATTTTTCTCTCCGAGGCGTTCACCCGGCCAAAAATGATGAAGGCTCTGGCCAGGGTGGGTTTCAATCAGAGCTACACCTATTTCACCTGGCGAAATTCGAAACAGGAGTTGGTCGAATATTTTACCGAACTAACTCAAACGGAGATGAGCGAATATTATCGACCGAACCTTTGGCCGAATACGCCCGACATTCTGCCTTTTGCGCTTCAAGAAGGTGGCCGGCCTGCGTTCATGACGCGCGTGCTTCTGGCTGCCACGCTTTCACCGCTTTACGGCATCTATAGCGGCTACGAGTTGTGCGAGAACGCGGCGTTGCCGGGTCGCGAGGAGTATCTCCATTCAGAGAAATATCAGTTCACAGAACGCGATTGGAATGCCCCTGGAAACATCAAAGACTGGATCACGCGAATAAACCAAATCCGGAAGCAAAACCGCGCGCTCCAGATGTATACGAATTTGCGCTTCTATCAGGCGGACAACGACGCGATTCTATTCTACGGAAAGATGACGCCCGCTCGCGACAACGTCATCCTGGTGGCCGTAAATCTTGACCCGTTTCGCAAACAGAACTCGGTTTTGTATGCGCCAATTGAGGAATTTGGTCAGATGGAGACAGGGGAATATCAGGTGCACGATTTGCTGAGCGGCGCGCGTTATATCTGGCGTGGCCGGAAAAATTACGTCGAACTGGACCCCGGGATTCAACCGGCGCACATTTTTCTGGTGCGTCGGTGATGTGGCCGGTCCGGAACAAAATCGCAATTGGTTTAAACGAATTCATCAAATTGCTGTCATGTTTAGCGCAGCGAAGCATTTCTGGTCTATTACGATATGAAAAATGAGTTTAAAATTGATCCGGGCTTCTTCGCTTCACTCAGAATGACAGGTACAAGCGAGTCTCCAGGAAACCGTGGAGCGTCAACGGCTTTCGATCTGTCCGTCGTGCATTTGCATCGTTGAATCGCTCCGCATATCATTACGAAATTTCCGGCATGAAGATTTGGGCTGTGTTCTTTGCCGCGCTTGGGAGCGCGTCGCCTTTGCTGGCGCAGGAACCGACACCGCCGCTGGTGCCCCAGCATTCGCAGACGGTGCTGGAGACGCTGGTCAAGGCGGGTCCGGTGATGATTCCGCTATTTTTACTCTCCATTTTTTTCGTCGCGCTCGTGGTCGTTTACTTTCTTACGATCCGGCGAGGCGCGGTGGTCTCGAGCGGATACATGGCTACAGCCGATGCGCTTCTGCGTAAGCGCGATTATCTCGGTCTGCTCGCGGTTTCCAACCGGCATGGTGAAGCCATCGCGCGCGTGGTGCAGAAGATGTTGGATTTTACGACCAAAAATCCGCACGCAGATCTCCAACAGGTCCGCGAGATTGCCGAAACAGAGGGAACACGTGTTGCGGCAAGTCTAAATAATCGGGTGATTTATCTTGCCGACATCGGAATGATTGCGCCGTTGCTGGGTTTGTTAGGCACAGTCTTTGGAATTATTCGTTCCTTCGGCGCGCTTGGTGCCGACGTCGGTTCGGCGCGCTACGTGGAGCTGTCGCGTGGGATTAGTGAAGCGCTGGTCAACACCTCGGCAGGCTTGGCGATTGGCATCCCGGCTATGGTTTTTTATGCCTTTTTCCGCGGCAGAGCGCAGAAACTAATCTCGGACCTCGAGGCAGCTTCAACACATGTTCTGGCGTTAGTCTCATTGCAGTACAACAGGCGCACGGAAAAAATGCCTGCCCTTATTGAAGACGAGCTTTAGCACATCTCTTGCCGCTTCATGAACTTTCGTAGTCATGCGCCTTTGCATCATCCTGGTATCCAGTTGGCGCCGCTTGTTGATGTGCTGTTGCTATTGCTGATTTTCTTTCTGCTCACATGGAATGCCGCGCGCACCGAGAACGAGCTCGATGTAAAAGTGCCAAAAGCGGCCGCTGCCAAGGAGAAGACAGCGCCCATTGGCGATGTGATAGTGAATGTTAAGGCGGACGGCAACGTTGTTGTGAACCGCAGAACGCTCAGCGGTCCTGAGCTGAAGGAACTGCTAAAAGGCTTGGCGCAACTTAATCCGGAGCAAGCTGTGGTGATTCGCGGCGATGAAACTGGTGCCTACAAAAATATCATTGGCGTTCTGAACATTTGCACCGAAGCAGGAATAACCAACGTGGCTTTCGCCACTGCGAGATGAACATCATGCAGGGAGGGGACGACGCAGTGCGTCGTCCGAACATTGCAGCGCGGCGTCTGTATCAGCTTTTCGCAGTGACAGGAGTGTTTTGCACTGTAGGCGTCGCCATCGCTCAATCGGAACCGGAAGTACGTCGTGCCCGTCCAGTCGATGAACCTTCTATTCGACGCGCGTTGCCAGCAGATCAGCCGCCCGTCAGGCGTGCACTGCCGGCAGACGACTCAATCGACAGAGTTCTTCACTCTCTTAGGGAAGACGCTTCACAGTCGTCGGCGCGCGAAACAGAAGGGCGTGAGGCAGAAGGAGCAGATCAGCGTCAGCTTGACTACGCTAACGGCTTGTTTGCTCGAAAATTGTACGATCTGGCGGTTCCGGAATATCAGAAGTACCTCGACGATTATCCCGGGCGTCCCGGCCGGGCCAATGCCTACTTTTCGCTTGGTGAATGTTACCGAAATCTACATCGCAACTCGAATGCTCGAACCAACTTGCAAAAGGCGCTCAACGATTACGGCGACAGCGAATTTGCCGGTCCGGCGGCATTCGCTCTCGCCGAGATGGCGTTCACGGATAAGGACTACGCTGCTGCGCTCCCGCTTTTTCATCGTTCTGCCGGAAGATCGAAGGAACCGGTGGTGACACTTGCCGCGCGTTATTTTGAAGCGCGCTGTCTCGAATCAGTGGGAAAGAAAGATGAGGCCGCCGATATTTACGCGCAGGTCGCGGAGACGGGAAATCCAAATCCGTATCGCGAGGATTCGCGGATAACCGCTGCATCCATCTTAGTCGCGCGCGGAAAAAAAGCGGAGGCGTTAAAGCAGTATGAGGCGCTTGCAAACGAAGCGCAGAAACCGGCCTTGAAAGCCGAATGCGCCGTGCGCGGAGCATTGATCGCGCTCGAACTTGCTCAAGCGGACAAAGGCAAATCCGATAACAGCATGGCCCAGCGAGCTGCCGCGTTATTCCAAAAAGCGCGCAGCCTCCCGGAAGCTGGCAAATTCCGTGCGATCGCGCAAGTCGGTTATCGCCGGCTCCAGTACCAGACCGGTCAGTACACGCAGTTGCTGGCCGATTATAACAAGGAATTAGAGAAACTGCCTGAAGCTGCACAGGCCGAAGTGTTGTTGCTTGCCGCAAACAGCCAGCGGCAGCTTGGTCATTCAACGGAGGCTGATGCGTTGTATCGCCAGATCGTCGCCAAGTTTCCGGATCGCGATGAAGCGAAGGACGCCGCTTACCAACGGTTGATTAACGTCTATAACTCCGATCCCACCGCGCTGGCTTCCGCCGTGGATCAATTTCTCGCCACGAACCCTACGAACGAGCGCGCTGATCAGGCGAAACTTCTGAAAGCCGAAGCGCTGTACAAACAACAGAATTACACGGAAGCAGCGTCGATGTACGGCGAACTCCGCGCGTCCGAGCTTTCTTCGCGATTGCGCGCCGAATCGGCTTACAAACTTGGGTTGTGTCATTTGCAGACGAAAAACATTCCCGGCGTCATCGAAGCGTTTACCTATTACATGCAGACGTTCCCCGACAGCTCGCAAATACCTGCCGCATTGGCACAGCGGGCTTTGGCGTACGAGCAAAGCAAAAACTACGGCGCGGCGCTGACAGACTTAAATATTCTCCTGGCCAAATACCCCAAAGCGAACGAGCGCGAAGCCGCCTTACAATTAAAGGCACTGATTCTTGGGCAACAGGACAACACCAAGGGAATGGTCGACACCTTTCGCCAACTTTTGAGAGAATATCCAAAGAGTCCTGTCGCGGCACAGGCGCAATACTACATCGGGAAGACCGCGTTCGAAGCGAAGGATTACAAGACAGCACTGAGCGCTCTGAACACTGCCAGGGAACTCAACAAGGAGCAGTATTACAATCTCGCATCTGTTCGGATTATCCTTTGTCACTTCTATCTGAAGGACCGCGCTGCTCTCACCAAAGAGGTGAACAACTTCATGGCCAATAGTCCGAGCTCGAGCGTGCCCGCGGAGGTTCTGGAATGGCTCGGAATAGAATATTACAACGAGAAAAACTTCCAGGCCGCGGAAAAGTATCTGAGCGCGCTGCGAAAGATAGACAACGCAAGCAAGGTGAAGCCCGATTATTTGTTCTACCTTGGCGACGCGGCCACAAGGTTAAAGAACCTGTCTGAGGCCGAGGAAGCGTTTGAAAAGTATTTGCAGACTGCCAAAGATCCCGCGGGTAAAGCGAAGGTGTTGCTCACGCTGGGGGCGGTCAAGATCAGCGCTCATAAACCTGATGAAGCGCAAAAAATCGCCGTAGAAATCATGGCGCTTCAGCCAGAGGGCCGCGTAAACGCCGAAGCGCGTTTGCTTGCGGGTGAAGTGCAACTCGAGCGTGGAAACTTCGATGACGCCGGCAAAGCGTTCAAAGGTGTTGCCTTGCTGTACGACGATCCTGCCATCACTCCGCGCGCGCTCGACAAAGCCGCGCTGGCGTTTCGCCAGGCTGGGAACACGGGAGAAGCTGATCGCCTTTCCCACGAGCTGCGGGAGCGCTACCCGAATTACGCGGGCGGGTGAGATCGGGAGAAGAACGGCGTTTCTGTCGTTAGTTTTCTCCAATACCTCCTGCAGTCCGCTCTCCCGGGGACACAACAGCAATTCCCCATGGGCCGTCGCCGACTTTGATGCGGCGCAGTTCCTTGCGGGACAGCAAGGGAATGTTTTGACAAAATCGCACCGAAACCGCTATAGCTCGGTCCGGAATGCGCGGCGTGGTTTGGATTCAGCTAATCGCTGCTGCTGCGGCAATCCTGCTCTCGCGATCGGCCGCGGCGGACGATTGGCCATACTATCAACATGATGCCTGGCACACCGGCAATTCGAGCGCGCTCGTAACTCCGCAGGCCCTTTCATTGGCGTGGACAGCGCCGTCGTCATTCACTGGATATTCCACGCCGGTAATTGTTGGAAACACGATTTACGCTATGCAGAACCAGCAGGGGTTCGGTGAGTACCAGACGACAGTGAGCTCGTTCGACCTCGCGACTGGCACAATTCACTGGAGTTACACCGGCAACTTTATATTCCCGTCGCAGCCAGGCGTTGGCGGTGGGTTTGTTACGTTTGTCGGCCCCACTAATTCCAGTTCATCGCTCTACGTGTTGGATGCAATAACAGGCACGCTCCGCTACACGGTGCCGATTCCAGAAGGGCCTGTCTCGATGATGCCCACCGTTGTCCAGGATCCAATCAGCGGAAAGGTTACTGCGTTTGTGACTGGGGGCTCACAAGTGAGTGCTGTTTCGCTCAGGCCGTTTAGCGGATCGGTGCTTTGGACGCAATTTGGCAAGTTCGGCGGCTTTTCCATTCCAACTGTCGTCGGGAGTTCGATCGTCCTCGCTGGGCCGGGTCAATATTACGCTTTCGATCAAGCGACCGGCACGGCGAACCAAATTCTGGTCGGGCGGTATCGAAGGCGGCGGAGGCACCAGCGTTGCTTACGATGCAGTGCGCCAGCAGTTCTATGTGCTCGAATTTTATAACGACCCAACCGCGACGCTCTCGGCCTACCATTACACTGATAATGCTCATATTACGTTGTTGTGGCAACGCACCGGCGCAGGCGTTGGCTACGGTGGCTCCGTGGCGATCGGCCCTACTGGCAATGTCTATTCCGCTGGGAATAGCATGATCTGGGAGCTAGATCCGGCCACCGGGACGACGCTTCGGTCCATTCCCGCTTCGTTTGCAACTGGGCCGGCATTGACAAACAATGTTCTTTGGATCATCCGCGAGAGCCAAGTGTTCGCTTACGATCTTGTGACGCTGCAATTGTTGCGAGCGTTTGGCGGGGGAACTCTGAATTCGGCCTACGACAGCCCCGGCGCATTCGCTGATGGTTATTTTGTGCTCGATTACGGCAACTTTGTCGGCAGCCACAGCTTCGATGTTTACCGTGCACCAACTCCCACGCCGACGCCGACGCCATGCATAGGGAGATGTGCACCTACGCCGAGGCCGCGCCCGACGTCGGCACCGCGACCATAGCGGGGTGTTTCATTTTGCGGCGATTACAATCGCGATGCCCCAGGGGCCGTCGCCGACTTTGATGCGGCGCAGTTCCTTCCGCGATTTTACATCCACAACAGAGACGTCATTTGAGGCGCCATTGGCGGTGTAAAGCTTCGAACCAGTTGGATCGAGCGCGATTCCCCAGACGCGTTTTCCAACCGGAATTAATGTCACCACTGCATTCTTTTCCGTATCGATGATAGCGATCGCGTTGCCTCGGCCGGTCGAGGTATAGAGTTCTTTTCCGTCAGGCGATATCGCGGTGCCCATGGGCAGCGAGCCCGTTGGCAGTTGGATCTTCGACAACAGCTTGTGCGATCCTGGGTCAATGACGGCGACGTAGCCACCGTTCTCGCACGCGACGTAAGCGCGCGAGCCGTCAGAGGAAAAAACGACCGAACGTGGCCGGCCGCCGGTCTCGATTTTTGCAATCACTTGCTGTTGATCGGGATCGATCGCGAACACTTCGCCTTTTTCTTCGCAGGTAACGTAAACCTCACCGTTGCGTGGGTTCACCCCTACGCCTTCGGGTTCCTCTGACACCTTTATTTTTCCGCGAGATTGGCCTGATTCGAGATCGATTATTGAAGCAGTAGCGTCGTCTTCGTTCGCGATGAACGCGAATTTTCCGTCTTTGCTGATCGCGAATTGCTCGGGGTCGGATCCGACGTGCCAGCGATCGATCAATTTGCGCGCTTCCGGATCGATCACCGCCAGACCGTCTGCGCGTTTGTCCGCCGGTGCGCGATTTTCATCAAGGCCGGGCGCCATTCGCGGCGAGCCGCTTAGTGTGACAAATAACCGTTTTCCGTCAGGAGTAGCGTGAATGCCACGCGGCCGTTTGCCTACGGGAAACGTGGCGACGATCGCGTCGGTATTTCCGTCGATCACTGTTAAATCCCCCGACCGTTCGTTGCTGACGAACACCTGGTAAGCTGTCGATTCGGCGCGGGCCGGAATTGCGCCCGCGATGAGGATGCAAAGGATAAAGAAGTGACGCATGGATGGACTATTTTACAGATGGCGAAATTTGTAACCTCCGAAATTTCGGTTGCAAACCTCGCCAGAGAATCCGTTCAGACTCAGTCATCCTTTCTCCTGGCAAATTGAGCGCGATTCACAACAATTCATTCTAATCATGAAGGCGTTTTCGAAAAGCGTTTCTAAATGGCCTTTACCTCCAGCGTCTGCTCGCGAGCGGGGCGACGCGTATCAGTCGGTCGTGTTGGATACCTGCTGCGCTGTGGCTTTGCGGAGGCGGGTTGGATGTTCGATGCTTCACTCATGCATCCGCACAATAAGCTTTTCATTCCCGGGCCCGTCGAAGTGTCCGAACGAACCTGGGCGGCATTTTCACGTCCACTGGTTGGACATCGCAGCGAAGATTTTCAGAATCTTTATCGCAACATCCATCCGAGGTTGCAGACGCTATTTAAAACAAAGCAGCCGGTGTTTCTGTCCACGTCGTCCGCGTGGGGGGTGATGGAAGCGTCTCTTCGTAATCTGGTCGATCGCGGCGTGCTTTGCTGCATGTGCGGGGCGTTTTCGGACAAATGGTTCGATGTAGCGAAGAGATGCGGGAAAAAAGCCGAAGCACTCCAGGTCGAGTGGGGAAAACATATCGACCCGAAAGATCTCGACCGACAATTGGCCACCGGGAAGTTCGACACAGTCACATTGACTCATAGTGAAACTTCAACTGGAGTCATGAATCCGCTTCCCGAAATTTGCTGCACACTTGCGAAATATCCCGATGTCGCGCTCATCGTCGATACGGTGTCGTCATTTTCTGGAGTAAACATCGAGATGGATGCGCTGGGCATTGATGTGATGCTCACTGGCGCGCAAAAAGCGCTCGCGCTTCCACCGGGTTTTTCGTTGTTCTCTGTTTCCGAGAAAGCGTTTGCACGGGCCGAGAAGGTTCCTGATCGCGGATTTTATTTCGATTTCCTGCAGTTCAAAAGTGAGCAGGAGCAATGGATGACACCGAGCACCCCAAGCATCGGGCACATTCACGCGCTTGAGTTCAAGCTTGGCGAGATTTTCGAGGAAGGCCTGGAAGCGCGTTACGAGCGTCATGCCCGGACGAATGCGCTCGTGCACGATTGGGTCCGTGGAGCGGGATTCGATTTCTTTGCAGAGAAAGGCTTCCGCACAAAGACGCTTACATGCGTGAAGAACACCAGGGGAATCGACGTGTTGGATTTTGCGCGAAGATTGCGAGACAGACATCATCTGGTGATCGATCCCGGCTATGGAAAAATCCGCGGCCTAACTTTCCGCCTATCGAACATGGGCGACGAAACTGAGGAAACTGTTTCACATTTGCTCCGCTGTTTGGACGATGTCCTGTAGGATTGCTGTCAGCTTTGCCCTGCAGCTTGCTTATGCCCGCAATTGAAGCGTCGAATCTAACGAAGGTTTATCGTACCTATCGCAAGGAGAGGGGACTCTGGGGCGCCGTGAAAGGCCTGCTACGGCGGCGTTACGATGAAACGCGAGCGGCTGATCAGGTTTCATTCCAAATTGAAGAAGGAGAGTTCGTGGGATTTCTCGGCCCGAATGGCGCCGGAAAAACTACTGTGCTCAAAATGCTTTCGGGTCTGCTGAATCCGACTTCAGGCAATGCGCGAGTACTTGGTTTTGTTCCATGGGAAAGGCGCAACGAGTTGAAACGGCAGTTCAGTCTGCTAATGGGTCAAAAAAACGCACTCTGGTGGGATTTGCCTGCTCAGGAATCGCTCGAGCTCAATCGGGCGATTTATGGCATTGATCGCGACCGGTTCAAGAAGGTCGTCGACGGTTTATCGGAACTTTTAGAGGTGCAGGAGAAAATGAATGTGATGGTGCGCGAGCTCTCGTTAGGTGAACGAATGAAGATGGAGTTGATCGCTGCGCTCATTCACGAACCGCGGGTGCTGTTCCTTGACGAACCGACAATCGGTCTGGATGTGGTGAGCCAAAAACGGGTGCGCGAATTTCTGCGAATCTACAACGAGGAACACCGCATCGTGACGTTACTGACCAGCCATTACATGCAGGACATTGAAGAGCTGTGTCACCGGGTACTGGTGATCGATCATGGCAAGATCTTTTTCGACGGACCGCTGGCGGAGATCGTAGATCGGTTCTCAGGCAACAAAATTCTGAGTCTGACTTTTGAAAAGGAAGGAGTACGCGATCTCTCCAAGTTCGGCGAAATCACCGAACAAACGCCGGTTTCAGTGCAATTAAAAGTTCCGCGAGCGAAAGTTACGGAAACCTGCCGGCAAGTCCTCGACGCGTGCGATGTAAGCGACATCAATGTGCAGGAAGTACCAGTGGAAGACATCATTAGACAATTGTTTGGCGAACGCCATGAGGATTCACACCGCGTCGATCTGAGAGCGAGGCAAATCGCGCAGATAAGTTAAGATGGCGCGCGCCTCGGGGTTACACGGAAGAAAGGGCGTAGGCGTTACCCCAATCCAAAGCTCGGCAGGATGCTTTTTTCCATGGCATCGGTAAAGGTCGGATACTGCGGCACCCACCCTGACTCGCGCAGTCTGGAATTGCTTACCTTTTTATTGGTATCCCCACGTTTACGTTGTCGCGGAGATTGGCCAATCGGCGGAAGGGTTCGGTTCAACCGTTTGGCCAGCCACCGGAAGCAATCGCTTTGCAACATCGGTTGATCGTCGACAATATTATAAGTCTGCGCGCGCAGCTGGGGTTGGCGATTCAATATTAAAAAAAGTGCTGACGCGATGTCATCCCGATGCACCTGATTAACGAATCGGTCACGTTCCGGATCAATCGTTGCAGTGCCTTTCAAGAACCCGGTCAGCAGCGCCGAGCGCCCCGGCCCGTAGATTCCGGCGAGCCGCGTGACGATCCCGCCTTTATCGAGGACGACTTTTTCGGTTTCCAAGAGGATGCGTCCAGTCTCGTGGAGTGGTTTTGTCTCGCTTTCTTCTGTTACCAGGGAGCCGTCCCGCTGCGCGTAAACGCTGGTGCTGCTAGTGAAAAGGATTCTTGCTGCCGGAAAGTTTTCGAGGAGATTGCGCGTGCCGTTGAAATAAATTCGGCGATACATTTCTGCATCTCCACCCCGAGAACTGACGCAGGAGACCACGGCTTCGAAAGTCTTTGTCTTTTTGGCAGGATCATTGCCTTGCGAGATATCAACCACGTCAACGCGGTATGGTTTGGCGGATAATCGCGCTGCCGATTTCTCCGAGTGCACCCAGCCTTCGACATTCCAACCGGCTGCATGAAACAAATCGGCAGTTGCTTCCCCCACATAACCGCAGCCGGCGATCAAAATTCGCGGCATGATTCTGAGCGCTCACCCCGTCGCGGGGGCGATTTCAATCTCGTCAAATACATTTTTCTGGATCGCCCGGACTTGTTTCAGCCGGATTAATTCCAGAAGCGCGAGAAAGGTTACCACTACTTCGACCCGCGACGCGGCTGCACCAAACAAATCAGAAAAACGGAGACGATCGCCGTTCGCGACGCGTTGCAGAATTGAATCGATCTTCTCCGAAACGGTAAAACGTTCGCTGAAGATTTCCTGCACGTCCTGACGCGCCTCGATCCGTTTCATCACGGTTTGGAAAGCACCGATGAGTTGAAAAATTCCGACCTCGCCCAGCCTCAAGGGTTCCTGCACAGCCGCCGTGGAAAGGGTGTCGCGTACGAAAACCCTTTCTTGTTCCAGCGCGCGCAAATTAAGTTCGGCGGCCGCTTCCTTGAATTTTTTGTATTCGATGAGTTGCCGGATCAACTCCCAACGCGGATCGTCCTCGCCCGCATCTTCCTCGGGAGGCTGTTGATCGCGCGGCAGCAGGCTCCGGCTCTTCAAATAGATCAGATTGGCTGCCATCACGATAAATTCGCCGGCCAGCTCGATGTTCAACTCCTCGAATGCCTGGAGATACTCGAGATACTGACTGGTGATGCGCTCGAGCGAAATGTCGTAGATATCGATCTCGTCCCGCTTAATCAGGTACAACAAAAGATCGAGCGGCCCTTCAAAGACTTCGAGCTTTACCTTGTAATCGACATCCATTTCCGCGCGTCAGATTCTACAGGCAACCACGCTTTAGAGGAAATCGTTTTGGCGCACGCTTATCATCCTCGCGACGTTCCCGATTGCTTGGCTTATGCTGGAAGGTCTCGGTGGATCCACACGCTGTTCACCAGGCCGAGGCCAAACATGATCACCAAGACAAACGAACCGCTGTAGCTAATCAATGGCAATGGCACGCCAGTGATTGGCAGCATCGCGATAGTCATTCCGATGTTTTGGAAAATGTGCGTGAAGATGAGGGCTGTGACACCCACTACCAAAAGCAGGCCTAGTTGATCTCCCGCAAAGAAGGCAACAAAAAGGCACGTCATCAAAAGCAGCGCAAACGCACCTATGAGGAGGATTCCCCCGACAAATCCCCATTGTTCGCCTACTGCGGAGAAGATGTAATCGTTATGCACTGCAGTAGCGGGTAGAAAGCCAAGTTCGATCTGCGTGTTTGGTGCCTTAAATCCTTTTCCCGACCAGCCGCCAGAGCCAATCGCAATCAAAGATTGATTGATGGCCCATGCGGATCCCTGTTTGTCGATGTCTGGATGCGTAAAAGCGGTAATCCGTTGTTGCTGATATGGCTTGAGACCGAAATTGATGGCAATCGGAATAAAGGCGATTCCGATCAGAACAACACAGATCAAATAGCGCAATGGCAGCCCGGCAACAAACCAGAGCGCAAGAAGTACCGGGACCCAAATGATGACCTCACCCAGGTCGGGTTGCATCAGGATCAACAGACAGGGTGCACCGGCAATCGCTCCCGAGAGCAGTAATCGCAGCGCTGGATGCAGATTGCGAAATTGGGTTAGAAATAACGCCAACACCATTATCCCGGCCACCACCGCGAGCTGGGCTGGCTGAAAATTGATGGGGCCAAGATGTAACCAGCTGCGCGCTCCGTAAACTTTGACGCCGATAAACTTCGTCATGATTAGAAACACAATCCCGGCGAGATACATTGGAAGCGCGCCCCAGCGAATCCAACGATAATGAACCAAACTCGTCAGCATGAAAGCGAACACACCGACTGCCACCCAGTTTGCTTGTTTTCGCCAAAAATCGGCAGCATACGGGTCCGAGCGCGTGGATGTGGCGCTGTAAATCGCCACGACCCCGAAGATGGCAAGCGCCAGCATGATGAGAAGCAGAAGCCAATTTTGGCCGAGCAATTTCCGAAGAAACGGGGTCATCGTGCCTTATGATTCACTTGCACTCCGGTTCTCGCACCGAAGAACTCGAAACGATTATACGCATTTTGCATCCGTGGCAAAATCAGTGAATCGAGGCGGCGCACGATTCGACGTAACGTGGTCGGTGAGAGCTGAATTTTATCGGAAGGTGCTTGCGAAACTGGTATGACCCGGTTTGCGTCTCTCCTCTTATTGGGCTTATGTCTAAACATCTGTTTTAGAATTACTTACAATAATTTTGGCTTAAGATACTAGCTCCGCTTGTCAGTGGATTTGCGGGCCGTTACATTACAGAGGGATAATTGGCGAGGCGATGCAATGGGAAGGGAACAAACAACAACAAAGCGAAAGAGCGCACACCCTAAGCTGCCGATGCAGCGGCAGTTGAATCTACGTCACGAAGGGACGCATTTCGATCTCCGGAAGATTTTCGACGATTTAAACAGGCGGCATTTCCGCGGCCGCATTCGTGGCTACACAGTGGTCTGGGGACGCCGGCGAAGGCGGCGTCCGCGAGAGCAATTCGTTTTTGGTACCATACAGGAAGAAGACCGGGTTATTCGAATTAATCCGGCCTTGGATCAGCCATTCGTGCCAGTGTGGTTTTTGCGATACGTGGTGTATCACGAAATGTTGCACTCAGTGGTGCCGGACGAAACGCTTTCTCGCAATCGCCGGCGTGTTCACACCGAGGAATTCAACCGTCGCGAGCGCAAATTTCCAGGGTATCGGCGCGCCCGCCGCTGGGAAGACGAAAATTTATCGCGCTTTTTGAAGTAAAGGGCCGCACTTAATCCGTTTGCGATACCGGGGGGCGAGATGGTCTCTCATACCACGATGGCGTCGTCGCTACGTTCTTTTTGATCAGGAACCAGAGCGTCGTCGCCAGTAGAAGTGAGATCAACTTTGCCCGCCAATTTTCCAGAATCAGTTTCTTCATACTTGCTGTGCAATAAGATTTCTGCGATCCGCTGACGGAATGTCTCGGGAGTGAAATTGCGCTCGATTCGTCGCCGGTGACAAATGGAAATGCTGCCACTCTCCTCGGAGATTACCACTGCCACTGCGTCGGATTCCTCGGTAATGCCCAGCCCGGCGCGATGGCGTAGTCCCAGGCTGCGGTCCAGTGTTTCGCGCTGGCTCACCGGAAAGATACAGGCTGCAGCCGCAACCCGGCCATTGCGAATGATCACACCGCCATCGTGAAGGGCAGCTTTTGGATGAAAAATGGTGAGCATCAGTTCGACAGAAAACTCGCCGTCGATGATGACACCTGTCTCCTCATAAACGCGAATCGACGTGTCGCGTTCGATCGCAATTAGTGCGCCGAACTGTTTATGCGCCAGCTGCGTTACAGCCTCTGCCAAATCGTGAACCGTTTCTCGTCGTTCACTAGTAAGCGAGAAAATTGGATGCCCGCCCAGTGCAGCCAGTCCGCGCCGCAGTTCCGGCTGAAAGATCACCACTAAAGCGATAGCGAGAAAAACCGAAAAACTTCGCACGATCCAGCCGATCACGACGAGGTTCAGCAGCGTCGAAATCAAGGTCAGGGTGAGAAAAACAATCGCCAGCCCAGTCAGGACCTTGGCGCCACGGGTGCCGCGGAAATAGAGATAACCGTAGTAAATTGCTACCCAAAGCAGAATGATCTCTATGAGGCTGCGCCAGCCTCTCATCCACAAGTCGATGAGTTGCTCAATCATGTTGCCCTCTGAAAATCGCCTCCGTTACTCTTAACGCGCAAACATTCTCCTTCACGTCGTGGACGCGGAACACATCCGCGCCGCGTTCGCGCAGAACACCAGTGAGCGCAATGCCGGTGACGAGCCGGTCCGTGACCTTCGGCGAATCGATCAACTTTCCAAGAAACGATTTGCGGGAGACACCTATTATCAATGGTCGATCATGCACGCGAAGCCGTTCAAGCTGCGCGAGCACTTCAAGATTGTGTTCGAGCGTCTTGCCGAAACCAATTCCTGGATCAAACGCAATCGCCATGGGATCAATGCTTAAACCTATGGCGCGCGCATATTGTTGTCGAAAAAATTTGGAAATTTCTGCAACAACGTCCGTGTATCGCGGCTGGATCTGCATTGTGCGGGGAGTTCCCTGCATGTGCATAATGACGAATGCCGATCTAGTTTCGGCGATAAGTGGCAACATTCGTTCGTCTCCCCGGCCGCCTGTAACATCGTTGACAATTGAAGCGCCGGCCTGAATTGCTGAACGCGCCACTTCCGCTTTGGAGGTATCGATGGAAATCGGGACGTCAATTTCTTGCTGAAGCTTTTCGATGACTGGAATTACCCGGCGCAGTTCTTCCTCAACGGTGACAGGGTGCGCGCCGGGGCGAGTGGATTCGCCTCCGATATCGATGATGTGTGCGCCTTCTGCTGCCATAACCACGCCACGTTCGATTGCTTTCGGCGCTGCAAAAAACTGGCCGCCGTCCGAAAATGAATCTGGAGTGACATTTAGCACACCCATGATTAAAGCGTGCGCGGAGACATCAAAGCGGCAGTCGCCGATCTTCCAAATCCTCTCTCGCATAATGATTGAGACTAACGCAGACGGGCGTTTATTCGAATCAGGACCTCACAGGTCCCAGCAGCCACGGTTTGGTATCTTGTCAGATGCCAAAAAGTCGCGTCGGTGACGATGTTCAGCGGTTGCCGAACATCGCAATTCCAAGGCGAGCGCGTCCGAATCGACACTCGCCTTATTTTTTCCGCGCGTAGCGTCCGATCAATTCGCCCTGGGCGATGACGTGATTTTTCATCGCCGCGTCCAATTGACTTCGCTTCGCGCCCGAAGGCAAAGCCAGTTCACGATCCAGCGCGAAAACTTTGAAGTAGTAGCGATGCATGCCCGATGGTGGACACGGGCCGCCGTAACCTGGTTTGCCGAAGTCGTTTGTACCAAGGGCGCCCTTAGGCGGGCTTCCTTCGGCAATGGAATTCGTATTCGGCGAGAGATTCCAAACTAGCCAGTGCGTAAACAAGCCACCCGGCGCGTCGGGATCATCCGCAATAACCACAAGCGTCTTTGCTTCGGCCGGAATACCGGATATTTGCAGGGGCGGGTTTGTGTTCCCGCCGTCGCATGTGAATTTTGACGGGATACTTCCACCTTTGGCAAAAGCAGGACTGGTCACTGTCATTCTCTCTCCTCCTGCAGCAAATGAAGTGATTGCTACGAATAACACCGCGGCGGCGCTACTGATGATCGGCTTTTGCATTAATAACCCCCAATTGATATCGCGTTGAAGCAACAAATCCGAACATAATAGGATTCGATTAAATGATCGTTAACGGATTCAAAATTAACGAACCAGACCGCTTGCGACTTTCGTCTGCGCAAATCGGAGGCCCGCGCTACCTTTCGCTCAAATGATCAATAGCGAAGGTAGAATTAGGGAACAAATTCTCGCGCTTCTGTCCCGGAAAGATTATCGGCCGTTGAACGCGGTCGAAATTGCTCGCGAAGTTGGAACGAGCGGCAGGACACGCGTTGCGTTGCGCAAAACGTTGCGCGATCTCGAGCGCGCAGGCCAAATCGCACGGATTCGTAAGGACCGATATATTTTGCCGGCGGAAGCCGACCTGGTAACCGGCAAATTGTCGATCCATCCACAAGGCTACGGCTTTCTAATTCCGGAAAAGGCAACGGGTGCCGATCTTTTTGTCGCGGCGGAAAACATCGGTACAGCCATGCATGGAGACAGGGTGGTGGCGCGCATATCGCGCGAGACGCCATCGAGCCGGGTGAGGGCAAGGCGCGAAGCGCGTGTCATTCGCATCCTCGAACGCGCGCACGACACCATCGTCGGCACGCTTCAACACTCACGCAATTTCTATTACGTCGTGCCCGATGATCCGCGTTTCGTGCACGACATCTATGTGCGTTCGAACATCTGCAGCCATGGCCCTTCCCGTCCGGGGGGTGAGACTGGCCAAGGGCCAGTGGCTGCAGCCGGCGACAAAGTGGTAGTTCGCCTCGATGCCTGGGAATCGCGTCACGTCAATCCCGAAGGCGAAATCATTGAAGTGCTCGGGCCTGCTTCAGCTCCCGGAGTGGACATGCTCTCGGTTGTCCGGAAGTATCATTTGCCGACGGAGTTTCCGCGAGATGTGCTGGAACAGGCGGAACGCATTACTGAGCGGATCGACTCGGCGCAATTTATCGGCCGCGAAGATTTGCGCGATGAATTCATCGTCACCATTGACCCCGATGATGCACGAGACTTCGATGACGCCATTGGTGTAGACAGACTTTCAAACGGCGGGTGGCAACTTGGCGTGCACATCGCCGATGTCGCCGCCTATGTAGAGCCGGGCAGTGCACTGGATCGCGAGGCCCGCCATCGCGGCAACAGCGTCTATCTGCCAGATCGCGTAATTCCGATGTTGCCCGAGCGATTGAGCAACGGCGTTTGCAGTCTCAAACAGGGAGTCGATCGGCTCACGCATTCGGTTTTTATCCACTTCGATAAACGTGGCCTCGTTAGAAGTGCGCGTTTTGCGCGGAGCGTCATTCGAAGTGCGCACCGGCTCACGTATAAAGAAACTTATGCGATTTTAACCGCTCCGCCTCGTGATCGCCTGGGGGAACAGCTTCATTTCTCTTGGGAACTCGCTTCGTTATTGCGAAGGAAACGATTCGAGCACGGGGCGCTGGATCTCGATTTCCCCGAGGTCAAAGTTTGGGTTGATCAGCGCGGCGAGCCCATCCGATTAGAGCGGGTCGAGAACGATGAGTCACACCAGTTAATCGAGGAATTCATGCTGGCCGCGAACGAAGCGGTGGCACGCGAACTGAAGAAGCGCGCGATTCCTACCGTTTATCGCGTTCACGAAAATCCGGACCCCGAGAAGCTCGCAGAGTACCGTGAGTTCGTGCTGAGCTTCGGCTACAAAGTTGGCGATTTGACTCACCGCGGCGAATTGCAGCGATTGCTTGCCGAGATTCGCGGGAAACCTGAAGAGCAGGCGCTGAAGGTAGGCTTGCTCAAAAGTCTCAAGCGGGCGCGGTACGATCCTCAACCGCTCGGGCATTATGGTCTGGCGAAGACAAATTATCTGCACTTCACCAGTCCGATCCGGCGCTACGCGGATTTGGTTGTGCACCGCAGTCTGGGTGGGGCGCGCTCGCCGAGCGCGCCGGAGGGCCCGTCGGTCCATCCCTATCATTCCAACATGGCGGAAATCGCTTCCATCGCCGAGCACATCTCTCGAACCGAACGAAATGCGGCCGACGCGGAGATTGATGCGACGCAGATGAAGAAGCTCGAGTTTTTCCAACGGCAGCTTATCGGCCACAGGCCGCAGATTTTCTCGGCGACGATCGTGGACGTCCGCAATTACGGATTATTGGTCGAACTACCTAGTGCCTCTCTTACCGGCCTCGTTCATGTGTCATCGCTAACAGACGATTTTTATCTTTTCGAGCCCGCTCGCCGGCAGCTGATTGGCAGACGATCGCGGAAGCGATTCAAGGTCGGCGATGCGGTATCAGTTTTCGTCGCGCGTGTTGATGTTTTCAAGCGGCAGGTGGATTTCTCGATAGCTTTGGATCGCCCGGAAAAGAAGACGCGGCGTGCGATCAGGAAGAAGGGCTGAAGATTTGCTAGGACGGCGGATCGCCGTTACAAATTTGGCTTTGCCATGACTGACGCCATCACCACTGTTGCTGCGCCGCCTTATTCGCGGACGAATCCGTTCCCAGCCAGAATGTTAATCAATCGCCGGCTTAGCGGTCCGGAGTCGGAAAAGGACACGCGCCATTTCGAGCTCGATCTCACTGGCTGGGGCTTGAGCTTCGAGGTCGGCGATTCCGTCGGCGTATATCCAACGAATGATCCCCATCTGGTGGACGAAATCATTCGGGCGCTCGGTGCGACCGGCAGTGAGCCAGTGCCTCGGTTGAAAGGGGGACCCACTACTTTCCGGCAAGCCTTGCTGCATGATTACAGTATCACCCAGCCGACACCGAAGTTTTTGAAGGCGATCGCTCAGCGGGCCGACGCTGCACCAACGCTAAGCTACCTTCTCGCTCCCGACCGCAAACAAGATCTCCAGACGTATCTGTGGGGCATGGACGTTATCGATTTTCTCATTGAACACCCCTCCGTGCGCTTCACTCCGGAAGAATTTGTCGGGCTGCTCTCTAAACTTCAGCCGCGACTCTATTCTGTTGCTTCGAGCCTCAAGGCGTTTCCCGATCAAGTGCACCTGATCGTAGACGTCGTTCGCTACGAGAGCCATGGCCGAGTACGCCAGGGCGTGGCCTCGTCATTTCTCGCTGAGCGTGCAGACCATGTGCCCGTGCCTGTTTTCGCCAGCGGAGCAAAACACTTTCATCTACCGGAAAATCCCGACACGCCGATTATTATGGTGGGACCTGGCACCGGTGTCGCGCCGTTTCGAGCGTATTTGCAGGAACGCCAGGTGATCGGCGCCAAAGGGAAAAACTGGCTCCTCTTCGGAGCGCAACACGAGAGTTGCGATTTCGCTTACCGCGAGGATTTCGATGCGTTCATGAAAGAGGGAATTCTTACTCGACTCGACTGCGCATGGTCACGCGATCAGGCCCAAAAAATCTACGTCCAGCACAAGTTGGCGGAAAACGCGGCCGAGATCTGGAAATGGATCGACACCGAAGGCGCACAGTTCTTCGTGTGCGGTGACGCCCGGCGTATGGCCAAGGACGTCGACGTGACCCTGCGCAACATTGTGCAGGAAAAAGGCGGCAAAACCGACGATCAAGCCAACGAGTACGTCGAGAAGCTCAAGAGCGACAAGCGCTACAAGCGCGATGTCTATTGAGTCGTAATTGTTAAATCGTTACACCGTTACATCGGATTTCGGTTCAACGAGTTAACGATTCAACGGTTTAAACGTGGCCGAAAGCCATTCGTCATTGGCTTCACTTGTGGCATATTAAGAGGAAACGTCGAAGCCATGTACGAGAACACTGAATTCACATTAAAGCGCGATTGCGAAGCTATTCAGATTCCCAGTGGCCAGAAGACAACGATTCCAGCGGGGACGCAGGGTGTTGTCACTCAAAGCCTGGGGGGAAACTATACGGTAGCAACGTATCAGGGTCTGGCGCGTGTCGCGGAGCAAGATCTTGATGCTCTCGGTTTGGAAAAGCCCGAGCCAGAACAAGCACAGGAAACTACGCGCAATGGCGATGACGCCTCGGAAGAAGACGTTTGGAACCAGCTTCGGCAATGTTACGATCCGGAGATTCCGGTAAATATTGTCGATCTTGGTCTGGTGTACGATTGTCGCTTGATCAAAAAGGACGGTGGCGACACGCGGGTGGAAGTGAAAATGACTTTAACTGCGCCAGGTTGTGGAATGGGACCGGCTATCGCGCACGATGCGCAGAGCAAAATCCTTAGCATAGACGGGATAGATGAAGCCGACGTGCAGCTGGTGTGGGATCCACCGTGGAATCAGAATATGATCAGCGAAGCTGGGCGGATGAAGCTCGGCATGATTTAGACACGGTTCGCTCGCAGTTGTGCCGTACGCTGTCCGCAGCGCACAGGCTGCCTCTTTTGAGACGCTGCGAAGTCCGCTGAGACAGCGGACGCTACAACACGTTTGCTTTCTAATTTTGAGCTTCGTTAGGCTCAGACCGCGTTACTTCCTTGCAATTTTTTTTCGCGACAGGTAAAAACGCAGCATGCCTGCCGCACCGTGCGACACCACCACGCGCGACAGACGGTTTGCTTCCACGCGTTGGACAGTCGTTCTCGCCGCTGGAGCTTCGGCCGTTTCTACCGCGCACGCACTCGAAGCGCTTTCCGAGCTTTGCCGCATTTATTGGCGGCCGCTTTATCTTTTCCTGCGAAGCGAAGGGATCGGAGCCGAGGATGCGCAAGATCTGACGCAGGGATTTTTCGCCAAACTTATTCGCGATCGCACCTACTTCCGAGCTGATCGCGAGAAGGGACGCTTCCGCTCCTTTCTCCTTGGCGCGCTGAAACATTTCGTCTCCGATGCGCGGGATCGCGAGCAGGCTCAAAAGCGAGGCGGCGGAAAAATTCGCGAGCCGTTCGATCAGGCGACCATTTCTGAGGCGGAAAGACAAGTCGCGCGTAACGAACGCTGGGACGCGCACCTGGTGTATGACCGTGAGTGGGCAGAGACCCTCCTGCGGCAGTCATTCGATCGCCTTGCGCAGGAGCGCGCTTTTGTCGGCAAAGCGGCGTTGTTCGAAGCACTGAAACCGCATCTATCGCCAAGTCTCGACGAAGCGGTGCCCTACGACGAGTTATCGGCGCGATTACAGCGACCAGCTCCGACCCTGCGCAAAGAGGTGGAGAGATTACGCGCTCGCTACGGCGAGATTCTGCGCGAGGAAATCGCCGGGACGTTGAACAATCCGGCCGAAGTGGATGAGGAACTGCGTTATCTTTGCCACGCGCTGACGTCTGGATAACAGCATGGCCGCAGTTGCCAGAGCGAAAACGACCACTTGCGTGAAGTGTGGCGCCGCGCTCGAAGGCGCCTCCTCGCCGGACCTCGGCTGCATGGTCTGCATGCTGCAGCTCGCTTCCGCCAAATTGCCGGCAGCGTTCGATCGCGATTCGCCGCTCGAGCAATTCGGTCAATATGTGATCGAAAAGTGCGAAGATGGCCGCGCCTGGAAGTTAGGCCGCGGCGCGATGGGGGTGACCTACCGCGCGACCGACTCGATCCTGCAGCGCAGCGTCGCCTTAAAAATCATCAGCATCGATCACGCGCCTAACGCTGCGGCCGCGCGCGAGCGTTTCCTGCGCGAGGCGCGCGCGGCGGCCGCTTTGCGCCATCCGAATATCGCGACCGTCCACCAATTCGGAATTCACGAAGAAAGCGGCCAATGCTTTTACGCGATGGAATTGATCGAGGGCGAAACCCTGGAAGAACGAGTCCGCCGCAAGGGTCCGTGCGACGTGCCGATGACGATTGCGATCGCGCGGCAGGTTGCCAATGTTCTCCTCGCCGCGGAAACACGCGGACTGGTGCATCGCGACATCAAACCGGGCAATTTGATGATGATCGAGCGTGGCGACGAAACTGATTTCACGATCAAGGTAATTGACTTCGGCGTTGCCAAAGCGCTCGCCGCGACCCCCAACACGCGCGAATTGACCCACGGCGGTTTTGTCGGCACGCCAGCCTTCGCCAGTCCCGAACAGTTCACCGACGCGCCGGTGGATGTGCGCTCCGACATTTACTCGTTAGGCGCGACGCTCTGGTATTTGCTCACCGGCCACATGCCCTTTGGCGATCGCGTCGTGAAAGGATCTGACGAGCGGGCCGCTGTCGTTAGGCCACCGATCGAACAACTAAAAGCCGCTGGGGTTCCTTCGCGATTCAGTTCGCTGCTTGTCGCGATGCTCGCGATCGAGCCGGCGGCGCGACCCGGTGTGAACGAGCTATCGACGGAGCTCGAAGCGATGCAGAAACCAAAACGAGCAGCGCGCCTGCTCGGCATCGCGGCCGTCCTGGTCTTGGCCATGCTGGTCGCATACTTTGTTGCTCCGTTCCACACCGCGCGCACCAGTAGCGTCGCAGCGTCCGAAAAAAGCATCGCCGTCCTGCCATTCGAAAACCTTAGCCGCGATCCGAACAATGCCTTCTTCACTGAAGGTGTGCAGGACGAAATCCTGACCGACCTCGCCAAGGTAGCGGAGCTGAAAGTGATCAGCCGCACCAGCGTGATGCAGTATGAAAGCTCAGCCACGCGCAACAACCTCCGGGAAATCGCGCAGGCGTTAAACGTTGCTTACGTCGTCGAAGGCAGCGTGCAGCGGTCCGCAAACCGTGTCCGGGTGAGTGCCCAGTTAATCAATGCTCGCAATGACACGCATGTCTGGGGCGAGAAATATGACCGCGATCTGACCGATGTCTTCGCCATCCAAAGCGAAATCGCCAAGGCGATTGCCGATCAGTTGCAGGCGAAGCTTTCGCCTAACGAGAAAAGGGCCATTGAGCAGCCGCCCACGACTGATCTGGCGGCTTTCGACCTTTACAGCCGGGCAAAGTCACTAATCCTCACGTCAGGTCTCAGCGCGACGAGCGATGCAGACCTGCGGAAGGCAATTGAACTTCTGGATGAAGCGGTCAAGCGCGATCCCTCATTTTTCGACGCCTACTGCCAGCTCGCCTGGGCGCACGAACAAGTTTATGCCGTAAATGGGTCTGATCACACTCCCGCCCGGCTTGCCTTGGCTGAAGCCGCGATCCAAGCCGCGACACGGTTGCGACCGGATGCTGCCGAAACACACTTGGCGCGCGCGAACTATCTCTACTATGGGGTGCGCGACTATGCCGGCGCCCTCGCCGAATTGGAGATCGCGCGGCGAGCGTTACCCAATGATCCGCGTCTCTTCGAACTGACCGGCTACATTCTGCGCCGGCGGCGCGGCCAGCAGGAGGAAGGTCTGAAGAACTTGCAGCGCGCGGTGGAGCTGGACCCGCGCAACTTTGGTATTCTGCAACAGTTCGCGGTCGGTTACCTGTACATCGGACGTTATGCCGACGGGATCGCTGCGCTCGATCGCGCGTTAGCGATCGTGCCCGACAACGCCGAAACGCGGGCCAATCGTGGACTGTGGTACGCCTGTTGGAAAGGAGACACTCGACCGCTGCGCCAGACAATTGATTCTATTCTAGCGCAAGGACTGGGCGCTATTGCCAGCGCCGCGGACAGCTGGTTCTGGTACACGTTGGCCGAACGCGATCCGGCTGCGGCCGAGCGAGCACTCGTCGCGCTGGGCGACAATCCATGCTGGACCGAAAATCCCCTTTTTCTGAGCCGCAGCTTTGGCGAAGGTCTGCTGGCGCGCATGACCAAAGATGAGGCACGGGCGCGCACTGCGTTTGAAGCGGCTCGCACCCAACAGGAAAAGATCGTGCAGGCGGAGCCGGACTACGGGCCGACGCTCTGCGTCCTTGGCTTAATCGACGCAGCTCTTGGGCGGAAAGACCTGGCCTTGGACGAAGGCCGTCGGGCGATCGCACTCACGCCGGTGGAAAAAGATGTCATCAACGGCAGCCTCGTCCTTCAATTTTTCGCGATCACGGCAGCGTGGGCCGGCGAGAAGGAGCTTGCCTTGCAGCAACTGGAAGCTGGGCTGCGTGCTCCCACCACATCGCTCATGCGGAGCTACGGTGCCTTAAAACTGCATCCGTTCTGGGACCCGCTCCGCGGCGATCCGCGTTTTGAAAAGATTGTTGCCTCGCTCGCGCCGAAAGAAGCGAAGTAAGGTTCCCCAATGAACCCCAGCGGCCTTTCTGATTCGCTCACAGGCGCGACCGAGAATGCCGGACAATGCGAGCGTTGCGGCGCGACGGAACTCGCGCACGCATGAACGTGCAGCTAATGAAAGCCGCCGCCGGCGTGCAAATCTCGGCGGAGAATTACAAGCGCGATATGGGCACGCTTTTCGAGCCGCGTTTTCCGACATTCCAAAACATTTTGTCACGCGGCGCAAAATTTTCCGAAGGAATGGGAAAGGACAAAATCTATGAAAACAAAATCGTGCCAGGAGAAAATCCATTCCCGTCCTCGCCTCTTCCGTTTACGCCTTGCAGCCGCGGGCATACTCTTCCTTGCGGCCGCGGGATTGGCTGCCACCGCTGCGATGCACCCGCCGACACTGCCGTGGGCGGTGCCGACCGTGAAGGTTGGAAAGGCGCCGATAGGGGTGGCCGTTGATCGGGCTACCAACACGATCTATGTGGCAAACAGTGGCGACAATACCGTTTCGGTGATTGATGGCAGCACCTGTAACGCCACAGACGCGTCCCATTGCTCGCCAATCGCGAAGCTGACCCATGTCGGCCCGAGCCCTATAGCGCTTGCCTTCGACCACACTACCGGCACGCTTTACGTAACGGACGGATTGAAGAGGAATGGCGATGACGGCAATACCATCGCAGTTCTCAATGGGAGAACCTGCAACGCCAGGGATACGTCCGGTTGCGGCCAGCTGCCCGCTGCCATAGTGACTGTGCCGGGTGTCTTTTTTAACCAGGAGTTCGGCACCCTCGCCGTCCTGGCACTTGATCCTTCCAACCATACGCTCTACGCCGGCGACGCGAACGACGGTCCGGTCTCAATGGTCAACACAGCGACCTGCAATGCGATGAACACCAGTGGATGCACCCAGACACCATCCACGATGGCGAACGGCGATGGGATCGCAATCGATTACTCGAACCAGAGCGTTTATGTCACGAATTTCAACGACGGCACCGTTTCGGTGTTCAATGGCGCAACCTGCAACGCCACTACGCAGTCCGATTGTACACAGTTCTCGGTCGCGCCGCTGCCGGCCGGCTTCTTTCCAAATGGGGGCAATATCGAGCAGACTACGCACACGCTCTATGTTCCCCTGACAGCGGACACCGACATCCTCGGCTATACGGCGGTGATCGACGGCTCAACCTGCAACGCCATCGACCACTCCGGCTGCGGAGCGACACCGCACCTCGTCCAGGTCGGGAGCGTCCCGTTCATGGGAGTCGTCGACCCGACGACAAAAACCGTTTATATAATGAGTGCATATTCGAGCAAGATTTCGGTTATCAACGCGGCTACATGCAACGGCAGAAACCAACGTGGCTGCCCTCAAACAGCGCCCGCGTTAGCAGTCGGAGTCATTCCGTTGGCTGTGGACATCGATCCGAACACGCATACCCTTTACACCTCAAGCCCGGACACGAACAGGGTTTGGGTGCTGGACGCATCCACATGCAACGGAATGGATACCTCTGGCTGCACGAAGTTCGCGCCCACGACTACGGTCGGAGCCGCCCCGCTGGGGATTGCGAATAATCCGAACACAAGGACCGTTTACGCGGCGAACGACGACGATGGCACTGTTTCCGTTATCGACGCGACGGCCTGCAACAAGGATAACCTCGCTGGCTGCAATCAGACCTGGCCAACGACTAACGTTGGGACTAACGTTGATAATCCTCCGCGGTTCATCGGGATCAACAAAATTACCAACACGATTTATGTGTCTAATATCGATGCTAACACGCTCTCTGTAATCGACGGCGCGACTTGCAACGGCCAAATAACTTCAGGTTGCATGCAGGCGCATCCCACCACGCCGGTTGGCGCTGCTCCCTATCAGGTGGCAGTCGATGAGACAACCGACACCATCTATGTTGGAAATTCGGGTGATAATACCGTTTCGGTAATCAACGGCGATGTCTGCAACGGCAGCGACACCTCTGGCTGCAATCAGACCTGGCCAATCGTGACTGTTGGCGCCTCGCCCCAGGCGCTCGCCGTTAACCCGAGTAATGACACGGTTTACGTTGCGAACAGGAGCGACAACACGGTGTCTGTGATCGACACTCTGCACTGCAACGCCCATGACAGCTCCGGTTGCGGGCAAACGCCGGCGACCATTGCGGTAGGCGACGGGCCGCGCTCAATCGGAATTGTGTTCGCCACCAATACTGTTTTTGTCGGGAATCGTAATGACCTGACGGTATCTGTCATCGACGGCTCGACTTGCAACGGGGGCGACACGTCGGGCTGCGGCCAAACGCCGCCGGCTGTTCTTCTCGGCGCGTTTCCAGGCAGCGCGGGAAACGGCAATAACCTATTGGCGCGAAGCATAGCGATCGATTCGACGAAGAATATTGTCTACATACCGAACCTCGGGGATTCGGACGTCGCGACGCTTGATGCAAACACCTGCCGCGCCGGTCACGTGGATGACTGCCACGTCAAGATCGTGCAGAAAAGAATGGGCGGCTTTCCAGTTGCGGCCACCGTGGACGAAGGGTCAGAGACCGTCTACGTGGCGAACAACTTGGATGGCACCGTCTCAGTTTTCCCGAGCTCGCGCTAATTGATCGCACATCGGCAGCGTTCGGCGATTTAAGCGACGCTTTCGTGGAAGACGTCTCGCAGATCTCTGCCTCCGATAGCTCACGGTGCTGCGAGCGAACAAGATCATGGGTCAATTCTCGAATGTGGCCACCCTTGAGTGACTTTCAGCCCAGTGCACCTTAAGGGACCCGCAGTCGCGCCACACGGAGAAACCTCAATTCAGAAAGCTGCGTCGTGATAGTCGAGACTGATTGCGAAGCCGGTCGATTAAAGCTGGGAATGATCTGACGCAGCGGCGCCGCCGATTTTTTCTGAAATTTTCTTATTCTCGCATTGACAACACCCGCCTGAATTTTACACTCGGCATCCCCCGGAATGCTCCTTGTTGAAAAATTCTGAACGCGCTTTTAAAGATAATTATGCCTTTGACTGAACTCATCCTGACTGAAAATGTTCCCGGACTTGGGGCCGAGGCCGACGTGGTCAAAGTTCGTCGTGGCTACGCGCGAAATTATCTTTTGCCGCGCGGCATGGCATACGAAGTTACGCCTGCGGCTTTGCGCCGGCTTGATGCGCTCAGGCAGAAGCGCGCTGAGCGCGAAGCACGCGAGTTGAACGATGCGCAGGAAGTGGCGCGCCGGATCGGCAAAGCGAGATTTATTTTCACGTTGGAGACAGGGGAGACCGGCAAGGCGTTTGGATCAGTCACCGCGCAAGACATAGTGAATCGGCTGAAGAACGAAGTCGGCGTAGAGATTGATCGTCATAAAATTGTTCTGGAGCGTCCAATTAAAGATACGGGAGAGCATGAGCTCGACATCAAGCTACATCACGATGTGACGGCGCGACTTGTGTTTCAGCTAAAATCCGCCACGGAAACGAAGGCCGAGGGCGTTGATGCTGTCCCGGAAGAAGCCGACAAGAAGAAACATCGAATTTTCCGAAAAAAACAGGAACAACCAAGACAAGAAGAAAAATAAATGGCGACTCCAACGTCCGCATGGACCGGAGAGAAGCCTCGTAAACAGGGCAATGGCGCTGGCCGAGGTTCGGCAGGGCGAACCGGCGAAAAAGTTGTTCCCATTTCCCCAACAGGTTCTGCGCAGGATGTTCACCGAACGCCGCCGCACAGCGTAGAAGCGGAACAGGGCGTCCTCGGCTCGATGCTCATCTCGCCGCGTGAAACGATCGCGGAATGCGTCGAGAAAATTAATGAAGATTATTTTTACGTTCCGGCGCACCGAACCATCTACAACGTTTTAGTCGATCTTTGGAACGCAGGGGAGGCGATCGACCTCATTACGTTTACCCAGGTCCTGCGCGACCGGAGTTTACTCGACAGCGTCGGCGGCGCCGCATTCGTCACTAACCTTTTTACCTTCGTCCCGACTGCCGCGAACGTGCAGTACGATCTGGAAATCGTTCGCGACAAATTCATTCTGCGCCAGATTATTTCTGCCGCTACCGAAAGTGTACGACGTGCCTACGAAGAGCAGGATGAAGTGAATAGTCTGCTCGATGAAGTGGAACAGAAAATCTTCGCCGTAGGCGAAGACAGATTCAAAGGTCAGATGCTCTCCATGAAAGACCAGGTCATGGAAGCGATCGAATCGATCGAGAAACTCTACGAACGCAGAGGCGGGATCACAGGAATCGGAACCGGTTTTGTAGAGTTCGATCGAATGACCAGTGGGTTGCATCCCTCGGAAATGATTGTCATTGCAGCGCGGCCCAGCATGGGCAAAACCGCGCTTGCCATGAACATTGCCGAACACGTGGGGATCAATGAAAAACTTCCGGTTGGCGTATTCAGCCTGGAAATGAGCAGTCAGCAGCTTGTGCAACGGCTCCTTTGCTCTCGGGCGAAAGTTAATCTGCAAAAGGTTCGCGACGGCTTTCTCGCCGAGCGGGACTTTCCGAACCTGACCGCTGCGGCATCGAAGCTCGCAGAAGCGAAGATCTTCATCGACGACAGCCCGAGCCTCACGATTCTCGAATTGCGGGCAAAAGCGCGTCGCCTCAAAGCTCAGCAGGACGTGCAGCTGATCATCGTGGATTATTTGCAATTGCTCAGATCGACTTCACGTCGCGCGCAGGACAATCGGCAGCTCGAGATATCGGAGATCTCCGCGGGGCTGAAAGCCTTGGCCAAGGAGTTAAAAATTCCCGTCATTGTGGTCGCGCAATTGAACCGTCAACCAGAACAGCGTTCCGGTGGCAAACCGCGTCTGAGTGATTTACGTGAATCGGGTTCGATCGAGCAGGATGCGGATCTTGTCGGGTTACTCGTCAGGCCCGAGCTTTACGAAGAAGATGAAGAAGCGCGTGTGGAAAAAGCCGGCGAAGCCGAACTGATCATCGCCAAGCAGCGCAACGGTCCTGTCGGCGAAATTCCGCTCACCTTTCTCAAGGAATTCACGCGGTTCGAAACTCGCGCCCGCAATGTCGGCGAGCCCGACGAAGCGTTTTAATCCTCGGCTTATGAATGTCCGCTGGCCGCGGAGGTGCGCTGCCATTTGCGCGCACCAAAAGTTCGGCTGTTCTCGTTTCGCTAAACAGATGATCGATCCGACTACATGATTTTCGTCTGGTTGCTGTTGCTCATTCCGCTGTCGCTGGCGTTGGAATATCTTCTTCACACCGGACCGCTTTGGGTCTTTGCGGTGTCGATTCTGGCAATCGTGCCGCTGGCGGAATGGATTCGGCGTGCCACCGAGCATTTGGCTGCACGCGCTACGCCGGCTGTAGGCGGATTACTGAATGTCACCTTCGGCAATACCGCAGAGTTTATTCTTGCGTTGTTCGTTCTCGCGGCAGGCCATCCCAATGTGGTGAAAGGTCAGATTACCGGTTCGATAATTGGTAACAGCCTGCTAGGCCTCGGTCTGGCGATTCTCGCCGGAAGCTTGCGACGCGAGCGGCAGTGTTTCCAACGCGAACGCGCTGGGTTGCTCTCCAGTCTGCTGATTCTTGCGATGATCGGGTTGTTGGTGCCTGCGCTGTTTGATTATACCGAACGCGGCATTTTGAGATCGCCGGACACCAGCCGATTGGATGAGAACCTGAGTCTGGGGGTGGCTACGGTTCTGATTCTTGTTTATCTGGCTAACCTCATTTACACGCTCGTTACCCACCGGGAGACTTTCGCGTTTGAACGGACGGAAAAACATTTGGCGCGTCTTTCATGGCCGTTGTGGCAGTCGCTTGGTGTTCTGCTCGCCGCGACGGCGCTCACCGCCTGGGAAGCGGAATTGATTTCCGGCGCGCTGGATTCGACTGCGAGTAAACTTGGCGTTTCCCAGTTTTTCCTCGGCGTGGTCGTTCTGGCGATCGTGGGTAATGCGGCGGAGTATGTGTCTGCGGTCTATTTTGCCAGACGAGATCGGATGGATCTCGTGATGACTATCACCGCCGGATCGAGTATTCAGGTCGCGCTGCTCGTCGCGCCATTGCTTGTGATCGTTTCCTTTTTCCTTGGAACGCCGATGAACCTTGTATTCGAGAATCCTCTGGAATTAATCGCGATCGCAGGCGTAACCTTCGCCGTTAATGCCATCGCGGCAGATGGCGAGACGACATGGTTCGAAGGGGTATTGCTTCTGGCGACGTACGTCATTCTCGCAATGGCGTTCTTTTTCGTCGAGGGCTAACCGCGGCAGTCTCGACTCAACCGAGTTTTTTTGCTGCTTCGATTATGTGTTCGGCGTCAATTCCGCGCTCCTTCATCACCTCCGGACCGGGCGCGCTCAAGCCAAACTCATGCAGACCGATTACTTTGCCGTCGAGACCGACGTATTCATACCAAATCTCGGGAACGCCAGCCTCGATGGCGATGCGTTTACGGCATTCGTTAGGCAATATTTCCTGGCGATACTTCTCTGATTGCCGGTTGAACCTTTCGAAGCACGGCATGGAAACCACACGGGCGCCGTCGCCCAGTTTGGTTGCCGCGGCGATTGCGTGCTGCAATTCGCTTCCACACGACATAATGATGATTTCGAGCTTATCTTTTTCTTTTTTCGCGATGTAACCGCCACGAAGCACTCCTTCGCGACGAAGCTTCGCATCGATTTCGTTCAACATCGGCACAGCCTGCCGCGTGAGAGCGAGAAACGTGGGCCCATCTGTTCGCTGCATGGCCGCGACAAATGCCCCTGCTGTTTCCTCCGGATCGGCGGGCCGAATCACGTCGATGTTCGGGATTAAACGAACGGAGCTGACGGTCTCCACAGGTTGATGAGTCGGGCCGTCTTCGCCGACGCCGATAGAGTCATGCGTGAAGATGTAAACGTTCGGCAGCTTCGAAAGCGCGCTAAGCCGAATTGCGCCACGGCAATAGTCGGTAAACACCGTGAACGTCGCGCCCGATGCGCGAAAGAGACCGTGATACGAGATCCCGTTGAGGATCGCGCACATGCCGTGCTCGCGGATGCCGAACCGGATATTGCGGCCGCCGAAATTGTCTCGATTGAAATCGCCGCCGTCCTTGATGTAATTCATTGTAGATCCGTAAAGGTCGGCGCTGCCGCTTGTGAGCAACGGCATGGCCTGCGCAATCGGCTGCAACACCTCGCCGCCGGCTTTACGCGTAGCCAGTTTCGCGTCCTTTGGAAAATCCGGGATCTTCGAGACAAGATCGGCTGGGACTTTCCGCGCGAGACCGTCATCGAGCAGCTTGGCTTTCTCAGCATTTTTCGTGCGCCATGCATCGTATGTTTTTTTCCAGCGATCATACTCGGCGAGAAGCGTCTTTTTGTGCTCGGCGAAATAGTCGGACACCTCCTGCGAAACGAAATAATGTTCTTTCGGCAAGCCGAGGGCCTCGCGCGAAGCGTCCGCGAACTTGGCGCCGGCTTCCCCATGCGCCTTGTACGTGCCCTCGACTTCCGGAATGCCTTTGCCGATTAAGGTATGCGCGATAATGAACTGCGGTTTCCCGTTGTCACGCCGTTTTGCAACGTTAAAGGCGTCGAGGAACTGCTGCATGTCCTGGCCGTCGATTTCCTGTACGTCGAACCCGTAAGCCTCCATCCGTTTTCTGGTGTCTTCGCTCTGCGTGTCCTTTGCCGGGGCGTCTAGCGTCACGGCATTGGAGTCATAGATGAAAATCAAATTATCGAGACCCCAGTGCGCGGCGAGTGCGCAAGCCTCTGAAGCGACGCCTTCCTGCATATCGCCGTCGCTGCACAAACAAACGACATGCTGGTCGAAAATCTTGTGCTCATCGGTGTTGAAGCGCGCCGCAGCCATATTCGTAGCGGCCGACATCCCGACGGCGTTACCTACGCCCTGGCCAAGCGGTCCAGTCGTGCATTCTACCCCGGGCGTGTGACCAAACTCAGGATGTCCAGGCGTTTTGGAATGCATTTGCCGGAAGCGTTCGATTTCCGACATCGGTAAATCGTAGCCGCTCATATGAAGCCACGCGTAGAGAAACATGCTGCCATGTCCACCGGAGAGAACAAAAATATCGCGATTGATCCAGCGGGGCTGTTCGGGGTTATATCTCAGCGCGTGCCCGAAAAGAACGGCACCGATTTCCGCGCAGCCAAGTGGAAGCCCGAGATGTCCTGATTGAGAGGCGTCCACGGCATCCATGCACAGACCGCGGGCTTGGTTGGCCGCTTTCGAAAGGATGTCGATGTTCAAGCTCATCCTAGGCTTATAAGCGGAGTGCCGCGGAATTCAAAACGTTGATTTCGCGCCGTGTTTTGATGATGGATTCATGATCGAATCGCGAAACCAAAGTATCGATGTAACAGTTTAACGATTTAACGTGGCCAGGGCATGAATCAGAACACTCTTGTTCAAATTGCAGAGCGACTGGAGAGTTTGGCAGCTAGACTCCCCGAAAGAATTCGGCGGCCGGTGCTGCGTGAACTAACGCCGCTCAAGCAATTGTTTCTTCAACAGCGGCGACCCCGATTTCTCTTCATCGGTTCGAGCAAAATGCCTCTGCAAAAAATTATCGATTTACTTTTTGAATCAGAGCGCGATGAGCGCGCGAATGTAATGCTCAGTCCGGTGCATCGTTGGACTGATTGGACGATTCCGGGTCGTGGAACGATTTCGGTGCTGGACGCGCGAGGAGCCGATTATTCCGCCGCAGCGCAGATCGAAGCAGAGCTTAAACGCGATCCTGCAGACATGATCTTTTTTTTCGACGACGGCGAATTGGATCTACAAAAGCCGATCGTTGTCCCATCGGGGGAGACAAAAATCATCGGTCTTTTGCTTGGATCTGAACAGCGCGAAATGCAATTGGAAGAGGTGCTCGACGCGCAACCAGCTGTCCGTGATCGTTTACTTACGGTCATCCGGATAACGCAAAAAGGTGCAGCCGAAACCCGCCGCCTGATGTCGATTCTTGCCGCCGAGTTACCGAACGAGGCAAAGATCGAGATGATCCGTATCTCGCGCGACCGGCAGGCCCAAATTCACGTGGCACAAATGCTGATCAAATCGACCACTGCCATTTGCGCGGCAATCGGCACCCAACCGATTCCACTGGCGGATCTCCCGATTCTTACAGCGCTCCAAGTCTTAATGGTATCGGGAATCATGTATGTCAGTGGCCGGGAACGGAGTTTGCGTTCTGCGACAGAATTCATCGCCGCACTGGGAGCTAATCTTGGCGCAGGAATGCTGCTTCGGGAGGGTGCGCGGGTAGGTACTAAAGTTTTTTCCCGGTTGGGGCAACGTCGTTTGCGGGATGATCGCGGCCGCAGGGACATATGCTATTGGTCGAGCGGCGACGGTTTACTTTCTCGAGGGCGCTTCCTTAAAGGAGGCACGCCAGACGTACTTGAAAAGTAGAAAGAAGGGATCGCGGCGCGCATTGCCGCCACATCAGTAGAAATCGTGTGGTCCCTGTTCACGAGTCTCGTATGTGCAGATTTTTAGATCCGAACGTGGACGTGAATAACTTGTGAACAAGTTCGTCCGGGCGACGTATTTTGTTCACACTATTTTGTGAACAGCTGTTCGAAATTCTCCGGCTTGATGAGTCGTCACGGAAGCATCCTATGAAGCTTTCAGAGATACGAGTGGCGCTCGGGGAGATTCGCGTATCGCCGAGCAAAGCTCTCGGCCAAAATTTTCTGCACGACCAAAATTTCGCCCGTTGGATTGTCGATCAGGCGCATATCACTCCGAAAGATTATGTAGTCGAGGTTGGGCCCGGCTTGGGTGCCTTGACCCGGTTTCTTCTGGAGAAAGGCGCACACGTTCTGGCCATCGAAAAGGACGCGCGCCTGGCAAAATTCTTGCGTCAGCATTTAGATGATGGGCGACTGGAGATTCTCAATATCGATGCTTTAGAATTCGATCCGCGCATTCTTTTCGCCCAACGCGACGTGAAACTGATTAGCAATTTGCCGTACAACATTTCAAGCCAAGTGCTTCTGAAATTCCTGGACTATCCAACTCCCATATCTTTGGCATTGTTGACTTTACAAAAGGAAATGGCGATGCGGCTTTCTGCATCGCCTTGTACGCATGATTACGGTGCGCTGACGTTGCGCGTGCAGCTGCATCACCATGTGAAATACTTGCGAACGGTCCCGTCGACAGTTTTTTTCCCGCGGCCCGAAGTCGATTCTGCCGTTGTGCGGCTCGTGCCGCGCGATTCGTCCGAGTTGCCTGATTACAATGACGAACTCCTTCTAGAATTGATCCGCCTCGGATTCTCCCAGCGACGCAAACAGCTCAAAAAACTACTGCGGGGATATCTGCACGACTGGGATCCGCTGGCGCGTTCTTTGAACGTCGCCGTGAAGGCTCGCGCCGAGGAACTATCACTGTTGCAGTGGATCGCTCTCGCGAATGCCGTTGCGCCGAATGCCTTCCCGGAAGTCTGCGCTCCGGGTGATGAGCTGTTTCCAGTCGTCGACGAAAACGATCGTATTGTGCGTTACGCTAGTCGCTCCGAAGTGCATGGGAATAACTTGCCACATCGCGCCGTGCATATCTTAATTTTCAACCCGGACGGTGAAATCTACGTACAGCAACGCTCACGTTTGAAGGATCGATATCCGTTGAAATGGGACTCAAGCGCAGCCGGTCATGTGAGCGGTGGAGAAACCTACGATGAAACAGCGCGGCGTGAGCTGAAAGAGGAATTGGGAATCGCCGTTCCTCTCAAAAGAATTTCCAACCTTATAGCCTCCCCGTGCACCGGCTACGAATTCATTTGGCTTTATCGTGGCACCACTAGCGGAGACCTGTCTCCAGACGCACGTGAAATTAAAACAGGTCTATTTTTTCCACCCACCGTGATCGATGGCTGGACGCGAGCGCGACCCGAAGACTTCGCGCCGGGATTTTTGGAATGTTGGAAAATTTACCGGAAGTCTCAAGCGTCTTCCGGATGCGAACAATTTACGCACCCAGAAACTTTCTGCGCGGCAAACGACGCAGCATCGACTGCTTGAATTTTCGTGCGGCACGTCTCGCGCCTTGTTTTCCGCCATACACATTATCGCTGAACATCTTAGTCACGACTCGATCGCCGCGGAGGAAGTGCACTTGAAACCCGTGTGTCTGCTTCTTCGCGCGCGTTTTCGTGTCGATGCGGCGGATATTCTCTTCCGATTGAGGATTGGGGCGTTTTCGTCTAGGCATAATTAGCTTAACGACAAGCTAACCAAGCTGGCGCGAGATTCAATGACTCAATGAAGTGACGTTGTGGAACGCCTCCGGCGGCGGCAAATTCCAGGCGCGCCATTTTTTTTCATATTCCGTGTCGGGCAATAGTGCGTAGCAAGGATGCGCTTTGGCTCGCAGCCACGTGATGATTTTCACCAGATTGTCCTGCGCCATGGTGGTGCAGCCCGTGGTTGGTCTGTTCACGCCGCGCCGAATGTGAAAAAAGATGGCGCTTCCCGCTCCGGGCACAGGCGGATCGGAATTGTGCCGGATCTCGATTAGCCAGTGGTAGGCAAAATCGCCCGAGCGCATTTTTTCGTGCGAGTAAGTGTCCGGCGGGTCCTTCGGATCGATTACGATATGCCGGTTGTAATTCGGAGAGCGGGGATCGTCGCTCCAAATGTCTGCGTCGGTAACTTGATGATACGGATAATCTCCGCCAGACGGCAGCTGTGCTTCGTATCCGAATACCTTGCCGATTTGAAAAACTCCCGAAGGGGCGCGGCCGTCACGTTCTTTTTTGTGAAGCCCCGGCTCGTTTTGTCCTGCGACTCCGATTCCCCACGCCAGACCTTTCTTACCGAATAGGACCGGAAACGGTCCGGCTATAACCTTCCAGTCGCCACCTCGCGGGCGTTCAAATAACCGGATCTGGCCGCGCATGGAATCCCACCTCGGCGCGATTCCAAGGATGAGCTGCGTGCAATCGTCCGGAATGCCGTCGGCGCGAGCACTGCCAGCGAGCGAGAGCAGCAAGAGGATGGATAGGCGTCGCAAAGTCAACATAACCCCTGTCAGAAACCAAACGGATGTTCAAGTGGTTGCGGCGGTTTCTGCCGCAGCTGTGTCCTTCGAAAGATATTTTACGCCAAGCAACCAAACCACTCCGGATGCCAAAATTATTCCTGATACAAACAAGAACGCGACATGCATGTTGGTATGGCCACCAATATATCCCAGCAACCAGAACGCCTGGACGTCGCCCAGGGCGTGGATAATCAGAATATTTACAGCAAACGCCGTTGCGCGCACTGCGGGCAGCGACACGTTGGCCAGAGCGGTGTTGGAAGGCCCGGTGTTAACAAACAAGAAAAAGATCGCGACAAACATTGTGATCCATGCCGCTGGAAACGGAATGTAGAGGGTCGCAACAAAAAATGGACACGCAATCAGCATTCCGACTCCTGAGACCAGGAAGTAGGAACCGGCGAGACGCGAGCGCAATCTATCGGCGATGACGCCGCCAAGAAGCGTCGAAGTCAAACCTGCAACTACTGTGATCAGACCGAAAATTGTCATGCCGACCTCGGGACTTTGATTTCGATATCGCAAATAGGCTGATGCCCAAAACCCCAAACCGCCGGTTACAAAAGTCATCAGCGTTTGCGCAGCGCAGTTGATGACATACGACCGCGTGCGAAACAGTCTTACGTAATCTCGCAGACTTTGTCGCAGTGATTTCTGCAGGACCTGACGCGAACGGGCTCGCGGTTCGCGTTGCAGGAAGCACAGCAGGCCCAGCAGCAAGCCGGGTGGAGTGACGAGATAAAAGGCCCAGCGCCAGCCGAGATGGGCACCGACCAGTCCACCAATTACGTAGCCGAGCGCGCTGCCGACGGGAATCGCGGTGTAAAAAATCGCCATGATGCGACCCCGCGTCTCGATCGGGAAAGAATCGGCGAGAATCGTCGGCGCCGCCGGGCCATAGCCGCCTTCGCCAATTCCAACGCAAATCCGGGTTGCAAACAGAATGGCGAATGTCGCCGCGAGACCTGAGCCGCCGCTCGCCAGGCTCCACAAAATCACGGCAAAGCCAACGATCAACCAGCGCGAGATCCGGTCAGCAAGAAGGCCGAGAATCGGCGCGCTGATCATGTAGGTGACGAAAAACGCGTCGCCGAGCAACCCGGTCATCGTCATGGCATTAGCGTCGTTTTGCGGGAAAAAAGTCGCGCGAATATCCGGCTCGAGGGCGGCCAGCACCTGGCGGTCGATGTAATTGAAGAGATTGATGGCCAGCAGCAGAAAGAGTGCGCTGCGCGCGCCGCTCATCGGCTTTTGTCCCGAAGATTGCATCTACAATTGCCGATTGCAGTTTGCCATGCGCCGATTGTAAATCATAAACAATGCGGTCCCAATCTACTGCCGAACGCGCGCTCTATTTCTTTGGGCGGCCTTTGGTGCGGACCTTTTATCGAGTCACGCGGTTCGGGCTGGAGAATTTGCCTCAGGGCGGATTTCTTCTGGTACCGAACCATATCAGCTGGGTGGACGCCCTGGTTCTGCAGCTGGCCTGTCCCAGGCCGATTCGTTACGTGATTGACCAGATGTATTATCACAAACCCTTATTGCATCCTATTCTCAGCGCTCTCGGTTGTATCCCGATCAGCAGCCGCCATTCGCACGCTGCAGTTCGCGCCGCCTCCGAACAAGTTTCTGCCGGCGAAATCGTGTGCGTGTTTCCGGAAGGCGAATTGGAGAGAAGAGGCACTCTATTGCGTTTGCAGCGCGGTTTCGAAGTTATTGCGCGACACGGCAACGCCCAGGTCGTTCCGGTTTGGCTCGATCAACTCTGGGGATCGATCTTTTCGTTCCAGGGCGGGAAATTTTTCACCAAATTTCCGAAGCGCATTCCGTATCCCGTAAGCGTCGCCTTTGGCAAACCGCTTGAGCCAAAGGCCGCAGACGTCGCGACAGTGCGCGAGGAGCTGCTTAAACTGGGCGAATTTTGCTTCCGCCGCCGGCCGTCACTGGATCGACACGTCGCCGAAGAATGCGTGCGCGGGCTGAAGCGCAACCGTTTTGCCACAGCGGTGATTGATGGAATGGATCAAAGCAGTCTGAGCCGGAGCAAATTGCTCGGCGCGGCGGCGGCGTTAAGCCGTCGTCTTCGGAAGGAATTCCCCGACGAACGGATCGCGATTGTGTTGCCCGCCAGCAAGGGGTCGATGGTGGCCAATCTGGCCGTGGTGCTGGCAAACAAGACTCCGGTAGATCTTAACTTCACAATCGGGCGTGCCGCTAATGAATCCTGCTGCCGGCGAGCGAATCTCCGCGTGGCGATCTCAGCGACGGCGTTTATGGAACGCATGAAAGATTTTCCTTGGCCGGAATGCATCTTAAAGCTCGATGAATCACTCCCTCTCATGAAGCGGGAGGTCGTCTGGTGGTGGATCGCGTCGGTATTTCTTCCCGCCCGTTTACTCTTGCGGCTTTTGGAAGTCCCGAAAAGAGGCGGACACGCGGAAGCAGTTTTGCTCTTTACCAGCGGCACCACCGGCGAACCAAAGGGAGCGGTGATGAGCCATCGCAACGTGGTGGGAAATGTATCTCAGTTCCGGGAATTGCTGGACGCAAAAAGAACTGACGCAATCCTCGCGTCGCTGCCGTTCTTTCACACGTTTGGATCGACTGTCACTCTTTGGTATCCGCTGATCGAAGGTGTGCGGATCGTTACCTATCCAAATCCACTGGAGTCGGCGAAATGCGCTGCATTGATCGAGCGATACAAGCTCACCTTTCTTCTCGCGACTCCGACATTTTTGCGTCTGTACTTGCGCAAAACCGAACCGGAACAGCTCAAAAGTTTGCGCCTCATTATCACCGGCGCCGAAAAATTGCCGCTCGAACTTGCTAGCCATTTTGAAGAACGGTTTCGCAAGAAAGTCTTTGAAGGATACGGGCTTACTGAGACTGCGCCGGTAGTCAGCGTTAATTTGCCTGATTCCGAGCCGAAACGACAGGGGGAACATGTTCAGCCCTCCAGCCGTTCGGGATCGGTTGGCAGGCTGGCACCCGGTATCGCCGCGGAAATTCGCGAACCGGACACCGGGCGAAAACTTTCACTGTTCGACTCGGGGATGCTTTGGCTGCGCGGAGTAAACATTTTCGAAGGCTATCTGGACGACCCGAAGCGAACCGGAGAAGTTCTGAGCGAAGGCTGGTTGAAGACCGGAGATATCGGCCGGTTCGACGAAGACGGTTTTCTTTACATCGAAGGTCGGCTCTCGCGTTTTTCAAAAATCGGCGGCGAAATGGTGCCCCATGAAGCCATTGAACAGAAAATCATCGAAGTACTGGGACTTTCCGGGAGAGATGAACGTCCGGTTGCGGTGATCGGCGTTCATGACCAAGCCAAGGGGGAAGCGCTGATGTTGCTCAGCGCTGTTGATTTCGACATTGCCGAACTACGGAAAAAGTTGCAGGAAGCGGGTATTCCAAACTTGTGGATTCCTAAACAGGTTCAGCGGATCGAAGCCATACCTGTTCTTGCTTCCGGGAAGCTTGATTTAAAAAAATGTCAGGAATGCGCGGCTGGAGCGGGCTGATTGCCCGCCGCGTCACATAACGGCTGACGAGACCTATGTGATCGAATGGTGGTAGCCATTTGAACTGACGGTCCTCCGGGAATTCGGCAGTTGCGAATGCGGGCGTCTATGTGAGGCGCCACAAGCGATAAAGAACTAGAAGGGCTGACGCGCCGAGAAGGAATTTATGGGTCAACAAGGGGGAATCAGCCGGCGACATGCAATCCGATTGGGCACCATCGGGCTTGCGTCGGCGGCAGGCGGGCGAGTGTTTGCCGCCCATGAGGCAGATCAAACTATGACTACTAGAAAATTAGAAGATCCGAAAGACAAATACCCGAAACCGCCATTCAAAGAGCAATCGCAACCATGGCCCGGCCTCGCGAGTGAAATGGATCCGCCACCAGATCACGGCGAGAAAACATACAAGGGCACCGGACGATTGGCGGGCCGCAGGGCATTGATCACCGGTGGTGATTCCGGAATGGGCCGCGCCGCCGCGATCGCGTTCGCTCGCGAAGGCGCCGATGTCGCGATCAACTACTTCCCAACTGAGCAACCGGATGCCGACGAAGTCATCGCGCTAATAAAAGAGGCCGGGCGTAAGCCTGCGGCGCTTCCGGGCGATCTGCGTAGCGAAAGCTTTTGTAAGAAACTTGTCGGCGATGCCATCGAGCGCCTGGGCGGTCTTGATATCCTGGTTTGCAACGCCGGCCGGCAGCAGGAAAGGCAATCAATACTCGATATTTCGTCGGAGGATTTCGACGCCACGATGAAGACAAATGTTTATGCACCCTTCTGGATCATCAAAGCCGCAGTTCCACACATGCCGGCGGGTTCGGCAATCATCGCGACAACATCGGAGCAAGCGGCCGATCCATCGCCCGATATTTACGATTATGCGCAAACGAAAGCAGCGACCACCAACTATGTTCGATCGCTTGCGAAGCAACTCGCATCAAAAGGTATTCGCGTGAACGGCGTCGCCCCCGGGCCGATCTGGACACCGCTGCAAGTGAGCGGTGGCGCTACGATGGAACACTTGAAGCAATTCGGTAGCAAAACTCCCCTTGGCCGCCCGGGTCAGCCGGCGGAGATCGCTTCTATTTATGTTCAACTCGCTGCGAATGATGCAAGCTATGCCACAGGCCAGATATACGGCGCCGCTGGCGGCTCGGGTCAGCCGTAGTTTGAGCGGGATTCGTAGGCCAGCGTGAAGTGCGCGACGAACTACGGACGCGCCACGGGCTCTTCCTCTTTCAAGCGCCATGGCGAAATTTTACCAAAAAGACCTCGGGTTGCGCCGGCGATATCTTCCGCTTTCGAGACACCGCTGTCGATCAGCGCGCGTCCAGTACTCGCCCAAATCTTTCTGACAACGAGCGCGCCATTTTCTCGCACGATTCTCCCGAGGTGCTGAACAGCGGCAGCTGTTGCAGATCGCCGGATCGCTTCCGGCGAACGACGCGACGTTAGTTCGCAATAACCGCGAGCAACTTCTCCCACGCGCAGTGTGAGAAACGCATTTGCAGCGCCGGTGGAAACGCATTTTACCAGAAGCGCCGAGATACCGCTCAGCCCCGGAACGCCGCCCTTGAGCGCCGGAACAACCGAGACGGCAAGCGGCGCTACCATTTCGCCGAGATCGAGCGATTCGAGTCCACTGGCAATGAACGCTGTGCCAGCAACGTTCGCATACAGCCGGATGAGTTCTCGTGGAGAAGGGCGCTGGACGTAGATGCGGGCAATGCGTCCGACCATTTGAATTTGTGTAAACAGCACAATGAGCCCGTCGAGCCGGCCATTTTGCATGAGAGCCGTGCTAAGAAAGACAGTGCTTGCTGTTCTGCGCACAATTGAATCTGCTTCGCTCGAAAGATGCCGGACGGCCTGTTCAACTTGTTGGTTTGTCCCCAATGGCATATCCCGGGTACGCGGGTTCGCCGCGAGGCGGGTCCGTAGCGCTTGCAAATACGCATCGTACTCCGGGCCGGTGTCTTCCCCCGGTGGGACCAGGGCGGAAGGAAGGCGTGCATATGCGATTGCGTAATAGAGGGCGAAAAAACCCGCTGCCAGACAAATGCTCCAGAACACAATTGTGCCCGCGAGCGGGTGAATCCGGTCCGCCAGCGTAATCAAACTTGTTGCGCCGGCGATTACCAGAGACACCACACAAACGCCCACCAGTATGGCAACGCCGATGATCAGTTTTCTTCCACTGAAGTTTGAGACTGTGACAGAGGATTTGGCTGACATTGTAATAATGTGCACCCCACGCCGGCAGGGTTCAATGGAAACAGACAACCTGCTTGAGCACGGAAAGCTTCGCGGTCAATCTTATAGCAATGAAAAGTACGTTCGTCGCCATTTCGTCCGCTGGCCCCAACCGCGATTCATCGAAGGCCACGCGTGAACAGCCCTTCTGGGACGAGCACGCCACGTTTATCGATCAACTCGTAGCCGATGGCTTTATCCTCATGGGCGGACCACTCGTTGATGAAGAAGGTGCGATGTTGATCGTTAATGCTGATGATGAAGTGGAAGTGCGCCAAAAGTTAGAAAACGATCCCTGGTTCGAACGCGGAATTCTCAAACTGGACAGCGTCAAGCGCTGGCAAATCTTTATCGATGTAAGAAAATAGTAGACGCGAAGACTGGAGTTCGGCGCACGATTTCTATCTCGACGATTACCCACCCCTCGATTGGCAGCTTCGATTTCAATGAGATGATCGTCATTCTTAATGCCGAAGCTGGTTCTGCATCGCGGTCTGGCGACGAGATAAGAACAACAGTCGGCCACGCTTTTGATGGGGCAGGAATCGAGGCCGACATTGTCGAAGTTCATGGAAGTGACAGATTGGTTAGCGCTCTTCAGAAAGCTCTTCAGAAACCCACTGGCACAGTAGTAGCCGCGGGCGGCGACGGGACTGTAAGCACAGTCGCCGCTCAAGTTGCTGGAACAAGCAAGAAACTCGGGGTGTTGCCGCTTGGCACCCTAAACCATTTCGCAAAGGACCTTGGTATCCCGCTGGAGTTGGAGGCGGCTGTGCGCACGCTCGCCACAGGTCAGCCAAAACTGGTCGATGTGGCGGAAGTAAACGGCCACGTCTTCATCAACAACTCTTGCCTTGGAATCTACCCGCGTATCGTTGCTAATCGCGAGGATTTGCAGCAGCTGGGTAATCGCGGCAAATGGCCGGCTTTCGTGTGGGCAAGTGTGCTGGCATTTCGGCGGTTTCCATTTTTGAATCTGCGCGTTTGTCTGGAGGGACGTGAACTGCACCGGACGACAGCGTTTCTGTTTGTCGGCAACAACGAATATGAAATGGCAGGTTTTGGCATGGGCGCCCGCCATCACCTCGACACAGGGAAACTCGGCCTATACACAACGCACCGGACAGGGCGACTTGGTCTGCTTCGATTGGGGATCCGCGCTTTGCTGGAACGACTCGAGCAGGCCGGAGATTTCGACGCGTTTAGCGTTGAGGAAGTTCTTATCGAATCACCACACAAACGTTTACTGGTAGCGACTGATGGCGAAGTGAATTACATGCAGCCGCCGCTATGTTATCGCTCTCGACCAGGGGCGCTGCGGGTGATCGTCCCGGCGGAAACATGATGCGCAGGTTGATTCATGTTTCTGATTTTCACTTCGGACGTGCCGACCCCGCTATCGTGCCGCCATTGATCGATTTCATCAATACAAGCGAACCAAATCTGATTGCGGTATCGGGCGATCTGACTCAGCGTGCGCGCACCGCAGAGTTCTTACAAGCGCGCAAATTTTTGGATGCAATTCCTTGCCCGAAGATCGTCGTCCCTGGGAATCATGATGTCCCTCTATACAACGTCTTCGCCCGATTGTTTCGAAAGCTCGACCGGTTTCGGCATTTTATTTCCGACGATATCGAACCGTTCTATGTGGATAATGAGATCGCGGTCGCGGGTGTGAACACTGCGCGTGCGCTGACTGGTAAGAACGGGCGAGTGAGCGGGGAGCAATTGGAAGGATTGCGTGCACGATTCGCAACGGTTCCTGATCGTCTCATAAAGATCGTTGTTACACACCATCCGTTCGACTTGCCCCCCGGCGTGATCGGTCATCGCGTCGTGCTTCAGGCGGGATTAGGTATGAGGACTCTCGCTGAAATCCCGGTGGACCTCTTGTTGGCTGGCCATTTTCACGTTGCCGGAACAACTCGCACAACCACCCGATACCACATTGAAAACTTTGCCGCGTTGATCGTTGCCTCAGGTACCGCGATTTCTACGCGCGACCGCGGCCAGCCCAATTCCCTTAACGTGATCGATCTCGATGCACCAGAGGTCATGATTACGCAACATCGCTGGCAATCGGACCGTGGCGCATTCGAACCTTTTTCCACCGAACATTTCCTACGCCGGGATACGGGCTGGGTGCAGGCGTCCTAACTGAGCGAGCTTGGCGACAAGAATTGCGGTTCGCACCGGAGCCAATCGCGCACGAACGTCACCGCATGCAAGTTGCTTGTTTTATTTTTCGTCTTCCGGTGTTCTTAGTGCTGGCAGCTGCCTTTATCTCTGTAAGCCTGGCCGCTGAAAACCCAACAATGCGAGCGGTGGTTGCGCATGAATACGGCGCACCGGAAGTGCTGAAACTCGAGCGAGTGCCAAGGCCAGAGCCGCAACCGGACGAAGCGCTCGTACGCGTGATCGCCAGCGGCGTTAATCCAGCCGATCCGCTCACACTCAGCGGGAAATACGCCAAAGAGTTTGGGACGCATTTGCCACTGATTCCTGGCTACGACATCGCTGGCGTGGTAGAAAAAACCGGCGCTAATGTTAGCAAGCTTAAAGTGGGCGACGCCGTTTATGGCTATCCAACATTCGGTGGCGGCTGGGCGGATTACTTGGCGGTCAAGGAATGGGAAGTGGCTGCCAAACCGAAGGTTCTCAATTTCGTCGAAGCAGCGGCAGTCCCGATGGGCGCGCTGACTGCGTGGCAGGCATTAGTCGATGTTGCAAAACTGCAGCCAGGTCAAACCATCCTTATCCACGGCGGGTCGGGCGGCGTTGGCAGTTTTGCGGTGCAGATCGCTAAAGCGCTTGGAGCGCGTGTCATTGCGACCGCTGCCACCTCAAACCAGGACCTTCTCAAGCAGCTCGGCGCAGACGTGGCGGTAGATTACACCAAAACGAATTTCGAAGATGTTGCCAAAAATGTGGATGCGGTGCTCGATCCGGTGGGCAAGGAAACACTTGCCCGTTCCTACGGCGTAGTGAAGAAAGGCGGTATCGTGATGTCACTAGTCGCGCGTCCCGACCCGGCTGAGCTTCGGAAGCACGCAATCCGCGGTGCCGGTATTTCCGTTCATCCCGACGCCGAAGATCTCGCTGAGATAGCGAAGCTGATCGATGCAGGGAAAATCAAGCCGATCATCACACAGGTTCTGCCCGTGACTGATGCGGTGAAGGCCCAGCAACAAGCAGCGACCCATCATACGCGTGGAAAAGTTGTGCTTCGAATCGCAGACGAGCCGAAAAGCTAAGCGATTGGGCAGTCCTAAAGAGCTACGAGGCGATCTGACTATTTTTTTTATCAATCGCCAGATAATCGTGCCGTGGCGGACTAAAGGTATCGAGTACGCGGGTCTCTGCGAGCGTCTCGACGCCATGCGGAACATTGCTCGCAAGATAGAAGGAATCGCCCGTTGAAAGTTCATGAGGTACTCCATCGACAATCAGCCGCATTTGACCTTCAACAATGTGAACGATTTGCTCTTGCGGATGCGAGTGCGCCGGCATCTGACTCCCTGCCGCAAGCGTGGCGAGCATCTGGTACATCGTTTCGCCATGCGCGACCGTTCGGCGAGTGATTCCCGGACAAATTTCAATCGTCGGATTTTCTGGTTTCATCCCGGAATGTTATCCCGGCGTGTTGCTTGCGCGAATCTTTGGCATGAATTGCCCGACGCTTTTCGCTTTACGTTCGCTCGGGCGTGACACTCTAACCAGAAGGTGCATTTGATGGTGTGAGTTTACCCATCCGATAAGAAAGGACCTTTTCTGTGGCTTCGTTCAATTCGGGATGAGATCAGAGAACGTTGGAGCGCCAGCAAAGTTTCAAGCCCGTTACCAAACAGGTTCGTTCACGCTTGCCAGTCGCAGCTGGGCGCTGCCAGAATACTTGCTATGAAAATATCTACATTATTAATGACGATTCTCTCCGGGATATCGATAGCGGCTCCTTCGTTCGCGCAAAGCCCCGCCCAATCGCCCGCTGCGGCCACGGCTTCCACAACAGATTCAGCCGGGGTGCCAAACCCGCAGGAGATGATGAAGCAGATGATGGAGATGTCGAAGTTGAATGAAAACCACAAGCTCCTCGCCGATATGAACGGCAATTGGAATTACACCGTTAAGTTTTGGATGAATCCGGATCCGAGCGCGCCGCCGCAGGAATCAAAAGGCACTGCCACTCGAAAGAGCATTATGGGCGGCCGTTATGTTGTGATGGATGTTTCCGGTAAAATGAAGATGCCTGATGAAACCGGCAAAATGAAAGAGACGCAGTTCAAAGGGATGGGTATCGAAGGTTACGACAACGTGAAGAAAAAATTTGTCGGCTCATGGATCGACAATATGAGCACGGGCATCATGATGTCTGAAGGAACCTACGACGCGGCGAGCAAAACGTTCACTTTCACGAGTGAAATGGAAATGATGCCCGGCATGAAAACGCCAGTGCGCGAAGTGCTGAAAGTTCCCGACAATAATCATATGACCATGGAGTGGTACGAAACCCGCGGCGGCCAGGAAAAGAAAACCATGGAAATCGATTACACGCGCGCCGGGAAAAAATAGCGGCCAGCAATCGCCGATTTTCGTATAGGTTGGACTTGGAGAAACCGGTACGGCCACGCATTCGTGGCGAAAAGAACGACCGATCAACGCCTTACTGGCGCAGTGAAGAATGAATCAGAAAACGGCAACGACAGGGGCGTTTCCGCGAGGTACGAGCCAAATGTTAATTTCTGGATGAACGCAACCGGCGTGGCAATTGCGAATCTTTTCTGGGGCTTAGCGGCAATTGGGGATTACAGAAAGGCGAGGAGGAAATGATCAAAGGATCGCAGTTGATCGGGCGCGCCGTCATCGACGTAGAGGCGGCGGCGCGACTCGGAAAAATTAAGGAAATCATCGTCCAACGTGACGGCGAGCGCGTCGCAGGTTTTATTGTGGTGCATGGCGAGACGATCGTGGGAACGGGTGGAACACTGCGAACCATTCCCGCTTCCGCTCTATATTCAATCGGGCCAGACGCGGTAACGGTGCACGGGTCCGCGCTGAACGAAACCTCGTTCCCAGGTTTCGGCGATCTGCCGCGCATGTCCGACGTCATCGGCCGAAAAATGCTGACGCGCAGTGGCCGGCTGCTTGGCTCGATCAACGATGTGCTTATCAACAATGCAGACGGGACGATTATCGGCTTTGCAATCGGTGAGCGCGTCCGCAATGCATTGGAGAACTTTTTGAACCCGCAGGGTTCTCGAATTCACGGCTATGTCCGGGCCGACGCTGACTTGCAGGTAGGTAAAGACCTGATCGTTGTTCCCGATGACGCACTCATTGAAGGAGAACCCGACGCAAAGGAAAGCGATCACGATCCACCAACGCCAAAAACGGATGAAGCCCAGTCGCAACGCTGGGGAGAGCGCGGTTCAACGGAAACTTCGCGATCCAGCATTTGGAAACGATACACGGACTCAGGACCGCGTGCGGAATCGTACAAACCTCCACCTACTCCTTTCCCATCTGAAACTGCGCGGCCGGTTCAGGAAAGCCGTGTCATCACACCCGCGGAAGAAATGTCCGAGCCTTCACCACCGGCGAGCGGAAGTGAATCTGCCAAGACCGTTCCTCAGGACCAATCGCAAACCTGATTCTACACCTCGACTGGACCCTCAATATCCGCCATTGCTGGCTTCTTTGGTAGGCTAATTGGATTTTCGTTCGTTGACCGCGGTAATTTGGAAGTCGTCTCCAGCCGGCTCCAGAACAACTGTTTTGCTAATCTTGCCCGACGAATGTCTGGTGCCATTGCGCAACTCGTATCGCAGCGGGAAAGTTACTTTTACGCGTCTCCATTCTGCTGCGAGCTGTCCGGTGACTGGAAGACCGTTACGAATTTGATAACGCGTCAGCGCCAGAGCCAGATCACTGCTGTATGCACCGTTGATCTCGCCGGTGTAGAAACCGTCTGCGCGTAATTTCTCCTGTACTGTGCGCACGTTTTCCTCAGACCGACCTGCACGCACATTCTCATCCGCCGAAACTGGTCCGGCGAAGGCTATTCCAAGTGCAACCGCCAATACAACAAAACGCATCGTCACATGATCTAATCGAACGCCGTGTGCCGCCTGCTCTTGGAGAGAGAAAATCAGGAGCCAAGCTATACTGCGGAAACACGGCCTTTGCGGCGGTTAAAATTTTCTCCCGGTATTTGGTCTTCGTTTTTACTTCGTAATTCTTACTTCTTAATCTTTTCTTTGGTGTGCCGATCATTCTTTTTGCGTTGCTGCTTTTTGTTCTGCTTGCGTTGATCGGTGTGATCTTGCTGTCGCTTGCTTTGCGCTACCGTGCCGGAACGGTTCGCCGGCAGGCGCGGCCCTGGATTGCCAGCTTAAATGTGTGGATGACCAGCTTCTCCGCTGTTTTCTTTCTCTCCTTCACCTTGCTGCTTTCCTTTTGGATCGCATCAGCTTTTCGATTTGCCCTCATTGGCATAGGAATTGGAGGAATTCTGGGATTGCTCGGATTGGGGTTAACTCAATGGGAAAGGAGACCGGAAGGACTTTTTTACACTCCGAGCCGCTGGCTCGTGCTCATCATTGTTTTCGCGATCACCGCCCGTATTCTCTACGGGTGGTGGCGCGCCACACACTCAGTGAGCAGTCCTCCGCACGATCCGTATTGGTTGCACACAGCCTCCGGCACGCAGTTTTCCCTCGCAATCGCTGCGGGGTTGATAGGCTATTATCTGCTTTACTCCATTGGCGTTCGACTCCAACTCAGGCACTACGAGCAACGGCATGCAGCCAACGATCTATGAGCGAGACAGCGTTGTTTTGTGATGACCAGGCCGGCTGCTTTGGCGAGCGAACCCGCGCCGGAAGCAGCAATGCGATTGCTACCCTGGGCGATGTGGATCGAAGCTGGAAACATCTCTGTGATCGCAACCGCCCAGGCTTCTAATTTTGGAATCCATTCTGGTCCAGAGATGTTGTTTCTCGAGTTGCGCAACAGTGTAAAGTCTCAAATTTCCCGCCGCCCACCCGTCGGCCTGGGATCTGCCTGCCGCCTGGTCGGCGCAATAATCACCCAACAGACCTGCGGGAAGATATTGAACAGATAACTCTGCAACGCGTCCTTCCACATTCCTGCACTTGGTGTCATCGGATATCTTGTAAGGCTGGGCGCGCTGCAACGAAAACGGCGCTGGCAACGGAACAGCGTACTCCCAGATTATGCTCGTATCGCATGGTGTTTGCCTAACCACTGGTCCAGGTTCGGGGTCATCGCTTCGGCACTCTAGGCGATGTCCCCGTGTATTTGCACGATCAAACGACAATGCGTGTCCTGGTCATTCGACAACTAACCGCGTTCATAGACATACTGGCGAGTTTTCGCATCACGCTTTCGCTGCGTCTGCATTTTGTTGGCTCGACTTGCCGACTTCTTTTTCCTCTCCAGTTTTGCTTTGCTTTCCGGGAGAGGCACATTTGTTCCATGAAAGCTATGGTGCCGGTCGTTCTCGGCCTCACCTTCGTTTCCGCGATCGGAGCGGCGGACTCACCCGTTCCGGATCAAACGGCGGCGGCCCATTCTCCGACGCCGGCATGCGTCGCTCCTGATTACCGGCAATTCGACTTTTGGCTAGGCAGCTGGAAAGTCACCAATCCGAAAGGGCAACAGGTCGGCACCAGTGAAATAAGTCGCGTTTCGGAAGGTTGTGCGATTCGTGAGCAGTGGAAATCGGCGTCCGGCTCGAACGGCATGAGTATCAATTACTATGACTCCGCCGACCATAAATGGCATCAGGATTGGGTAGGCGGGGACGGATCGATACTTCATCTGCAGGGCGAACTGGTTGGTAACGCAATGGTCCTGAGCGGAGAAAGCAGGAGCCCGCGTGGCATCGTTCTCAATCGCATAACGTGGACGCCGCTCCCTGACGGAAAGGTTAAACAGGAATGGAGTACCTCCTCGAATGAGGGCCGCACCTGGAAGACTAGCTTCGTCGGTGTTTACCAGAAACAACAGTAAACAGCTAAGATTCTCCGGTCTGGCCTGTCCCTCTAATGTTAGGTTACGCGCTCAGCGAATGCCCGCCCGCGCTGTAAACCAGAAGCACGCGCCGCAGTTCGCCGGTATTCGCCTGGACCCGCTCAAACGCAGTTGTATCGTCCACTTCGTCGGTCAACTCCAGCCCCATCAGAACGACCGCTGCATCCTGCGAACAACGTTGCATTTCGCCTAACCGGTCCGGGCCGCACACGATCTCGAGTTTTGCTTTTACCCGGGCCGCTTCCGTTAATTTGGCCAGTTGCTCGGTCGCCTTGGTAATTTCTCCCTCGTCGGTTACAGCGAACACCAGCCGAATCGGGTGGTTCCGCCACTCCGGGTTTTGCGTCAATAGATGCGCCAATAGAAGCATCAACGTGCCGTTCCGCCCGCCTTTCCACCAAATATCAATTGACCCGGTAGGCGCGGCGAACAGCCGGTTTTCGTCGTCGGGGAAATATGCGATCAACGCGCTCCGCTCCAGATCCCGGATCAAACGAAGTATTTGAAAAAAGCGCGACCGGCGTCGTGGATTTTCCGCCCAGCCCAGTAAAACCGTGTTGGGTCGGATCCCGCCCAGGCCGCAGCATTGCAGCAGCGATTTTACGCCATCCACAAGGTTTGGCTCCACCACCACCGTCGCAAACGCCTGGAGTTCTTCGTCGCTGATAAACTTTCGCAGCTTTTCCTCCTCCTGCTCCCGGCGCTCCAGGCGATCTTCGACCTCGCCGTCAATGACCTGCGCCAGTAACAGAACGCCGCGTCCCGCCGTCAGCCACGAACCGTATTGAGCCAGATGATTGCGCCGCCACGCCCCGCCGCTCAATGCCAGCACCGTCGGCCGCCAGTTCTTCGGATGATAGCGGGTGTCTTCGAGTTTAAGCAACGCTCGACGGGCCTGCTCGAAAGCCGCGCCGCTACGCACATCGCCCCAGGCTGACCGGATTTCCATGCGGCCAAGGCCCCATTTGAGCAACGCCATGGCCAGGATTCCCACTACCGCCCAGACCGGATCGAGCAACAACATCACTGCTCCGCACCCGACCGCGCCGAGCAATCCAATCGACCAGTGACTGAGCCGGAATGCCGGGCGATAACTGGGATTGCGCGTAGCCGATTCGTAAAAGCAGGCCAGATTCAGCGTGCCATAGGTGAGCATGAAAAACATGGTGATGATCGGCGCGATCGCGTTCAGATCGCCCAGAACGACCGCAACCTCCGCGATCAGAAACGTAACGATGGTCGCCCGGCGCGGCTCGTTGCTGGCTCCGCTCCCGCGTGACAGAAAACGCAGCCGCGGAACGATGTCATCTCGCGTGAATGCTTGAAGGATCCGCGGCGCACCCATCATGCTGCCGAGTGCGGAAGAAAGCGTGGCCGCAAAAATCCCGGCATTGATCAGCATCGGCGACTTTGCGACTTCGAGAATAACCAGGGGCCTCGTGAGAAGCGCCTCGCGCGACGTCGCCGCGCCGAAAATCGCAGCCATGCTCAAATAAATGACGGCCGTCACCGCGATCGCGGCCAGCGTTCCGCGCGGGATCGATTTCGCCGGGTCGCGCAAGTCGCCCGACATGTTCACTCCCGCCATGATTCCGGTCACGGCCGGAAAAAACAGAGCGAACATGGTAAGAAAACCGCTCCCCGCCGGATAGGCCGAGGTCAGATTCGTCTGGAACATTTCCTTCGATGCCGCCGGGATCGCGCCGGCGAAAAATGATCCGAGCGCGAGCGCCAGAATGGCCAGGATCCCGTACTGCACCTTGATCGTCCATCCGGCGCCGATGTACACGCAGATGAAAACCGCAATGTTTACGATCGTGCCAACAACACCCGGCGATAGACCGAGCGTCGGAAAGAGATTCAGGAACGCCTCAGTAAACCCGATCACATACAGCGCCACCGAGATCGCCTGGGCCAGGAAAAAGACCACGCCGATTGCGCCGCCGAACTCGACCCCGAGACTGCGGCTGATCAGGTAATACGCACCGCCGCCTTTTACCCGGGTGTTTGTCGCCAGCCCGGATACGGAAAAGGCGGTCAATGTCGTGATCAGCTTGGCCGTCAACACGATGATCATTGCATGCACGATCCCGGCTTCGCCGACCACCAGGCCGAAGCGCAGGAACATGATCACGCCGAGGATCGTCAGCGTGCTTGGCGTAAAAACGCCGCCAAACGTGCCGAATTTAGTCTTGCCCAGTGAAGAGGATGCGGTCGCCACGCCGGCCGTTATCCTTATCGATCTCTACCCGCAAAGTCGAGCCCGCCGACAGGCGGATCATCGAGAAGACATTTTCCTAATCAGAAACCAGGGATACAGGAAACGATTCCGGATAGCGAAATCCATTAAAGTCTCGCCGAATCGCCGATTGCGCGCCATGCCGAAGCGGTGTGCGAAAGCAGGTTGTTCTTACTCCGCGGGCTTCGATTTGGTCGCGGCTGTTTTTCGTTTGCGTGGGCTTTTCCGAGACTTTGCAGTGGCTGTCTTCTGGCGACGTTCCTTGCGTTCTTTGCGCAGCTGTTTCTCGTGCAAATAAGCCTTGTATTTTTTATAGGCGAAACCACCACCTAATCCGGCAGCAGCGATTGCCAGCGCGGCTGCAATTTTGACCGGCCCCTGGCCCGGTGCCATGTGCCAGGGACATTTATCGAGCGGATATTTGTCTGGAAGAGGAAACCCACAGCCCGGTGCATCACATTTGCGTGCCATAACTGGTAATCTCGTTAGGAAACGTGGATTGAACAACTGCTAAAACCGGATTCTGATTCTTTTTAATTTCATCGCTTGTGAGACGCCTTCTCTGATGATGATTTAGATTTGACGCGCAGCAATGCCGTCATCGCTGGACGAAAGACAGCTGCACTCTTGCTGGTCTGCCTTCCAGATATTTTTTCGTCGCCGCCGCAAATAATTGAAAGATTCTTAGCGCACTCAACGAACTAGGATTGATGAGCGCGCGACGGTTCATTTCCAATTGCACTGTGTTCCATCATGACTGAGACGACAATCGATCCGCGCTTTCAAAATCGCGAACGCCAACCGGGCCTCGATCTGCTCCGCGCGCTCGCGATTATCGTGGTCGTTGCTTATCACGCCGCTCTTTTCGGCTTCAAATTGCCCGGCCGCGTCGATCGATTCGGCTGGATCGGCGTGGATCTTTTTTTTGTTCTCAGCGGTTATTTGATCGGCGGCCAGCTGCTTTCGGCGCTTGCTCGTGACCAGCGCATTAATCTCGGCCGGTTCTTCAACCGGCGCGCGTTGCGAATCATGCCGGCTTACTTCGTCATCCTCGCGGTTTACTTCCTCTTGCCGTCATGGCGCGAATATTCTGACATGGCACAGCCGCTCTGGAAGTTTGTGTTATCGGCGCAAAACATCGCGCTCCATGGCGGAACGGCCTTCTCACATGCCTGGTCGCTGGCGGTCGAGGACCAATTCTATCTCGCGCTGCCTTTTCTTTTACTCTTTCTCTATCGCCGTCCGCACGCGGCCGTAATCATTTCGTGCGTGATTATCCTGGGCGGAATCGCCTTACGCGCCTTTTTGGCCGCACAATATCCATCAGTCAATGGAGGGGTATCCTTTCGTGCCTACCAAGCATGGATCTATTATCCAACCTGGACCCGGCTCGACCCGTTGGTCTATGGCGTTGCATTGGCAGCAATTGAAAAATTTCGACCGAACTGGTGGCGACGCATCATCAGCTGCGCCCACTGGCTTTGGCTGCCTGCGCTTGGATTGATCGCTTATGCGTTGTATCTCGGCGAGACTGACCACCTCACCGTCACGGCCTGCGTCTGGCAATTTCCGCTGATTGCCGTCGGCATGGCGGCGCTTCTTGTTTGCGCAGTTAGTCCGCGGTTTCCGCTCTGTCGAATTGCAATTCCAGGAGCCGCCTTCATCGCCAGCATAGCCTACAGCGCATACCTGATTCAAAAATTCGTTATTAACGGCGTCGAACGGTTTTGCACGAATCACAACATCGATCTCACGTCCGCGCCTGCGCTTCTCGGTGTGGAGCTCTGTGTTTACGTCGCGGCGACCCTTCTTTTCTTTTCCGTCGAGCGACCTTTCCTCCAATTGCGTCGCCGAATCGCTCCACGGAGTTCGTTCGATACGGCCAAACACATCGCGACCCGAAAATAGGCGTCTACTTCTAACCTCGATCGGATTTGATCTATCATGAAAGGCTGATGATAGATCAAACATGAGAATTGCTATTTTATTTGGTGTCGCAGCACTGTGGTGTGTCCCGTGTTTCGCTGCGGACCAAAGCCCAGATAAGCAACTGCGGACCATCTACACGGAAGAATGGAAATGGCGGCTGGAACAATTTCCAGGGCTGGAAGGAGTCGAAAAACCGGTGGCCGATCGCCTGCCAAAGGTCGATCCGGCGACGCAGGATATTCGGCTTCGTTACTGGCAGGATGTGCTGCACAAGCTCGATGCCGTTCCCCGCGCACAGCTCTCGCCTGAGGAGCAGATCAACTACGATGTCTATCGTCCTGAGATCGAGAATTTCGTCGCCGACCAGAAATTCCGTGACTACGAAATGCCGGCCAACTCCGATTCTGCTTTCTGGACCGATTTAGGCGAGACCGCGCGGCGACCGTTCAAGACGCTGGCCGATTACGAAAACTGGATCGCGCAGATGCGCGACGTCCCGCGCTATTTCCGCGAACAAATTGCAAACATGCGGGCGGGGTTGGCGCGCGGCTTCACGCCGCCCCGTGTCACCTTGCAGGGACGCGACAAATCCATCGCCGCCATTGCGGAAGGCAAACCCCAGGACAATCTGCTCTACACACCATTCCGGGAACCAATGGTGGATGTTCAGCCGCCCGAGCAGGACAAGCTTAAATCGGAAGCAGCAAAAGTAATTAATGAGATCGTGCAACCGGCTTACGCGGACCTGCTCAAATTTTTCCGAGACGAATATGTGCCACGCACCCGCACAACGCTGGCGGCCGAAGAGCTACCCGACGGAAAAACGTACTATCGCCAGAAAATCAAAGAGTTCACCACGCTCGATTCATCGCCCGACGAAATTCACAAGATCGGCGAATCGGAGGTTGCGAAATTGCATAATGAAATGGTCGAGGCGATGCACGAGTCCGGATTCAAAGGCGAGTTCCCGGAGTTCTTGAAATTCCTGCGTGACGATCCGCAGTTTTACGCCAAAACGCCGCAGGACCTGCTAAATCGCGCCGCCTGGATAGCGAAAGTGTTCGACGGCAAATCGTCGCAATACTTTGGCTATCTGCCGCGGATGCGTTTCACCATCAAACCCGTCCCGGCTAATCTCGCGCCTTTTTATACGTCAGGCCGCGGCGGTCCGGGTATCTATCTCCTGAACACCTATGATTTGCCGCATCGTCCACTCTACAACCTACCGGCGCTGACGTTGCACGAGTCTGCGCCCGGACACGCATTCCAGATTCCGATCGCGCTCGAGCACAGGAACCAACCGGACTTTCGAAGGTTCGATTACATCTCCGCTTACGGTGAAGGTTGGGCGCTTTATTGTGAAAAGCTCGGCCAGGAAATGGGGATGTACGAAACGCCGTACGAACGTTTCGGAATGCTCGGTTATCAGATCTGGCGCGCGACGCGGCTGGTTGTCGACACGGGCCTTCATTCACAGGGTTGGACCCGCGACCAGGCTCTCAAGTATATGCACGATTACACCGCGCTACCCGAGCACGAGATCGAAACCGAGGTGGACCGTTACATCGCCTGGCCCGGACAAGCACTCTCTTATTACATGGGTGAGCTCGCCATTGTGCGTGCCCGGGAAAAAGCAGAAAAAGCGCTCGGCACAAAATTCAACATCCGCGCGTTCCACGATGCCGTGCTCGAGCTCGGCTCGGTACCGCTGCCCGTTGTCACCGCGCGGATCGATCGTTTCATCGCCGAAGGAGGCAAAGGCCCTTACCCCGACCTGGAGTAGCTGTAGCCACGGCGCTGCGGGCCGTTCGTTGTAGCCGGCGGCGCTAAAACCGGTTTCTTCGTAATCGGCCGGCCGGAACGCAGCATGAAATTCGCCATCATAAGCCGCTTATGATGCTGATTTCGCCGTCGGAGCTACCGTAGTTCCACGACTGCCGGACGAAGGCGGGCAAGTTTCTCCAGCCCTGTGCTGTAACGGAGCCAATGTCGCAAGATCCACTGCAGAGGTGGGCGAAGCCGTTTTATTGAGCAGCTCTCTGGCTGCCGCTTTTAGTTCTGTCCATCGCGGCAATGGATGATCGGGCGCAATGACGACGTGGCGAAGCAGACTGCGCCACTCTACCAGCGCGCGTTCGATATCGCCGTGTCGCAACAATTCGTTGGTGAGCTTGTGCCTGGAGCGCGGATCCGCCACTAGCGCGCGCACCACTTCCGATGCGCCGGCCCCGTAATGCACCGGCACACCCATGGCGAGGTAACCCGGATAATCGGACCGGCGGTACACTCGCTGACACAATATCCCGAGTCGTCCGCCCATCGGCGCGTCCTCGCCGGCGAAGCGCGGCCCGGCGCGAATATTGGCCAGATCGAAAACCAATTCGTCGATCGGATAGGTTTCGTCTTCGAGCGCGGCCGCGACCGCGAGACCTTCGCCGCCTTGAAAAAACGAGAAGATCATTCCCCGCGTCGTCGGTGTGCCGTCCGGTTCAACCAATCCGAGGTGTCGCCACGCATACGTTGGCGAGTTCACGATCGCGACGGTTTTATCTTGTTCCAACTGATCGCACACTCGACAAACGCCGGGCAGATTTTCACGCTCCGGCGGATCGATCAACGCCTTGCCAGCCGAATCGATATGAGCCTGCGCGGGCACATTGGCATAATCGAGTCGGAGCGAGATCAGATTTCCCCGCATGATCCAGTCCACGATTGCGCCTGGCTTCACCAAATCTGGAATGCGCGCACGAACATCGGTATCGAAATCATTTTGACTGGCGACGCGGACGCCGATCGCTTTCTTCAGCCATTTAGCCAATGCCGCCTTTCCCGAAGCGAGCACCGTTGCCACCGGCAGCTCGCGCCCATAACGGTTTTGATCGCGCAACCGGCAGAGATTTCCCGTGCCAACGCCATCGAGCATACGCGGCACCGTCAACGCCCGGCGCCACCGATCGTTTTCGCGCACAAAAGCGCTACCGAGCGTCACACTTTCTGCCACCGGTTTCGCTTCCCATTCTTCGAGAGAATTCAGCATCTCGATCATTCCACGCCGAACCAACCGCGCACGCTCGTCAGTCACCCAAAGTCCACACGGTCGCGGCCCGCTTTCGAGCGAATGTTCGACGCCGAGTGGCACGCGTTGAACACTGAACAATGAGCGGGTCAGTTCTACCGCCGCCGTGAACGGTTGTTCGCCGCGCTGTTTGGCCGCGTGCATCACGCTGATCAGACTGGGCCAATCCACCTGGGCTGCGCGTCTTAGCTGGCGCGCCTTTGCGTCGCTCAACCGCGGCAGATCGTTCGTGTAAAGCGCGTGACCGACTTCATCCAGACCACGCCGGCCGGCCCGCCCGTACATCTGGAGAAGCTCGTCCGCTTCCACTTGACGCTCGAAGTTACCGGCGAAATAACGTCGATCGGTCACGATGACCGAGCGCATGGAAAAATTGATCCCGGCGGCGAGCCCCATTGTCGCGACGACGACGTTGAGTTGCCCCGCTTTGGCGAGCGATTCCACCACGCCGGCGCGCGCGGCATAACTCAGCCCGCTATGATGATACGCCACACGATTTCGCAAGAGTTTCGCCAGGCTCTTCCCTGCAGTTGCTTCCTGGGCTGGGGTCAACCGAAGCGGGTCGCGCACCGGCAGGGCCGACGCGATGGCTTGCGCGATCTGTTCTGCAGCGGCGCGACGCGGCGCGAACACCAGCACCGGAGCCAGGTCCGCGCGCATGGCGCGGCCAAGCATGCGCGGCCAGAAAGAACCGCCAGTCCGGCTAGGACTGCGCGACTGAACAAATTGTGAATCCGGCAAGTTACCTAGATCGGTTTGCTCCAACGGCACCGGTCGCGTCTTATGTTCGATGAGAGCGGCGTCACGTCCGATGCGTTGCAGCCATGCGACGACGTCACGCGGATTGGCCACGCTCCCGCTCAAAAAGAGCAACTGCGTTGCTTTCGGTGCGAGAGCGACGGCGAGCTCGTAATGCACGCCCCGCATTGGATCGCCCAGCATTTGAAATTCATCCATGACCAGAAGACCCGGGCCCTCGCCGCGGAGAAACCGTCCGCGCTGTGTCTCGAGCGTTGCCACCACAACCTTCGCGTCGAGATTCACCGCGACGTCACCGGTAGATATGCCGACGTCCCAGCCGCGCGCGCGCCATTCCGATAATTTATCGTTAGCGAGTGCGCGGGTCGGTACGGTGAACACCGCCTGAGTTTTCAGGTTCGGATAAAGCAGCTCGAAGATGTAAGTCTTACCTGATCCTGTCGGCGCCTGTACCTACCACGTCTTTTCCCTGCTGCAACGCGCGCACTGCCTCCTGTTGCCACAGATCGGGAATAACCAACCCCGTCCCAATCGAGCTCATGCGACCAGCGAGATAGAAGGTAAAGTCGCGATGGTAGCGACGAGCAAGTTGGGAGACGAGCGAGTTTCAAACCTTGGAGTCATTCCTGGAAGATGTTTGCAGTCTGGTCAGCTTGCAATCAGGGACGGCTCCCCGATCTGGGTAGCGCAGGCTGCCAGCCTGCTGGTGTCAGCTGCTAGCCGGAACGGATCTTGAATCTCTGTTTAATTTTCGAGGCGACGGTTGAAATGAAAGCAGCGCGAAAAAACGCGCGTGACCGTCTCGTTGCCCTCGGCAAACAGGACTGATCCCTTCCTTCGTCGCAATTTCCCGGATTAATGCGATACTCTTGAATGTCTTTCTCTTTCATGCGTCGCGCGCCTGACAACATTACCGAGGAGTTGGTAGCTGCGCTTTCGTCGAAGGCCTCTTTCGAATTCAAGCCGTTATTCCAAATTATTTTGCTCAACCTGCGGGAGCGAAACGCAGCCAGTGGCGGCGAAGAGCTGCTGCGCTTGCGTGCTTACGAAAAGCTTCAGGGCCTTGTCCACCAGGGCGCGGTCACGCGGACGGTCATAGGAATCACGAAGAAGTACAAAGGCGTTGCCAAGCGAATGGTTATGCTGCGTGCCGAGATGGAAGCTTTGCGTGCTGCTTCCAACGAGCGCGCTCTTGCCAAAGCTGCCGAGCGTAGCTGACCGCTGATTTCTGACATCGGTTTCCGCGGATGTGAGGTAAGTGCAACCCCGGAGTTCGGCATCCAAGCCGAAAATTGTGAAGGTTGATGGTCGTATCGTAACCGGCTTATGATGCATGAATTGGCAGTTCTTCTGTGGTGCCAGGCGAACCCGGGAAGGGCTGAGTTAATCCGCGCCGATCGCGCTCTTTGATTGGACGTCCGGCACTGGGGGTTCGACGTTCGACCTTCTTATGGCAGAGACGTCAACCGCAGTCATCGCCAGCGCGAACAACCTTTCCGTCAAGTACGGCACTCAGGTCGTTCTCGGCGGCGCGACGATTGCCTTCAGGGAAGGCGAACACATCGGGCTTGTCGGTCGCAACGGCTCCGGTAAATCGACCTTCCTCCAGATCGCGGCGGGTGCGGCCCGGGCCGATTCAGGCGAATTCACACGCCGCCGTGACCTCGTCACCGGCTACATGCCGCAAGTTTCCGGCCTCGACGAGGCAACCACAGTCCATGCGAACATTCTCAGCGGCGCGCAGCGGATCCTCGACCTCATCGCCGAATACGAACGCGCCCCCGGCGACAGCCCTCTTAGCGCCACGCTCCTCGACCAGATTGGCGAAGCCGACGGTTGGAATTTGGAACATCGGATCAAGTCCCTCATCACGAATCTGCACGCACCAGAACCCGACCGCGTCGTGAGCACACTATCCGGCGGAGAAAAACGCCGCGTCGCGCTTTGCCGGGCACTTCTCGCGCGTCCTGATTTTCTGATTCTCGACGAACCGACCAACCATCTCGACACCGGCTCGATCGAATGGCTGGAGGATTTTCTCGCGCGTTACACCGGCACCTGTTTGTTCGTCACGCACGATCGCTATTTTCTCGATCGGGTGGCGACCCGAATCGTCGAACTGTCGCGCGGCCAGTTCACCAGCTACGACGGCAACTACACCGATTACCTGCTCGCGCGTGCACAACGCCAGGCGGTCGAGGAAGCGCAGGAACATCAACGGCAGAAGTTTTTGAAACGGGAACTGCAATGGGTGAGAAAAGCACCGCGCGCGCGCCGGACGAAATCGGTGGACCGCGTGGAACGTTATTTCGAGCTGGCCGCGCAGGAAGCACCGGAGGCGGAGCTCGACGTCGAGTTGATTATCCCCACGCCGCCGAAGCTCGCGAATCGCATCATCGAATTACGCGAAGTGAGCGTGGAGCTGGGCGGCCGCACACTCTTTCGAGACGTGAATCTCAATCTCACAGCCGGGGAACGCCTCGGTGTTGTCGGTCGCAACGGACTCGGCAAGTCTTCGCTCCTCAAAGTCATTCTGGAGGAACTGCCCGCCGCGAGCGGTGCGGTGGAGATCGGCATGCGGACCCAAATCAATTACGTCGATCAAAATCGGCTCCTCCTCGACGATGAGAAAACGGTTTGGGAAGAAGTCGGGAGTGGCGGAGAAAACGTCACTCTCGGCGAGGAAAGCATCACATTGCGCGCGTATCTGCGTCGATTTCTTTTCAGCGAAGACCGCATCAACACCAAGATCTCACAGCTCAGCGGCGGCGAACGGAGCCGGGTGCTGCTCGCTAAAATCCTGAAGCGCGGCGGCAACGTTCTGATGCTCGACGAACCGACGAACGATCTCGATCTGGGAACGTTGCGCTTGCTCGAGGAAGCGCTCGTCGCCTTCGGCGGCTGCGTCATCGTGGTCAGTCATGATCGCTATTTTTTGAATCGCGTTTGTACCTCGATTCTCGCTTTCGAAGGCGATGGCCGCGTGGTCTATCGCGTCGGGAACTACGACTACTACCTGGAAAAACGAGGCGCACTAAACGCGGTTCCTGATTCAAAACCCGCGCCGGCCGCAGCCGCCGCCCAGCCCAGGAAAAGCAAAGACAAACCGCGGAAGCTGAAGTGGAAAGAAGAGCGTGAATGGGCGTCGATGGAGGCGAATATTCTCTCTGCGGAAAACGCGGTGTCGGATTTGGAGGCCGCGTTTGCCGCGCCGGATTTTTATGCGAAACCACGCGCGGAGATCTTTGAGTTGGAGACGCAATTGAAAACGGCACGCGACAAAGTCGCGCACCTCTATGCGCGGTGGCAGGAACTCGAGCTCCTCCAGAGCGTCCCGTCTCAGTAGACGATCATCCTTTTAAGTTCTTCCTTCCTACATCTGACCTTTGTCGCCGGTTAAAACAGGTGCCGAGCATTCCCAGAAGCACAGCAATATTCAGCCAGGCAAACCAGTCACCGAGCCGCGCATAAAGCGTCGCATCGTTTCGAACGGGAACGTTCGTCACAACTGAAGCAAAGGGGGTTGATGCGCTGCTGCTCCGTTCGGCCAGCAGCTGGCCTCGATCGTCGCTCACCGTAAGCAATCCTTCCTTCGCTGCGCGCGCGATACTGAATCCACTCTCGACTCCGCGCATTACCGCCATGCGATTATGCAGCCAGGCGTCGTCGCCAAAGTCCCACGCTGGCACCAGCAGGAGGCCGACCCCGTCGTTCCCGTATTGGCGGCTGAGCGAAGGGAAATCCATGTCTTTGCAAATTGCGATCCCCCAAAGCCCCGATGGACGCGGGACGAGCGTGCGGGTCGTGCCCGGCTGCAGTTTCGATTCGAATGCCGGCAGCATGTGGTGCTTTTCGTACGTGAGCACCGGAACGTTGTTCGGCGAATACACGCGCGCCTCATTCAGCTTCACACCTCCGGCCACGTGCAGAACGCCGACAATAAATCTCGTGTTGTTCGCAGTGGCAGCTTCTTGGAACAAGGAATCAATCTCACTGACCACAGGATCGACCACGACACTCAACTTCTCTGGAATCACGATGACCTCCGCGCCACGTGCGGCGACCGATTTTGCCTCGCTCAGATAAGCGCGGAGCAACGGTCCCGCCGGTTCTTCGATCTCCAAATTCTTCGGCAGATCGGAAGCCATCAGTCCCACCTTGACCGAACGCTCCGGTCCGGGCGGAACATGAAGACGCCACCATCCAAAAGCCATGACGACGATGAAACAAGCGCTCACTGTCACGGCGAATTTTCGCATCTGCGTTGCGCTCGCCTCACCGGTAAACAACGTTGCGATCGCTGCCGGAAAGAAGAAGAGACAAAACAGAATTCCCCAGATGCCGACGACGGACGCCACTTGCAGCAAGGGCAGAAAATCCATCTGCGAGTAAGCCAGGCTGCCAAAAGTGCCGTGCGGCGAAGAGACCATGTTTACATATTCATAGGTGACCCAGACCGCGGGTAGAGCCAGCGCCGATCGCCACAAGGCGCCGCGCCGCGCAAAGTAGCGCCAGAGCAACACGGCGAGACCGAAAATGCAGGATGGAAGGATGAGAACTCCAATGGCTACTCCGATCGGCATGACCAGCGGGCGCGCGTGCGGATTGCCGGGCAACACCAGAACGTGCCGAAGATAGCGCCACATGTTCAGGGTCCCGGCAAACCAGGAGACCGCCGCAATTCCGAATGCGACCAGGCCGGAAACGCGCGGTGCGATAAGCAGGATCGGGAGCGGTGCCAGCCACATCAGCCACCAGAGAGGGCGCATGCCGGTGCCGAAAAAGAACGCCGCAGCCGACAGGAGGATTACAGCGACGCCGGGAATTATTTTGCGGTTCATTGTTTAAGTCCATCCATCAGTCGTTTCAATGAACGCTGGCAGAGCGCTCGAAATTGTTTCTCGGAAAGGTCGAATCGGCCGGCGCGAAAAAGGGCCACGTAACCGTGCACATGGGCCCATAACTCCATCGCCACTTCCCAGACGTCGTCTTTCCGGATTTCTCTTCGCTGCATCGCGTCGGCCACGGTGTCGGCCACCCGATTCATCGTGGGTGACCGGCCGGCGCGGAAGTCCTTGGGAAATCGGCGAGCATCCGTCCGATATTGAGAAAAGACGTAATCGAAAACCTTTGGATGTTTGAAAGCGTAATCGATGTAGTAATCCATCACCCGGAGGAGACGGCCTTCGCTGTTTCGGCCGTCGGCCTGGCGCGCGTCCATGAACGCAGCCAGTTTTTCGAATTCCCGGTCGGTCACGGTCTTGAGCAGGATCTCGCGATTAGGAAAATGATGATAGATCGCCATCGGCGTAATTCGGACCGCTTGAGCGATCCGTCGCATGGTCACCGCCGCTGACCCGTTCTTTTCCAGAACGCGCAGCACCGCGGCGGCAATCCGCCGATCGGTATTGTTTCCTCGCATCTCCACTTCTTAAACTATACAACGTATAGTTGGCAAGCTTTTAAAGCATTTGCTTTCGAGGAGGGGGGACTGAAATTACGAGGGGGGACGAAGAGAGACTGACGATCGCGGGAATAGTAATCGCAGTATCGAAGCCACGTTTGCCGCGCCGGATTTCTATGCGAAACCCCGGTCGGAGATTTTCGAATTGGAGACGCAATTGAAAACCGCCCGCGACAAAGTCGCGCATCTCTACACGCGGTGGCAGGAACTCGAGCTTTTGCAGCGCGCCCCGTCTGCGTAGAGGTTCACTCCTTGCATCATAAGCCGCTTGTGATGGATACTTTGAAGGACATCAATGACAGAAGCAGAAAAGAAAGTGCGGGCTTATCTTGCTGAGATCGGTCGACGCGGCGGAATCACCAGCCGCCGTGAACTGACCAAATCGCACGCGAGACAAATGGTCGCGATCCGCGAAACCAAACGCGCAGCGATTAAAGCGGGGAAGGCATGGCCTCCTCGCGACCGTAAACAATTAAAGCTCAGATAACAGAATCTGATACATCATAAGCCGCTTACGATGCATGAGTTTCAATCGCCCGGGTAGACGGCAACGCAGCTAGGTAGCTGGCGGAGCACGGGCGGCGCCAGTGATCAAGGCAAAGTCGCGAGGGTAGGGGCGAGTGAATGGAGCCGCCGGGGTTGGCGCGCGACATGGATGGGCAAACCGAGAGGTCGAATGGAGCTTTGGGGAAAGCGAGATAGAACACGTCGCGATCGGGACATCGCGCGGGTAGACGGCAACGCAGCTAGGGTAGCTGGCACGAGCACGGGGCCGTGCGAGTGATCAACCCAAGGGAGGTAGCGGCGAGGAAGCGGGGACGCGACCGAGTTTCAAATGGGCGGGAGCGCATGAGTCAACTGGGACGTGACCGAGTTTCAAATGGGTGGGAGCACATGAGTCAATTGGCTAATGGACAGGCTGTCCGAATTCTGAATCCAAACGCGACACCAGCTGCGTCCAAAGATTAAACATTTAAAATACAGCCATGGAAACGACCAGCCCACTCCCGCCGCCGCTCCCAGTCGGCGGTCCTTCGGCCGCCGCCGTTAGTTCATCGACTATCCGGAACTGGAACATTTTGTGTCACGCCAGCGCGTTGCTCGGCGTTTTCTTTCATTTTCCCGGGCACCTGATCGGACCACTCATTGTCTGGCTGGCCAAACGCGACGACTCGCCGGAGATCGATGCGCATGGCAAAGAATCGCTCAACTTCCAAATCTCGATGCTCATCTACAACGTGATCGCCGCCGTCTTTTGCCTGGTCCTGATCGGCTTCTTTTTTCTGGCGGTCCTTTGGGTGCTGAACGCGGTATTGGTCATCGTCGCCTCAATCCAGGCCAGCGACGGAAAGTTTTATCGCTACCCGATGACAATCAGATTCATCGAATAAGACACCGCGTCGGGATCGTAACCAAGCTTACGATGCATGAGCGGTGCGAAGCGCTGTAGAGGCGGCTACCTGCTCGCGAAAACTTTCGGAGTGTCAGCCGCAGAGGCGTGCTTGTCGGGACCGCGAGCTGGTAAATCTGATCCATCATAAGCTGCTTATGATGCATGATTGGCGACCGCTGCGATCGGTAAGCGGGGTGGATTGGTTAGCTGTGGCGACGGGCAAACGATTCACTCCGCGGCAGCGCGGCACCCCGACGGTGACCTCTGGCCTCTGCGCCTTTGATGCCGGGAGGCTTGCAGCGGCGCGGCTCAAGCGCTTCTTTCCAGGGACAGTTGCCGCTTGCTGCGCGATGATCAGATATGGATTTGCAACTCGAAAATAAACTCGCGCTAGTGTCCGGCTCGACCGCCGGGATCGGTTTCGCGATCGCAAACGGACTGGTGCGTGAAGGCGCGCGCGTCATTGTGAATGGCCGGACGAAGGACCGGGTCAATAACGTAATCGAGCGGATTCGTTCACACCACGCCGGCGCGAAAGTCGAAGGAATTGCGGTCGATCTGGCCAGCGCAGCGGGCAGCGAAGAAGTAGTGCGGCGTTTTCCAGATATCGATGTGCTGGTGAACAATCTCGGCATATTCGAGCCCAAGCCCTTTGAGCAAATCTCCGATGAAGAGTGGCTGCGGTTTTTCGAAGTCAACGTGATGAGCGGTGTACGGCTGAGTCGCGCCTATCTCCCCTCAATGAAGAAACGCAACTGGGGCCGGATTATTTTCATCTCGAGCGAATCCGGCGTGCAGATCCCGGTCGAGATGATTCACTACGGCGTGACCAAAACCGCGCAGATCGCCGTGGCGCGCGGCATCGCCGAAACGTGCGCCGGCACCGGCGTGACGTGCAATGCGGTATTGCCGGGACCGACCGCTTCCGAAGGCGTAGATGATTTCGTCGAGTCGCTCGCCTCGCAAGGCGGCCAAACACGCCAGCAGATTGAAAAGGAATTCTTCGAAAAAGCGCGTCCGACTTCGCTGCTGAAGCGTTTCGCCACGCCCGATGAAGTCGCCGCCATGGTGGTATTTGTGTGCAGCCCACTAAGCGCTGCTACCAACGGGGCTGCTCTACGCGCCGACGGCGGGGTCGTCCGCTCACCGTTCTAGGACCACTTGGATCCTAAATTGTCGCAATGAGTGCGCGTTGATGACATCAACGCCGTGGAGGTCGACGACAACATTGTTACTACGATGCAAAGGCGTATCATAAGCGGCTTATGATGCATGATTGATCATGTCGGTGAGGGTTGGAATGCAGCGCGTGAACGCGCATTGGCAGCTACGCTGTCGGCAGACCTGCCCCGTCTGGGCGCCGACTAACCGTTCCAAATCATCGCGAACCGGCGAAAGTCTTCCGAGAGGGATTCGCCAGCCCTGCGTCGGACCTTGGGCAACCTAACTTTTTGCTTCTTGCCAAACAATTTATGATGACAATTTAGGTCGACGCCGATATTTTGAGGCATGCCCGAAACGAAGTATCGCCCAATTCCAGACGTGCGGCGAAGTGGAACAGTTTCCAAGGGTGTGATCAGAGAGGCCGTCCGAAAAATCGCAGAATTGAAGCGAACCGACCCAAAAGAGTATAAGGCGAGAATACGCTCCGGCTTGGGCAAGGACGTGTTCCTGGTGGTTAAGCACAGTTGATCCCGAATGCCGGCGTCCCCCAGCGCTAGCGTATTTATTAACTGTCCATTCGACAAAGAATACCAGCCGCTCCTGGACGCGATCGTCTTTTGCGTGGCGGCATGTGGATTCGTTCCAAGATGCACATTGGAACTGACCGATGCGGGCGAAGTTCGGATTGAAAATATCTATCGGCTGATTGCCCTGTGTAATCACGGCGTTCACGACGTCTCGCGAACAGAAGTCGAAGATCAACCCTATCGCCTGCCCCGGTTCAATATGCCATTGGAGCTCGGAATTTTTCTCGGAGCGAAACGATTCGAAGGGCGCGCATCGCGCAAGCGCTGTTTGATCATGGATCGCGCCCCATACCGGTACAAACGATTCATTTCGGATATTGGCGGTCAGGACATCAAGGCGCACTACACGAGGCCCGTGAACGCAATTCGACATGTGCGCGACTGGCTCCAATCCGCACCGGGCAAAGCCGCCATTCCAGGCGGGGCAAAGATCTGGCAGGATTACCAGCGATTTCGCAGAGAGCTGCCAATCATCGCAGAAGAAGCGCAGCTGAATCCGGCGCAGCTTACTTTCATCGATTATCTTCAACTCGTCACGAATTGGTTAAAAGTACATCGGTGAGGCGGCAAAGGTCCGAAAGAGCGAGGTTTGCAGATGGAAACTGACGACATCATCAGCTACCACGATCTAGCTACTGAGGAAAAAGCCGCGCTGCAGAAGGGGATGAACTTCGGCGTCGGCAAGAAGTATTCGATCTTCTTGATGTCACTGCGCGAAAATGCCCCGTACGCGGACGCGCTCGATCCCGTCACAGGCATGTTGACGTACGAAGGTCACGATGAACCGCAGCGGCGCGGTGGACCGAATCCGAAAGAAGTTGATCAGCCGCTGACGACGCCGAGAGGATCGTGGACCGAGAACGGAAAATTCTTCCGTGCCGCACTGGATTTCAAAAGCGGTCTGCGCGAGAAGCCGGAGCTGATCAAAGTTTATGAGAAGATTTCGCGCGGGATCTGGAGCTACAAAGGTTTCTTCGAATTGATCGACGCGAATATCGTTTCGGATGGAAAGCGAAAGGTATTCAAGTTTTCGCTCAAACCGGTCGAGAAAAAATCATTCGGTCGCGTTGTCGAGCTTCGGCACAATCGATTGATTCCAACGCCGGTGAAGGTTGAAGTCTGGCGACGCGATCGCGGTCAATGTGTGGAATGCGGCTCAACAAAGAACCTTCACTTCGACCATGACATTCCGTTTTCGAAAGGCGGTAGCAGCCTGACTGCTGCGACCGTTCGATTGCTCTGCGCGAAACACAATCTCGAAAAATCAGACAAGATTTTGTCGATCGCCCCATGGATTTTCGCAGGGGCAACGGCAGCGCCGCACATCCAAAAACTATCGGGCTGAGTCGCTGACGATTAGATGTCGAGTAGCTAGTCAAGGATATCGTCATCTTCAGGGATCCGCCTCGACATCGCTTTCATCGATTCGCGCTCATGCTTTGCGGCAGCTGTGTAAAGCGGGCCTAGGTCCGCGTCTTTTTTGTAACGTTCAGCCATTTTTTCGACGGCCTCGGCGAGAGCCTTCCATTCAGCGTTGGGTTCGTAAGCGGTCGAACCCCGCGACCCAGGCAACCCCCGTAATCGGCCGAAAATCTTCTGGTGACTCGGTTGATCTGTCGCTCGAGCTCGGCGCAGCAATTCTCGAGTAAAATCCGGACATGATAAAACGACAGGCCATGAGTCCCAATTCGTAACGAATTCTGTAAGCCGTTCGAATTGTTCGCCGTTCTTAGCTTTATCCAGAAGTCGATAAAGATTTTTTTCCGCGCGATCGGCGCTTTGTAGAATTGCGATGTGTAGAATTTCTATTTCGCCGTAGTTTAGTGCGTTGCCGTGGATCAATCTGTTTTCCAGTTCATCAATTATTCGCGCAGCTTCTGGATCAGCAAGCACATCGGCAAAGCGGATGCTGTGGAAATCAAATGGGACCACATCAAAATCGGCGTCCTCCTTATCGCGACGTTGCTGCCGCCGCCACATCACAAGGAAAACTTTTCCTGGAAAGTGTTTAGCGAATTGAGAAAGGGCATGTCCGACTTGGTGGTCGTCAATAGAGTTTAATACGTCGAGCTTTTTAAGGATCTCATCTGCGGTGTCAGTTGGCGGGAGCATGCCATTCTCAAGAAGATCAGCTGCTGATTCCATAATGCGGTGTGCAATCCACCACTCGTCGGAAGTGACTGGCAGCGTTGCAAGCAGATGCCAATCCACAGGATCGGGCGTCCGGTGATTGAACAAGATGAACCGCAATATCGCGTCAGCGACCACGGGCGATGCGTTTACTGCAGAGTTAGCGATCAGTTCCCAAGCGCGTGACGAGGGAGACCTTCCTGGCGCCAAGTTGCAAAGCAAGTGATAGCTCCAGATTTCAACTCGTCGCTATCTTGAGTTATCGCGTCTTCACATAATTTTAATCGCAATTCTGGATCGTTCTTTGCGAGGGGCGTGACAACGGAGTCAAGGACTCGGCCGAGAGGATTGGCCGGTTGTGTAATCAGAGTCCTCGCCAGGTCCAGCGCAGTTGGTGCATTCGTTTCTGCGATTGTTTGAAGAATGGGCCAAAAATTTGGCTGAAAGCCGAGCGCGACAAGGTCTTCGTGCCGCTGTAGCAAATTCGCCAAGAGCACCTTAGGCTCCCGCCACTTCAGCAAGATTGCTTCGCTTGTAGATCGAACAAATTGATCCCAGCGATGTTTTGCCTGGTCCTGCCAGTCGTCCCGCTTACTACCTTCGAATTCATCCCAATAGTTCCCAAGCGCGGCGCGAACAATCCGAAAATCAAGCGAATCCGGAAGGGTTTCATAGACCTCGCGGCAAGCGGCGCGGAACTCCGGATCATCGTAGCGCATAGTGTGGAGCAGAATGCGCCTCGCGCGAAAATGAATAACCGGTGACCGACACTCGCAGATTATCTCAGCGAGCACTTCAAGAGCTTTTTTTCTCTCGATGAGCCAACGCCCAATAAATTTTATAGGTACTGTTGAGGGACCCAAATACGCGCGCTGCATTGCATGCTCAAGCACGTTCATCGCAGCGAGCGTGACTGCTGTGTCTCCGCGCTTGGCAATCGCACACAAGGCAGCCAAAATCCTGTCGCGATACTTTGCTGTGTTGTCCAAATGGATGGGCGCAGTGCGCCAGTGAAATGTGTTTCCGGTCATCCAGTTATCCTCCATACCGGTCGCGAAAAACGGATTCAGCATCTCGGTGAGAAGCCAACCGGGCTTGTTCGCCCGGGTTACCCACTCATTGCCAGAGAGGAGTCGCTCGATCCAGATAAGCACTTCGTCCTGGATCTCGAGGCGCTTCCAACGCTGGAATTTGGCTATTTCGCCTATTTTCGTAATTGGATGGTTCTGGCTATTGAACGGCGGCGGAAGGTCCCGCCCGATCTGCCAAAGAATGTCAAGACATGGCGCAACGAATTCTCGGTTGTGTTCAGCCAATGGTTTCAGCAACGTCGGAAGTCCTTCGAGGACATGTGAGTGAGTATCCCATTTGCGATGCCACATGCGCGCGTATTTATCTTTGGGGGCTGTGTCCAGCCGCAACGCCAGTTCCGCCAATCGAAGCGTTCTCTGCGGCTGTAGGTGCGCGATGTTTGCCCATGCTTTCAGCTTTTCCGCGCGCGCGTAAAAGCTACTCGCTTCGAATTGCTCGACGAAGACGCGCCACAACGGCTCGACTACAGAATCGGCTGAATCGTTTTCTCGGCAGGCCTGCCACTCGGCTTCAGCGAGATGCTGCATCAAGCGTGGGAACTCATCCGGCGGGAAGTATGCCATCACGCGCTCAGCGAAGGTCGTGTCACGCCCGCGGCTATGGTAACAGGCGGCGTAGGCCAAGTGATCGGACAGTAGATCCGGCGAAACGCGAACACCTGCTCCAGTTGTCAGTAGTAGCCCTACCTGATCGAGCGCAGACAGAATGTCGGTGACGTGGTTAGGCTCGGTGTCGTCTTCGAGAACCGCCGCAGCACGTTTCAAGAATTCAGTGTCGACTTTGACGGGGGCAAGAACCGCAAGCAACCGGAGAAAATCTCGCGTCCGCGTTGTCCCAAAGCGGGCCTCGACTGGTTGTGCCTCCTCCAGTAATCCTTCGAATACGCGAATGCGAAACGCATCTGTATGGGTAAGGTCTTTTTCCACCAGTTCACCGCGCTTCAGGAGCTCTGCCGCAAGAACGGCAAGCAATGGGACATCGCGTGAGAGACTGCGGACGGCAAGACGATACCGGTCGGCCAGTTCCGGACCCAGCGCAGATTCAGCCAATTGCAGCGCTTGCTCGGAATTGAGGCGCTTCATTTGATCGGGTCGCGAAATCTGGGTTGTATCAAACCCGCTTCCGACAAGTTCCCCCTCTATCTGGTCGATAGGCCCTGGACGCAGACCGGTACTAGCTTTACGTCTTTTCGTGCAGGTAGTTGACCAAAAAGGGCACGCCGCACTTCATCGAAGCGATGGGCGTCATCAAAAACGAGAACAAGCGGCTTGGAAGTTCCATCCAACGCAGCGGCAAAATCCGCCGGTGAATCGGATACAAAGCGAAGCGTCCAGCCTTTGTGTCGCTGCGCGAATTCACGGCTCCACTGGTACAGCAGTCGGCTTTTACCGAGGCCGCCACGACTAATGAGCAAGAACACGCGCGCGTCTTTTGCTTCGATGAACGCGTCTAACACGGTTAACCACTCACGTCGACCAACCATCGGTAGCCGATGGTGAAACGTTCGATTTGGTTCCAATAATGGCGTGAATTTGGCCTCGGCTGTCACTACCGGAGCTGACCCAGATATTCCCAGCAATTCCTCCAACCAACCCCGACCAAAATTCGTGTAGAGTATTCTTGCCGCATCCGCGGCAGGTAGTCGCTGCAGAAACTCTCGTGAAATGTCGCCCGCGTCCCAAAGCTCCCATTTTGGATGCTTCGCAATTATCTCGCGAGGTTCAGGTGAGACTGATCGAGTGACTAGGAGAAATTTACGATCGGCGTCGTAGCTGCAGTCGGTGATCGCGGTTGAGGTGTCCTTCGGTCCCCACTCTTTGTAGTGCTTGCACTGGAACACCCAGACTTCCCCGTTCGACATTTCCGCTCTGATATCGATGCCATGCTGCGAATCGCCGCGCCGCCCATAAGGGTGAGCACTGATAACGCGAAGTGCCGCACCGTCTTTACCGACTAATTGCGGATGCGCAGCAAGGAAATCGCAGAAGAAGCTTTCGAACGTCTCCCAGGAAAAGTTGGGATCGTGGAACGGGAGCAATTTTGGTTTTGGTGCGACTGGCGGCGCCATGGCGTTACCTCATCGCATACTACGTGCGTGAAAATTCTCAATTCACGCCGAAGTGACGGCCGCTTTAAGCAACGGCGCATAAAACCCAGTCTGAGCTGCGCGCCAATGTCCGTCTATTTGATGACGGGAACGTTGACGGGGTTGTTAGGGAAGAGGAATTTGCTGATGTCGCGGAGCAAGACGCGGGCTGTCGCCTCGTGCCGCCGTCGCCAAGGCTTTGGCGTGCCAGGGATTCGTTGAAGCGTCCGCCACGGCGGATTGACTTATTCGCTCCCGCTCCATTCGGCCTCTCGGCTTGACCCATCTATGTCGCTCGAATCCCTTCGGCTCCATTGAAACTTGCTCGTTGCCCACACTCGCTCGCTGCTTCCCTCGCAGCTTTACCTTCTATGTCGCTGACTCCCGTCAGCTCCATTCGTCCAGCGGCGAATTATTGAACTCCGCAAAGCGTTGAAACTCGTTTGCTGCCCACGCGCACTCGCTCATACCCTCGTCACTTTACCTTCTATGTCGCTCATCCCGTTCGCTCCATTCGCGAGCGGGTCGTTAAAGCGGGAAGATTTCTGAACGGGCGCCGAAGTGGTTTGCCTAAAGATTCTCGACAATAATTGTCTGACTGGTACGTTAGATCCGTGACTCCAGAGTTATCCGAAATCACCGAGAAAGCGCTGAGACTCCCTCAAGGGGAACAGCTAAAATTGGCCCGCACGCTTTTAGAGAGTAGTGAGGCGGGCGGAGATTTGGGGGTGGACGGGGCGTGGGAACAAGAGATCGAGCGCCGGATTCAATTGATCGATGCTGGGTTGGCCAAGGGGCGGCCGTTCGCGGATGTCGTTCGAGATATTGATCGCCAGCTGGGCCGATGACGCTGATCATTCTCGGTGAAGCCGAGCAAGAATTCGCCGAGTCTGTCGTTTACTACGAATCCAAGGAGCCAAGACTGGGATCACGTTTTCGGAATGAGGTGGCGGAAGCGGTGAAGAGAATTTTGCGCCATCCTGGGTTGGCCAGGTTAAGGCCGAAAGGATATCGGCGAGTAAATCTGCACGCTTTTCCTCACTACATCGCTTACATCATTCGGGGAGACACGATCTGGATCGTGGCGATTGCGCACGGTTATCGTCGCCCGGAATTCTGGATTCATCGCGTTTGAAGATGAAAAGTTCGCGATCGCGAGGGCGCGTCGCCAACACGCGAGACGCATGCGGTCCCCAGACAAGATGCGGCTGACACAGCCGCCACTACAAACACTGGCGCTTCTTGTAGCCAAGAAACCGCGACGGCGAATGTTTATTTGATGACGGGCACGTTGACGAGGTTGTCAGGAAACAGGATTTTGCTGATGTCGCGGAGCAAGACGCGGGCTGTCGCCTCGTGCCGCCGTCGCCAAGGCTTTGGCGTGCCAGGGATTCGTTGAAGGTTAAAGCGTTGAATCGTTAAAGCGGAGAAAGTGACGAGTGATCGGCCTCGTGCGACTTCGGCGTGGCAAGCAGGTCGTTGAGAGTCCAAATCAGTTCAGCTGCCAACGCCTTCCAATTCGACGCGACGCATGGTGTCAATTCCGCCAAAACGTTTTTGCGCGTCCAAAATTTCCAAGCCTGCCAGGCGGCCTTCGCTGTCGTAATCAGCAGCAATTCCCTCGGCCAAGTGTTTGGTCGTAACCTTGGTTTCGCGGAACGTGATGCTTAGCGCGTCCACCTCCGGGTCGTAGCTGATTTTCATGCGTTTAAAAATAGTATGTGTAAACAGTCACGACAACAACTTCCGCAGCTTCTTCGACGAAGACTGGGCGAACTTGTTTTGTCGCATAGGTCTTGCCATTCCATTCCTTACCGTAAGGAAAATCTTTTCGGCAATCGAGTCGCCCGAGTTCAGTGCGTTGCCACGGCATGGTGCGAATTGCCTCTTCCAGTTCAGCGATTGTGAAACCGCGCCTGCTGATATAGCGCAGGGCATGATCAGAAAGACGAATTGGTTTCACCTTGGGCCATCAAAGACACAGCGTGGATGAACTGCAAGGTTTTCGATCGTTCCAGAATTGCGGCTGACACAGCCGCCACTACAGCACTAGTGCTCCTTGTAGCCTGGCCCATTTCGTGAGAATCGGCGACCGTCGAGATCATCGCGCCGGCCGCATACGCCTGGCTCGGGCTCCACGAGGTCGAGTCGACACTTTCCTTGCCGGGGTTACAGCGACGTGTATCCGTGGATATGCGGCCCCGCTCCGCCGCTGCTACAAACGGGTGAAGCATTGGATCCTCACAGCGCGACAATCTTCAGCGAGCGCCGAAGTGCTTTGCCTAAAGATTCTCGACAATAATTGTCTGACTGGTACGTTAGATCCGTGACTCCAGAGTTATCCGAAATCACCGAGAAAGCGCTGAGACTCCCTCAAGGGGAACAGCTAAAATTGGCCGGCACGCTTTTAGAGAGTAGTGAGGCGGGCGGAGATTTGGGGGTGGACGGGGCGTGGGAACAAGAGATCGAGCGCCGGGTTCAATTGATCGATGCTGGGTTGGCCAAGGGGCGGCCGTTCGCGGATGTCGTTCGAGATATTGATCGCCAGCTGGGCCGATGACGCTGATCATTTCTCGGTGAAGCCGAGCAAGAATTCGCCGAGTCAGTCGTTTACTACGAATCCAAGGAGCCAAGACTGGGATCACGTTTTCGGAATGAGGTGGCGGAAGCGGTGAAGAGAATTTTGCGCCATCCTGAGTTGGCCAGGTTAAGGCCGAAAGGATATCGGCGAGTAAATCTGCACGCTTTTCCTCACTACATCGCTTACATCATTCGGGGAGACACGATCTGGATCGTGGCGATTGCGCACGGTTATCGTCGCCCGGAATTCTGGATTCATCGCGTTTGAAGATGAAAAGTTCGCGATTGCGAGGGCGCGTCGCCAACACGCGAGACGCATGCGGTCCCCAGACAAGATGCGGCTGACACAGCCGCCACTACAAACACTGGCGCTTCTTGTAGCCAAGAAACCGCGACGGCGAATGTTTATTTGATGACGGGCACGTTGACGAGGTTGTAAGAGAACAGGATTTTGCTGATGTCGCGGAGCAAGACGCGGGCTGTCGCCGCGTGAATCGTTGAGAAGCGTTAAATCGAGCAAACAAACGAGGAAGCGACGAAGAATGACAACGTAGACCGGTGACGAGTTCACAAGTAATCACGCGCTCAAAAGCCTAGGCTGTGCGACAAGTGAGTCCGGGCTTTGACTACGCTCGCATCATTGGTCCAGAAGCTCGACGCCGAATTCGATTGCTGTAGCACAGACGATATGCATCCGGCATTTTAGCTGCTTTTGCCTCCTGAGTTGCAAAAACGGCTCGGGCGCGAATTAGATGGCGTTAATATCAACAAATCACAGTCGGTTGAGAAATTCGCACGTTCTCTTCGTCTTCGTGAGGAGTATGATAAGCGACGGCCATGCGAGACAGTTCCGGATTTCGAGAGTGATGACGATACGAGACCGTAAGATCCGGTCGGGATAGCGGTTCGGCAGGCGGCCACCAAGCAGACTAAGAGCGCGACAGTTTGTGTCGAGTAGGTCTGGCCACTCCACACGCTGCTGCCATGCGAGCGGATCTTGCGGCAATCGGATCGCCCGAATTCAGCGAGATCAGCAGGGCCTAATTCTCTTGCCGTTTGCCAGTCACGCGCGATTCCAGGAACTGAAGCAGCCTTCTTTTCTGTTCCAGCGGCAATGCCTCCGCAGTCTGCTTCGATTTCAGCGAGTGTGCTCATCATGGAAGATTACCACGCGAGGCGGAACATGCGAAGGTTTTCGATAGTTCCAGAATTGCGGCTGACACAGCCGCCGCTACAGCTGAGCGTCACAACTTTGCTCGTGCTTGATACGTCATTCGTATCAGCGATAAGACACACGCTCCGACATATGTCTCTCCATTTTAATCAAGAAACGGCAAGGATTTGAAACTCGCTCGCTGCCCACGTTCGATCGCTCCTAATCTTCCCTCGTCACTTTAGCTTCTATGTCGCTGAACCCGTCAGCTCCATATTGCATGACGCACGTCTCCTCCTGATTAAAATCAGCAAGGACTTCGCGACACTCTGGACGACGATCGATCCGATCGGGAACGTGGCGCTTTTCGCCGGGCTGACGGCTGCGCTTACCCGCAAAGAACGACGCCTGACGGCGCTGCGTGCTTGCATTTACGCCACCATCATCCTCGTGGCGTGTATGACCGTCGGTCAGATCATTCTCGACGCGATCGGCATTCACATGCACTCGCTCAAAGTTGCGGGCGGCGTCATTCTGTTCCTGTTCGGTGTGCAGATGCTTTTCGGGAAAATGGATGCAAAAACTAAACTATCGCCAGAGGAAGGGCGCGATCTCGCGGTGTTCCCGCTGGCGGTGCCGTCCATCGCCGGGCCCGGCGCGATGATGGCGGCGATCGTGTTAACGGATAACGATGTTTATAGCGTGCCGCAACGGTTCGAGACCGGCGTTGTCCTTGTGGTGGTGCTCTTCATTACCTATATCCTCCTGCTTTTTTCCGATGGCATTCTGCGGGTGATCGGCCGGCAGGGCGCGTCCGTCCTGGTGCGTGTAATGGGACTCATCCTTTGTTCTCTGGCAGTGGAGATCGTGCTCACTGCGCTCAATGTCGGCCCGTGGGGCGCGGGGACGGGGCACTAGGGGAAAGTTAGAAGCAGGTTGAGAGCGTAAAGCTCCGTTGGAGCCACGCACCTTTACGGAGTTGAGAGTTGAGAGTTGAGAGGGGAAAGGGGACATTTCACGCGTCAAGAATTTGTCGCGGGATGCAACAAGCGTTGCTTTGCCGTAAGGCTGCACTAAAGTGTCTTACACATGCGAGAGACGTTAACGATCAGTTTGCCGAAAGAGTTGCGACGTGGTCTGGAAAAGATGGCCAGGGCGGAAGGGGTGACCAGCAGTGAATATGTGCGTCGTGCGATCAAAGCTGACATCTTCCGGCGGGCGCTTCGCGCAACTCGGCGCGAGCTTGTCCCGAAAGCGCGTGCGATTGGTATCTACACTGACGAAGATGTGTTCAAGATCGTTTCGTGACAGTCGTCTTTGACACGAACGTCCTCTACGCAGCATTCGCGGCTAAAGGGTTCTGCGAAGAAGTGGTCGATGAAGCGGCCGGCGCGTGCGAGCTGATTTGGTCGGATACGCTCCGGGAGGAGTTTGAAACAGTTCTCGGGCGGCGGCAGGAGATTGGGCCAGCCACGCGAGTTGCTCTGGCCGCGTATGTTGAGCTTTGCGAATTTGTCGAACCCCAACCACTGGGTGAACGAGTCTGTCGCGACAAATCCGATGACGTCGTCCTCGCCACGGGTCTCGCCGGGAAAGCAGATGTCATCGTCACCGGAGACGATGATTTGCTCGTGTTGAAAAAGTTTCGCGGCATCCGGGTTCTGTCACCGCGGCAGTTTCTGGAGCTGCTTGGCGAGTGATAATCAGGCACCGCGCCCGGTGAGTAATCTGTCTGGCAGGTATTGAATCGACAGCGCTGACAAAGGGTCGTTTTCGCAAGATGCGAAAACCAGGTCGCTGCGGCGACCGCTCCCTAGACTAATCGCAACTGACACGGCCGCCGGTACAAAGAAATATTTTTCTGCTGGCAGCCGTAAACCAGCACGCCGGCGGCGTGCGCTCCCCAAAACTGATTGTGGCCGACCAGCCTTCGCCTGGCTTCGGCGCGACCAGCACTGTCGCGGCTACAGAGGTTTTGCATCATGATGCAGCCTAGATATGCTTTGATGCATGAGGACCACGATCTCCATCGAGGATTCGCTTTTGCAAAAGGCGAAGAAGATTTCGCATGAGCGGCAGTGCTCGCTGCGGACAGTTATCGAGGATGCGTTACGGGCGGCCTTCGCCAAAGAGCGCAAGGGGACTCGGCCAGATGAATCGAGGCCGCTGAAGACATTCAAGGGCACTGGAGTTCAACCGGGGGTCGATCTCATTTCATCGGCCGCGCTCCTGGACGTTATGGAATCGCGATGATTCTCCTGGACGTTAATGTTTTGGTCAGCGCGCATCGCGAGGACGCCGATCAACACCGTGACATCAAGTTGTGGCTGGAAAGCGCCCTGCGCGATCCGGCGGGAGTTGGTGTATCGGAACTGGCGTTGAGTGGTTGCCTGCGAGTAATCACGCATCCGAAGATTTTCAAGAAACCGACGCCCGTGACTCAGGCGCTCGATTTTGTGGAAGACTTTCGTTCCCGTGAAGAGGTGCATCTTCTCGGACCGGGCGCTGGTCATTGGAAAATATTCGTGGATCTCTGCCGGCGAAGCGACGCGCGAGGCAATCTTGTGTCGGACGCGTTTTATGCAGCACTGGCCATCGAGCTTGGTTGCGAATGGTTAACGCTCGATCGAGGATTTGCACGATTTCGCGGACTGAAGTGGCGGCATCCGTTGGATTGAATCTTGCCGATCGATGGGAAGATGGCACCCGAAGGCAACTTGGAAGTAAAAGATTAGAGGGATAAAACATGGAGTCGCTTTGTTGCGCTAAAATCGCGCTCGAACCGGGCCTGTCGTCTCAATATCATCGCGGCGTATGAACAAGTTAGTTAATCTCTGCTCGCGCAGCGTGATGAAAAAAGTCTTGATGGCGTTCGGGCTTTGTTGCGTTTTGGGTTGTGGCGCGAAAAAGGGGACAGCGGAAAGCACTACCTCTGCGGACGCCCCCAGAACGCCCGCCACGGTGGAACAAGCAGCCAGGGTCCTGGATCTTTCAACGTTCCCATTGATAGACGGCGCGAACGCGCCGGGAGCGCGGCAGGTGGCCAGTCTCACCTACACAGCATCCGGCGACGTAAAGTCGGCGTTCGAATTCATTCGGAAAACGCTCGTCGGGCAGGGCTGGAAAGAATTGCCGAACAGTTCGGTGACCGATCAGGCGGCCAGCGCGATGTTCGGGCGTGACGGGTTTGTTGTTTCAGTCTCAGTCAGTCCCAGTGGCGAGACCGGCAGGCTGTACGTCATACTGCAAAATCACGGTAACGTGAAACCCGGCCAACTCCCGGTGCCTTCAGGCGCGAAGGCGGTTTATGTCGGCGATCCTACCGCCATGTATTCTACTGACGCCGCCGTTCCTGCGACCGCGGATGCCATCCGCGATCTCTTCGTTGCGCAAGGCTGGGTGCCGTACGGCAACGCCGGCGATTCCGCCATGTTCAAACGGAACGCAATCCTCGTCACCGCGACTGTGTCGTCAGCGCCGGCGCAAGGCGGGAAAACCATGATCCAGTATTCGACCCAGCAAATGTCGGCCGATATTCCTGCGCCGCAGAATGTCGAGGATCTGCGTTACGCCGATGAGCCACCGGAAGTAACTTTCGAAACCAGGGAGAACCAGGACGCTATCGCCGAATTCTATCGAAAAGCGCTGGCCGGCGCAGGTTGGAAGTCCACGATGGATCACATGGTCGACGTTGATGGAAAGCCGTCCATGATCTTTCGCAATTCTGCCAAGGACATGTTGACGCTTTCGATGCCCTCTGCTTATGGCGGCAAGCTTTACACTTCGGTTCGTTTTCAAGGCGCGACGGAAATCGCCGAGCTCGATCGAAAGAGGAAAGAGATGGCTCCCAAGCTCCGCGCCGAAGCCGAAGCGAAAGCGGCGAAAGAGGCGGCGGAGGCCGCCGCATTGGCCGAAAAAAACAAGCCGCCTAAAGTTGCAGTTGCCCTGCCCGTCGGTGCCAAGGACGTCAAGCAAACCAACGACTCGATCAAATTCACTCTCGGCAAGGGGAAAGCCAAAGCCGCCATCGAATCTTTTCGAACACAGTTCCGCGAAGCGGGTTGGAAAGAAGAGCACGCGTCGATGGCAGCCGTGGCAGGCACGCTTTCTTTTTCAAAAGAAGGCGGGGGGAGCGTGACCATCACCTACAGCGACACGGGCTTCATGCCGACTGAGGTCAGCCTGTCGGCTTTTCGCGCGGAGCTGGAAGCGGCGAAGTAAAGTCAGAAGTCAGAGGTCAGAATCGAGGGTAGCAGCGAATCAATGTGGCGACGAGCGAGTTTCAACGACGGGCGTTACCGGAGGAATAGGTCGAATTACTTGCAACTGGATCAAGGATTGTGTCTTGTCACGGCTCCCCAATAACTAAAACCACATAAACCAATCTATAACCTCACATTATGAATGCTCCTGCTAATCCGAACAAAGCGCTGTGGGAGAAAGGCGATTTCACGCGCATTGCCGACACGATGCGCGAAAGCGGCGAGGCGCTCGTACAGACACTCGGAATCACGAAAGGACTCAAGGTGCTGGATCTCGGTTGCGGCGATGGCACCACAGCATTGCCCGCGGCGAAACTCGGTGCAGACGTGGTAGGCGTCGATATTGCGGGGAACCTGGTCGACGCCGGGAACAGGCGTGCCCAAGAGGACGGCCTAACGAATCTTAAGTTTCAGGAAGGCGATGCGTCGAATCTGGAGCAGGTGCCGGATAAATCCTTTGATCTCGTGGTTAGTGTTTTTGGCGCGATGTTTGCGCCCAAGCCGTTAGACGTTGCCAAGGAGATGGTGCGCGTGACGCGACCAGGGGGTCGCATCGTGATGGGTAACTGGATTCCTAATGATCCGACGCTTGTGGCGCAGATTTTGAAGATCAGCTCCAACTACACGCCGCCACCGCCGGAGGGTTTCGTTAGTCCAGTGACGTGGGGTGTTGAGAGCAATGTGATTGAGCGTTTCACGGCGGCAGGTGTTCCGGCGGAGAACATCTCGTTCGCGCGGGACACGTTCACTTTCAATTTCCCGGGCACGCCGTCAGCGTTGGTGGATGAATTCAGGAAATATTATGGCCCGACCATGAATGCGTTCGAAGCCGCGGAGAAACAAGGACGGGCGGGTGAGTTACAAAAACAATTGGAAGATTTGTTCAATAGTCAGAACACCGCGGCCCGAGGGCGGGCCGTCTCCAGTAGCGAGAATGGCACGTCTATTCCGGCAACGTTCCTGCGCGTGACCGTCGCTGTTTGAAGCAGTGCCGCTAACGGCCGTACGACGTCAGGGTCTGTCTGGCTTTTTCTTGCCTTGTGGTTGTCCCTTGGGCTGAGGGCGATTTCCTCCGCCCTGCGCTTTCGGATGAGGTTGGGCCCTCGTTCGCTGCTGCTGATGCTGGGCTTTCACCATCTGCTGCTGATGCTGCTGCGCGCCCATTTGTTGACGATTTCGCATCTGCTGATTCGCATGCTGCCCTTGAGCAGCACCGTGTTGTCCGGCCGCTCTGCCGGTTTGCATCTTTGCCTTGTTCTGCCCGTTGTGCCGCAGATTTTCCGTGTTGGGTTTGTTGCCGCGATTTTGGGCGTTCATTCCTGCGCCTGCAGCCTTGCCATGACGTTCAGCCATGTTACCGGGTTTATTTTTGGATTGTTCTGCACCAGCTCCCGCACCGGCCCCGCGTCCCTGGCCAACTTTGGCACGCTCGTGGCCTGCGCCTTTGCGTTCGGCCATATTGCCCGGTTTATTTTCACCTTGTCCGGCACCGGCTTGCGCTCTCGCGCCAGCTCCTGTCGCGGCCCCAGCCCCCTGTCCAGCTTTGCCAGGTCCTCCACCTCTATTCTTGTCGAATGATCTAATCGCGTCGGGGTTTGGTTTCCCTTTGTTCACGGAGGCGCGAAGATTTTGATCCTTACTTGCCAACTTTTGACGTTCGAGTTGCCGCGATGTTGGCCCTTCTTTTTTGGCGTTGGCCATCGCCTTTCTCTGTTCTGCGTTCGGCTCCGCCTTTATCCCACCATTGCCACCGTTAAAGCTCGTACGGCTGGCGTTCACATTCTTTTTGAAGGAGTTATTGACGTAGGTGTTGTTGATGACGGTCTTATTCACATGCGTCACAGCGGTGTTGTACTGGAACGTGTTTCCACGCCATCGTCCGCCCCAGTAGCCGTTTCCGGTGTACCCAAAACCATAATTTACTCCGCCGTAAAAACCGACGTTCGGTCCCCAGTAGCCCTGGTTAAACGCGTACGCGCCGTTGTTCCAACCCCACCATCCTGGGGTCCAAAGCAGACCGACCCTCGGCGGAGCGACCCAAACGCCTGGGACCCAATAATAATCGTTGTAGTATTCGTCCCATCCCCAATAACCTGGAGTCCAGATATAGCCTGCGGCCGGGCAAGCCGGTTGCTCGTAAACCGGCAAAGGAGGAGGAGCCCAACCTACTGAGAATTCTATCTGCGCGAAGGACGCCAACGGTAGTGCGAGAAATGCCGCGAGAACTAAGGAGCGTAATTTCATAATTATGGTCGTGTTTACTGTTGAACGCTATGCGGATCAAGAAAGTAGCGAAAAAGAATCAGGGAGAATGAGGGTGAACGCGCCAAATGGAGCTTGGCCCACATGGTGCCGCCACAGGTTCCGCGGTCGCCGCCGGAGCTACGGAATCGGCTGCCGGAACGGCTGCAGCTACAATAACGGATAACAGCGGATCGCTGTCACTTCATTCGATCGAATGTTTTCTGCAAAATTTGGAGGTCGCTGCCATCGCCAGTCTTTTCTCGTGTCGTTTCGATCCATTTTTTCTCGAGAGCATTTTTCGTCGGCCGATCCGATTGGTAAAACACGCCGAAGACGCCGGGGAAAGGAAGCGAGGCGAGTTTGTATGCAGCGAGCTCGTCGGTGACGTCGTGGCGGAGTTCGTCCTCGGGTGTGTTGTCCCACTTTTTCTCTTGAATGACTTCGAAGCTGCCGCCCTTCTTAGGATTGGCCGGGTCGAAGACGTCCGGGAAAAATTCGACGCATTCGCTCAAACATTCGATGACACTGAAGCCCTGGTGGTCCATCGCGCGTTCGATCAGTTGAATCATGTGAGGTACCTGCGCGGCGTGCGTGCGCGCGATGAATGTTGCGCCACCGGCGATTAATTTCTTCATCGGATTGACCGGTTGATCGATGGCGCCGGTGGGATCGGTCTTGCTCTTGAATCCGATGGGCGACGTCGGCGAGGTCTGTTTCTTCGTCAGGCCATAGACGAAGTTGTCCATGATGAAATAGGTCATGTTGATGTTCTTGCGCGCGCCGTGATCGAGATGGTTGCCACCGATGGAAAAACCGTCGCCGTCGCCGCCGAACAGGAACACGTGCAGATCGGGCCGGGCGAGACTAATGCCGGACGCAAGTGGGACGGCGCGGCCGTGAATGTAATGCGCGCCGTGGCCGTTGACGAAATATGGAAAACGCGACGAACAACCGATTCCGGCGAGGGTGACGATCTTTTCGTGCTCGAGATTGCGTTTCTCGAGGACCTTGTAAAACGAAGCGAGCACGGCGAAATCGCCGCAACCGGGACACCACGTCGGGTGATCGGCCGTGATCGCTTTCTTCGTTAACTTTTCTCTCGGTGGCTCCGATGCCGGAGTGGCAGTTGCGACCGCAGTGGCCGTTTCGCCGTTTGGTTTTGATTCGTTCATAAAAAATTAATCAGGAAGCCAGGAACCCAGGAAATCCGGAACCGGTCTGGTAGTTGGCTTTTCTTCGATTCACGGTTTCCAGATTCAAATCTTTTTGTTCCCTCTTCCTTTTTTATCCCACGCCTTGCGGCACGACCTCGTCTAAGTGTTTCACATTTTCGGGCGCAGTACCATGATGCTGCACTTCGGCGCCGTGGCGCGGGATGTGTCGCGCAGCAAATGACTTGCCCTTGAACACGGCGTCCAAAATTTCTTTCACCCGGAACGTGAGACCGTCGGTCTTGGTGAAGCTGGTGATTTTGGGTTCGCAATAGCGCGCACGCAAAATCGTGGCGAGCTGGCCGAAGCCGTAAACGCCCTGGTCGTTCATCTCGACGGTGACAATGCGCCTGAACTTTTCGAAGATTTTCTCGAGCCCGTTCGGCAACGGATGTAAATGGCGCAAGTGCAGTGCGCCGACTTTTTCGCCTTGGTCTCGCGCCAGTGCGACCGCGTCGTGGATGGGGCCGTAAGTTGATCCCCAGCCGACGATGAGCGTGTCGCCTTCCTGATCGCCAAAAACTTCAGGCACCGGGATTTCTTCAGCGAGCTTGCGCAATTTGTTGCGACGCTTCGCCGTCATTGCCATGTGCAATTTCGGGCTGCCGGTCGGATGACCCATCTCGTCGTGCTCGAGTCCTGCCAGGAGCGGATATTTTCCGTCCAGAATACGGGTGCCGGGGGGAGCGTGCCGGGTGATCTGATCGATCGGATACGGCTTGTGCGTTTGTCGCGGCGTTAAATCGGGCTTTGGATCCACCATCAATTTGGCAAGATCAGGTTCGTCGAACGCTTCGATGCGCGTGGCCAACGATGTATCGCTTAAAATGAAAACCGGCGTGCTGTATTTTCGCGCGATCCGTGCGGCTTCGATGGCGATGTAAAAACAGTCTTCCACGCTCGCGGCCGCAAGCACCACGCGCGGGCTGTCTCCATGGCTGCCGTAGATCGCCTGATGCAGATCGCTTTGTTCGACATTGGTCGGCAAACCGGTGCTGGGTCCGCCGCGTTGAATGTTGCAAATGACGATGGGAATTTCGGCCATTGATGCCCAACCAATCGCTTCCGCCTTGAGTGAGATACCGGGGCCTGCGCTGCCGGTTACGGAGAGCCAACCTGAGTACGAACAACCGAGAGCAATCGACACGGACGCGAGCTCGTCTTCGGCCTGCACGAAAATACCGCCATACTTAGGTAATTCGCGCCGCAGCACTTCCATCACTGACGACCACGGCGTAATCGGATAACCGGCGCCGAAACGCACGCCGCCGGCGATAAGGCCATATGCCAGTGCCTGATTGCCGTCCATTGTGATCTGGGCGCGACCACTCGCTCTTGGGATGTGCTCAAAGCGGTAATGTTTCGTAAGCACGTTGCCGACGGGATACGCGTAGCCAGCCTGGAAAGCCATCAACGCGGTGTTCACCACGCTCTCGTCTTTGCCGGTGAATTTTTCGCGTATGACTCTTTTCAGTTTCTCGACATCGAGATTGAAAATTTTCGCGATCAGGCCGAGGACGAAAATGTTTTTGCCTTTGTCCTTGGCCGTGCCGCCGAGCGCTTCGACGGTTAATCCCGTGATGGGTACGCCAACGTAAACGAAACGCTTGTCATCGAGATTTGGCTCAACGTTATCGGAATCGTAAAGCAAGACTCCGCCCTCGCGAAGGAAATCGATGTGGTCATTGTAACTGTGCTGATAAAACGCGACCAGAAAATCGGCTTCGTCGCCCGCGGACAACACTTCGCCCGAACCGATGCGCACCTGGAAAATGGACGGTCCACCGGAGATCGTGGCCGGGATGGTCATATATGTGATGACGTCGTGCTCGCTGCGCCCGGCGAGCCGCGCCAGGAACGCCCCGGCGGTTTGAATTCCGTCCTGCGAGTTCCCAGCCAGCCGGATCACGGCATCCTGAATGCTCTCCGGACGCAGATCTGCTCTCTCCGAAGTCGGTGCGGCGCCGACGGCAGACGCGCCATCCCCTTGGGTTCCACCAGAAGTCTTATTCACGGGATTTAAAACGTAACAGAATTGCAACAGCATTCCACCGCCAATTGGTTAAAAGCATTTGGCTGTAGCCGGTCATGCGGAGCCTGCGCGTCGCTCACAAGGCGACGGCTATAGAAAATCGGCGAGCAACCGATGCCCGGCTAATCCATTGGTTGCGCTTTTGTCCCGGTTTCGTCGCTATCCGGTGTTTGATCGAGACCGCGGCGCTTCAACAACGGTTCGATGTAGGGATCGCGTCCAACGAACTTCTTGAATAGACCCAGAGCGTCAGCAGATCCGCCGCGTGAGAGCAACATCTCACGAAAGCGGTCGCCGTTTTCACGTTTTAATCCGCCGTGTTGTTTGAACCACTCGACTGTGTCAGCGTCGAGCACTTCGCTCCAGATATAGGAGTAATAACCGGCCGAGTAACCGCCGCCGAAGATGTGTGAAAAATAGAAACTGCGATAACGCGGGGGCACCGGCGGGAAGTCCACCCCGGCTTTATGCAAAGCTACCGCTTCAAACGCGGCGGCGTCTTTTGGAACGTCAGCCGGATCCAGCTGATGCCAGGCCTGGTCGAGCAGCGAAGCGGACAAATATTCAGTGGTCGCGAATCCCTGATTGAATTTTTCCGCGGCTTTTACCTTGTCCAGCAACGCCTGCGGCATCGGTTCGCCAGTCTTGTAATGTTTCGCGTAATTCGCGAGGACTTCCGGCCACGTGGCCCACATCTCGTTTACCTGCGACGGATACTCGACGAAGTCACGCGGCACGCTCGTTCCGCCGAACCGCGGATATTTTACGTTCGAAAACATCCCGTGTAGCGCGTGGCCGAATTCGTGAAAGGCCGTCCGTACTTCATCCTGGGTAAGCAACGTCGGCGCGCCCGGAGGCGGCTTTGGAATATTGAGATGATTCGCCACGACCGGCTTCGTTCCGAACAGACCGCTTTGCGGGACGTAAGCATTCATCCAGGCGCCGCCGCGCTTTGAAGCTCGCGCGTAATAATCGCCGATAAAAATCGCCAGCGGTTTGCCGTCCCGATCAAATACTTCCCAGACACGCACGTCTGGCTGATAAACCGGCAGATCGTGTCGCTCTTTGAACGTCAGTCCGTATTCCTTGTTTGCGGCGAAAAACACGCCATCCACGATGACATGATTCAGCTCGTAATAGGGTCGCACCTCCGATTCATCGAATGCGTATTTCGCCTTGCGAACTTTCTCGGAATAAAAATCCCAGTCACACGCGGAGAGTTGGAACCCGCCCTTTTCCTGATCGACAATTTTTTGCATGTCCGTTGCCTCACGTTTTGCATTTGCGACGGCGGGCGGCGCAAGATCGGCCAATAATTTGTTTACGGTCGGCACGTTATGCGCGGTTTGGTCTTCGAGTTGATATGCCGCCCAATTATCGTAGCCCAATAACTTCGCCTTCTCTGCGCGAAGCTGGACAGTTTTCAGCACGATGTCGCGCGTATCGAACTCTCCACCTTTGCTGTTGCGGGCGAGCGATGCCTGCATGATTCGCTCACGCAAAGGCCGATTTTGCAAAGAGCCTAGCAGCGGCTGCCCGGTGGTGTTCTGAAGCTGAATGACGAATTTGCCGCCCTTGTGTTCGGCTTTCGCAGCATTAGTCACGCTCTTCATTTGATCGTCTGTGAGGCCGGCGAGATTTTCCTTCTTATCGACCATCACAGACGACGCGTTTCGCTCCTTTAAAACATTCTGCTCAAAATCGGTCTGCAACCTGGCCAACTCAGCGTTGATCTCTTTCAGTTTCGCTTTGTCCGCATCGGACAATTTGGCGCCCGCGCGCACGAAATCCTTGTAGTAACGTTCCAGCAAATAAGCGGATTCGGGATCGAGTCCGAGGTTTCCGCGAGCCTCATAAAGCGTCTGGACTCGCGCGAACAACTTTGGATTCAAGAAAATCTCGTCGCGATGCGCCGCAAGCTTCGGCGCCATTTCCTTATCGATTTTCTGCCGGGCCGGATTTGTATCGCACGCGTTGAGGTTGGAAAATGTGCGCTGGGCGCGATCGAGCAATCGCCCGGCGCGTTCGAGGGCGACGATCGTGTTGTCGAACGTCGGTTTCTCGGGGTTGTTGGCGATAGGCTCGACTTCTTTCAGTTCGTCGCGCATTCCCGCCTCGATCGCCGGCACGAAATTTTCGTCCTTGATCTTGTCGAACGCCGGGTAGTGATACGGCAACGCGCTCTCGGTAAGCAATGGATTATCTTCTACGTGGGACTGCTGCATGGATGGCTTTTGAGCGGAGACGGAGACAGCTGCGATGTAAGGCATTGTCAGAACTGTGCAAATCGCTGACAGAACGGGTGTCGATTTGACCGGCGATTGGAAGAGAAGACGCATGGGTCGGACTTTGCTCATGCTTGCGCTGCCAGGCAACTGCGATTACGACCGGGCACATGCATCAGGCGGTGTTATCCTGGTCTGGCTGGTGATGCACAGACAGCCCGCTGCAGAGTGATTCTCTAGAAAACTGTAAAACTGATTCGTTAGGAGGACCGAAATATGAAAGGGAGCTATTGTTTATGAAGATTCGCACGTTTCATCTTCTCATCGTAGCTGCGCTTGCTTCCGCGTTCTCAGGATCGCAAGCTGCAGAACCTGTTTCTCCTCAAGGGCTGATGAGCGAGCTGAAATGGCGCTGCATTGGCCCATTCATTGGCGGCCGTGTAGTCACAGTGACTGGCGTTCGGGGCAACAACAATCTTTTTTATGCCGGAACGGTGGGCGGCGGGGTTTGGAAGAGCGCGAACGGCTCCGAATGGGAAAACATCACAGATGGAAAGCTGCCTGGGCCGAGCTCCAGCATCGGCGCGATCGCAGTAGCCGCGTCCGATCCCAAGGTTATCTACGTCGGCACTGGGGAGGCGGACATCCGTGCCAATGTAATCCCTGGCGACGGAGTTTTTAGATCCACTGACGAAGGCAAAACGTGGCACTACGCCGGTCTCCGCGACGCACACTCGATCAGCGCAGTGCTGATCGATCCCCGGGACCCCAACATTGTTTACGTCGCTTCCATGGGGCATGTGTTCGCGCCTGATCCTGATCGCGGCATTTTCAAGTCCACGGACGGCGGCAGATCGTGGAAAAAAGTTTTGTTCGTCGACAACAACACAGGCGCCATCTCTCTGGTGATGGATCCCAACCATCCGGAACTCCTGTATGCGACGACGTGGCAGGCTGAGCGCAAGCCCTGGGGGCTAACGAGTGGCGGTCCGGGCAGCGGAATTCATAAAACCACCGATGGCGGCGCGCATTGGACCAACATTTCGCATAATCCCGGTCTGCCCACAGGAGTTTTGGGCCGCATGGGCGTGGCCATTGCTGCGAGCAAACCCGACATCGTGTACGCCATCATCCAGGCGAAAGAAGGCGGCGTCTTTCGCTCCGACGATGCCGGCGCGAATTGGAAACGGGTGAACGATGAAATGAAGCTGCGGCAACGCGCTTTTTATTACATGACAATTTATGCCGACCCGAAGGACCCCAACACCGTGTACGCGCCTGAAGTGGATGCGCTCTGGGTTTCGCATGATGGCGGCAAAACGTTTACGAAACTCAAAACACCGCACGGCGATAATCACGTGGTCTGGATCAATCCAGACGACACGAAAATTCTCCTCGAAGGAAACGATGGCGGGGCCACTATCTCACGAGACGGCGGCAAAACCTGGAGCACCGAACACAATCAGCCGACTGGCCAGTTTTACCATGTAAACATTGACGACCAATTTCCATTCCACGTTTACGGTGCGCAGCAGGACGAAGGCTCTTTCGAAGGGCCCAGCGCCTTCACGGGCGGCGTGATTCCACTGGGTCAATGGCAAAGAGTCGCGTATGGCGAGAGCACTTACGCAGTGCCGCAACCGAACGATCCCCAGATTACGTTCGGCAGCGGCTATTACAGCATCTTTCTAAGATACGATCAGCGTACTCACCAATACCGCAGTGTGAGTCCGTGGCCGCATTATCAGGAAGGCTCATCATCCGGTGACCTCAATTACCGGTTCGGTTGGACGCATCCGATACTGTTTTCGCCTGTCAATCCAAAGGAACTGTTGATCGCCGCTCAGAACATCTTCAAAAGTGACGATTACGGCGCGACCTGGACGCAAATTTCTCCCGATCTCACCCTTAATGAGGCGGAGAAGCAAAAGCCCAGCGGCGGCCCCATCGATCTCGATCAATCAGGCGCGGAGATTTATCCACTGGTATCGGCGCTGGCGGTTTCGACTCTCGACGGCAACCTTCTGTGGGCGGGATCGGATGACGGTCTTACGCACGTCAGCACGGACGGCGGGAAGAATTGGCAAAAAGTGACCCCGCCGACGTTGCCGGACCACGCATGGATAAGTTGCATCGAACCGTCACACACCGATAAAAATACGGCATATCTGACGGCACGACGTTACATGCTGGACGATTTCAAGCCGTACATATTCAAGACCACCGACCTTGGCCAGCATTGGACAGCGATCACCAATGGCCTGCCGGACGACGAATTTGTGTTCGATCTTCGGCAGGACCCTAACGAGTCCAAACTGTTGTTCGTCGGCACGCGCAGCGCCGTTTATTTCACCTTGGACGAAGGCGCCCACTGGCAACCGCTGAAACTGAACCTTCCAGTAGTCCAGGTGCGCGATCTTGCCATCAACTCACGCCAAGGCCAGGTCGTTGCGGCGACTCACGGTCGCGCATTTTGGGTGCTCGACAATTTGACTGTGCTGGAACAACTGGTCAAAAATCCCGCGGTCCAATCCAACGCCGGTTTCCTCTTTGCACCCCAGCAGGCGTGGCTGACCCATGACTACGGCGTTCCTGATCCCGACAGGAGAAGGCCACCGGACGCCGGTTACAATCCGCCGTTCGGCGCGACGGTCTTTTTCCATGTTCCTCAAGACTACGATGGAAAGACTCCGGCGACGCTTCAGTTCGTGGATGGGCAGGGAAAAGTGATCCGTAACATTCCACTGCATCTGGCTACAGAAAAAGAGAAGAAAGAGAAGGAAAAGGCAAGCGCGGCCCTGGTGGGCATGCATTTGGAAACCGTCGCTACTGAAGAGGAGCACACCGAAAAGAGCACAGACGAGAAGATCCGGGAAAAGGAAGCGAAACTGGCAGCGATCGAGCCGGGAATGAACCGATTGCAATGGGACCTGCGTTATCCGTACGCCACTGAGATCAAGGGATATCATGCGCCGATCGCCGCGGGCGGCTTGGAGGATTCGGTGGAAGGCCCGGTTGTTGTGCCCGGCACATATACCGTGGAGCTCGATTACGGCGGACAAAAAACACAACAGAATCTCACAGTCGCCCTTGACCCACGGCTGCACGTGGCGCAACAGGACCTCGAAGCACGTCTGGCTTTGGATCTAAAGATTCACGCGAATCTTGACGCGCTGGATAAAGCCGTGAATCAAGCTCTCGCTGCGCGCGAAAAGCTGCAGAAGGCGGTCAACAGTGCTCCGAATAACGCGAATGCTTCTACTGCACTAGTTGCGCTTAATAAAGACATCGATACTGCCGCGCAGATGGCGATGAAAGCCAGCGAAGGCAGCCTGCTCCACGAAACCAAGCTGCGCGATCACCTCGCATACCTTGCGGCGGATATCGATTTGTCGTATGACCGGCCAACCGCAGCACAGGAAGCGGTGTTCCGTGAACTGGACCAGAAGGTGAAAGAAACCATGGGAAAACTGGATGCCGATGTCGCAAAGGCCGATGAATTGGCCGGCGCTGGAGCAAGACGCTAGACCGACTGCGCAGACTTCTGTCAGTTCGTAGTTGGCAGCCCGGCGTCTTTCCAGGCCTTGAAGCCACCGGCCATGGAACGGACGTTTTTATAGCCCATTTTTTGCAGGCTCTCGGCCGCCAGAGCCGATCGACCGCCGCCACCGCAATGGCAGATAATCATGGCGTCAGGGTCCGGAACTTTTTCTTCAATATCGAATTCGATCGTGCCGCGACTCATGTGCGTTGCGCCGGGGATATGGCCTTCGTCCCATTCGTCTTTTTCGCGGACATCAACAACTGCTGCTTCGCCGCTGTTTAACTTCGCGGCTGCGTCCTGCGGTGAAATCTCGGTGATGTTTTTCTTTGCTTCCGCAACGAGTTTTTCAAACCCAGCATGTTTAGTCATACAAATCTCTAACCGCTAATGGACATGAATAAACAGGAAACATGTTCTTCTGATTCGCACCCATTAGCGCCCGTTCGTGGTGAGGGATTCTTTATTCGTAGCGCAGAGCCTCGATAGGATCGAGCGCGGCGGCTGTGCGCGCGGGATAAAAGCCAAAAAACACTCCCACCGCCGCGCTAAACAGGAATGCGACTGCGATTGAGCTGATGGAGATCAGGGTGGGCCAGTGCGCGTAGATTGACAGAAGTTTCGAGACTGCGATCCCGCAGATGATTCCGATTACTCCTCCGACCGAGCTGAGCGTCACGGCTTCGATCAGGAATTGAGTGAGAATGTCGTTCCCATGTGCACCAACGGCCATGCGCACACCGATCTCGCGGGTCCTCTCGGTCACGCTCACGAGCATGATGTTCATGATACCGATGCCGCCGACCAGCAGCGACACGCCGGCGATGGCACCGAGCAAAACGGTCATTACCCGTGACGTGGCGGTGGCTGCTTCCGCAATTTCCTGTTGGGTGCGCACTGTAAAATCGTCGTCGCGGCCGGGACGAATGTTGTGCCGTTGTCGAAGCAACGAGATGATTTGTTGCTGTGCGGGTTCGACCTGGCGCGCGTCGGCGATCTGCACGTTGATGTTCCGCAGGACCGTGCCGCCCATTACGCGTTTCATTGCGCTGGTATATGGCATGATGACGATGTCGTCCTGGTCTACGCCCTGCGGGCTTAGCCCCTTGGGCGTGAGAACGCCTAGAATCGTGAATGGCACATTTTTAACCCGTAAAATCTGGCCAATCGGGTTTTCGTTGCCATAAATCTGCGTAGCTGTCGTGCGGCCGACCACACAAACTTTGTTCGCGCTTCGCACATCCTGAGCAGTGAAGGGTGCGCCCTCGGCCAGCGGCCATTGGCGGATATCGAAGTAGTCCGGCGACTCACCAAAAATTCGGGTAAACCAGTTTTGATTTCCAGCAGCGACCTGGGTTGTTGAGACAACTTCCTCGCTCACGGCGATAACGCCTGGCACTTCGCGTTGAATCGCTTCGGCGTCCTCAATTTTTAATGTGCCGGCGCTGCCCCATCCGGTGCGAATTCCGCTGGAAGTGGTGCTTCCGGAAAAGATGAGAATCACATTTTCACCCAGACTGGCAATCTGAGCTTCCACCTGTGCCTTGGCGCCGTTGCCGATGCCGACCATGGCGATCACTGCGCCGACACCAATGATGATCCCGAGCGCCGTCAGCACCGAACGCAATTTATTCCGGCGCAATGCGCGATAGGCGACGTTGAATGTGGGTCCGATGCGCATGGGTTCGCGAACGTTGAAGCCTTAAAGTGTCGGAGCGGTTTCCGGCGCGCCTGGCGGTTGCGCCCTGCCTTTCTGGATCTGTTCAGCTGCGTTCGTGCGTCGGGACACGGCATGATCTTCCAAAATCAGCCCGTCGCGCATCATCACATTGCGCTGCGCATAGGCGGCGATGTCTTGTTCGTGAGTGACCATGATGATTGTTATTCCGCGTTCGTTGAGCTGTTGAAAAATTGCCATGATCTCAACGCTGGTGCGGCTGTCGAGATTGCCGGTCGGTTCGTCGGCCAGGAGCATCTCAGGCTCATTGATCAATGCGCGTGCGATGGCAACACGCTGTTGCTGGCCGCCCGAAAGTTGACTCGGATGATGGTCCTGGCGACCCGCAAGACCGACAGAAGCCAGAACACGATCCGCTTTCTCCCTAAGCTGGTTATTCGATAGACGCTGGGCGCTGTACACCAGCGGCAGCTCAGCGTTTTCGCGCGCGGATGTGCGCGGCAGCAGGTTAAAATTTTGAAACACGAAACCAATTTTGCGGTTCCGGATATCGGCGAGTTTATCGCGATCCAGACGTGATACGTCTGCCTGATCTAAGAAATATTGGCCAGAACTCGGGCGATCGAGGCAGCCGAGAATATTCATGAGCGTCGATTTACCCGAGCCGCTCGCGCCCATCAACGCGACGAATTCGCCGCGTTTGATTTCGAGCGACACACCGCATACGGCGGGCACATCCATTTCGCCGGTGCGATAAACCTTGTGCACATCAATCAGCCTAATGAGCGCGCTGTTGTTCATGCGAAGTTCTTCCTGGTGGATCGCGATCTCAGAGCGCTCGATCCGTCTGGTGCGTTCGTGTTCACGGAAACCTGCGTCCACCACCTGAAAACGGGTTGGCCGGCGCGGACGGGTTCTGAGATTGCGGGGAAATTTCCGCGGTAACAATGCGATCGCCCTCCTTCAAGCCTTCGACGACTTCAGTCACCACGCCATCGCTGATTCCGGTTTTGATTTGCACTGGTGCAGGCCGGCTGCCGGATAAACAGTAAACCGTGCGCTCGCTGCTCGTTCGTCCCCGGCTACTCTCGCTTTTCCTCATCGCCCCGGGAGATCGCGACCCACCTTTATTCGCTCTGTTCTCCGATGACATTGAGCCTCCCTCAGCAGGGCGATATCGCAGTGCGGCGTTCTTGATTTGAAGCACGTTGTCCTTCCGCGCGGCGATGATTGAAACATTGGCCGTCATTCCCGGTTTCAATTTCAAATCAGGATTGCTCACGCCGATTACAGTGTCGTAAGTCACAACGTTCTGTACCGTGATCGGTGCGTTGCGGACCTGAACAACTTTTCCGTGGAACGTCTGCGTAGGGAAAGCGTCGACGGTGAAATCAACACCTTGTCCTACCTGCACCATTCCGACGTCCGCCTCGGCCACGTTCGAGTCTATTTGCATCTTGGTGAGATCGTTTGCGATTTGAAAAATCACCGGCGCCTGCAAACTAGCGGCAACTGTCTGTCCAACATCCACGTTTCGCGAGATCACGACGCCGTCGATAGGGGAGGTGATCGTACAGTGATCAAGGTCGGCTTTCGCTTTATCCAGTGCGCCTTGTTTGAATTTCACATTGGCGTTCGCTTGATGCAGGTTCGCTATGGCCTGATCGACGTCCTGCTGAGATGAATTTTTCTGTACGAATAACTTTTGTGTTCGTGCAGCGTTTAGCTTTGCCAGCTCGAGTGCCGCTTGCGCACTGGCGAGATCACCTTCGGCCTGCATTACAGCGGCCTGAAAAAGCATCGGATCGATCTGCGCTACCGTCTGCCCCGCTTTCACCTGCGAATTGAAATCCACAAACAGCCTGGAGATGTTCCCGGAAACCTGGCTTCCTACCTGCACGTTGACCACCGGATTGAGCGTGCCGGTGGCAGTAACCGCCTCGGTAATCCCGCCTCGCGTGACAGTAGTTGTTTGATATTCGGTTGTGCTTTTCTTCCCGCATCGGAGCAGAACAACCACAAGAATGATGACCGCGGCGACGATGAAAACGATTCGCTTCATAAAAGGTCCCCGCGAGACAGGCCACCCTGGCGGGTCCGAGGATTAGACCGTTACGGGCGCCGATTAGTTACAGCAGATCGCTGTGGATGGCCAACCGCGAACTGCGAAAGCGGCGTGCGTATCACATTTCGTTAACAGCCTGGCTCAGGCGGGAGCTGGTTCGCCGGTTGAAGACTTCGCTGCCGGAATAAGTCGCGGAAATGGAATGCTGCCCCGCTGGGAGAGTTGAGGTCGAGAAATTAGCCGTTCCCTGTTGCAACCGGCTGGTGCCGAGAGTGGTCGCACCGTCTTTGAAGGTAATCCGCCCGGTTAAATCGCCTGCGTCGGGAAATGTGGGAGTAATCGTTGCCGTAAAATTTACCTCTTGGCCTTCGACAGAAGGGTTTTGCGAACTCATCAGGGCAACCTGTGAACCGCCGGTGTTAAGGAGTACACTCATGTTTTCGAGCCGATCCGTCACGGCGATGTCCAGCGCGCCGTCGCGGTTCACATCGACGATTTCGAGCGAGCCCAATGTCAGTTCACCGGAAAAGTGATCGGTCCCATCCTGGAATGTGCCGTCTCCGTTTCCCAGAAGCAGGTGCACCTGCTTACTTGCCACCACGAGATCGAGCCGACTGTCGCCATTAATATCAGCAGTCCGCATCGCGCCGTCCGCGAAGGAAATGAATTGTCCGGTTTGGAATGTGCCGTCGCCATTCCCAAGGTAGAGTCGCGGATTTCCGCCCAGGACAAGATCGATATTGTGATCGCCATTGAAATCGCCGCTCACCATTGTTACTGCGCCGGCGACTAGTTCCAGCGCGTTTTGGAACGTTCCATCGCCGTTGCCAAGGTAAACGCCGATGCGCGCACTCGAGCTGTTGTTTACCGCAATGTCCAAAGCCCCGTCGCGATTAAAGTCGGCTGCCAGGATTACGTTTGGATTTCGATGCGCGGGATAATTTACGGGCGACTGGAACGTGCCGTCGCCGCTGCCGAGCAGGATGCTGATGTCCTGCGTCGCAGCGTTCGCTGTCGCGAGATCGATCAGACCATCGCGATTAAAATCGGCGGCAACTTGCGCCAGCGGGTTGGTGTCAGCGTTGAAGCGTTGTGGCGCACCGAATGTGCCGTTGCCATTCCCGAGGTAAAGATTGGCGCCGGAATCGATCGCAGTTGTACTGGCGAGACAAAGATCAAGGCTTCGATCGCCATTAAAATCCGCCGTGATCGTGTTGCTTGGTTCCACCGTGCCGAAGCTGGCACCCGCTGTGAAAATGCCCGTGGTGGAACCAGTCAGAACCTTGATTGTATTCGGCGGCTCCTTCCCCAATGCCAGATCGACGTTTCCGTCGCGATTGAAATCGCCAGAGGACACCGTGTGGATGGTCGTATCGCCGGGATAGACGCGAGCGGCGATGAACGTGCCGTCATTTTTTCCTAACGACAGACTTACGGAGAACAAATCACCAGCAGCCACAGCATCGAGGGCGCCGTCGTTATTAAAGTCGGCTGCGAGCGCAAACTGCGTTCCAACTCCAAAAGTGGTTGCAGACTGGAAGCGGCCGCCGCTTGTTCCAATCAGTACATTTGCGCCGTCGCTGCCGCCAACGAGCAGGTCTGTCACAGTATCGCCATTGAGGGAAGCAAGCGTCACAGTTTCTGCGACGCCAGATGTCTCCATGTTGCGTGGAGAACGAAAGGTGCCGTCACCGTTGCCGAGGCGAACACTTACCATCTTGTTATCTCCTCCGGCGATAACGAGGTCGAGCCTCCCATCACCGTTCAAGTCAATCGCTGCCACGTCGGTGGCAGTGCCAGTGGTGAAAGAGAGAAGCGGGCTGGAGAAGGTCCCATCGCCATTCCCGAGCAGAATAGCAAGATCGTTAGGCGTGTCGGTGGCGTTTTCATCCGCCACAGCGAGATCAAGGTTACCATCTCCATTCACATCGACGCCCGTGAGACGGAGAGGGTTTTGACCGGCGGGATACAGAACGGCGTTCTGAAAGCTGCCGTCGCCGAGACCAAGCAGGATCGCGGCCCAGCCCTGGTTGGCCTGCGTCAAGCCATGCGCTGCCACAGCAAGATCCAGAATTGAATCGTGATTGAAGTCGGCGATGACGATGCCGCTCGGAGAAGTTTGCACCGCGAAAGTCGTCGGGCTGTGGAAAGTGCCGTCCCCTTGACCGAGAAAAATGCTTACCGAATCGTCCGATGAATTCGTAACCGCGAGATCGAATTCTCCATCGCCATCCAAATCGCCGGTGGCGACCGCGAATGGCTGGTTTCCCACGGCGTAGTTAATCGCGGTGGCAAATCCGCCGCCGGCCAAACCTAGCAATACGCTGATGTTATCGTCGCTTCGATTGGCGGTCACCAGGTCGAGCAGGCCATCGTGGTTAAAGTCGTGGGCTACCGCGCCGACGGGAAGTTCCCCGGTGGGGAAAGTTGTTGGAGAATAAAAGCGATCGGCCTGAGCGATCTGCGCCAGCGATAATAGAAGTAACGAGGAAGCAATAATGAGATAATTCTGCTGCTGCATGGGGCACTCCTTTCTCTGTCTCGACGGACGAACTCGCGAACCCAGTCATGGCTCGCGGAGCCATCGAGTATCGGTGTAATTTCATTCTCCCGGTGAAGCCGGACCAGGTCAACCGGGAACTGCATTTTTTTGATTCAGCACACGCGCGGGTTGACTTCACGCCAACGGCGCGACATGAGAATCTCGATGCGCCGTTACATCGAAATTTATTCCATCATGCTGCGCAACTCCCTGATCCGGGATCTGAGCTTCAAGGCCAACTTCCTGCTGTGGATGGCGGTGGAAGTCCTTTGGTTCTGTGGCCAGATCATTTTTTTCAGCATCATCTTTGGGAACGTCGATCACCTCGGCGACTGGACGAAATGGGAAGTGGTGTTGCTGGTCGGGACGCACCAGATCATCGCGCAGCTTTTCCAGGCGTTCTTTTTTGTGAATGTGGCAAATATTCCCGAGCTTGTGCGCACTGGGAAATTGGACTCGGTTCTGGTGTTGCCGATCGATGGTCAATTTGCGGTTTCGACGAAACAATTCTCCCTGGATAGCATTGTGAACGCACTTCTCGGCGCGGCGGTGGTTTGCGTCTCGCTGTCCAAGCTGGGCATGGTGCCGAGCGTGCTCTCCATTCTTCTTTATATCGTGGCGCTTTGTTTCGGCATTGCCGTGCATTACTCAATCATGCTTGGCCTGGCTGCGGTGAGCTTTTGGATCGTTCGAGCACAGGGGCTGGTCTATGGCTATTTCAACTTTCTCAATATCGCTCGTTACCCGGACGTCATATTCCCGCGACTTTTTCGATTGATTTTTGGCTGGGTGATTCCGGTGGTGATCGTTGCGAACATTCCAGCCAGGTTGCTGATCAAATCCTTCGGTCAACCGGTTCCGCTGATGCTGCATCTCATCGTTGCGTCGACAATTGTTTTCTGGCTGTCGCGGGTGTTTTGGAAATTTGCGCTCCAACATTATTCGAGCGCCAGCTCTTGAGTTAATTCCGCGGTTTGTTGACGAAAGCCATCTCGACCGCGACGCTCGATTAGCTTACGTGTCTCTGTGATGAGTATCGAAGTCAAAGTTCCGTCGGTCGGGGAATCGGTGACCAGTGGAGTCATCTCCAAATGGCATAAGACGTCCGGTGAGTTCGTGAACGAAGGCGAACCGCTTTTCGCACTCGAGACGGATAAGGTCTCTACCGATATCGTGGCCGAGAAGTCCGGTATTCTGGATACGAAGGTGCCCGAAGGGCAGGACGTAAAGATCGGCGAGGTCGTTGCTGTAATCGATGATTCGAAAGGGGCACCCGAAGGAAAGAAGGACGAGAAGCCGCCGGAGAAAAAGAAAGCACCTGCCGAAAAAAAGATAGAATCCAAGCCAGAAAAGAAAGCGGCAGCTGTAGCTGCGGGCGATGACCGCGGCAGACCGACGGCAGACGCGGAATCCGCTCCACCGGAGTCAACGACTCCCGCTACAGATCTCTCGCCTGCGGTGCGCCGTATTGTAGAGGAAGAAAAGATTGAGCCGGATGAAGTCGCTGGCACCGGGCCAGGCGGCCGCCTAACGAAATCTGACGTTTTGAAAGCCGTCGAGATGCGCGGCAAGGCCGGATCGTCCGATGTGGCGGTTGCGAAAAAAGATGCAACCAATGAAGCCTCTGAGGCTCGGTCGAAAGGCGAAACCCGGTTCACCCGCAAAAGAATGTCGCCGTTACGTCGAAAGATCGCGCAGCAACTTGTAATGGCGCAGCACACCGCTGCGATCCTGACCACATTTAATGAATGCGATATCAGCACGGTGCAGGAATTGCGCCGCAGCAAACAAGAGGAGTTCACAAAAAAGCACGGGGTGAAACTTGGGCTGATGTCGTTTTTTGTTAAGGCGAGCGTGGAAGCGCTCAAGGCGGTTCCGGTCGTGAATGGCCGCATCGAAGGCGACGATTTCATTCAGAACAACTTCTACGACATCGGCGTGGCAGTTGGTACGGAGCGCGGATTGGTTGTGCCGGTCGTTCGCGACGCAGACAGGAAGAGTTTCGCCGATTTGGAGCGCGACATTGCCGATTATGCGGGCCGGGCGCGTGATGGGAAACTGAAGCTTGAAGATCTGCAGGGCGGAACGTTTACAATAACAAACGGCGGAGTGTACGGCTCGCTGTTCGCCACGCCGATTTTGAATCCGCCGCAGAGCGGGATTCTAGGGATGCACAAAATTATGCCGCGACCCGTAGTGGTTGATGGGAAAGTGGAAGTGCGCCCGATGATGTATCTCGCGCTAAGCTACGATCACCGCTCCATCGATGGTAAAGAAGCCGTTACCTTCCTCATCAAGGTGAAGGAATGGATTGAGGATCCGAAGAAGTTGCCACTGGATTTTTGACCTCCCCGCACTGTCATGTTGAGGGAAGCGAAACATCTCGAATTCTTCCGTACGCATGCGCAACCACGATTATTGGGTGTACGTTCTCACCAACAAACGCCGCACGACATTGTATATCGGGATCACGAATAATATCGCGCGTCGTCTGTACCAGCACAGGCATGGAGAAGTCGACGGTTTCACCAAACGCTATCAATTGAACCGCCTCGTCTGGATCGAACACTTTCGCAACGTGAACGACGCGATCGCCTGCGAGAAGAAACTGAAGGGCTGGCGCCGCAGCAGGAAGATTGCGCTTATCGAAAAAACAAACCCAAGATGGCTCGATCTGAGCGACGACTGGGATCAGCAGCCAAAGTTGTATGATCGGCCATGGGTGACGGAAGAAATGGTCTGAGATTCTTCGCTTCGCTCAGAATGACAACAGAGTGTGATTTCCTTGTCATGTTGAGCAAAGCGAAACATCTCTGGCTGGTGTTTTTAGCGTTGCCGGGAGAAATAACATAGATTCCTCCACTTCGCTTCGCTTCGGTCAGAATGAGAGAAAATAATCATGGAAAAATTTGATGTTGTTATCATTGGCTCCGGACCAGGAGGCTATATCGCCGCGATCCGCTCCGGGCAACTCGGGTTAAAGACCGCGCTGGTCGAAAAGGACAAGGCATTGGGTGGTACGTGCCTCAACGTGGGGTGCATCCCGAGCAAAGCGCTGCTCACTTCGAGCGATCATTTCATGTTCGTCAAAAAGGAGGCCGCCAAGCACGGAATCGTTGTCGACGGCGCACGTGCCGATCTCGCGAAAATGCAGGAGCGCAAAAACAAGGTGGTCAAGACGTTCAACACCGGCGTGCGCTCGTTGATGAAGACGAACAAGGTGACGGTGATCGAAGGACTCGGCACAATCAGCGGACCGGGAAAAGTTTCCGTCAAATCGTCCACCGGCGAGACACAGGAAGTCGAGACGAAGAATATTGTTATCGCGACCGGCAGCGCGCCGATGGAATTGCCATTCGCTAAATTTGACGGCAAAACGATCGTTAGCAGCACCGAAGCGCTGGAGTTCACCGAGCCGCCGAAGAAGCTGGTCGTGATTGGCGCCGGTGCGATTGGGCTCGAACTCGGCTCAGTCTGGAGCCGGCTCGGTTCGGAAGTGACAATGCTGGAATTTTTGCCACGCATTGCCCTCGGATTCGATCTCGAGCTGGCGAACCTGCTTCAGCGTTTGCTCACTGCTCAGGGTATGACGTTCCACCTCGAAGCAAAAGTTAGCGCCGTGAAGGTGGACAACGGTCGCGCGACTGTCACCGCAACGAAAGATGGCCAGGAACTGAAATTTGAGACAGACAAGGTACTCGTCTCAGTGGGGCGTCGCCCATTCTCAGATGGCGTCGGTGCGGACAAGGCGGGCGTCGAGTTGGATGAGAAGAAACGGATCAAAGTGGACGAACATTACCGCACGAATGCCGAAGGCATTTATGCCATCGGTGATGTGATCGCCGGCCCCATGCTGGCTCATAAAGCCGAAGACGAAGGAATAGCGTGCGCCGAAATCATTGCGGGCAAAGCCGGCCACGTGAACTACAACGCCATAGCCGGAATCATTTACACCAATCCCGAGCTTGCGGGCGTTGGTCTCACTGAAGATCAAGCCAGGGAGCAGGGGATCGAAGTAAAAATCGGCAAATTTCCATTCCGCGCCAACAGCCGGGCACTCTGCATCGATGACGTAGAAGGAATGGTGAAGTTCGTTGCCGATGCAAAAACTGATCGCATCCTTGGAGCCCACATCCTGCACCATGCTGCATCGGAATTAATCGCTGAGGCCGTTTCCGTAATTGAATTTGGCGGCAGTTCCGAAGACATCGGCCGCACCTGCCATGCACACCCGACCCTGAGCGAAGCTGTGCGGGAAGCCGCGCTGAACGTGGATAAGCGCGCGCTGCACATCATCAATCGCTGAGCTGCTCACGCCTCTGCAATCGAACGCGCCATTACAAAGGGAAACTTTCGCAAATCGCGGATGCTCTCGGTAATTATTTCCTTCAGGCCAGCTTCACGCATCGTCACTGCCAGGAAAAGATTGTACCATGCAGGTCCGGCAACTTGCAGCCTTTTGCCTTGGCGCGTCGAGGAGAATCGTTCCGCGACTGGGATATTTTTTTGAAAGCCGTCGCGAACGATAAAGAATATCAGCTCTCTCTGCGGCTTCGTACCTGCCATGGCAGGGTATACGAGACGACCGCGTCTGGCGACTGCGATGATTCACGAGACGCCTAAGGTCCCAAAGGCTCTTACCTACGAAAGGTGTCGATATTCGTATGGCACGAACGAGAATCCAACGATGATTCGTGGCGGCTCTACCGACTGGCTGAATCATCATTTCGGCACGAATGGCCAGAAAATTGGGATGAGAATGCTTCCTACAATCCAGAGGATGATGTTGAGTGGCACACCGATTTTTGGAAAATCAGCGAAGCGGTAACCCCCGGCGCCAAAGACATAGGTGTTGGTCTGATGTCCGATGGGTGTGGCAAAACTCGCAGCGCAACCAAACATGACCGCGATAGCAAATGGTCGCGCATCTACTCCCAGCGTCGCGGCAATCTCGAACGCGATGGGAGTGATCAATAGAGCAACGGCGTTGTTGCTGATCAGCTCGGTGAGAAAGGTTGCGAGCAAATATATTACCGAAAGCGCGGCGCGCGGCCCGAAATGCCCGACCGCTCCAGTGACACCGCTGGCGATGAGATGAGCGGCCCCGGTCTTTTCCATGGCGGCACCCAGTGCGAGCATGCCGAAAATCATGTAGAGAATTCTCCATTGAATCGCTCCCCGCGCCTCTTCAATGTCGAGGCAACCAGTGAGAACGACGAAGATTGCGGCGATGAGCGCGAGCGCGGCAATGGGCAGCACGTGAAATGCAGCGAATAGAATCACCCCGAGAATTCCGGCTACGGCGAGCGGCGCTTTGTGTCTGCGAAACGCACGTTGTGTTGGTTCGGTGAGACTGAGGAAGTCGCGCTCCTGCATGAGTCGATGAATTGCTTCGGGCGGACCTTGCACCAGCAGCGTGTCGCCGAAATCCAATTCGACGTCTTGAAAATTTTCCCGCAGGTTCTCGCCCTGGCGATGCACAGCCAGAATGAGCACCCCATAACGCTGCTCGAAATTTAGCTCGTGTAGCGTTTTGCCCAAAAATGTGGAGCGGTTCCCAAGAATCCCCTCCATAAGGATGCTTTGTTGTTCGCCGATGGCTTCAAGACCAAGGTCGGCTTCTGATTGAAAAACCACGCCGGACATTTCCCTGATTCCTCTGACCCCGGCGATTGAACTTTCGAGAAGGAGTTGGTCGCCGGCGGCGAATTGCAAACTGCTCAGTGGCGTATCGAGTCGTTCGCCGCCGCGCACTACAGTAATGATCTGCGCTTCGCGCAATCGCGCCAGCGGGGTTTCGGCGATTGTTTTGCCGACCAAAGGCGACGCCTTGCTGATTACGGCCTGGGTAAGAAATTGTCTCGTTATTTCCCCGCCGATAAGCGCCGCGAGCGTTTCCCTTTTGGGCAAAAGATAGCGCGCAAAAGCGAGCAGATATCCTACACCGACAACGGCAAAAATAATTCCCAGCGGTGTAATCTCGAACATCCCAAATGGTGCAAGCCCTCGGCGTCGCACAATTCCATCGACAAGGAGGTTCGTAGAGGTCCCGATCAGCGTAATGGTGCCGCCGAAGATCGAGAAATAGGAAAGCGGAATCAACAAACGCGACGCTTTCAAATCCGTACTGCGCGCGAGGCTCAGAACGATGGGCACAAACACCACCACCACCGGCAAATGGTTGATGAGGGCGGAGAGTGGCAACGTCAACGCCGCAAGAGCGAGCGCTGCTCGCCGTTCCGTCGTTCCGGCCATCTGCGTAAAAACGCGCCCGAGGGAATCAATTACACCGGTCCGTTCCAGGCCGGCGCTTATCACAAACATGCAACCGATCACAATCGGCGCGCTGTTGCTGAAGACGCTGAATGTCTCGTCCGCCGTGAGCACGCCGGAGACCAGCAACACACCCATCGCGCTCAGCGCTACCAGATCTGGCGAAAGCCATTCTCGCAAAAACGCGGCGAAGACCGCCGCCACCAAACCGAAGACGATAATGAGGTGAAGGGTGTAAACGCTCATTTCGCGGTTGCAGATTCCGTGTCGAGCGCGTTTTTCGCCGACAATGCCGCGGAGCACAACTACGAAATTGTCCGCTCAACCCGGCTTGGGCGAAAACGCGAGCTGTGCCTCGCGTCGCCGCACCACGAATAGCGTTACCAGCGCGGAAATTGCGCAGATGATCGCACCGAAGCCGAGCGCGAAAGGCGTGCCTGCCCAGTGCGCGATCGCACCGGCTTCGAGGCCACCAAGCGGAATCATGGCGCCGAACACGAGCGACCACACCCCCATTACGCGTCCGCGCATTTCGTCGGGGACGATCGTTTGCAGCAGAGTATTCGAAGTTGAGAAAAACAACAGCATGCCGAAACCAGCGACGAAAAGAAACGCCAGAGCGACATAGAAACTACGCGTGAGCGCCAGCGCAAACAGGCTCGCCGCAAAGAGCCAGACTCCGCCCAGCGCAAGTCTGCGTGGCACAAACAAATGGCCGTACGTCGCCACTGCGAGTGCTCCGATGAGGGCGCCCGTGCCGCTGGCTGACATCAACACGCCGTAGCCGTTAGCGCCGCGGCCCAAAATATCGCGCGCGAACGCGGGCATGAGAACCGTGTACGACCAGCCGAAAATTCCGATGCTTAAAAAGAGCAGCAAAATTGTGCGTACACGCTGATGTTTGATCGAGTAAAGGATTCCCTTCCAGGCGTGCTCGCCCGCGGAGACGACCTCAATCTTGCGCGTAAACGCCGGCAGCCGCATTAGCAGGAAGCCGGCAATTACGGCGATAAAACTGAGTCCGTTTAAAAAGAAACACATTCCGACGCCTACGGCGCCGATCAAAAGGCCGGCGACTGATGGCCCGACAACGCGCGCACCATTCACGACCGAGCTGTTAAGCGATATAGCGTTCAACAAATCTTCGCGGCTGGTCATTTCGACCGTGAACGCCTGGCGCGCGGGCATATCGAAACCCATCGCCGTGCCGTTGAGCGCTGCCACGACGATAATGAACAGCGGCGAAGCGAATCCAAGCCATACCCCGGCCGCGAGCACAAATGCACAGATCATCTGTGCCGATTGTGTTGCCACAAGAATGGAACGCTTCGGATAGAGATCAGCCAGCGTGCCGCCCCAGATTGACGAGAGCACCATTGGCGCGGAACCGACTGCGGAGACGAAGCCCAGCAGGAATTTCGAGTTCGTGATTTGATAAACGAACCAGCTCATCGCCGTTTGCTGCATCCACGTGCCGGACAGCGAGACGAGTTGGCCCCAGAAGAACAGACGATAATTGGGATATCGCAGTGCGCGAAACGTGTGGCGCCACGTGATGCCCCCTACTGGCATGCGACGCTGTCGCCCACTGATGTCTTCCGGCACGCGCGCCGTCTCAGTAGCTTTGGTGGGCATCAAGAAAGAGACCACGCATCATCAACTTTCGCACGAGGTGCTTTTCCCCTGCATTCGTAGCACGCAGCCGAAATAATCCTAACAAGTACGCTGTCATGTTGAGCGGAGCGAAACATCTCTGGTCTGGCTGTGGAATCGCTGGATCGTAGTCAGAGATTCTTCGCTTCGCTCAGAATGACATTGTATGAGATGCTTTGTAGTGGATGGAAAGCACTGAGGCGATCCTGCTTCGGAAACGAAAATTCAGCGATACGACCTTGATCGTATCGTGGTGCACCGAATCGTTTGGTTGCGTGCAAACAATCGCCAAGGGCGCACGCCGTCCCAAAAGCCCGTTTGCCGGGAAATTGGACTTATTTTTCGAGGCTGAAATTTCCCTTGTGCGCAGCCGTAAATCCGATCTGCACACACTGGCCGAAGTAGTCCTGAAGAATCCGTTTCCTGGAATTCGGAGCAACTATCTGCGCACGCAGGCTGCCGCCTACTTTGTTGAGTTGATCGAAATTTGCACCGAGCGCGATCATCGCGAGCCTGCGTTGTTTAATCTGTCGCGCCGGGCGTTCAATTACCTTGATACCAACGATCCTACGTTGCGCGCGGTAGCGCATTTCGAGACGGAACTGGCACGCATCGCCGGTGTGCACGATGAAAAAAAGCTGAGGCCGGATCCGGCGTTTGCGCTGGGCAACTTGTTTGGACGATTACCGCTCTCGCGCACGCCGCTCTTGAAAACGCTCGCCGCACAGGCGAAGAAAAGTAAGACGTGAGATCGTTCATTCTGCTCGTTGCGTTTGAAATCGCCTGCTGGCCTTGCGTCGCGTCGGCGAAGGAGGCCTATAAGTTTGATCAGTCCGGGTCGACCATTGGTTTCAGTGTGCATCAGTTCCTTGGCACGACGCGTGGCAAATTCACCAGTTTCAGCGGGAGGATTGAAGTCGACCGCGAGCGTCCCGAGAATTCCTCGGTCACGGTGCAAGTCGATGTCAGTAGCCTCGACACGCATATCAAGAAACGGGATGACCATCTTCGCAGTGCGGAGTTCTTTAACGTTGAAAAATTTCCGAAGATGACATTCAAGAGCCGGAGCGTGAAGCGGACCGGTCCGCAAAGCGGCGATATCATTGGCGACCTAACGATGCATGGTGTGACCAAACCGATGACGTTGCATGTAAAACTGGTGACGCCCATCAATGAGACGGGCCGAACACGCTGGGCGGTGACGACCGATCCAATCAACCGGCGCGAGTTCAATTTGATGTTTGCTCCAGCGACCGAAACGATTTCGGGAATCAGCCAATCGGTTGCAGTGGACATAGAGATCGAAGCGAAGCGCGTCGAATGAATTTGGGGCCGTCATGTTGCCGCTCCAGTTATTGTCATTCTGAGGGAAGCGAAGAATTTCTGATTAGCTTCATCCCGGTTGTGACCCAGACGATAAACAGAGATGTTTCGCTCCCCTCAACATGACAGCTGGCGAACCGGAAATTTTTCCCCTTGGAGATTCGGCATTGATTGTTCGTCTGCGCGAGCAATTCCACGATGGCCCCGAGGAAACGCTCGACGAGGTTCTCCGAGCTTTTCAATATCTTCGCAAAGCCGCGATCCCCGGTGTGATTGAACTCGCGCCGGCTTACACCAGCGTCGCAGTTTTTTTTGATCCGATGGGGACCGCCAAATCGACCGACACGCCGGACAAAGTGTTTGACTGGATAGCGACACGTATTCGCGCGGCTGTGTCAGGTGTGGTTAGCGCCCGCCGGCTGAAACAATCGCCTTCGCGCGTTGTCAAAGTTCCAGTTTGTTACGATCCCGAGTTTGGGCCCGATCTTGATGATGTCGCCCGTCACGCGCAAATCTCGACAAAGCAAGTTGTCGATCTCCACAGCACCGCGGAGTATCGAGTTGCCTGCATTGGATTCGTCCCCGGGTTCCCGTTCCTCACAGGATTACCAAAAGAATTAGCGACCCCGCGCCGGGAGACGCCGCGGAAAGTAATCTCTGCCGGCTCAGTTGGAATTGGTGGCGCGCAAACGGGTATTTATCCGTTGCGCTCGCCGGGAGGCTGGAATCTGATCGGCCGCACCCCGATCGAGTTATTCGATCCCATGAAAAATCCGCCTGCGTTTTTGCGTCCAGGCGATCGGGTCCGGTTTCATGTGATCACGCGAGAGGCATTTGCCGAGTTTGCCGGGGCCACGGCAGCCAGAAAATCGGTTGAAAACTGAATTGTCGAATGCCTCCTGCCATGTTGATCGAAGCGAAACATCTCTGATTGTCATTTCACCGACGCAAGACAATAACCAGAGATCACTCGCTCTGTTCAGGATGACAATTCGATGAATGCGATCGTAATCCAGGCAGGATTCCTGACAAGTGTGCAAGATCTGGGTAGGACAGGGTTTCGGCAGTTTGGGGTTTCGACCAGTGGCGCGCTGGATTGCTTTGCATTGCGCGTAGCGAATCTGCTCGTTGGTAATGCTGAAGGCGCCGCCGGACTCGAAGTCACGCTAGGCGGTTTGCGCCTGCGGTTCCAGGACGAACGAGTCGTCGCCTGGTGCGGCGGGGAGTTCGATGTGCAAGTTGCGTCAAGACCCTTGCCGGCAGGGCATGTGGCACATTTGCGCGCTGGAGACGAATTGAAGATTGGCCCTCCTCAGATCGGCTGCCGATGTTGGCTGGCTATTTCGGGTGGACTGAACGAACCGGTTGTTCTCGCTAGTCGTTCTACGGATTTGCGAGCGAATTTCGGTGGGATCGAAGGGCGCGCTTTGCGTGACGGAGAGATCCTGTCTCTTGGTCCCCTGTCAGGATCATCTCCGCCGGCTACGGAAAGAATTTCGTCATGGGGCGCGCCGCACGACTGGGCAAGTCCCGCGAAGCATAAACCGACACTGCGCTTCATCCGCGGTGTGGATTGGAACCGCTTTAGCGCTTCAACGCTTAAATGCTTCGCGGGTGAATCGTTTGCCGTTTCGTCCGATTCAGATCGGATGGGTGTCCGCTTTGATGATCCGAAACTGGAACGCGAGGATAACGTCGATCTCATTTCGGAAGCAGTCGCCCCCGGAACGATACAGGTCCCGCCGAGTGGAAAACCGATTTTGCTTCTGCAAGATTGCCAAACCATCGGTGGCTACCCGAAAATATCGCACGTGATCACCTTGGATCTTGGTATTGCAGCGCAACTTCGCGGTGGCGATCGCGTTCGATTTTACGAGGTGTCGCTGGCGGAAGCGCATCTCCTCCTGCTGCAACGCGAACGTGATCTCGAGCGTTTCAGGATCGGTCTCAGTCTGAAGACTTCATGAAATTGTTCGTCGACCTAAACGCAGATCTTGGGGAAGGCTCAGGATACGATTCCGAATTGTTCGAGCTGATCAGCTCCGCGAATATCGCCACCGGTTTTCATGCCGGCGATCCAGCTTCGATATTCGACTCGATTTGCGTCGCCAAAGAAAAAGGCGTTGCGGTAGGCGCGCATCCTAGTCTTGCGGACCGCGAGAATTTTGGACGGAAAGAAATTGATGTTCCCGCCGGGGAGTTGCTCGCGCAACTCGTGTATCAAATCGGCGCGTTTCAATCGTTAGCGCTTGCTGCCGGCGTTCGACCCGACCATGTCAAACCGCACGGCGCGCTTTATAACATGGCAGTTCGCGATGAGAAAATGGCCGAAGCCATTGCGCGCGCGACAGTCGCAGTCGATCCCTCGTTGATGCTGTTTGCTCCGGCGAACAGCGCGATGGAGCGGGAGGGAAGAAAGGCAGGATTGAAAATCGCGCGCGAAATTTTCGCGGATCGAAATTACTTAAACGACGGCTGGCTGGTTCCCCGTACGCGACCCGATGCGTTGTTGCGCGATCCAAAGGAGGCAGCGGACCGGGTTTTGCGAATGCTGCGCGAAGGCAAGGTGCGCTCCGTGGATGGACGCGATGTGGAGGCGCGTGGTGAAACAATTTGCGTTCACGGTGACACACCCGGAGCGGTCGAGTTTGCGCGGGAATTGCGCACGCGGCTCGAACGTGAAGGGGTCAGAATCAGCGCGCCGAAAAGTTCGAGATAACAAAAGCATTGTCATTCTTGGCGACGCGAAGAAGCTCAGATTACACTGCCAATGAATTTTGGTAAACAGCCGGAGATGTTTCGCTCTGCTCAACATGACAGGATCCTCTAATCCTACTCCGGACCGATTGGTCGAAAACCGACGCGATAGTCCCGGCCTGGTTCGCGCACTCGGACCCGTCGACGCGACCATGATCGTAATCGGTTCGATGATCGGATCGGGGATCTTTATTGTGTCGGCCGAATCGTCCCGATTGACCGGCGCTCCCGGGTGGTTGTTGCTCGCATGGGCGCTGGGAGGATTGTTAACGATCACTGGCGCATTGTGCTGCTCGGAATTGGCGACAATGATGCCGCGCGCGGGCGGTGTTTATGTTTTTCTGTGCGAGGCGTACGGTTCATCGCTCGGTTTCCTGTACGGCTGGACGCTATTCCTGGTGATCCAGACAGGGACGATCGCTGCCGTAGCCATAGCATTTGCGAAGTTTCTCGGCGTTTTTGTCACAGCAGTTTCGCCGGATCACTACCTGGTAGCGCCAATATCGTTAGGCAGTTACGCCATCAGTTTGTCCTCTGAACAACTGGTCGCCGTTGCGTTGATCGCGTTGCTTACATGGACAAACACGCGCGGACTGAAGGTTGGCAAGATCGTCCAGAACGTATTTACATTTGCAAAGACAGCGGCGCTGGCTGCCGTGGTGGTAATCGGTTTGTGGTTAGGCTGGAGGGCGAGTTCCGCGGCGCTAAACTCGGCCTGGTGGAACTCCTGGGCCAACGGCTGGGACCCGCAGGCGGCGCAGCCTGGTTTCACGGTAACGGGCGGTCTGGCTCTCGCGCTGCTTTTTGGAAGATCCATGGTGGGCCCGCTGTTCGCCCAGACCGCCTGGACAAACGTGACATTCATTGGCAGCGAAGTGCGCAATCCGGAGAAGAATTTGGTGCGCGCCCTTGTCGGAGGCTGCGGCATTGTGGTCACCCTCTATTTGCTGGCCAACGTTGCTTATCTGGCGGTCTTATCGTTTCCGGAAATCCAACACGCCCCGCAGAATCGCGTCGCCGTGGCAATGATGAACACCTTGTTCGGTCGGCCTGGCGCGATGTGTATGGCCGCAGCCATCCTGATTTCTACCTTTGGTTGCGACAACGGACTCATTCTTGCCGGGGCGCGCGTTTACTACGCGATGGCGCGCGATGGTTTATTCTTTCAAAAAATCGCGAGCACAAACCGCTTTCACGTGCCCGCGGCGGCGCTGGCAGCGCAGGGAATTTGGACCGCGTTTCTCGTGCTGCCGCGCACGGTTGAGATGAAACCAGTGACCCATGAAGTGAGTTACGGAAATGTTTACAATCAATTGCTCGAGTACATCGTTTCGGCGGACTTGCTTTTCTACCTCCTGATGGTTGTCGCCCTGATACTTTTGCGGCGAAAGAAGCCAGATGCAGAGCGACCGTATCGTACATGGGGTTATCCAATTGTGCCGATCGTTTCTATCGTGTTATCGGGGCTCTTGATTATTGATCTCTCGTGGCTCGCGCCGGCGACATCGGGAATTGGCATTCTAATCGTGTTGAGTGGTGTGCCTGCCTATTTCTTGTGGCGGCTGCGACCCGTGGGGTGAGTCCGTGCTCCCCGCAGCACGCGGTGGAAGTTCAGTCCATTTTACCCGCGGGAAACGAATTATTCCTGTATGCCTGCAAAATCAAAGAAACAACAAATGGCGGCCGGCGCTGCTCTCGCGGCAAAGCGTGGCAAACGTAAGACGTCTTCACTCAGAGGCGCTTCGCAAAGCATGTACAAGTCAATGAGCAAATCGGAGCTTCGCAGAATGGCCAAGACCAAGCGAAAAAATCTGCCGAAGAAGAAGCGGCGTTAAGGACGGACGGTTTCCAGATCCCGGGGACGATTAACTGCCTGCGCGTTAGGACGTGTCCCCTTTCTGCATGATCTCGATTACCTCCCGTAAGGGTTCGATGCTTACCCTGCTCGCCCCTGTAAAGGGATGATCAAGAAGGTAAATCAATAACAAGATCAAACTGATCGTAATAGTTAGCGTAGATGAAATGATGTATTGCGCTCTGATGTTCTTCATTCCCAGGAAAAACGTGTACGAGATCGTGAACATCCCGCCAATCAGCATGACCCCCCAGATAACCGCTGGCACGGTATCGTTCCCTGCAAATATTCTCAGTCGCCGGTACTCGGCGAGGTTGTTTAAACAATGTAGTGTTTCGGCGTAAAGTTCCCGGTTTGGGATTGTCTGGGCGTCGACCTGATGGAACAGCATCGCGAGCTGGCTATGGCCTCCGCCAGAAAGAAGACTTATCTTGCCTTGCGCAAGCCTTAGTATCTCGTCGTTGTAGACCGAGGCGACGTAATCTCTCACGCCCTGCTGTAAAATCTTGTTGGTCGGTTCGGGGAATGCCGCGGCACTGTGAAAAATATCCAGAGCCTCGCTAGCCTCCAATTGGAGATTTTTAGTTGCCTCGTCGTATCCGCTCCAAGTCACAAACACGACAAACGCCACCATCACTCCGTAAAATAGTCCAAAGGCATTGAAGATGATTGCAGCGACTTCGTGGTTGTCTTTGAGCACTTCAGTCGGATACTTCTTTCGCACGAAGTAAAGGCCGCTCAGGCCGACGAGGGTAGTAACTGCCGATACGATGAAGAAGGAAATCGCTGAAGGTAAATTAAGCAGGAATTCCATAACTCGTCAGGATTCTGGAAGGCTGTCGTAATTCACAACGCGCTTTTTAGCGTAGTGCGTTTCAGCCGATACCCGTCGGCGTGGGCACCATATCCGCCGGCATACTCAACCAGTCCGACTCCTTTTTTCCAAATCATTTTTTTGAAGTGACCAGACGGATGGCTCGCTTCATAAATACAGAGGTCGCCTTTCACGTGGATTGTCGTTTTCCATTCTCCCTCCTGGTGTTCGAAGATTCCGCTGGTGATGCCGTAAATGTCGTTCGGCTTGAATTCTGGCGGTTTGTCCAGTGACGAAATCTCTTTCGCGGCAGCGTCATTGCTTTCTTCGTTCAGCAGGACGATCCGGTCGTCAGTCACGATAAAGTAGTCGGGGCGAATTTCGCGTCGTTTTTCCGCGCGCGATTTCAAATCGGCAAATTCGATTTTGAAAACCGCGCCCCACGCCATTTTCGCCAGGCGGGTTGTCACAACTTGCCCAGTGAGCGGGATTTCCTCTTTGCCGATATCATCACCCCATTCCGTTCCCCGAAATTTGGCGGAGACTGGCCCATCGTTTGGCGCATCCAGATAGGGATTTACCGCGTAGGCCGAAGCGCCGAACAAAACCGCCATCGTGGTTATCGCCAGTCGCGCGCGGTTCATGGAATGGACGATATCAAGGCCGCGATTGACTGTGCACGCTCGAATTTCTTAATCTGGCATTCCTGAAAACGCTTCGATTCTCGGGTCTACTTGCCTCCCTGCTGATTTTGCCGCAGCCGAACGATGCCCAGGAGCCTTCGGCGTCAGTCCAGCAGCGGGAGGCGCAGAGCCCAGCATTCGCAGAAAGGATCCGTGACGTTTCGCCGAATAAGAAGTTCGCGATGCGCATTCGATATGACGTTGAGACGTACCGGAAAATGTTTCCAGCGGAGAAAAGCGACCCGGGAAAGGCTTCTGCCGCACTCGAACAGGGAATCAAAGAAGAATATTTTGCCAGCACGATTAAAGCGATTGACTTGGTTTCGTTACCAGTGAAGTCGGTCGTCGCCGAGCTTCCATGGGACGGCAGCGCGGAGCAAACAGGCCTTACCTGGTCCCGGAACTCCAAATGGTGTGCATTTTATGCCAGCACCGCGCGGTGGGGTCTGACTTGGGTTTACCATCTGCGCGGCGACAAACTCGTCCCCGCGAGCGAAAACGCGCAACCGGCGGACGAGGTTCAAGGCGACGAGCACGGCACGTGGATGACACCGCTTGAAATCGAGATGGAAGGCGACGTGCGCAGGGAGTGGCTGAAGCCGGTCCGCTGGGTAAGATCAGGTGTCCTGTTGCTCGAGCAATCTGTTATCTTTCGCGGGGTCGACGCTGGAGAGGCTACGTATCGACTCACAGTCGCCTTTCATGAAAAAACTGGAAAATTCCAAATCATTTCAAAGAAGAAGATTTCATCAAAAGAGTAGTTCCCTCCATGTTAATGCAATTGATCGTTAGGCGAGTTGTCTTCGCTGGCGTGTTTGCTTTAACAGCGACCGGGGCGCGCGGCGGTTCCGAACTCGTGATCGCGAGTCGCTACCTGCAGCCGAACGGCACAAGTCATTCTCATCTGTATTTGTACCGGGAAGACGGGAGGTTGTTGCGACAACTGACCACGGACGATTCGGGACAGGATAGCGATCCAATTTTTGCGTCCAGCGGCGAGACGATTGTGTTTACCCGCGAAAAACCAAACAATATGCGTGAATTCTGGAGCGTCGATCCGTTAGGCAAGAGGTTAAAAAGGCTCGCCACTGCGCCCGATTGGTATTCCGGCGCGAAAAGCTCGCCAGCTTTCACGCGAGGCGGCGAGGAGGATTCGCCGCAACCGGATCCGACAGCTGAATCGAAAGAGGCGGCGTGGCCTGCTGCGACGGCCGGAAGCGCCGAGCAGGACCAACACCAGAGCACGACCGCGCTCGATGCCGTGGCAAATGGAACAAATCGGTCACCGGAAACGGTCAAAGCACCGGATAATGCGGGTGAAATATTCTGGCGCAAGGGCAAGGAGGGCGGGGGACCTGAGGATGAACTCAACTGGATCATGTGGTTCCGCGATTCGAAATCGGGACAGGAAACTGAAATCGGCAGACTGCGCGGGTTTCCATCGTTCGATCCCCTACAAGTTCCCGGCAGCAAAGATGGGCCGTTTCTGTTTGAAGGGCCGCTGCGGCTCATATTTTTCAGCACGCATCTTGACAGTACCGCCGGCGATACGGTCGAAGCTTTCGACTTCAACACTCGAAAACTCATCCAATTATCGCCAAACTGGGCAACCCCTATTCCGCTTCCTGAGGAAGCGGCGGAGGCAGGAGAAACATGACTGGGACGGCGCGATCGCTGACTTCACCCGCGCGATCGAGATCGCTCGCAAGACGTAGGCTTTTATTTCTCTCGCGCCGGGGGCAAAGTAGCCAAGGGCGATCTCGACGGAGCAATTGCCGATTTATCGCGTGATCGAACTCAACGGCAAAGAACCTGTTAATTATGCGGTCCGCGGTGACTTCTACCCAGGAAGAAGCAGACGGTACTGCGTCAAGGATGTACGGAAAGCTATTAAACTCGACCCGCAAGACGGAGACTACTATTTGTCCCTGGCCAGGTATCAGCTCTTCAATCGAACACCGCGTGAGGCGATTGGCGCTTCGCTCAAAGCTCTGAAGCTCTCGCCGGACGACGCGGTGATCATCAAAACTAAACTCGCCCACGGTTATCTCTTCGACAACCAGTTCAACAAAGCGAAAGCCATTTACCTGGAAAATAAAGATGCCAAGCTTCGTGGCAGTGAGCGAACCTTTGGCCAAGTGGTGCTGGATGACTTCAAAGAGTTTCAGGAGACAGGCATCACTCATCCGGATATGGAAAAAATTAAAGCCCTGCTCACTACGAAAACCAACGCGCGATGAACCTATCGAAGGATGAGTCGAACAAAATTGCAACGGCACTGAAGGAAGCAGGTCCGCCTGATTTCGAACCCCTTGCAAACGGCAAAGGCGATTCCGAGAAATTCCATGTCATCCACGGCACCGCTTCGCCTGAGGACCGTTACGCGATCGCCTTGGGACTTAAGCAGGAAACATCGATCGGCGGCTATAGGATCCAGATACTCCCGAAACTTATTTTGCGAATATGGAGGAGTTTATGAAAAAGATAGACCTCGTAATGCCACCTGGATTTGGGTAGTTGCCGCCTTCGTTCTGTTGACGAGTGAATCCGGGTTCTCCAAGCCGCAAAAGAAATCGGCTGGAGTGGCGAAGGAAAACTCGATCCGCTCGTGAATGCCGCGATGAAAAACATGGAGATTGGCGTGTGGTCGGTGAACGGCACAGTCACCGCTTAAGAAAACTATCAAGCTGCACGGACTTCTTTCCGGTGAAGATTTTGATTTAGCGATGGAGCCCGGCGTGAAATCGGGTGTGCCGATGCGCGGCATTGTGATCAAAGACAAGGCGTGGGTGTGCTCCGATGGTGAGACGTGGCACGCCGGGAGTCCGGACGACCGGCTACTCTATAACTGGGCGCATGTGCCAATCATGGTTGACCGGCAGCTACCGCCATTTGAAAGAGTGGGGTCCGAGCGCCGCAATGGACAGACTTGGCTGCACGTTCGGCTTAAAGTTCCTGATAAGAAGATCAACCCAAAAGAGCTGCCGCAATATTGGATTGTCATCAATCCGCAGGGAAAGGCTCAATACATCGGCCACACAGAAATGCCGATGTTCTCGCAAGCGCGTAATGAGGTCATGTACTGCTTCATTGGATTATGCGCCGGCTAAAGAAAAGATCGCGCCGCCGCGGCTCGGGCTGCCAGTTGATGACAAGGCGTATGGCTTTATCGACATCGAGCAACACAAGGTCGACTGGAAAGGCAGGATTGTTCGCATCGAAGTCACTCCCAAAATCTTGGGATCGGAACAGATCGGCGAGGATACCTACCGCGCATTGTTGAAGGACACGGCCACGCCTAACCATTATGGGATGGTGGAATTTCCCCACGACGCGCTGGTGAAGTTGGGATTTGTGAAAAAGACGGTAAGCGGCAGGCATGCCTGGGAAGACCTCGAAAAGATGGGCGTGTTGCAGCGGAGCGAGGGCAAACCAGTTTCGTTTTACGTTCAAGTAATCCCCATCGGAGAAAAGCCCGCTGCGAGAGTCGTGGCCGTTGGCGCGAAGCTCATCCGCGATTCCGACGGGAATGTTGGTTATACCTGGGAGACCGGCGAGAAGGACACGGCAAGATCAGCGCCGGCAGTTGCGGCGTCGAAAGGTGACCCGAACGCGACCGGCGAAGAGGCTTCCAATTCAAGCAACAGGCGCGATGGCGCGAATAACAAAGCATCGGGAACTACGGTTAGTCTCCTGGATGGCACGCTAAAGCTCGCTATCCCGCCGGATTTTTCTCGCGACCCTGCCGATCCAAAGACTCCAAAAACGCTTGCCAAATTTTCAGGCCCCGATGGCGCATGGGGAGAAGTGCTGCGTGGCACCCACGGACTCACACCAGACAAGCTGGAAGGCTATTTGAAAATGCGCGTAGCCGAATACAGCAAAGGCTTTAACTGGCTGCCGAAGGATTCGCACCTTCAATGGCTCAAGAAAGACATCGTGAGTATCGATGGCCGCAAGTGGGCGGACTGGCGTTACGTTCCGATGCTTAAAGGAACGAAGGATTATTCGCACAGTCCCGTTTACACGCGCTTCCTCACCACTTCCTATAAAGGTCAGCTGTTGGAGATCACCTTTACCTCGAACCTCAACACTGAGCCCGAGTTAAAGGACGAGATAAATCGCATCATGGACTCGGTGCAACTCGAAGAATGAGTGCCAGAGATTTGAAATTCACTGCCGCGCTCCCTGGCCCGTTGCCGGTCGTTTTACCTTCCATGTCGCTGGTTCCCCTTAGCTTCGTTCGCATTTTTCACGTAGATGATTATCTGGAACAAGGAATAGTAACTCTGCAATGAATCGGACGTTCGTTATCGCATTATTCGCGATCGCCGGGTCATCTGCGTTCGCCGCAGGAAACAGCCCCGAGGAAGTCATTCGCGCACTGTATGATGCTCATCGACCATGGGAGCACAAAGAGCTTAACCTTGGCAATCGCGCTGTGCTGTCGAAATATTTCAGTCCCGAACTAACCAAATTATTTTTGCAGAACGCGCAGCTGGAGCGGGACTGTCCAAAGGGGGACCTTTGCGGCCTCGACTTCGACCCGATTATTGGAGCACAGGACTTCGACGAGGGACTTAACTTTAGGCTTCACATCACCGAGGCAACGTCACCGCACACCGGTCGGTTTGAAGTGCGCTTCAAGTTATTTAACGAAGAGAGTACGGAGCAAGAACAAGTGCTCGTTTTTCAACTTGTTCATTTGGAAAACGGGTGGCGCATTGACGACATCATTTATCCCAACGATAAGACGTCGCTGAAGGCAGTTATCACCGCGCTCGTTGATGAGGCTGCGAATCTCAAAAAATGAAAGCCAGGCTAGTTGTATCGATAACGGCGGTCTGTTATTTCGTATTACCTGGCAATGGCCGGTGAACAGCAAGGTTTGTTATTGCAGAAGCGGGCGGCGACGCGACGTGCCTCGTGGTTACAAAAGAACAAGTCGAACGAATGAAAATGGAAGATGAAATTCCTCTGTAGTTTAGTCTTCATGGTCGTGTTCGGGATGGGCTGCGGCTTTTCCACATCTGCGGCGGATGGGGGCAATAGAGCAGTCCACACCGATTTCCTGGAGTTCTGGCACAAGTTTAAGTCCGCGGTTGTCGATGGTGATAAGGCTGTCGTTGCGGAGATGACGAAATTCCCACTGTCGATGCCTTATGGGGTAAGAGCGGTAAAGAACAAAGAGGACTTCCGCCGCCGGTATGATGAAATCTTCAAAGGCGAAGCAGATGCAGTCCAGTGTTTTGCGAAAACTGAACCACGGAAAGAGTCGACGAAGCAGTATGAGATCTACTGCCCGTTCAAAGAAACCCCGAACGACATGGAAAACGCGCCGGTTCGCTTCATTTTCGAACTAACCAGGAGCGGCTGGAAATTTGCCGGCCTCGACAACATCAATGAATGATCGCCGGCTATGGAAACATCATTCGAAAGTGAAAAGCAAAATATGCATTCTGGCCTGCATCGCGCTCGTGGCCATCTGCCCAATGGTACTCGCTCAAACATCCGGTGGCGCAATTGTTCATGGCCCGAAAGCCGGCTTTAACATCACTGCTCCCGAAGGTTGGGTCATCGATACTGAGTCGGGCAAAGGACAAGACTTGCCGTGCGTTCTTTACCCCAAAGGCTCGTCATGGTCGGACGCGAAGACGGTGATGTACGCGAAGATGGCCAGCCCTCAGTGGGAAGGCGCAGATGCGTTTGTGGCCATGGCAATCAAGGAAATGAAAGCGCAGCATGGCACTCCAAAGGAGAAAATTGCGTCCGGCAAGACCCAAGACGGCCACGGCTACTTCATCAACGAATACCCTGCTACGAGCACTTACTCGCAATGGGAACGGGTCGGCTATGTTCAACTTCCGCGCGGAGTCGCGTACATTGTTCTGACCTCGCAAGATAAGGCAAGCTACGAACGAGATTCCGGTGAACTTGAGAACGTTCTAAAAAGTCTCGTTTCTATCGGACCAAAGTCTGCGACGACCTACTCTGCCCGCTACGACCAGTTAAAAGATCAGCACGCGGAGGAGAAGATCGAGCCATTGCTAACCGAGTGGCGTGAGAAGGAGCCTGACAATCCAGATGCGTGGATCACCAGCGCGAATTATTACTTCAATCAACGCCAGGTGAATATCTCCAGGAAGAAAGCCGGGCCGGGCGACTTTAAGCTGACGGATAAGAAAACGGGCAAAGAAGCCGGCAGCATTTCATTCGAGCAAGATAAAGCGAACATCAAGCGAGCGGCCGATCTCCTTGGTGAAGCGACCACCAAATTCCCGGATCGCCTCGGCATCTGGTGCGGGCTCGCCTTCATTCAACAAGAGAGCGGAAATTTCGAGGAAGAGTTGTCGACGTTGAAGAAGATGGTTGCGTACGCCCGCGAGCATCCGAAGCAGCTCATATGGGAAGACGAACCGCTAAAGCAACCCGCTGAGAAATTCATTCCTGAGAAGTTGCACGATTACGGTTCGTACTACGAGAAAAAGGAGAACGCCGAGGACGATAAGCGCTGGTTCCAAATTTCGACATTGGCGACCGAACAATATCCAAATGGCCCGCAGGGCTTCAAGGATGCGGCCGGCTATTGGGCTGACATTGGCGAATGGGAAAAAGCACGTGAGTTGTTCGAAAAAGCGCACCAACTCGATCCGAAATCTATTGAGACCTTGATTGGTCTCGCACAGATCAGCGCCGAGATGAAAGACTTCGCGCGCGCACGAAAGTATTATGAAGACGCTCTAAAACTGGAGCCGAAGGGTCAATACGCGGCGACAGCAAAGGAAGCGTTACGAATGCTGAAGAAGAAATAAGCGTCACGCACCGCAAGCCACAGAAAGAAGAGCCTCAACCTTTTTGGGGTCGCATCGATAAATTGTGATCTTTTCGCCTTCGTAATAACTGGCAGCGACGATCACTTCCATCCTGTCGTCGCCGTTTAGATCCAGGGTGGCGATCACTTTGTAAGCGTTCGGCGCGTCGAAGCTTCCGTCGTCGCCCGAGTAGGGTTTTTTGTAGAATTCGCCTTCGATAAGCTCTGTTTTCACTTTGCCGGAAACGACTCGGCGCAACAACACCATCGAGTAGCTTCCCGCCAGAGAACGCATCGGGACGCTGCCATTCTTCGTGAAATAGTTCGTTGCGCTAATCAACACTTCTTCCTCGCCGTCCCCGTCCAGGTCGATGCGGAGAATGCTTTCGATCTTCGCTTTGGGTTGCTCGATCCCTTTTGTTTTTAAAAAGTCACGTACCGCATCCAAATAAACTTTCTGCGTTGGATCGGCCACGCGTGGTTTTCGTGGCAGAGCGTTCCACAGAGCGGCGATTGCGATCACGCCCTTTTCCGGTTTTGGCGATAATGAAACAGCCAGGGTTTCTTCACATGGGCCGTCTGTCGGTTCTGGTTTGGCCGCTTTTGCTGCGCCGAGCGCTTCCGTTAATCCATAAACGTGGTAGGTGGTTTCGTCCGCGATCGATTTCGCTGTTTCATCCGCTTTCAGCCATTTTCCCTCAGTGCTGGCGCCGAGCAGGTAGCCGCTTTGCACTTCAACGATCGGATGCAAATCGCCTGCGAGCGCGGCGGTGCAAAGCACAAGACTGAAGCTGGGAATAAGGTGGAGCCGGTTCATCGTGATCGCTATCTAGTAATCTTTCGTTTTCCTGTCCGCCACGCGTTGCACCGCCCCTTTGTGCTTGGCATCAAACGTTATCGTCACAGTCTGAGTACACCCTCGCAGATACCCGTTATTGGTTTCCCATCCCTGAACCTCCGATACGATGAGTGCACCGGACTCGAGCCATTGTTTTGGCGCAGTATCGGCTTCAATGAATTTAAGGAGTCCGTACTTTTGGAGCTCTTTCCTTTCGGTGGTTGTCGCGCAACCTGGCAAATCCGGCAACCATGATTCAGCAAAACCGGAGTCGTTGCGGAAATAGGCTATGGTATTGCCCCCTCGTCGATTGGCCTCGTAGAAAGCGAATCTTTGCGAATCCGGCGCCCACAGGATTTTGCAATCCTCATCGTGAGGATGTCCGCTGAGAGCCAAATCCAATACGACTTTGCGGGAACTGACCTCGACGAGTTGAATTTTCACGCGGCCTTCTTCTTTTGGGTCGTCGGTTAACAACATTGCAAATTTTCCATCAGGCGATGGATCTTTGAAGTTGTCAGCTGCGCCAGATAAAAACGGCAGGTTCGCGGCAAACGCGATGACGAGGAGCATCCATGTTTTCATCACGGTCCTGCTGGTGCGCCTGCAGTTTATGGCCGTCTCTGTTTGATCAACAACAAAATTTGAGCGATGCGCTGACTTACGTTTGCCAAGGTTCCGAGGCGCGCTCCCTATCGCAGCTGCGATCTTACTCTGCTACAATTAGTTGGCGCCCAATGATAAGGACTTTCCTCAGCACGGTTTGGGAAAAATTAAGCGCAAGCTATTGGTTCCTTCCGTCCCTGCTCGCCCTCGGAGCGATCGGTCTATCGGCGCTCACACTTCACATCGACAAGTCTGTCAACACTGAGTCGGCTCGCCATGCTGCCTGGATTTGGGCTGGCGGCCCGGAAGGTGCGCGCAACGTACTTGCCACCATCGCCAGCTCGACAATCACCGTCGCGGGCGTCGTTTTTTCCATCACTGTCGTTACACTTACGCTTGCTTCGTCGCAATTTGGGCCGCGACTCCTGCGCAATTTCATGAACGACTGGGGTACTCAGACTGTGCTGGGCGCGTTCGTCGCAACATTCCTTTATTGCCTGCTCGTGCTGCGGGCCATCCGCGGGACCGACAACTTGACAGTCGTCCCGTTTCTGTCTGTCACCTGTGGTGTAATTTTCGCTCTGGTCAGTGTCGGTTTTCTCATTTTTTTCATCCACCACATATCGAGTTCCATCATCGCGGAGAACGTTATCGCTCGCGTTGCTTCTGAGCTGCGAAATCAGATCGACACTCTCTTTCCAGAAAAAGCCGGACGCGGAGCAAACGATAATGAAGAGAGCGAGCTTCCCGAAGAGTTTCAGCGTCACCCGGGACGGGTCCATTCGCATCGGAGCGGCTTTATCGAGGCGATCGCCATGGAAAGGCTGTTGGAGCTGGCGCAAGAGCGAGATCTTATCATTCGGTTAGTCCGACGTCCGGGCGATTTTCTTGCCGAATGCCAACTGCTCGCTGAAGTCGTGCCCGCTGCCAAGCTGGACGATGGACTACGCGACGAAATTCGCGACGCGATTTTCTTCGGCAAGCAGCGCACGCCGACGCAGGACATCGAATACTCGATCGATCAATTGGTCGAAGTTGCGGTCCGCGCTTTGTCGCCTGGCGTCAACGATCCCTTCACGGCCATTACATGTATCGAATGGTTGGGCGACGCTCTGATTCGTGTTGGCGGTCGCAAGATCCCCTCCCGCTGGCGTTGTGATTCCAAAGGCAAACTGCGCATTGTTACCGACGCGACCGACTTCGCCGGTATCGCCCGGTCGTCTCTTAGTCAAATTCGCCAGTACGGTACACACAGCGTCGCTGTGACCATACGGCTGCTCGATGTGTTGGAGCGTGTCGCTCCGCATCTGATGCGGCAAAGCGATCGCCGGACCCTGTGCGATCATGCCCGCTGGATTCGCGATGACGGAATTGCCGGGGCCATAAACGCAAACGATCAGAAAGACATCGACGAGCGCTATCGAATGGCGATTGCGGCGCTCCGCGAAGCGCCAATCGAATCGGGTAAAGCAGACGGCTAGTTCTTGGGGAAGGCAGGCATCGCCGCTCCATGCGCGATTGCAATCAAAACGTCCGGCGTGGATTTCCCGCCAGGTAATCGGTGATGTCCTCAATGAACGGTTCGGCGAAAGCCTTCAGCTTCTGTTCGCCCACGCCCGGAATGCGGCGAAACTCGATTGAATTCGTCGGATAACTCCGTGCCATTTCGCGGAGGGAAACGTCAGAAAAGATGATGTAAGCGGGCACACCGCGTTCGTCGGCCAGTTTACGACGAAGGCGACGCAAGCGCTCAAGCAAAGCTTCGTCGCATTCAATCGCGCCGGTCCTGGCTCGCGTGGTTTTCTCGGTAATGTGGACCTGTTTGGTCAAAACGATCGGTATCCGTTTCCGCAACGCCTCCATGCCAGCTGGCGTAAGCGACAGGGTGGCGAACTTGCCAGGCGCGCATTCAACAAGTTCCAGGCGCAGCAACTCGCGACCAATTGCCTGCCATTGGCCGCGCTTCAATTCCTTGCCGATACCGTAAGTAGACAGCTGGGTATGGCCTCGTTGCCGGATAACCTCTGTATCGGCGCCGCGAAGGACATCGACGATATGCCCCAATCCGAATCCAAAACCATGTTTGGCATGGACTCGGTAGACGCAGGAAAGGAATTTTTGAGCTTGTACCGTTCCGTCGAATGTTTCTCGCGGCTGCAGACAATTGTCACAACCATTGCAAGAAAACTGTCGCGGCGTTTCATGACTGCCGACGCCAGCGCCATCGACCGGATAGTTTTCACCAAAATACCAGAGAAGCGTTGCGCGCCGGCACTCGCGCGTCTCCGCGAAATTGACCATTTGGCGAAGTTGCGTCCTGGCAATGCGAGCTTCGCTCTCACTCTTCTCCTCTATGAAATGCAATTGCTTGGCAACGTCGTTCGGGCTGAAGAGCAAAACGCATTCGCCTGGCAATCCATCGCGTCCGGCGCGGCCAGTCTCCTGATAATAACTCTCGATGTTCTTAGGCAGATCGTAATGCACCACAAACCGGACGTTTGGTTTGTTGATGCCCATTCCGAAGGCGATTGTCGCGGTGACCACGCGCACGTCGTCACGAAGAAACGATTCCTGATGTTTCGTGCGCTCGGATGCTGTCAGTCCCGCGTGATATGGTTTCGCGCTTACGCCATCCTCATTCAAATTCCGCGCCAGCGATTCGGTGCTTTTGCGGCTGGCGCAATAAACGATGCCGCTCTCGTTAGCCCGACTGCGGATAAAAGCGAGCAGTTGCTCGTACGGTCCAGATTTGGGAACGACCCGATACGTGAGATTTGGCCGGTTAAAACTGGCGACGTAACAGCACGGGTCTCGCAATTTCAGTTCCTTCACGATGTCGGTGCGCACTCGTCCCGTCGCCGTCGCTGTCAGCGCCATCAGCGGCACATCGGGCAAATGTCTCCGCAGCTTTTTCAGTTCGCGATATTCCGGTCGGAAATCGTGGCCCCATTCGCTGATGCAATGCGCTTCATCGATGGCGAATTGGGCGATGTTCCAGTTGATTGCTTGCTCTAAGAAAGTGTCGAGCATCAAGCGCTCGGGAGCGACATAGAGCATTCGGTAATTACCGCGATGCAGTCCGCGCCAGCGCGCCTTGGCCTCCTCTCGATTCAGCGTCGAATTCAGGTATGTCGCCGCGATTCCACTGGTTTGCAGTGCGTCCACCTGGTCTTTCATCAGCGAGATGAGCGGCGACACCACAATGGTGAGCCCGTCACGTATCAGTGCCGGCAGCTGAAAACAAAGCGACTTTCCGCCGCCGGTTGGCATGAGCACAAACACGTCCCGTCCCGCCAGCGCATCGCGGATGATTTCCTGCTGCAGGGGTCGGAACTGATCGTAGCCGAAATGCTTTTTCAGCGTGCCGTGCAAATCCACACCATTTTTATAAGGGAACGCTGCTATTTCGCACGGCGAATTTACGAGTGGTCGGCAACTAGCTAGGAGGCATACCAACCTCTGCGAGATCCCTTCGAACAGACAGGGGGAGTGCATAAAATCCCTTCGGGAACTACCATTGCTATCACTACGACCGTAGTGCTGCAACGTTACTGCAACGCCAAGCCAATACGTGGCTTTATCCGACTGATTTTTTCCGATTTTCGCGGCGCACCATCAATTTTAGTCCGGACCAGGTTTCATCAATCGCACACACTTTGACGTCCACGAGTCCATGAGGTAGCGCCAGCGCGCGGATCATGTCTTCCGTAACATCAGTTGGCACATTAGCGGATTTCTTGGGCCAGGAAATCCACAGAGTCCCGGAGTCGGCGATTTTCGCGCGTAGGACCGGCAACCTCTTTTCCAATTCGGTGTACTGTCTCACGAATAGATGGGCAAAACTGAAACCCGCGCTTATTCGTTCGGAGAAAGTTACGCCTTTGGGTAAGGAATCGAGCAATCGACGGTAATTACCGGGCGGGTTGATGGGAACGACAGTCAGCCCCGGTTTGATTCCGAGTTTTCGTGGCAGAGGTGTTCCCGAATAACCGGCCATTCCCAGCAGGTTAGGATCTCAGCGTAATCATTGTAAAGGTTTTCGCTTGTTGCGATGGGGTTCCTGAGTAAGGAAACTAAATACACTGGAATGGTTTCCTTAATATGTTAAACCTATCGGTAGACATGAGTGGCACGCATAAACTACGCTCGCGACGCCGAAAGCGGGAGTCCAAACGACAGCGCATTGTCGACGCAACGCGGGTCCACTTTTTCAGTCACGGCTTTCGTCGTGTGACCATGGACGATCTGGCGGCGGAGCTGGGTATCAGTAAGAAGACTCTCTACGCGCATTTTCCGGGCAAGTTCGACCTGCTGGAAGCAGGTACTGGCCGATAAATTGACAAGCGTCGAAGCAACCCTGGAGCAAGTTACACGTGCGCATCCGGACGATTTCTCGGCAACCTTGCGGGAGTTATTGGCCGGAACCCGACGCGAATTAGACGAGATCAAGCCTCCCTTCGTGCGCGATATGCGCCAGAAAGCGCCGGAGGTCTTCAGAAAGGTGGAACGTCGCCGGGCGGCATTAATCCAGCGATACATGGGAAAATTTTTTATTGATGGCCAACGGGCCGGAATGGTGCGCAAGGATATTCCGGCCAAGCTGATCATCGAAATGCTGTTGGCGATGGTTCAATCGATCATGAACCCGCCGAAAATGGAGGAGCTCGGAATGATGCCGAAAGATGGATACACCGGGATCCTCAAGATCATCCTTGAAGGCGCGCTAACGCCGAAGGGACGAAAGGCGTGAATAGGTTATTCGTTAGCCCAACTGGAGAGTGGATGCGCTTCGCGGCGGCGGTGACGTTACTCCTCCTGCTTGCCGGTTGTGGCGCTCGTGGGAAGGCCGTTTCGGGAACCATCGAGGTGGACGAAGCGCATGTGGGCCCGCGCGCCGGCGGCCGAGTTGAGAAAATTTTCGCGTGGGAAGGAGATCACTTGCACGAGGGGCAGTTGATCATTCAACTCGATGCTTCCGAGCTGCGTGCGCGGCGCGATCTGGCCACCGCGCAAATTGACACCGCACTACACGATGCGGATGCCCAAGAGTCGCAGCTGGTATTCCTGCAGGATGAAGCAAAGCGTCAGCAGGACCTGCTACAACGCAAAGTTGTCTCCTCCAGTGATGCGGAACGAGCGGCGAGCTCCGCAACAACGCAGCAGAAAAATGTCGCCGCTTCCAAAATGCGTGTTGCTATGGCCCGAGCGCAACTTGCCGATATCGATTCGCAATTGGCTGAAATGCAGGTTACCGCACCTGCCGATTCGATCCTGGAGGTCCTCAGCGTTAAAGTCGGCGACGTGTTGCCGGCAAATCGCGAAGCCGCCACGCTCATTCTGACCGGCCATCTTTGGGTGCGCGTTTACGTCCCGGAATCGTGGCTCGGTTTGATCAAACTTGGCGAGCACGTCCGCGTCCGTGTCGATTCGTTTCCAGGCAAAGACTTCGATGGCGTCGTCGAACAGATAAATCGACAGGCAGAGTTCACGCCTCGCAACGTGCAAACCGTCGCGGATCGGATCAAACAGGTGTTCGGAGTGAAGATTCGTTTGCCAAGCGACGACGATCGTTTGCGCGCCGGGATGGCGGCGGATGTTTATTTTCCAAATGTGAAATAAAGATCGAAAAATGAAATGAATCTGGAACACAGGACAAGGTGGAACGCGTTGTCTCAACGCGTTGTTACGAGCGCCAGCCATTGGCTTGAGGACGAGTCGATCCACCTCAATGCGTTCGCGTCCTCGTGAGGTTTCTTATGGCTGAGCCGATGATCGAAGTGGACGGATTGACGAAACGCTTCGGCACATTCACAGCCGTGGATCACGTTTCCTTTTCCGTGGGGAAAGGATCCATCTTTGGATTTCTCGGTCCAAACGGTTCCGGGAAAACAACCGTGATCCGGATGTTATGCGGGATTCTGGAGCCAAGCGAAGGCACGGCTCGCATCGGAGGTCACGACGTTGTGCGGGATATCGAACCTATCAAGGAGATGATCGGTTACATGTCGCAAAAATTTTCGCTCTACGACGAGCTGACCGTGAATGAGAACCTCATCTTCGCGGGAAAGCTTTACGGCCTAAATGGTCACGAATTGAACCGGCGTCGCGACGAAATGATCGCAACGACGCATCTGGAGCCGTACATCAACAGGCGCGCGGCCCAGCTTTCAGGAGGCTGGCGACAACGTCTGGCCATGGCTTGCTCGTTGATGCACAAACCGACCGTGCTCTTCCTCGATGAACCGACAGCGGGAATTGATCCGGTCGCGCGGCGCGAGCTTTGGGACCTACTCTTCGAATTCGCCGGCAAAGGCATGACGCTTTTTGTAACGACCCATTACATGGACGAGGCGGAGCGCTGCGATCACGTAGGCTACATTTATATGTCGAAGTTAATCGTGTGCGGCGAGCCCGACGAATTGAAGAAACTTCCCGAAGTGAACCCGCCCGGAACGCGGCGGCTCGACGTGACTTGCGACCACGTGACCGCGGCACTTCACCGCATGCATGAGATGTCCGGAGTGCGCAGCGCCACAATTTTCGGTCAATCGATGCATTTGCTCGTCGATGACACCGTCAAACGCGCACAAATCGAGGAACAACTGCGCAAAGTTGGCGTCGCCCATGTCGAAATTCACGAGATAGGCCCGTCGCTGGAGGACGTCTTTGTCGAACTTTCGGCCAAGCACACTGCCGAACGACAACAAAAGGTCGCGTAACACCAATGATTGTCATCCTGACCAACGCGGAGGATTTCACAGGGTTACAATGCGCGTCCTACCAAAACCAATTCAGAATAAGCGGTCTAAACTCAACGAAACGTAGTTTGAAAAACTTGTTTAGTGACGCGAGGTCCCTCGCTGCGCTCCGGACGGCCGGTCAAAGGGTATGAAGGTGAAATCCAGATTCTTTCGCGGGTTCGGCGCGATCCTTTTTAAGGAATTCATTGTTGTCTGGCGCGATCCGATGACGCTGTTCTTCATGTTTTTTCCGCCGTTGATCGAGATGGTTGCTTTCGGTTACGCGCTGGACAACGACGTGAAACACATGGCAATGCTTGTTTTGAACGAAGACCGCACCGTTGAAAGCCGCCAGTTGATCGATCGGTTTGTGAATACCGAGACTTTCCGTGTGGTAGGCGAAGTGCATAGTCTGGAGGAGCTGAAGAGTGAAATGCGGAAAGGCCGCGCTTACGCCGCGTTGGATATTCCGCCAGAATTTACCCGGGACCTTAATGCGGGCCACTCTGCGCAGGTGCAACTGCTCGTTGATGGATCCAATTCCACCACCGCGCTGCAAGCCCTCAACACTGGACTCGGGGTTGCCCTGACCCAATCGCTCGAGTCGCTTTTACGGGAGAGCGGGAGGAAAGATGTGCCAATCGATATTCGGCCGCAGATGCTTTACAACCCGGCGATGCGCGCCCCGAACTTCTATGTACCGGGGGTGATTGGCATTGTATTGCAAATCGGAACGACGGTGGCTTCAGCGATGGCGCTGGTACGCGAGAGGGAACGCGGCACGTTGGAACAATTGCTGGTAAGTCCCTTGAGTCCCGCGGGCCTTATGCTCGGCAAACTGGTGCCGTATTTGTGTATCGGAATGGCGATGGCCTTGGTGCTCTTTTCCATCATGCGTTTTGTGTTTTTCGTCCCGATTGTCGGCAATCTCGTGGGGATGCTGTTCTCGACGCTGGTGTATGTGTTTGCCTTGCTCAGTCTTGGTTTGCTTATTGGGACCTTTGCCGAGAACCAGATGCAGGCGCTGCAAATGTCGATGGTATTTCTGTTACCCAGCGTTTTCTTTTCCGGTTTCATTTTCCCGCGTGAAACCATGCCTTGGATTTTTTACGCGCTCGGCACGCTTTTCCCTACGACCTATTTCATAGCTCTCATGCGCGCCATTATTTTGCGCGGAGCTGATTTCTTTGAATACTGGCCGAACCTTTTTGTTTTAATCGCGATGTCGATCCTGCTTTTTGCTCTGTGCGCGTTGCGCTTTCGAAGAAAGATCGCGTAATCGATACGCGCTCCGGGGAGCGTGCGCCGCTGGCGTGCTGTTTTCGGCCGCTGATCGTGAACTCTACAATCTAGTCGCGCTGCTATATGGCCGGGTGCGATGCGGGATTTTGTCCAATTAGCAGCCGTTCGGCGGGTCGCCGAACGGTACGCCCGCGCCGCATGCGCTCCGCGGATCCATCGGAAGGCGCTTTGCACTAAAGCGATATTCTCCTCTAATTTGATGATGACGTGTTGTTGCGAATTCCTTCCAGCATCCTGCGCATCTCCATCGCCGTCGCTGCGATTCTCGTATTACTTTGGTGGTTTGGAATGAGAATGCCTGGAAAAAAAATTTCCAAGGCCGCGCCGTTTTCAGCAGATGAGATTGCTCTGCGCGAGGAGCTGCGGGCCGACGTGCTAAAACTGGCCGGAGAAATCGGCGAGCGGAACATGAAGCGTTACGGGCAACTTAACGCTGCCGCCGACCACATCGAAGATTCTCTTTCGCGAGCCGGACTGCGAACGCGAAGAGACAGTTACGAGGTGCGCGGGAAGACTTGTCACAATATCGAGGCGGAAATCCCAGGAGGCGGAGGAACAGCGGGCTCCAGTCCGCCGCCCGTCATCATAATCGGAGCACATTACGATTCAGTATCTGGTTCGCCCGGTGCAAACGACAACGGGAGCGGCGTCGCTGCGATGCTCGCGCTTGCGCGGCGGTTTGCTGTCAAACAATCAGAACGACGTCTGACACAGACGCCTCATAAAACGCTGCGCTTCGTTGCCTTCGTAAATGAGGAGCCGCCTCATTTCTTGTCTGGCGATATGGGTAGTTTGGTTTACGCCCGCAGATGCAAGAACCACGGCGACATGATTTCGGCGATGATTAGCCTTGAAACGATCGGCTATTTTTCCGATGCGGCGAAGTCGCAAGTTTATCCGTCGCGTGTGCTGGGCTATTTCTATCCCAGGGTCGGCAATTTTATCGGATTCGTCAGCAACCTTCATTCTAGACCGCTACTACGTCGCGTCATCGATCTCTTCCGTAAGCATGCGAAGATCCCATCCGAAGGCGCGTCACTTCCCTGGTTTGTTCCCGGCGTTAGCTGGTCGGATCAATGGTCATTCTGGCAGCAGGGTTATCCAGCCATCATGGTTACGGACACCGCGCCGTTTCGATATCCGTACTATCACTCATCGAGCGATACGCCCGACAAACTCGACTACGATCGATTCACACTCGTCGCCAGCGGTATGGAGAAAGTGATCGAAGGGTTGGACAACTTGTGACCGCGTGCACCGAGTTGGGATAGTAAACGGCGCGACCTGAAAAATTTCGCGCGCACCGAATCAAAGCCAAACACTGGCAACCCGTTCCAGTGCATAGCCAATTAGTCCGCTGGCAGGCAACGTAAAAATCCAAGCCCAAACGATTCGCTCAACGACTATCCACCGCATTCCGCCGAAACGTTTCACTGCGCCGACGCCCATGATCGAAGTTGTGATCACGTGAGTAGTTGAAAGGGGAATGCCATAATAGCTCGCGGCCTGGATGATCACGGCAGCAGTAGTTTCCGCGGCGAATCCGTTTACCGGCTGCAATTTCACCATGCTATGCCCAAGGGTACGAATGATGCGCCAACCGCCGGCAGCGGTTCCAACAGCCATCGTTAGCGCGCAGAGCACAATGACCCAAACCGGCAGGGTGAAGGTCGGAGTTTTTAGAAAAGCCAGGGAGCCGGGCAAATGATCTAAGCTTCCAGCCTTTGTGCCGGTAAAGAGGGCAAGCGCGATGATGCCCATGGTCTTCTGTGCGTCGTTCGATCCATGGCTGTGAGCCATCCAAGCCGCGCTGAAGATCTGTAGTTTTCCAAACAGCGAATGCACGAATTGTGGAGTGAATCGATGGAGCACCAAGAAAAGAACGAACATTAACAGCGCGCCGAAGATAAATCCGGCAAAAGGCGACGTGATCATTGGCACAACCACTTTGGGCCAGACGCCAGCATCCCACTTAATCACCGACCAGTCGCCGCGCGCAGCTGCCAATGCAGCTCCGCAAAGACCGCCAATGAGCGAATGGCTCGAACTAGAGGGCAATCCGAACCACCAGGTGATCATGTTCCAGGCGAACGCGGCGATTACCGCCGATAATACCGTGGTCATCGTGACAATATTTGTGTCTACCAATCCCTTTCCGATAGTAGAGGCAACCGCGCCGCCAAAAAGCGCCCCGGTAAGATTGAAAAAGGCAGCCATGGCGATCGCCTTGCGCGGTGTCAGGACTCGCGTCGACACAACGGTGGCAATTGCGTTTGCGGCGTCGTGAAAGCCGTTGCTGTATTCGAATACGACCGCAGCGATAACGACAAAAATGAGCGTGAGCACGCGATGAGGTTGCTACGAATATTTTAGCGCCACCTGCAGGATGATGTTGCCGGCGTCCCGGCAGCGGTCGATCACCTTCTCCAGGAGGCCGTAAAGATCGTGCAAGAAAATGATCCGCTTCGCCTCGTAATTGCCCTGGAAAAGATCGCGAAGCCGGTCCAGTTCAAGCTGGTCCGCGTCACCTTCAATTGCCTGTAGTTTGGTGTTCATTTCACGTGCCGTGCGGGCGTCGATGCCTTTGCGCAACTGTTTCACCATGGCTAAAACTGTCTCGGCCGCCTGATCGAGCAGCTCCATCTGCTTTTGGAAACTGTGTCCGCGCACGTTCCCGGGACAGATCAAAATGCGTTCACCTATCTTCTCCACCGTCTTGGGTATTTTATAAAGAGCAGCGGCCAGTTCCTGGATATCTTCGCGCTCTAAAGGGGTGACAAACGTCTTTGAAAGCTGCTCGGTCAGTTCCTGAGTGATCCGCTTGTCTTCGCGCCGGCTATGCGCGAATTCCTCCAGATTCGCAGGAGTCTCGTTCTGTTGAAGCTTTTCCAGAAGGCCGATCAAATGATGCACGCTGCTGTCAGCCTGTTGTGCGCTCGCCTCGAGTAAATCGTAGAACTTGCCATCGCGCCCGAATAGCTTTTGAATCGAAAACATAGCTTTGGTTTGCAGACTCAGTTGTATCCTAGGGCGTTGTTGGCGGCAATCCCGGAGCATGCACTGGGAACGAAAACTGCGCTAGGCCCGAGCCGTGCCGTAGCGTCCGCAGTTCTCGGCGGATGTTCAGGCGCTGAATGTGTGAAAGACGATACGGTCGAAGCTGGTTGCGTTGGGCTAGCGCAACCTTCGACATGAGATCGGCGGCGAATCTACAGCATTACACCGCGCATGATGACCAGGGCGATGCTGAAATAAATGATGAGCCCCGTGACATCGACCAGAGTGGCGACAAAAGGGGCGGACGATGTCGCAGGGTCCGCTCCGATCCGGCGCAGGAGAAACGGAAGCATGGATCCGGAGAGTGTTCCCCAAAGGACCACGCCCACCAGAGCAATTCCCACCGTAAGGGCTACGAGCGGCCAATGCGGCCCGTATGGTTGGCTATGGAAATATTGTTCGCCGATGATTGCCCATGCGGCCACGCGCACAACGCCGATGATCCCCAGGATCAGGCCCAACGAAATCCCGGCTTGCACTTCTCGACCCATTACCCGCCACCAATCGCGCAGGGTCACCTCCCCCAATGCCATGGCGCGAATCATTAGCGTCGAAGCTTGTGAGCCTGAGTTGCCACCACTTGAAACGATCAACGGCAGGAACAGCGCCAGCACAAGCGCCTTCGCCAACTCCTCCTGATAACTTGCCATCGCTGTGGCGGTCAACATTTCTCCCAGGAACAAAATTATGAGCCAGCCGGCGCGTTTCCGTACCAGGCGCCAGAGCGGAATTCGCATGTAAGGCTCCTCCAGCGCTTCCATGCCGCCGAACTTTTGGATGTCCTCGGTGGCTTCCTTTTCCGCGACATCGAGCATGTCGTCGATGGTTACGATCCCAACCAGCACATTGCTGGAATCCACCACGGGGAGCGCTGTGCGATCGTATCTCCGAAAGATGTTCACGGCATCGCGCTGAGAATCAGCGACGTTGAGCGCAACAAAAGTTTTTTGCATCAAGTCGCGAACTGTCGAGGTCGGCGGCTTCAGCAGAAACTCCCGCATTCGAATGTCGTCGATCAGTTTGCCTGCGTCATCGACCACGTAAATGACATTAAGCGTTTCGCTGTCTTGACCGTTTTCCCGGATGTAGTCCAACACTTGTTGCACGGTCCAATCCTCTTTCACAGCGATGAAGTCCGGCGTCATTAAACGGCCCACGCTGTCTTCTGGATAACCAAGGAGCGCCGTGGCCACGCGGCGCTCCTCGGGCGTAAGTAATCGGATCAACTGGCGCGCCGCTGCGCTTGGCATCTCCTCGAGCAGCGCCGTGCGATCGTCCGGCGACATTTCATTCAGGATCGCCACCACCTGCTCGCGAGCCATTGCCCGCAACAATTGCTGTTGAGCGTCGAAATCTATGTATTCAAAGAGATCCGCTGCCAACGCGTGAGGAAGCACGCGAAAGATGATCACCTGTTCGTCTTCGGGAAGATCGAGGATGACTTCGGCTAAATCGGCCGGCGGCCATTCACGAAACACTTCACGGAGCGCCCCGAAATTACGGGCTTCGATCATGCTTCTGATTTCCGGCTCTAAAATTTTGCCGACCACGTCGCGTTTCTACCACTCGCGGATGACAGGCGCAATGGCAGGGACGCCGCGCTGCGGCGTGCGATCATCGCAGCCAGGTGATCCTACCTGGCACTTGGCATTTTCCGGAAACGCTCCAAAATAAATGGAATGTCCGCAATTGCTACAGCTCCAATGATTCGGCGGGAGATTGATGACGATCAAATTTGCGTGCTCACCTTCGATCGGCCCGATTCGGGGGCCAACATCTTCGATGCTGCGACTCTCGATGAATTGAATAGACATCTCGATTTCATCGAGAAAGACGCATCGTTGCGTGGGTTGATCATCGGCTCCTCTAAAAAATCTATCTTCGTCGCGGGTGCGGATTTGAAAACGCTGCTCAACGGAGCGAAGAGCGGAGAAATGCGCGAATTCATCGCGCAAGGACAGCAGGTCTTCAATCGTTTAACTGAACTCAAATTTCCGACCGTTGCCATCATCCATGGCGCGTCGGCTGGCGGCGGCTACGAGGTTGCCCTGGCGTGCGATTATCGCGTGGCATCCGATGCTCCGGCAACACGCATAGGACTCCCAGAAACTACGCTTGGATTGATTCCCGCCTGGGGAGGATGCACCCGGTTGCCGCGCTTGATTGGTGCAGCCAAGGCGGCGGAGGTGATTCTGAAGGGCAAACTTTATTCCGTTCAGGAGGCTTTAAATCTTGGACTGGTCGACGAAATGGCGCCTCAAGATCAGCTTCTTGGACGGGCTCGGGGGAAACTGCGCGTTGGTAAACGCAAAATGAAGGACGAAGCGATAAGATCATCGCGCGGCGATGACCGAACGGCGCAGCGCGAGGTCCCTACGTTGGTGAGCGGAAATCTGGCGCCTGAACGTGCTAACGAAATCATCAATAAAACCTTGTCGATTTCGACCGATGAATCGTTGCGGTTGGAATTGGAGGCGATAGTGGAGCTTGGCCAAAGTGAGGCGACGCAAAACTTGATTCGCAATTTTTTTCTGGCCGAAAAATACAAGAAGGGGACCGCGCGAACGGCGCCTGAAAAGATTGCGCATGCCGCTGTGATTGGCGCGGGTGTTATGGGCTCCGGTATCGCGCAGTGGCTCAGTTCGCGCGGGGTTACCGTAATCCTGCGCGACGTCGCACGCGAACAGATCGATCGCGGCCTGGCCAACATCGAAAAAACTTATGCCGACGCAGTGAAGCGCGGTTTGATGACGGAGGAAAAAGCAAAGCAGGGTCGTTCCCGCATTTGTGGCTCGACTGCCCCAATGGAATTGCGCGACGTGCAATTCATCATCGAAGCCGCCTCGGAAAAGCTGGGTGTTAAGAAGGAAATCTTTCGCGAACTAACGATGGAGGCCGGCTCCAAAACAATTGTGGCCACAAACACGTCCGCGCTACCGGTCAGCGAATTGGCCGATGTGACGGTGACGCCTGAACGCGTCCTGGGATTGCATTTTTTCAATCCGGTGAGCCGGATGAAACTGGTAGAGGTGGTGATTGCCAAAGATACTTCCGACGAAACTCGCGAGCGGAGCCTTGGTTTTGTTCGGCAAGTCGGGAAGCTTCCGGTAATCGTGCGCGACACTCCAGGGTTCCTCGTTAACCGCGTTTTGTTTCCCTATTTACTGGATGCCGCCGAACTTTTCGAGAAAGGGCTCGACGCCGAGCAGATCGATGGGGCACTGCTGAAATGGGGCATGCCGATGGGGCCGTTGCGATTGATCGACGAAATCGGCGTGGATATTACGGTCGACATTGCCGACACGCTGAAAAAGGCTTACGGACAGCGCGATCAAGCCTCATCCATTTTGCTTTGGTTGCGCGACAACAAGATGCTTGGTCGCAAAACAGGTGCTGGCTTTTATAAATACGAAGGCAAAACGCAGTCGCCTAACGAGACTCTGACGCAGCGGCAGACCGCCGCTACAGCTGATGATCTGCCGAACCGACTTATTTTTTTGATGGTCAACGAAGCCGCTCGCTGCGTAGAAGAGAAAGTGGTGGAATCTCCAGCGGACGCAGATTACGGAATGATCCTGGGAACCGGTTTCGCGCCGTTTCGTGGCGGGCCGTTACGATTCGCCGAACACTTTGGATTAAAGGAGACGGTCAACGAACTGGAAAAGTTGGCGAAATCGGAGGAAAAATTTACGCCCTGCGAAATCTTGAAAAAGCACGCTCGCCAAGGAACGACGTTTTATGGTGATTAGAGGAGCACTGCCAACGGGTCAAAGAACAGACATTTCGCCTGCGGGGCAGGCGGGCGTCTCGCTCGTGCCACTATGAAACCGCCACTGGAAGCCCCTGAGAAACAAATCGCCGAGGAAACCAGCGCTACGCCTAACAAACCAATCGTCGCGGAAACCGCCGTCATCGACACCTCGAAGATGGCCAAAGGCCAACGCGAAGCGCTCGAGTTGGCTGAGGCTGCTCGAGATCCCCTGGAGGACCGCGGTAGTTTCGCCAGCAACCTGTTTGTTGGACGATACGATTTCGATCGAATCCATCCCTATCCCGTGCAGACCGCTGAGGATCGCGCGGCAGGCGAGGATTTCTTGCACAAGTTGGAATCTTATCTTCGCGAGCATGTTGACCCCGACGAGATTGACCGCACTGGCGAGATTCCACCTGAGAACTTCAAGGGACTGGCCGCATTGGGGGCATTTGGAATCAAGGTGCCAAAGCAGTACGGCGGGCTCGGGTTATCCCAGTCCAATTACGGTCGGGCGGCGGTACTGCTTGGCAGCTGGGATGGAAATGTTGCCGCGCTCGTGTCTGCGCATCAATCCATCGGCGTCGCTCAACCGCTGCTCTTGTTTGGGACCGAAGAACAGAAACAGAAATATCTCCCACGCGTGGCCGGCGGAGAAATTTCCGCATTTGCGCTAACTGAGGTCCACGCTGGATCCGATCCCGCTACGTTGACCCTGAAGGCCGATCCAACCCCAGATGGCTCCGCGTTCGTGTTGAATGGCGAAAAGCTCTGGTGCACCAACGGAGTGAAAGCCGGGGTGCTCGTCGTGATGGCACGCACTCCATCGAAGATGGTTGGGGGCAAGGAGCGTAAGCAAATCACAGCATTCATTGTCGATGTCGACACGCCGGGTCTGGAGATTGCCTATCGGTGCCGGTTTATGGGACTGCGCGCTCTTTACAATGCTGTCGTCAAATTTAGCAATGTGCGTGTTCCGCGGGAGAACATCATTTCCAAGGAAGGCGCGGGATTAAGGGTGGCGTTGACCACATTGAACACCGGCCGGCTCACTCTGCCGGCCGCGTGTGTCGGTCTTTCGAAACGCCTGCTGGAGATCTCACGAAAGTGGGCTGGCGAACGTATTCAATGGGGCGTCCCCATCGGTAAACACGCCGCTATCGCCGGAAAAGTTGCCGAGATGGCAGGCAACGTTTTCGCGATGGAAGCGATGACCTTCCTCACGTCGTCACTGCTGGATCGGAAGGCCGGCGATCTGCGTATTGAGACAGCCATGTGTAAGATGTGGGCCACGGAAACGACCTGGCGTATCGCGGATGATGCAATGCAGGTGCGAGGAGGTCGTGGTTACGAGACCGCGCAGTCGTTAGCCGGTCGCGGTGAGCCCGCTATTGGCGTGGAGAGATTTCTTCGCGATTGCCGCGTAAATACAATCTTCGAAGGCTCCAGCGAGATCATGCGGCTTTTCATCGCGCGCGAAGCGCTTGACCCGCATTTGAAGGTCGGCGGAGCGATTTTTAACACGCAATTGCCAATGTCCGATCGGGCAAAAGCCGTCGTAAATTCCGGAAAGTTTTATGCCGGTTGGTATCCGCGCCAGTGGCTGCCGTACGACGCCGGCAAGATTGAAAACCTGCATGAAACATTGCTCGGACACGTTGATTACGCCGCACGCACCAGTAAACGATTGGCCCGCGGGTTATTTCACGCCATGGCTCGCTTTGGTCCCAAACTCGATCGTCAGCAATTGCTCCTTTCCAGATTTGTCGGGGTTGCGACGGAACTATTTGCGATAAGCGCCACATGTTCTTACGGCCAATGGTTGCTTGGCCAGAACAAGCCGGCTGATGAGATTCTCGCTGTGGCGGATTATTTCTGTCGCTCTGCGCGAATGAGAATCGACCATCATTTTGCCGGTACTGCCGGCAACGTTGATAAGCTTGGTTACGATCTTGTGCAGGACCTCCTTGCCGGTAAGCACCAGTTGCTGCACGAAGGCATTGTGTAAGGCAGCGGCGATTCATTGCACCGCCTTCGCGATCGAGGTCATTCGCCCCTACTTCGATTGACCGCGTCGGCGCGACAGATTACGATCTCGGATGAGTATCGCACCCGTTCTTGCGGAGACACCTTCCACGAAAAATCGCACCGCCGGTAGCGATTGCGCAGAACAAATTGCTTCTTCGAAAGTTCTCAAAACAATTGGAGAACACGTCCTGCTCGATGGTTTCAAGATCGTCGCCGACCTTGATAAGAGTCGCGGGTCATATCTGCAGAATTCAGTCGACAATCGCCGTCTCATTGATCTCTACGGATTCTTCGGATCGATGACAGTCGGGTTTAACCATCCGCACTTCGACCAACCGGAGGTGCGACGCGATTTGTTGCGAGCGGCGAAAGTGAAGGTGGCAAACTCGGATGTTTATTCGGAGAGCTACGCGGAGTTCGTGGAAACTTTCGATCGCCTAGTCGGTTTGCCTCCGCTGGAACGTTATCTTTTTATCGAAGGCGGCGCGCTGGCAGTGGAGAACTGTCTGAAAGCGGCGATGGATTGGAAGGTGCGCAAGAACATGGCTGCGGGTCACGGTGAGCGTGGAACACAGATCCTGCATTTCCGTCGAGCTTTCCACGGGCGCAGCGGTTACACGATGAGCCTCACGAATACCGATCCACGTAAGACGGATTTGTTTGCTAAGTTCGATTGGCCTCGCGTCTCGTGTCCATGCATTGATTTTTCGCTTCAGGAATCGGAGCGCGAAACGGACGTGATCGAGCGCGAGAGAAAAGCCGAGCGCGAGATCGAGGACGTCATCGCGCAGCGCGGGATCGACATTTGCGCGATCATCATCGAACCAATCCAGGGTGAGGGGGGCGACAATCATTTTCGCGGCCAATGGCTGAAAACATTACGAAAGATTTCCGACGAAAATAATATCCTGCTGATTTTCGATGAGGTCCAATGCGGGATGGGCGTGACCGGCCGGAACTGGTGTTGCGAACATTTCGATGTTGTGCCGGATCTAATGGCGTTTGGGAAAAAGGCGCAGGTCTGCGGCGTAATGGCCGGCCCGCGCCTCGATGAAGTCAGAGACAACGCGTTTCGGCTAACGAGCCGCTTGAACTCTACATGGGGTGGAAACTTTACAGACATGGTCCGCTCAACCCACTACCTGCGCATCATCGAGCAGGAGCATTTGGTCCAGAACGCTGCAAAGGTTGGCGCCTATTTTCTCGATCGACTGAAAGAGCTGCAAACGGAAGTGCCACTGATTTCCGGCGCCCGTGGCCGCGGATTGTTCCTTGCGTTCGATTTGCCCGACTCAAAAACGCGCGAAGAATTTTGGCACGGATTCTTTAACCTCGGCGTTCTCACGCTTCGCTCCGGTGAGAATTCGATCCGGTTCCGTCCCGCTCTCGATATCACTGCCGAAGTGGTGGACGAAGCGATGGAGTTGATGAGCAAATTCTGTCGACAACGAGAAAGGTAGCGTATGCGTCCCGCGTGCGTTTTCCACAATTTCGCAAGGCAGAGGCTCGCGCTACATTAATAAATGCAATCTGCGTTAGAAAAACTGGGCCTCACCGGCGATAACCCCGGCGTGTTTGATGGCGAATGGCGCGGGGGCGGCGCGAAGATCGACAAGATTTCGCCCATCGACGGCCGGAGGCTCGCCGGCATTGTCACGGCTTCCGACGACGACTACAGCAAAGCAATCGAGCGAGCGCACGAAGCGTTTTTGAAGTGGCGCATCACGCCGGGACCAGGTACGAGGCGATACAGTTCGCCGCTTGGGTAACGCCCTGCGCGAATTGAAACACGAGCTTGGACAACTCGTGACAATGGAGACCGGAAAAATCATTGCGGAAGGCGAAGGCGAAGTGCAGGAGATGATCGACATTTGCGATCTTGCTGTGGGCCAGTCCCGGATGCTTTATGGCCTAACGATCCAGTCGGAGCGACCGAGCCACCGGCTTATGGAGCAGTGGCACCCGCTTGGTGTAGTCGCAGTGATCAGCGCCTTTAATTTTCCAGTCGCAGTCTGGTCGTGGAACGCGGCACTCGCAGCCGTTTGCGGTGACGCCACGGTCTGGAAGCCTTCCGAAAAAACGCCGCTTACCGCTATCGCCGTCACAAAAATTGCGGAGCGCGTCTGTCGGGAAAGTGGCGCTGACCCTGCGATCTTTACTCTACTGGTAGGGGATCGTAACACGGTTGGACAAAAACTGGCCGATGACCCTCGGATTCCGTTGGTATCAGCTACCGGCTCGACGAACATGGGATTTAATGTGGCCAAAGCCGTCAACGGACGGCTGGGTCGAACGATTCTGGAACTTGGCGGCAACAACGCTCTCATTGTGGCGCCGAGCGCCGATCTCGACATGGCAGTGCAATCGATCTTCTTCGGCGCCGTAGGCACAGCCGGACAGCGCTGCACTTCCACGCGTCGCGTGATCATGCACGAGTCAGTTGCGTCGAAGGTTCGCGATAAACTCCTCGGCGCCTATAAGAGTTTGCCGATTGGAAATCCACTGGATCGCAAAACTGTAATGGGCCCGCTCATCGACAAGGGCGCTGTCGACACGGTGCAGGAGTCCATTCAGCGGCTACGAGATGAAGGAGGCGAAGTGCTCTATGGCGGGGAGCGGCTCACGGTTCCCGGCGATGCTTACATGAAACCGTGCCTAACGACCGCCAGACCGGGTTATGAAATCGTCAAGCATGAGACGTTTGGTCCGCTGCTCTATCTGATGACGTATCGCGATTTTGATGAGGCAATGGCGATTCATAATGACGTACCGCAAGGATTGACTTCATCGATTTTTACCAATGATGTGCGCGAAGCCGAAAAATTCGTGAGTGCGGTAGGCAGCGATTGCGGAATTGCGAATGTGAATACGGGGACGAGCGGTGCGGAAATCGGGGGCGCGTTCGGCGGCGAAAAGCAAACCGGCGGTGGCCGCGAGAGCGGCAGTGATTGCTGGAAGCAATACATGCGGCGTCAGACCAACACGATCAATTTCTCGACAGCGCTACCGCTGGCGCAAGGAATTCAATTTGGCGCAGATGACGGGAGCGCGACCGCGTAATGCCCTCAAGTAAATTGCAATCGTGCCCAAATTCGCGACCGCCGGGTCCGAGCTCTTGAAACTGGCACGACGAGCAAAAGTCGCGAAAAGCCATAAGACGATCGCGAGTCGCTCGTAATACCGCCTGTTGTGAGATTCTCCAGCCGTGATTATGCCGATGCCGCAAACCAACGGTATCTGTCGAACAATTAAGGCCGCGGAATATTAGGACGCCACGGCGGCGCGGGTCCAACGGGACGACCCTGATACACTTTCTCTGGCTCTCGCGTCTGAGAAGGCTTCCCGTCGCTTTTGTGCGAAGTCGTTACTTTTTCATGTTGCGAGATGATCTTCTTACCTCCGGAGGAATCCTGTGCGAGCATTTCCGTTTCCGTGGCGGTACCTGCCACGCGCTTCTTCGTAACCGGGTTACCGACCTCGAATGCCACCACGAAGCTAACATTATAGTTTGACTGTCCCACGAGACGGGACTGAATCACGCTTTTTACTTCCCATTTGACTACCGGCCACTTGTCAAAATATGCCTGCAACTCTTTTCGGACGACATCACTACTAACATTTCCCTTGTCCAGATAGTCGACGTTGTCGCCATATAGCGACAGAAGAGTATCCACATCACGAGCTGACATGGCAGCGACCTGTTTCTGAATAACATCAATGCCATATTGAATATCTGTTTCTGACGGGGGCGTAACATCATTTGCAACCGCCGCGGGCTCTTTAGAACTGACCTGAGCATTCGTAATCGTGGCACCTTCGGATAAGTGCAGCTCCGCTGTTTGGCCGTTGGAAATGAGATAATCCCTTCCCTCGTTGGTATAATAAACGCGCGTTTCATCCGGCGAGGCGCAAAGGCAGGCTGGATGATCATTTTCACCCAGCGGCTTTAGCCCTTCCAGAAGCTCTTTCCAGCGAGTCAACTCAAACTCAGCGATTTGCCCCATGCCTGACGCTTTTTGTTCTTTCAGCGGACGCCGCGGCACCTGGAACATGGTGCCCCAGCCCGATCCACCCATTCGAAACAATTGCACGTAGACGGAATCCTTTACCGGCGCGATGTCCGATACGCCCATTCCACCCGGCGTTGTGTTCGCTGTTTCAAGGTAAGCTAAGGGCAGATAACGATCGGCCGTGAGTGAGTAGATGCCCTCGTCGTTCTCAATCCGACCTGACCACAAATCACCGATCTCCGAGTAGAAGAATGTTCCATCGGCGGCGAACACAGGCGAACTAATGGCGTCGTGACGCCGCACGTAAACCGAGACGAGCCCATTCTTATACAAAAACAGAGGGCCCTTTTCTCCGGTCCCTGTCACAACAATCGTGTGGCTCTGCGGATCGTAGGCTATACGCCAGTAACGGCCGCCTTTAGGTGACCCGCAAACCTTTGTCAGGCGATTATTAACTGGATCGAAAGTCCAGATATTCTTTTCTGTGACACAGAACAGCTTGTCACCATCTGACCGGGTAATACCAAGCAGCGGTTGTTGTGAGGGCAACTGACTGAGCGAGATCGCCCGACTCGTTGTCTCGGTCAGGTTGATTTCGCGCAACACCTGTTTGTTATCGGCGTTACTGATGACGTAAACTCGCTGGCCATCGTTGGAGAACACTGCGTCGCCGGCGAGGCAACTCCCCGCAACATAAAAGGTCAGGAGTGCGCCAGCCGCCCTCACAAAAAGTAACCGCGTCAGGGGCATGGATGCCAGTCGAAGATTGGCGCGCTCGGGCTTTAGCATATAGCGATTCATTTTCGCATCTGATTATTCTTTCGGCTCAAGGGAGACCAGTAATTTTTCGAAACGGGGATCGTCCCGAAGCGGATCCCAGAATGGGAGTAGTCTTAGTGCACCGTGGGTTGCGATGGCGCGTCCTCTATGGGATTGGACGTTGGCCGTCAAGTATTGCAAAGCCATGTTTTTCTCGCCGACCCAAGCAACGATGAGGGCGAAATACACGGGCATGCCACTGCCGTTGGTCGAATCTTTTTCCATGGAAAGAGGCTCGATAGCATGTCGCCCTTCGCTCTAGGCTTCTTTTTTTCGCCCGAGACCGGCGTCAATCAGTGGTTACAGAAGGGACCGGCCACATGCCGTGGGCTACATCTCAACGCGCGATTGTCAGCTCCAGAAGTTCACCAAGCTTTTCGGCGTTCTCTAAATTCATGATGGCCTTTCGCAATTTCTTGCATTGATCCTTGCCAATCACACCGCCGCCGAGCGCGGTGAATTTCACTGCGATTTCTTCCTCGGTCATTGGATCTCGCGGATCCCCCTTCGGGACATCGACGCGGGTGGAATATTCTTTGCCGTCGTTTGTTGTGATTGTTACGCGACTTGGCTGAAATTTTGGAAAGAGCGCTTCGAACTCCTCGTTCGCGACCACTTTCACTTTGTCCATGATCGGGACTAGTGATTTATCGAGCACGCGCTCCTCTTTGAACTGCAACGGCGTAACCATGCCATCGACCAGGCCGACCGCCATGCAGTAGGGAAGCGAATGATCGGCCGTTTCCTTTGAGTCGGGTCGGTATTTGTGTGGATCGCCAAGGATGTCTGCGGCGCGTGCGATCACTTCCACCTTGATCTCCTTTACATCGTTTGCCTTCACCCTGTTTTCCTTGACCGTTTTCATCATGGCGGTGAGCGGCGCGTGGCTCAGCGCTTCAATCGGGAAACTCTTCATCCCACAATCCAGAATGCGGTAGTGAGATTTCGGCGACGTCGGCAGATCTTTAACCAGGTCTTCGCCATCGAAGCTTGCCGGTTGTCCCTTGTATTGGACATGACTGAACACGGCGAACAAACCTTCCTTTCCATCGATCATATGTTCCGGTCCGGAAAATCCTTCCCGCGCCAGCAACGCGCTTTCGGCGCCCATGCGTCCCGCCCAGGGATCGACGGTGTTCTTCATATTGGTCAGTTTGCCTGCCGTGACAGCACCTGGACAGAATGTTCGCGCAGCGCTGATGCCAATGGCCGAAACCATTTGTTCTGGTGTGAGATTCAGAACGCGCCCGGCCGCCACCGGCGCAGCAAAGGCGCTCAAAGTGGCGTGATGCCAGCCGTATTCGCGCACCCCCGGACGGCCGATTTCGCAAAGACGCATTTCGATTTCGTAGGCGATGACCGTCGCGAGAATTAAATCCTTCCCGCTTAGTCCTTCGCTTTCACAGAGAGCCAACGGTGCCGCGATGAGGTCGCTGGGATGACATGGATCGGCCTTCCAATAGATGTCGTTGTAATCCATTGCTCGGATCATGTGACCATTCATGAATGCTGCGTCGACCGGGTTGGTTTTGAACCCCGAAATGAATACGGTGGCTTTTCCATTTCCTCCGCCCATCGCGCGATGATGCTCGAGCAGGATTTTCGCGTCTTCCTGTTGGCTGCCGCCCAGAGCGCAGCCGATGGAGTCGAACCAGAACAATTTCGCAGCTTGAACGGCCTCCGGCGAAAGGTCTTCATATTTCAGTGCGCAAGCCCATTCTGCGATGTCGTACGACAGCAGACGCTTCGATTGAGTCTTTTGTTGTGCCATTTGAAGTCTCCGATGATTTTCGCCCACCAAACACACGAATTGAGGGAAGACAAATCAAAGCTCTTATCAGTTTGAGACGTTTTCCGCCGCGAGCGCGTCGTTATCTCCTGAATCGCGGCAAAAGAATACGCTAGAGAGGGTCGCGCTCAGCTAGTAGAGTCCCGCTTCATGGCTGACGAGCAGAAGGCTAAGCGTCTGGAGATCGCTCACGTCCTGTTCATGGACATCGTTGGCTACTCCAAGCTGCTGACTGATGAACAATCGGAGGCGCTTCAGGAATTGAATCAAATTGTCCGCGGCACCGAAGTTGCCCGTGAGGCTGAAGTTGCAGGACGGCTAACGATTTTGCCGACCGGCGACGGCATGGCGCTGGTTTTCACTGATTCGGTGGAAGAGCCGGTCGAATGCGCTCTGGCGATCAGCCAGAGGTTGCGCGCACAGCCGAGCCTGCCGGTGCGGATGGGAATCCACAGCGGCCCTATCCACCATGTGAAGGATGCAAATGGGCGCGAGAACATCGCCGGCATCGGCATTAACATCGCGCAGCGAGTGATGGATTGTGGAGATGCCGGACACATTCTCGTGAGCAAACGCGTCGCCGACGACTTGGCCCAACAGCGTCGCTGGCAGCCATATCTCCATGAACTCGGCGACGTGGAGGTAAAACACGGAACTGTTGTCTCGTTAGTGAATCTTTACGCGGAAACAATTGGTAATCCTGCACCGCCATCGCGATTCGGGAAGATGCGCGGAAGTATTCGAGCCTTTTCAAAGGGCGGACGCAAAGGCCTCTCCCCGGTTGCGCGCGCGATCTTTATCACCCTGGGATTACTCATTGGACTCATCTTCGTGCTTGCCATCGTGTCAGTGATTTTTGCACCGGCGATCATGCGGACGCTCGACCAACGACGGTCGGCGACACCGTCTCAAGCGGTCGCCACCGCCACCCCTTCACTGGCCGATACCATCAGGAGCGCGGTCACCAAAAAGGTAACCGATGAGTTGCAAAGCGAATTGTCTCGCGGGAGAAACGGCGCGGCCGAAGCAACACCCACCGGTTCACCGATCCCGGAAAAAAGCCTTGCGGTGCTGCCATTCGAAAATCTGAGCAGGGACCCGGACAACGCCTATTTCAGCGAAGGCATCCACGATGAAATTCTCACGGATCTTTCCAAAATCGCAGACTTAAAGGTGATCAGCCGCACCAGCGTGATGCAGTATAAAGCTTCAGAAGAACGCGACCTTAGGAAGATCGGCAAGGCGCTGGGAGTTGCCCATGTGCTCGAAGGGAGCGTCCAGCGCATAGCAAACAAGGTCCGAGTTAATGCGCAGTTGATCGACGCCCGGAATGATGCGCACGTCTGGGCGCAAAGTTACACTCGCGATCTGGCTGACGTCTTCGGAATTCAAAGCGAAATCGCCGAAGCCATCGCGCAGCAACTCGAGGCGCATTTGTCCTCTGCCGAGAAAGCTCGGATTGCCAAACCATCCACCACGGACCCGGTGGCGTACAGATCTTTATCTGCGAGCAAGACAACTCGATGACCTGGCAAATGATCCTGACGCTAAAATGCATCTGCTTCAGGGCATCAGCTTGCTTGAGGAAGCCGTTCGGCGCGATCCGAAGTTTTTGCGTGCTTACTGCCTCATGTGTGAAACCCATCTCGACTTGTATTGGGGCGGGAACGACCACACCGAAGAGCGACGCGAACTAGCGGGAATCGCTTTAAAAAAAGCCGAAGAAATTCAGCCCGACGCGGGCGAGGTTCATTGGCAAAAAGGGAATTATGCGTATCACGGCTTTCGTGATTACGCTGGCGCCTTGAAAGAGCTTAAAAAGGCGAAAGAACTTTTGCCTAACGAAGCGCGGATCTATGTAACCATAGGTGCTATCGATCGTAGAACAGCGCGCTGGCAGGAAGCAGTAGCCAACTTCACGCGCGCCGTTGAATTGGACCCGCGGAATTTCATTGTCCTCATGGAAACTGGTTCCACGTTCCAGGGCATGCGGCTCTACCCTGCGGCGAGAAAGTTCTTCGAGCGCGGCTTGAACGTACTGCCAGATGATCCGTTCGCCCGCTTCCTTCTCGGTTTCAATTCCTTTGCTCAGACCGGCGACGCTTCGGTCTTGCGAAAGCAATTGGATATGGTGGCGCAGCGAGGGTCGCATGCCGAAAGCGACGTCGCCTATCCGCTTCTCTATTGCAGCTGGCTCCAGCGCGACCGCGCCGCGGCCGAAAAGGCAGTGGCTTTGATCCCGTCGGAAGGCATCGCCAACAGCTTCGACGAAGCGGGCGTGCCTCGGGAATACTGCATTGGTCGCACTGCATGGATTTTCGGCAACAAGGAATTGGCGCGGACGGCGTTGGAATCCGCGCGCGCCATCTTCAAGCGGACCACGCAAGAACAACCGGATTATCCGCAAGCCTGGGCATATCTTGGCCTAACCGATGCCATGCTCGGCCGGTGCAAAGACGCAATCAGGGAAGGGAAACGCGCCTGCGAAATTCTGCCTTACACGAAAGACTCCTGGATTGGGCCGACGTTTATCACCTACCTGGCCGCAGATTATATCGCATGTGGCGAAAAGGAAGCCGCGTTGCAGCAACTCAAAGTCTCAGCTGGACTTCCGGTCGGCATCACCTATGGCGAGCTTAAACAAGGTCCGGATTGGCAAAGCCTGCGCGGGGATCCACGCTTCGAACAAATCGTCGCTTCGCTCGCACCGAAAGAGAAGTCGAGCAAGTGACTATGACACTGCAAGTTAGCTTTTGGCATGTTCTCCGCCTCTCCCTCAGAACTCAAGTTCGATATCGGTCACGTTTTGTTTATCGATATCGCCGGCTACTCGAAGTTGCTCGTCACCGACCAGAGCGAGCAGCTTCAAAAGCTAAAAGAGATTGTACGCGGAACCGAGCAGGTTTGTTTAACCGAAGCAGAAACCAAATTGCAGCAAACCCGCCGGACACACGATGCTGCGCGATCCGCGCGTAAGGGCCATGCTGGTGCCCTACGGCTTCCCCGCTTATTGGCGCGAGAAAGGCTGGCACCGAATGCCGCCCCATTGGCAAAACTGATTTCGAATGCGGATTAGAAATGACAAGCAGCAAATGACATGACCCTGTTCGCCGAACTTAAGCGCCGGAATGTTTACAAAGTCGCGGTCGCGTATGCCGTCGCCGGATGGGTCATTGCTCAAATCGCGACGCAAATTTTTCCGTTCTTGGAGATTCCGAACTGGGTTGTGCGCTTGGTGATCGTCTTGATCGCAATCGGATTTCCAATCGCGCTCGTTATCGCCTGGGCGTTCGAGTTAACACCGGACGGGCTGAAGCGAACGGAGGATGTCGATCCCTCAGATAAGCGCGCTTCGAAAAAGCATGCGTGGATTTACGTCGTCGCGATCGGCGCGGCGATTTCTGTAGCGCTGTTCTTTCTAGGTCGCTACACGGCTGGAAACAACACGACGCCTCGACAGAGCGAGGCGGCTACAGCTTTGCCGGACAAATCGATTGCGGTGTTACCATTTGAAAACCTGAGCGACGACAAAAACGCGGCTTATTTCGCCGATGGCATTCAGGACGAAATTCTGACCAAGCTCGCGAGCATCGCTGATCTCAAAGTGATTTCGCGCACTTCGACCGCGAAATACAAGAGCAAGCCTGAGGATCTAAAAACGGTATCGCAACAGCTCGGAGTTGCGACGGTGCTTGAAGGCAGCGTGCAGAAGGCCGGCGACAAGGTGCGCGTCAACGTGCAACTGCTTGACGCTCGCGCCGATTCGCATCTGTGGGCGAAATCGTACGACCGTGACATGAAAGATGTCTTTGCTGTGGAGAGCGAGGTCGCGCAAAAAATCGCCGATTCCCTCGAGGCAAAACTTTCCCCGGCCGAAGTCAGCAAGCTCGCGTCTGCGCCCACAAAGGACACAGTTGCCTACGACCTCTTTTTAAAAGGCGAGTTCGAGCAGCGTGTCGCCAACAGCAATCTGCGGCCCGAATCATTCGAACAGGCGGAACGTTGGTATAAGGAAGCGATAGCGCGCGACCCGAACTTTGCACTTGCCCTGGCGCAACTGGCTATCTGCCAGTTGCGTCGCCATTGGCTGACCGACCCGTTGAGCGAATCGGAACTGGCGGACGCAGGCCGACTGGCAAAGCAGGCGGTAACACTCGCGCCTGATCTCGCCGAAGCACATATCGCGCTTGGTCTGTTTCATTATTATGGCCATCGTGATTACGAGCCGGCTTTGACTGAGTTTCAGCGCGCGTTCGAGCTGCAGCCTAACAATGCGCTGGCAATCGGTTTTATCGCCTTTGTCCACCGCCGCCAGGGCAAATGGGACCGCGCGTTAGACGAGCTGAAAAAATCGATCGAGCTAAACCCACGGGATCCATACATGCTATCCGGTATCGCAGAGACCTATGTCTTTCTGCGGATGTGGAAAGAGGCCGAAGACAAGGCCCAGCCAGCTCTTACGATCGATCCGCACGATGCCACCGGTATGCGCATGTTGTTGCTCGGTTCTTTGAACCGGACATGGAACACGCAGCAACCCTTGCAACAACTCGCTAATTTTCCGCCGGACGATTTGCTCCTTCCCAATACTGGCACTTACGACATGGTGATCGGAACCCGCGCCGAGTTTCTTGTCCTTGGTCGAAATTTCGATGACGCATTAAAGGCATGGGACACCGGCGCGGCTGCAGCTAGCAACGAAAGGCAGCGGTTCGCGGCCAAAACGACGATTCGCGTCCTCGCCGGCGATATTGGCGGCGCACAGTCTGACGCCGAGAAAGCGCGCGAGCTACTGGAGGCGAGAGCGCGCGAGCATCCGAATGACTTTCGTTCGCTAAAAGCATTGAGCTGGGTTTACCTCGCCCTTAACCGCAAGGAGGATGCGATCAACATCGCGCAGCAAACAGTCGATCTTTTGCCGCTCGAGAAAGACGCTGTGCTCGGTTCCGGGAACCTGGCCGGATTGGCCGAGATTCAGGCGCAGACCGGTGCTGCCAGGGAAGCAATAGAGAATCTAAGAAAACTTCTCTCAATTCCCGCAGGTGAGACCATTTCCATTGCGCGGCTGAAAATCGATCCAGTATGGGATCCGATTCGCAACAGTCCCGATTTCCATCAGTTGCTGTCCCGCAGCGAACTGATCGGACCCAACAAATAGTTGGAAGATGCGCTAAGCAACGTTGTAGGGCCAGCACTCCGCTTGCCCGGTTAGCCGACTTGGTTGCCCTCCAATCCACATCGCCTGAAGGTGTTGAGTGACACTAGATCGCAGGGTAAGCCCGAAAAGTTTTTTCGGCGAACTAAGGCGGCGCAATGTTTACAAAATTGCGGTCGCGTACATCGTCGGCGGCTGGGCGCTTTCTCAGGGTGTCGCTCAGGTTTTTCCTGTGTTCGAGGTTCCGAACTGGATCATTCGAGCGTTTGTCATCCTCATTATCTCAGGGTTGCCGGTCGCGCTCGTGCTGGCGTGGATGTTCGAGATCACTCCCGAAGGAATCAAGCGCGCGGAGAATGTCGATTTTGCGACTGCTGCGCGCGCGCCCAAAAAATATGTTTGGCTTTATGTCGTCGCGATCGGCGCAGCAGTATCGATCGGATTGTTTTTTCTCGGTCGCTACACCGCGGAAAGCAAGGGCAACGCGGTAACATTCGGTGATACTTCGGCGAAGTCCATCGCTGTACTGCCGTTCGCGAACCTGAGCGCGGACAAGAGCGACGAATATCTGAGCGACGGCATGACCGAAGAATTGCTCAACGCCCTAACGAAAGTGAAACAACTGCGCGTGCCTGGCCGCAGCTCGTCCTTCGCCTTCAAGGGTATGAATGAGGAGGACATCTTTCGCAAGGTCGGCCAGGAACTGCACGTCAACACGGTGCTGGAGGGGAGCGTGCGCAAAGCGGGCGACAAGCTGCGTGTGACCGCCCAGCTCATCAAAGTGGCCGACGGCTTCCATCTTTGGTCGGAAACCTATGACGGCGACATGAAAGACATCCTTGCCTTTCAGAGCGATGTGGCGAAGCGGGTGGTCGACGCTTTGCAGCTGCAACTGGCAGTCGACGAAGCGCGCGCTTTGGCGAAGCGCCCGACCGACAACCCGGAAGCCCAACGTCTCTACCTGCGGGGCCGCTATAACTTCGCCCAGTTCACACAGGAGGGCTGGACAAACGCGATCCGCGACTTCGAACGGGCGCTGCGATTGGATCCGAAGTTCGCCCTCGCCTATTGCGGACTAGCGGATATTTACGGCTGGGCTGGAGGGCAGACGATGTCGGGGAAAGAAGCCTGGGCTCAGCAAATGGAACTGTCGAAAAAGGCGCTCGCACTCGATCCCAAACTTGCCGAAGCCCATCTTTCCATGGGAACAGCCCTTCAGACCTCGCTCGATCTCAAGGGTAGCGAAAAGGAGCTCGATCGCGCCGTGGAATTGAATCCGAACCTGGCCCTGGCCTACGACCAATATGGGTGGACTTTCACCTCCCAGGGCCGGTTCGACGAGGCGCTGGCCAATGAGAAGAAGGCGTTGGAATTAGATCCGCTCAATCCGTTGTTCAATACGGATCTCGCCTGGTTCTATTACCTGGCCCGTCGCTTCGATGAAGCGACCGCGCAAATTCGCAGCACCTTGGAATTGAATCCGAATAGTGCCTTCGCTCACAACGTGGCGGGCTGGTGCGAGATCGCGAAAGGAAACATCGGGGAGGGAAGGGCGGAGTTTCAGAAAGCGACGACGCTCGACGATCTGTCCTGGTATCGGTCGTCCGTCGGTTACACCGACGCGGCCCTGGGTGATCGTGCGCAAGCCGGGCAGATCTTGCGCCAGCTGCAAGATCTGTCGAGGCAGCGCTATGTCTCGCCTTCGAACGTGGCGACGGTCTATCTGGCGTTGGGCGAAAAGGAGAAAGCCTTCGATTGGCTGGACAAAGCCTTTGAGGATCGGGACCCCGTCCTCTGGTGGGTCAAGAGCGATCAGCTTTACGATAGCGTGCGCGACGAGCCACGCTTCCGCGCGCTGATGCAGAGGGTTGGTGAGCTAAAAAGGGCGGCGCAGCAATGAACCTCCGCAACTTCTTGGCCGAGCTGAAGCGGCGCAATGTTTACAAGGTCGCGGTCGCGTACATTGTCGGCGGGTGGGCGCTTGCTCAGGGCCTCGCGCAGGTGCTGCCGGTTTTCAACGTTCCAAACTGGGTTGTTCAACTGCTGGTGGTGTTCATCGTCCTCGGTTTGCCGGTTGCGCTCGGTTTGGCCTGGGCGTTTGAGTTAACGCCAGAGGGAATAAAGCGCACGGAACAGGTTGACTATGCAATTGCAGCTTCTCACAAGAAGCGCGCCTGGCTTTATGTGGTGATTATCGGTGTGCTGTTCTCGATTGGATTGTTTTTTCTCGGTCGCTACACAGCGGCCCCTATGCGATATGCGGCGCTCGAGGCTTCGGCAAAATCGATTGCCGTTCTACCCTTCGACAACCTAAGCGACGATAAACAAAACGCGTACTTCGCTGACGGCGTGCAGGATCAGATCCTGACAAATCTGGCGAAGGTCTCCGATTTGCGGGTCATCAGTCAAACCACCGCGCGCCAATACAAGAGCGGTGCTCCGCGCAATCTGCGCGAGATCGGTCAGCAGCTGGGGGTCACCTATATTCTGGAGGGTTCCGTGCAGCGCGCCGGTAATCGGCTGCGCATTGCCGCACAGTTGATCGATGCTCGCACCGATTCGCAAATCTGGGCCGAGACATATGACCGGACGGCAGCCGATGTGTTTGCGATCCAGAGTGAGCTGGCTGAATCAATCGTCGCTCAGCTCCAGGCAAAGCTTTCGCCTGAACAAAAGGCGTGGATCGAGCAGCGACCCACCCAGGATTTGGTAGCATTCGAGCTTTATCTCCGCGCCAAACAAATCGTGGACAGCTATCTTATTGCAGACGACGTCCGTGCAGCTGTCCTTTCAGCTTTGGAATCGCTGGATCAGGCGATCAAACGAGATCCGAATTTTGTTTCCGCATATTGCTACATCGCGCGCGCAAACGATCTGCTCTATTTTTTCGATCTCGACCTTACTCCGAACAGGATTCTTCTTGCCGAGGCGGCAGTAAAAGCTGCCTTGAGACTTCGTCCCGACTCAGCCGAAGCGCACTTCGCCATGGCTGACTTCTTGTTCCGATGCCATCGGGATTACGACGGTGCTTTACGGGAACTTGCAATCGCGCGTCCCGGTCTTCCAAACGATACAGCGTTCTTTATCCTTTCAGGTTACATCAACAGGCGCCGCAACCACTGGGCCCAAGCGGAACGAGATTTCTCCGAGGCTGTCACGCTCGATCCGCGAAATCCGAATGCCTACAATCTCCTGGCAGATACGTTCAACCTGCTACACAGTCACGATAAAGCCGCGCAGGTTTACGACAGAGTACTCGCTGCGGGCGACCGCACCCCGATTGTTTTTTTTCGTCGAGCCTCAGCGCTGTTTAATGGCACAGGCGACTCCAAAGCTTTACGAGACGTCCTCGCCAAGAATCCGGACATGGATGTAGGCGGTGGACAAACTCCCGTCCGAGTGATGCTGGCCTTGATCGATCATGATTTAACCGAGGCGGAACGCGTCCTGGCAAGTTCCCCACGCGAAGAGTTTCAAGATATCGATTACAGTTTCTACTACCCAAAGGCTTGGTTTGAAGCGATGATTGCCAGAGTAAAGGGCGATTCGGCCGGTGCTGCCGCTGCGTTTTCCAGAGCGCGCACTATTCTTGAGCGGAGATTAGCAAGTAAGCCGGAGGACGCACGAACGATTGCGGTGCTTGCTCAAGTCGACGCCGGTCTTGGGCGCAAAGAACTGGCCATTCAGGAGGCGCAACACGCCGTCGATTTAATGCCGGTTTCGAAAGACATTTACGACGGCGCGTTAGTGCTTGAGGGATTAGCTCAGGTCTACACTTGGACCAACGAACGTGATCGCGCGATCGACCTGTTGCAAAAACTGGTGACAATGCCGGGCTACACAAATTACGCTCGCCTCAAACTACATCCCATGTGGAATCCGCTGCGCGGCGACCCGCGTTTCGAGAAGGTCGTCGCTTCACTCGCGCCAAAGGAAGAGGCAAAGCGGTGAAGATAGACAACTTCTTCGCCGAGCTGAAGAGGCGCAATGTTTACAAAGTCGCCGTTGCTTATGCGGTGGTGGCATGGTTGTTGATCCAGGTGGCGACGCAAGTCTTTCCGTTCTTCGACTTGCCAAACTGGTCAGTTCAAATGGTGGTCCTCGTCATGGTCATCGGTTTTCCGATCGCCGTGGTTTGTTCGTGGGCGTTCGAGATAACACCGGAGGGAATCAAGCTCGAAAAAGACGTCGATCGTAGAGTCACACGCAAGACGGGGCGCAAACTCACGGCTCTGATTACTGTCGTCGCGGCTCTGGCGGCAGGAGTGACGGCTTTTCGCTTTTTGCATTCCGAGCGAGGCACAGCGCAAGAAAGGCAACCTTCTTTCGCGGCAGAAATCGAGAGCAAATCGATCGCCGTCCTGCCCTTTGAAAATTTGAGCGAAGAAAAAGCGAATGCGTACTTTGCCGACGGTATCCAGGACGAGATTTTGACCCGCTTATCCAAGATTGCCGATCTGAAGGTCATCTCGCGCACATCAACTCAGCGTTATAAGAGCGCGCCGGAAAATCTGCCCGCGATCGCCCGGCAACTTGGCGTCGCCAACATTCTGGAAGGAAGCGTGCAGAAGCAAGGTGATGCCGTGCACGTGACCGTGCAGCTGATCAAAGCAGCCACTGATTCCCATGTTTGGGCCGATAGTTTTGATCGCAAACTGACTGACGTTTTTTCCGTCGAGAGTGAGGTCGCCAAAGCTATCGCCGACCAGTTGCAAGTACGTCTTACCGGCCGGGAAAAAAAGGTCATCGCGGCGAAACCGACAGACAACCCCGAAGCTTACGATGCTTACCTTCGTGGTCTTGCTTATACCATGAAGACGCAAAATACGCCCGCCAACTACCTTGGCGCACAGAAGCATTTCAGAGAAGCGGTGAGGTTGGATCCGAAGTTCGCGCTTGCCTGGGCGCTTCTCTCATATGTGGATGCGCGTGGGTTTCATACGACGAATCTTCAACCTACGGCCGCTCTCCGGGAGGAGGCGCGACAGGCCTTCGAGACCGCGCTCGCACTTGACGTCAATCTGGGCGAAGCCTGGGTGGCCAAGGGCTATTACCATTACGGATGCGTGAACGATTTCGAAACCGCAGTGCGTTCTTACGAGCAAGCTCGAAAGTTCCTGCCCAATAGCAGTCTAATTCCTCAATCGCTCGCCTTTGTCGCACGCGATAAAGGGCAATGGGAGCGAAGTGAATCCTACTTCAACGAAGCCGAGCGGCTCGACCCGCGCAATGTGAGTCTGCTCACTCGACACGCCCAATTCTATATCGCGCTGCGCCGTTTCCCGGAAGCGCTCCGCAAGCTCGACCAGATTCTGGAGATTGTGCCTAACGACATTGATGCCGTGGTGGAAAAGGCGGCGATTGCCCAGGCCGAAGGCGACCTGCCCCGAGCCGCGACGCTTCTCGCTCAAGTCCAGCCGGCTGCCGGCGACCCGACTGGATGGGAACAGGTTGCCTACCAGGGCATCCTTGAGCGGCGGCCAGCCCGAGTAATCGCACAGCTAAAGGAAGTGCTCGCTCAACCCGACCCGGGCGCAGGTTATCTCAATGGCGAACTGCGCTTCTGGTTAGGCTGGGCGCAAGAAATCGCCGGCGATCGCATCGCCGCTCAGGAAACCTGGCAAGAGGCCCGCGCCGAACTGGAAGCTTTTCTCAAAGAGCAACCAGATAACTGGTCTCTCCTGAATGATCTCGCGCTGATCGCGGCTGGTCTTGGTGACAAAGCCGCTGCCTTCACGTTGATCGAACGCGCCATCGCCTTGCATCCCATCGAGAAAGACGCAGCGAATAGTCCGCAATCGATCGACATCCTGGCCCGGATTGCGGCACGCCTCGGAGAACCCGACCGCGCCATTGCCGCTTTACAGAGAATACTTTCGATACCGTGCAATGGCGGCATGGCCACCGGGATGCCGCTCACGCCTGCACTCCTCCAGCTCGATCCGATGTTTGATCCGCTCCGAAGCGATCCGCGTTTTCAGAAACTCGTCGAAGAGAAACCAAAGTGAACGGGCGCAACTTCTTCGCTGAATCAAAAAAACGTCTATATCGCGAAAGTAAAACAGTTCAATTGGGACGACGAAGGGCGCGACCACAACAAGCACTTACACATTTTGTCGCGACGTCGTTGGTTATGACCTCGGTCAATTTTTTGAGCACAATTCCGCGCGCTTGCGAAAGGAAATAGACAAAGTTCTAAAAACTTTGCTGTCGCCCTAATGCAAACCTTATTGCCTGCCACTCTCAACGAGCGCTTCACTCATAAGGCTAATTTAAGGAGCACTCGATTCGGGTGGTTGAGGCCTACTCCTGCTTACTCTGTGCACCTTGTCTCAGATCTGGCGGATTCAACGTTTTCGCGACTATTGGATCCGTTCTGTGGCAAAGGGACGACGGCCTTAGTCTGCGGCGAGAAAGGTATTGCGGCCGACACGACGGATATTAACCCGTTTCTAGTTTGGCTGGCGGAAGTCAAAACACGCTCGTACGACGAAGAAAGTGTTCGCTAGTTTATGACAATAGCCGAAACGACGATCGATCGGATGAGATGGGTTCTAGTATCAGCGAGCACGTTTTCTAATTTCTCGCTGGAAATGGTCAACATCAAACAACCCAGGCTGACCGCGAAGCGTTGAACATCAGCAATTTTTTCGTCGAGCTTAAACGGCGTCGTGTTTACAGCGTCGCGGTGGCCTACGTCGTCGTGGCCTGGTTGTTCATCCAGGTCGCGACACAGGTCTTTCCGTTTTTCAGTATTCCCAACTGGGTCGTTAGGCTGATCATCCTACTAAGCATCATCGGTTTTCCCATCGCTGTGGTTTGTGCGTGGGCGTTCGAGATGACGTCGGAAGGAATCAAGCTCGAAGGAGATGTCGATCGTACAATCATCCGCAAGACCGGGCGCAAGCTAACCGCTTTGATTGTCATCGTCGCAGCCGTGGCGGCCGGAGTGACGGTCTTTCGGTTCTTGCATTCGCAGCAGGTCATCGAAGCCGTGAAACAACGGCCACGCGCAATTGCCATCGAAAGTAAATCGATCGCCGTCCTGCCTTTCGAGAATTTAAGCGAAGAAAAAGCTAATGCCTACTTCGCCGATGGCATGCAGGATGAAATCCTCATCAACCTCGCTAGAATCGCGGATCTGAAAGTGATCAGCCGCACTTCCGTCATGCAGTATAAAACCGATGCGCAGCGCAATCTGCGCGAGATTGGGCAGCAGCTTGGCGTCGCGTTCTTGTTAGAAGGGCGCGTTCAACGTGCGGCCAATCGCGTGCGGGTGAATGCGCAACTGATCGACTCGCGCAATGAGGCGAATGTTTGGGCGCAGACTTATGATCGCGATCTAGCCGATGTCTTCGCCATCCAAAGCGAGATCGCCAAAGCCATTGCCGAGCAATTGCAGGCGAAGCTCTCACCTGCCGAGAAAAATGCGATTGAGCAACGACCTACGGCTGATCTACTCGCCTTCGATCAATACAGCCTGGCCAAAACGCTCCTCCTGACGACCGGCGCGAGCTTGTCCCAGAACAAGAACTTCTTGGAGGCAATCCAGCTCCTCGAGAGCGCCACCGCGCGTGACCCCGCGTTCCACGCTGCATATTGCCAACTAGTTTTTGCGCATGACAGTTTATACGCGGGCGACCACCTTCCGCGCCGGCTCGCTGCGGCGGAGGCTGCTCTGCAAACTGCGAGCCAACTTCAACCTGACTCTCCGGAAACACACCTCGCCCGCGGCTGGCACCTCTACTACGCACTGCGCGACTCCCAAGGAGCGCTGGCGGAGCTCGAAATCGCGCACCGCAACTTGGCGAATGATGCACGGATCTTTGCAACGATGGGCTACATCCTGCGCCGGCAGGGCAAACATGAAGAAGGCCTGCGAGCGCTGGAGCAAGCGATTGCGCTCGATCCGCGAAACCTTGACACGCTCATCCAAACAGCGATCAGCTATGACTATCTTCGACGTTACGCGCAGGAAGCCGCCGTCCTCGATCGGGCGCGTGAGATCGTGCCCGAGGACGTCACCATCGCCAGCTCCCGGCCGCTTGTCGATTTCGAAGCGCAGGCTAATCCCGACCCGTTATGTCAATTTATCGAGCGGCTTCGCCGTGAGCGACCGGCATCGCTCAGTGACGTCGCAGATCTCTGGCTTCTCTGCACCTTGGTCAAACACGATTGGGCCGCTGCTGAGCAGGCTTTAGCTGTTCTGCCGCAAGATGGCTGGATAGAAGGAGTGGTGAGATTACCTCGGCATTTTGGCGAAGGTCTGGTGGCGCGCTCCATGCACGATGAAGGGCGTGCCCGCGCTGCCTTCACCGCAGCCCGTCTCGAGCAGAAGCAGATTGTGGAAAAGCAGGAGGACCCCCGCGCGCTTTGCGTTCTGGGATTGATCGATGCCGCACTTGGCAACAAGGAAATTGCGTTGCAGGAAGGGCGCCGCGCCACCGAGTTACTGCCCATCACCAAGGACGCCATGGACGGCGTGGGCCTCGTTGGAACCCTGGCGCAAATCTACGCCTGGACCGGCGAAAAGGATCTGGCCATTAAACAGATAGCTGCGGTGCAACGCGTCCCATACTTTCTCAGCTACGGCTATCTCAAGCTGCACCCCAACTGGGATCCGCTCCGCGGCGATCCGCGCTTCGAGAAAATCGTAGAGTCGCTTGCGCCAAAAGGGAATACTGCGAGTCCAAAGAAGTGAATTTCAACAGTTTCTTCGCCGAGCTAAAGCGACGCAATGTGTACAAGGTGGCTGTCGCTTATGCTGTGGTGGCATGGCTGCTGATGCAGGTTGCCAGCCAGATTTTTCCATTTTTCGAAATCCCCAATTGGGTAGTGCGGCTTGTCGTTCTCCTCCTCGTCATCGGCTTTCCGGTCGCGCTGATTATCGCCTGGGCATTTGAAGTGACGCCTGAAGGAATCAAACGCACAGAAGTTGCCGATGCAGCCGGGCAACGATCCCGCGGCGGAGCTTGGATTTACATTGTTGTGATTGGTGCGGCGCTCTCCGTCGGTTTGTTTTTTCTCGGCCGCTACACTGCTGGACGAGCAACGCCTCGACAGAGCGAGGCGGCTACAACCATTCCCGGGAAATCCATCGCGGTGCTTCCATTGATCAACGAAAGCGGGGATCCGAAAGACGAATACTTTTCGGATGGATTATCGGAGGAATTGATTGCAGCTCTGGCTCAAATCGGCGGGCTTAAGGTTATTGGCCGCAGCTCTTCGTTCCGCTTCAAAGACAGAAAAGAGGAACCCAAAAGTATCGGCGAAAAGCTGGGCGTGAGCACGCTTTTGGAGGGCACGGTGCGCAAGCAAGGCGACCGGGTGCGTATCGTTGCCGAACTCGTGAACGCAGCCGACGGCGTTCAGCTCTGGACGGGAACGTTCGATCGCGAACTGAAAGATATCTTTGCTGTCCAGGAACAAATCGCTCGGGCCGTCGCTGAGTCGCTTAAGGTGACTTTGCTCGGGTCGCGGGATCGGGCGGCACAAAGAGGTGCTTCCAGCAATGTGGAAGCGCACAATGCTTATCTCCAGGGTCATTTTCATTTTCAGCGTCGTAATCTCGAGGACTATCGCAAAGCTGTCGGTTATTTCGATCAGGCGATCCAGCTCGATCCCGATTATGCTTTGGCTTACGCAGAGCGTTCCGAAGCGTTCATCTTTATTGGAGACCTCACCGGCCAACATGAGCCAGCATGGTCCAATGCGCGGAGCGACGCGGAAAAGGCCGTCGCCATCGCACCTGATCTGGCTGAGGCGCATGCGGCCCTCGGCTTTGTGCGCTTTATTGTGGATTGGAAATTCACCGAAGGCCTGAACGAACTAAAGCGTGCGAAAGAACTTTCTCCGAGCAATCCTACCGCTAACGATGTGCTCGCCCGCCTGATCGTTTATCTGGGGCGAATTGATGAGGCTGAGCGGCAGGGCCGCCAGGCGGTGGAACTCGACCCACTTTCCGTCATTACGCAAAACAACCTCGCTCGAATTCTTTTCTACGCTGGAAAACTGGAGGAGGCAGACGCAACTGCACGAAAGTCGGCGGAGTTGCAGCCGGCTGCTGCTGGCACCCATCGATGGCAGGCGGTCATCGCTGCCCGGCGCGGCGACGGCGAGACTGCGCTGCGAGAAGCGCAACTGGAGCCCGATGAAGGTTATCGCCGTTTCGAGCTCGCGCTCGCTCAATACGTGCGCGGCGATCGCGCAGCGGCAGATGCGGCTTTAGCCGACCTCATTGCCAATGGGCGGGATAACCTGGCCTATCAAATCGCTGAGGTTTATGCTGTGCGAGGCGAGAAAGACAAGGCTTTCGAGTGGTTGCAAATCTCGTTCGACAATCACGATGCCGGAACACTCACTCTTTTAGTCGATCCGTTGTTGCGCGGCTTGCGCGATGATCCCCGATACAAGACCTTCCTCGCCAAACTGGGTCTACCTGCAGCCTCATGAATACAAAACCTTCTTTCTTCTCCGAGCTGAGGCGACGTAATGTCTTTCGGGTTGCCCTGACGTATGCCGTCGTAGCGTGGCTGCTGATTGAGACAGCAGGGGTCGTTTTGCCGACGGTCGGAGCGCCGGAATGGCTGATCACAACATTTGTTGCGTTGCTGGCGCTTGGTTTTGCCCTGGCCCTATTCATTTCGTGGTCTTTTGAAATGACTCCCGAAGGCTTGAAACGTACGGAGGATCTATCACCTGACGAAGTGCTCCCGTATTGGAGCCGGCGAAAGTTCGCGACATTTATCATCGGGACGGCGATCATCGCTTTTGGGCTCTCTGCTTACCAACTGTTGATGCCCAAACCAGTCACTGCCTCAAAAGTCGAAGCGAACTCGGTTCAGCAACAAACAAATGTCCTCCCGTCAACTGAGGGCGCCACCAGTAATTCACTGCTTGAGCAAACGTTTCGCGATCTTGATGCGCGTTGGTCAAAGGCCGCAGCGGCTAGAGACCTCGTGGGAACTGTCGCGTTTTATTCTAATGACGCGATCGTGCTGCCTCCAAATGCCGCGAGCGCGGCTACGAACGAAGCGATTCGGAATGTCTGGAGAGATCTGCTCGCCACCCCAGGCCTGGCGATCAGGTGGCAACCCGCGAAAGTGCAGCTTGCCAAATCTGGCGAGATGGCCTGGGTGAGCGGCGTTTACGAACTGACAAGGAACGACCCGACCGGGAAGCCGGTCAATGACCGTGGCAAATATCTTGAGGTTTGGGAGAAACAGGCTGACGGAAATTGGAAATGTCGTGTGGACATGTGGAATTCAAGTTTGCCAATTTCGGAGCCTCCACCTGTTGAAAAAAAATAGCGGTTTGCTTCGGCTAGTTTGCGGACTTAGGCATCACTAAAAGGCGAATAGATCTGATGAACTGGGACATGCTCACGGCGATCGGCCAGCTAGCTACGGTTTTCATCGGAGTTTCTTCCATCATCTATTTTGCAATCCAACTCCGCGAGCAGACGAGGGAACGTCGCCAGGCGGCGGTGAATGCTTTGGCGGTGCAATGGGGCGATTTGACAAAGGCGTTGCACGAAAATGCAGAGTTCACAGCGCTTTATCTCCGGGGCATCCAGTCCTTCCACAGTCTCGACGCTGTTTCCAAGCTCCGGTTTAGCGCGCTTCAGAATCGTTTCTTCAAGAACTTTGAGGGAATGTATCACTCCAGGCTTGAAGGCATACTCAGTCCGGAATTGTGGGAGGAATTGAACGGACCATGGGCGACTTCCTTGCCTGCGACGGTGTCCGCCAGTGGTGGGAGACACGAAAACATTGGCACACGGATGCGTTTGTCTCCGTCATCGACGCGATGATCGCCAAGGGAGATAAGTCGCGGGCCTATTCCACTTACGACTTAAAGCGGGTCGTGCCGCCGACAGGCAGCCAATGAGCGAAGGTCGAGAATGGCCGCGGATTGCGGTAGTCGGCGCGGGCGCGGTCGGCGGCTATTTTGGCGGAATGTTCGCACGCTCGGGCGCGCCGGTCGTTTTCATTGGGCGAAAACATTTCGCTGACTCAGTCAACTCGAAGGGTCTGGTCATTGATAAACTGCAAGGTCAGGAGACCATCAAGGTCTATGCAACGACCGGGATAAGCGCTGTTCGAGATTGCTCGCTCATTCTTTTTTGCGTTAAAGCGAACGATACATCGGTGGCGGCAGCACAAATGGCTCCGTTCGTTAGGCCGGACGCAACCGTAGTCTGTCTCCAGAATGGCGTCGATAACGCGGGACAGTTGCGCGCTGCGGCAAACATCGCGGCCGTGCCGGCCGCCGTTTATGTCGCGGTATCAATGCCCGAGTCAGGTCGCGTGAAATATCTCGCACGCGGGGATCTAATCATTGGACCGCCGTCCCGACAAATAACGAAACTGGCAGATCTCTTCATCTGCGCCGGAATCCCGTGCAGGATCTCGGACAACATTGAAGGCGAACTGTGGGTGAAGCTCCTGCGCAATTGCGCGCTGAATGCGATTTCTGCATTGGGCCATGTTCGTTACGGTGAAATCGCTCAAGATGCCGATGCGAAACCGCTCATGGAACGCATTGTGGACGAAGTGCTGGCAGTGGCCCGGGCGGCGGGCGTAGTGTTGCCGAACGTCCACGACCGTGAATCAGGAATGGCGGCAGCGATGGAGCTTGCCAGGCAAATGTCGGATGCCTTTTCCTCAACAGCGCGAGATTTGGACCGCGGCCGGTCAACAGAGATCAACGCGTTGAACGGATACATCGCTCGGCGGGGAACCGAGCTTGGTGTCCCGGTGCCGATCAATCATGCGCTTTTGACGTTGGTGAGATTGGCCGAGCAGAAAGGCCTCATTTAGCCGGCAGCAAAATAAAAAAAAGTTGGGACGGCGCCGTCACTGAGATGTAGGAGGTGCTCGATCGAGGAGTGCTGGACGAATTCGCCGGCGCACGGGCTGCGGGATTGTACATCGCCACATCAGCAGCGGGAGCGCTTGTCGCTCGTCCGGTTAGTCATCTAGGCAAGAATAACGCCGGCCTAGCGGTCTAGTCGGGCGATTTCCTGGTCGATCGCTGCGAGATTGGCATCGAATTTCGCAACCTGACCCGAGTCGTTAGGCATGAGCGCACGGCGATCCTGTAAGCTGATGAAGATATCGCGCCCTTTTTGGTAAGCGGCGTGTGCCTGAAGAAGATTCTCCAGACGCAATGGTAGCGCCTGGGTTTCATCATGCCCGGCCAGTTCCAAGACCGCGGCAATTCTTTCCTCAGCCAGGCCGAGGTTGCGGGCGTAGAGCGCGTTACCGGGGTCGGCGGCACTCAATTCGGTCATTATGTCCACCACCTGGCGGGCGTGCGGGAGCGCTTCGGCGGCGAGCTTGAGATTCGTCAAGGTCTCGGCCAGGTCGCCATGGGCGGCGGCGAGATCGAGGCGCGCCTGCTGGTTCTTCGGATCCTCGGCGGCGAACTTTTCCCGAATCTCAAGCGTCTTTCGCCGGATTGGCAACGCCGCCGCATCGTCGTGGGCATCGGTTAGAATTCGTCCGAATTGAAAATAGGCGAAGCCCACTTCCCGCCGCGCGCGAGCGTTTTTCGGATCGGCCTCGGCGAGTGCTTCGAAGATGGAAATGGCTCGCTTCATGTTGTCGACCGCTTCGTCAAGGCTGATTCCAGGGGTCCCGGCCACTTTCATCAGCGCGACCGCCAAGCCACGCTGGACGCTGCTGTTAGTGGAGGAAGCTGCGGCTTGGTCTGCGCGAAGTTTCAGTTCTTCTTGGTAGGCGCGCAGTCTCGCCGCAGAGTCGTTGGTTCGGGCTAGACCATCGCCGAGGGCGTCGTAACCGCGTGCGAGTTCACTCCGGACCGCATCGTCCGCCGGATGGGCCGCGCCTTCCTGCTGCAATAGGGAAAGGGAATGCCGATAATTCTTGAGACACTCGGCCACGTCGCCTTTCAAGAGCATGACGTCGCCCACGCCGCGATAGCTTCGCGCAAGATCGATGCTCGCCTGCGTGCTCGGTTTGTCTTTTTGCAAACGCTTCCGTAATGCAGTCGCCTTGCGGTAACTGGCAAGCGCGCCGGCCGTGTCGCCAAGATTTGCGCCGTACGGGTTGCCCTGGATATCGCCGACCTTTTCGTAAGCCGTCGCAAGCTCGCGCTCGAGCGACGAATCCGATCCAACCTCGGTGTATAGGCTGTCTAGATACTGCAAGGCGCGTTCGACGATGAGCCGGCGCGTGGGCGTGGATCCTTGCAGGTCCCGCACGGAATCGTGAATTTCAAACATGAGCGAGTTTGCGAGCTGTCGCACGTCGTTGAATCGCTTTTGGGCGCGCCGCGCTTCATAAGTCGCGGCCACTATCCCGCCAGCCAGGCTGAGTACGACGAGCGTCGCAGCGACGGCACCCACTTTATGGCGCTTAAGGAATTTACCTGTACGATAGCCGATTGTGTCTTTGCGCGCGCTGACCGGCAGCCCCTCCAGATGGCGACGAATGTCGTCGGAAAACTGGAGGACCGATTGATAGCGGCGCGCTGGTTCCTTACGCATCGCCATAAGCACGATATTATCGAGATCACCGCGTAGGGATTTCTGATCGCTGGCTACCGCCGTACTGGGGCGATCAGGTTCCTTATCGGTAATGGCCCGGGCCAATTCTTCGGGCCGCGTCGTTTTCGGCCGATAGGGGCTCTGGCCGGTGAGGAGCCGATAAAGAACCACGCCAAGACTGTAGACATCGCTTGTCGTGGCTACAGTTTCACCCCGCACTTGCTCGGGACTGGCGTACTCCGGGGTCATTGCTCTGGCCAGCGTGAGAGTCCGCTCTCCGCCTAACGACGCCTCCGGCTCGAGGAGCTTGGCGATGCCAAAGTCGAGCAGTTTCGGCTCGCCCTCTGCAGTCACCCGGATGTTGGCAGGTTTGAGGTCGCGATGGATCACCAGATTCTGGTGCGCGTAGGTCACTGCCGCGCAGATTTTGCGAAAAAGTTCCAGCCGTTTGTTTGTCGTCAGGGCGCGTTCTTCGCAATACTCATCGAGGCGCTGACCGGCGACGTATTCCATCGCAAGAAATGGGATGCCTGCCGCGGTCACGCCGCTGCCGTAGAGCTGCGCAATATTGGGATGATTTAGGCCGGCGAGGAGACGACCTTCGCGCTCGAAATGCCGGACGGTCTCGGCAGTGTCCACCCCGCGTCGAATAAGCTTGAGCGCGACGCTGCGCTGCAATTTCTGGTCGTGCGCAAGATAGACCTCACCCATGCCGCCGCGTGCGATGAGGTTGATAATTTCGTACTCGCCAATGACCTCGCCAGGACTGCACGCACTTTCACGGACTAGGAAGGCCGCCGCCACGTTGACGGCCGCTCCTTCCAGAAAACCGTCAGTTCCTTCTTGTTGAGCGAGCAAAGACTCAACCTCGGCGCGTAACTCCGCATCGGGGCCGCATTCCTGATCGAGAAAACCGATCCAGCTCTCCACCGGACGTTCCAGCGCCGACTTGACCAACTCCGCCAGCCGCTCTGCGCGTTCGTTAGGCATCGGTTCCTGCGAGCTCACGTCGGAGCCAAAGCCTGGCAAAGCTCCAGTCGCGCAAGACCGTCTTTTCCGAAACGCCGAGCACCTCAGCAATTTCCTTCGCCTCCAAGCCACCAAAAAATTTGAGCTCCACGACGGTGGCTTCGCGAGGATAAGCAACGGCACAACTCTGGAGCGCCTCATCAAGGGCGATGAGGTCTGGGGGTCGTTCCTGGGCCAGTTCGCGGGTCTCGTCGAGGTAGACCTTCTCCAGTTTTCCGCCGCGCTTCGCCGCGTTGCGCTCGCGGGCGTGCTCCATTAGAACACGGCGCATGAGCCTGGCGGCGACACTGCAAAAGTGCGCCCGACTTTTCCAGTCAACCCGGCGTTGGTCGACCAGCTTGAGATAGGCTTCGTGCACCAGCGCGGTCGCCTGCAGGGTGTGATCCGGCCTTTCCTGGCGCAGATAAGAGGCCGCGCGCCGCTGCAATTCCGCGTAAACGAGCGGCATGAGCCGTGCCGGCGCATCTTCGTCGCCCGCGCTCCACGCGTGCAGGATCTGGGTGGCGTCCGGGTCGATCACGTCATTCATTAAAGCCAGCCCGTCTGCGGTTCAAACGTCTCCGATTAGATCAGAAACTATTTTGAAAGGCAATGTCCGTTTTCGGCGCCGGATCGCACGTCTACCTAAACGACGGGCATTATAAAAAAACCATGAAAACGATCCATTACTTGCTTACTACCATCACCCTACTTCTGACCGGTCTGGCCGCGACGACGCTGGCTGAACCCGCAGTCTCTGTTCAGTTCCTCAGTTCCTTCGATTATCCCGGGGCGACCAACACCACCCCGATCGGGATCAACGACAACGGCGACATCTCTGGCTACTACATCGATGGCAATAACGTCACCCGTGGGTTTGTTCGCCTCCGCAATGGCACTTTCCTGCCTGCGATCGTGGAACCGAACGACGATGGGAATACAACGCGCGGCCAGCGGATCAATAATTCTCGCGTCGTCTGCGGGTATTACTCAGGTAATTCCGCTTTCCACGGCTTCCTTTTTTCTGCCGGGCGCTTCCGCGAATTCAACCTCCAGGGGGCACAGAATACCCTTATATTCGCCAACAACGACATCGGGAGCTTCGTCGGTTCGTATGGCGACCTGAGCACCCTCGGCGCCTTTGTGAATTCCGGTGGAGTGACGACGCACTTTAACGTGGCGGCCTCCGGCGTGACCGAACCCCTCGGGATCAACAACTTCGACGAAATCGTCGGCTTCTACTTTGATATCAACTTCAATGCCCATGGTTTCTTTCGCGACGGTGCCGGGGCGCAGACTTTTCCCATGGACTTCCCAGGAGCCACCTTCACCTACCTGACCGATCTCAACGATAGTCGTATCATGGTCGGTCTCTATGGAGATCCTGCAGGGGCATTGCATGGGTTTGTTCTCCCGCCGGGCAGCCAGGCGGTGTCGTTCGATGTTCCTGGAGCAGTGGAAACCGGCCTGAACGGAATCAACAATTCCGGGATTATGTGCGGCCGCTACACCGATACGAACGGTATTCCGCACGGCTACATTGCTCGTTTGCGGTAACCGGAAGTCGCGTTCTCGGAAAAATCGATTGCTAGGTAAATCAGGAACCCTCCGGCGCGGAATCAACGAAGAGGAAAACGTGGTCTCACGCCAGACCACCGGGGGCGCCGTCCGGCAATGACGAACACCTGTGACGCGACGCCAAACACGAACCCATGAGCAAAGCGACACTCAATAAGTGAAGAAAATCGCTCCTTATGGTTCTTCCGCGCTGTCCGCGCCTGGCAACCATCTAACGTCTTTCCGGCCAGAAACATTGTCGTAAAAGAATGTCCGTTTCCGCCCCCCGATCGCACGTCTCGTCAGTGAAAGGAAAACTCAACAAAACAAAATCAAAACCACGATTCAAATATGAAAACAATCCAGCCACTCCTCTTCACTCTAGCTCTGCTCTTCATCAGCCTGCTCGATGCTCATGCGCTCTCTTATTCGGATATTTCGGATACCGACGCTTTTCAATATACCAACATCACTATCAATTCCTATACCCCGACCGCACAAGGGATCGACTCGATTGACGGCATGTTCGGTGGAGTGGGTTACCCTCCCAATGAACCCGGCACCACGATCTTCAACGACTATACGCTTGACCCTTCGGTCCTCGACCCCGATCGCGGGGTTGACATGGTGGAGTTCACGACCAACACACCGACGACGCTGGTGGGCGTGAATATCTTCCTCGCGGAGGACTTCAACAGCCATAATCGAGCCGCCATTACCATCGACCTCTTCGCTGATACCGACGGCATCCCCGGCTTCCAGCTGACCGACGACCATGTCTTGGTCACGGTTACCTATGACGAAAATGGTGACGCGTATTTCTTCGTGCCCTTTGCGACAACGGCGACGCATTTCCTCTTTGAAGCTGAACCGTATTTCGATGAAAATGGGTACGCCCAATACCCGGGCATACGCGTCCAGGAGATTGACGCCGTGACCGCGGTGCCGCAGTCGCCGCAGTTGACCGCAGCCGTTTCCAGAAAGACGCACGGCGGCAGCGGTAACTTCGACCTGCAGCTCGCCCTGGGCCCGGCAGGCAGCGGCACGGTAGAACCGCGCACCGGCGGTCCGACCGAAATTGTGTTCTCCTTCAATGAAGGTGTCATGGCCGATGACGGCATGATCAGCGCCAATGAGTTTACGATCAGCAACGCTACCTTTGGCAGCGCTTCAATCTCCGGTGACACCATCACCCTCAATCTAATTGGCGTGGTCGATCAATCGGTCGTCAATATTGCCTTAAACGGTATCAGTAGCATGGATGGCGTTCCCCTGAGCGGCGACAACGACGTGGAAATCCGCGCGCTATTCGGCGATGCGGATCAGAGCCAAATCGTCGACCGACCCGACCTTATGCTTCTGAAAAGCCACAATCGTGAAGCAGTTAATGATTCAAATTTCGTCCTCGATCTCGACCTTGACGGAGTCATAAGCAAGTGGGACGCCCGAATTGTACAGATGAACAAGCTGCACACTGTCCCGTAAACTTGCGGTGAGTTGATGTGGGGAAGCGCGTTCCTGAAACGGAACGCGCTTCTTTTTTTGACGATGAGATTACAGGGCGCGGCGGAAACCCACGAACGCCGGAGGATCAGGTTGGATCCTCGTGAAATTAAGCTGGAATAAGGAGGAGTCCTTAGTGCGTACAGCAAGACAAAACGTATCGCTTTCTTCAAATAACGGCTGGAGTACGCAACGACTCCGTTGATCGCCTACTTCGAGGCGGAACCTGCGATGAAATACGGGTAAAGGCGGTTGTCTTGGAGATCTCGCGGTCATTTAAGTATCACGAGGGACTGCGTTCCTCGCTCACAACAATTTCCAAAAAAAGTTCTTGCGCGTGACTCGGTGTTATAGTTAACTATAACACTATATGAAAGGCATCGACCACACAGAGGGGCTCTCGCCATGGCGGTTCGGAGCGCAGGATGAATCGTGAATGGAACGATAGTCAGCCGATTTATCGCCAACTTCGCGATCGGGGGGTCCATATGATTCTCGATGGTGTGCTCAAGGAAGGCGATCCATTGCCATCGGTGCGCAATGTCGCTGCCGAGTATCGGGTGAATCCGCTTACCGTGCTGAAGGCTTATCAGGAATTGGTCGACGAGGAGCTGGTTGAGATGAAACGCGGGCTCGGCATGTTCGTCAAAGCTGGCGCGCGCGATCTTTTGCTGAAAGGCGAACGCCAGAAATTTCTCAACGAAGAATGGCCGCGGATCGCGGAAAAGATTCAGCGGCTTGGGCTGACACAAAAAGAATTGGACGCGGCGGCCGCGCGCCGGTCATCAGCGAAAAAGCGCTGACGTATGGCAACGATAGAAGCACACGGTCTTCGCAAAAGTTACGGCATAACTGTCGCGCTGGACGGCATCGATCTTCGTGTCGAAGAAGGTCGCATTCTCGGGATCATCGGACCGAACGGCGCAGGGAAAACCACAGCGCTCAATGCCATTCTCGGACTCACCTCCTATGAGGGAGAGTTGAAAGTCCTCGGACGCGATCCATGGACCAATCGCGACGAACTGATGCGTCATGTCTGCTTCATTGCAGATGTGGCCGTGCTGCCGCGCTGGATCCGGGTTTCCCACTTGCTCGACTACATGGCTGGTGTGCACCCGCGATTCGATCGCGGAAAGGCTGAAGCTTTCCTTGCGAAGACGACAATCAAACACGCTAGCAAAGTCAGGGAATTATCGAAGGGAATGATCGCGCAACTGCATCTGGCGATCGTGATGGCGATCGATGCGCGATTGCTGGTGCTCGACGAGCCGACGCTTGGCTTGGACATTTTGTATCGGAAACAGTTCTACGATTCACTGTTGAATGATTATTTCGATCGGAGCCGTACGATCGTTGTTACTACGCATCAGGTGGAGGAAGTGCAAGACGTGCTCACCGATCTGATGTTTATCGACCGCGGCCGCATCGTGCTCGAATGCAGCATGGAAGAATTCGATTCGCGGTACATCGAAGTAATGGCGAACCCCGAGCACCTCGCTGCCGCTCGCGCTCTCAATCCAATTCACGAACGATCGGTTTTCGGGCGAAGCGTGCTGTTGTTTGATCACGTTGATCGCGAACAACTCGCAACCCTGGGCGATGTGCGCCGGCCGAGCATCGCCGATTTGTTCGTCGCGATGATGAGCCAACCTTCACAAAAGCCGCCCGTCTTGCGCGCAGATCAAGTTGGAGGAGCTAAATGAATGCTTCATCGGACACGGTTCCTGAATCCGCCGGGGCCAATGCTCCCGGCTCCAGTCCCCAGACGCGGCCGTTCTACTGGTCGGTGCGGCGGGAACTGTGGGAGAACCGTTCGATCTACATTGCGCCACTGATCGTTGCTGCTGTCGGGCTGTTTGGATTTCTGGTCAGCTCGATTGGGCTGCCGGACCGGCGCCGCGCGGTTTTATTGCTCGGCCCTGCAAAAGCGCGAGCTGCAATTGAGGTACCATACGACGTAGCGGCAATGATGCTGATCCTGACTGCGTTTGTGGTCGGCCTTTTCTATTGCCTCGATGCGCTGTATGGCGAACGTCGCGAGCGCAGCATTCTGTTCTGGAAATCGCTGCCGGTTTCGGATCTCGCGACAGTGCTTTCCAAAACGAGTGTTCCTCTGGTTGTTCTGCCGCTGGTGACGTTTGTGACCATCATCGGGACACAGCTTCTGATGCTGCTCTGGACCTCCATCCTGCTTATGACACACGGCATGAGTCCCGCCTCGACCTGGACATATTTGCCGTTGTTTCAGCAGTGCCTGATCCTGCTTTACGGACTAGGCGCGATTGCGATGTGGCATGCGCCTATTTACGGCTGGGCGCTATTGGTTTCTGGTTGGGCCCGGCGCGCGACTTTTCTGTGGGCCGTTTTACCGGCAATCGCGATCGCTATCTTCGAGAAAATCACGTTCGATACATCGCATTTTGCCGCGTTACTGAAGGATCGCTTATTTGGGTTTGCGCCGGAGGCCTTCGCATTTGGACCGCACCATGGTGTTGGAATCGATTCGCTAGTGCAACTCACCCCTGGCCGGTACTTGAGCACTCCGGGTCTCTGGCTCGGATTGCTTTTTGCAGCTGCATGTGTCGTTGCGGCAATCCGACTGCGTCGTTATCGCGGGCCACTTTGATTTCAGACACTTCAACTACACCACACACACGAGACTCATGAAAATCAGCATTGCCAGCGTTTGTTTATTCTTCGTTGCGGGTTCGCTCGTTGCCTCCTCCTTGCAGGAACAAAACAAAGCGATTGCGAGCTGCGCATTCGACGAAATCCTCAGTCATGGGCGTTTCGAACTCGCAGGTGAGTTTTATGCCAAGGATTTTGTTAATCATGGCGTCCACCGGAATGCCACTCTGGAGGAAGATCAGGCAGCGTTGAGAGGCTGGCATGAGGCATTTCCTGACATCGCCATCTCAGCCGAGAAGCTCATCGCGGAAGGCGACCTGGTCACGGTCTACTGGATTGCTCGAGGCACCAACACCGGCGCAGGCAACGGACTGCCGGCAACGGGAAAGAAAGTGGAATTAGCCGGGATAACTATCTGGAGAATTCTCGATGGGAAAATAAAAGAAGAGTGGTCCGCGTTTGATCAGCTTTCAATGATGCAACAACTCGGCCTGCTCCCACCTAGTCAGTAGGCAACATGCAATCCCTGCACTCAACCGTTAAAGCTGCGCGTATTGCTGGTTTCGTATATCTGTCGATGGTCCTGACAGGGCCGTTAAGTCTTATCTACATTCCAGAGAAACTGATCGTTCGCGGGAATGCTACTGCCACCGCGGCGAACATTCTAAGTCACGAGAGCATGTTTCGGCTGTGGATCATCGGCGATCTTTGGACAGCGGTGATTTTTATTTGCCTCGGCGTCGCGGTTTACAACCTGCTTGGGACCGTAAGCAGGCCTTGGGCGCTACTGATGCTTGGCTTTGTCCTCGTTTCCGCTGCTGTTGGTTTTCTAGATGCCTTGAACAATATTGCCGCTGGTCTTTTGTTTCGGGGCGCAGATTTCCTAAGCGTTATCGATAAGACGCAACGGGACGCGCTCGGCATGCTCTTTCTCCGATTGCACAGTCAGGGAACGTTTATCAACGAGTTGTTTTGGGGCCTTTGGCTTTTCCCATTTGGTCTGCTCGTTTTTCGCTCCGGATTTCTTCCACGATTTATCGGCGTCTGGCTGATGATCAACTGCCTTGCCTATCTCGTCCTCAGTCCTATTGCCTTATTTGCCCCTGATTATTACGGAGCCGCTTTTCGCTACGCTACGCCGATCCTGTTCGGTGAAATGGCTATTATGCTCTGGCTTCTGATCAAAGGTGCAAAGGTTCCTCCACCCGCACGTTTCACAGCGCAGGTCAAAACAGCATGAACAGAATCGACGAGTCACAACGCATCGCTGCAAAAGTCGTGGGTATTGCCGGTCTGTTGGCGGTGGTGATCGTTGTTTTCGGAAATTACGCGTTGCTGGGCCCGCTTGTGGCTCCCGGCGATGCTGCGAACACCGCTCGCAATCTCATGGCGCATCCTATTCAGGTTCGACTCGTGCTGACATGCTTTCTCGCCTACGGAGTAATCGTTGTCGTTCTTCTGTCCGCGCTATACGTGGTTTTAAAGCCCGTGAATGGCTTCCTTGCTATCCTCGGAGCGCTGTTCCGCCTGGTCTTTGCGTTGTTCTGGCTTCTCACCACACTGAATCTTCTAAGCGCACTGCGCCTGCTGGGGACTGCGAGCTACTTGCAACTATTCGAACCCGATCGCTTGCAAGTGCTGGCGAGACTACAGATCGCGGCGAATTTCGATGATTACTACGTAGGTCTGCCGTTTTTTGGATTGGCCGCGACGATTTGCGCTTACTTATGGCTAAAGTCACGGTACATCCCGAAGGCGCTAGCTGTTTTCGGCGTCGTTTCGTCTGCGTGGTGTGTGATTTGTGCCTTTGTTTTCCTAATTTTCCCAACCTTCGAAAAAACAGTTAATGCTTACTGGTTCGATTCGCCGATGGCCATCTTCGAACTGGTCTTGAGCGTCTGGCTGTTGTCCAAAGGGATTCGAACACCAAATCCTCGGAGAGCGGACCATACCGTCGACCGGTCGAGGAAATCCATTTCGCCGCGCTTACCGGTGTTTCTTTAGCTCTATGAAGCTAAAGCGCATTCTAAAGTGGGGCGCCGGCGCGATATTACTCGGTCTGTTCGTGTGGTTCTTCACCGCCTATTGGAGATCAACTAACGATTGCGATCGCAACACTGCTTTGGTCAATCCCATGAAAGCCATTCGCTATTGCGAGTATGGTTCAACTGACGTTCTCAAGTTTAAAGACGTTGAAACGCCTGTTCCGAACGACGATCAAGTCTTGATCAAAGTTCGCGCGGCTTCCCTCAATTTTATTGATCCGGGCGCGATGCGAGGGCCGTGGCCGCTTCGCCTGATGTTCGGGCTGCGCAAACCAGAGAAGACAGGGCTGGGCAACGATGTGGCCGGCCAGGTTGAAGCGGTTGGCAAAAACGTGACGCTGTTCAAAGCGGGCGACGAAGTTTTTGGCGTGGCTCGTCCTTCTCTCGCGGAGTATGCGTGTGCTCGCGAGCGAGCACTGGTTATTAAGCCAGCTAATGTGACGTTTGAACAAGCGGGCTCTGCAGCTTGGGCGGGATTCACCGCCTTGCAGGGTCTTCGCAAAGGTAACATTCAGCCGGGACAAAAGGTCCTGATCAACGGCGCGACGGGAGGCGTGGGCACTTTCGCTGTCCAGATAGCGAAGTCATTCGGCGCGGAGGTAACGGGGGTATGCAGTACCGGAAAACTGGACCTTGTGCGATCAATTGGGGCCGACCACGTCATCGATTACACCAAAGAGGATTTCACCAAAGGTGACCAGCGTTACGATGTGATCTTCGATAACGTTTGCAACCATTCCTTCTCCGATCGCCGGCGCGTCTTAACTCCGAATGGCATCTGCGTCCTTGCCGGAATCGGAGGAGCAGGACTACACCCGGAAGCGTGGGGGCGTATCGCTGGGACTTTCAAGGCGAACCTCTTGTCGCGGTTCGTCCATCAGAAGTTCGTCGGGTATGGTACGAAACTGGACAAAGAAGATCTGAAGTTGTTGAGCGACCTCATGCAAACGGGGAAGGTGACACCAGTCATCGACCGGACTTACAAGTTGAGCGAGACCGCGGAGGCGATGCGGTATTTCGAAGAAGGCCACGCCCGAGGAAAAATAGTAATAACTGTCGACTAAAGGAACATGTATGAACACAACCCTAACAAGCCCATCAGATGCAAAACCATCGCACCGCCGCAAGGGCGGCTTTTTCCGCATCCTTCGCCGTATCTTCGGTTACGGCTTCCTTCTCATTGTTCTGCTAATCGCGGGACTATTTGTTTACGCATTGGCGACTGAGAGACAGGATCCGATCGAAACTGGAGAGCCGCACATGAAAGCTGTCGTCTACACGAACTACGGATCACCCGACGTTCTTGAAGTTAGAGAGATCAAGAAACCGGTACCTAACGACGACCAGGTGCTGGTCAAAGTTCGGGCAGCCGCTATCAATCCACTCGACTGGCATTTCATGGAGGGCAAGCCCTACATCATGCGCGCGATGATAGGCGGGATCCGCAAACCGAAATCACCACAACTGGGTGTCGATCTTGCGGGTGAAGTCGAGGCGGTCGGTAAGAACGTCACCCAGTTCAAACCAGGCGATGAAGTCTTCGGCACCGGACATGGCGCCGCCTTCGCCGAATACGTATGCGCTAACAAGACAAAACTGGTGCTGAAACCCGCCAATGTTACCTTCGCAGAGGGTGCCGCTGTGCCTATTGCAGCGTTGACCGCCTTGCAGGGTCTTCGCGATTACGGGAAAGTTCAGCCCGGACAGAAGGTTTTAATTAACGGTGCGTCCGGAGGAGTCGGCACCTTTGCGGTGCAGATCGCGAAAAACCTTGGCGCGGAAGTTACCGGTGTATGCAGCACCAGGAACGTGGAGCTGGTTCAATCGCTCGGCGCAGATCATGTCATTGATTACACCAAAGAAGACTTTACCAAAGGCAGCGAGCGTTACGACGTGATTCTCGACAATGTTGGCACGCAGCCGTTGTCCGGATTTAGGCGCGTCCTCAAACCCAACGGAATCTTGGTCATGATCGGCGGCGGCGGACCAGGCGATGGGAAATGGGTCGGTGCCATGGCGCGGCCGGTCAAAACGAAGCTGCTATCACCATTCGTTAGCCAGAAGATGGGCATGATGCTGGCAGAGATTCGCCAGGAGGATCTGGCGACCATGGCCGACCTCATGCAATCCGGAAAGGTGAAGCCGGTCGTCGACCGGACTTATCCGCTAGATCGGATCCGCGAGGCCATGACATACCTGGAACAAGGACATGCTCGTGGGAAAGTAATCATCACGGTGGAATGAGTTCCTTTTACTGAAAAGCCTCGCTTTCGCTCATGCACACCTGATTATGGTCAGGCTAAGTGAAAATCGTTCGCACTCTGGCACTGGCGTTCGCTGCCTGGCTCTGTATTGCGGCGGATCCGACTTGGAATCCGGCTGATGCCGTTAAGGAAGCCGAGCAGGACATTCGATCGGGGCACATCAAGTTTTATTGGTCGGCAGCATCGCGTCGATGCCCGTAGGCGTCCCGTTCGACGTGGCCAAGAAATATCCGAAGGTTGACGCCGGAAATGGTTGCGTTACCAACGACATACCGCTTCGGGAACGACAGCAGGAATACGCGCGCCGGTACAACGAGAAGATGTTGGCCTACATCAGTCAGAAACACTAAAGCTGTTTCCTAGCGTCATTTGTAGCGTAGCGGAAATTATGCTGCGTAGTCCGCGATTGCCTTTGCTACATCTAAGGTGGAATTCTTTCCGCCCATGTCGTAGGTGCGCACTTTACCTTCTGAAATGACCCGCGCGATGGCGGCTTCCAAACGAGTAGCCATTTCCGTTTCCTTGAGCCAGTCGAACATGAGCTTTGTCGTTAACAGCATGGCGATAGGATTCACCTTGTGTTGACCGGCATACTTTGGCGCGGAACCGTGTGTTGGTTCGAATACAGCGTATTTGTCCCCAAGGTTTGCGCTGGGAGCGAAACCGAGGCCACCTACCAGTCCCGCGCACAGGTCACTGACGATGTCGCCGAACATGTTTTCCGCCACTAACACCGAGTAATCCTGCGGATTCTTGAACATCCACATGCAGATGGCGTCGATGTTCACTTCGTCGGCCCAAATGTCCGGGTATCTTTGGCCACGTCACGGAAGCAATGGGTCATTAAGCCGCCGGTTTCACGCAGCACGTTCGGTTTCTCGATCAGCGTCACGCGTTTGCGTCCGGTTTTCTTCGCGAACTCGAACGCCTGCCTGCAAATATTGGTGCATCCTTGCACGCTCATGATGCGCGTGGACAAGGCGATGTTTTCCAACCCTGCTTTGTCTTTCCATTTCTTCATTTTCGGATTGGCGCACAACGCTGTGTAGACCGCTTCCGGCAACGGATGAAACTCCACGCCGCCGTACATGCCCTCTGTGTTTTCGCGGAATACGACCTGGTCAATCGGCACATCTTCGCCGCCTGGGTTTGTGATTTTGTTACCTCGATAATTTAGCGGATTGCCGGGGTAACTTTTACACGGTCGCATGTTGGTGTGGAGATTGAACAACTGCCGCAGTCCGACGATCGGCGAAAAATAGCTCAATCCTTTGCCCTTTAGCTCCGGACTTAGTTCTTCCTTCGCCTTGTCTTGTGGCTTGCTGGTGATGGCGCCGAACAGGGCACAGGTTGTTTCTTTAAGCGCTTTTACCGTCCGATCGGGGAGGGCATTCCCTTCGGTGCACCAAAATTCCCAACCGATGTCGCAAGGCACATACTCGGCATCAAATTTCATGCGATCAAGAACGATACGCGTTGCTTCCATTACATCGTTGCCCACACCGTCTCCGGGCATCCACGCAATTCTGTATTTAGCCATAGGAAGAGGACTCTAGCGGTGACCCTTCTGACGGCAAGATGCAAACAAGCAAGAATTCACCGCCAAGTTCGCGGAGGTCGCAGAGGGATGTTCAAATCAGGAAGCCAGGAACTAAGGAAGAATTCTTCGCGCTGTCTACGGTTAAAGAAATACGTGGTGTCGATCCGCATCTAGTATCCCGCCGTGCTTAGGCAATCCGCGCTGCGCCGAAACTTTTCTCCGCGTCGCTACATCCTTCATTGCGAAATGCCACTGATCCCAAATGCGCAGCCTGCAAATCCGAAGGTGATCCCCGCCGATGTCGGAATGGTTCGTGAAATTGAGATAGTGCAATAATTGCACAAAACGGAATCGACGATCGTGTTCCTTAAGTTGCAGTCGCCTCGCTTCGTCGAGGCGCAGCGCGACACGGCGACAGGACGCCGTGGGTACATTTAGGATTTCGCGTGAAGCCGGGAGGCTACAAGATTTTCTGCCCCCCCGACAACGATCAATTCCTGCGCAGCGGGACTGAGCGGAGGAAAACGGAATGACTTTCTGTCCACATCTAACGTGGATTGGGCGTAATCGATGGTGATTTCCGGGCCGATCGTGGTTGGTTCGCGGTTTGTCAGAGTAGCGCGCAAGTAGGTGACCAATTCGGGACACTCAAACACGACGAAACCGTTGTTGAATGCATTGCGCTTGTAGGTTTCGGAGAAACTTCCGGCAATGACGCATGGAATGCCCTTGAATTTCAGCGCAGTGGCGGCTTGCTCGCGGCTGGAGCCGGTCCCGAAGTTAAATCCGGCAACAACTACATCGCCCGTCTGGTAGAGTTCATTAACTTTCGGATCGTAATTCTCGAACGTGACCGCCGCCATCTGCTCGCGGGTCATGTCGTCACGATACGTATGTTTCCCGGCGTAGATGCCGTCGGTGTTTAAGTTGTCCTTGTCGATCAAAAGAATGCGACCACGGACGCTCGACGGAAAACCTTCCATGATCTGCACTGATGCCTGGTGTCGCGGTTTTCTTTCCGGGCGTCGAGACGCGGTTCCTGCTGGTTTCTCGGCGAAAGTTTTTGGAGCGCAGATAAATCCCGCCAACGCGCTGGCGGCTACGACCGCAGGCGAAGCCAGGTATACAAACGAATCGCGATCTCCCATCCGTCCTTTGAAATTGCGATTGGTGGCGCTGATCGCAGTTTCGCCTTTTCCCACCAGGCCGCGACCAAGTCCGATACAGGCGCCGCAACCCGGCGGCAGCGGGATTGCTCCCGCATCAATTAGAGTTTGCCAATCGCCATTCGATTGCGAGCGCGCTTGTACTTCGGCACTGGCGGGCGCCAGATAAAATTCGACACCCTCGGCAACCCGTCCCCCTCGGCTGCGAATTACTTCTGCGGCATCGTGCAGATCTTCGAACCGTGCGTTTACGCACGAAAGCAAATACGCTTTTTGAATCGGGACACGTTTGCGCGCCATCTCTGGCAGCGAAACCATCGTCTTTACCTCGTTCGGGCCGGACACGTGTGGGACGACGGTTGCGAGATCGAGCTCCAGCTCAATCGCATACTCCGCGTCGTCATCGGTGCGAAGCTCGTTGCGATTTTTCCACCATGTATCGATGTCCGTACTTGTGTAACCCGAGCGACTCTTTTGGCTGCGTCTTCCTGGGCGCTGGGGGTTCGCGAACTCTGGCACGCGCGATTGCAGATACTCCACCGTGACTTCGTCGAACGGAAAGACGCCCGCGAGTGCGCCCCATTCGGTCGTCATGTTGGCGATGGTCAAACGTGCGGACATGGGAAGATTGACTACGCCGTCGCCAACAAATTCCACGGCGTGATTGAGCACCTCGTCTTTATTGAAAAGGCCGCACAGAGCGATGATCACATCTTTACCGACTACGCCCGGCGAAAGTGTTCCGTTGAGCACGACCTTCGCGATTGGTGGAACCTGCCACCAGGTAACTCCTGTCGCCCAAATGCTCGCGGCATCGGTACGTACGACAGGCGTACCGAGTGCCGCCATCGCGCCGTACAAATTCGAATGCGAATCGCTGGCAACGACCATGGATCCGGGAATGACATAGCCTTGTTCGACCATGATCTGATGTGAAATGCCTGTGCCGGGCGGGTAAAAATCAATGCCGTGCTCGTTCGCGAACGCTTCAATTTTTGCGTACTTCGCCAGGTTTTCGGGTGAAGTATTCTGAATGTCGTGGTCGATCGCGAAAACCGGCTGCGTAGGATCAGAAATCGTTGTTGCGCCGATTTGCTTGAACTTGGGAATCACCGCGCCCGTGTTGTCGTGTGTCATTACATGGCGCGGACGAATAGAGATGAAGTCGCCGCTTCGAACTACCGCGCCTGGCGTGATTCCGTCTGCGTGACGCGCTGCGATTTTTTCAACGAGTGTTAAGCCCATAAGGAATGTGCCATAGATTATTCAAGCTTGGGTTGCTCGTCCAGAATCTGGTCGTTGGTGTTGATCGGCGGGGATCAAGATCCGGGCTACGGTTTCGTTCCCGCGCGTTTCCCGAGAAGTTTGGCAATATCGAAATCCACGAAATCGGCGTGATGAAAAATAATCGATTCGATCGAGCGCTCGACTTTGTCGCCTTCGTGACTGTGCGTGGCGATGATGTGCATGACTTCGCCAGGAAGGCCGTGTTTGTATGCTAACGCCACGCCGCTGAATGGATGCCGCAGTTGCTGGCCAAAGGTACCTTGCACGACTTGGCCTGACGGGTCCTTATCGGTACTCGAGCGGTTTGCCGACATCGGCCAGCAGCGATCCGGCAATTAGATAGTCGCGTTGGACCGGAATATCGCATCGGAAAGAATTCTGCAGCACGTCTGCAATCGCGATGCATTGCCGCGCGCAGGAGTTAAGGTGCTCGACAAAGGTCATGTCGATATCGCCAGCCAGCAGTGTGAACTTAACCGAGCGCAGTTCGTCGAAAGTCCAGCCATTTCCTCCGCACCCTGTGGTAAGAGCTTCGTTCCATACCGCCGCCACTTTTTCGCGCAGCGATTGGTCCTTGATGTCCAGTAAAGGCGGAAAGAGCTCGGCAATTTCTTTTACCCCATAATTGGTATGTTCGGTTGTTTTCATCGGCACGATCATTTCTTTTTCAGTCGGTATCTTTGTGGTTTCGAAGACGTTCTCTCTATCATCTTACGAGCTTCCAAATCCAGTTTAACGGCTTCTCCGTACCAGCTAACGTTACCATCAAACCTGGCCGCTAGGCGTTTGGTGAGCCGATTGAATAGCTCCGTATGGGTAAGCTCGCAGTTGTACAAGGCCGAAAGAATCGCTTCTTTCAGCACGTTGTACTTTTGTTTGCTGATATTTTTTCCACTCTTACCCAGCGGATGTTTAGTAAGGATTTTGTCTTGGTTCATTTCCTCTTTTCTTCAGCAATATTCCGTATGAGTTCGGATTGATGTCGCGGGGACCCACAGCATGCCTTTTCCGAGACTGCCGTCAATTGGCCGGTCGGACTGGGTTGAATTGTAGATTGTTTAGGGCAGACTTCCCGGCATCATCCCTTTGAGAGAAATCCCTGCCATTCATGCCCACTTACGAGTATTCATGTGAAAAGTGCGGTAAGAACTTCGACGCGTTCCAGTCGATGCGTGACGAACCGTTCCGCGAATGCCCCAAAGAGCTTTGCCGCCTTCCGAAGTGGGGGCATGGGAAAGTGAAACGGCTGCTGGGGACAGGTGCAGGTTTGATCTTCAAGGGATCCGGATTTTATATCACCGACTACCGAAGTGATTCGTACAAAGAAGCGGCCAAAAAGGAAGCTCCTGCCGCCTCGTCGGGCGGTGATAAGTCCCCCGGCTCAAAGGAATCGGCGAAACCTACTTCAACGGGCTCGAGTAAAACACCTGAGAAAAAATCGCCCAAGAAATCCGCTTGATTGTCTGGTGTTTGTCGTGCCCGACGCAGAAATAAAGATCGATCAAAACGGCAGCTCAGCCGTGCTTCAATTTTTGCAGTTGCGCGATGAACGCCTCGGGGCCGCCGGGGAAATAACCGTCAAATTGCCAAAGCTTTTGACCATTACTGTTTAGCACCACGATCGTGGGAAACCCGAGAACCTCGTATTGCTGGGCGAGTTCCAAGTTCTGCTTTTTCAGTTCGACAGGCTGCGGTTTTCGACGAGGAAAATCCAGCTCAACGAGCACTAGGTTGCTGCGCGCGAAATCTTTGAACTGAGGCTGCGAAAAAATATCCCTATCAATTTTAATGCACCACCCGCACCAATCTGAACCGGTAAAATTGAGTAGCAGGAGCTTATCATTCGTCTTCGCTTGTTCCTGGGCCTTTTTATAATCGCTCAGCCAATCGGACCCAGATTCTGCGGGAGCGAATGGTGCAAGCAATAGGGACGCGGCGATTGTTAGGAAAAATAGTCGAGGGGTTTTCACTCCGATCATCTTCGCTGCAATTACATCGCGGCGCAAGAGCGGTACAACGCACCGCCTGGTGCGGGCAATTATTTTGTTCAGCCCGCCATAGCCCGGAGGGGCAATTCCGGGCTATAACGGAAACAGTAGCTTAGCGAAGATGCTTCGAGACAAGTTTGGTCATCTCAAACATGCTCACCTGGCTCTTGCCATTGAATACCGGCTTGAGTTGATCGTCGGCATTAATCATGATTCGTTTCTTTTTATCCTGCAGACCGCGTCTCTTTATATAGGCCCAAAGCTTTTTTGTAAGCTCTGGACGTGACAGCGGCTGCGACCCTACGACGGCGGCAAGCTTATCGTCCGGCTGGACCGGTTTCATGAATGCGGGATTCGGTTTTCGCTTGGAAGTTTTTTTGGTTTTCGGCATGGACGCTGACTAACGTTTTGCCTGCGCGAGAGCAAGACTAAATTTGAAATTAATAACAAATTTATTGGCTGTCCGCCCGGCGCACTGCCACGGCTGCGAGGTCGTCGGGAGCAGTCTTTGCAGAATTTGCGGACTTCTCAGGCGCCGTTTGCGCGAGAATGCGCTCGAGTAGCGCTGTGGCGCTAGGGGCGCAATGATCCAGCATTTGTTCGAGCTGCGTGGGGCTCAGCCGGCGGCCACCATCCTCACTGGAGCGCAAAATCCCATCGGTATAGAGAAGGAAGGCGTCGCCGGGATGCAGGTCGATGAGCGTTTCACTGAACACGGCACGTTTCATCAAACCGAGGGGGGGCGCCACCGAACCGACCGACGCTGTCGTTCCGTTGCTCCGAACGATCAGGAGCGGCGGGTGCCCGGCGCCTACAACCGCAGCGTGTCCGGAAGCCGGGTCCACTGCGATACACATCGCGGTCATGAATGAATGCGAGCGGAAGATGCTGCGAAAATCGTGATTCACCGCTTCCATCAGGCTGACCGGCGTATCGTGTTCCAAGCCGTGCTGGAAAAGAAGTTTTGCCAGGGTCGTCAACAACGCCGCGGCTGCGCCATGGCCGGTGCCGTCCGCGATCCAAAACAAAGTCCGTCCGTTTTTCATCTGGAGCCACCCATAAATATCGCCGCCAACCTGGATGACGGGACGATAACAGGCTGCAACCTGCCAACCCGGCAGCACCAGCGGCTTCTGTGGGATCAATGACTGCTGGGTCAATCGCGCGGCTGCCAGATCGCGCTCCAGATCACGTCGCCATTTTTCTAATTCATCGTTTTGCCGTTCCAATTGTCGACGCATTGAGCGGAGCCGAAGCTGTGTTTCGATTCGAGCACGCAACACGGAAGCATTAACAGGCTTCGTCACAAAATCGCTTGCCCCCGCCTGCAGACAGGAAACCTCGCTTCTTTCACTCCCGTGGCCGGTGAGCACGATGACTGGAATCTGTGCGATGGCGGCGTTTTGGTCCGAACGGAGACGCTCAAGGACCTCGGCACCGTTCAATCCCGGCATGTCGAAGTCCAGCAGCAAAAGCAAAGGCAGTTTGGCGTGAATTACCTCCAGAGCTTCGGTGCCATCCTTGCACACGCGGCATGTGTAGCCAGCGGTACCCAGTAATTGCATCAGGATGCGGCGACTCATGGCATCATCGTCCACAATCAAGATCTCTGAATGTGAATTCGTCGACATTCTACTTCGCATTCGGATTACACACGCTGTCGCACTGTATTCACGCTGTGATTTCTGAACAAATCGCAGGGGCTGAACAAAGCACGATTTAATGATTGGCAACCGCTCCGAGTCCGGATACGGTTATGAAAAATTTTCATTTATGATGAAATTTTCACTCCTGCTTGCTCTTCTCACGGTCTTCTTCATTGCTTCATGCGCTGATGAGCCACCACCACCAATTACACAACATCAGAGGACTGCGACTTACGCGTCCACACAGCCGCAGGCATATCCACCGCCGCAGCAACCGTTCAACCCGAATGGGCCGGTCCAGCCCATGGCTACGCCTCCGGTAGCGCCGCAGGTGGCACCGTCGCCCCCGCCCCCGGCAGCGCCACAGACCAAGGTGGCCAAGGGAGATTATCCTTACGGAATTCCTGTTCCCGGCAAACCACACCTGGTGGAGAGTCCATATTCTCCTGGCAAATATATCGACGTGGAAGGCTTTCCTCCTGGCACCGAAGTGAAGGATCCTTACACCGACAAGATTTTTCTTGTGCCGTAGCTTCTGCGCACTGCAAAGTGCCTGACGCCGGTTACTGAATGCCAGATTTGCGCATTGCAGTTCTTTCATGCGGGCATCCGGCATGAACATGCGAACGTTTGTTTGATCTATGGATTTGCGGGTAAAGCGGGCGACTCGAATCGACCTTGAGATCACTGTACCGGGCGACAAAAGCATTTCTCACCGCGCGGTGATCGTCGCTGCTCTATCCAACGGCGCCTGCACGCTCAATGGCTTTCTTCCCAGCCAAGATTGCATGCACACCGTCAATGCGATGCGCGCGTTGGGAGTTAAGATCGAGCAGCCGGAGGCAACGAAGTTGATTGTACATGGAAAAAGGCGTGTCTTAACCGCTCCGCCCGGGGACATTAACTGTGGGAATTCGGGCACGACGATGCGTCTTCTCGCTGGTCTGCTGGCCGGACAAAAGTTCGAGAGTCGGCTTGTGGGAGATCCAGCATTGTCGAAACGTCCAATGGATCGGATAATCGCTCCGCTTCGTGATATGGGGGCGAACATTGTCGCTGAAGGTCCGGAAGAGACGGCGCCATTGCGCATTTCCGGCGGGGCGCTTCGTGGGATTCAATACCGTCCTGCTGTGGCGAGCGCGCAAGTGAAAGGCGCGTTACTCCTGGCCGGACTCTTTGCCAAAGGCAAGACTACAATTCAGGAGTTGGTTCCGACGCGCAATCACATGGAGAAGATGCTCAAGTATTTTCTCGTGCGTACAACGACCGAAAGTGACGGTAGCGCTGCAGTCTTCGGTGACCAAGTTCCAGAGTCCCGGGACTTTGATATTCCTGGTGATATCTCTTCAGCCGCTTTTTGGCTGGTTGCGGCTTCGGCGCAACGCCGTGGGCATCTGTTGATTCGCAATGTTGGTTTAAACGATACACGCACATCGACGCTGGGTGTGTTGCTCCGAATGGGAGCGCAAGTCCGGGAGGCTATTGAAGACGTCGAGCAACTTGAGCCGCGGGGGGTTGTCGAAGTCACCGGCGTCCCGCTCAAAGCTACGGTCATTCAGGGTAAAGAAGTCCCACAACTAATCGATGAGCTGCCGGTTCTTGCTGTCGCAGGCGCCCTGGCGAGCGGAAAAACCACTATTCGGCACGCACAGGAACTCCGTGTTAAGGAAACTGATCGCATTGCAGCAATGGCCCACAATCTTCGGACCATGGGTGCGCAAGTCAGCGAATTGAGTGATGGCCTTGAAATCTATGGACCAGCGCCGCTGCACGGTGCGCGCCTCCCGAGTTTTGGCGATCATCGTATCGCGATGGCCTTTGCCATAGCCGGCCTGTTTGCAGAAGGCGAGACGGTCATTCAGGACGCTGAGTGCATTCGCGAATCCTATCCTGGGTTCGAGGCAGTAATTGAAGAATTTACCAATCCGAAACGGATGCAAGTGAGCACACCCGTGATCGGTTCGCTCGCTCCCGTGCCCGCCCAAGACAGCTAGAATGTTTCGTTAGGCTGGCAGAACGCATGGAATCACACGTTGCCAACCGACGTTCGGAGCATGTGATAGCTATTGATGGTCCCGCCGCGTCCGGCAAGAGTAGCGTTGCGCGGGAGCTTGCCCGGCGACTCGGTTTTGTCTATGTCAACTCAGGTGCCATTTATCGAGCGATCACCTGGCACCTTCTCCAGCAAGAAATCCGGCCGGAAGAGCACGGACGCGTCGCCGATGCCCTGGGTTCGACAGTGCTCCGCTGTAATGTGGAAGAGGGTGAGTCGCGCATTATGGTGGATAACAATGATCCTGCCGGACATCTGCGAGATGATTGTGTGAACGAATGCGTCTCTCGCGTCAGCAGGGTTCCACGGGTTCGTGAAGTTGTTTCGCAAAAGCTTCGCGACGCTGCTCGTGGGCAGGACGTTGTGGTTGAAGGGCGGGATATAGGATCGGTGGTTTTCCCTTCCACACCGTATAAGTTCTACATCGATGCTTCGCCTTCGGTGCGGCTCCAACGTCGAGCTGCGCAGGGAGAGCGCGATAAAATTGCCATGCGGGATCACGATGATGTTTCGCGAGCGGTCTCACCACTGGTGAAAGCGGCGGACGCGCATGAGATTGACACTTCAAACGTAACGATCGAGCAAGTTGTGAAGGAGATAATTACGCGGCTTCAACAACAGCATTTGCCGATCAAAATTCTTCCGACCACCAAATCGCGCGGCGCTCGGTGAATGAATTTCTATTATTGGGTGGGATACCATCTTACGCGTCTGACTGGTCGATTGCTCTTTCGTTTTCGGGTGATTCATCGGGAGCGCATGATTCAGCGCGGCCCAGTAATCCTTGCGATGAATCATCAAAGCTATCTCGATCCACCGCTGGCCGGAATTACATGTGATCGCGCAATTTATTTTCTGGCCCGACGCACGCTCTTGAATGTGCCGCTGTTGGGCTGGGTCTTGCCAAAAGTAAACGTAATCCCGGTAAATCAGGAAGGTGTGGATCGCAGCGCGATCAAGGCCATGATTCGTGTCTTGCAGGCCGGCAACGGCATTCTGGTTTTTCCTGAGGGCTCGCGAACGCTGGATGGAAACTTGCAACCCGCCGAGCCGGGGCTGGGTTTGGTGATTGCCAAAACACTCGCGCCCGTCGTGCCGATGCGAATTTTTGGCGCTAATGAAGCGCTGCCGCGCAGGGGCGGTCGCCTTCGTCTTGTTCCTATTACAGTTGTCGTTGGAGAGCCGATTTTTTTTAACCCTGCCGATCTAGAACCGGCAGGAAAATATCTTTATGCTCAGCTGAGCAACCGCGTTATGCGCGCCATCGCGGCACTCCGATCGTGTTGAGCCTTGTACGGCCTCACTTGCTACAGCGGCATTCACTTTGATACTGAGCAAGTGAGTTTGGAGGAAACAAGAGCTGCGAAGTCTCAAACACCGCGTGCCTCAACATCGATTTTCCTATTAATGGTAATCATCGCTGTTGGGCTGGCTATGTTGGCAGGGTTTGTCAATTTCCAACGTCCCCGGCGTGGGGAGAGGGAAAGCGTCGTCGTTAGGCCGGCCACTTTGCTCATGCCATAGACCGGCAGACGCTAAGTTTTGTTTGACATCGCCATCGGCTCCGTTTTGTTCGTCCGGCAGAGGAAAGCACTTTACCCTTAAAATGAAGAGAATTCTCAGTCTTTCCCTGTTGATTCTTATAGCGGTTAGCTCGTGCCAAAAACAGGACGCAACGGCTGAACAGCAGCTCGACAAGCGCAAAGCGGAGCTGGATGCTCGTGAAAAGGCTTTAGATGAAAGGGAACAAGCATTGGCTGCGCGGGAGAAATCGGCCGCGACCTCGCATGTTGTACGTGTTCCCCGTTCGCGTTCTGCCCAACCTCAGCGAAGCATTCCACCGGAACTTAAAGGACTCATTGTGGACCCCTCGCAGAGGAATGCGGAGCGGGAACAAATGATTCAGGAGCGGCTCGCTATAAGGCAGCGGAGGATCGAAGAGTTGAGAAAAATGCGAGCGGCCGGGTCGCTGCCGCCTCCGCAGGGAATAGAATCCGGAACAGCTTCACCTACTCCATCCCCCACGCCAGAGTAACCCGCATTGTTATTTAGCGCCCTTCTCGAAGGGCCCAGATGAATTTTTCGATCGTCTGGCGAGCTCGCGAGCATATTGCAGCGTGTCGATGGAATCGACGTCTTTGTCGCGTCGAATCGCCTTAATTCTCGGGAAACGCAGTGCCAGTCCGCTGGCATGACGCCTGCTGGGTTGGATCGCATTGAACGCTATCTCGAGCACCACATCCGGTTTGACTCTGCGGTACCTTCCGCGATTGGCAATTGTATTCCGTTTGAAGTGCTCGGTTAAGTCCGCGATCTCAGGGTCGGTCAGTCCGCTGTAGGCCTTGCCGATCGTCAGAAGTTCGCCCGAGGTTTGATCGCGCACTGCGAATGTGTAATCGCTGAGGACACCATTGCGTCGACCATGGCCAAGCTCCGCCGCGACCACCACAACATCCAACGTAGCCAGTTCGCGCTTCAATTTGAACCAATACATTCCGCGGGTACCCGGAAAATAGAAGCTGTCGGGATCTTTTATCATCAAACCTTCGTTCAACCGCTGGCGTGCATCTTGGAACATTTGCTCAATCTCCTGGGCAGAGTGCGCTGGGGTTACTGTCGCGGTCTGAAACTGGGGAGGTAATACGAGTGTCCCAAGTCGTTCCCGGCGCTCGCATAGCGAACTACTCAACAACGAACTGCCATTGATCCACAGCAGATCGAAAATCACAAATGCCACTGGCACGTCCGCTGTAGGCTCTGAAAACAGGTCTACATGATTGTGCTTGCGTCCGAGTCGTTTCTGCAAGTCAAAGAATGTCAGCTGCCGCCCCTCTGCGAACGCTATGATTTCGCCGTCAACAATAACGTCTTTGTCGAGTCGTTTGGCTTGCTCGGCGATCTCTGGGAACTGATCGGTAATCCGCCTCAAATCGCGGGAGAAAATCTCTACCCTGTCTTTGCTCCGGTGAAGTTGGGCGCGAATACCGTCGAATTTGTCCTCGACGTAGAGGGTGGTTGAGTGTGGTTTCGATACATGCGGTTCAAAAGTTTTCCCTTCGCTCAATCGATTCCACATCGCATCCGCGCTCGTTTCGGCGGTGGCGAGCATACACTTGATCGGGCGAAACAGTTCTAGCCCGGCACTCTGCAACTCCTGTCGCAAGGCAAGCAGAGCGGTACGCCCGATGTCGCCCAGCAACATGTTGGCCCGTCTGACTTCTTCGAGTGAAACACTAAACGCCTTAACGATGGCTTCCTCCACCAAGCCTTCCCGCAAGCCGATGCGGAGATCGCCTGTCAAAATCTTTACGACGTACTGCCCTTCGAGCGCGGACAAGGCAGAGAATCGCTCCGCCAGCAGTTTTGCTTTGGCGATCGGACCGCGCGCTCGCCAAAGATTTTGAAATAGCTCCGCCGACTCGAGGATACTGAATGAATCCGGCACGGTTCGCGCGTCAAGAATTTCAAATGCCGCTTTCCCGGCGTCGCCGTGTCTGCTGGCGATCCGATGAATTTCGGCGTCGCTGATTTTAGTCGCGTCCTGTAAAGCCCGATAGATTACGGCCCATCCAACCTGCAACGTTCGTAGATCGCTTTGGGCAAAAGCTCGTCCTGTGAAATATGTCGTTACGATCGGAAGCTGCTCGACCATCAAGCCGCTCAGGTATTCTGATAACAAACTGGTCTTCTCTAATTTGGCCGGTGTTGCGGCGATTGCGTCTCCCACCTCGGCGAAGCGCAAAAATTCAGATGCCGGGATTGACTGGCGCACATTCTTCTCCTTCCCAAGAGGCTTCGGGTTAGACTGTCGCGCGCTGTTTGTCGACACCAGGTTGAACTCCATTTGATTTTCCTCGCTTAACGCCCACGCCTCGATACCACGTTGGCGCAGATCGCAGGCAAATGCTGCTGCGAATCCATGGAGCGTCAACACGCGGCGCGGCTGCACCAATTCGACATATCGCAGCAAGTCGTCGTAATCTGCATGATCTGAAAGAGGAAAGGCAGCATCGACCTGGTGACGAAAGACAGTTTCCGGATCGACGGCCCAGCCGCTGACCAGCGCCACACGTTTATGTGGAATTTTCTCCAGCATCCGCGAGCGATTTGCACTGGGTGGACAGATCAATACTTTGCCGGCGACATCGGCAGGGTCATACCTTAAGTATTTACAAAACGACTGGCCGAGCTGTTCGTAGATTCGAGTGATTCGATAAACAGAACCATGCAGCATGGGGGTTAGGCCGGCGCTATCGAGCGAACAGAGAATTTCCTGCGCTTTGCCTAACGAATAGCCGAGCAGCACGGGGACCTCATGCGCTTCAAGCGTTCGACTGCAGAACGCCACTATTTGATCGGCCACTGCGCGTGTTGGCGGGAAGCGATAGCGCGGGAGTCCAAAAGTTGTTTCCATCACGAGGGTATCGGCCAGATGCCACTTAATAGGCTCGGCGGATTTGCCGGGACGCAGTTTGAAATCACCGGTGTATAGGAGCGTTTCGTTGTCAGCGAAAACCAGACACTGCGCCGAACCAAGAATATGGCCAGCCGGCATCAACATCAGATTAGTACCGCGGACAGACCGTCTTTCACCGAACTGCAGAACATGTTCCAGACGCGGGCTCGAAATGCGGGCTTGCATCAAACGCGCGGTAGGCTGTGAAACTATGATTTCCTGGTGCGGCGCGATGTGATCGCCGTGCGCGTGCGAAACAAATGCAAACTGCTTTGCGTCCCTTGGGTCCAACCAGAGTTCCTGTTCGGGCAAATAAACGCCACGTTCATAACGAACTTCGATCACCGGAAAAAATACGTCCAATTCCTGCGAGTTCCATCGCACCAGCAATCTACAGGTTGCGCGTTGACACCGCCATGAGGGCACCGCTTTATTATTGAAGTGAGATTCGCTGCCGTAATATTTGCTTTGGCTTCGTTGGCCCTTTCCGCTGCAGGGAGGGGCGCTCGTGAAGAACCAAAGGTGATCGAAAAAGTAACTCCGCTTCCGGTGGCGCTGGACAAAGACTTCGAGTTTCGAAAAACCAAGCTCTTTTTCCTAAGCGAGAAAGGACCCAAGCTCAGCGAAAGGGCGCACCAGACGACGAACAAAATCGGTGGGAAGTCAAATTCGCCGAACCAGAAAGTAGCGACGCTGCAGGACGCTCCCATCACTTTTGAGAGACAATACAGACTTTACGGTGCCGTTACGGGACTCGATCAGCGCCAGCGTTTTGGCGATTACTTCGATTTTTTTTGGCGGGCAAAACGCCCATCCGATGTCACAGTGCGTCTGGAGTATCGCCAGGAGAAATTACACGAACATGTTCAGGCTCAGGAGATCACCTATAGAAACGTGCACGGTACTCATAGGACCGAATTCAAAGTGATTGGCGACGATTACCTTGACGACGGGCAAGTGATTGCGTGGCGATGCTTATTGATTGTGAACGGTCGAATCGTGGCGGAGAACCGGTCGTTCATGTGGGAATAAATTAACCCGACGATTTTCCGATGGCCTGCCTTGGTTTGACAGTATGCATTCGAGACTGGTATCGTTTGAAAGAGTAACTGTGGACTCATCTATTCAAGTTGGGGTACGGGGGCCGACCGTTTGGGTGAAAGTGGAAGGAAAAGGTAGCTTCCTCAATAGCGGCAACCTCAAGGAGTTCGCGCGCGAAATGCTGGATCGCGGCTACCGCGAATTCATCGTCGATCTGGCGGATTGCGCCATGATGGATTCCACCTTCATGGGGACGATGGCAAGCGTAGCTTTACGCCTGCGGGAAATCGGGCGCGGTCATCTGCACGTCGTCCATTGCGGAAGCCGCAGTCAACAACTGCTTTCGGGATTGGGATTGGATCAGATATTCGATATTCACAACGATGGTGCTCACGCTCCAGAATGTGAAGCGCTTGGGCAGGCCACCAGAGAGGCTTCTACCGACTCCCGAAAAAAAGAGCAGACAGAAACAATGCTGGTGGCGCACGAGGCACTCTGCGAGGCCGCGCCGGAAAATATTTTTCGCTTTAAAGACGTTCTCGATTTTTTAAGACAAGACCTTCATCACGAGACGTCTTCAAAGTAAGATGGCCCTGAGCGATGTGGGCGACTTTGCTGCTTGGTCTGTTTGTCGTGTCTGTGGCCGGATGGATCACCACCGGCTGCCTTCAAATGCGGCGAATTCGCCGGCTGGAGCGTTCTCATGAGGAAATTCAAGTCGAGGAAACGCTTGTCTTCGATTTTCTGCACGGCTTAGGTGAGGCTTTCCGGGAAACAATTCGACCTCAGGAATTGCATCGCCTGATTGTTGAGGGCGCTACGCGCGTTGTGGATGCGCAAGGTGGCGCTCTCTATGTGCGTGATCGAACAGGCGAGAGGCTGACGCCCGCTTTTCTCTCGAGGGGCTGCCCGCCTCTTATTGAAATTCCGGAAGATATACTGCAGGAAGCGGCTGCGAATCCTGCAGCGTTGGAAAGTTTTCTGCGGCTCCAGACCATTGGCCCTCGCGAAGGACTTGTTGGGAGCGTCTGGCAAACAGGTCAGGCCGTCTGTCTGAACGACTTCTTAGAATCGCCCGAGTTGGCGAAATTGAAGGGAAGCGCATTCGGAAGTGTGTCCGTCATGGCTGCTGCGTTGCGTTATGGAAACCAGGATATGGGTGTGCTGGCGCTGGCCAATGGACGGTTGGGCACGCCTTTTTCGCAGGCGGATTTTGTTGTTTTCAAGTCCATCGCCGAACAATCCGCTTTCGCGCTTTACAACGCCATCATTTACTCGATGGCGAACGAAAAGAAGCGCCTGGATCACGACCTCGAGATCGCGCGAGATATTCAGCGCATCCTGCTTCCGGCGGAAGCGCCAGCCATCAATGGATTTCAAATCGCAGGAATCAATGTGCCAGCTCGCCAGGTAAGCGGCGATTACTTCGATTATATTCAGGTCGATCAAGACCGGCTCGGCATAGCTATCGCAGACGTTTCCGGCAAGGGCGTACCGGCATCGCTGATCATGGCAATCTGTCGAAGCGTCCTGCGAGCGGAAGCCGCCCGAAATCCCTCTCCTGCTGAGGTTTTGCGAAAGGTTAACCGGCAGCTTTATCCGGATATCAAAGAAGACATGTTTATCAGCATGGCCTATCTGATTTTGGATCAGAACCAGAACGGGGTAACGCTCGCGCGCGCCGGCCACGATGCACCCTTGTGGTACCAGCGAAAGGCGCAGACAGTGACCCCGGTAAAGTCACCGGGAATGGTGGTGGGAATTGACAGCGGGAGTGTGTTCGATAGGCTTACGGTCGATTTCGCTATACCGCTCGAGCGTGACGATTGCCTCGTTCTCTACACCGACGGTCTCACCGAGACACTTAACTCTGAAGAAGATGAGTTTGGTGTCGACCGCATGAGGGAGTCGGTCCGCGCCAGCGCGAACGATGGGGCGCAAGCAATAATAAAAAGAATTATCGAGGACGTCCGTAAATTCACCGGCTCAGTGCCACAAAACGATGACATAACATTGATAGCCATCCGTAGAACATGAAAATGAGTTCTTCCACTCAACAGGACCAGGGAATGGATCCCTCAGCACAGCAAACAGCGGCATCCTCCCCTGCCGCGACGCAAGATTCCGAAGATGCCATGGCTGGCCTTCAGGCCGATCTCGATCGCTTCCGGGATCTCGCCTTGCGCAGTCAGGCTGACTTCGAAAATTACAAGAAACGAGCTTCCCGGGAGAAAGAGGACGCAGTTAAATATGCAAACGGCGCATTACTCCAGCAGTTGGTTTCGGTTCTCGATAATTTTGAACTCGGCCTGGCAGCCGCAAAGAAGCAGGCCGAGGAATCGCCGATCTATTCGGGAATGGTTCTCGTTCAAAAACAGCTGAACGATTTGCTCGCAGAAAACGGATTGCAACCGATCGAAGCCGAGGGCGAAAAGTTTGATCCAAACGTGCACGAAGCGATTGCTCATGAGCCAAGCGCGTCCCGTGAAGGAACGGTCATTCGCCAGGCAAGGCGAGGATATCGTTTGAAGGATCGTCTGCTGCGGCCCGCGCGCGTGGTTGTCTCCAGCGGGTCCGCAAAGAAGTGAGCTTTCTTGCTTGCTTCAAGGTCTGATCGCATACCTCATAAAAAAGCTAATCGCCCATGGCTACGGACAAACGCGATTATTACGAGGTGCTCGGTGTAGAACGAACCGCTGCTGCTGAGGAAATTAAACGCGCTTATCGAAAGCTCGCGGTAAAGTTTCATCCGGATAAAAATCCGGACGACCCGCACACTGAGGAAAAATTCAAGGAATTAGCTGAAGCGTATGACGTGCTAATCGACCAAGACAAGCGCGCCGCGTACGATCGATTTGGCCATGCCGCATTTTCGCAGGGTGGCGCTGGTTTTGGCGGCGGCGGTTTTCACGACCCATTCGAAATTTTTCGTGAAGTCTTTGGCGGCGGCGGATTTGGCGGCGGAATTTTCGAGACGTTCTTCGGCGGCGGACCCGGCCAGCGCACCGACGATCGTCGCCGGGGATCGGATTTGCGCTACGACATTGAAATCAAACTAGAGGAAGCGGCCTTTGGCGCCGACAAGACAATTGAAATTGAAAAGCTTGATACCTGTGACAAATGCAGCGGTACCGGCGCTGAACCAGGCTCGCAAAGGGTCAGTTGTCCTACCTGCGCGGGTCGAGGCCAGGTAGTCAGTTCGCGCGGTTTCTTCCATATCTCGCAAACGTGTCCGCGCTGTCACGGCGCCGGCGAGATCATCGAAAAGCCGTGCCAGAAATGCCGTGGCGAAGGACGCGTGGAAAAGCCAAACCGGATCAAGCTAAAAATTCCCGCTGGAATCAGAGAGGGCACACGATTGCGTTCTCCGGGAAACGGCGAGGCTGGCGTGGGCGGTGGTCAGCCGGGCGACTTGTATGTGGTAATCCACATCAAGGAGCACAAGATTTTTCACCGTGAAGCCGACGATCTCTACTGCGAGTTGCCGATCCCATTTTCGGTCGCGGCTTTGGGAGGCGAAATCGATGTGCCGACTCTCGAAGGCAGAGCGCATTTGAAGGTTCCAGCAGGCACGCAGAGTGGACAAACGTTCAAGCTTCGAGGCAAAGGCATAACCAATGTTAACGGGCGTGCTCACGGTGATTTGCTCCCGCGTCTCATTGTCGAAGTGCCGTCGCGGCTGAATTCGGAACAACGCCGTAAGCTTGAAGAATTCGCTGCGCTTTGCGGCGATGAAAACACGCCAATCCGAAAAGGTTTTTTCGACCGGGCCAAGGAATTCTTTACGTAACCTTAGCGATTTCCGTGCCTGGCAATGCCGTCAAACTGATCGAATGTCCGCGCGATGCGTGGCAGGGCCAGAGCCGACAGATACCCACTGAACTGAAGGCGCGTTACTTGCGCGCACTCATTGGTGCGGGTTTCAAACATATCGACGCTGTAAGCTTCGTCTCGCCCAAAGCGGTTCCTCAGATGGCGGATAGCGAGAAAGTGTTGGAGCAAATCGATGTGCCTAACGACGTCGAGATTATCGGAATTGTGGTGAATGAAAAAGGCGCCGAACGCGCCATTGCCACTAGAGCGGTTTCGACTCTGGGTTTTCCTTACTCGGTTTCTGAGCGTTTTCTGCGCAAAAACCAGAACCAAACGCTTGAAGAATGCTACCAGGTTTTGGAGTTGGTCAAAAGCAGAGCAGATGCCGCAGGCCTTGGCACCGTCGTTTATGTTTCGATGGCGTTCGGCAACCCGTATGGAGACGTTTGGAATCAGTCGAAACTTCGCGAGGCAACGAGCAAGCTGGTCGACCTGGGCATAGGAACTATTTCCCTCGCCGATACAGTCGGAATGGCGAGTCCAGATTTGATTGGGCGCGTATTCGAGTCGGTGAGAGACGAACACCCTCAGAGCAACGTCGGTGTACATCTCCATAGTCCGCCCGGGGGAGCTGCGGCAAAGGTTTGCGGTGCGTACGATGCAGGCTGCCGTCGGTTCGATTCGGCCATGGGCGGTCTCGGCGGCTGCCCGTTTGCGCAGGACGCGCTGGTTGGAAACATTCCTACTGAGACCGTAATCGCGACGCTTCATCGGCGCGGTGCAGAGTTTGGATTTGTCGAAAGGCTCGAGGCGGTGCTCGAATTAAACTCGGAAATTGCTTCGAATTACGCCTAGAAATTCCGAACCGTTGTGTAGGTCGTATGCATCGATTTTACGTTTCGGCAGACAACTGGGACTCTCAAACATTCGCTTTGCGCGGCTCAGAGGCCCATCATGCGCGCGACGTTCTCCGCATGAAAGCCGGTGACAAACTCGTGCTGTTTAACGGAAACGGACGCGAAATCACTGCACAAATTGCAAGTCTTGCCCACGACGAAGTGAGGTTGCAAAAGTTACACGAAGCGGAAACACCGCCGCTGCGCTGCCGGATTGTCCTAGGTCAGGCAATTCCAAAAGGGAAAAATATGGAATTGATTGTGCAGAAAGCTGTCGAGATCGGCGCTGCCGAAATTGCGCCGATCATGTCCGATCGAACGATTGTGCATGTTGATCCCGAAACTGCTGCGCACAAACAAGCGAAATGGCAGCAGGTCGCCATTGAAGCGGCCAAGCAGTGCGGCCAAAACTGGCTGCCGCGCGTGGAAGCGCCGAAAAAGTTGACAGAATTCCTGTCTACAATATCGGACCAATCATTCGATCTCAGGTTGATCGGATCGCTCCAACCGGATGCGCGCCACTTGAAGGAAATTCTGGTAGCTCATTCAACTGAAAACCGTAATCGACCCCAAAGCGTGTTAATGCTGGTAGGCCCGGAAGGCGACTTTACTCCCGCGGAATTGGCGCTCGCGCGCCGTCATGGCTGCCAGCCGATTACACTTGGCCCCATCATCCTTCGCGTGGAGACCGCCGCGCTCTATTGTCTGAGCATTCTCTCCTACGAATTGCTGATTTAGGATCGCCATCTCGTGTCTGACCCGCCTTGGCTCACGGCTTAGCAACCCCTTATTGAGCCGTGGCGGTTTCCACCGCAGCGTCGGTTTCAGAATCGGCTTTCGGCGTCATCTCGTCTACCGGCGCAGCTTGGATGGAGACAATGGTGAATTCCGCTGCGTCATGCTCCGTCTGCAATAAGATAGACTCGCCAGCTTTGTGTCCAAGCAGCGCCTGACCGATGGCGGTTTGGTACGAGATGATGTAGCGATCGGGGTTACCGTCCCAGGCTCCGAGAATGGTGTACTTTTTCTTCCTCATTCGTCTTGGCGTTCCGGAGTTTCACGATTGTTCCAATGGACACTCGCGAAGTGTCGGGATTTTCGAACGAGGTCCCACGCGCATCGTGCAGCATTTGCTCCAGCTCGGCTTTGCGTCGCATCAACACGCTCTGCATTTGCTTCGCTGCCTTAAATTCAAAATTCTCGCTGAGATCGCCGTACGATCTTGCGATGGCGATTTCCTTGGTGTTCTCAGGAATTTTTACTTTCACGATCTCTTCGTATTCGGTCCTGCGCCTTTCCAAACTGCTCCAGGACACGATGAGCGGCGCGGCCTTTTCCTGCGGTTGCGCGCCGGCAATCATGTTTTCGAGTTCCGGATAAACTTTGACCATCCGTGCGAGGAGCGATCGCTTCGTGAGTTCATCGAACAACGGCGTTAACTGCAGTCGGCGCATCGCATCGCGCGCCACGCCGACATCAGTTTTCTTGAACATTTCCCCAAGCAATTCCCGGTCGTCCACCACCGCCCGTTGCAATTTACTCGCGCGCCCTGGAGATTTGTGCTGTTCGCGTTCCAGCGCAGCCAGAATTGCCCATAGCAAGTCCGGGTTTACGAAGTCGCCCCAGTTTTTCTTTTCGCCGCACAACCAGGTCAGCATCTCGCTGGTGGCCGAATGTTCGCGAATACTCCGTTCGAGCATTGTTCGAAGTTCGGCATGCTGCCCGCCTTCGCTCAAGATACGGGGAATTTGCGCGACCATGCGACCGTGATTCGATTCCATCAAAAGCAGGGCGCGCTCTGTCCAACCTTCACCAAGCGCGGAGGGCAACGCTTGTAAGACTCGCCTCTCTTTTGCGGCCGGCAGATTTGGCAAAAGTAATGTCAGACGCCTTTCCTCATCCACAATCAATTTCGAAAGAGTCAGACCAATGTGGGTGGTGTGTAATGAGGGAACCCGCGCGAACAAATCATCTCGTCCCAAGACCAGTTCGAACGCCAGCTCAGGATGCATTTTCTGATTCCGAACTGCCGCGTTCTCGATTGCCACAACAATCGGTTGAAGTTGCTTTTCCGGTTCCTTGAATTGCTCGGGAGATCTGGTGATCTGGTCCAACGCCGCGATTTGCTGTTTCGGCTGCCGCGCCTTGTTAAAAGCTGAAAGCAGCTCATCGGCTTGGGACACGCCTTCTCCACGGATTTGGATCGGGTCGGACTTTTTCACGGGAATCGAAAATGCGCCGCTTGCCCTGAGTGCCTTCCTGGTGGACTCCCACCACCGCTTCCATTCCGCTTCCGAGAAGATATCGCCGATGAGCCATTCGCCGATCTGCTGAGCGCTGGCTTTCCCTTGCAGACTTTCCAGAATATTTCGTACCAGCGCGATCGGATTTTCCCTGGCCAGACTTTTGATCGATTCGATGTTTGTCGCCTTTTGGACCAAAAAATGTTCTGTGGTTAGCGGCATCAAATTTTCTGCCGCATATTGTGCCTGCATCGGATGAGATTTTTTGCTGTCGAAATCGATGACGATTTGATTCAGGAGCAGGTTCCATTCGCGAACCTGGCCGAACCCCCAACTCTTGTGCAGACAGAATGTACCGGGAGCTAGCTTTTCGAGTTGTCCGGCGGCCCTGGAATTTAGCTTGCCCGCTTCGACTAGTTTCTGCAGTTCTGGATCCATTTAGGAACCGAGATCATATCACTTCGTTGCCGATCCGCTACAGCCATGTGGGATGACACGCAGTTTACGATTGCCGCGCGGCTCGCGACGTGAAAATCTGCCCCCCGTAATGACAAGCAGCCTGTCTTCGATCGTTTCCGCCTGGGAGGTCTTCGGGGAAAAGACGATCGCCGGAGCGCCAGTGTGGGTTTGGATAGCATTTCACGTCGGCGTCTTTATCGCCATAGGGATCGACCTTTTCACCTCCAAGCGTCGGGGCCGCGAATTGAGCATTCGTGCTGCATTGCATCGGACCTTCATCTGGGTGCTCGTGTCGCTTGGGTTTAATGCACTGGTCTGGCGCATTAAGGGACCACATCACGGCCTCGATTTTCTCACCAGTTATCTCGTCGAGTATTCCCTTAGCATGGACAACATTTTCGTGTTTGTGCTGATCTTCGCGCACTTTCGTGTCCCGCCGCTGGCGCAGCGTCGTGTGTTAGTGTGGGGGATTCTCGGGGCGCTGGTGATGCGGGGCGCGATGATTCTGTGTGGCATCGCTCTGGTGCGTCGCTTTCATTTTGTCATCTATTTATTTGGCCTCTTCCTCCTTATCACTGCGGCACGAATGCTTTTCAAGAAGCACCAATCCCGTGATTTTGCCGAAGGTTGGCTGTTGCGAACATGCCGTCGAATTCTTCCCATTACGCGTGAGTATCATGCCGAACATTTCCATGTACGCGTAGATGGTCGCTGGATGCTCACGCCTCTCTTTCTGACCATGCTCGTCATCGAGACCACCGATTTGATCTTTGCGGTCGACTCGATTCCGGCCGTGCTGGCGATCACGCGCGACCAGTTTGTCGCTTACACTTCTAATATTTGTGCGATTCTCGGCTTGCGCTCGCTCTACTTCCTACTGGCTGGTTTGATGGACCGTTTCATCTACTTGAGAACAGGACTCGCATTCGTGCTCGGCTTTGTTGGCCTCAAGATGATTGTCGCAGATCACTTTCCGTTGCCTCGAGCGCTCTCACTCGGAATCATCGCGTTGATCCTCGGGGTTACGATTTTTCTTTCCATGTTGAAGACAAAGGATGGGAGTGCTACCGAAGCCGGAAAATAAGTGTTGCCTTTACTATTCGGAATCGCTTAACTGGCTGGAAGCGACTATGAAAACCCTCTCTGCGTTCGTCGTGTTCGCCGGCTTTGCGGTGGTTGCTTCCGCCGACATTCAAGACCCGCCTGGGAACGATTATGGTCCCACTCGCAAGCTTGGCCGTGGTATCTCGAATTTTGTCATCGCTCCGACAGAATTTTTTGTGACCGTGAACCAAATCAACCAAACAGAAGGTAATTCTGCAGGGGCAGGTTATGGCGTTTGGCGCGGCTTGGGTCGCGCGGGCGCGCGCCACGTGGCAGGTCTTGTCGAGATCCTCACTTTTCCTTTTCCAATATGGCACGAAAGCTATCGACCATTGTTGCCGCCAGACATTCCTTACATTCACGCTGGCTACGCGGAATTTCCGCCCGAAGTCGGTAACGAGTCTAAATATCCCTACGTGCGCAATACGCACAGCGATTTCAACTAGCGTTCGATTCAGGAAAGCGGCGGGCTGTTTGGATGAACCAAAAAGCTCGTGAGCGCGTCAGCTTGCCCGTCAAGCTACGCCGTTGATAATTCCTTAGACAGCCTACATCCAGTGCGCAACGCTCAACGCTCAGGCTCGTGTGGCATTGCTGGACTGAGGGCTAGACGGTGAACGTGGAGCGTCGGACGTTGAAATCTGTATATGCGCATTGTCGATTTGAAAATCGAAGACGTCGCTTTTGGTGGGAAAGGCGTTGGACGCGAGCATGGGAAAGCGATCTTCGTTCCTTACACCATTGACGGCGAGCTCGTGTCGACCGAAGTCGTCCACGAGAAGAAACAGTTCGCAGAAGCGAACCTTCTTGAACTCAAAAAGAGTTCGCCGGATCGCGTCGAACCACAGTGCCTATATTTCGAGCGATGCGGTGGTTGTGCCTACCAGCACATCAGTTATGAACATCAGCTCGCGATCAAATGGCGGCAGGTGCGGGACGCGCTCCAGCGAATCGGCAAACTCAAGAATATTCCGATGCGTCCGATCATTCCGTCGCCAATGGAATACGGATATCGCAACCGCATCACAGTGCACGCCCAAGAAGGAGCAATCGGTTTTTTCCGGCGTGATTCCCACCGGTTGGTCGACATTGAGCATTGCCCGATTTCAAGCGAGGAAGTTAACCGCGCGCTGGCACACCTACGAGCGCACTCACATGTGCTCGATGGGCATTACACGCTACGCGCGCAGTCCGAACCTCGGGTGTTTTCACAAACAAATGACGCGGTCGCAAACGTCCTGCGAGATTTGGTTGTTCATCTCACGCCTCCAAATCAGGACCTGCTTATTGATGCCTATTGCGGCGCCGGATTCCTTGCAAAAGCCTTGCTCCCCAAATTCGAGCGGGTGGTCGGAATCGACTGGGACAAGTTCGCAATTTCGGCTGCAAAAAAGAATGCAACCGAGAAGGAGATGTACGTTGCAACCGACGTGGAGGAGCACCTGACAAGGAAGGGCGGTTGGTCAGTCATGGAGGCGGAGCAGAAACGGGTAGGAAGCCGTCGTTTGTTCACGCTAATCGTCGATCCTCCGGCAACGGGACTCAGCGCACCGGTGCGGCAGGCTATTGTCGACCATGCGCCGCAAACATTGATTTACGTTTCCTGCAATCCTACGACGCTGGCGCGCGACTTAAAAGATTTGAAGGAAAGATTCGCGATCCATTCGGTCACACCGTTAGACATGTTTCCACAGACTGCCGAGATCGAGGTGCTCGCCCATCTCGAGGAGCAGGGGTGATATTCATCGCGGCGCGTTAACGATTTTTTAACGCATTTCGCACGCGGTTTAATTAAACTTCTCTTCAGGTCGCGTTCATACTTACGCATATAAGTGACTTGATCTTCATTGTAGTAATCGTCGCTTTTTTTCTGGTGAGCGCGCTGTATACGCTGCTTTGCGAGAAGTTCTAAGAGGATTAATGGAAACCCTCATCGTCACTGTTATCGCGCTACTGCTGTTTATTTATCTGCTCGTGGCCATGATTCGGCCTGAAAAATTCTAAGGTAAAAATGGAAACGTCTGGTTGGATTCAATTCGCGATTTATCTGATCGCGCTGGCCTTGGTGACAAAGCCGATGGGCCTCTATCTGATGCACGTTCTCGACCCGAATGGCAAAACGTGGCTCGATCCGGTGCTGGCTCCGGTCGAGTGGTTCAGCTATCGCGCCATGGGTGTTGACCCTCGCAAAGAGCACGACTGGAAGCAGTACACGCTGGCGATGCTGCTTTTCAGTCTGGTGGGCTGCTTGTTCACCTACGCGATCCTGCGTTTGCAATATTTTTTACCCCTAAATCCGCAAAAGCTGGCTGGAGTCAGTCCCGATCTTTCGTTTAACACCGCAACGAGTTTTACAGCCAACACCAACTGGCAGAATTACGGCGGCGAATCGACGATGTCATACTTCTCGCAGATGGTCGGGCTGGCATTTCACAATTTCGGCTCGGCGGCCACTGGTATCGTTATCGCGGCTGCGTTCGTTAGGGCAATTGCGCGGCATTCGGCAACAACACTCGGCAATTTCTGGGTCGACCTGGTTCGGGTCACTTACTACCTGCTGCTGCCGATCTGTTTGGTGTTCGCGGTTTTTCTGGTTTCGCAAGGGATGATTCAAAATTTCAAGCCTTACACCAAGGCCACGCTCGTGGAGCCGATGAAGATCCAGGTGGAGAAAAAGAATGACAAAGGCGAGACGATCAAAGGACCAGATGGCAAGGCGGTCACAGAAGAGCAAACGGTGACCGATCAGAATATTGTGCAAGGTCCGATGGCGTCACAGGTGGCGATTAAGATGCTTGGCACGAACGGCGGCGGATATGTCAACGCAAACGCAGCGCATCCGTTCGAGAATCCGACCCCACTTTCGAATTTCATTCAGATGTTGTCGATCTTCTCTATCGGCAGCGGGCTGACTTACTACCTCGGCCGAATGGTAAAGAACCAAAAGCACGGCTGGACTGTCTGGGCGGCAATGTTGATCCTTTTTGTTGGCGGAGTGCTGTTGTGCTGGTGGGCGGAGGCGAATGGTAATCCAATCCACCAGAGTCTTGGCGTTGCCGGCGGCAACATGGAAGGCAAGGAAGTCCGGTTCGGAATTTTTAATTCGGCACTGTTCGCCACGATCACAACCGATGCCTCCTGCGGTGCGGTCAATTCGATGCACGACTCATTCACCGCGCTCGGCGGCTTCGTGCCGTTGTTCAATATTCAACTCGGCGAAGTCATCTTCGGCGGAGTGGGCGCCGGGGTTATACGGGATGCTGGTTTTCGTTGTACTCGCGGTCTTTATCGCTGGTCTGATGGTCGGTCGTACCCCGGAATACCTCGGAAAAAAAATCGACGTGTACGACGTAAAGATGGCGATGCTCTCGTTGCTCATCCTCGCCATTTCCATTCTCGGTTTTGCTGCCTGGGCTGTAGTCGCCAGATGGGGGCTTGCTGGACTGAATAACAGCGGTCCGCATGGACTGAGCGAAATTCTTTATGCGTTTAGCTCCGGCGCAGGCAATAACGGCAGCGCGTTCGCCGGTCTCTCGGGCAATACACTCCCTTATAACACAACGCTGGGCTTCGACATGTTATTCGGCCGATTCCTCATGATCGTGCCGATCATGGCGTTGGCCGGGTCGCTGGTGCAAAAGAAAGTAGTGCCGCCAAGCGTCGGCACGTTCCCAGTCTCAGGCGGGACGTTTCTAATCCTGCTTCTCGGAACGGTGCTCTTGATCGGTGCGCTCAATTTTCTCCCTGCATTGTCTCTGGGTCCAATCGTCGAGCATTTCCTTATGCGGAACGGAAAGCTTTTTTAACTCAGTCCAGCCGTTATGATACAAAAACCAGCTTCGCTTTTCGACTGGAACATTGTTGGTCCTGCTATTGGCGACGCGTTCAAAAAACTGAACCCGCGGTTGATGGTGAAAAACCCGGTCATGTTCGTGACCATGGTCGGCGCTGCCCTAACGACCGTCGGAATTTTCACGACGGAATCGGACCTGCGCGGGTTCGTGACGCAACTGGCGATCTGGCTCTGGTTCACGGTGCTCTTTGCCAATTTTGCCGAAGCGGTGGCGGAAGGCCGTGGCAAAGCACAAGCAGCCAGCCTGCGGCGGGCGCGCAGGGATATGATCGCACGCCGCCTGCGGAATGGGCGCGAAGAGAAAGTCCCCGCGCCAGCCTTGCAGAAAGGCGATATCGTCGTGTGCGAAGCGGGCGACATTATTCCGGCGGACGGAGATGTCGTCGAGGGAATCGCCAGCGTAGATGAGGCGGCGATTACCGGAGAATCCGCCCCCGTGATCCGCGAGAGCGGCGGCGACCGCAGCGCGGTCACCGGCGGCACGCGGGTGCTGAGCGATCGCATTGTTGTGCGCGTGACTGCGGATAAGGGCTCAGGTTTTTTCGACAAGATGATCGCGCTAGTCGAAGGCGCGCGCCGCCAGAAAACGCCTAACGAGATTGCGCTGACGATCCTGCTTGCAGCGTTGACATTTATTTTTCTTCTGGTCTGCGTAACGCTGAAGCCGTTTGGAATTTATTCGGCGACGAACTTTTCGATTCCGGTGCTTATCGCGCTGCTCGTCTGTCTCATTCCCACAACGATCGGCGGTTTGCTTAGCGCCATTGGTATCGCTGGAATGGATCGCGTGCTTCAACGCAATGTGCTCGCAATGAGCGGACGTGCAGTCGAAGCGGCGGGAGACGTTGACGTCTTGTTACTCGACAAAACTGGCACGATCACGCTCGGCAATCGGATGGCGGTCGCCTTTCATGCTGCGCCAGGCGTTTCACCTGATGATCTTGCAGCGTCTGCGCAATTGAGCTCGCTGGCCGACGAAACGCCGGAGGGACGCTCAATTGTCGTTCTGGCAAAAGAAAAATTCGGATTGCGCGCGCGAGATATGCACGATTTGAAGGCGACGTTTGTGCCGTTCACAGCGCAAACGCGGATGAGCGGTGTAGATCTTCACGGCAATGGCGCGGAGCCGAAAATGCGCATTCGCAAAGGCGCAGCCGACGCGGTCCGCGGGTTTATCGAATCGGCGGGCGGAATATTTCCGCAACCGGTGGCGAAAACAGTGGACGAAATTTCGCACCGGGGGGGCACGCCGCTCGTCGTAGCGTCGGACAGGCTGACGCTCGGCACGATTGAGCTCAAGGACGTGGTTAAGGGCGGAATCAGAGAACGCTTCGCGCAGCTGCGCAAAATGGGAATCAAAACCGTGATGATCACAGGCGATAATCCGCTCACAGCCGCAGCGATTGCAGCTGAAGCAGGCGTCGACGATTTCATGGCGCAAGCGACGCCGGAACAAAAACTAAAACGGATCCGTCAGGAGCAAGGCGAGGGTCACCTGGTTGCCATGACTGGCGATGGAACGAACGACGCACCGGCACTTGCACAGGCCGACGTGGGTGTTGCCATGAACACCGGTACGCAAGCCGCGCGCGAAGCCGGCAACATGGTCGATCTGGATTCCAATCCAACGAAACTGCTCGACATCGTCGAGATCGGTAAACAGATGCTGATCACGCGAGGTTCACTCACCACTTTCAGCATCGCGAACGACGTAGCGAAATACTTCGCAATCGTCCCGGCGATGCTGATGACCACGTTTCCCGAGATTTCGCCGCTCAACATCATGCACCTGAGCACCTCCACAAGCGCGATCCTCAGCGCCGTCATTTTCAATGCACTCATCATCATCGCTCTTATTCCGCTGGCGCTGCACGGCGTGACTTACAAACCGATGGGCGCACTCGCAGTTTTGCAACGCAACCTGCTGATCTACGGCTTCGGCGGTCTCATCGTTCCATTTGTCGGGATCAAACTGATCGACCTGATCATCACCGCGGTTCACTTCGCCTAACGAGATGAAACAATTCTTCTCCCATATTCGCGGCGCACTCGTCTCGACGCTTGTGCTGGCAGTAGTCTGCTGCGGCCTTTATCCACTCATCGTCTTCGGAATTTCGCAGCTGTTGTTTCGCGACCGGGCGAACGGCAGTTTGATTACCGATGCAGCCGGACGCGTTCGGGGCTCGAAACTGTTAGGCCAGGCGTTCTCTGATCCGAAATACTTTCATCCGCGTCCTTCTGCCGCCGGCAACGGTTACGACGCCACAAGTTCAGGCGGCAGCAATTTGGGGCCGACTTCTCAAAAACTGGACAATGTGATCAAAGAACGCATAGCGGCGTATCGTGCTGAAAATAGTTTGGGCGGAACCGAGTCTGTGCCGGCGGATGCAGTCACGGCGTCGGGGAGCGGACTCGACCCAGAGATCAGCTTGCGTAATGCCGAACTCCAGGTGCCACGCGTCGCTAGAGCTCGCGGCTTAAGCGACGACAAAGTTCGCGAACTCGTCCAGCAAAACACCGATGGCCCTGATCTCGGGGTGCTCGGTGACCCCGGAGTCAGCGTTTTGCGATTGAATCTCGCGCTCGACCAGCAGCGCTGATGAAACAGCTCGGACCCGGGTTCGTCGGAGCATCCACATCTTCCTTCGAAATTGTTATGATTAAGCTAGTCATTTGCATTGCGGTGTTTGTGCTGACGATCAACCGCGCACTTTTTGCCGACCCGAGCCCCACGCCGGCGCCAGACAAGTCGCAATACACTCTCTTTAATCCAACGCCGATCGATTTGCGGCGCCCGTACAACACAGATCGACCGAGCAAGACCGACAGCCCCTACACCGTCGATGCCGGCGTTTTCCAAATCGAAAGCGATGTGTGGAACTGGACGCTTGATAACGAAAAAAGTGTTCGCACTCGCACCTGCATCACTGGCAACAGCAATTTCAAGCTCGGCCTAACGAATTGGATGGATCTCCAGGTCTTCCCGCAATTTTATGTCAATAAGCGCACAAGCGGACCCGGGTTCGGGAAACGGCTCGAGCAAGACGGCTTCGGCGATACAACGGTGCGTCTAAAAATCAATCTCCTCGGCAATGATGCTGGGAAATTGGTTATCGGCTTCCTCTCGTCATTAAAAATACCCACGAACACGGGCGACGCCGCGAACCACGTTTGGGAACCCGGCTTTGAATTACCTGTGAGTTACTCGTGGCCGTGGGGTTTCACAATGTTCGCACAAACTAGGATCGACGTGCTCGATAAATCCCGCAGCAGTAATACGCAGGTCCAGTGGCAAAATCCGATCGGCCTCTCCCATACAATAGCCGGGAATTTGAGTGGCTATGTTGAATTCTACGACGCAGTCAGTTCGGGGCCATGGGTTGGCACACTCGACACTGGTTTGATTTATCAAGTCACCCCGAACTGCTCCATTGATGTGAATTCGTTTTTCGGACTTACGCGCAGCGCTCCCGATTACAACGTGTTTAGCGGTTTCGGCTATCGCTTCTAATGTTTAAATGATGGTGTACCGGCGGTTTGCGTGACGCTGCGGATGTGCACATAATCCAACACAAAGGCAAAATGCCCGTATGAAGGACTCGGGGCGACCAGACCCGGATGCGTTGCTAGCGCAGCTGGAGCGCGAAGAAGCGAAGTCCACTCGCGGGAAGCTGAAGATCTTCTTTGGGATGTCGCCGGGCGTGGGGAAGACGTATGCCATGCTGCTAGCAGCGCGTGAAAAGCAGGCCGAGGAATGTGAAGTCGTCGTTGGAATTGTGGAGACGCACGGCCGCAAGGAAACCGAGGCGTTGCTGGCAGGCATGCCAATCATGCCGCGCTTACAAGTTGAATATCGCGGCACGACACTGACCGAACTGGATCTGGATGCAATCCTGACTTGGCATCCCGGAGTGGCGGTGGTTGATGAGCTCGCGCACACAAACGCGCCTGGCTCGCGTCATCCAAAACGTTATCAGGACGTGCTCGAATTGCTCGATGCTGGAATCGATGTGTATACGACGCTCAATGTTCAACACGTTGGCAGTCGCAGCGACACAGTTCGTCAAATCACAGGCGCGCCGATCAGTGAAACTGTTCCCGATTCGGTTCTCGATCTCGCCGACGAAATTGTTCTTCTCGATCTGACACCGGACCAACTGTTGTCACGGTTGGCTGAGGGAAAAGTTTATCTCGGCGAACGCGCAGAATGGGCAGCAAAGAATTTTTTCCGGGAGAGCAACCTTACGGCCTTGCGAGAAATGGCGCTGCGTGTCGTGGCCGAGCACGTGGACCGCGATCTGCGCGAGATCATGGCCGAACAAAGAATACCGGGCCCATGGAAAAGCGCCGACCGGTTGCTGGTCGCGGTCAGCGCCAGTCCGTACTCGGAACGGCTGATTCGTTACACGCGCCGACTGGCCTCATCGATGGAGGCCTCATGGATCGTGGCGAATATCGAAGGGCCTCGATCGCTTTCGCAGGAGGAGCAGACGCGACTCACTAGCTACCTGGCACTTGCGCGCCAGCTCGGCGCGGAGGTCGTTTCTACGCCGGGCCGTGACATTGCTCAAACGCTGCTCCGCGTCGCACGCGAGAACAACGTCACACAAATCCTCATCGGGAAACCGATCGAGGCGCGGTGGCTCAGTTTCTTGAAGCGCGATCCCCTGAGCTGGCTGATGCGCCACAGCGGCAACATCGACATTCATATGATCCCAACAGAGGAATCGGCACAGCCAAAACGCAAAAGCCTGGAAGAACGTTTGGCGCGCACGCCCTTGCAGGAGTTGGGGATTGCGTTAGGCATCGCTGCTGTCGTCACAGCGTTCTCATTATCGGTGTTTAACTACATCGGCTACTGGGCGATCGCGCTCTTTTACTTGTTCGCAGTCGTTCTCGCCGGAATGCGTCTGCGTCGATGGCCAACGCTTTTTCTTGCCGCGCTTAGCGCGCTGCTCTGGAACTTCCTGTTCATCCCGCCGCGCTTCACTTTTTACATCAGCAAATTCGAAGATTTCATGATGTTCGGCGCGTATTTCGTCATCGCGGTTGTCATCGGCCATCTGGCGACCCAATTGCATGAACGTGAACAAGCCGAACGTCGTCGGGAAGAACGTGCCACAGCATTGTATCGTTTGACGCGTGAGCTAGCCGCCAGCCGCGATCTCAGTCAAGCGCTCCCAAGAGTCTTGCAATTGATCAGAGATTTCTTTAACGCGGATGCGGCAGTTTGGTTGCGCGATGAAAATGGCCTGACGCAACATCCTGCCAGCACGTTCGTGTCATCGAAAAAAGACGAAAGTGTCGCGATGTGGGCCTTTCAAAAGAAACAGGCTGCCGGAAAATCAACAGACACACTTCCTGATTCAGAGTGCTTGCATATCCCGTTGGTCACCGGCGACCGTGCGGAGGGCGTGCTCGGCGTGCAGATGAAAACGTTGCCTACTCTGGAGCAGCGTGAATTGCTAGACGCGTTCGCCGCGCAGCTCGCGCTTTTCCTGAACAAAGAACGTGCGCTGGAAGAAAGTAGAGCCGCTCAAATTTCGAAGCAATCACAGAAGCTGCAGAAAGCGCTCTTTGACTCAGTCTCGCACGAATTAAAAACACCGCTTGCCGCGATGTCGGTCGCGTTACACCAGCCAGAACCGGACTGCGACGAATTGAAGCTAGCTGTGCATCGCCTGACTCACACCGTTGATCACTTGCTGGATGCGACCCGTCTGGAATCTGGTCTTCTGCAACCGGTGCACGAATGGTGTGATCCAGCCGAGCTCGTGCGCGAGGCAATCACGTTATCGGGATCAAGTGACAACGCTGTTCGAATCAATATCGAGAATGACCTGCCCGCTATTTCTGTGGACGTGCGTCTGATTCAACAAGCATTGAATGTGTTGCTCTCAAACGCTGCCGCGCATGGCGGAAGTGGCAAACCGATTGAAGTAAGCGCTGCGCGCGATGGCTCAATGCTTGTCATTTCGGTGGCTGATCGCGGTCGTGGTCTTGCGCTGGGGGAAGAGCACAAGGCTTTCGAAAAGTTTTATCGCGGCCTAAGAACGGGTCCGGGCGGCCTGGGCTTGGGGCTATCCATCGCCCGGCAACTGGTGGAAGCACACGGCGGCAAGCTAGCCGCGCAAAATCGCGAAGGCGGTGGCGCGCGATTTACCATTCGGCTTCCCATTGGCGAACCGATGCGACTGCCGAGCGAAGCGACAGCATGAATGAAAGCCTAGTCCCCGGCTGGCTCGGATTGCGCAAGAACCAGAAACGTGTCGGGCGTGCGGAGCTGAAAATTGGCAGCAGATGTGATCGAAACAAAGAGAGTGGCAAAGCACTCGTTAGGTTGGTCCGGAGATGCCTCCATCACGATATTAGACCCGACAACCGGGACGCGGGTTTTCGACAAACCAGGTCCAAAATGGCGGTGTCGACTCAACGTGAATCATCGATTTGTCTGCGCAATTTGTTTTATCAGCGCCTGGAAGCGCGCCGTCTTTGGAGTCATCGTTTATCCTGATGAGCAGCGGCTGTCCCGGGACCAGGTCGACGTCACGTGCTTCGAACGATATAAGCACCCTCTTTTGCATGCGTAAGCCTCGCCCCGACTTCGCATGAAACGTTAATAAAAATGTTCCTTTGAAATGCTAAAAGATTGTTAACGTTCCGCGGCCGTTGAGTCTGTTACTATTGATCGGTCGAAAGCCTGTAACCAATTCCAACTTCTGTTTTGATGAGCTGCGGTGAATTCTCGTGGGGCTCGAGCTTCTTGCGAAGGTGAGTAACGTAAACCCGAAGATACTGCGCTTGGCTTTCGGCTTTCTCTCCCCAGACTGTGCGAAGTAACTGTCGGTGGGTTACGACCTTTCCGGCATTCTGCACCAGTACCCGTAACAATGAGTATTCGGTCGGCGTCAGCCTGACCTCCTCGCCACCGAGCTTAACCTGGCGCGCTGCAAAATCGACGCAGAGCGATCCGGATTTGAAGACCGGCTCACCAGTTTCCGTAAGCGAGCGGCGTTGCGCTGCGCGGACACGGGCTAACAGCTCCGCTGTGTCGAACGGTTTCGTCACATAGTCATCCGCTCCCGCGTCGAGGGCCGCGACCTTTTCATCGGCATCGTCACGCACCGACAGGATCAAGACCGGCACATCGGACCATTCTCGCAGGCGTTGCAAGACCTTTAAGCCTTCCATATCTGGCAGACCAAGGTCGAGTAGAACGACATCGGGTCGACGGTAGGCGATCTCTGCCAGGCCAGCCTGCCCCGTCTCGGCTTCGTAGACCCGATGATTTGCTCCTTCGAGGGCGAGGCGCAGTAGACGGCGGATCTGCTTTTCGTCGTCGATGATCAGCGCGCTACGAGCGGATTTCATCAAGTTGTTTCCATCCCGTTCATGTTCGTTACGCGAACCGGTAGCCTGATAATGAAGCGCGCGCCACCGCCATCCCGATTCTCGGCCGTAAGTGTTCCGCGGTGCGCTTCGATTAGTCCTCGCGCAATGGATAACCCAAGACCGAGACCGCCCGTTTTGCGGTTGTCGCCACGGTAGAATTTTTCGAACAAACGCTCGGTCGCCTCCGGTGGAATCCCGGGTCCGCGATCGCCTACGGAGATTATGAGATCCTCGTTCGAGTACTCGGCATCAATTTCGATCGGCAGGTTGGGTGGGGTATGACTTCCGGCATTGGCCAGAAGCTTCGCCACAGCCTGCTCAATCAATGTGTGATCAACGAGTGCCAGAGGAATATCTTCCGGTATGTCCAATCTGACGTCTCGTCCGTTGATCGACTCATGCTCGGCGTCTACAGCCGATTGGAGTAGTTCGCGCACGTCGCACCATTCGCGTTTTGGCCGGATTACTCCACTCTCGAGTCGATTCATATCCAGCAGACTGTTTACCACGCGATTGAGCCGGAGGGATCCCGCATGAATTTCGCTCGCCAGCTCTTTGAGCATTTCTACATTCTGATTATTCGTCGTCAGTCGCGACAGTTCCTGGCTGGCGGCCGCAATGGCTGCCAGCGGGGTCTTCAATTCGTGCGAGACGCAGTCGAGCAACGTTTTGCGGAGCCGCTCCGATGCGTGTGCCAGTTCGACCTGGGCAGCCAGGTGCTCACGGGCCTTCAACTGCGCGGTCAAACCGCCTACAGTGATCGCTACAATAAAGTAGGTGGCAAAAGTCAGTGCGTCTTCAACCTTTGCGATGTGCAACGTAAATAGGGGCGGAATGAACAAAAAATTCCAGGAAAGCGCACTTAGTGCCGCGACTAACAGAACCGGCCCGCGACTGAGGACCATCCCGGCCAGCAGCACACCGAGGAGAAAAATGAGCGAGATCGCCCCGTACCCGGTCAGCGGTGTTAACAGCCAACACGCGACAGTCAGTGCGATTACACCAATCACCGCTGTGACATATTCCTTCAATGGTGCAGAGAAGGGCTGCTGCTCGCCGTTCGTCGTAGCGTTGTTTTCAGTTTCCGAGGATTGCGGTCCGCTGGGACACGAAGTGGACGGCCCCATCACGCGGTCAATGTAGCGCATCTGCATCAACGGGAAACAGATCCCTTTGAATTTTAGTACCGTTTTAATTATTCCGGGCGGTCGCCCAATCTAAAGTCTGTTCTGACGGGTGAATTCTGGACCACCAACTTTGATTCCGGCCGTAGCGAATTCGGCAGGCGTTTCCCAAAGGCGTGCGTCTTCTCAGCCACGGAGAAGCAGGCTAGCCGTACTCTGTCTCGCCAGTCTCGGAATTGTTTATGGCGATATCGGCACGAGTCCACTCTATGCCATGCGCGAGTGCTTTTACGGACACCATGGCGTTCGACCCACCCATGCAAACGTGCTCGGTGTTCTCTCGCTTATTCTGTGGTCCCTGATCCTGATTATTTCGGTCAGGTACCTGATACTCATTCTACGCGCCGATAACCGCGGTGAAGGCGGAATTCTCGCGCTGGCAACGCTGGTAAAAGATGTCCTGCGACGCGGGAAATTTCTCTTCCTGCTGGGATTGTTTGGAGCGGCGTTGCTGTACGCGGACGGGATGATTACTCCGGCCATCTCAGTCCTGGGAGCAGTGGAGGGGTTGCACGTAGCCACACCTTTGTTCGACCACTATGTGGTGCCGATTGCCATCGTCATTCTGATTGGGCTTTTCCTTTTTCAATCGCGCGGAACTACCGGCGTCGGCGCGGTGTTCGGCCCGATCACGATGACCTGGTTTGTAACGATCAGTCTCCTCGGACTTCAACACATCATTCGCGCACCACAGGTGCTAGCTGCCATCAATCCCATGCACGGGTTCGAATTTTTCATGATTAACGGTTGGCGCGGTTTCGTAGTCCTGGGCGCCGTTTTTCTGGTCGTTACCGGCGGCGAAGCGCTTTACGCCGACATCGGACATTTTGGAACGGCGCCCATCCGGTTGACTTGGTTTGCAATCGTCTTACCAGCCTTAACGCTGAACTATTTTGGGCAGGGAGCGCTTTTGCTCCTTCAACCGGATGCGGCGGTTAATCCCTTCTACCGAATGGCGCCGACGTGGGCGCTTTATCCACTTGTGGTACTCGCGACTGCTGCCGCGGTCATTGCTTCGCAAGCGATCATTAGCGGCGCGTTTTCGCTCACCATGCAAGCCATCCAACTCGGTTACAGCCCGCGCTTGAAGGCCGTCTATACTTCGGAGCGAGTTATCGGCCAGATCTATGTCCCCGTCGTGAATTGGGGATTGATGATCGCATGCGTTGTGCTTGTCCTCGGCTTTCGGACATCGAGCAATCTCGCCGCCGCTTACGGCGTGGCCATTACGACCACGATGCTGATCACCACAATTTTGTTTTATGTCGTGGCTCGTCGACGATGGCGTTGGCCTGCAGCGGCCGCGCTGCCGATTGCTGCATTTTTTATCACGATCGACCTCGCATTTTTCGGTGCGAACATGCTCAAGGTAGCGCATGGCGGATGGTTCCCGCTGCTGGTCTCCGCGGCGGTTCTTTTCCTAATGCTGACCTGGAGGAAGGGACGCCGCATTCTTCGCAACCGACTCGGCGAAATCTGTGTCCCACTCGATGCTTTTCTATTCGACCTGAAGGACCAGAATATCAGACGCGTTCCTGGCACAGCGGTTTTCATGTCGGGAAGTCGATCCGGAACGCCGCTCGCCTTGCTTCACAATCTTAAACATAACAAGGTTTTGCACGAGCAGGTGGTATTACTCACAGTCCGAACCGAAGAATTTCCCTATCTTGCCAACCCGAAAGATCGCGTCGCGTTGGAAAATCTGCATACAGGATTCTGGCGTGTTCAGGTGCATTTTGGATTCATGGAGAAGCCCGATGTTCCCGCCGCGCTCGATCGCATAAAACAAACTGGCCTTCATTTTGAGCCCATGCGCACCACTTACTTCATTGGCCGCGAGACGATCCTGGCTACGCGGAAGCTTGGTCTTTCCCCGTGGCGCGGCTCCATCTTCGCCTGGATGACACGCAATGCCGGCGATGTTACCTCATATTTCTGCCTGCCACCGAACGGCGTGGTAGAATTAGGCGCACGCGTGGAAGTTTGATTCAAGCAGATCAACTCGCGCAACCGTTCGGCCTGCGTTTGAGAAAGAACTTGCCAGCACGCGCAGGGGCAATTGAAACTTGTCCTTACAGCGATGGCCGAGATTATTTCTGCAGGAGTCCATCGGCCGCGCAACGTTGATTGGAAGCGGGCCGCGGCACTTCTCTACGGTGATTGGGGGACGAGCAAAGCGTACGTGCTCGGGTTGGCCTTTGTCGCCGCGGGCTTTGCGTCGGGTCCGATTATCCTCGCTGTTTGCCTTCTCACGGCCGTTGTCGGCTTCAATTATATCATCGTCTGCGCTCATTTTCCGGACGGTGGCGGCGTCTATTCCGCTGCGCGCCAGCAGAGCCGCTTTTTAGCATCGGTAGGTGCACTTTTGCTAATCGCGAATTTCATTGTCACCGCGGCGTTGAGCGGCTGGGCGGGGGTTAGTTATTTTGGTGTGCCGACGCAGTACGCGCCGGAAGCGACGATGGGTGTCATCCTGGCCCTGGGTATCCTTAATTATTTCGGTCCAAAACACAGCGGCAGCGTGTCCATCTGGTTGGCTGTGCCGGCGGTGATCGTGGTTGCGGCTACGATCGCCTTTAGCGCGCGCTATCTAAACCTGACCCATCTCGAGCCACGTCACTCCGATTTGGAAACTGTTTGGGTGCAGTTTGTCGGAGTGATCCTCGCTTTGAGTGGTGTCGAAGCAATCGCGAATCTCACCGGGGTAATGAAACTCGATCCTGGCGCCACACCGGAGGCGCCGAAAGTCACGCACACAGCGACAAAAGCCATTCTGCCGGTGGCGCTCGAAGTAGTATGCGGAACGGCATTACTGGGTTGGGCGATGCTATCGCTGCCGAAATCATCCACGCCGCAATTAATCTCACACAAGGAAGATATGTTGCGCTTCCTTGGCGAACATTACGCAGGATTGGTCGGAGGCGCGTGGTTCGGGCAAGGCTTTTCCATTTTCGTTGGTATCGTCTTCGGTCTTCTGCTTGTTAGTGCCGTTAACACTGCCATCGTCGCGTTGATTGGCGTGATCTACATGATGGCACAGGACGGCGAGATGCCGGGCCAATTCGCCCGCCTGAACAAACACGGCGTGCCCCGCATTCCGTTGATTGTCGCGGTGGCAATTCCGATTCTGGTGCTCGCGATCATGAGGCAGTTCGAGAGTCTTGCGGGGCTGTACGCCATCGGCGTTGTTGGCGCTATTTCCGTCAATCTCGGCGCTTGCACCTTCAACAAGCATTTGGGACTACGCGTCTACGAGCGCCTGATCATGGGTGCCACCTTCCTGGTGCTCGCGCTGGTCGAAATAACCATCGCCAAAACAAAGCCTGATGCGCTCTTTTTCGCGGTATGCGTTTTGGGGGTAGGTCTCGGATTCCGCGCCTATTCGCATAAGATCGCCGGACTAAAGACGCTCACCGTGAGACGCGAAGTTGCCGCCATGGTGACGCCCGATCTCGCCACAAACGTGGAGACGCGCATTCAAGAGGGCCACAGGATCATGGTGGCCGCGCGAGGCATTACCAGCGTTCTCGGATTCGCTTTGGACGAAGCGCAGCTGCGCAACGCGACGTTGTACGTTTTGTACGTGAAGGAAATTGTCGTCTTCTACGCGCGTGGCGCGACTATGTCCGGTCGCCCAAAATGGCAGGACGACCCTGAGGCGGCGGCAATCATGTCCACGATGCAGAAGCTGGGGGCTGAACGGAATGTCTGTGTGCTACCGGTGTATGCGGTGAGCGAGGACGCGGCGACGACTATTCTTGATCTTACAGCCACGCTGGGTGTGGATTATCTCATCATCGGTGCATCGCAGCGCACAGCCATGTCCAAATTGCTTCGCGGCAGCGTGGCTACGAACGTTGCGCAGCAATTGCCCGAATCGATTAAATTGATCATTTACGGCTGAGTTGCAGCCATTGGCTGGTCGCAGGGCTGCTCCGGTCAAGTTTACCCGAGCGGTGTCGGATTTTCCCAAGCGGATTGCAAAACGACCGGGCGAAACACAGAAGAGTTTTAAGTTTGAAGGTTTCAGTTTTACGTTGGGGTGCGTACGCATCTTTACTTACTAGTTAGAACTTAAAGGTATTGTGACACCGCCAAAGGTCCTCATTGCTGATTCGATTTCGCAGCGCGGGGTGGACGAACTCACCCGCGATCATGCACTGGAGGTCACGGTTAAAACGGGCCTCAAGGAGAGCGAACTGATCGAAGCCATTCCGTTTGTCAGCGCGCTGGTGGTGCGCAGCCAAACAAAAGTTACGGCTGACGTTTTGAAGGCGGGTGGGCAACTCCGTGTTGTCGGTCGCGCCGGCGTCGGGGTGGACAATGTCGATGTGGAGACCGCTACGCGCCGTGGCATCGTTGTGTTGAATGCGCCCGGTGGAAATACGGTTTCCACTGCGGAACACGCATTTTCTCTGTTGCTTTGCGCAGCTCGCAAAATTCCTCAAGCCGATGCAAATGTTCGCAGCGAGAGGTGGGACAAAAAAAATTTCGAGGGTGTCGAACTTTACAACAAGACACTCGGCGTAATCGGTATGGGCCGGATCGGCAGCGAGCTTACCCGCCGCGCCATGGCGTTTGGAATGCGGGTCGTCGCTTACGATCCGTATCTGTCCGCGACACGTGCCCGCAGTCTGCAGGTCGAACTTGTGGATGAACTGGATGATTTACTCATTGGCGCCGATTTCATTTCACTGCATACGCCGCTTACTGATGAGACCCACCACATTCTGGATGCCAAGCGTTTGGCCAAAACAAAGCACGGCGTGCGCGTCATTAATTGCGCGCGTGGAGGGTTGATAGACGAAGCGGCGCTGGCTCAGGCGCTGCGAGATGGACACGTGGCAAGCGCGGCGCTGGACGTTTTCGAGACGGAACCGCTACCGGTCGATTCACCGCTGCGCGATACGCCTAATCTGGTTCTTACCCCGCATCTTGGAGCATCAACCGCAGAAGCGCAGGAGAGCGTCGGTGTTGAGATCGCTCAATCGATCCGTGCCGTGCTGCTGGAAGGAACCATCCGGAACGCTGTGAACATGCCCAATCTCGACGCGAAAACGCTGGCGATCATAGGGCCTCATCTGCGTTTTGGTGAAAAGCTCGGCAGATTTTTGTCGCAGATCGCGCCGAAACGCGCGGAGTCGCTCAACATCAACTACAGCGGCAAGGTCAATGAGGTCGATACTACCGCAATCACGCGCGCCGTGCTCAAAGGCTTTCTCCAGATTGCCGGTGGTAGCGAGGTGAACGAAGTGAACGCGCCCGCCTTTGCCGAAACTCTGGGGTTAAGGGTGAGCGAATCGCGACTCAGCGCACCCGGGGATTATACCGACATGCTGGAGCTGTCCGCGGTGGGCGAAGGAAAAACAGTTTCGGTTGGCGGCGCATTTTTCGGCGCGACGCCACGAATCGTGAGCATCAATAGTCGTCCAGTGGAAGCCCGAACACACGGCGCGGTTCTGGTGCTGGAAAATAGTGATCGGCCCGGAATGGTGGGTCGCATCGGCACCTTGCTCGGCGAACATGGCGTGAACATCGCCACCATGTCGCTGAGCCGGAACCAGGCAGGCGGCACAGCGCTAACTGTTTTGAATCTCGATACCGCACCCGATCAAGCCCTGCTCGATCAAATTCGCGCCAGTCAGGATATTCAATCCGCGCAGGTGATTCAGCTGTAGCCACGGCCCTATGGGCCGTTGCTCGAGAGATCGCTTTGCGAGACGCGCAACAGGCTCGTGGGTACAACCTGCAAATTTTCGACGAAAGAGAATTTCAAACCAATTTCCTTGCAGCGCGCGAATCAACTCGTGTAAAACTCGATTTCACTATGGACTTTGGCTCTCATTCAATCATTTGGATTATTCTTGTTGGTCTGGTCATCGGTGCGCTTGCGAAGCTGCTGATGCCTGGGAAGGATCCTGGCGGTTGCATTATCACCATGCTGCTCGGCATCGCCGGCGCGTTCGTCGGCACGTGGATCGGAAGGGTTTTCATGGGTTCCAATTATGTCGCCGGCTGGATTATGTCAGTAGTCGGCGCGATGGTTTTGTTGCTGCTCTATCGACTTCTCATAAGGCGCGGACCGTAAGGCGGGGACATCGCGCTGCGGTGTCCGGGCGGCGCAGCGCGCCGTCCCCACCTCTGTTTGCTCCGGGCGGTTAACGCGACATTGTGATCCCTTGTGGCCGCGTCAAAGAGAACGCTCGTTATTATCGCATTTGTCGCGCTCTATCTCATCTGGGGCTCGACGTACCTAGGAATTCGGTTCTCGATCCAAACAATCCCGCCGTTTTTGATGGCAGGCGCGCGGTTTTTACTGGCGGGACTGCTCATGTATGCGATCGCCTGGTCGCAGGGGATCGGTAAATCGAACTGGGCCAACTGGCGCACCTCATTAATTATCGGTGCTTGTTTGCTGCTCTGCGGCAACGGCGGCGTAACAATCTCAGAACAGTATATCGACTCGGGACTGGCGGCTTTGGTCGTGGCGATTGTGCCAATTTATATCGTGCTCCTGGGCTGGATGACCGGAATGGCGCGGAGACCCACGCCGATCATGTGGATGGGGCTTGCCGGGGGGTTTGTTGGCGTTGGCATTTTGTTCGGACCGGGTTTCCGTCTTCACTCTGCGGGAGGACGAAATCCCGCGATCGGAATATCAATTCTGCTCGTCACAAGTTTTATTTGGTCGGCCGGATCGTTGTACTCTCGCGAGGCAAAGCACGCGCCGTCGCCCTTTCTCACCGCCGCTCAACAAATGATCTGTGGCGGAAGTCTGCTCTTATTGGCAGGCATCGTGACTGGCGAGATACCGCAGTTTCATCCTCGATCCATTTCCCTCCTGTCGCTTGGCTCATTTGTTTACCTCGTTATCATCGGCGCCGTTGTCGGCTACACCGCTTACATCTGGCTGTTGCGCCACTGCGATCCGGCGAAGGTTGCCACTTACGCTTATGTGAATCCGATTGTTGCCGTCCTCCTCGGCACTGCTTTTGCAGGCGAGAAAGTTAGCGCACGCACATTGGTTGCCGCTGCGCTAATCATCGGTTCAGTTGCGCTGATAATCACGGCTCAACAACTACGAACGCGTGCCGAGCCCGAGATGAGCGCCACACTGGAGCCGGCTGATTGAACGGAGGCACTCATCGGGAGACGGCGATCTCCAGTGCGCTGCCGGCAAAACAGGCGGTTTGGAAACCGGCTCTCCTTGGGCTTTAATCAGTTATGGCTCCGCAGAAAAATTATCGACAGACAATCGAAGTTGCCAAACGCAACTGGCAGGCGGAAGTCGAGACGGCGCAAACCTACCGCGATCTCGCGGAACGGGAGCGCGACGAAAAACGCAAAGGCATCCTTCTACGCATGGCTGAAGCTGAGGAGCGGCATGCTCTGCGGTGGGAAGCAAAGTTGAAGGAACTCGGAGCCGGGACACCTGTTTACGAAGATACCTTTTCGCGCCGTCTAAATCGGTGGTGGAACAAAATCGCCGGTGCCGAGATTGCCATTCGCCGCATGGAAGCGACGGAAGAACGGCAGGAGGCAGAATTTCACGATCAAGCCGAACGCACATTCGCGGGCGAGCAAGACGTTCAGGAATTCTTGCGAAAGAGTGCAATCGAGGAAAAAGCCCATGCGCGCACCCTGAGCGCGATGGCGCCTTCGGCGAATCCGCGCACTGCACTCGATAAAATCCTGAAGCGCGAACGCTGGCACGGGCGCGGCGGCAGCTGGGTGGCCGATGCTATCTACGGCGCAAACGACGGGCTTGGTGCAGTCTTTGGAATTGTTTCCGGCGTGGCGGGCGCAACGAACAACCAGCAACATTACATTTTGATTTCCGGCCTCGCCGGGATGCTCGCTTCCACGCTCTCCATGGGCGCAGGCGCGTATCTCGCTGCGAAGAGTGAAGCGGAGGTGTATGAAGCGGAGATTTCACGCGAGCGAGCCGAGGTTGAAGAAAATCCGGAGGAAGAGATTGAGGAGATGTCGCTTTTCTATCAACTGCAGGGATTCACTCCTGAAGAATCGCAGAAAATGGCCGAGCGACTGGCTCAAACAGCCCGAGCAATTCGTGCAGGCGATGGCGCAAAGCGAGCTTGGATTGTCCGAGCATCGGTTTCCGAACCAATGGATTCTGCGACTTCGGCAGGTTATTTCAACCGCTGTCGGCGCGTTCATTCCGATTATTCCATTCTTTTTCTCGGGCGGTCTCGACGCGGTAATCGCTTCGTTCGGGATCAGCCTGGTCGCCCATTTTGCCATCGGCGCCCTAAAATCGCTCATCACCATACGTTCGTGGTGGGCCTCCGGTTTGGAGATGACTTGGATTGGCATCATCGTTGCTGTAGTGAAGTACGGCCTTGGTCTCGCCTTTGGAGCTCTGGGCTAGCAACGAATTTACATGGATCGGATTCTTCTTGCGGACGATCAGCGGGACGTGCTCGAAGCACTGCGCATCCTGCTCAAGAGCGAAGGCTACCAGACGGAAGGGGTGACCTCGCTTGCCGGTATTTTTCACGCGCTGGAAAAGAAAGAGTATGCGCTGCTGCTGATGGATTTGAATTACACTCGCGATACTACCTCTGGTCGGGAAGGTCTGTCAGCGATTTCAAAAATTCAGGAACTTGACGGCACGTTGCCGATTATTGTGATGACTGCCTGGGCGACGATCGAGCTGGCCGTCGATGCGATGAAACGCGGCGCGCGCGATTTCGTGACAAAGCCGTGGGAAAACCAGCGATTGCTGGCGATCGTAGAACGCAGATCGAGCTTGCTTCCGCCCTCCGCCGCGAACGCAAACTTGAAGCGGAAAATGAGATCCTGCGCGGCACCATGCCAGAGCTAATCGCGCAATCGCCCTCGATGCGGCCCGTGATTGAAATGATTTCACGCGTCGCGCCGTCGGATGCCAATGTGCTCATTACCGGAGAAAATGGCACTGGAAAGAGTTTGATTGCGCACGCGATTCACGCGCTCTCGCCGCGCGCGGCGCGGGACGATGATCACCGTGAACATGGGTGGATTGTCAGAAACCCTGTTTGAAAGCGAGCTGTTCGGGCATGTGAAAGGCGCTTTCACCGACGCTAAGACGGATCGCGCCGGACGTTTCGAGCTTGCGGATGAGAGCAGCTTGTTCATGGACGAGATTGCGAATATTCCGCTCGCTCAGCAGGCCAAACTGCTTGCGTGTGATCGAGACAGGCGATTTTGAGCGGGTTGGTTCGTCCAAAACGCTGCATGCAAATGTGCGCATCATTGCTGCGACCAATGCAAATCTGGAGCACGAGGTCGCGGCCGGGCCGGTTTCGGCAGGACCTGCTTTTCCGTCTCAACACGATTCAAATCGAATTGCCGCCCTTGTGCGACCGCCGCGAGGACATCATGCCGCTGGCGAACAGCTTTCTGGGGTCAGCACGCCCGAACGTTATCGTAAACACATCGGCGGGTTCGATGAGATGGCGCGAGAGCGTTTGCTACAACATCGGTTTCCCGGAAACATCCGGGAACTCGACCATATTATCGAGCGCGCCGTGCTGATGACGCAGGACCGGCAAATTCGCGCAGCCGACCTCGGCCTAACGACCAGTGGAAGCGAATCGCGCAACCTCGAGGAGATGAGTCTCGAAGAGGTTGAAGCATTTTTGATCAAAAAAGCGCTGGCCAGAAATGACGGCAACGCCCGCAAGGCGGCGGAGGCACTGGGCTTAAGTCGAAGCGCATTTTACAGGCGCCTCCAGCAATATGGCCTTTGAAAATTTCAGATTGCCGATTGCGGATTGCCGATTCCAGTTTTGATGGCGCCCAAAACAAAAAGACGAGCCCGGCTTTCCTATGAAGGGAAGATCACCTGGTTGACCTTTGCTGCCGTTGCGCCTGCAGTCGTTATTGCGCTGGCGCTTCTTTGGTTCGGCGATCACACACCGAAAGTGCAATGGACACTTACCATTCTGATTTTTGGCTGCCTGGCTGCCTTCATCTGGAGCACGCGCGAACACGCCATTCGTCCACTGCAAACTCTGTCGAACCTGCTGGCGGCATTGCGCGAGGGAGACTATTCGATTCGCGCAAGGGACGCCCGCGGAGATAACGCGTTGGGGGAAGTCCTGCTCGAAGTAAATTCGTTAGGCGAAACGTTGCGTCAACAACGGCTTGGCGCGTTCGAAGCCACCGCGCTGCTGCGTACTATCATGAGCGAAATCGATGTGGCGATCTTTACGTTCGATCCGGAGCGACGGCTGCGCCTGATCAATCGCGCAGGCGAAACTTTGCTCGGTAAACCGATGGACAAGTTGTTAGGCAGGACGGCCCAGGAGCTTGGGCTGCATGCCTGCTTTAGTGCGGATGATGACGAACCGTTGACCTTGAATTTCCCGGGAGCGTCGGGCCGGTGGGGCATTCGCCGCAGCACGTTCCGTGAACAAGGTTTGCCCCATGAACTGCTCGTTTTGACGGATCTAAGCCGCACGCTTCGCGAAGAGGAACGTCGCGCCTGGCAACGGCTTGTGCGGGTCCTCGGACACGAGATGAATAATTCGCTGGCACCAATCAAGTCGCTTGCCGCCAGTCTCGAATCGCTGCTCGGGCGCGATCCGCTCCCATCGGACTGGAAGGACGACGCCAGCTCGGGATTGAATTCCATTGCGTCCCGGGCTGATTCACTGAGTCGTTTCCTCCAGGCCTACACCCGGCTCACAAAGCTTCCGCCTCCGCAAAAACATCAGGTCGATCTTGCTCAGCTCACGCAGCGCGTTGTCGATCTGGAGCCCCGCCTGAAAGTGCAAATCCTGCCGGCGTCGAAAACAGTAATCCATGCCGATGCGGCACAGATTGAACAAGCATTGATTAATCTGGTGCATAATGCCGTTGACGCTGCACTTGAAACAAATGGAACGGTTACGCTTGGGTGGCGTGAAAGAGGAAGTTGTGTTGAGATCCTCGTAGAAGACGAAGGGCCAGGCATCTTGAACCCGGCCAATCTTTTCGTTCCGTTCTTCACCACAAAACCTGATGGTTCGGGAATTGGTCTGCCGCTAAGCCAACAAATCGCCGAAGCACATGATGGAACATTGGTCGTTATGAACCGGGCCAATCGTCAAGGTGCGCGAGCATTGCTTCGCCTGCCGCTGTAATTAAGTTGCGCACGCGTCTCGCTTGGGCGCTCCTCCAGCCGAGTCAGAGGCTCGCGCTACTTTAGTCCCAGATTTGGGACAGCAAAATCCCGGAAGCGGGCCAATTCTGAAAATCTGCTACGAGGCGCGTCAAAATCTTACTCTCTGGATATTAGTTACTTATGACTTTGTCACCTTGCGTGGCATGACTACTGCATTAGGGCGGAGAAGATCAAAGAAAGTTTTTGAATCCAGCGACCATACCAACTGCTTCTCACAGAAAGAGGAAATAAAAAAATGAAACCATCCAAAAATATACGATCGAGCGCGCAGAAGTTCCCGCTCGTTGACTGTTGTTATCACGGACCAATGCTCAGCCGTTCGAGCACGCCCTGCGTCAAGCGATCCAATTCTTTGCGCGACATCAGTCGCGATTACTTTGACGCTGAAGCGGACCGCGAGTTTACGACCGACGCGGCTTTGTTCGGCTCGCTTATACTGGGAGCAATGGTGCCGATCTTGGCTGGCATTTCTGCGGTGGCTCACCTCCTTAGCGCTCTCCCGCTGCTCTGACCCACACGAGACCGTGATTCCGGAACGAAGACCGACAGATCCAAAGGTTGTGCGCCCGGCCGGCTTCGCGCCAAACCTTTCCTCGATGGATGTGCCGCGCCAAGGCGTTGCTGCGAAAAAGCGCAAACGCCGCATCATCATAATCGCTGCATCCGTGCTCGGTTTGGTTCTGGCGACAATTGCAATTTCGCATCTGAAACCGGCAGTGCCGAGCGTGGATCGCTCGACGGTGTGGATCGATACTGTCAAGCGCGGTCCAATGGTGCGCCAGGTGCGTGGCCTCGGCACGCTCATTCCGGAAGACATTCGGTGGATTCCTGCAAACACCGAAGGTCGAGTTGAGAAAATAAATATTTGGCCTGGCACACACGTGGAACCGGACTCAGTGATTTTGGAATTAACCAGTCCTGAACTGCAACAAACCGCGCACGACGCCGAACTGCAGGCGACCGCCGCAGAAGCGGAGCTAATCACTTTACGTGCGACGCTTCAGCGTGAGTTGCTCGACCAGGAAGCAGTCACTGCAAAGGCGAAATCAGATTACGAGCAGGCGAAGATGGAGCGTCAAACCAACGATCAGTTGGCGAAGAACGGTTTGATAGCCGAGCTGCAATACAAGACCTCAAAGGTAAAAGAAGCCGAGCTGGAGAATCGGAATGAGATCGAAAAAAAGCGACTGCAATTTGCGCACGAATCAATTGATCCGCAGTTAGCGTCCAAGCAGGCCGCGGTCGATCAAGCCAAACAACTCGCCAAATTGAAGGCGGATCAGGTCGAAGCGTTACACGTGCGTGCCGGCATGTCGGGTGTTCTGCAGCAACTGCCTGTGCAAATCGGGCAGCGAATGAAAATCGGCGATAACCTTGCGCGTGTCGCGGATCCGACAAAGTTGAAAGCACAGATCAAGATTGCCGAGACGCAGGCAAAAGACATTCAAGTTGGTCAAAAAGCCACTATCGACACTCGCAACGGCGTCGCAAAGGGCCACGTCACGCGCGTTGATCCTGCAGTGGAGCAAGGGACCGTGACAGTCGAAGTCGCCTTTGACGAGGCGCTGCCAAAAGGCGCGCGGCCCGACCTCAGCGTTGATGGAACCATTGAGCTCGAACATCTCAACGATGTGATCTACGTCGGGCGGCCAGCCTTCGGTCAGGAAAACAACACCGTCGGCATGTTTAAGCTCGTAGGCGGCACTTCCGAAGCTGTTCGTACTCCCGTGAAGCTGGGCAAAAGCTCGGTGAACACCATTCAAATCATGGAGGGGCTCCAACCCGGCGACCAAGTCATTCTTTCAGATACCAGCGCGTGGGACGCACACGACAGAATTCGACTCAACTGAAACAACATGAAATCGACTGAACTAATCGCAGAAGACTCAACGAAAACATTCAACGGCAACGGTGTCGCTCCGTTGATTCATCTCACCGGCGTCACCAAAGTGTTTCTTACAGATGAAGTAGAGACACACGCACTGGCGGGAATTCATCTTGATATTCGCGAGGGTGAATATGCGTCTATTGCCGGACCATCAGGTTGTGGCAAGACAACGTTGCTTTCGATTCTCGGTCTGCTCGATACGCCTTCTGACGGCAGTTACTCACTCAAAGGTCATGAAGTTGCGAATCTTTCATTCGCGGAGCGCGCGCGCGTTCGCAACCGGGAAATCGGTTTCATCTTTCAAAGCTTCAATCTGATAGGTGATCTTACGGTTTTTGAAAATGTCGAATTACCTCTGACCTATCGCGGCACTAGTGCCGCTGACCGCAAAGCATTGGTGACCGAAGCGCTGGAACGCGTTGGCATGGCGCATCGGGCAAAACATTTGCCGAGTCAACTCTCCGGAGGCCAGCAACAGCGCGTTGCGGTCGCCCGCGCGCTTGCCGGCAGGCCGGCAATTTTGCTGGCGGACGAGCCGACCGGGAACCTCGATTCGCACAACGGCGAAGCGGTGATGCATCTTCTGCGCGAACTGCACCAGGGCGGCGCTACGATTTGCATGGTCACGCACGACGAGCGTTTCGCCCAACATGCAGATCGCACAGTGCATTTGTTTGACGGCCGAATCGTCGAGGACCGCATGGCCGCCTGACCAAACGTAAAACCACCATTCAGCATTTATGCTGAGAGAAATCAAATTCGCGACGCGCCAGCTGGCGAAAACTCCGGCTTTCGCGGTCATCGCGGTGATCACTGTCGCGCTGGCCATTGGCGCGACTACGGCTGTTCTGAGCCTGGTCAATGGGCTGATGTTTCGACCGTTGCCATATCGAGATCCGCACCAGCTCGTTCTGCTTCTTCAGCATTTCAGAGCCCAAAATCTCGAGCGGATTCCGGTGTCGCCGCCTGAATTCAAAGATTACGAAGCGCGAGCGCACAGTTTTGAAAAACTCGGAGCATTCGGGTACACAAATTTCAATCTCGCTGGTGAAGATAAACCAGAGCGCATTCCCGGCGCCGCTGTCACGGCAGAGGTGTTGCCTCTGCTCGGTGTTTCACCATTAAAAGGGCGATTCTTCGACTCTCGAGAATGCACCCCGGGTCGCGATGATGTGGTGATCATCAGTGCGCGGCTATGGGCGCGCCGCTTCAATAGCGACCCACAGATCATCGGGACGAAACTGTTTCTCGACGGCAAAAGCTACACCGTCGTGGGTGTGATGCCCGCAACTTTCGATTTTCCACTTCAGCTCTTCAATCTCGGCAACGGTGGCCAATTCGGTGGGCGCGCTGAAATTTGGAAACCATTGGCATTTACTGATGCTGAAATGAAGCAACGCGGCTCGCGTGGCTACGCCATAATCGGGCGATTGGCAGGAGGAACGTCGGTGGCGCAAGCACAATCCGAAATTGAGACGATCAATGCGCAAATGCGGCGCGAACATCCGAATAATTATTCGCAGGACAACAGTTTCGGCGGCGACGTCCTGCTGCTGCAGGATTTGGCGGCGGCCGGGATGCGTCCTGCGCTTCTGATCCTTCTTGGCGCTGTTTTTCTCGTGCTATTGATCGCATGCGCGAATCTCACCACGATGTTGCTGGCGCGTGCCGCAGCGCGCGAACGCGAGATCGCAATTCGGGTCGCGCTCGGTGCCGGTCGGCTGCGGCTGCTGAAACAGGTTTTTACCGAAAGCGTTTTGCTGGCGCTGATCGGCGGTGCGGCGGGGGTTGTTCTCGCGTTGTGGGGCGTTGAGCTACTGAAGGCAATTGGTGCGCAAACTGTTCCAAGACTGCGCGAAGTGAACATCGATCTCGTTGTATTGGGGGTAACGGCGGCGATTTGCGTCGGTACCGGCATCCTCTTCGGTCTCGCTCCCGGCTTGGCCAGTGCGCGGCCGGACCTAACTGAAGCGCTCAAGGAAGGCGGTCGAGGTTCGACCCAGGGTGCACGGCGAAATCGTCTGCGTAACGGGCTCGTCATCGCCGAGGTCGCGCTGGCGCTGGTGCTGCTCAGTAGTGCCGGGCTTCTTATCAAGAGCTTCATACGCCTTCAAAACGTGGATCCCGGTTTCAATCCGCGCAACGCACTGACGTTCGAGATTTCGCTCCCGAAGGTGCAGTATCCCGACGATCCATCGATCGTCCGTTTCACCAACGAAGCGCAACGCCGAATCGCTGCGCTGCCGGGGATTCAGGCTTCCGGTTTTACTACCATCCTGCCGCTCGCCGGGACGAATAGCGATTGGTCTTTTGCGATCGAAGGCCAGCCTTCAAGCGATAACAGCCCCAGCCCTGACGAAGAAAAGCGCCAGGTTTCGCCCAGTTATTTTCGCGCGCTTGAGATACCATTGATCAAAGGCCGCTTTTTCACCGACGCAGACAAAGCAGACGCGCCGCTGGTTATGATTGTGAATCAGGCCTTCGCCAAAAAATTCTGGCCAAAGGAGGAGGCGTTAGGCAAACGCATTACCTTTGATAACCCGGAGAAAAATCCCAAATGGACCACAATCGTAGGAGTTGTCGGTGACATTCATCATTTCGGATTGGATACCGATCCGAAACCGGAAATGTACGTCCCTTTTGCCCAGCAACCGTACTTCACAACAATCTACGTGGTGCGGAGCAAACAGGATCGGCAAAGTCTGCTTCCGGCGCTCCGCCACGAAATCCAAGCCATTGATCCCGCGTTACCGCTTGCAAATATTCGCACATACGAAGACGTCATCGCCGATTCCGTGGCGTCGCGGCGGCTATCGGTCGTTTTGCTCGGCGTATTTGCCGGCATCGCGGTGTTGCTCGCCAGCGTCGGCATTTACGGCGTGATGTCGTTCCTTGTTGTTCAACGCACACACGAAATCGGCGTTCGCATGGCACTCGGGGCGCAGCGCACCGATGTGTTGAAACTGGTTCTTATCCGCGCTCTGACTCTGATTTCCGCTGGAACGATTATCGGCCTCTCCGTTGCTGTGATGAGCACCCGCGCTTTGCGAGCACTGCTTTTCAGCGTCAGCGCGTTTGATGCGACCACGTTTGCGATGGTGACAATCTTACTCGGCGCAGTCGCGCTGGCGGCAAGTTATCTACCGGCGATTCGCGCAACCAGGGCGGATCCAATGGTCGTCCTCGGGCACAACACCTGATCATGATTCGCGATCTTAAATTCGCATTCCGCCAACTGTTTAAGGCGCCAGGGTTTACGATTGCGGCAGTAATCGTGCTCTCGCTCGGCATCGGCGTGAATACTGCCGTGTTCACCCTGGTGAACACGCTTTTCTTTGCCCCGCCGGCGTATTCCAAGCCACATGAAATGGTACAGATCTTTTCTCAAGACAAAAAGGATCCGAAGAAATTTCGCGGTTTTTCCTACCCTACTTATCTCGACATTCGCGAGCGGAACACGGTGTTCAGTGATGTAATGGGTTTCAATCTCGCGTTGGTTGGCATCGGCCAAAAGGGCGACACGCGTCGCGCGTTCAGTGCCATCGTCACCTCGAACTATTTCTCCGTTCTCGGCGTTCCACTGGCGCGAGGCCGTGCATTCTTGCCGGAAGAGGAAATTCCCGGCCACAACACGCCGGTCGCGATTGCCAGCTACAGTTACTGGCAGAAACACGGTTTCGATCCAAACGCCCTTGGCTCTCAAGTGTTCATTAACGGTCGCGCGTTCACGATCGTCGGAATTACGCCGAAGGGTTTTGTGGGCACGATGCAAATCTTGTCACCGGAAGTTTGGCTGCCGATGGGTGTTTACGATCAGGTCGCGAACGATTTTAGGTTCGAAAACAGGAGTGCCATTGACGATCGTAAAGGAACGCAGTTGCGCATCATGGGCCGGCTTAAACCTGGGCTAACCGCGGCTGCAGCCAAACCTCAACTTGCAGGGCTGGCGGCCAATTTGGAAAAAGCGTACCCGGTCGAGCAAAAGGACCAGACCTTCATGGCCGAACGAGTTTCGCGTAATACGGTCAGTAACACGCCGGGATCCGACAGCAAGATAATCGCGATCGCGCCATTGCTGCTTGGCATGGCGGTGGTGGTGCTGTTGGTGGCATGCCTTAACCTAGCAAACATGCTGCTGGCGCGCAGCGCCGCACGGCGCAAGGAAATCGCAATCCGTCTCGCGCTCGGTTGCAGCCGTTGGCGCATTGTTCACCAACTTCTCACTGAAGGTTTTGTGCTGGCCCTCCTCGGAGGCGTGGGCGGACTCATTCTCGGATTGTGGTCGTCCGATCTGCTTGTGGGCTCAATGCGCAAGTTGATGCCGCTCGACATTGTGTGGTTGACTGGACCGAATCCGGCAATTTTGGTGGCGACTTTTGGATTTTGTCTGCTCGGCACGCTCATGTTCGCGCTCGGCCCGGCCTTGAAAATTTCGCGTAGCGCAGTGGTAACCGATTTGAAGGAGCACGCCGGAGAGGATGTAGTGCGCCGAAGCTGGAAATTTTTGCCGCGTCATCCCTTGGTGATCGTCCAAATCGCGTTCTCGCTGGCGCTCATTACTGCTGCGGCTTTGTTCATTCGAGGTGCAGGTAAAGCCGCGTCCATTGATACCGGATTAAGACCGGGAGCAAGCTACATTCTCGAAGTCGATGCGAGCCTGGCGGGTTACGAACCAAAGCGCTCTCAGGAACTTTATCGCAACTTGAATGAGAGACTGGCGGCACTCCCGGGCGTGGAGCGCGCGAGCATCTCTTCATTCGTTCCGTTCGGAATGTTTGAGTTAAGCAGGAAAGTCCAACGCGCGGGTGTCTATTCCGCTTCAGGCGCGAAGCCGGCGACCGCGGCCGAAGGCCTTGCCTTCGAGGTGGCTTGGAACAGCATCGGCGCGGATTATTTTTTAACCGTTGGATTGCCGGTGACTCGGGGTCGGGGGTTCACCGAATCGGAGGCGACCCAGCCCGGTCCAAAGGTCGCGATAATTGACGAGATTCTGGCAAAAAAACTCTGGCCGGATGGTGATGCGGTTGGACAACGCATCCAATATGCTGACCACAATGGTGGAACGAGCGCCGACTTGAACAGCGCAGAGAAAGAGAGCATGGAAATAGTCGGTATCGTTCCGGCAACGCGCCACGCGCTGTTTGAAACGGAGGAACCGGTCGGCGGGATCTACTTGCCGTTCGCGCGCGGATTTCAAAGCGACATTTCCTATTTCGTTCGGTTTCGTTCGCTCGCTCCCGGAAGCGAAGCCGCCGCGGCCGATTTGCTACGCCGCGCCGTGCGCGATATCGATCCTTCAATCCCGATCATTTCGCTGCGAACATTCGCGCAATATCTTGACTCGAACCTGGATCTCTGGCTTGTCCGCGCTGGCGCGGCGCTCTTCTCTATTTTTGGAGCGCTCGCGCTTGGTCTGGCTGTAGTGGGTCTCTACGGAGTCAAGGCTTACTCGGTCGCGCGCCGCACGCGTGAGATTGGCATTCGAATGGCGCTAGGTGCTCAGGCCGGAGCGGTATTGCGGATGATTATTTGGGAGGGCTCCTTCATGTTGATCAGCGGATTGGTCATTGGCCTCCTGCTTGCGATCGCCACCGCAAAAGTTCTGAGCGGAATTCTTTACGGAGTTCGAGCGCTTGATCCGATCGCATTCACCGTCGCTGCATTGGTAATGACTTCCGCCGCGCTTATTGCCACATGGTTGCCCGCGAGACGCGCCACGCGCGTCAATCCAGTCCAGGCTTTACGGAGCGAGTAGAGCTATGATCAAACTCAAAAACCTCGAACGCCGGTATTCGCTGGGAAAGGAGAAGTTTTTCTACGTCTTGCGCGACATCAATCTGGATATCGCCGAAGGCGAATTCGTCTCCGTCATGGGACCATCGGGCGCAGGAAAATCGACGCTGTTACACATCCTCGGGATGCACGATCACGGATGGGAAGGCGAATATTCGTTGGGCGAAGCCGCGGTGCATCATTTGAAGCCGAAAGAGCGGGCTACACTGCGAAACGACAAGATCGGTTTTGTGTTTCAGCAGTATCATTTGCTGGACGATCTCACCGTTTACGAAAACCTCGAGATCCCTCTGTCGTATCGCCATTACAGCAAAAGCGAGCGCGCCGCGCTGGTGGCCGATATGCTCGATCGGTTTCAGATCGTTGGAAAAAAAGATTTGTACCCACGCCAGTTGTCCGGGGGACAACAGCAACTCGTCGGAGTTGCGCGTGCGATCATCGCAGAGCCGAAACTCCTTCTTGCGGATGAGCCGACGGGAAACCTGCACTCCAGTCAGGGCGAAGAAATCATGGAGCTGTTTCGGAAGCTCAATGAGGAAGGCATGACCATTGTGCAGGTCACACACTCGGAGAAGAGCGCCTCGTACGGGTCGCGTGTGATTCAATTGCGCGACGGCTGGGTCGTTAACCAGTAGCAACATTAAATCGCCATGATCCTGGATTCATTTCGTCAAGATGTTCGACTCGGTCTTCGCGTTTTGCTGAAGGACAAACCATTTTTCCTGCTGGCGGTGGTGGTCCTTGGCCTCGGAATCGGCGGCGCCACTACTCAATTTACAGTCGTGAACGCAGTCGTGCTGCGCGGGTTCTCATTTCCTCATCCGGAGCAATTGGTGAGCGTTGGGCTGATCGATCCGAAAGCGAGCGATCAAAACAACAATTTCGGCTTCGGACAGATTCCGACGGCGCGGGACTACGAAGATCTAAAAGCGGCCCAGAAATCGTGCTCAATGATGGCCGGCTATCTCACTGGATCGACCATAAACGTTACTTACAAGAACAGTCCGCAACGTTATACCGGCGGCTACGTCACGGACGATTTTTTCAAGATAATCGGGGTTTCGCCCGTTCTGGGACGTGATTTCACTGCTGCAGACAATAAACCGGGCGCGGAAAAAACTGTTATTCTTGGTCACGAAATTTGGAAACGGGATTTCAACGGCGATCCCAATATCATCGGAGAGAACGTTCGAGTGAATGGTAAAGCCGCCACCATCATCGGGGTGATGCCTCCAAATTTTAAATTTCCAAATTTCGAAGAACTCTGGACACCGCTTTACAATCAGTATCCCCCTATACCGCGCGGCCAGTTGGTAATTGGTGCGAACAACGCTGCGCCGGCGGTGTTGGGTCGGCTGAAGCCGGGGGTCACACTCGATCAGGCGAATGCCGAGCTTATTGGGCTTGCTCGTCGTTTGGCGCAGGACAATCCGAAGACCAACCAAAATCTCACATCAGCCACCGTGCAGCCGCTTTCCAACGCGCTCATCGGTGTTCAATTCCGGCAGACCGTCTGGGCAATGCTGGCAGCAGTCATTCTGGTTTTGTTGATCGCATGCGTGAACGTCATGAACATGCAGTTCGGCCGGGCGGCATTGCGGACAAAAGAATTGGCAATCCGTGGGGCGCTCGGCGCTACGCGTCGGAGACTCGTTAGGCAAATGTTGACCGAGAGTCTGGTGGTGGCGATGTTCGGGGCCGTCGCCGGAATTCTCCTGGCTTATTGGGGCGTCGACTTGCTAACGCGCGCCATGGACGCGCTGCCAGCCGGTTTCCAGTTGCCGTACTGGATTCGATTTACGATCGACGGGCGGGTGCTCGCGTTTACCGTTGCGATAACGCTGGTTGCGACCATCGCGTCTGGTTTGGTGCCGGCGCTGGTCAGCGCTCACAGCAACGCCGCCGAGATGATGAAAGAAGGCGGCCGCGGCAATACCAGTCGCCTGGTTAATGTCATCACCCGGCTGCTGGTAGTCGGGCAGATTGCGCTCACAGCGGCGCTGTTGATTACGGCAATTCTGGAGATCAGGTCGATCCGTAACCAGCTTCAGCTCGACTACGGTTACGACGAAGACGCGGTTTACAGTGCGCGCATCGCATTGCTGGAAGGCGCGTATAGCGAAGATGGTCGACGTGATTTCTTCAAACGCGCTGTCCGGGAGTTGCGTGCCAATCCGCAGTTTGAGTCAGCGGCTTTAACCGACCGTTTCCGAATGACATTTGCGGGCGGTGGTCAGTATGAAGTCGACGGTCAAAATTATCTCACTGATCGCGACCGTCCGCGCGGAAACTTTGAATCCGTGTCCGATGATTATTTTTCAACCCTCGGGCTAAAGGTTTTGGAGGGACGCGATTTCACGATTAACGACGCCGATACAAGCCAACCGGTTGCGATTGTGAATGCGAGTTTCGCGCGCAAGCACTGGGGCAACCAAAGCCCGCTCGGTCACAAGGTCCGGATCTTCAACCCTGGCGATCCACAATCATGGCGAACGATTGTTGGTGTCGTTCCCGACACTTTGATGCAGGGACCGTTCGATCAACAAACGGAAACTGCCGGCTTTTATATGCCACTCCTTGGTGCGTCGCCGGCCACTCAGTTTTGCACGGTGCTCGTCCGGCCGCGTGCAGGCCAGCGCGCGGAAACAGTTGGTCCGGCTTTGAAAAAAGCGATCTCTCAGCTCGATCCTGACGTTCCGATTTATTTTCCCGGCACACCCGCTCGATTACACGATGAAGCTCTTTCCGGCAATCGGATCATCGTTGATCTGTTCGTGATTTTCGGCGGCATAGCATTCGTTCTATCCGCGGTGGGTCTCTATGGGGTAATGAGTTTTTCTGTGAGCCAGCGCACGCAGGAATTTGGAATTCGCATGGCTCTTGGAGCGGACGCGCGCCGAATTTTTCGAATGGTGATGACGCAGGGCGCGTGGCAATTGGCCATCGGACTCGTGCTCGGCGCCGGCGGGGCTGCGTTATTGCTCGGCGTGCTGGTCGCGGGCGCTTTGCGAAACATTCTTTTCAAAGTCAATCCGCTCGATCCGGGTATCTATTTTGCCGTCGCAGGTCTGCTTACAATTGTGGCTGCGGCTTCCTGTTTCGTTCCCGCTCGACGGGCGACGCGAGTCGATCCCGTGACCGCACTTCGCTATGAATAGTCCGCGGAGGCCACCGAGATGTTAGACGATCTTCGCTTCTCCCTGCGCCAGCTCGCGAAAAATCCTGGCGTTACGGTTATCGCGATATTGGCGCTCGCGCTAGGCATCGGTGCGAACACGGCAATTTTCAGCGTGGTCAATGCGGTGCTCTTGCAACCGCTTCCGTACCCGGATGCCGACAAACTCATCCTGCTACGCGAAACCTCGCACATTTTCAACAACGGTTCGGTTGGCTACATGAACTGGCTCGACTGGCATTCGGGTCAGCAAAGCTTTACCGATATCGCCCTGGTAAGACGCGAATCGGTTAATTTCTCGGTTGGCGCCGGGCTTGGCTCACCGAAGCGTGTCCGCGGCGTTCGCGCCAGCTCCGGTTTCCTTTCCGTGCTGGGGTTAAAGCCGAAGCTCGGCCGCGACTTAAGCGCCGGAGACGACATAGGCGGCGCGCCGAACGTCGCACTGATCAGCGAAAATCTGTGGCGCCATGATCTCGGCGCTTCGCCTTCGATCCTTGGCCGGCGCGTACTTATTGATGGATTGCAGCGCGAGATCATCGGTGTGCTTCCTGCTGAACTTCAGTTCGGCCGGATTCCAGACGTGCTCCTGCCCCTTAGTGAAATAGCAAAGGAACCATGGATGCTGAAACGCGACTATCACCAGGGCTGGTCAGCACTTGGCCGACTGAAGCCCGGGGTGACGATGTCTCAGGCCATGAGCGATCTCAATGCGATTGCCGTCGATTTGGAGAAAAAATATCCGGAAAGCAACGCGGGACGGCGAGTGAGGATGCGACATTTGTTTGAGACAACAGTCGGCGATTATCGCGCGAGTTTGAATCTTCTGGTTGCCGCTGTGATATGCGTGCTGTTGATCGCCTGCGCGAACGTTGCGAACCTGCAATTCGCCCGTGCGTTGGCTCGTGCTCGAGAAATCGCGGTGCGCGCAGCACTGGGCGCCAGCCGTTGGAGTATCGCGCGGCAACTACTCGTCGAAAGCACATTGCTGGCGGTGATCGGCGCAGTTGCCGGAGTTTTGCTGACGGTTTGGTGCATGGACGCAATTCTCGCACTCACGCCACCCAACGTGGCGAGGTTTCATGAGGCGAAGATCGATTTACGCGTGCTCGCATTTACTACATTGGCAGCTGCGTTGGCCGGAATCCTTGTTGGTGTCTGGCCGGCCTGGCGAATTTCCCACTCGAAAGCCATCTCACTTGCGTTGCACGAAGCTGGCGGTCGGAGTTCGAGCGATGGCTTGAAAAGACAACGCATGCGCTCCGGTTTGGTAATCATGCAGGCCGCGCTCGCCATTGTTCTGCTGGCCGGCGCAGGACTGACGTTGAAAAGCTTCTGGCACGCTCAGAATGCACCGCTCGGTTTCGACCCGCATGGCGTTGTCAATTTTGAACTCTCATTACCCCTTGCGAAGTATAAAACGGGCGAGCAGAAGAACGCGTTTTGGACTCAATTATTGCTACGTGTGCAAAGTATTCCCGGCGTCGAAGCCGCGGCCGTAAGTTCGAACAGCCCGTTCGACGACACTGAGAATGACAATTATTTTCACATAACCGGCACTCCGCCAGTTCCGGCCGATGCAAGGCCTACGGCGGAAACCACTGTGGTTTCGCCCGATTATTTCCGCGTGATGCGGATGCCGATTCTCAGGGGTCGCGGTTTTGGACCGGAAGATTTGCCCGGCGCAAAGGGTCATTCTCGCTCGATCATTATCGACGAGTCGTTCGCACAAAAATATTTTGCAGGGAAAGATCCCATAGGGCAGCACATCGACGACAACGACACGCTGGACGAACATGCGCCACCGATGACCATCGTTGGCGTGGTCCCTCGAACGCGCAATGAAGCTCCTGGCGAGCTGAATGTGGAGTCGCTGCATCTCGTGGAGGAGTACTTGCTGGCATCGCAGGATCCGCAGCCGGAAAACGAGCTGCACGTTCGCACGAACCTGGGGGACATCGCTCCGATCGTGGCTGCTGTGAAGCGCGAGGTGGAATCCCTCGATCCGGATCAGCCGATTGGTCATATCACGACGATGGACGAAGCCATCGCTTCGAGCCTGGCAACACGCCGTTTGACGATGGTGTTGTTAGGCGCATTTGCCGTGCTTGCGCTGGCGCTTGCGAGCGTTGGCCTCTACGGTGTAATGGCCCTCGCGGTTACGCAACGGACTCGCGAGCTCGGGATCCGCATGGCGCTCGGCGCGGAGCGTGCAAACATCTTTAAGCTCGTGCTCGGCCAGGGCATGACGCTAATGGCAATTGGCATTGGAATCGGCCTCATCGGCGCGATCGCTGCAGGCCGCGCGTTAATGTCGTTGCTGTACGACGTCGGTGCTATGGATGTCGGGGCCGTAATGACTGCAGTGTTTTCGCTGTTGCTCGTTGCACTGATCGCCTGCTGCGTGCCGGCCCGCCGCGCCACAAAAGTTGATCCGATCGTGGCACTGCGAACGGAATGATATGAACGATTTGAGGTTTGCTTTTCGCCAGCTTTGCAAATCGCCGGGGTTCGCTTTGGTTGCCGTCCTGACGCTTGCACTCGGTATTGGCGCGAACACCGCCATCTTCAGCGTAGTCAACGCGGTGTTGTTAAAGCCACTGCCCTTTCCATCGCCAGACCGGCTCGTTGCTGTTGGCAGCACAAATCTGAAGGACCCGGACAGAGCCCACCAGTTCAACTCAATGTCTTATCCGGATTTCTTCGATTTCCGAAATCAAAACCGGACCTTCGACTGCATGGCGATCTATCGCGGGGGCAGTTACGCACTCGTTAACGAACAAGGCACGCAAAACGTTCAGGGATTAAAGGTCAGTTCGGAATTCTTCGATGTCCTCGGCGTGAAGCCGGCGATTGGCAGGGCGTTTGTTCGCGGGGATGAACAGGCCGGTGGCGGACTCGGAGGGTTCAAGGTTATTCTCACTCACGATTTATGGATGCGGCTGTTTAATGGTGATAAGGCTGTGATCGGTCGGACACTGCGCATCCAGGGCCACTCCTACACGGTCATTGGAATCATGCCGCGCGGATTTCACTTTCCTTTCGACACGCCGGACACCGAGATGTACGTCACATTGGCGGAGGACGCAGCGAACGCCGACGGAACGAAGCCGAACACGGAACAGCGCGGTAATCACATGCTGTTGGCACTTGGCCGGCTCAAGCCGGGCATAACCGTTACGCAGGCCGACACGGATCTGCGAATGATCGCGGGCGCATTGGAAAAACAATATCCGGACACGAACACGCAATTCGGTGCCGCCGTCGTGCCGCTTCGCGATGACCTGGTTGGGGACGTACGCACTGCGCTCTACGTGCTTTTCGGCGCGGTCGTTTGCGTGTTGCTTATCGCCAATGCCAACGTTGCAAATTTGATGCTCGCACGCGCGTCGGTGCGCGGAAAGGAGATCGCTTTGCGGGCGGCGCTGGGTGCGAGTCGGAGACGAATTATTCGTCAGTTACTTACCGAAAGTTTGTTGCTTGCCGGAATCGGCGGCTTGCTCGGTCTGTTGATCGCGAAATGGGGAACAGAGGCACTTATCTTGACCGTGCCTCAAAACATTCCGCGCATCAGTGCCATCCAACTTGATAGTACCGTTCTCGTCTTCACTCTATTCATCTCCATCGCCACTGGCGTTGTTTTCGGTTTGGTGCCGGCCTGGCAAGCGTCACATGTCGATCTTAACAGCGCACTTAAGACAGGTGCGCGAACCGGCACCGGAGGCGAACACAAGCATCGTCTCCGTAACGGACTCGTCATGGGTGAGATCGTGCTTGCACTGATCCTGCTGGTTTGTGCCGGTCTATTGATTCAAACATTTGCCCGGCTCGGTCGCGTCCAGACCGGTCTTCGTACCGAAAATCTTTTCACCGCGCGTGTTAATTTGCCGGACGCGTCTTACCCGCGCCCAGCCAATGTGAACGCATTTTTTGACCAGTTACTTGCGAAGGTTCGAGCCATTCCAGGAGTCCATTCCGCTAGCATCATTCTGCCGCTGCCGCTGACTGGCAGTAACATTACGACCGACTTCGACATGGAAGAACATCCGATGCCGGAAGGACAACGGAACGACGCGCCCATGCGCATCACCGGGTTGGATTATTTCGAGACCATGGGCATTCCGCTCGTACAAGGCAGAGTTTTCAAGGAAACTGACAAGTTTGATTCGAGCCCTGTCGTCATAGTCAATGAGCGCTTCGCCCAGAAATTTTTTCCGGGACAAAATGTGGTCGGCAAACGTATCCAGCCCGGCTGGAGTGTTGGTGATGACAAGCCCAGGATGCGTGAGATCGTCGGCGTCGTCGGAAACGTGAGACATCTTTCGCTTCAAAAGGATTTCACGCCGGAAATGTATGTCCCAGCGACGCAAGTTCCGGTTAACTTCATGTGGATTGTAGCGCGCACCGACCTTTCCGGTCCCGCCGCGCTTACTGCTGCCGTGCGTGATCAGCTGGCATTACTCGATCGCGATGTTCCTCTCACCAAGGTTCGCGTTTTTGACGAATATATGTCGCAAACGCTTGCCAAGCCGCGCTTCAACGCCCTGCTGTTATCGATCTTTGCAGGGACTGCGTTGCTCCTCACAGCGATTGGAATTTATGGTGTGCTTGCTTATTCGGTATCGCAACGCACAAACGAGATCGGAATCCGCATCGCTCTAGGCGCCGCCCAATCGAACATCTTCCGGTTGATCGTTGGCGAGGCGATGCTGCTGGTCGCAATCAGCATGGCGATCGGGTTGCTTGGCGCATTCATGGCAACGCGTTTCCTGAGGAGCCTGCTTTACGGCGTCGCTGCGTGGGATCCGATCACCTTTGCTTCAATCGCAACGCTCATTGGCGGGGTTGCGTTTCTGGCGTGCTGGCTTCCAGCCCGACGGGCCGCGCGTGTTGATCCTGTCATTGCGCTTCGGTCTGAATGATGACTATATGAACGACCTCAAATTCGCCTTTCGTCAGCTACATAAGTCGCCGGGGTTCACTTTGGTTGCCGTCCTGACGCTGGCAATTGGGATCGGAGCGAACACTGCGATCTTCTCCGTTGTTGAGGGGGCACTGCTGCGGCCGTTACCGTTCTCACATCCCGAAAGACTGGTCAGGATTTACGAAGCGCTCGATGAAAATAATGCACGTTCCTCCTCGTTGAATCTGAGTGACCGCACCTTGGCGCGTTTTCGTGAGTTCGGCCGTCATATTTTTGAAGATGTCGCAGGCGGAACAGGAAGTGCCGCAGTCGTTAGACTCAAGAGCGATTCGCCCGCGCAGACCGTTCCTGCGGGGCGGATCACTTCAAACTTTTTCGACGTCCTGGGATTAGCGCCGGCGCAGGGCCGCACCTTCACGAAGGAAGAAGGACTCGATCATGCTGCGAATGTTGCGATTGTTAGCGACGACTTCTGGCGCAACACGCTGAACTCGCGTCGCGATGTGCTCGGCAGCAGGATCGTGGTCGACGGTACGCCGAGCACGATTGTCGGGGTGATGCCGAAAGCATTTCGCCATCCATATCGCGCGAATCTGTGGTTGCCGCTTGCGCTTGAAGCTGACAGTCCTGCGGCCATCAACAATCATTATTTGTACGGCGTTGCCCGCCTCCGCTCCGGCATCACGCCCGCGAAAGCCGAGGAGGCAATTGAACGCATGTGTGCGGCAATCAATCGCGACGATCCCAATCCCTTGAACGCGCGCGCCTCTTATATTCCGCCATTACGCGAAAGCTTCGTAATGGATTTGCGACCAAAAATTCTGCTCATTATCGGTGCTGCGGTCTGCGCGCTCTTGATCGCAGCGACGAACTTCGCCGGCCTGCTGCTAGCCCGCGTCATCGAGCGGGAAGGGGAGTTTGCATTGCGGGCTGCGCTTGGGGCAAGCAGGCAACGCTTGATTAAGCAACAACTGATCCAGGCGCTCCTTCTCGCGTTAATCGGGACCGCGCTTGGCTTGCTTATCGCATACTGGATCACGCCGATGCTTTTTGCACTCAGCCCGGAGGGCGCGGACGCAACCGGCAGCGCGATGCGGGAATTCGATTACGCACCGCGGCTCGATCTGCCGGTGTTCGCTTTTGCTGCGGGCGTGATGGCGCTGATTGGATCAGTCTTTGGCTTGCTTCCGGCCGCGCGCGCATCACGCACGGACTTGCGCGGTGCAATGAGTGTTACGTCCCGAGGCGCAACGCTCGATCGCAGCGCACGCCGATGGCTCAGCTCATTTGTTGTGGTCGAACTGGCGATTGCCGCCGCGCTTCTCACGGCGAGTATCACTGCGACACAATATTTCCGGAAGCTGATCGAGGAGCCGTGGGGCTTCGAAACGAAAGATCGCCTCGCCTTCAATGTCACTGTTCCCGATCAATTCTTCCCTACCGCTACCGCGAAACAGAATGCGCTCGAAAGTTCGCTCAAGGAACTGCGCACGTTGCCGGGCGTCAAATCCGCTACAGTGGTTTCGCCTTCGCCGATGAACGCCTCCTGGACGTTGATGCTTTTCAACGCCGAAGGCGCGCCCGCACCCGAGCCACGCGGCGTGTACGCAGCATACTCGCGCGTGCCTGTCCCTGGCTACTTCCAGAGCGTGGGTCAGCCGCTCCTGCAGGGCCGCGATTTTGTTACTGGCGATAGTGCCGACGCGCCGCTGGTCTGTATTGTCAGTCAAAGTATCGCGAAACGACTGTGGCCTAACGAATCGCCGATCGGAAAACGCATTCGTGGAGGACGGCTCGATGGAAACCGCCCGTGGCTAAAAATTGTGGGCGTAGTTGGCGATGCGAAAGCTGTCACCGATCCGCGCGATGGCGAAGTGCTCGGCATGATCGCGCGCCCCTTGGCGCAAATGCTGGTGCACGCGACGACGCAGCTTGACGACATTACGTTCGTTTTGCATACCAATGGTCGCTCCGTGAATGAGTCGGCGATTCGCGCCGCGTTGGTTCGCGTGAATGCGAATCTCGCAGCATATAATTTTATCTCGCTCGAAGATGCCGCCGCGCTTTCTCGTACGACCGAGCGTTTCATTTTCGTTCTTGTCTCATCGTTCGGGTTCGTCGGAGTCGTGCTTGCCGCGATAGGTTTGTATGGTCTGCTCGTGTTGCAGGTTGCGCGACGCGAACGCGAGTTCGGCATTCGCAGCGCGCTCGGCGCTACCGCGCATCAGATAATTCAACTGGTCGCGCGACAGGGCCTAACCTTGCTTGCGCTGGGCTTTGGTGCCGGTGCGCTCGCGACTTACGGGGTGGTGCGTTTAGTGCAAAGCCAATGGGCCGAAATGCCGACGCCGAATCTCATCGCGGGTATTTGCGCGGCAATCGTTCTGGGCATCGCGGTGATGATTGCCTGCTGGTTGCCGGCGCGACGCGCGTCGCGGGTTGATCCTGTTATTGCCCTTCGTGCCGAATGAGGACGCCCTTTTCCATTGTAACCGCCTAACGAACATACAACGATTACCATGATCTCCGATTTCAAATACGCTCTCCGGACACTGGCCAAAGCACCAGGGTTCACAATTATCGCCGTTGTTACGCTCGCGCTCGCGATCGGGGCGAACACCACGATTTTTAGTTTGATCAACGATTTGTTTTTGCGCGGGCTGCCCTTCAAGGAACCATCGCGCGTGGTCCATCTTTACGGCGGCGATAAATCGCGCGACCTCGAGGAAATCGGTGTGTCGACGCCGCGATTTCAGCATTTTCGCGATGGCCAAACTCTCTTCGATGGTTTGGCCGCCGAAAATTTCTCTCTTTTTACACTCACCGGGCTCGGCGACGCAGGTACAGATCCTTGGTGGCCGTTTGACTTCGAACTATTTCGAACTGCTCGGTGTTCACCCGATTCTTGGACGGAACTTTCTGCCACAGGAGGAAGAAACCGCCGACGTCGCGGTAGTGACCAAAAATTTTTGGCAGAAACGCCTTGGTGGGGATCCGAACGTGATCGGGCGGAGCATCACATTGGATGGCACCCCGCACACGATTGTCGGTGTGATCCCGAACATGCCGGCGACCTGGTTTGGAGCTAATCCGATCGCAGAAGTTTGGACCACAAAGCCGTTCCAGCTGCTGGGGTTCACCTACGAACGAATGATGCGGGGGACGAGTTTTCTGCGCGTGATCGGCCGACTCAAGCCGAACGTCAGGCTTACACAGGTGGCAGCAGCGCTCCCGTCACTGGATCAAAGCTACCGGACACAATATCCCAGCAAGATCGACAGCGGACTTACGACAACAATGCGAATGCTGCCGCAAGACGTGACGGAGAACTTTCGCGCGGGTTTCATCACGTTGTTCGCAGCCGTTTGCTTTGTTTTGCTCATCGCTTGCAGTAACGTCGCCAACTTGTTGCTGGTTCGTTTCAGCGGACGCCGGCGCGAAATCGCGTTGCGAATGGCAATCGGCGCTTCTCGCACCGGAATCATTCGTCTGTTCGTGTTTGAAAGCCTGCTCGTGAGCGTGGTCGCAGGCCTCGTGGGCGCGTTCCTGGCGTGGCGGCTAGTTCCACTCGTTCCGAAAATGGCGTCGAATTTTCTTCCGCTCGAGGGGAATACGGCCAGCAGTCTTTCAGTGGAAGTCCTCTTTTTCACTGTAGGCCTTTCAATTTTGACTGGATTGCTAATGGGTATTTATCCAGCCATGCAGGCCTCGCGTGCGGATCTCGTTGACGGATTGAAGGAGGGGGCCCGGGGGAGCAGCGGCAGCGCTCGACAGCAACGGCTGCGGAAAATTCTTGTTGGTGCGCAAGTTGCGCTATCGGTCACATTGCTGGCGGGCGCGGCGCTGTTGATCGCGAGTTTCATGCGGTTGAGTCAGCAGAATCTCGGGTTCAGTCCACAACATCTGTGGACCGGCGCGATTACGCTGCCGATTGCGCAATATCCTGACGACACGTCGCGTCAGCGGTTCGTCGAACAGCTCCTTAACGCACTGCACGATGTTCCCGGCATCCAAAGCGCAACCGTTAGCGGCGACATTCCGTTGAATGGCGGTAATCGAACGTTGTACACGCGCGGTGATCGCGATGTGCCGCCCGTGGAGCAACGCCCCAGCGGGCCGAGCCACGACGTGGCGCCGGATTTCTTTAAAACGTGGGGTATTTCGCTTCTCGCGGGACGCGAATTCAATGCGCACGACACAGCTGGGAACCAGAACGTTGTCTTGATCAGTAAAACAGGGACCAGAAAAGTTTTCCCAAACGAAAACCCAATTGGCAAGACATTGCTGGTGACGAGCTCCGGGACGCCGTGCGAGATCATCGGAGTCGTCGGCGATATTCGCTCAACGCGGATCAAGGAAGAGCCAGGAATGGAATTCTATCGGCCGTGGTCTCAGGAAAATTTCCCCTTCCTGAACGTCGCAGTTCTCAGCACGTTGAAAACCGAGGCGGTGACCAAGCTCGCGCAGACCGCGCTGAGCGAAATCAATCCGGGCCTGGCGATTGCGGTTCCGCAGACCATGGACGCAATCGTGGCGCAGGCTCTTGGACAGGCGCGATTGATGATGTGGCTCCTCGGAATCTTTGCCGGCGTTGCGCTTCTGCTTGCAAGCATCGGAATTTACGGGGCCGTCGCATATAGCGTCGAACAACGCACTGGTGAGATCGGTGTGCGTATGGCGCTGGGTGCGCAAACTCGCGACGTGCTGCGCATGGTCGTGAATCAGGGAATGAAACCCGTCGTAATCGGACTGGCGATCGGAATTGCTTCGGCATTCGCCCTCGGGCGTTTGCTTACATCACAGCTTTACGATGTCTCGGCGCGCAATCCTGCGCTGTTGGCAGGCTCGACGTTTCTGCTCGCGGCAGTCGCTTTGATTGCATGTTTGCTCCCCGCGAGACGCGCTACACACGTGAATCCGATCCAGGCATTGCGCGCGGAATGAATACTTCTAAGGATTTTTTCGAATCCAAATTGGAGCTTCGGTGCATCCATTCTTTCAAAGATGAGTTCAAGAATGTTTGCCTGCTCGTATCTTTGAATATTCGAGCTGCTTCGGTGTCTCACGTTGATCTGAAAAATTGATTATGTTTCTACGTTTCTTAATCCCTGTTGGTTCCGCGACGCTTTTCGCATCGGCACTCTTCGCTCAGGACAAGAGCCAGCCGACCGTGGATGAATTGGTCGCCAAGAATATCGAGGCGAAGGGCGGTGCCACGGCACTAAATAATCTCCAAACATTGAGGGTAACCGGCAAGTTGCTGCTGCCGGTGGCTGGGCAGGTGGAACTAGCATACTTGGAAACGAAAAAGCACCCCGACGAGGTACGCATAGAAGCTTCCATCCAGGGAATGACGCAGATTCAGGCGTATGACGGCAAGGAAGGCTGGAAAATTTCGCCGTTTTTTGGTCGCAAAGATCCAGAGCGCATGTCTGCCGATGATGTGAAAGCCATGGTCGAAGATACCGAGTTGGGCGGTCCGTTATCCGATTGGAAGGAGAAAGGGAGCACGCTTGAATATCTCGGGACCGAAGACGTCGATGGCACGCCGGCCCACAAGTTAAAGGTGACTCGAAAAAATGGGGACGTCAGTTTTGTCTATTTGGATCCGGACCACTTTCTCGAGATCCGGATTGTGACACAACGAACCGTTCACGGCGCGCATGAAGAGGTGGAAACGGACCTCGGCGATTACGAAAAAGCCGGCGGCGTATTTGTTCCGACATCAATCGAGGCCGGTCCGAAGGGCGCGGCGGAAAAGCAAAAGATTGTCATTGATAAAGTCGAAGCAAACGTGCCGGTTGATGACGCGATATTCCATTTCCCCGGCCAGATAAATGTCAGCCAACCACAGCGCTAATCACTAGATGAAGCTATTTAATCTCGAAAAACGACGTGAGGACGGGCCTGCTCAAACGGGCAGGGTAGGGACGGCGCGCCGCGCCTTCCGAATGCAGCGTGGCGTCGCTGCCGTTGTGCGATGCGTCCTGGTATCGCTTTTCCTTTACACCATTGCCGTCCGCGCAGCTGACGCTCCGTTTAGTTCGGCGAGCATCTCTGGCATTGGTGTGCGCAATATTGGTTCAGCCACCATGAGCGGCCGCATCTCGTCCATCGCAGGCGTGCGCGAGCCTTCAGGCAAGATCACGCTCTTTGTGGGATCAGCCAGTGGCGGTGTTTGGAAGTCGGACGATAGTGGCACCCGTTACCGGCCGGTCTTTGACGAGCAACCTGTGCAATCGGTCGGCGCGATCGCACTTGATCCAAAAAATTCGAAAAATGTTTGGGTCGGCACGGGTGAACCATGGACACGCAACACGGTTTCCATCGGTAACGGCATCTATAAATCAACGGATGGCGGCGAAACCTGGTCGCACGCCGGCCTGGACAAATCGGAACGTATTTCGCGCATCGTGGTCGATCCGAGAAATAGCGACACAGTTTTCGTTGCGGTTCCCGGCGCGCTATGGAGCGATTCGCCTGATCGAGGTCTTTACAAAACCACCGATGGCGGCAAGACGTGGCAGCAAATTCTCAAAGGCGCGAATCTTTCAACTGGCTGTACTGAGGTAATAATCGATCCTGGCAATCCCGACGTTTTGTTTGCAGCGATGTGGGATTTCCGGCGCACAGGCTGGGGGTACCGCTCCGGTGGAGAAAGCCCCACTGCGTCTTCTGCCAGCGGATTATTTCGTTCCACCGACGGCGGCCGCACGTGGACCGAGATCACACCGGATGCCAATAAGGGTTTTCCGAAGAAACCGTATGGCCGACTGGCGATCGCGATCGCGCCTTCGAACTCCAAGCGGGTTTATGCCTTCGTTGAATCGCCCGACAGCGCATTATTTGTTTCTGACGACGGAGGCACCACCTGGGAGCAGCGTGATAAAAGTCGATGGATGGTTTGGCGACCGTTCTATTTCGCGAACCTGATTGTTGATCCCAAGAATCCCGATCGTCTGTTCAAGCCTGACGGGACACTGATTGTGAGCGAAGACGGCGGAAAAAGCTTTGCCGAGGTCGGTGGTTTTCAAGGGGCGCACGGCGACGCGCACGATGTGTGGATCGACGCCACCAACCCGCAAGTGGTGTTCGTAGGCGACGACGGAGGGATGTGGTACTGGTACAACGGCGGCAGTAAATGGTGGAAGGCCGAAAACCTGCCGGTATCGCAATTTTACCACGTCAGCATGGATAATGACGATCCCTATCATGTTTACGGTGGTTTGCAGGACAACAGTTCGTGGGTGGGAGACTCGCAGTATCCAGGTGGCATCACCAACTCGAGGTGGGAGAATATGTACACTGGAGATGGTTTTTGGATGTTTCCCGATCCGGCGGATCCAAACTATATCTACGCAGAGTATCAGGGCGGCGAAATTGCGCGAGTCAATCGCAACACGCATGAAGCTCGCAACATTAAGCCGCAGCCAAATTACAATGAGAAACTCCGGTTCAATTGGAACACGCCGATCGCCCTTTCCCCTAACGAGAAGGGAACAATTTACATCGGCGCGCAATTTCTGTTCCGCTCACGAGACCACGGCCAAACGTGGGAACGCATTTCGCCGGACCTGACCACCAACGACAAGGAGAAGCAGAAGCAGGAACAGTCGGGCGGCGTCACCGTGGACAATTCGTCGGCGGAAATGCACACCACAATTTATTCCATTAGCGAATCACCCAAGCAGAAAGGCTTGATCTGGGTAGGTACGGACGACGGCAACCTCCAGCTCACGCACGACGGCGGCAAGACCTGGACCAACGTTGTCGGTAACATTCAGGGATTGGCAAAAAATTCCTGGGTGAACTGGGTCCAGGCCAGCAACTTTAATCCAGGCACGGCTTATGCAGCCTTTGATCGGCACACTTATGGCGACATGGCGCCGTACGTTTTCAAGACTACTGATTACGGCAAGACTTGGACACCTCTCGTTACACCTCAAGATCCAAAGAGTGTTCGTGGATACGCGCACGTGATCAAAGAAGACCTGGTCAAACCCGATCTACTTTTCCTCGGCACCGAATTCGGGCTCTGGGTCTCGATCGATGGCGGAAAAAACTGGGCGCAATTCAAGGGTAAGCATTTTCCCGCCGTTGCCGTTCGCGACCTGGCCATTCAACCGCGCGATAACGATCTGGTCCTCGCCACTCACGGTCGTGGCATTTGGATCATTGACGATATCACACCGCTGCGGGCGTTAACTCCGGATTTATTGAAGCAGGACGTAGCGTTTGTTTCGGCGCGCCCGGTGCAGCAGCGCATCGAAGGCCAGGGCGGCTGGGCCAACGGCGATGCGGTTTTTGTTGGCGAAAATCCACCGGACGCCGCCGTCATCAACTACTACCAGCGGGAGCGGCATTTGTTTGGAAAAATGAAACTCGAAATCTTGGATTCGTCTGGGCGGGCGCTCGACGAATTGCCAGCCAGTAAACGACCCGGCTTGAATCGGGTGATGTGGCCAATGCGGGTAAAACCGCCGCGTGTGCCGCCTGCTGCCCAAATCGCGTTCGCGGGAATCCGCGGCCCGCGCGTTGTGCCGGGGGACTACACCGTTCGCCTAACGAAGGCAGGCAAGATTTATGAGACAAAGTTGAAGGTCGGTCTGGATCGCCGCGCGAAGTTCAGTTTGGCGGATCGCAAGGCGCAGTTCGATGCCGCCATGCAAGTTCGGGCGTTGTTCGGCGATGAAAGCGCGGTGATGGATCGCATCATCGCCTTGCGACAACAACTCGCCCAGACCGGCGAAACGATGCCGGAAGCCGAACCGCTTCGCAAACAGATCTCGGATTTCGACGGGAAAGTCGACGGCGTGCGAAAGAAAATCGTCGCTACGACCGAGGGGGGCGCAATCACAGGCGAGGAACGTCTACGTGAGCACACCGATCAGCTTTACGGAGCAATTCTCAGTTACGAAGGAAAACCCGCGGCTTATCAAATCGCTTACATCGGCACACTCAAACGCGAACTTGGCGACGCAACGAAAGAATTCGATCAACTCCTCGCGCACGACCTGCCCATTTTAAACGATTCGCTCAAATCCAAAGGCCAACAGCCTCTTTCGACTCCGCCGGCTAAAGTCGGAGCCGTGAATTCCACAAGCCCATCAGCTGGCATGACAGGAGCGAGTGGTTTGGTCCCAGCTGATTTCCGTGTCGCGTACTAACGCGGATGGAATTTCAATAGCGTACCTTTCTATTTCACAAAATATTCGGGTGGTTCTGCGGAAGATTAGAAACTAGTCTTTCGTGCGACAATGGAACATGAGCCCGCTGTCGCAATTGTTTTTCATCACATCGGTCCCTATCACCATGCGCGGCTGAATGCGACGGCTGACGGGTTGACAGTGACCGGTATCGAGTGGTCGGCTAAGGCGTCTGACGCCTGGGGCACAGCGGCTTCGCCTGTGCGATACCATAAAATTTCGCTCTTTCCGGAAGCGACGGAGACGCATCCGAAGAAGGGGGAACTTCAGCGCGCCTTCTCTTCAGCCTTGGATGAAACGAGGCCTGATGTGGTGGCGGTCAATGGCTGGAACACTTTCGGATCGCTCATCGCCGCGAGTTGTTGTTTGGATCGCGGTCTTCCAATGATTGTCATGTCCGAGAGCGGTCGACAGGATGAAACGCGTACATGGTGGAAGGAATTCATCAAACGGCGGATCGTAGCCCTTTTCTCCGCTGCTCTAGTCGGTGGTCAGCGACACGTGGAGTATCTGGTTGAACTCGGGATGCCTGTAGAGCGGATCCTCACTGGCTACGATGTTGTGGATCAAGAGTATTTCGCGCAACGCGCTCGCGAGATTCGAGATTCGAGATTCGAGATTCGGAAACAATATCAGTTGCCGGAGAATTACTTCCTCGCCTCGGCGCGATTCATCGAGAAGAAAAATCTATCGGGACTTCTTATGGCATACGCGCAATATAGACAGAGGTCGGAAATCAGAAATCAGCAATCAGAACTTAGAAGTCAGCACTCGCCCTGGGACCTGGTGTTGTTAGGCGACGGCCCCTTGCGACGTGCTCTCAACTCTCAACTCTCAACTCTTGAGTTGCACAGCCACGTGCATCTTCCCGGGTTCAAACCATACAATGAATTGCCGACTTACTACGGGCTGGCGAACGCGTTCGTGCATGCGAGCACAATTGAACAATGGGGATTGGTGGTGAACGAAGCGATCGCGTCCGGGTTGCCGGTGATTGTGTCCGACAGGTGTGGATGTGCTCCCGAGTTGGTGCGAAACAACGGCTTCACCTTTGATCCAACGAACGAGTGCGAGTTCGCAACGCGACTTTTGGAGATGGCGTTTTTGTCGGATGACCAACGAAAAAGCTTCAGTGACGCGAGCTACAGAATCTCGGCGAACTTCACGCCGGCGCGTTTCAGGGAGGGCTTGGAGCAAGCCGCGCGACTCGCGCTGAATCATCCCCGAAAAGTCTCGCCAATCGGTCGGGCGTTGATGACTGCCATAGATGGCGCGCGTCCCAAGCAACCCTTTGCTTAACGAATAAGGACTGCGCTTCTGATTCTCAACGCATGAAAATCGGTTTTCTGGTTGGCAGCGTTTCGCGCGAAGCAGGAGGCTTGTTTCAAAGCGTGCGCGGGCTTGCTAAAGCGATGATGTCCCGGGACGCGACCGTGACCGTATTTGGTATCAGCGACGCATGGAGCACAATCGATTTACCCGAATGGCAGCCGCTTTCTGTCCAAGCGTTTCCACCGCAGTTCCGCGCATGGGGTTACTCAAATCAGCTTCTGCCAGCTTTGCTTGCCGCCGATCTCGACATCTTGTCCGTGCACGGTTTGTGGAAATATTGCTCCGTTGCCTCAAGCCGATGGCATCAGCGAACCGGCCGGCCGTACGTCGTGCATCCGGAGGGGATGCTGGAATCGTGGGCATTGCGAAATGAGCGATGGAAAAAGCGCATCGCCTCACGACTTTACGAAAACGACCATTTGCGCCGGGCTTCCTGTCTGCGCGCGTTGTCCGAAGCGGAAGCGACATCCATCCGCGCATATGGAGTACGCAATCCAGTTTGTGTGATTCCCAATGGCATCGACTTGCCCGAGCAAACCAATCCGGAAGGTGACAGCCATCCATACGGAGAACTCGCGAAGGATCGGAAAATCCTGCTTTATCTCGGCAGACTGCATCCCAAGAAGAACTTGGCGAACTTGATTTGCGCGTGGAAAAAGCTCGTCAGCTCACGCACTTCAATCAGGGAGGAGTGGCTGCTGGCGATTGTTGGTTGGGGGGAGGATGGTTACGCAAGTGAGCTCACAGATATCGCAGCGTCCGAACCCGTCGTTTTCCTTGGTCCGAAATTTGGTGAGGAAAAGAGCGAATGCTTTCGCGCGTGTGACGCATTCATTCTGCCTTCATTGAGTGAGGGCCTGCCGATGACAGCGCTTGAAGCATGGGCGTACGCGAAACCGGTGGCGATGACACCGGAGTGTAATTTGTCGGAAGGCTTTTCGGCCGGCGCAGCCGTGCGAATCGGCTCGACTCCGGAACAGATCGTCAGCGGTTTGAACCAATTGACCGAAATGAGCGATGCTGATCGGAAAGCAATGGGCACTCATGGCCGCAATCTAGTGGCTAATGAATTTGCGTGGCCGCGAATCGGCGAGCAGATGCGCGCCGTCTGTGACTGGATGGTTGGCGGAGGAGCCGTTCCGGCGAATGTCAGGCTACGGTGAAGAGGTCTGATGTCGGAAGTCGGAGCGGTGAACAATGAGCAGCGAACCACACTTTAAACGTGTCAATTCAGTCAAACATTCAGCTGTGTATAAGTCGCCTAGGAGGTTTGCTATGGAGGTTTTTCAGTTGAGAAATATTTCTCGCCTGAGGAAAGGTTCGCCCTAATAACGCACATCCGCCGTTTATCACGATCGGTTCGTTTGAATCTCCGCGAGGCTTGGGCGAAGCGTCGGTACGAGGTGCACTTTGTCACTAAAATAACAGATTGTGACCGTGAAAATAGCTAGACGGATTCCTCGCTCGATTTTGCCAGAGACTGTAAATACATCTCCGTGATGGAGCATCGAGTTCCGACATCCGATATTTGGTACCAACATGCTGGATATTAAAGAAAATCGTCGAGCTACGAAATACTCATCCGAAGAGACGATACGCCGTATGCTTTGGAAAATGGCGCAGCCGTTTTTCCGGTTTAGTCCGAGAGCTTGTTTCGGTTGGAGACGATGGCTGCTTCGCTGCTTCGGGGCGAGAATCGGTCAGGACGTCCATGTGTATCCCTCTGCGACCATTTATTTTCCGTGGAATTTTGAGGCCGGGGATGAAAGCGCGATCGGCGAGCATGCATTTGTTTATGATCTCGGGCGCGTGACTCTGGGTGCGCGCGTAACGATCTCTCATCGCGCGCATCTTTGTGCGGGAACCCACGATTATTGCAGGCGGGATTTTGCGTTATTGCGTCCACCAATTGTCGTTGGGTCCGACGCGTGGATTTGTGCTGATGCCTTCGTGGGTCCGGGGGTCACGATTGGGGAAGGAGCGATCGTTGGTGCGCGGGCCGTGGCGATGAAGGACGTAAAAGCCTGGAGCATTGTTGTCGGAAACCCTGCGCGCGAAAGCAAAAAACGCGAGATGCCTCAATGAACGAGCAGCCCGATACACGGGCGCCGTTATCGGTACTTGTGCCGGTCAGGAACGAAGCGGCAAACCTCGCGAGCTGTCTTGCCAGCGTTGGGTTTGCGCAGGAAATCGTAGTTGTAGATTCAGCCAGCACAGATGGCACTCAAGCGATTGCAGACCTCGCAGGTGCACGGGTGGTGCAGTTTGTTTGGAACGGAAGATTGCCGCGTAAAAAAAATTGGGCCTTGGAAAATATTCCCTGGCAACACGAATGGGTGCTGATCATCGACGCCGATGAGCGCGTCACGCCGGATTTGGAACACGAAATTCGCCAGGCGATTGGCCGCGCCGACGTCGACGGATATTATCTCAACCGTCGATTTTGGTTTCTGGACGGTTGGATAAATCATTGCGGTTATTTTCCGAGTTGGAACCTGCGCCTGTTCCGGCATTGCCTCGGTCGATACGAACAGATTGATATTGGCGACGATGTTCCATCTGGAGATAATGAAGTGCACGAGCACGTCTTACTTGACGGCCGCTCAGAGTGTCTGTGCTCACCCATGGAGCATTATCCATATCCGGATACTGCAACTTTCCTCAAGAAACATGATCGCTATTCCTGGTGGGAAGCGGCCGCTTCCCTGGCGCTGAAAGCGACTGACGGAAAATTATTGCGAGCAACGCCGTTTGGAACAGCGCTGGAGCGCAAACGCTGGCTAAAAAAGCTCACTATGGCAGCTCCATTCCGCCCCAGTTTGCGATTCTTTTATCACTATTTCTGGAGACACGGTTTTCGCGACGGCTACCGGGGATGGCTACTATGCCGCCTGCTCGCCCGCTACGAGAGGATGATTGTGTTGAAAGAGCGTGAGTTGAAGAGGAGTGCGTCCGACTCCGAGCGCGAGTTCCTGACATTTTAGCCACCAGCCTGCGGCCGGTTTTGACGAGGTGAGACGGCCTACAGGGGCGTGGCTAAAGGCTGTGGCTGAATAGAGTGTGGCCAAAAGGGCGGCGGCCCAAAAGCTGTGACTGCAGCGTGCGCAAACTTACATGCCTTCGACTAGGATCATATTTGTCCTGGCGGTGCGATGTCGCATTTTGCGGGGTTCGCGATATTCCTCACAGTTGAGCCACTCCTTGGCCCGCTTCGATGATTCAAATTCCAGCACCACGATACGTTTTGGTTGCCAGTCGCCTTCTAGCACCTCGGTTTTTCCGCCGCGCACGACATATTTCCCGCCGTATCTTTCTACGGTTGCGCCGGCGAGCTTTTTGTACTCCTCGTAGCCGGTGGGGTCGAGGATTTCGATTTCAACAATGATATAAGCAGGCATGCACGAAGTAGGAGTTTGAAAAGTGAAAGGTTGAGGACGTTAAGCTTGGCCGTCGTGGTGGCTGCGGTCTTTGGCGGCTAGCTCCGGAATTTTTTTTCGCCGACGCAGTCTCATCCAGTTACTCCATGTTTTTCGCAAGCTATCCCGCGGGGTCTGATATTGCTGATTCAGTTCGTTGCTCTTGAGGATCTGAGCCAGTATTCCTTTGACCGAAAAATCGTCGGTATTGACGATTGTGTAAGCTGCACCTACCGCGGCAGCATGGTGCGCGTCGCTGGCAGCCGTCATAGGCAGACCGCGAATCTGTGCATACTTAAAGGCGAAACGGTTATAGCGACGAAGCGTAGTCGCGGCGTTAAAAACCTCGATTGCGTCCACGGGGAGTGTTTCCAGAGTTGTGAACCGGATCCCAGCGCGGAACAAATCGTAAGGATGCGGTGGAATGGCGAGGCCGCCGCGCTCGTGAATGATCTCGCAGACTTCGCGCGCGGGTTTTCCTTTCAGATAGGGTAATTCGGCGCCGATGCAAAGCAGATGGCCGTCGGCGGTGGTCACTTCGACTCCTGGAAGGATCAGAAAATCGTTGACCGGCAGTCCGTCCGGTCGCATCAGGCCTTTCTCCAGCAGGTAATTAACCGCATCACAAGTGTTGTGATCGGTGATGGCGATGCCGCTCAAACCCTTGGCACGTGCCGCGTTGATCATGTCTTCCGGACTGGAAATCCCGTCCCCTGAAAAGAACGAATGTGTGTGGAGATCGATGTTAAGCGGCATGGCGCTCAAGGAGAGTTAGATCATTACGAGGTTAAAGGTTAGAAAGAAGATATCTTCTCGGACTTCTGCCCCATTTGACGATTCAACGGTTTAACCTTCTTTGTGTTTACACCAGCTGTTCAACAAGAATGCCTTCTTCCGCTTCGTTTTCTTTTGGAATACGATTGAACTGGTGATCGTAGAGCCGCCGATAGTATCCCGATTTATCCAGCAATTCGGCATGTGTCCCGATCTCCTTAATCCGGCCGGAATCCATTACAATGATTTGATTAGCGGAGAGCACCGTCGAAAGCCGGTGAGCGATCGCGATCACAGTGCGTCCAGCGGCAAGTTTAAGCAGGGCCTTTTGAATTTGTAGTTCGGATTCAGAATCGAGTGATGAAGTAGCTTCATCGAGTAGAAGAATTGGCGCATTTTTGAGGATAGCGCGTGCAATGGCGAGTCGTTGCTGTTGGCCGCCAGACAACAAACATCCCTTATCGCCGATAACTGTCTCATAGCTCTTTGGCTGTGCCATGATGAAATCGTGGGCGTACGCGGCTTGCGCAGCTTCGTAAATTTGCTCCCGCGTGGCATCCAGTCTGCCAAACAGAATATTACTGAAGATCGTGTCGTGGAACAGGAATGTCTCTTGGGTGACGAGCCCGATTTGGTCGCGCAAGGATTTCTGCGTAATCGAACGGAGATCCCGCCCGTCGATTCGCACCGCTCCGGAAGTCGGATCGTATAAGCGCAGGAGTAGCGACAAAATGGTACTCTTGCCAGCGCCGCTGGCTCCAACCAGTGCGAACGTTTTTCCAGGTTCGATATGTAGAGTGACGTTCTTGATCGCGTCTCTTTTCGTATTGACATAACGGAAGGTGACGTTTTCAAAATCAATTCGGCCCTCTGACGCTTTTAGGGCAACCGCATCCGGCGTGTCCTCCACAGCGGGCTTTGAATCGAGAATCGCGAAAATCGCACCGGTGGCGGCGATGGATCGCTGCATCACGATATGGATGCGGCTCAAAGTCTTGATCGGATCGTAGAGAATGAAAATTCCTGAGATCAACCCAAAGAAGCGGCCGACGCTGAGGTTCGCTGTATAGACGTAAAGCAACGCCATACCGACACCGATTGCTGCGATGATCTCGACTAGCGGGCTGACTGCTTCCGTCGACCGAATCATGCGCATCATCTGCGAAAACTGCATTTGATTGCTGCGTTTGAACTCCTTTTCCTGGTAGCTCTCACGTGCGAACGATTTGATCACGCGAATGCCGGCAAAGGTTTCCTGCATCGTCACAACCATCTGCGCCATTCCTGCCTGTTCGTTTTGCACTGCCTTCTTTGCGCGCCGGCCGTAAATGCGGAGTGGCAGTAAACAGGTTGGAAATAGAATCAGCGTAACGAGTGTAAACTTCCAATCCATCAAGAGTAATACGACGATGGCGCCGACGATGGTGATAGGTTGTTTGAAAACGTCGCTGCTGACACTGGTCAGAGCCATCTGCATGATGCGGGTATCGTTGGTGATGCGTGACATCAAGAATCCCGACCGCATCTTGTTAAAGAAATCCATGGAATGCCGCACCATCTTGCTGAAGAGCTGGACTCGAATGTCCGACACAACTTTGTTGCTTACCCACTGCATGCAGTAAGTGCTCCCGTAAGAACAAAGGCTCCTCACAGCCATGATCGCCGGTATTGCCAGACAGATCAGAACAATGGAATTGATCTTCGGTCCCGAATCCAGCGCATGGAGGTTCGAGCCCAGACCAATAGTTTTAGGGCCGCCTCCTTGGAAAATCGTGCTGGTGACGCGGGCGATTGCCAAGGGGAAAAGTGAGTTCACTCCGCCGTAAGCAAGACCCAACGCCAATCCCACGATAAACCGACCCTTGTAAGGTTTGACGTAACCGTAAAGCCGCCGGTACGAACCGGAAGCCGTGCGTAACGTCTGCCAGAAGGATCGCTTTTCCTTGGCCGGTTTTGCGCCGTTCATGAAGTTTGCGCTGCCGCACGACGCGGCAGCAGCGAACCCATAGCACTGATCACGGCTTCCGTCGAGATTTCGCTCATCGCGAAACGTGGACGAACAGGGACAAAATCGGTGATTGGTACACCGGATTCTCCCTGCAAAATCAATGCGGGACTCTCCCTCGGCCGCCAGTGAAATGGATTGGTTGGACCAAACAGGATCACCTGCGAGATATGCATCGCGGCCGCCAGGTGCACCGGAGCCGAATCGACTGTTACCAGCAATTGCGCGTGGGCAATTAACGCTGACAGCGTGAGCAAATCCGTTTTTCCGGAAAGGTTGAGAATCTTTCGCCGGATTCTCGATGTAATGGCCTCGATGTGTGCCTGCTCGTCAGTGGATGGTCCGCCCGTTAAGATAAGGTCGATATCGTTATTCGAGCGGAAATGCTCGATGACCTTCGCCCAACGCGCCGGGTCCCACATCTTCTCGCGCCGGGCGGAGCCGGGCTGCACCATGATGTAAGGTTTAGCACTTTTCCCATGACGCCGAAGCGCTTTGGCCTTTTCGTGGGCGGCTCGAGGGAGCACTAGATAGGGAGTGGAAGAGCCGGCGCGAACCCTGAGCGGCCCAAGCAACGCCAGATTGTAGTCGATAGTGTGCATGTCCCGCACGCGGACCTCAACCAGATCAGTGTAAACGCGGGCCCTTGTCCTGGATTGATCACGTACGCGGTAGGAGGTGACGCGTCTCTTTGCCTGCGATAGCAGCGTCAGAAGAGCAGATCTATCGTTTCGCGTAAAGTCGACGCAGTAGTCGAATCTTGCGGCGGCGACCGATGAAAAGGGTGCCATGTCACGCAGATTACGGCGTGCGATCAAAATTCGATCCACACCAGAAATGGCCGGCAACAGCTCGGCGCATTCGTTCGAGACGACCAGCGTGAGGTGCGCATCCGGAAAATTCTGGCGCAACGCAGCAATCGCGGGGGTGGTGAGAATCAGATCGCCGATTCGCTTGAGTTGAAGTAAGAGAATTTTCACGGGGCTGTAGGGGCGGTGTGCCAACGCCGGCTTCAATCGCCCGTGCGGAAGGCCGCTACAATGAATCATCGCGCCGTTTGCATCGCGGTTTCGTACGCTGCCAACAACCGTGTCCGGAAGTGGTCCCAGGTGAAGTTCTCGACTACGCGACGGCGTGCAGCGGCGCCCATTCCCTCTACAATTTCTGGGTGCTGATAGAAATGCTCCAAGGCTGCCGCGATCGCGTTCACGTCTCCCGGCTGCACGATGATGCCTTCAACCCCATTGCGAATAACGTCCCCCGCTTCACGTGTGGTGATTTGAGGTAGAGCGCACGCCGCCGCTTCATATGTGACCTTCGCGCTCCCCTCCCACTGCGACGGAAAAACGTGGATCGATCCCTGTTTGAGATAGTTCTCGGGATCGCGCACGAACCCTACAATGCGAATGTTGTCGCGCCAGGTACTGATCCAAAAACGGTTTCGCCTCCTCATGCACAAAGCCCACCAGCCATAGCTCGGCATCGGGCAAATTCAGGCGATGCCACGCTTCGAGAACGTGTTGAATCCCCTTTCGCTTGATTAGGGCGCCCGCGAATACGGCTCGGAATTTTTCTGGTCGTGGGCCTGGCTTAAAGCGTTCTACATCGACGCCGCGCGGGAGGTAAAACAGCTTTTCCTCTGGAAAACCGCGCACGCGAAAAGTCCTGGCCGCCCTTTCGGATAGGACGAGCAAAAGATCCGCGAGTTCATATTCCTGAATAAAACGCTTTCGTTGAAGTAAGAGTCTATTTTTCCACCTTTCAAATCTCGAACCGTGTTCTCGCGGCGGCTCTACGGTTTTCGGCCGCACGATCTTCTCTTTGCCACCGTCGCGGTGCCAGGTTGGGATCTCAAGAACGGATGGGATGCCGCGTTTTTTTGCAACCTTCAACGAGCGCAAACAGTCGCCCGACCAGCTATGAAAGAGATCGTAGCGCCCTGTCTCCAGATGCCTGGAAGCGATCCAGTCGAGATATTTCTTTTTGGCCCCGTAATAATAAGGGCGATCGAGGAAAGAGATCAGGCGTACCGGATGCCACCGTAATGAATGGATCAATGACGAAGGAATTTCCTTCTGCCGATTATCGTAGGCGACTGCCTTCCCGAGAAAGCCGCCACTATACGACGCGCGCAGCGTTTCAAACGCGTCAGTGTCCAGACCGGAGCCGCCAATGCGAGCAAAAATCGAATAAAGCAAACGCCTCGGCAACGGGTGTACCGCAGGCGTCGAACATACCACTGGCGCAAGAGCATTTAGGGTTTCACCCGGCATCGGGTTACAAGTATTCTGGCGAACGTGGAGCGTGTAAAGTGACGTTGTACGCCGGACCCACTCGATTGGTAGGACGTCTGTGTCAGCCCCGAAGGCATTATGGGTTCAACGCGAGACGTTGCAAGTCGAATGGAACCAGATAGATGGACGAAACGCCGAGGGTGAAGAAATTGAAGGTAGTTCTTGTTCGCCGCGGCTATTCGCCAAGCGGCGGAGCAGAGGCTTACTTGCTGCGGTTTGGACGCGGCCTGGCGGAGGCGGGCCACGAAACGAAGCTTATCACCAGCGAAAATTGGCCGGACGACAAATGGCCATTCGGGCCGCTCGAGCGCTTGCGCGGGAAAACGGCCCTTGGCTTTGCCGATGAGTTGGAACGAATGCGACCGCAGCTCGAGTGCGATGTCTTGTTTAGTCTCGAGCGCGTCTGGAGTTGCGATATTTACCGGGCTGGCGACGGAGTTCATCGTGCCTGGCTGACGCGCAGAAGCAAATTCGAGGTCCCTCTGAAGCAGTTTATCCGGGCAGCTAGCCGAAAACATCGGGATTTGGTGCAACTGGAGGAATCGCTTTTTGCCAGGCGCAATGCGGGGCGCGTGATCGCAGCTTCGCAGATGGTTGCGAACGAGATTGCCGATGTGTACGGCTACCCTGCCGCCAGGATCGAGCTTATACGCAACGGCGTTCCGCTCGATAAGTTTCGCTTCCCTCCAGAGCTCCGCGAAAAATGCCGGGCTGACCTGCACCTGAAACCGGATCACATCGCGCTTTTATTCGCCGGATCGGGATGGGAACGCAAAGGCCTGCTTTTTGCAATCGAAGCAATGGCACTCTGCAAGGATCCGAAACTGCGCCTGCTGGTGGCAGGTCGCGGAGACGCGAGACCGTACAAGACGACACACCTGCGTTTGTGGCGCGAAGACCCCGTGCACTTTCTCGGTGAAATTGCAGACCTTATACCTTTTTATGCGGCCGCCGACGTTTTCATTTTGCCCACGATTTATGATCCGTTTTCCAATGCGTGCCTCGAAGCGCTGGCTTGCGGATTGCCCGTCATCACGACGCGTTCCAACGGGTTCAGTGAAATCATCGAAAGCAGCGTCCAGGGGTCCATCATTGATGATCCTTCCAAGTTGATTGGACTTCGGGACGCCATTCATTTTTGGTCCGATCCCGGCCGGCGCGAGGTAGCACGGACGGCAAACGCCGCGCTCGCCTCGCATTTCGACATCTCGACAAACGTTGCGCAAACGCTCGAGGTTTTAATGCGTGTGGTGTAACGCCACGCTTCGGCCAAGCACCGGATCGCCTTCAGTCTACCGCCAGTGCGGCATCAGCGTTCGGGAAAATCTGAAATACCTGGTCGAGACGCGAGATTTCGAAGATGGAGCGCACAGTTTCCTGTAATCCAGCCAGCAGGAATTTGCCGCCGTATCCTTCCACCTTTTGCATCGCTTCAATGAGTGAAGCTAACCCGGCGCTGTCGATATAAGTCACTTCGGAAAGATCGACTACCAACCGTTTCGGTTTCTTGTCGATTATTTCGTTCAGCGATGCCGTAACCGTCGGCGACACGTGCAGATCGATCTCGCCCTTCAGCGGAAGAACATTCGAGCGGTCCTGAGGTGGCGTCATTTTTGATGATGCGGGTTCTTTGTCCATTTCGTGCACTTCGTTAATGGATCACCATCCAAGTGTGTCAATGATTCTTTCCACATCGGACAGGTCATCAATCAAAAAATCAGGCTCGTGCTTTGCAAGCTCATCCCGGCTCCATCTGCCCGTTGCCACTGCGACTGTGCGGGCTCCGAAAACTTTTCCGCAGGCGATGTCGCGTGGCGTATCGCCAATGACGTCGATCTCCGACGCCGCAAACTCTCGGCCGTGTTTCTCTTTTGCGCGGGTGCGAGCAAAATGTCCGAGCTCGTTCCGATCGCGATGATCGTCGGCAAACGCGCCGAACTCAAAGAAATGCCAGACACCGTAGTGCTCAAGCTTTAACTGCGCACCGCGCAAAACATTTCCCGTGAGGAGTGCCAGCACCAGATGCGGGCGCGATTTAAGCTGTTCGAGCAACTTCAATACGCCGGGCAGCAGATTTCCCTTCCGGCGCGGCAATTCCAGCGAAAGAAAATGCACATAACTGTCTAGGAACGCGCTCACGTTTTCGGGAGTCGCAGGGATCTTGTGCTTTTCGAGAATGCTTACGACGATGCCCGAATCCGTCATGCCTGCGACCTCGATATCTTGCAGATCATTGTCGATCCCGAAGCGCTCCTTCAAGGCGCACTTGAGCGCGTGAATACCCGCGCCTCCAGAGTGAATCAGCGTGCCATCGATATCGAAAAGTAAAAGTCGTTCTTGTAGTTGTGACATGACGAACGCAGTAGATGCTTTCTTCGGAGTTCTAGAGCGCTGGCGCGCACATCATCAGCACCGCGATCATGCTTGCAAGAAATACCAACGCCACGATAGCCAGGCCAATGAAAATTCCGGTACGCACACGGTCTTTCTGCTCTGTCTGGCGTCGAAAGGAAGGCGCGCCGGCAAAATGAGTTAGTGCAGAGTTGCCCGCCGCAAATTGAGCATTGATCTCCTCAGGTTGGGGCAACGGCTCTGATGGACTGATTTCCGACGATTCGTACTGAGCTTCTGCCACACCCAGTCGGATTCGATCACCAAAATGTATCACCGTTTCGGTTACCGGGTTACCGTTGACGCGTGTGCCGTTCGTCGAATCGAGATCTTTTAGCCGGCATGTATCGCCTTCCAGCAGTAAACGGGCGTGGTACGATGAGACGGAAGGATCATTGACTACGATCGTATTATCCGATGCGCGCCCGATCGTGACCGCTTCATCCACTAACTCAAATGTAACGCCCGAAATGATCAGCTTTGGCATGTCTGAAACGTCAACTGGCCAGTCGAGCCAAGTCGAGACACCTCTAATTGTCAATAGCGGTCCGATCTATTGAGTCGTCACGAGGGCGAGTCTCGCTCTATGGCACTACGGTCAGGGTGGGCTCATTCCCCCGTCGCCATCTGATAGCTCGTTCGATCACTCTTGTTGCCAACGGTGTGGGTCGAATCATCGAGCAGGTAGGCAAAGACTTGTGTGACTCATTCTTTTGCTCATACGCTGGCGTCGAATAACATGGGTGGAAATGCGAATCCAACATGAGCAACTGGAAGTGCGCACCCACGGCAAGGGCCTCTACGAAATCACCACTGACGTGCAGTCAAAGGTCGATCAATGCGGCTTCCGAAACGGCACAATCACAATGTTTGTTCAGCACACCAGCTGCAGCATCGTCATCATGGAGAATGCCGATCCGACCGCTCGCCGTGATTTGGAAGAATTTTTCGACCGCCTCGTGCCGGAAGATGCCGATTACTTCATGCACGATTCCGAGGGCAGCGACGACATGCCGTCGCACATCCGCATGGTCCTGACGCGCACCAGCGAGACCATACCAATCCTCGATGGGACAATGCATCTCGGCAGGTGGCAGGGCGTTTTCCTGTTTGAACACCGTCGAGCACAACATCGCCGGAAAGTTTCCATCACGATCATGGGCGAATAATTGATCGTCAGGGGTATTCGCAATCAAAACTGTGACTGCGTTCGCAAATCCCGACCATTATACGAAACCCGCCAATATTGGCGATCAAATCAATCGGCTCTGCTATAAATCGCATCGACTAATCGCAACGCCTTTTCGTTAGGCAAGAGCGATTGTTCCATCTGGTTCATCACGTATGCGAAACCGATCTTGTTTTCCGGATCGCAAAAAGCGTGAATGCCACCCGCACCGGGATGTCCGAAAGCAGTCGCGCATGGTCCAAACATTTTTCGTGCAGCTTGCCGCGAATCTTTCATAAAGCCGGCCGAAAATGATGTCGGGATTTGAAAAACGCGGTCAATGCCATCGGTTAAGGCGGTTGTCATCCAGGCGATTGTTTCCTCTGAGAAAGAGCTCTTGCCATCGATTTCTCCGCCATTTCCCAATGTGGAATAGAACTTCGCAAGTGCCGACGCGGTGCAAATGCCGCCGAATGATACAATCGATTCCGCGCGGATGTGCGGGTCATTCATCTTGCTGACGGCATGAAGGCCGTACGGAGACGTAAATGTTCTGCGGGCCAGGGTACCGGGTGTGCCGAGATCATGATAAAACTCCTTGGGCTCCGCTGGCTTTAGGTTCCTCGCAGCGTACGTGGTCGCGACACGCGCATTCTCTTTCTCCGGCAAACCGATCCAGAAATCGAGTTCGAGCGGCTGCGCAAGATTTTCACGCCAATACTCGGAGAGGCTTTTTTCGGTTATGCGTCGCACGAGCTCATCGATGAAAAATCCGAACGTGCGCGCATGATAACCGTGCGCGGTTCCCGGCGGCCATAAAGGCTCCTGTGCTTCCAGCGCACGAATCACTCCGTCGTAGTCGAGCACATCAACACGCCTGTCCAAAGCACAAAGCCCGGCCTGATGCGAAAGCAATTGTGCGAGCGTAATCTTTTCCTTGCCCTGCTGCGCGAACTCCGGCCAAAACTCTGCGACTCGTCGGTAGATGTCGATCTTGCGCTGCTGCAAGGCATGCAACACACAAGCGCTGGCGATTCCCTTTGTCGCCGACCAAACTAAAACCAATGTCTCAGACGCCCACGGGCGTTCGCGATGCATATCAAGAAACCCGCCACGAAGATTGATGATCGGCTGGCCATCTTGCCAAACCGAAACCGCCGCGCCTAATTCGCCGAATTCTTCGAAGTTCTCCTGAAACAGCGACTCAAGTCGTTCGCGAACCTGACTCCTTTCTATCTGCATTGCGAAATCCTGAGTACACCCCACGACTCAGTCCAGCCTACTGTAGCCACCGCCCTGCGGGGTTTGCATACGTGTCTGGAGGTTCCGATGGCCCACAGGACTGTGGCTACAACAGCAGTTCTTCCAACTCTATGAGCCTTCGTTCAAACAACTGTAACGTGCTTTCGATCGGCGCCGGCGCGGTCATGTCCACGCCCGCCGCTTTCAATGTCTCCAGGGGGAAACTGGAGCCGCCCGAACGCAGGAAGTTCATGTATGCATTGATACTTCCCTCCTCGCCTGCAAGCACGCGCTGTGAAAGCGCGACAGCGGCAGAGATTCCGGTCGCGTATTTGTAAACATAGAACGCGTGATAGAAGTGCGGAATACGCAAACACTCCAGGTCGAGTTCGGCATCAATCACAAAATTTTCTGCGAAATACGTTTCGAGCAGTTTGTGATATTCCGATTTGAAAATATCGAGAGTCAAGGCGTCGCCGCTTTCCTCAATGGCGTGTATGATTCTTTCGAACTCGGCAAACATGGTTTGGCGGAACAGTGTTCCGCGCAGATCGTCAATTTCGCGGTTGATAATATAGGCCCGCATCTTCGGATCGTTCGTGGTGCGGAGGAGGTAGTCGGTGAGTAGTTCCTCGTTAAAGGTGGACGCGACCTCCGCGAGGAAGATCGGATACTCATAATCCTGAAACGGCTGGGAATTTTGCGAGAACCAGCTGTGCATCGAATGACCGGCCTCGTGCGCGAGCGTATATACATCGGCGAACACATCCTCCTTGTAATTCATGAGAATATAAGGGGGAGCGTCGTAGCTTCCGGACGAGAAAGCACCGCTGCGTTTACCTCTGTTTTCATAACGATCGCACCATCGTTCGGACCGCAGGCCTTGGGCGAGAATATCGACGTACTCTTTTCCCAGAGGGGCAAGCGCGTTGAGAACTGCTTCAACCGCCTGATCAAAAGTGAACCGTGTCTCTATCTCCCGAATGAGGGGAACGTAAGTGTCGTAATGGTGCAGTTCGTCCAGGCCAAGGAAGCGCCGACGCAAAGCGAAATAGCGAAACAGCGGTTTCAGATTCGCGCGGACAGATTGAATCAAGCCGTCAAATACTGCGACCGGCACGTCATCGGGAAAGAGTGCCGCCTCCAGCGCGGACGGATAATGGCGGGCCCTGGCGTGAAATACATCCGCCTTCACCGAGTATGCCAGGGACGCGGCGAGTGTATACTGATGATCGAGGAACTCGGCGTAAAACTGGCGAAAGGCGCGTTTTCGCAAGCCAGGATCGCGTTTCACCAAAAATGCGCTGAACGAACTTTGTGTGAGCGGACGCTCGCGCCCGGTTTCGTCGACCAGGATGCCGAACTTCATGTCCACATCGGTCAGTTGCGAATAGGTGTCGTCAAAACCGCCGAGCGCGACATGGCTCAGTGCAAGAAGACGTTCCTCCGGCTCGGACAACACGTGCGGTTTCATCCGCCGGATCTTATGCAGCTTGATTCGCCAGGCGCTCAACAGTGGATCGGCGATGAACCTGGTGAATCGTTCATCGTCGATCGCCAAAATTTCCGGAACCACAAAAGCCGCCGCCTCACTGATCCGTGTATGTAGATTTTGGACCTGACCGATTCGCGTAAGGTACTCGTTATTAGTGCTGTCTTCGGCTGACTGGAGCGACGCGTAGTGATAAATGCGCTCCATTTTCAGTTCGAGCGACTTTTCAAACTCCAAAACCGTGGACAAAGTCTGCGCCGATTCCCCCACTTTGCCCCGCCACTGCTCAAGTTTCGGATATTCCCGCTGCAGCCAGGCAAAATCCTCCTGCCATTTGCTGGTATTCGCGAACAAGTGCGTCAGGTCCCATTTGTGAGTCTCGGGAACGTCAGCGCGACTAGGAATTGCAGAAGACATTCGGGAAAAGATGAATCAGGAAACCAGGAAACCAAGAAAACAGTGAAAATTTCGTGAATTCCTGGTTTCCAGATTAGTCCATTAGACGGATTGCAGGATGTCGCGCAATCAATTTGAGTGCACGCTCGGTCAGAGCTTTCCCAGGCAGAATCTTGTGCCACGGTGATGCGCCGGAGGGATGCGGTAAGGGAATCAGATCGCAGCGATGCTCCGCCCGCGTCACGCGAAACTTACGGCCGATCACGTCCTTCAATTTCGGACACGCCATGAATTGGGTGATCGCCAGCCGTCCAACGGGAACAACAAGACGCGGTTTCAAAATCCTGATTTCGTCATCCATCCAGGACGCACAGTTACGAATTTCATCAGGCGCTGGGACGCGGTCGGAGCCGCCGGAATTTTTCCCGGGGAAACAGCGACAGACTGCCGCAAAATAGATTTTGGATCGAATGGTTGCTTCATCCATTCCGCAAAATTGTTCGAACCAGCGAAAAAGTGTTTTGCCGGCAGTATGCGCGAATGGTCGCTTCAATGTCGGCTCCCTCGGACCGGGCGCTTGTCCGATAATCATCACATCGCTTGGAATGGGGCCGCCGGACACCGGCGTTGATCGCATGCGAGGGCAACGCCGGCACTTCAGAAGTGCCATCACATGCCGATCGAGTCGAGTTTGAAGCGCTGTTGTAGCCACGGCCCTGCGGGCCGTTCGCACAGGCGGCGATAATGTGCAAGATCAGACGGGTTTGCAGGCCCGTGGCTACATTTGGGCACGGACAACTTTCAAGACTGTCTTTAGCGACGGAAAATTGAAAATAGGGACAAGAGCAAACTCAGCACGATGCTGAGAATGATGCAGGTAACGATGGGAAAGTAGAAGGACGAATGATCGCGCTCAATCCAAAGATCGCCAGGCAGCCGGCCAAGCCATTTGGGCGCAAGGCCGCTCCACATCACCAACCCAACCAAAGTGGTGATCACGCCAATGATTACGATCAACTTTCCCAGTTCGCGCACCGCTCAAAAAGTTGCGCGAATCGATCGAAGGCACAAGCTTGATGGTCAATGCCAGTCCAATTTCGAGATTATTACGAGACGCTCGGTGTGCCAAAGACAGCCACGGACGACGATATCCGCAGCGCCTTTCGAAAGCTGGCGCGCAAATATCATCCCGATGTGGCCAAGGACAAAAAGGCCGCCGAAGAGAAATTTAAGGAGATCAATGAAGCGTATGAGGTTCTGAGCGACCCCGAAAAGCGAAAAAAATACGATCAACTCGGCGCGGATTGGAATCGACCTGGCGGTTTCCAGCCACCGCCTCAATGGGAAGGACAACAACCGGGCGGGGGATATTATCAATGGGGTGGCGACGGCGGCGGGGTGCAGTTTGAATTCGGCGGTACCGGGTTCAGCGATTTCTTTGAGGCATTTTTTGGCGGCGGCCGCGGCCGGTCTGCATTCGGCGGGTTTGGTGGACGCGCTGCGACGTCTGAGCGTGGCGCAGATGTGGAAGCGGACATCATGGTGACTCTTGAAGAAGCGCTGCACGGTTCAACGAGGAATGTGTCCCTGAGGCGGGCCGGGTCAGATAAAGTGGAACAGTATCAGGTCAAGATTCCCCGCGGCGTACGCGAAGGGCAACGAATTCGTTTACGCGGCCAGGGGGAAGCGGGCGTGCACGGCGGCAAAAGCGGAGACCTTTTCCTTCGCGTGCGATTGGCCAAACATCCCGATTTTTCAGTGGAGGGCAGCGATTTGATTCATGAAGAGAGGATCGAACCGTGGCAGGCTGTACTCGGTACCGACTTGCTCGTGTCCACCCTGGAAGGCAAGGTTCGTCTGAAAGTTCCAGCAGGGACGCAAGGCGGCCAGCGGTTTCGTTTGCGCGAGCGCGGTCTCCCGGGAGTTTCGGGAAAGCGCGGCGATCTTTACGTTGTTTTGCAAATGAATGTGCCAAAAAAGTTAACCGAACGCGAACGCGAGATCTGGAGCGAGCTTGCAAAGCTGCACGAAAGCTAGTTAACAAGGCGGTTTCCAAATAACGCGCTTCTTTTTTGTTCCCTGCGCTTTAGACGATCGTTCCTCGATGAAAGCGTTATGAAATCTGTCGCAATTCGTGTAATGCGTGATGCATGAAAATTTCAGTTGGCTCAGATCACGCCGGTTTTCGATACAAGGAGAAAGTAAAAGAATTGCTCCAGTCGCTGGGGCACGAAGTAAAAGACTGCGGCACCTTTAGCGAGGACCCCGTGGACTATCCGTTGTTCATCCGACCTGCAGCGGAAGCGGTAGCGAGCGGGGAATGCGAACGGGGCATCGTGTTTGGCGGATCTGGCAACGGCGAAGCGATGGTCGCCAACAAAGTCCACGGCGTCCGCTGTGCGCTTTGCTGGAATGAAGAATCTGCTCGTCTGTCACGGCATCACAATGACGCCAATGTGCTTTCGATGGGCGAGCGTTTGATTCCTGAAGATCTCGCGCTCACGATTGTTCGGATCTGGCTAGATACAGGTTTTGATGGCGGCCGACACGTGCGACGCGTAGAAATGTTAAACGCGATGTGATTGTCGCTGTAGGATACGCTGTCCCCAGCTCATAACTTTCATCTCGCTTCAAAAAAAGTCCGCTGAGGACAGCGGACAATAGAATGTAAAACCAGCATACCTCTCAGATCAATCGATCCACACAAACCGCGAGTAAAAAAACCACGCTGACGAAGGCGTTGCTTTGAAAAAATGCGCGATTGATACCCGCCAGATCGCGTTTCTCGGTGTTGTGTTCGTAAACAAGCGCCGCCGCGGGCAACAGCAGGGACCAATAATAGACGGCACCGAGCCTTGCAGTAACGCCAAAACCGATCAGTGCTACAAACGTGAGTAGATGCAGAAACTGAGCCAATCGGAGACTCCGTGCGATCCCAAGTTTCACCACCAGTGAGTGAACCCCTTCGCGCCGATCAAAATCATAATCCTGTGTCGCATAGATGAGATCGAATCCTGCGACCCAGCAGATTACGCCCAGAGCAAGCACCACCGGGGCGAGATCCACGCGTCCAGTTTGCGCGATCCATGCACCGACCGGTGAAACAGCCAGCGCCAGACCCAGAAAGAAATGCGTGGCGCTTGTGAATCGCTTCGTGATGGAATAGAAAAAAATCAGCGCCAGCGCAACCGGTGCGAGGATGAAAGTCAGCCGGTTAATTGCGGATGCGGCCAGCACAAACCCAAGGGAACTCAAGATAAGCAAGACTTGAGCTGTCAATTTTGATACGAGTAAATGACGCGACGCCGTGCGTGGGTTACGTTGATCAAGCGACCAATCAACGAGCCGGTTGAAAAGCATGGCGGCAGTGCGCGCGAACACCATGCAAACGATCACCAGCAGCAGAATTCTGAAAGACGGCCAGCCATTCGCGGCCACGATGAGAGCGCCAAGAGCAAACGGCAATGCAAAAATCGTGTGCGAGAATCGAATCAGTCGAAAGAAGCGGGCCACCGTATCGCCGGATACCACGCTTTCACTTGTCGATGTTTCCCGTCCACAAGTTAATTTCTCTCCATTCGTGCCTGCCGAGCCGTAACTGTGTGAAGGCTGGTCCATTCTTGGTTAACTGGCTTGGCCGTCGAGCAACTGTTGCAATCGTTCACTTGCGTCGGTCAAAATCGGCGTGCCGTGCGCAAAAAATATTTGCTCGGCCTTATAATCCAAAAGTTTTCGCAGCGACCGCCGCAATAGTTTTTGATTGGAGCAATATTTCGGAGGCAGAAACGTAAAGCCGTGCGGTTCAAAATTAATTAGCGCGTCGCCCATAATCAGCGTTCCGTCTTCAACCGCGTAATGAAGCACGATTTCGCCCGGCGGCGCGCCCCCAATGCCAATGACGCGCAATCCGTCGCAGATTTCTTCGCCATCGGTAACGGGCGTTAGCTCACCGGTCTGGCGATTCGGAAAAGTCTCCGAATGGGCAAAGATTGGAACCGAGAACTGTTGGGCGAATTGCGCAGCGGCGCGATGGTGATTTGAATTCGTCACGATAATTCCTGAGACTCGAGACGAACTGATCAGCTCCTCCAATGCTTGCTTCTGCAAAAGAATGGGATCGATCAGATACATTCCACTAGGGGTCGCGAGGCAGGTTGCATAAAGTTCCGCTTTCACGTCCGGGTCATAAACATACCAGATAGCGATGTCAGAAGTAATTCGGTCGAAATCGGACGCCGCTCGCATGCACAAGACCATCGGTGCGCAGCGCAAACCACTCAAGTTCGCTGAGGAACGAATCCGTCAGCCAGCAGACCTGCACAAGGTTCCGCTATATCCAAGCCCTGTGGCGCGCTGTCTAATCAGCCAACTTCCCAACGGCCTACAGAGTCGTGGCTACAGCACCCTAATCGTAACTAAAAGCAATCTTATAAAATGCGAACGGTAGGGCGCGCACTCCGCCGCACGCCACAATCTCCCGGGACCGGGCGGGCAGAGGACTGCCCGCCCTACCATTTAGTTTTTAATCGTTCTTAACGATTCGAGGGGCAGGCCTGCTCAGTTCCAGGCGGTTGCTCACTATCTGGATTTGAGCGGCCTGTTCTTTGAGGGCCGACTGTAGCTTCGCAACGGTGGCCCGCAGTTCCTCTATCTTGCGATCCTGTTGTTCACCTTTGCGATGCTCCTTGAGGAACTCGTTAAGCAACATCGCATTGACTTGGTCGTAACGCACGCTGTAGGGCTTTCCTTCCTCGTCGTGCACCACCAGATCGGGATCGACCCCTTCTACCTCCTCGGCCACGAGGCCAAACTGCGATCTGCCTACCGGATCGATCTCCTTCTTGTAACGGAACGTGACCGGTTTAAGCGCAAAGAGGGCTTCGCTGGCATGCTCCGCCGGCTTGATCTCCTCTTTAAACCGCCGTGAGGAGGTCGTCGTGCCAAGTTTGCCGATTGTATTAACGAAGACGGCGGTTCCACCGGCGGAGGGTGTAAAGAAGATGTTTCCAATATAGCAACTATGGCTCTCGTTCGCACCACCGGTGCCGATACAGATAACGTGTTCGGCCGTGGTGACGTTGAGCCCGGCGAAATCGCCTAACGCCGTGTTGAAGCTGCCGGTGGTGTTGGCCGGGAGCGCGTTGAAACCAATGGCGGTGTTAAAGTCACCGTTGCTGGCCGTAAGCGCTTGAAACCCGCTGGCTGTGTTGCTGAAGCCACTGGTGTTGCTTTCGAGCGCCTGAACACCCGTCGCTGTGTTGTTGTCGCCGCTGGTGTTGTGTTGAAGCGCACCACGGCCCGTGGCGGTATTGGCATCGCCAGCTGTGTTGAAAAAGAGCGCACCGCTCCCGCTGGCCGTGTTGTCATTACCGCCGACGTTGAGAAAGAGCGCACCACTTCCCATCGCCGTGTTGTCGTTGCCGATGGTGTTGCTAAAGAGCGCGCTCATACCGGTTGCAGTGTTGGCGGTGCCATTGGTGTTTGTTGCTAGCGTGAAAGCGCCATGTGCCGTGTTCGAACTGCCCTCAGTGTTGTTCAAAAGCGCTTGTTCACCGCTCGCAGTGTTATCAGAACCTGTCGTGTTAAGGAAGAGCGCTAACGTTCCGTTGGCCGTGTTCTGGGAGCCGGTAGTGTTGCTTAAAAGCGCTCCCGCGCCTATGGCCGTATTCTCATCTGCGGTGTTGAGAAGCAGCGTCCCGGCGCCGACACCGGTGCAGAAGCTGCCAGTTGTGTTGCTCTTGAGTGAAAACAGACCAACGGCCGTGTTGAACCCGCCAGTTGTCAGGCTAAAAAGGGCGTTTTGCCCTTCTGCCGTGTTGCCCCCCGGATAACCGCCATCCGGCGGCGGGCTCACCGCACGCGCGATCGGCAGAAGCGCAAGGAAGGCAAAAATGAATGGAGCGACAAAAAGCGCGCACCGAAAATGCGCGCAATCCATCGAGTTTTTCAATCGCAGAGTTTTCATGGGGTTTTTCCTTTCGGTTGAGTTGTTTTGTTGAGCTGCGTTTAAACTGCAATCCCAATTCCGCGTGGAACCCAAAACCATCCGGCGGGAGAGTTCTTTCCCAGTTCGACTGGCTCGCGGTCCCAGTTGGACTCCGACGATCGCGCCAGGCGGTGTCCCAGCGAAGACCAGCCCCACGAATCTCTTCAGCGCGGCTGAAGATCCGTTGAAACGTCGGGTGACGTGATCAAGAAAGTTTCTACCACTCCCTCGCGTGATCCGTCAATGTAGAATCTCTTCTTATCTTCAGATTCGTCAAAAGGCTTACTGAACCGGCGGCGGCCGACAGGCGGGATCAACAAAGAGCCTGCCGATTTCGTTTACTCGTGAGGCGAATTCTCACTCGCCCGCGTGATGAGGCTCGGGCGTTTTCGGTTCTACTGGTCTTTCCGGCGGCGCCTGATCTGCTTTGGTCCAATCCGTGTGAAATGTACCTGGCTTATCGATGCGCTCGTAAGTGTGCGCGCCCGACAAAATCGGCGTGCCATGCGCAAAAAACATACGCTCGGCTTTGTAATCCAAAAGTTTTCGGAGCGAGCGGCGCATTCCTTTTGGTTCACGCAATATTTCGCAGGCAGACATGTGAAACCATGCGGTTCAAAATTGATTAGCGCGTCGCCAACAATCAGCATTCCGCGATCGTTCGCATAATGGATTACGATTTCGCCAGCCGGGGCACCATCGATGGCCATTATATTTAGCCCGTCGGAAATTTCATCGCCATCAGAAATAGTCGTCAACGACTCGGATTGCCGCCCGGTAAACGCGTCCTTGTGCGCGAAGATCGGAACGGACGTCTGTTGCGCAAACTGCACAGCAGCACGGTGGTGATTTGAATTTGTGACAATAACTCCTGCAATCCGAGACGAACCGACCACTGCGTTCAGCGCTCGGGGCTGTAACGGAATTGGATCGATAAGATAAGCTCCGCCGGTTGTCACCAGGCAAGTTGAATAGAGCTCTGCTCTGACGGAGGCATCATAACCATGCCAAACAACGATGTTGGACGCGACTCTTTCGAAGTCAGACGCGGGTGTCACGACTGACATAATCCGCATTGAACGCGTTCTCCTCAAGCAAACGTCTTTTTCCAGAGACAACCCACTCGTAGAGCTTCAGCAGCAACGGCTTGGGTAAATGCTCCGATGGCCTTCGCAGGCGCTCGACGGAGGCACCTGGTTACTGCTTCCGCCACGCGTCGGTTGCCCAGCGGACCGGCAGTGGAGACGGCCCAGTTTCGGGGCCGTCTCCAAATGAGCTTTAATAGTTTAAGGTTTTACAGTCGAATGCGCCTGACCACGTAATTACGGATTAACCACTACTTTTGGAACTGATCTGCTCACCTGAACTTGCGCGCTGACCTTCTGAATTTGGGCGGCTTGTTTTTCCACTGTGGCTGCCAGACGCGCGACTGTTTTTTCCAATTCCGCGATTCTGTTTTGCTGTTTATGGAATTCATTGGACATGGCTTGAGGACCGGCGCCTTTGGGATTGCGTAACTTCACGTTCTTCCCGTTGGCAGGACCAAGGGTGGTGCCTAAGTGGCCATCTGAATCGATGTACACCGGGAGAGCGCCAGCACTGACCTGCCCCCCGTAAATGCCTCCGATGAACGTCAATTCATACGGGGTTCCGCTGGCGGCAATCCCGCCGATGGAAATCACATTCTCATCGCCGGCAAACCCGGGATCGCCGACATAAATATTGTTTCTGACGACGTTGGGGTCCGTCCCGGCATTGGCGCCCAGAGCGGTGATATAATCGCCATCGACGTTATTCATAAGGGCGCTATCGCCGACTGCCGTGTTGAAGCTCGCAGTGCCGCTTCCACTCGAGTCATTACTCAGGAGTGCAAAAGCGCCAAGCGCAGTGTTTCCGAAGCCGCTGATGTTGTTAAGAAGCGCACAACGGCCCAAAGCGCTGTTCGCGTATCCATCGGTGTTATTGGTAAGCGAAAAAGCGCCGACAGCCGTATTCCGGTAGCCACTGTCGTTGGAGACAAGCGCGTTGGTTCCAACGGCTACACTCTCGTAGCCGGTCGTGTTGAGTAACATTGCTCCAGCACCGACAGCGGTATTGGAATCTGCGTCGTTGAGTACCAAGGCTCCCGCGCCGACGGCGGTATTGTAGTTGCCCTCCGCGTCACTAAAAAGCGCATACCAACCCAGCCCCGTATTTCCGAGCCCGCCCATCAAGTTTTGAAGAGCACTGCACCCTTCCGCTGTTGTGTAATTCGTATAACAGCCGTCAGGGGTTGGCTTCACTGCTTGCGCTTGGGGTAGAAGCCCAAAACAGACAAGTATAGATAAAATGGCTGCGAGTTTAGTTGCGATATGCCGATTTTTCATAATGTGTACTCCTTTTGTTGTCTTACCTTTGTGAACTCTCTTTTCTGCGCACCGCCTTAACCGGGGGTACTCTCGGATTAGCCCGTGGCACCTGCAGGGAAAGACGGCTCCGTCAGAACTGATTTCTGAGTCGTTTTACTATTTAAACGTAAGGCTCTTCGACGGCGGTCGCAACAAAATGCGAAGTGATGTCGATTCGGTTCGGCGCCTGCGATACATACAGACACTGCTGTACGAGCAACAAATCGCTCCAAATACTGCCCGGATGTTTACTCACCAACGTGATGCGGATCAGGTGTTTTCGGTTCCACCGGTTTTTCCGGTGGCGCTTGATCCGCTTCGGTCCAATCGGTGTGGAAGACACCTGGCTTATCGATGCGCTCGTAAGTGTGCGCGCCGAAGAAATCGCGTTGCGCCTGCAACAGATTCGCCGGCAGCCAAGCAGAGCGGTAACTATCGAAGTAAGCCAACGAGGCGGACAAGGCCGGGACCGCTACGCCATGTTTAACGGCAGTCGAAACCACCAGACGCCATTTCGGCTGCGCTCTTTTGATAATTTTGGTGAAATACCGATCGAGCAGAAGATTGTGCAAAGTTCCGTCGCGCTTGTAGGCTTGAACGATGCGGTTCAGAAATTTGGCGCGAATGATACACCCGCCACGCCAGATGGTAGCAATGTCGCTGAGGTTCAAGTTCCATTTGTAGTCCGTGCTCCCGGAGCGAAGAAGCTCCATCCCCTGTGCGTAGGAAATAATCTTCGAGGCATAAAGCGCATCGCGCACGGCTTTGACGAGACGATCTCGATTGCCTTTAAACTGTCGGTCTTTGGGTTGCGGAAGAATTTTGGAAGCGGCTACGCGGTCTTCTTTTTCCGCCGAAATCACACGCGCTTCGACAGCGGCGTTGATCGTAGAAATGACGACGTATTGGCGAATGGCGGCCTGCAGCGTCCAGATTCCCGTTCCTTTTTGACCTGCCTTGTCGAGGATCATATCAACCAGCGGCTTCCCTGTGTCGGGATCGGTCTTTCGGAAAATCTGGGATGTGATCTCGATGAGATAGCTCTCGAGTTCGCCTTTATTCCACTCGGCGAAAACGTCGGCAAGCTGCGCGGCGTCCATTTCGAGGACGTCCTTCAGGATAGCGTAGGCTTCGCAGATCAGCTGAATATCACCGTACTCAATACCGTTGTGAACCATTTTTACATAGTGACCCGCGCCGTCAGGGCCCATGTATCGGCAACATGGTTCGCCGTCCACTTGCGCGGCAATCTTGCGGAAAATCGGCGCGATGATATCCCATGCCTCCCGGGGTCCACCCGGCATAAGAGAGGGGCCTTTCAACGCTCCTTCCTCGCCACCCGACACACCCATACCAACGAAATAAAGACCTTCGCTCTCCAGCGCCTGACCGCGGCGCTGGGTGTCTGTGAAAAGAGAATTTCCGCCGTCGACGATCACATCACCCTTCTCGAGGATCGGTATCAGCTCACCGATAACAGAATCCACAGGCGCGCCTGCTTTTACCATCAGCATCGCAATGCGTGGTTTCTTTAGGGCCGCCACGAATTCCTCGAGCGTCCGAGTTGGCCGAATATTTTTTCCCTTCGCGCGACCCGCCGCAAATTCGTCCGTAATTTTTGTTGTCCGATTAAACACTGCGACCGAAAATCCTTTCGAATCGAGGTTCAGGGCCAGACTTTCGCCCATCACACCAAGGCCGATCAGGCCAATATCACATTGATTCATGTTCATTTTAGTATCTCCTTTTGTGGCTGCTCAACGCAGAATGATCACTTTAGCGAGTAGTTCAACCGCATGGCAAATGTCGTTTGTGAAATTCTGGTGACTGAAACCCCACTGAAGGAATTGCCAAGAAACTATCACAGCCATGCGGGAGCGGTGATCGAATTTTGGGGAGTGGTGCGCGGAATCGAAGCCGGTTGCGAAATCGATGGTATCGACTATGAGGCGCATCGCGAAATGGCCGGGCATCAGCTGAAACGCATCGCAGAACGTGCTGCCGATCAATTTGGGCTCACCCAAGTGATCGTTCAGCATCGGATCGGATTCATCGCCACTGGCGAACCTTCCCTTTTCCTGCGAGTGGCAAGTCCACATCGCGGCGAAGGCTTTCGAGCCAGTCAATGGATACTGGATGAATTAAAGAAAAATGTTCCGATCTGGAAACGGCCACGGTATAAGGACGAACCTTTTCAACGCGCCCGGCAAGCAGAGGCGAGTAAAGTATGAATTGGGCGAATCGAATCACTTTGAGTCGGCTTGCGTTGACGGTGCTTTTTGTCATAACACTGAGTTCATCATGGCATTATGCGCGCACCGCTGCCCTCATGATTTTTCTCGTTGCTGGTCTCACGGATTTTGTCGATGGCGAGATCGCGCGCCGATACGGAGTGATTACCAATTTTGGTAAATTGATGGATCCGCTTGTGGACAAGATCATGGTGGCAGCGGCGTTTATTTCGCTAGTACCTCTTAAAGCCGTGCCCGCGTGGGCAGCCACCACAATTGTTGCGCGGGATTTTTTGATCACCGGTCTACGTCTGATGGCTAGCGCAGAGGGGCGGATTCTTCCGGCGGAATCACTGGGTAAGCAAAAGACATCGTGGCAAATCGTCACAATTATCTTTTTCCTGGCGCTCCTCTCAATCGCGGAACTCCGGTACGCCGATGAAAAAGGGATCTGGTGGATGCGTGCTTGGGGAGAGGCCGGTCCGGTACTGGTATGGATTACCGTTGTTTTGACGATCTACTCCGGGGTCGGCTACGCGTGGCGGAACCGAGACTTGATAGCTCCGAGTCAATAGCCAGCGTTGAACAGTTTGCCGGGTGAACGTCCTCCAAACTTCGCGTCATGGTGAAAAATTCGATCCGTTTGGCTTCCACGATTCGCGGAACTTCTACAGCCAGGGTTTCGCAAAGTCTTCGGAAACCCTAGGCCAGCTGTGTATAGCCGACGGTCATGAAAAGTTATCAGTCAGGACCGGACGACGCTGAAGCTCTATCCCAGCGGGGCCTTGCAATGGCGGCGCGGCAGCTCAGTTTTCTTTGTCTAACCGATCTGGCGCGGGAACGCTGAAATCATCTTTCCTCGAAGATTGGCGCCAATCTTTAGCAAAGCTGACCCAGGTTGCCCAGAGCAGGCCAACTATCCCGCCTACTACCCATAGCCACGCTGAGAAAGGAAACCAAAGCACGACGAGTACGCCTACCAGAATCAGTATGGCGGGTAACATGCTGCGATGTTTCTGGTCTGCCATTGCCCGACTATATCACATTGGTGCGATAAAGTAGAAAGCGGGCAACGGGAATCGAACCCGCATTGCCAGCTTGGAAGGCTGGAACTTTACCATTAAGCTATGCCCGCAACTTAGAGAATAGTGACAAGTGAGGAGTGATTAGTCAAAGCGTTCAGTGTGGAACGCAACATGCTGGATGCGCACATCACTCTTCGAACCTCGTTGCCACAAGCGTGGCGTTATGGCCGCCAAAGCCAAATGAATTGTTGAGCGCAACGCGGACCACCTTTTCGCGAGCAACGTTGGGCGTGTAATCCAGGTCGCATTCCGCGTCTGGATTTTCCAGATTGATCGTGGGTGGGATGACGGAATCTCGAATGGCCAGAGCGCAGGCAGCCATTTCTATTCCGCCTGCTCCACCTAACAAGTGGCCGGTCATAGACTTGGTTGCACTGACTGAAACGTTGTACGCATCCTGGCCAAAGATTTGCTTGATCGCACGCGTTTCGCAAAGGTCGCCGATATCGGTGGAAGTAGCATGCGCGTTGATGTAATCGACCTGTTGGGGTGAGATGCGTGCGTGATCCAACGCCAGCTTCATCGCGCGCGCCGCACCCTCGCCATCCGGCGGCGGCGCAGTCATGTGGTACGCATCGGCAGAAACGCCGTATCCCGTGATTTCACAATAAATTTTAGCCCCGCGCGCCTTTGCATGTTCCAGTTCCTCAACGACTACGATTCCTGCGCCTTCGCTCATCACGAAACCGTCCCGATCCTGGTCGAATGGTCGGGAGGCGCGCTCGGGCTCGTCGTTGCGTGTGCTTAGCGCCTTCATAGCCGAAAAGCCGGCAACCCCGATTTCGACAATGGACGCCTCCGCTCCGCCCGCGAGGAAAATATCCGCGTCCCCGAACTTAATAATTCTCCAGGATTCGCCGATGGCGTTATTCGACGTGGCGCAAGCGGTGACGATACAAAGATTTGGACCTCGCAAGCCAAACTCCATCGAGATTACGCCGCCAGCCATATTGCTGATCAGCATCGGAATCGTGAAGGGCGAGTTTCGCCCGGGTCCTTTTGTCAGCAGGATTCGCAACTGGTCCTGGAGTGTCTTCAGGCCCCCAATTCCGGTACTGACGATTACGCCGAAACGGTCGCGTCTTTTCAGATTGTCGATGTCGATCCCGCTGTCGGCTACAGCCATCTTTGCTGCCGCCATCGCAAGATGCGTGAAGCGGTCGGTGCGTCGCACGTCCTTTGGATTTTTAAAAAACGGTTTAGGATCGAAATCGCGGACCTGCCCTCCTATGGTGCAATCGTATCCCGCGGTATCGAATGCGTCTATCGTGCCAATCCCGCTTTTGCCGCTCTTCAGACTCGACCAAAACGACTCGATATCGTTGCCGACCGGCGTGACGACACCCATGCCCGTAATAACAACTCTGCGCTCGGCCATGACTTTGTAGCGTTAAGCGTGGAAGGGTCCAACCGTCAACTTGTTCCCATCCCGACGTTCTGCACAGTCTGGAAAAGCTTTCCCTCGGTCCTGATCGAGGGGGCGATGATGATTTCGGTCTGCTGGAATTCGGGAATATTGCTCGCGCCTACGTTACCCATGCAAGTTGTGATCGCACCGACGAGATTCTGGCTGCCATCGTCCACCTCGGCCGGGCCAAAGAGTATTTGTTTCAGTGAGCCGGTGGTGCCAACCCTTATCCGTGTGCCGCGCGGAAGATTGGCGTGCGGCGTGGCCATACCCCAATGGTAGCCGCGACCTGGGGCTTCCTGAGCCTTGGCAAAAGCGCTGCCTACCATCACGGCATCGGACCCGCAAGCCAACGCCTTGCAAACATCACCGCCCCGATTCATTCCACCGTCGGTAATGATGGGCACGTACCGAGCGGTTTTCTTGAAGTAAGCGTCTCGCGCCGCTGCGCAATCTACCGTGGCCGTCACCTGCGGAACGCCGAGCCCGAGGACCCCACGCGAAGTGCACGCAGCTCCCGGTCCGACACCGACCAGCACCGCGGCCGGCCCGCACTCCATAATCTCAAGAGTTACATCGTAGCCTACCGTATTTCCCACGATCACCGGAATGCGCATCTCACGGCAAAATTTTTCCAGATCCAGCGACCTATACTCCGAAGATATATGCCGCACTGTAGAAACCGTGCTCTGCACCACGAACACGTCAGCACCCGCTTCTTGCGCGATCTTTCCGAAGTCCGCAGCCCGCTGAGGGATGGAACTGACTGCAGCCAAAACTCCGGCGTCTTTAATCTGGCGCACACGCGCTGCAATTAGATCCTCCTGGATGGGTTCCTGGTAGATTCGCTGGAGCAACGCCGTAACTTCGGATTTGTTCGCCTCAACAATTTTTTGCAGGACTTCCTGCGGGTTTTTGTAGCGGGTTTGTACTCCTTCGAGATTCAGAACGGCAAGCCCGCCAAGCTTGTTCATCGCGGTAGCAAAACCCACATCAACGACTCCATCCATGGCGCTGGCGAGAATGGGTATCGTCATCTCCAGCGGTGCTGCCTCCTTACGGGGCAAACGAAAGGTAATATCGACTTCGTTAGGGTTAATGGTCACGCGCCCGGGCACAAGGGCAATCTCGTCGAAACCATAAGTGACGCGCGCTTTGCGGTTTCGGCCTATCCACATTCCCATGTTAAATGTTCTCCACTCTGAATCTTTCGTTTAAGCTTCCACAGTGGGGGCACCGTGGAAGGAGTGCATCTGTTCGATCTTCAAATTCGAACGCGCAAATCACGCAACGCAACCGGTGCTCCAGAGCCCGTCGCTCACGGCGCCGTCGGTTCCATTCTCCCACTATCCAAAATAGAAAGACCGCTGCAAGAAAAAGCAGCAGATAAATCGTGACTAGAGTAGCGAGACTGATGCGAATCACGGCCTGGCGCTGGCTGGAGACGTTTCCCGAGGACGCACGATCTCATTGCCCCAGTGAATTGTAGCCACGCCCCATACCAAGGACGGGTCTAGGTTTCCATCCGTCGATTTCTCTGGGTGGAACCTGCTATGAACAACCTGTAAACGAGCTTGCTCGTCCAGCGCTGTATCACCTGAAGAATCGATTGGAAGGCAATACCGAATTTCGCCAAATTCGTTCACGGCTACGCGAAATCGAACTGTCTTAGGGGTTTCGTTGTTTGACGCAACGAACCGCGTCGAGGGAAGATTCGGCGCGCCGAACCGATCGAACTCTTCGGAAAAACCAATCACTGTTTTGCGGTTGATCGTAACCGGGGCAACCTTCCGCAAAAGAGAGATTACAGCTCCCGGCGGCTGGGAACTCGGGATGCGCAGATCGGGCTTTAACGGCGGTAGCTCCTTGAGCGTCGGTTGGAACGCGGAATAGGTGGGAATATGCTCGACTGCGGGGAGAGCGCGAAACTTCTCTCCCGGCGGTGGAATCGTCGTGAAAACCAAGGCAGGATCTTCGGCATCGATCCAGCGAAGAAGTGTCCCGCCTTCGTCCGAATTGGGAACGATGAATGTAACGCGCGCTGGCAGCGGCGATACCGTCACCGGCGTTGGATAAATAATCTGGAAAACGTAAAAGCAGAAGACATGCGCAACCAACGACAGCGCCAAAAATGATCCAAGTACTACTTTCGGGCTCTGAGGAGTTTCCCAATTGAAAAGGAGTGGTTCGGCTACAAGCTCGGCGTCTACGTTAGTCATGGTGGCGAACTGGCAGCAAGGGCGACGGAAGTGATGCCGTGTTCAAGCGCTGCATTTGTTACTTCGGCAACTATTTCGTAAGAGGCCAAACGATCAGCCTTGATAACGATCGATTGCTCTTTGAGTCTGGCGGAATCAAGCAACCGTCCTAGCTGCTCCATCGTCACTCGCTGGTCCTGAAAATAAATCGCGGGAGCGGCGCCGCCGGTGATACTAATGATTTGCTGGTTGCTTTTCGGATTGAGAGTAAAGCGGGAAACAGGCATCGAAATCGAGACACCTTGTTGAAGGATAAAATGCGAACTCAGCATCAGGAAAAAAGCCAGCAAGAAGGCGAGATTGACGAGTCCTATAAGTGACAGCCACCCGAAATTGTAAATGGATGTTCGCACGAGTCTCATTTGAGGGTTTCCAAACTAAGTCCTGGCGTTTCCACCCGACCCAGCGGTTAGTCGTCAGCGATCCTGTCGTGTTTCAATCTCCCGCGGCGTTTCACCAGGTTGCTGGAAGGTGATGATACCGCTGATGGGACGACTTTCTGTTAACATGTGGACAATCTCTATGCCTGCGCGTTCCATGTCATGCATCAAGGTATTGATCCGGGACGAGAGATAACTGTAAGCGACGAAGGTCGGCGTTGCTACTACCAGTCCCGCAGCAGTCGTCAGCAGGCTCTTGTAAACGCCGCCGGATAGCTCGGTAACGGTAGCATTACCTCCGCTTGCGGCGAGCGTTCCGAACGCATCAATCATCCCTACCACGGTCCCCAGCAGCCCCAATAAAGGCGTAAGGAACGCGATGGTAGCGAGCACCGGAAGAAACCGCTCCAGCTTTGGTACCTCAAGCTGTGCAGCTTCCTGCACAATATCGCGCAATTCCGCTCGCGGCGCATCGTGCCGGATGATTGCAGCATGAATCACTCGCGCTACAGGGCCGGGCGTGCCGGCAGACTCGTGCAGTGCCTCGGCGAAATTGCGACGGCGAATCAAATTTGACAATCCCTTCAAGAATTCCGCCACATGAATGGTCGCCCGATGGAAATAGAAAAGACGCTCTCCAAATACAGCTATAGCAACAATGCTGCACGCCAGAACCGGCCACATTAATAGTCCGCCCTTTTGGATATAGTCGATCACGCCGTTTTTTTTAGCCCTCTTTCCATGTTGTGGCAAGGGAGTTTCCCCATTCACCTACAGTCTCGTACAGGTATAAATCGTAACGATTCCTCCCGTCAAAGGTTGAAAGGTTGGGGAAATGTAACCACTCGTGCGCATCAACTCACACATCTCATGACCGCTCGGAAACGCCTCGATCGAATCGCCCAAATAATCGTAAGCGCTTTTCTTTCGTGTTAGAAACGAGCCGAGTAAAGGCAGGCACCGATGCAAATAAAAGCGATAGAGCGCACGCAGAATCGGCGTTCGCGGCAAAGAAAATTCAAGCACCAAAAGCCGGCCCTTACTGGTAAGGACACGCGCGATTTCAGTAAGTGCCTGTGAGTAGTTTTCCATGTTGCGCAAGCCGAAGGCAATCGTGATGCAATCGAACGAGCCGTCAGGGAATGGGAGTTTCATCGCATCCGCCAACACCACTTGTCGTACACCTTTTTGACGCGCGAGTTCGAGCATTTCCGGTGAATAATCCACGCCTGTAATATTGGCGCGCGGCAACTTTTTTTGGAGGGCGAGCGCTAGATCTCCAGTTCCAGTCGCCAGATCAGCGACGTTACGTGGGCGCCAATTTGCGACGATGTCAGCGGCCCTGGCGCGCCAGCAGAAATCGACCCCGCAGCTCAGCAGATGATTTGCGAGATCATACCGCCTCGCGATGGAGCCAAACATCTCACGGACGTGCTCGCGTTCTGTTGTCATCTGGCGATTGGATTGAGTGTCACCTGCTAGCGGTTAAAGCTTTGTCTTGTCAGTCGTCGCTTAACTAACGAGGGAGAAGCGGCGAGGAACAAGCCGGTAGTTCGTTATTAAATTACTGATTGCATACTTGGGAACTATGGCTATCTAGCGGCATGGACATATCTGTTAAAGATCTACAGGAAGCGATCTCAGTTCGCCAGCAAATCGATAGCCTTCAACAACGACTTGACTCCATCTTGAGAGGTGCGCATCAAAGGGAAGCTTCGCCTACAACTTCCAGGCGGTACTTCTCGCCGGCGACCAGAGCGAAGCTTTCGGCAGCCGCTAGAGCTCGTTGGGCAAAGAAGCGTGGCAACGTGGGAGCAGTCTCTTCCGATCGAAAAGGGCAGCTAACACCAGCCGGGCGAAGGAAGCTTTCCCAAATGATGAAAGCGCGTTGGGCGGCAAGAAGGAAAGCAGGTGGAGCTCAAAAAACCTCTAATCGGAAGAAGGGCGTTCTAACTCCTGCCGGACGAAAGAGACTTTCAGAGCTGATGAAAGCCCGCTGGGCAGCGAGAAGGAAGTCCGGCGGGAAATAACAGGAGCCTCACTAAGGCGTCGAACCATTGCTGGTCCGGCTTGACAGATCGAGTAAGCGACTAACTGCTCGCGAGAGGACTCGAACCTCCACGGGTTTCCCCATACGGTCCTGAGCCGTACGCGTCTGCCAGTTCCGCCACGCGAGCAAAGCAGGCCTTAATAATGCGTGCGCGGCGGAATGCCTGCAAGGTGAAATCGGAACAAGTAACGGGTCAGGATTAACTCGACCTTTTTTTCCGCGCGCGTACCTCCAATTGGTGTGCCTTGCGCGCCTGCCCAAGCGAGCGCAGAAGATCGGCGTAATTGGACACGACAATTTCGTAGTCCTTGGACGGCTTCTCCGGTACCTGCTCCCAACTCCTGATCGACGATTGATAGAGTTCCGCTGCTTTCGTGTAGTCGCCACGCGAATGATATACAACCGCCAGGTTGCATTTCGACTGCGCGATGTCCGCGACCGGAGACGGTTGTAGTTTTTCACGGATAGCCAAGGCTCGAATATGGAGTTTCTCAGCCTCGGTGTATCGGCGTTCGTTGGTGTAAAACACTGCCAGGTTATTCAACACTGATGCTACGTCGGCATGCTCTGGTCCGAGTTGTTTCTCATAGATCTCCAAGGCGCGCAGATAACACGGCTCTGCTGCTTTTTGCCTGCCCGACTTGCGTAAGATAAGAGCGACATTGTTCAACAATGTCCCGATATCTGAATAGGGAACATCTTCCACTTCCGTACCGGCAGCTATCGCTTTCTGGTAAAAATCGACTGCCTGATCCGATTGACCAAGACCATCAAAGAGCAGCGCAAGCCTGCGTGCCGACCGATAAATTGCATGCTGATCCTGTGGGACGGCCTTCTCAAGAATGGCGTGCGCCTTCGATAGGTATGCCTCGGCCCCGGCATGATCTCCATTTTGTTCCAGCAGCTGTCCTAGTTTTTCGAAACTGGAGGCAAGAGCGGTCTGATTGTTTTTGAATGCGCGTCTGGCAACTTCAAGCGCGGTTTCAGCGACTCGTATTGCCTGCGGCAGACGATTCGTGGCACGAAGATTGTCGAGCTTGTCGTTGAGGATCGCCCACAACCTCTCTTCGCCTTTCATCCCGTCACCACCCCTCGCTTAGTTGAGCAACTAATCGGGTGGCGAGATCTTCTGTGGCGAGCGGCAGCGCCTGTCTTTCGTCAGTCGTGACGTCGCCGGTGACAAAAAAGCTTGTGGTTCCGGTTACGTCTCCGGGACCCGCCAAATGTTTTCCGTCTGGCGTAGTCAACGAGTATTTAACAGTTAGCGCCAAATTAAACTCGGTGGTGGTTAGCACGTTCCCGCGTACCGAACGGGCTGGCAACCGAGTAATGCGAGATATCTCTCCGCTCAGGGTGGCGTCTGCCTTATCGTCGCTCGTAATTTTAAACGTACCATCCTGTTGGAATTGTTTAATAACCGTATCGGTGACCAAAACTTCAATGCGCGGTACAAGCGTGCGGTTTTTAAACGTCGGTACTGCAATTGTATGGACGTCCTTTAGATAATATGGCTTTACGGGTCCGACGTGATAGCCAAGACACCCAGAAACTGCGAAGCAAAAAATTGTCGCAAATAAAGCTTTCAAGGCGCCGGAGAGGCGGAAGCTTCCGGGGAGTCGGACGCTGCGGGAGGATTGGAAGGGTCGGAGCTTGTGCTTGTGCCTGGCAGAGGCAACGGAGGCTCAGGTGCCGTAGTCGTATCCGGTGCGAGCGAAGCGGGTGGGGGGAGCGAGCTGTCGGATTGCGACGACGGTAACGGAACTTCGTTATTCGGTGCTCCGGGCTTCGAAGATCCAGTTTCAGAAGTCCGTCGTCCGTGAGTGTCGGACTTTTTCTTAGCACTCTGCGATACGGATATAGCCGGCTGGAGCGCGGCATCGCCGAATTTGGCGCGCAATTGATCAATCCTCTTCTTTGCCTCGTTACTCTCCTCCGAACCCGGTTGCTGACGAATCACCTCATTGTAGTAAATGACGGCCGCGCGATAGTATTTTTGTTTATCGTAAAATTTCGCGACCTTGTAGGAATTGCTCGATTGCTTGTGTTCAAGCATATCGAGATTCTTGCGCGCTTGCCCCGCCTTTTCGCTCTTGGGATAATGGAACAGGAAATCTTGAAACGCTGTTTTCGCATTGGCGGTGGCGGCAGCGTCATTTGTGCCTAACTGAGCAGCTGTAAACCAGATGTAGCCGAGTTGATATTGCGCATCCACGGCGATGGGTTCGTCCGGGAATTTGTCCACTACCGCCTGATACGCCTGGACAGCCGCATCGTTAGCTCCCTGTTTTTCCCGTGCGAGGCCGATGTCGAACTGTGCACGCGCTGTGTATTTTCCAAACGGCGCAGTACGGACGACATTTGCGAAAATCGTCACCGCACGATCTAATGCCGAAGCCATCGGAATCCCCAAAAACCTTAGTTTCTTGCCATTAAGATAGATTTCACCGACACGGAATTGTCCTTCGATCGCATCATCGAAATGGGGGCTACTGGCATATCTCTCGACTAACTGGAGATAGGAGTCCGCCGCCGGCGTGTAATCGCGAATCTGTTCCTGCAATTGAGCCGCGCGATACAGAGCCGTAGGAGCGAGAGCGTCTTTAGGATGACGTTTTACCAAGGTCTTATAAGCTCTGATGGCGCGCTTGGGGTTGTTCTCCTTTTCCGCGGTCTGTCCCACTTGATACAACTCTGCTGCATTGCCGCTTATTTGTTCCTCGCCAGGCGGAACGAACTTCGCTTTTTCCCCGGGTTTGAAGATAATGCTAGCGCTACCCAGCTCTGGCCAAAAGAACAAGGCAATAACGAGAATGAAAAAGCCGCGAACAACCGGTTGCATCCAGATCTGGCAGCCTAGTTAACTTCTCCAACCCCGTCAAGTTTTCCGAGTAATTTCCTCCTATGATTTGGCGTCTTTTGCGATGAACAAAGCTGCATACCTTTTGGATCCCAGTTGAACCTCTTAGACCAGCAGAAAATACGCCTCGGCTCATGTGCATGGAGCTTTAAAGATTGGCGTGGCAAATTCTATCCCCCCGATTTGCCAGAATCTCACTGGCTCGCGTTCTACGCCAACTATTTCCCGGCGGTTGAAGTGGACACAACATTTCACGCCGCACCGGCGGAGAACAGCGTACGTCGGTGGGTTGAGGCGACTCCCGCGAGTTTTCGGTTTGCCTGCAAGCTTCCGCGCCAAATCACGCACATCTGCCGTTTACGCGACTGCTCGAAAGAGTTAAAATCGTTTCTAACCGGCATCGAACCTCTGGTCGGAAAGCTCCAGGTCATTCTCATTCAGCTTCCGCCTTCTCTTGTGCCGTCGGATGGAAAGCAGGCATTACGCAAATTTCTGATGCAGTTGCCGCGCGATTTCCGGTTTGCGATTGAATTTCGTCATGCCGGCTGGCATCGGCCGCAGTTCATACGGCTGCTGGAAAAATGCCGTATCTGCTGGGTCTGGGCCGATACCACTCCACTCAACGAACGAAATCTTGCGCCATTCGAATTTCTGCCGTGCACCACCGATTTTCTCTACCTCCGTTTGCTCGGCGATTACGCAACAAAGTACGGCGCCGATGGCGGTCACATCCATCGTTACGAGAAATTGCTATGGAAACGCGAAGCCGCGCTGGAAAGCTGGTCCCTGAAGATTCAGCGGCACCTTGCGGACGTGCGCAGTGTCTCCGTATTTGTCGGAAATCACTTCGAAGGATTTGCGCCGGAGACCTGCCAACGCCTTGCAGAGCGTTTGGGGTTTGTTTTGCCGCTCCCGGTAGAGTCGGAACAGGCGTTTTCCACAGAAAGCCGGTCGCAGCTCGATCTACAGCTGTAGCGGTCGATTGATACGCTTGTGCTTTTCGAAAATAGATATTTGGCAGATGCCCAAATGGGCGGTTTTGGTCGCCAGGCGGGAAAAATTTTCGGCTAGCTGCACATGTGAGTGCGCGTCTGACGCGGTCGTGAATGGAATGCCCTTCGCCAACGCCGACTCAATGACAGTGTCTTGAGGATAGAGCTCATTCACCGGTTTGCGCCAGCCGGCGGTAGATAGCTCGATCGCCAGGCCCCGTTCCTGGATGAATTCAAGTGTTTCGTCAACCAGGCTGGCCACGTCTGCGGTGGACCGATGACCGTGGATTTTTATCAGGTCCAGATGCGCGAGGCAATCGATGATCCCGGTATTGGCTATGTCGCGGACACGTCGAAAGTAATCAGCGTAGATCGCGTCGATATTCCGCCCTTCAAATTGCACCGATCCTTCCGGCACGCTGTCGAACATCTGATCGACGCGATCCAGGAAATGCACCGAGCCCAGAACGAAATCCAGCTTCTCCCAATGCTTTTCGATCCAGTTGCGGCCAGCCGCGGAATGAAGTGGATCGTTATCCAGTTCGATGCCGGCGCGAATCTGCAAATCGGGATTTTGCTCCCGCAACCGATCGATTTCCCCAAAATCGATTCCAGCATAGTAACGATCGTGGTCCGTAAAAGCGATATCCTTCAACCCGGATTTCCGCGCCGAATCCGCCCAGGGCTGTAGCAATGCCTGCGTATACTTCTGCACCCGGTGCCCCTGTGGATGGGTATGGTAATCGGAGAAAAGAATTGGAGACGGCTCGGAAGACATTACCCAGAATCCACTACGCCACGCCTCAGCTCATGGTACCGCGAGGAATTTTTGCCGAATCCGCAACTCCAGATATTGAGGAAAGAAAACTTCGGCGACAAACACCTTGTTCGGCGTAAGCTCGCGGGTCGAGATTGTTTCGTTGTATTCGATCCGCTCGGAGGGGTTAATCAGGATTGTCGCAGGTTTTTCTGTAATTGCGTGATTCTCCGACCATTTGGTTAGAACATCGCCGGTTGAACTCTTCAGATAAATTTCGATGCGCTGAGTGGTGGGAAAATCGAGTGCCACCGGACGCTTCGAGAGGTTTGCCAGCGTTACTTTGACTGCGAGCTGGCGGACTTCAGAGAGTTTCACAGTCTGCGGCGAAATTTGCAGATCCAGCGAAAGTCCGCGCAGGCGGGCGTCTTTGTATTGCGGAACTACGTTGGGCGAGAACGGATGTAGAATTCGGCTCAGCCAACCTCGTTTCCGCACAGATGTTGGCGTAGATGTAACGTCCTGGCTGAATACAGACCCGGCGGTAAAAATTACCAAAACGAGCAAAACAACGCGGCAATTCATAGGGCCTTAAACGGCGCCGGAACTTTTCTGAGTTGCAAAATTCGTGTCAAACTCTTTATGAACTCGTAAATGCTTTCGGAGTCAACGGGCATGAAGGCTGTATGTATCTTGACAGCTTGTCTGGTTTTTGCGCTTACCGACGGGTTCGGAAAACAACGACATTGTACATTTCGCGTGCACGCTCAGGCGAACTCTCGGGATACGGACACATTCTCCATGTCCGCAGGCACCACATCTTACGGCAGAGATATTGCCATCCAAAAAATGCCGTGGATCACAGAGCACGATGTCGTCGGGTTTTCGCCATACCAAGCCACGGACCAGACATTTGGCGCTTTAGTTCAACTTGATGACCACGGGCGGGTGGTGCTCGATACCTTGAGCATTGAGCATCGGGGTGGCTTCCTTTTCGTATTTATCAATGGTCGCCTAATCACTGGACTGCAGATCGATAAGCGCGTGTCGGACGGCAAAATTTTCATTCCTTCGGGACTCTCCGCCACCGACATCGAAATGATGAAGAGAGACTGGCGTCTGATCGGCCAAGGTAAACGATAAAGGCTTTTGATTTGTCCATGCGCCTATTGCTCGCCGCAGCTGTTTTCAGTGGTGTTGTATCGGCTTCAATAACAACTCGGATGGCCTACGCCCTCGATCTTGTTCTTCCAACGGACAATGACGCGCTCTTTTCCGGAGACGGCCCGGCATTTTACCAACACATCGAGCGCGACTTCAATGGCGCGAAATCGACGCCATGGGAGGGCGGCCAATACGGCTTTGTGCGCGATCCCAAGAACACTCCCTCCGGCATTGTTTACACGCGGTTTCACGAAGGAATCGATATTCGCCCGGTACACCGCGACGCAAATGGCGAACCGCTCGATGAAGTGCGCGCCATTGCCAATGGTAGGATCGTCCACGTCAATTCAGTGCCCGGCTACTCAAATTACGGGAAATATATCGTCATCGAGCATCGTTGGGACGGATCGAATTATTATAGTCTTTACGGACATCTCAGCTCGATTGCTGTCCAGCCTGGGGAAATAGTGAAAGGCGGCCAGCGCATAGCCGTGATGGGTTACACCGGAACGGGCATCAACCGGGAGCGCGCTCATCTGCATTTGGAGCTGGACCTGTTGCTGAGCAGCCAATTCGAAGCGTGGTACAACACATTTTTTAGAAGCGATCCAAATCACCATGGAATCTACAACGGCATGAATCTAGCCGGGCTGGATATCGCCCGTCTCTATTTGGCGCTTCGAAAGAAGCCTACGCTTACGATTTCCGATTTTCTCGACAATGAGGAGGCGTTCTACAAAGTTGCGCTGCCCAAAGCGCGACACTTCGATTTACCGCAGCTTTATCCATGGATGCTTGCAGACGGCAAGCGAAACACTGCGTCGTCGTGGGAAGTCTCTTTTGCTCGTTCTGGTGTGCCGCTAAGAATTGAAGCCAGCGACAAACAGGTAACGCAGCCCGAGCTAGGCTACATAAAGAAAAGCTCGACTCAATACTCCTATTTGACTCGCGACATCGTTTCTGGCAACCAGGCAAACGCGCATCTCACAAATTACGGCGCGCAGTTAATGCGGTTGCTAATTTGGCCTGACTGATTCGTGCCCAAAATCGCTTCAGCATGAGGTCGGAGTGCCTTGCGCAACCGCGACGCCGTGAGGAATTGCACCTTGCACAAAGCGGAGACACTCCACAGCTCCGCTCGGTTTCCCAGGCAGCGCGATCACCAGGGCATGATCAACAACCGCCGCGAGATTCCGTGAAAGAATTGCGTTCGCTGTAATCTTCATCGACTCGGCACGCATGACCTCTCCAAATCCCGGCAACTCTACGCGCATGATCGAGCGAATGGCTTCCGGCGTGACATCGCGCGGGCCGATACCGGTGCCGCCGGTGGTCAGCACCAGGCCGCAGCCTTGTTTAGCGAACGAACGAATCGTGTCCTGAATTCGGACCGCTTCGTCCGGCACAATCGCTTCCGCTAACACCAGCCAGCCAGCTTCGGTCGCAGCCGTTTTTAACGCTGGCCCGCCGAGATCATCATAGTGCCCCTTGCTGGCTCGGTCGGATACGGTAATGATACCAAGTTGTATTTGCATGTCTGTGCCAACTTCCTGCGAGGACACCGCGATCTTACAGCGTGAAGGTCACCCCTCGCCGCTCATAGCTTCTTTCGCCTTGTTAACCAAATGCACTTCCCCGATGCGCATGCGCTTGTCCGCGCCTTTGCACATGTCGTAAATTGTTAGCAGCGCGACGGTGACACCCACCAGAGCTTCCATCTCGACTCCAGTCTGAGCGATCGTCTGCGCAGTGCATTTTACTTCTACACCGTCGTCGGTCATGGCGATGTCGATCTTGATCTCACTGAGCGGTAAAGTGTGACAAAGCGGAATCAAGTGCGCGGTCTGCTTGGCAGCTTGAATTCCCGCGATGCGCGCCGTTGCAAACACGTTGCCCTTCGAAATTTTATCGTGTGCTACCAGCCCCAGGGTCTCGCGCTGCAGTCGAATCTGTCCACGAGCGACAGCCTTTCTTTTGCTCAGCGGCTTCGCGGAAACATCCACCATCTGCGCCCGTCCATCGCTGGAGATATGCGTGAGCCGGTTCATTTTAGAACATGGAAAAGGAAGGGTAGCGCTCACTCACCCCCCGATGGCGATCATTTTGCGATTTGGTTGGTAATTACTTCGGAAATCGTGTTCCCGTGGCTTTCGCTCGACAACGTCTAGGAAGAACTGCCTGAGTTGCTCGTCGCTCGCGCCAGCACGTAGCGGTTTCATAATATCGAATTCCAGATAACTGCCTAGGCATGGGCGTAATTTTCCGTCGCACGTGAGCCGCAGTTTGTTGCAGTTCTCACAGAAATGAAGATTCGTTATTGCGCCAATGAAACCGATGCGCTGAGCGCGTCCCGGAATTTGATAATAAGTGGCGGGACCATTGGTTCGAAACTCAGTTTCCGGAATCAAAGCCCCGTAAGCCGACTCGATCATCCGTTTCGCTTCGAGAACCGACAGGAAATTGCGGTTGTTTAAGACTTCGGTAGTACTCACCGGCATCATTTCGATAAATCGAAGGATAAGGCTGCGTGCTCTCGCAAATTCGATCAGCGGGAGCAATTGATCCTGGTTGCGGCCGCGCATGAGCACTGTGTTTAATTTGATCTGATCGAACCCAGCAATAGTCGCCGCGTCGAGTCCATCAAGAACCTGCGCATGTAAATCCCGGCCGGTGATCTGCGCGTAGACAGCCGGATCCAGCGTATCAAGCGAAACATTGATCGATTGCACGCCTGCATCGTGTAGCACTTTCGCCAAGCTGTGCCCTGGCGTGATTTCGCGTCCAAGCAATGTGCCGTTGGTTGATAAACCGATGCTCCTTATTCCGTCAATTGTGGGAAGTTGCCTAACGAAATGAACCACATCCCGGCGCGTCAACGGTTCGCCGCCTGTAATGCGCACCTTCGACACACCCATCTCGGCCGCGATACGAATGAGCCGCAACGTTTCTTCATAGGTCAAAATTCCCTCGCGCGGCAACCACTCCTGCAATTCCTGTGGCATGCAATAAATGCAGCGTTCGTTGCAGCGGTCGGTGATAGAGACACGCAGGTAAGAGATCCGGTGGCCGTGAAGATCCTCCATCTGGCGACATGTTACCGGGATCCCGAATCGGAATCAACCAAGTGCGTTAATTGACTCGAAGTAGTCGAGACGTATGATCGTCACGCTATGCAGCGTCGGGTTTTGTTCGTCGCGCTAACAGTGGGGTTCGCAGCCGGGGCGTTACTTCTCGGCGGTTGCGCAACCACTCCCCAGGCGCGCATTTCGCAAAATCCCGATATTTACCAGCGTCTCTCGGCGAAAGACCAGGCATTGGTGAGCCAAGGACAAATTCGCCCAGGAATGACCATGGACGCGGTGTTTCTGGCCTGGGGCACGCCTGACGACCAGATTCCAGACAATATGGGTAATCGCCCCACTGAAACGTGGCTCTATTTACGTTACCAAACGCCTCCGAGCTATGGTGGCCCTTATTATTATGGACCCTTCGACTGGTCTTATATTCCGCCAAAGTTCCCTTACGCCTCAAAAGGTGCCACGTTTTCGAACGGCAGAGTCATATTCTTCCAATACGTCCCGCCTCCACCGCCCTTGTAACTGCATAGGCGTTGCACTTTTCAACCGCTGTTGCCATGCCGTTGCGGCTAAAGCACGGTTTGACTTGCCAAATTGCTGGTCGTCGTGATTTCCTCGCCAGCATGAAGCGTCGGTTTTTTGTTAGCGTGTCGACGCTCGGCATTGCGGCCGCGCTCGTGATACCGGGTTGTTCAACACCACAAACGCGAATTTCTGAGCATCCAGACTTTTTCCAGTCTCTCTCGCGCCGCGACCAGACACTGGTAACCCAGGGACAGATTTCCCCAGGTATGTCACGAAATGCTGTATGGCTGGCCTGGGGTTCACCCGATCGAAAGGTTGTAGGCAACATGCGCGGCCGCCCGACGGAAACGTGGCTTTACATATACTACGCGACGTATCCGTACTATTCGGCCTGTGGACCTTGCGACCCGTGGGCTTTCTTTGGCGACCCTTTCTACGATCCATTTTATTACTCATACGTTCCACTGAGCACTCCGTACCCGGGCAAGATAGTGACTTTTTCGAACGGCAGGGTCGCCTCCTTTCAATACGTCGCATCGCAGTAGAGCCTATCAAAAATTCTGTCGCAATGTACGACGCGACGAACGACCATTCCTGAGGGTCTGATCATGGCTTACCATTCGTTTCGAAAGTTCCTCGATGCCTTGGAGAAAGCGGGCGAGCTGAGACGAGTCACGGTTCCGGTCGATACCGAGCTGCTTGTTTCGGAATGGGCAGACCGCGAGATGAAATCGCCCGGAGGCGGAAAGGCTTTGTTGTTCGAGCAACCGATGATAGATGGGAAGAGCGCGGAATTTCCGGTTGCCATCAACACCATGGGATCACGCCACCGAATGGCTATGGCGCTACAGGTTTCCGACGTTGAAGATATCGCCCGCGAAGTTCAGCTCCTCCTGAAGGCAAAGCCGCCTACTGACCTGAGAGAGGGCTGGAATTTGCTGAAGCAGGGAGTCCATCTCCTTCATGCGCGACCTAAGATCGTACGTGACGCTCCCTGCCAGGAAGCGGTGCATAAGATCGAAAATAGGGAAGGTTTTTCGCTGCGTGATCTCCCGATCCTTAAATGCTGGCCAAAAGACGGGGGGCGCTTCATTACACTTCCAAACGTCCATACACGCGACCCGGAAACAGGCGCGCGCAACGTGGGCATCTACCGGATGCAAGTTTATGACGAGCGCACCACCGGGATGCATTGGCAAGTTCACAAGGTCGGCGCGCGCCACGGGAAACGCTACTATGAGCGCGGTGAACGCATGCCGGTAGCAGTTACGTTAGGCGGGGACCCCGCCTACACATTCGCTGCTACCGCGCCTTTGCCGGACGGTTTGGACGAACTACTTTTTGCCGGCTTCCTACGAAGAAAATCCATAGAACTCATTCGGTGCAAGACCATTGACCTGGAGGTGCCTGCAGATGTTGATTTTGTTCTGGAAGGTTACGTGCAACCCGGTGAAATGCACCCGGAGGGGCCTTTTGGCGATCACACCGGCTTTTACACGGCGATTGAAGATTACCCGGTATTCCATTTGAGTGCGATCACGCATCGGCGGGATGCGATTTATCCTACAACGATCGTCGGCAAGCCGCCGATGGAAGATTTCTATATCGGTGACGCCTCCGTTCGAATTCTACTGCCGGTATTCAAAATGAATTTTCCAGAAATCGTGGACATGACGCTGCCGCCCGAAGGTGTGTTTCACAATCTGGTTTTTGTGAGCATCAGGAAACAATATCCTTATCAAGCTTTCAAAGTGATGCATGGCCTGTGGGGCATCGGCCAGATGATGTTCAGCAAGTACATCGTCGCTGTGGACGAAGATTGTGACGTCCACAACACAAGCGATGTGCTTTTCCGATTATGCGCGAACACCGATCCCGCGCGGGACACAACCGTTATCAAAAATCCAAGCGATTCGCTCGATCACGCACCCAGCGAACAAAATATCGGCTCTCACATGGGATTTGATGCCACCCGAAAATTACCGGGAGAAAACTATCACAGACCGTGGCCGGAGTTGTTGACGATGACAGATCAGGCAAAAGCAATCGTTGATAAACTGCAAGCTCAAATGCTGCGGTAGCGCAGGACTTGCGCGATGTGCCGACCGCCGCAGCGCGGCGGGTCATTTATGGTCTGCGGAAGAGCTGGCCAGTATCAACGTCGCGCGTAAGTGCCCCAGGCGGCACACCGCGCAGGTCGTAAACGCGCCCGGTGTAAGGACTGTAAAAGAAGCCGGGTCTGCCTGCCCAGTGCGCAATCGGGAAACCGCCTGGGGGCGGCGGCCCGTATTGGGCCGCTTGATTCTCCTGAATAATCCTGCCTGTCAACGCACCGGCAGCGGCCCCGGCGGCCGCACCGATTGATGCGGCGCGCACATTGCCAGTTGCAGCGCCGCCGATTACGGCCCCGGTGGCAGCCCCTAATGCTGCACCCTGACCCACCGGAGTGTCACATGATGTCAAAATGCAGCAGCAAGTCGACATGATTACCAAACTTCCCGAGAAAATCGTTACCCGCATAATACCCCCCTATTCCGCGATGTATGCCATGAGAACCAGTAAATGTATCTGAGCCGATCCTTCGATCGAACCCTTATCAGGGATAAACGAATACGTGTTTTGCGCGTATATCGAACACCAGCCCGCCGTGGTTAACTTTCGAGCAATCATATTGTTGGTATGGCGGATACGGACTCGTAACAACTCCGGACTTGTCATGCGCATCCCGGGTTGCGACGGGATACTTACTTCCTTGTGGTGGTGGATATTTTTTCTCAGCGTCCGCTTTGGTGATTGCCGATGCTTCTATGACGCGGTGGCCCTGGTTTATCCGAGAGTCGGTGCCCTGTGCATTTAAAGTTGTGCCAATTGCAAGAAGCCCGACCAAAACTACGCCGATAAGTTTCATGGATTTTAATTTCATATTTTTTCCTCGGTAGAGATTTCGCAGCCGAGTTATCAGACGGATGCTTGGCGCGACAAATTCAAAAACGATTTGAACCAATGCGCCGTAATCCGGCCTGCCTTCTCAAGGCTGCTTAACCGGTATTCTTTTTCGAAGACTCGAAAGTTGTCCAGTTCAATTCGTCGCAATAGGGCGCCATAAATCGAACCCATGAGTTCCGCGGGCGCCATCGCACGGCGATCCTCGAGCGGCAGCACAGCCGCGGCGCGAGTGAAAAATTCCCGCGCTCGTGCCGCTTCGAACTGCATCATTTGGACGAAGTCCGCGTTGTGTCGTTGTTTCGCCAGCTCCGCCTCGGAATAATGGAACCGCGCCAGATCTTCCTGCGGCAGATAAATGCGCCCGGCTTGGAAGTCCTTCCACACATCTCGGATAATATTTGTCATTTGTAATGCAAGTCCGAGATCGATCGCGTACTCCCGGCAGCCTGGATTTCGATAACCGAAAATCTCGATGCTGACCAACCCAACTGCGCTGGCGACCCGGTAACAATAAACGCGAAGATCTTCAAAAGTAGGATAGCGCAGAATGTTCAAATCCATCTCAACCCCGGCAATAATTTCCTCCAACATTTCGGGGGTTAACGAATATTTTTGCAGTAATTGCCTTACATCGACAGCAAGGGCCGGCTCATCTGGAGCTGCAGCGCGAAGCATGTGACGCCAGGTCGCCAATTGCGTTCGTTTTTCCATCACGCTTAGCTGTGGCGAATCGGCAATGTCATCGACCACCCGGCAGAAGGCATAAAAAATCGTAATGTCCCGCTTCCGTTCGCGGTCTAACGAAACAAACGCCAGTGCCAGATTCGATTTGCTCTGCCGCGTGATACTCGTCGCATTCACGTTCGCCTTATCTTAAGCTGTCTGGTCAATATCGAATCCATTTTTCCTGGTCTATGCGGCCTGCCTCGCATTGCCGAAACAGGCAGACCCATGAAGCCAACAGCCAGCCAGTCACCACTCCCCGCAGACAAGCAAAAGTGAATTTCCACAAGAAAAGCGCGCCCAATCGATTGGCGATGGCGCCGCGCAAGATGCTGTCGCAAAGCATCAGGAGATAGAAGTGAATGCCGCAAATCACGAGGAACCATCCGAGCCGCACCGCATTTCTTTGAACGAAACGCCCGTGCGCACGCATTGCTTCGATCAACGTTTCGTTGTGCAAGGCAAGTGAGATTTGGACCGAACAAAACGTGATAATCAAACCGCTCATCAGCACCCGCGCAATTGGCAGATAATCGAGAACGCCGGGAACATTCTTGAAATAAGCCAGAACGAGCGGAAACCGGACGATCAGTGTGCTGACCGCAACAAGAATACCCGCCCATTTCAAAACGTAGCTGAAGCGCCTCATGGCGAACCGGAACAATTCGCCTTCCTCAAAGCTGACGCCCTTTATCCACGCCAGGCAAACAGTAATGAGATATACCTGGATATAAACACCCAGCAGGTATTCAAAGATGAATGCGGCCGCATCCACTGTAGCGGAAACCCGCAGCAGACCGGCGGCTGCGAAAAGTTGGCTCCATTCCGGCAATCTCCAGAACACTAACGGCTTTAGGAGCGAAGCAGCTGCGCTCAACAACAGGATCAAATAAGGGAGGTATCCCCAAAAGCCATACCGTTTCCGTAATGCCCGCACCAGTGAGCCGTGCAATCCCCGCCAATTCAGAAGGAGCAGCATGGCGGCGATCACCGAGAGCGGATAGGTCGTGGTGGCGTTGTCGAAGATTCCCGCCACGCCCTCCAGCGCGGGCAGCAGGGTTTCCCGCCATATCTCACTCAGGCGCGGCCAGGACCAATCCGGCAACGAGGTGATCTGGCTCGGTTCCAAATCCGCCCAGGTCCGGATGGGCGTGAAAGTGACGAACTGAAAGATGAAATAACCAAACCCCAGGACAGCGAAAGCGATCCAAATGCGTTGATATCGGCGAAGACAGCGAAAACCATCACCCAGCGCCTGCCGAACAGGAGCAAACACCATTACCAATGCATACCCGCCGCAAAGCCCCAGTAACCCGTATGTGGCCTGCGCGGGCTGCCACGCCTCGGAAAGAATTGCAGCGGTGAGAGTGGAATATTGGTTCAATGGAGTAACGCGGCCCAGAACATCACTCCAATGTTCCATCAGTCCATTACTCCAATATTAACCTAACGAATACGCCCAAAATGCGGATAAAATGGCCAATACACAAACAAACCGCGGCCAACCAGGTTTTCCACCGGCACCGTTCCCCAATATCGGCTGTCAAAGCTGTTGTAACTGTTGTCACCGAGGGCGAAATAGCCGTTGAACGGTACGGTGAACGTTTGATCTGGTTTGGATAAAAATTCGCGGCCCGGCCCATAACCGCGATAAGGTGGTTTCGCCGACATCACGCGCTCGAAGCCGTAGCCCTGCGCTTTCTTGCCGTTGATATAAAGAAACGGCGAATCAATGCGCAACTGATCGCGAGGCAGACCGGCCAGGCGCTTGATGTAAAAAGGCGCGCCTGCGACCGGATCCTCCCGAATCGCAGGGATATGGTTTGTCCTGAAGACGAAAACATCTCCGTTACAGGGTTTCACAAAGTTGTAACTGCATTTATCTACAAATACCTGGTCACCCGTATCAATTGGCCCTCTGGCGATCACTTCACCTTTATGACAAAGGCGACCTGGGAAGACGTTGAAATCCTGGCGCAGCGTGTCGGGTGAGGCATACACAAGAAAACTTTGCCGCTGACAGACCAATCGCGAAAATGTGAAAAAGAAACCGATTTTTTTTGGTACGATTTCAAATATCTGATCATCTTCTTTTGAGACCACATTGATATAATTGCGGCCCAGAACAACGAAGTCCACTACCTGTCGCAGAATATCGGGCGGCGGTTCAGCGCTGGGATGACCGATAATGCCGTTCAATGTCGGTTGCATCGAGCCGGTAGGAATCTTAAACGGCTGGAGAAAGTAAGAACGAATCCCCACTGCGATCACTATGGCCACCAGAATCACTTCGCAGTTTTCTCGCCAATGCGACTCCCAGGTTACGGGCGTTATTTTGTGGAGCGTCCTATCAAGTGTCTCTGCGGCGTTGTGAGTCTTCTCGCGATTTCTCTCACGTACTGCGGTGCGTAGCACCTGCATTTCAGCGACGACTTGTTCCCTATCCGCGGTGCTGAGCAGATCGTCCTTGTAACGCAGATATTTCCGGGCGTGCCGCAGAAGAAGTCGACTATGCTTAATGTAACGGGATGTAAACATGGGTGAATCGACTATCTTTCTGTCATTCCGAGCGAAGTCGAGGAATCTCTCGCCAATTCTGGAATGGGATCCAGAGATGTCCCGACCTCGCTCTACATGCCAGAAAGTTTCATTGCGCCTTGAGAACCTCGATAAAGGCCTCCTGCGGAATATTGATCTTTCCGATGCTTTTCATCCGTTTCTTTCCTTCCTTCTGTTTCTCCAGCAATTTCCGTTTACGGGTAATATCGCCGCCGTAGCATTTCGCGGTCACATTTTTTCGTAAAGCGGAAACCGTCTCGCGAGCAACAATTTTCCCGCCGATCGCCGCTTGGATAGCCACCGCGTAAAGCTGGCGCGGGATGACTTCCTTAAGCTTTGCCGCCAACTGCCGTCCGCGGGCTTCGGCGCGATCTTTGTGCACGATCGTCGAAAACGCGTCGACCGGTTCGCCGTTGACGAGCAGATCGAGCTTTACCAATTTCGCCGGCCGATATCCGGCGTGCTCGTAATCCATCGAACCGTATCCCCGCGTGAGGCTCTTAATCTTATCATTGAAATCGACCAGGATTTCGTTGAGCGGCAATTCGCAATGCAACATTACCCGGCGGGTATCAAGCGATTCGGTCCGCTCCATTAGCCCGCGCTTCTCAAGTATGAGTTGCAGGATGTCGCCGATGTTTTCATTCGGGCAAAGCACGTACGCCTTTACAATTGGTTCCCGGATTTCCCGGATCATGCTCGGGTTGGGCAGATGCGCCGGGTTGTCGATCAAAAGCTTTTCGTCGCGCGTGGTCAATACCTCGTAAATCACGCTTGGACTCGTCGCGATAATGTCCATGTTGTACTCGCGCCGGAGCCGTTCCTGAATGATTTCCATGTGAAGCAAGCCGAGAAATCCGCAACGAAATCCAAATCCGAGCGCAACCGAGCTCTCGGGTTGATAGACAAATGCCGAATCGTTGAGGCGCAGCTTCCCGATTGCAGTTTTTAAGCGTTCGAAATCGCCGGTGTTAATCGGATAAATCCCGCTGAACACCATTGGATGAATTTCCTGGAAACCAGGAAGCGGCGCGCGCGCGGGATGCCGCTGATCGGTAATGGTGTCGCCGATTTTTATATCGGCCGTTGATTTGATGTTTGCGATGAAATAACCGACGTCGCCGGGATTCAGCCTGTCCTGGACACGCATCTTGGGCGTAAACACGCCTACCTCCTTGATCTCGTAACGCGCGTTGTTGCTCATTAACATGGTTGCGTGATTCGCTTCCATTGTTCCAGAAACAACCCGCACATAGCCGATAACGCCGCGATAGATATCAAACACCGAATCAAATACCAACGCGCGCAGCGTCTCGTCCGCCGGCCGTTCCGGCGGCGGAATGCGCGCAACGATTGCCTCGAGAATCTCCTCGATACCAGTCCCGAGCTTCGCGCTTGCTGAAACGGCTTCCTCTGCCGGGATGGCGAGTATCTCTTCCAACTGACGCAGCACCGACGCGACATCGGCATTCGGCAGATCGATCTTGTTAATGACAGGAATAATCGTGAGCCCTTGTTTGTGCGCCAGATGAACGTTCGCCACCGTTTGCGCTTCCACGCCCTGCGCCGCGTCGATCACCAGGAGCGCGCCTTCGCACGCTGCCAGGCTACGCGACACTTCATAGGCAAAATCGACATGCCCCGGCGTGTCCAGCAGATTCAGCCGATACGTTTCGCCCGACTTGCTCTTGTAATGCATCGCCACCGGATGCGCTTTGATCGTGATCCCGCGTTCCCGCTCCAAATCCATCGAATCCAGAAGCTGGTCCTGTCGCTCTCGATCCTGGATCGTGCCCGTGCGCTCCAGCAACCGATCCGACAATGTCGTCTTGCCGTGATCGATATGCGCGATAATGCAAAAATTGCGCGTCAGCTCGATGGCCATGAGAATGGGCACTATGCGGGCGCGACAGTTGCCGGTCAATCCGTCGGTGATCCGCTGCGTTTTTCGCCTTGCTCCGTGCGAAAATATTCGCATCGAGGCAGATTGTCTTGGCGGAGCTGGAGAAGATCCTGGATCGTCAGCCGTAAGGCCAGAGCACGGCAAAAACAAATTTCATGTCTCTGACGATTGAGTATTGACGCAAGAGGCGAAATTTGTTCTTCTCGATGGCACTATGAAAACATATCCCCACAGCACCCACCCACAGCACCCACCCACAGCACCCAGCCACAGCACACAGAGCAATCTGGTGTGCCTGTGTTTGTTCGCTCACGCTAATTCTTGGCAGCGGATTCTCGCTGGCTCAAAGTCCTACCCCCTGTCCGGATAATACACCCCCGAACAATGCGGAGGAGACGCTCGCTCCCGATTATCAGCCCTCCGCCTATGACCCCACAGACCATACAGTATTGCATCGTATTCGCTTTCTGCCGGACCCGGGGATCTGGGGCTCAGGACCGTACCCAACGGTAGTGAGTATTCACGTCGGCGAATTCAAGTACTACGACGACCGCGGTGAGGTACACCAGCGCATGGCTACTAAAGATCTGACTGATGCCGGCTTCCTCGTTTTTCAGATTGAATATCGTTTGGCGCCTCCCGGCCTGCTAACGGGTCAGCATAAGCACGATCTAACTACTGCCGGGATCGCTTCCGGTCGGCCTCCGGAGCAATCTAACGACGTAAAGCAAGAAATCCTGGCAGCGCTAGCCGACGCCCAGTGTAATCAGAAAATCTTCTTGATCGGTGGCTCCGCAGGAGGAACTCACGCGCTCTGGGCAGCGCTTGATCCAAATCCAACTGTGCCCGGTTGGAGTTCAACGACACTAGCAAACATCAAAGCGGCGGTGGGCCTTTCCGGCGTTTACGATTGCAGCCTCCGATACCGATGCCTGGACCGACATTTATCAATGACGTGGAGAATTATACAAACACGACCGACCACGCCGCGGGCTATGTGAACGTTCAATATTTGGATTCGCCCATCTCCCTCGTCGCCGCGGCAGCGAAAATCCCGCCCGTTCGACTCTACGCCTCACAGAATGAACCTATAGTGCTTCCCGATCAGTCAGTGAATATGAAAAACGCCTTGCTAAACCGAGACCCAACCGCTGATGTCATTGAGTACACCCTACCGGGTATTAGCGAGCATGCCTTCAATTACTGGCATGAGGTCAACACGCTGACCACGCCTCCCCAGTGCGTGAGCGTTCAAGTGATTGCGTTTCTACAAGCTCATCTTTAATATTTTGATAAAGATATTGCCGTTTGTTATTGCCGCTGCGCTACTATCGTCACTGGCCGCGCAGCGGCACTGCATGGCGGGCAGTGCAACGTGGAGCATGAATCCTGCGAGCGCAGATTGGAACACCGCTACTAACTGGGTGCCGAACACAGTGCCAAATGGACCGTCAGACATAGCGACTTTTTTCACCTCGGATGTCACGAATCTTTTCAGTGAACTCCACAGTTGAACTTGACAGCGTCGTCTTCAACAGCGGCGCTGATCCATTTACGATTACTATGAACTCAGGCACAAACTTGGATATCAACGGGATCGGGCATAGTGAATAATTCGGGCGTTGTCCAATCGCTGACTCAGGTTCCAAATGGAGCGATATTCTTTGAGAACAACGCTACTGCGGGGGAAATGACATCCTTTAGTGGCACATTTTTTGTCTTCTGGAATTTTGCCTCCGCAGGATCAGCGAGCTTTGATGGTAGATAGCACAGATATTTACCAAGGCTCAATAGACTTCTCGGACGACACGACGGCCGCCAATGCAACAGTCACTGCCAGTAACGGGACACAGGTTAATTTTTCTGGTAACGCTACGGCTGCTAATGCAATATTTACTGTTACCACTAGCGCATTTATCTCTTTTTTCCCGAGCGCCACCGTCGACCATGCCGTTATAACCTGCGTCGGCGGAAACATGTTCACTGGGAGCAACATCTATTTCGCTCCAGTCTTCGAGCGCAGGAGACGGTCATTTCACGGCGGTGGGAGCGAGCAGCATCGGCGAAGTGGGTAGCTTCATTCTATTCAGCGGCGGCTCGACGGCAGCCAATGGCAGTTTCACGATCAACGGCGGCACGGCACAGGATCTAGCTGGCTCGTCCTTGCTCTTTACGGATAACAGCACAGCCGCCAATGCGACCATCACTGCCAACGGCGGAGTTGATGGGAGCGACGGCGGCGCGATCGTTTTCGAGGACCACGCAAGAGGTGCCACGGCCAGTATCTCGCTCCTTGGCAACGGAGAGTTGGATATTAGCAACAGTCGCAACGCAGCGGGGGTAATGATCGGTTCTTTAGCCGGTGAAGGCTTGGTGTTTCTGGGTTTAAACACTCTGACGGTAGGCAGCAACAACTTGAGCACCGCCTTTTCCGGTTTCATCCAGGGTGGCGGTTCGCTGGCCAAGATCGGCAGCGGAACGCTGACGTTTGAAGGGGGGACAACCAATCAGTACATCGCAGATACGGTCGGTTTGGTTCTCGTAAGCGGCTCAATTATCAATCTTAACTTTACCGGGTCTGCAGACGTCATCGCCTCCTTAGTCGTGAATGGTATCCCGCAACCACCGGGTGTGTATGGAAGCCCAAAGAGTGGCGCTCCCAATCCACTCCCTGAATTTGCGGGCCCTGGAACAGTAGAGGTGACCGCCGGCCCTAGCCCAACACCGACTCCTACAGCTACAGCTACAGCGACTGCCACTGTTACTGCGACGCCTACTCCTACTGCTAATGCTACTGCGACGCCTACTCCTACGCCCACAGCCAGGCCAACGCCAACTCCGCGTCCCAACGTAACACCGAGGCCTCGGCCCACCCCGCCGCCGCGACCTACCCGTGCGAAGTCAATACGAGGACTGTCACCGCCGATCAAGTCATGGCAAAGGGAGTAACAATTGAAAACGGGGCGCAGTTTAGCTTTGTGCCCGATCGCGAACAGAAGGCTCACGGCAGGCACCGTGTTCACAGTCATCAACAATACGTCAGGATTCCCGATCACCGGCGTCTTTGCCAACCTGCCTGACAATTCAACCTTCACCGTTGGCCCCAACAACTATCAGGTGAGCTACGACGGCGGCGACGGGAACGACCTCACACTCACGGTCGTCCCGTAGTCTGGCGTCGCGCAACAAATGGCAGGGCCTGGTTTTACGTTCTAGCCCAACAAGTTTTTCGTCCATGCGCTAACTAACCGCCAAAGGTAGTGGGCGCGGCGGTGGAGTCGGACGAGGCCTTGGGGTTGGTGTGAACCGCGGCGGTACAGTAGTAGTCGGGGTTGGCGTTGCAGTTGCAGTTGCAGTCGCCGTCGGTGTTGGAGTCGGACTCGGTGTTGGCGCACCAGATTCTGCGCAGTATCTGCCGCCATCATTCAAATACAGGCCGTTGATTCCGCCCCAGACAATCATTTCGCTCCCGGTCCACGCCGCGGTGTGAACGTAGGGGCCGGCGGGAGCGTCGCTGGTCGTAGTAACGAACCAATTATCTGTACGCGAGTTGTATCTGCCGCCGGTATTCAGGTAATTTGAAGAATTATCGACGCCGCCCCAAACGATCATTTCATTACCGCTCCATACGGCCGTATGATAGGCGCGCGCAACAGGCACACCATTGGTGGAAGTGGCAACCCAGCTATCTGTGCTGGGATTGTATCTCCCACCGCTGTCTAGAAATATGCCGGCAGTGTCTCCGCCCCAAACGATCATTTCAGTCCCTGTCCACACTGCTGTGTGATAATAGCGTCCAGCAGGTGCGTTGTTGTTGGTGGTGGCAATCCAACTGTTTGTGTCCGGATTGTATCTTCCACCAGTGTTTAAGTCGCTGCCACCCCAGACGATCATTTCACTGCCAGTCCACACTGCGGTGTGAAAGTTGCGCGCTTCAGGCGCGTTGGTTGTGGTGGTGGCATTCCAACTGTCGGTGTCCGGATTATATCTACCGCCGGTATTTAGTTGGGTGCCGTTGCTTCCACCCCAAACGATCATTTCACGGCCTGTCCACACCGCCGAGTGTCGGTCGCGGCCGGTGGGCGCCCCGGCAATGGTGGTTGCGATCCAAGTGTTTGTGCTCGGATCATATTTCCCGCCACTATTCAGGTAGTTCAAAGTGCGGGTAGTTCCGCCCTAGACGACCACTTCAGTGCCAGTCCACACTGCCGTATGGCCCGAGCGCCGAATAGGCGCATTGGTGGTGCTGGTTGGCAACCAACTGTCGGTGCTGGGATCAGTATCTACCGCCAGTATTTCGCACGTGCGTCCCACCGTATTTCCCGATCAGCCACAGGCGCGGAACGAAGCAGTGCGGCTGAGTCGAGGGCGGTGACGAGAACGATCTCACACTGACTGTAGTGCCCTAGAGCGAGACTCCCGTTCGTGGCGACTCAATAGTTCGGCCCACTATTGACAATTAGAGGTGTCTCGACTTGGCTCGACGGGACAGTTGACGTTTGCGTCATGCCAAAGCTGATCATTTCGGGCGTTACACATGAGTTAGTGGATGAGCCCATCACCATCGGGCGCGCGCCGGATAACATGGTCGTGGTCAATGATCCTTCCATTTCGACGTACCACGCCCAATTGCTGCTGGAAGGCAACACCTACAGGCTAAAAGATATTGACTCGACGAACGATACGAACGTCAACGGCAAACCGGTCAGAGAAACGGAGGTGCGTTTTGATGACCTAATTCGATTCGGCGCAGCGGAGGCGCAGTACGAATCCTCAGAAGTCGGCGGATCAAAGCCGTTGCCAAAGCCTGAGGAGATCAAGGCTCAAATCGAGGCAGACAGCGCAGCGCCGCCTCATTTGGCCAGCGCGTCTCACTTGCATACGCTGGTGATGCGCACGCGAGGACGCATGTGCTAATTCGAATGCAAAGTGATATCGAGCGTGTGTTACTTGACGAGCCGGCAATTCACCAACGGCTGGATGAGATTGCCGCGCAAATCACCGCTGATTACTGTGAACCAGAGTTGAGTGTAATCGCTCTCCTGACTGGAAGCCTTATGTTCACCTCAGATCTGCTGCGGCGACTTCAACTTCCTTTGCGATTAGATTGTCTGAGCGTGGCGAGTTACCACGGAAAAACGCAAACGAGCGGCGATGTGATTTTCAAGCAGAATGCGCTTCCGAGGGTAAAGGACCGCGATGTTTTGATCGTCGACGATATGCTCGATACCGGCCACACACTTGCTGCTGTTCGTGAGAAACTGATAGCGGTTAAGCCGCGTAGCATTCGGAGTTGCGTGTTGTTACGCAAACGTAAGCAGCGCATCCACAAGGTTCACGTCGATTATGTCGGTTTCGAAATCGAGGACGAATTTGTAGTCGGTTACGGACTCGATTTTATGGAGCGCTATCGCAATCTGCCGTACATCGGCGTGCTAAAAGGAATTGGTTGAGGAACGGCGCAAATGAAAGTGCGAATGCTATTTTACGCGCAATTGCGTGATCTGGTTGGAATGCGCGAGTTGGAGATTGACCTTCCGCAAGGTGCCACTGTTCATGATTTGCTTGAACAGATCTATGTCCAACGGCCTGCGCTTCGTGCACATGACAAAAGCATTTTGATTGGCGCAGGATTGGAATTTGTGCGCCGCGACTACGAACTGAAGACAGGCGAAGAGATCGCAATCATGCCGCCAGTGCAGGGGGGATAAAATATTGTCCTCAGCTCGATGCGTCGTCGTCCCTGCCGCGCTTAAAAGGGCAAATCCCGCGCTTCGTCGAAGTAGCGATAAAATCCAGAAATTCACGTGCTGGCGCGCCCAAACGTAGTGTCGCTGCTTTTTGAAGCGCCTGCGACGTATTGAATCCGCCTAGATAGATTAACTTAAACGCTTCCTTGATTTCGTCTCGATCCTTTGCGTTGAGCCCGGCGCGGCGCAGTCCGACGATATTCAGTCCGAAAACACGATTGCGCTCCGCTGCGACAACGAACGGTGGCAGGTCTTTCCCGAATCCTGAGCTCCCTTGCACCATTACCAATCGTCCGATTCGCATGAACTGATGAAACGTTGATCCACCCCCGAGAAATGCGCCGTCGTCCACACGCACGTGTCCGGCCAGCAAGCAGTTGTTTGCAATGATGACGTTGTCGCCAATGACGCAATTGTGGCCGATGTGCGCTCCGGCCATGAGAAAATTTTTGTCGCCGATTTTGGTGGCGCTGCCATCGGGACTGCCGCGGTGAATAGTGCAGTACTCCCGGATGATGTTGTCGTCACCAATCTCCACTTTCGTTTTTCGGTCAGATGTAAACGAAATATCCTGCGGCGGAGCGCCCACGATCGCGCCGTGTCCGATAAAATTGCCGCGGCCCATTACGACCTCGCCCTCAATCACCACGTGCGATTGCACGACTGTCTTATCACCGATTGCTACGTGCGGCCCGATGATCGAAAACGGGCCGATGTGTACATCGTCGCCGATTTTCGCCTTCGGATCGACGATTGCGTTCGGATGAATTTTCGCGTCGAGCATGTTTTGGATATCGGAATTGGACGTGGATTTCCGTGATTACAAGACGCCCGCTTCCTTGAAACTGAAATAGCCCGGACTGCTATCCGATGGTGCGCCGATGATGATGTGGTCAAGCAACTTGATCTGAAGAAGCTCGGCGGCTTCGGCAAGGCGTCGGGTCAAGCCATGATCGGTCTGGCTGGGAGATGCATCGCCAGAAGGATGATTGTGCACAACGATTACAGCGTATGCGGAGTAAGTGATGGCCGGTCGAAAAATCTCGCGCGGGTGAGCGATACTTTCATTCACGCTTCCAAGAGATATCGATTCGATGCGCAGCAAACGGTAACGCGTGTCAAGCAGTAACAACTCGCAGTGACTCAGTGCGTAGCATCCGCATCTCGTCTCCCAGTAATCTGTAAATCAATTCCGGTGAATCGAGCTTTTGCTGGGACAACGGTTCTTGAGCGAAGCGCTTTCCGAGATTAAACGCAGCCACAAGTTCCAATGCCTTGGCGGGCCCGATTCCCTTGATTGTTCTGAGTTCCTTCACGGAACAACGGCTCAACTCCGCGAACGATTTGTATTTGTCGAGCAACTCGCGAGCGACGTCTACCACGTTCATGCCCTGCCGGCCGGTGCGCAGCAGAATCGCGATCAGTTCTGCGTTGCTGAGAGCATCAGCCCCGCGTGCCAGCAACCGTTCCCGTGGACGCTCGTCCTGTGGCATCTCGCGGATTTTCAGTTGAGGCATATCAGGACCTGAGGGGCGGAACTCCTGCGACGCTCAGGTGAGATTTCCAAAAAGCTGGATCTTCTCTGCAAAGGAATCTCACACGCGAAGTTGATCGAACATGTCACACATCGCGTCGCCGAGAGAGAAAAGCGCGTCGGCATAACGATTTGATGCGACCCCGTCCAGTGCACCTTGCGCTTTGCGAATCAGATCGATGCCGGCCGCGATGGACTCGTTTAATGCGCCGTTGTTCGCTCCGTTCTTTAACAGCTCAATCATCTCTTCGATTTTTTCGTCGAGCACAAGCTGACAACAACGTTCGCGTTCGAATTCGGAAGCAGACTGGAGAAAGATCAAAACTGGCAGCGTGAATTTGCCCTTCCGCAAGTCTGTGCCGAGCGTTTTGCCGGTTACGCTTTCGCTTCCAGCAAGATCGACGCAATCATCATAAATCTGGTAAGCCGTCCCGATTTGAAAACCAAAGCTCGTAAAGGTTTCGATCACATCAGGATCGGCTTCGCTGATCTTCGCGGCCAACTCCGCTGCAGCGGCGAAAAGCGATCCGGTTTTCATCTCCACGATCCGCAAATAATCCTCGACAGTCAGGTTCAGATCGAACCGGCGCTGCGTCTGAATCATTTCGCCGGAGCAAACCGTCGCAGCAGTGCGCGCTATGGCACGGCTAATATCAGACTTCTGAAAATTTGTCGATAAAGTCAACGCATGCGCAAAAAGGCAGTCGCCCAGTAAAACGCTTAATGAATTTCCCCAGCGCGCATTCGCTGTCGGCTGTGCCCGCCGCTGTTCTGCTTCGTCCATAACGTCGTCGTGCACCAGCGTGGCGATGTGAATCAACTCGACGATGACTGCGAGATCCACATGACCGGAGTTGATTGTGCCTGTCGCGCCACCTGCGAGTAGAGCCAGCAGCGGCCGAAGACGTTTGCCTCGGCTCCCCACTGCGTAAACCACGTATCCTTCGATCGCGGGATCGAATGCCGATGCCTGTTCCGCAATGCGTTTCTCGACCTGCTCAAGTTGGGGCTGAACTAATTTTGCCACTTCAGTCAGACAAACCGCCGCGGAGCCGCTCGCACTTGGGAGGGCGCGATGCGTGGTGCTCGAGTGCGGGCGAGTGAAAAGTTCCACGATGCGAGGATAGCGAGGCGGGTAAGGTAGGGCAAGCTTCTAGCTTGCCAAAGAGCGATTGAGCACGCGCGATGCGCTTCTACCTCATACGGAGCCAGGATCGAGTTCCGTACTTTGCCCGCGCTAATTCTCGTGCGCGCTGGAAGATTTCGTCATTGATCTCGGACTCGCTGCATTTGGGGGAAAGCGACTGCGCAAATTTTTGGGCGAGACCAGCTTTAGTCGGAATGCCTTGAATGCTGCCTTGCTGCAACAAACCGCGATGGGTTCGGCGTTGTGCCGCTCCGGCGATTTTTCGACCATCAACCATCACGTCGGCGTGAACAGGATTGGCAAAACAGTTGCCGGCGGCACCGGTGAGGCCTTTTCGGAGCGAAACCGCTGGGCTGCCGGGGTCAGCGCCGCCGGCTACAACTGCGGGTTGGCCAATAGCGTTGAGCGCCTCGACCAAAGCGCGATGAATTTTTTCGTAGATAGCGGTTGAGGATTCTCGAAAAGCAGGGTCGCTTGCCGGGACCACAACTGCGTAGGTGAGGTCTTGCCCATGAAAAACGATCCCGCCACCGGTCCAACGCCGAACCAAGTCACGCTCTCCCGCCGCAATCGCCGCATCGGAAAACTTCACAAAATATCCGAAGGATAGGGCAGGGGAACACCAGCGATAGAAGCGAATGGTTGGAATTGTCGCCGATTCGAGCAGGGTTTCATCGATGGCCATATTCACCGCTGCCGAGTGCGGGCGTTGGTAGTCATAAACACTTAAGTGGGCGAACAAAGCCTTGTCAGCGTGGGAGGAAGTCGAAATATCTCTGAATTTTCTGGAGCTGGAAATTTCCCGAGATGCCTCGACTTGGCTTGACATGATCAAGAGCAAAGCTCTTCCAGAATTTTTGCCACCGCTTCTCTTGGGTTCCGATGCGAGGTGATCGGTCGGCCGATGCCGATGTAATCTGCGCCCGCTTCTAATGCTTGGCGCGGAGTCATGAAACGTTTCTGGTCGCCCGGTTCAGCCCACGTTGGCCGAATTCCCTGGACGGCTATTTTGATTCTGTCTCCAAACTCGCGGCGAAGCGATTTGATTTCATGCGGACTTGCGACCACTCCATCGATTCCTGCTTCCACCCCGACCCTGGCCAACCGGATCACCTGATCTTCAACGGCGCCTGGGATTCCCATTTCGCGGAGCGTCTGTTCGGTGGAGCTTGTTAAAATTGTCACTCCCAACAGCAGCATCGAACGCGCTCGAGCGGCAATCGCACTGCGAATCATTTCGCTGCCTCCGCTCAAATGAATAGTCAGCATGTGCACGCCAAGGGTGTTAACGGACTCGACTGCTCGGGCGACGGTATTCGGAATGTCGTAAAACTTGAGATCGAGCCAAACTTTCACGCCGGTGGCCATAACCGCGCGGACAATTTCGGGACCTTCGGCTGTGTAAAGCTGGAGGCCAATTTTGAAAAATGAAATATCGTTGTGGAGCTGCTCGACCAATTCCAGTGCCTTTGCTTTTGCGGGCACATCGAGCGCGACGATGATTCTTTCACCGGGGTCCTTCATTCCTTGCGAAGATTCCTCGACTTCTGTCGCAATGACAGAGCAAATTGAAGGTGATGCAAGTACTCGCTCCGGCAAAAGTGAATCTTTCACTTAAAATCCTCGGCCGGCGCACCGATGGTTTTCATGAAATCGAGACACTCATTACGCCGATCTCGCTTTGCGACGAGATCGAGATCGCACCGTGCGCCGGCACGAAACGAATCGAGTTTCGCTGCGATAATTCGTCGGTGCCGAAAGGAGACGACAATTTGGTCGTGTGCGCGGCAAAACTATTCTTCGACAAAACCAAAGTTAAAGGCGGTGTTTCAATCGAGCTTAGAAAGAAAATTCCTCACGCAGCGGGCCTTGGCGGGGGAAGCAGCGACGCAGCTTCCACTCTGCTGGCTCTCAATGAATTATTCGAAACAAAACTACCAGGTGAAACGCTCGCGAAAATAGCAGAGGAAATTGGGTCCGACGTTCCATTTTTCATTTTTCAATCTGCGGCGATTTGCAAAGGGCGCGGGGAATTGGTCAGCCCAACGACATTAGAGACACAGCTCTCCGTGTTGCTGCTGAAACCTGAGTTCTGTGTGCCTACACCGTGGGCATATTCTCGCTGGAAAAACTCACTCGAAATTCCGCGCGTTTCTTACGCCGCTCAAGAATTCGCCGAACGAACGCTGGTAAACGACTTGGAGCGTCCGGTCTTCGAAAAGTTTGTTTTTCTAGCTCAAATGAAATTGTGGTTGTTAAGGCAACCCGAAGTGGGCGCTGCACTTATGTCCGGCTCGGGATCCACGGTTTTCGCGGTGCTGCGCCAGCATGCGGATCCCGGTTCGGTAACGGAGCGCGCGAAAGCGCAGCTTGATCCGGAATTATGGACATGCACGTGCAGGACGCTTTGATTTTGGAAGGCGTGGTTCAGCTGGGCCGTGCGAGCGCTTGAGATCAATAATCGCCACTAGCTTATTCGCCGGCGCTCCGTTGCCACTGTGCGCGCGCGTATTCGCGGTTCAGTTTCGCTATGAAACTAGCGCTAATCTTCGCGGGACACACTGCTTCGCATTCGTAGGTGTTCGTGCAATTGCCGAATCCCTGAGCGTCCATTGCCCGGACCATTTTTGACACTCGACGCTCACGTTCCGGCCGGCCCTGCGGCAGGAACGACAAATGGGACACTTTCGCGGCAGTGAAGAGCATTACCGATCCGTTCGGGCATGCTGCGGCGCATGCGCCGCAACCGATGCAAGCTGCCGCTTCCATCGCCACATCGGCGTCATGTTTGGGAACGGGAATAGAATTGGCTTCGGGGGCGGAGCCTGCGCGAGCGGAGATGAAACCGCCCGCTTGCACAATGCGATCCAGCGCGCTCCGATCGATTGCCAGATCCTTCACGATTGGGAACGCGCCAACACGAAACGGCTCGACTATGATCGTCGCGCCGTCGCGGAATTTTCGCATGTAAAGTTCGCACACTGCCCCCGGATGATCGGGACCGTGCGCTTCGCCGTTCACCGTAAGCGAGCAGGTGCCGCAGATCCCTTCGCGACAATCAGAGTCGAATGCCACGGGTTCCTGACCCGCTTGGACCAGATTCTCATTAAGGATGTCGAGCATCTCGAGAAACGATGTGTCTGGCGAAATATCGCGGACCTCGTAACTAACAAGTTTGCCGCGGGAGTTTGCGTTGGTTTGTCTCCAGATTCTCAACCGGAAATTCATAGTTGAAAAAGGTATGGAGAGATCGCCGGGTCATCCGTTGGTGCGCCCGGCAGTCGCGCGGTACGATCGGAAATATTCATTTGTAGCTCCTCTGCGCCAAGTGCACGGATTCGAAATGCAGCGCTTCGCGATGTAGCTTCGGAGGTTGGCCGTCACCTTGAAATTCCCAGGCAAAAACGACGGCATGGTTTTCATCATCGCGGAGCGCTTCGCCATCGGGCGTTTGGTGTTCCTGGCGGAAATGTGCCCCGGCAGATTCATCCCGTTGTAGAGCATCGATGCACATCAGTTCGGCGAACTCCAGGAAATCGGCAACCCGACCAGCGCGTTCCAGCGATTGGTTATAATCTTCGTCGTCTCCCGGAACACGCACCTCGCGCCAGAATTGTTCACGCAGTTCTGGGATTATTCGGAGCGCCTCGCGCAAACCTGTTTCGCTCCGCAACATTCCGCATTTGTTCCAGAGCAGCAGCCCGAGCTCGCGATGAAACGAATCGAGCGACCGCGTGCCGTTGATCTTCAATAATCTTTCAATCTTAGCGCGGACACTCTCTTCCGCCTGCTGAAATTCGGGCGATTCAGGCGATGGCCGTTTGCCCATCTGACCGGCGAGATAATTAGGCAGCGTGTTGGGGAGAACGAAATACCCGTCTGCCAATCCCTGCATCAACGCGCTGGCACCGAGTCGATTTGCGCCGTGGTCCGAAAAATTCGCCTCGCCGATCACGAACAACCCTGGAACGTTGCTCATCAAATTATAATCGACCCAGAGACCCCCCATCGTGTAATGCACGGCAGGGTAAATGCGCATGGGGACTTTGTATGCGTTCTCTCCAGTAATTTTCTTATAGACCTCGAACAAGTTACCATAGCGCTCGCGAATCGTTCCTTCGCCCAAACGCTTGATGGCGTCCGCAAAATCAAGATAAACACCACGACCACCTGGTCCGACTCCGCGGCCCTCGTCGCAGACTTCTTTCGCCGCGCGGGATGAAATGTCTCGAGGTGCGAGATTGCCGTAGCTGGGATATTTTCGTTCGAGATAATAATCGCGATCCGCCTCGGGAATCTCCGTTGGCGACTTAGCGCAATGTTCGCTGCGTTTCGGAACCCAGACCCGTCCGTCATTGCGTAGCGATTCGGACATCAGAGTGAGCTTGGACTGGTAATCGCCGCTGACAGGAATGCATGTCGGATGAATCTGCGTGAAGGATGGATTGGCAAAGAGTGCCCCTCTCTTGTAAGCGCGATAAGTCGCTGTCACGTTGCTGCCGCGCGCATTGGTCGAGAGATAAAACACATTGCCGTACCCTCCGCTTGCGAGGATCACCGCATCGGCTGCGTGCCGCTCTATTTTTCCCGAGCGCAAGTTTCGAGTAACGATTCCCTTTGCATGGCCGTTCACGATCACCAGATCGAGCATCTCGGTGTATGGCAGCATGTGCACCGTTCCCGCGGCGATTTGACGGCAGAGTGCCTGATAACAACCTAACAAAAGCTGCTGTCCGGTTTGGCCGCGGGCATAGAAAGTTCGCGAAACCTGCGCGCCGCCGAAGGACCGGTTGGCTAGGTAGCCGCTGTATTCGCGGGCAAATGGCACCCCCTGCGCCACGCATTGATCAATGATGTTGTTGGCAATTTCAGCCAACCGATAAACGTTCGCTTCGCGCGAACGAAAATCGCCTCCTTTTATAGTGTCATAGAACAACCGGTAAACGCTGTCGCCATCGTTCTGGTAATTTTTGGCCGCATTAATACCGCCTTGCGCTGCAATCGAATGCGCGCGCCTCGGCGAATCCTGAAAGCAGAAACATTTTACCCGGTAGCCGAGCTCTCCCAGCGTTGCTGCGGCAGATCCGCCTGCCAAGCCGGAGCCGACGACTATGATCTCATATTTCCGCCGGTTATTCGGACTTACCAGGCGTGAATGATCCAAGTGACCGCGCCACTTTTGATCCAGCGGGCCCGGTGGAATTTTCGGATTGAGGGTTCCAATCATGCTTCAGAGTTACGAAAGTCTGGCGCGCGCAGCACAACTATTGTTGGCCGCTCCACTTGTCTTTCTTGAACGACCCTCGGCCTGATCCTGCCTCGAAGGCTTCGAAATGCTCCGGGTTCTGCCGATAATATTTTTGATGATAATCTTCGGCCGGCCAAAACTTCATAGCCGGAAGGATTTCGGTCACAATCGTTTTTTTGAATTTTCCTGAGCTTGCAAGCTTCGCTTTCGAAGTCTCGGCGATTTTCTTTTCTTCCGGGCTGTCATAGAAAATCGCGGCGCGATAGCTCGGGCCGATGTCGGTGAATTGGCCATCGGCCTGAGTGGGATCGATTTGTCGCCAGTAAATGTCGACCAGCTGGTCGTATGAAATTCTGGTCGGGTCGTAGGTGATTTCGATGGATTCACGGGTACTTTGTTTTCTCCGAGGTGACGAGGTTATAGGTCGGATTGGGTTCGGTTCCGCCGCAATAACCGACCACTGTTTTGATAACCCCCGGCGCTTTGTCGAATGCCGGCTGGATGCACCAAAAACAGCCACCGGCAAAAACAGCAGTCTTTGTTATCGTTGGAGACGGAGTCTGCCCATGACTGACCGTCGTCAGGAGCGCACCAAGCGTTGCCGAGGCGAACAGGCGAAGAAAAAATCGATTCATATTCTCCCTTTCATGTCGCTCTGGACGCCACGCTGTTCAAGATGTTTCACTGCATAGGAAAAGTTGCTGCGTTGATGGGCCAACGACATTTTCAAGAGTGATGGAACCGCCGGCCGAACTGAAGATCGTGTGTATCGATCTGATGCACCTTTTCGGACGCCGCGCGCCGTTACAGGTCGATCTTGGTTGCGGCGATGGATCGTTTCTACGCGACCTTGCACACCAGTTTCCGAACAAGAACTTCCTTGCCGTCGAGCGCTTGACCAAGCGCGTGGAAAAAGTTCGTCGGAAGGCGCAGAGTATCGATAACTTGAGAGTGCTGGCTACGGACTCCTTGTTTGCGGTAAGGCATCTGTTGCCGGAAAATTCGGTCGAAGCTTTTTATCTCTTGTTCCCCGATCCGTGGCCAAAGCGGCGCCATCAGCAGCGCCGGGTTTTCACGCATGATTTTTTGGATGCACTCGCAGCGGCATTGGAGCCAAACGGCACGTTACGCGTTGCCACCGATCAGATCGATTATTTCCGTCACATTGAATCGTTAACCAACGCGCACGCACGATTCGAAGCCATCGTAGGGACGCAGGACGGCGCCATCCTTCCGTCAACGAAATTCGAAAGAGAATTCCGCAAACAGGAAGTTCCGATTTACCGGCTGACGCTTCGAAAAATTTCGCCGGTAAAATAAGCTCGAGCGCTCCAGTCGTTTCCCGAAAATTCAAGCTCCACTGCGCCTGTTTCATCCTCGCGAAACAATTTGATTCCGCGAGCGCGAAGTTGTTCGGCCCATTGGTCGCTGATCCGCTCGCGCTCTGGAAACTGCGTCGATGTTGCAATGATTAGTCTAGGACGAACCGCATCGAGAAACGCCGCGGAACCTGAATCGCCCGTGGAAGGCTGGCCCTTCACAAGAATCTGACTTTGCAAATCTGAACCGGAACTCAACAAGGCGTGCTCGGTCCGCTCACCGCTGTCTGACATAAACAAAACGAAGGTATCTGGCGCTATCGATAGTCGGATGACGAGCGCCTGGTCGTCCGCTGTTGCACCTGCAAAACCGCTCGGCGGGAACAGAACGTGCGCAGTGACGTTGCGGGACAAAGGGAAGTTGTCTCCCGCAACCAGCCTAACCGGTTTTGGTCTGCGGTCGTTCAATTTCGAGAAGGCTCTGGATAAGCGCCGATGAACGACGGAACGGTCAGGTGCAGGATTGTCCACTACACGGACGCGCGGATAATCCTGCAGCAATTCCGTCGCTCCGCCGATATGCAGGGAGTCACCGTGGGTCAGGACCAAGCCTGTAAGGCGATTGATGCCGATCCACTGCAAATACCGGCGAACAATCCGGTCGTAAGTGCGTTCGCTTCCGCAATCAAACAACCAGTTGTTGCCGCCTGTTTGCAAATGAATCGCCTCGCCCGCGCCGACGTCCAGCACAGTGATCTTCACGGAACTGCGCTCGACCCAGTCCGACGGATTGACGTAGAAATGTCCGCCCGGGATTTGTGCGAAGAAATTCACGATTCCGATAACCAGGGTTGCCAGGCTCCAGTTGGCATTATTGAAAACGAGTGCCAGCCAGGGAAGGAGTGGCGTCGCCAGCAGCGAGAGAAGCGCGACGGCCAGGATAAGAAACGCTACCGGAACGACTGCGAGATTAGCCAATAAGGAAATCGGCGTAACCAGATGGAAATACCAGAGGATTAGCGGCAACGAACCCACCCAAGCAGCGAGCGACACGGAAGCTGCACCGCAAACCCAATCATAGCCGGTGTGCATCCACCGGCGCGGGCCCCGTATCAGGCTTCGCGGCAGGAAGGGGTCGATGGCGCCTGGGAGCTGCAAGAACCTGAAGATGGGGTCCGCAAAGAGCAAAATTGTGCCGACGACTGCAAAGGAAAGCTGAAAGCCAGTAGAAAACAGCTCATTGCTATTCCAACAGAGAATGAAAAAAGCCGCAGCGGCGAGACTGTTTTCGAGTAAAGCCTTTCGCTCGAAGAGTAAACCGCCAACCAGAATCGAAACCATGGTCGCCGCGCGCACGCTTGAGACGTGCAGTCCGGTCACCGCAGCGTAAAAGAAAAGCAGTGGAATAATGATCGTGGCCGCCATTTTACGTGACAGCCTAACGAGCGTTGCCAGCATCCAAAGCAGCGCTGCTACAATTCCGACATGCAGGCCCGCGACTGCGAACAGGTGCAGCGTACCTGTTTCTTGAAACGGCTCTTCAATGTTTTCGGGCGTTTGATGCCTCAAACCGAGCACGATCCCGCTGACAAAGGCCCGTACCCCGGGGGCGTTCTCCAGACCGCTGCATAGCGCCGTCTGCATCCAGTTGCGCGATGTTTGCGCAGCGCGCAGGATTGAGTTGCCGCCGCCATGCTGAATTAACGTGCCGTCCTCTGCGTATCTCACGAAGAGTATTCGGCGAATATCATGCCGTGCGAAATAAGTGCGCATGTCGAATTCGCCCGGATTGCGCGGCGGCGCGATCGGCTCCGCCGTTCCAAAAAGCTTCAGTTCATCACCAAATTCGGGTGCGCCGTGCCAGCGCGCCTGCCACACCGCACCGGTGGTTTCCCGTTTCCCTGCGAATTCGACTGATCGGAGCTTAAGAAGAAACGTTGCGAATCCGCTCGGTCCGGTCCTCGGCTCACTGATCACACATCCGATCGCCGTCACCAGGCGCGGGCGTTCGCTGAGTTCACGCGCAAGCTGCTGTCCCGTCGTATTGCTTGTGGCGAAATTGTGAAGCAGGAAAAAACCAGCGGCGACAAGAACATATGTCGTCGCCAAGTTTGGCTTCCATTCCGAGACTAGAACACCGGCTAATAGTAGTATCGCTGTTGTGACCTGAGCCGCAGCTGGTAGTGGAAAGAGCTCCGCTGCGATGATTCCCGTCACAGCCATCAGTGCGAGCCCCACAAAAGGCTGCCGCACCGTGCTGAGCCGTTTCATTCATTCGCAGTTTTCGCTTATCCTTTATCGTCAAAGCAAGCCGCAATCGCAGCGCAGGCTGCACGAAGCTGCTGTAGCTACGCGCCCGTAGCGCGTCGATTGCCAACGGCCCGCGGGCCGTGGCCACAGGAGATGCAATAGCGATGAGCCGAGCGTATTTTGCCAAGTGCAGGATCTCTTCGAGGATGAACGTGGGACTGACACCCCGAACGATGCCGCACCGCTCGCCACGCGCATGCGGCCACGCTCGCTTGAGGAATTTGTCGGCCAGGAACACATTCTCGCGCCGGGCAAACTATTGCGTCGCGCCATCGAAGCGGATCGCCTGCCATCGGTGATCTTTCATGGGCCACCTGGCAGCGGCAAGACCACGCTCGCACGCGTGATCGCGGAGATGACCCGATCGAAATTCGAGCGGATCAGCGGTGTGGAAAGCAATGTCGGAGAAATGCGCCGCGTGCTCGCTGCTGCCACCAACCGTCTCCGCACATCCGGGCAAAAATCCATCCTGTTCGTCGATGAGATCCATCACTTTAACAGAGCGCAGCAGGACATTCTTTTGCCCGACGTCGAGGCCGGAAGCTTGCGCCTGATCGGCGCCACGACATACAATCCATTTTTTTATGTAAACAGCGCACTGGTGTCGCGCTCGCAGGTTTTCCGACTCGAACCGCTCCGTGTTGAGCAGTTGGAGCAATTGATCGATCGCGCGCTGGCAGACAAAGCGCGCGGCTTGGGAAATTGCAAAGTGAAGATGGACCGAGACGCGCGCCGTCATCTGGCAGAGCTCAGTGACGGCGACGCACGGAAGTGTTTGAATGCACTCGAGATTGGCACGCTCACTACGCCGCCAGAAGTGGCGCGACTCTCCTCGGTTGCCGCAGATAAGAACGCAAGCGCAGGCGCTAGCGCCACGGTTCATTTCACGCTTGCAGTTGCCGAGGAAAGCATCCAGCAGAAGGCCGTTGTTTACGATCGGGTCGGCGACGCGCACTACGACACGATCAGCGCGTTCATCAAAAGCATGCGCGCTTCGGATGAAAAAAGTGCGATGTACTGGCTCGCGAAAATGCTGCATGCCGGTGAGGATTTCCGCTTCATCGCGCGGCGTATTGTGATCTTCGCCAGTGAGGACATCGGCCTGGCCGACCCTCAGGCATTGGTGTTGGCGATCGCTGCGCAGCATGCCGTGGAATTTGTCGGGATGCCGGAGGCACGCATATCTCTAGCGCACGCGACCGCTTATATGTGCCGCGCGTCCAAGAGCCGCGAATCTTACGATGCTCTGAGCGCTGCGACGGAACAGATCGAAGAAGAGCGGACTGAAGCGGTGCCCGAACGTCTCAAGAACAAGCATTTCCCGGTAAATCCGGAAACCTAAGGAACAGCCTTCGACGCCGAAGGTTTTTCAGATGGGCGCTGTGTCGTCGGCGCAGCGCCGATGTGTCCGGAGAAAATGAGCAGACCGAAGCAAACAGCGTTGAAAGTGATAAAGACGGCAAGCGCATTCGAAAGAGGGCTTTCGCGCCAGTATTGGTGCAGTTTTTTCCAACCGGAAAAAATATGGAACACCGATAGGAGCGTCGCCATGTAGAGGCCGTAGACGATGTAATGCAGCTCGATTCCATGCCACAAGCCCATTAACCCGAATGCGAGGAAGTATCCCAGAATCGCTGCGGTATTCATTTTCTTGAACCACTTGCCACGTGCGGACGCGAGGAGGAACCGCATGTAAACATGATCGCGGAACCAGAAGGAAAGAGTAATGTGCCAGCGGTTCCAAAAATCGCGGATGTTTCGTGCGAGGAAAGGCCGGTCGAAATTTTCGGGAGTATGAACGCCAAACAGGTAACTGACGCTAATGGCTAAAGCGCTGTAACCAGCAAAGTCGAAGAAAAGGTAGAAGCTGTAGGCGTACATGTAACTGAGTAGCGCAACGAAGCTGTGCCCACGCGCAGCGAACTTGAGCCAGCGTTGTTCGATTAATGCTGCCAATATGAATTTGTAAAGTAATCCGCGGAAGAAGTGTTGTACTGCTCCGTCGAGGTCAGTCAGAAACTCGGCACAACTCCTCTTTTTTTTCCAGTCCGGCACGAAACGGCGATATCGGTCGATCGGGCCGGCGGAAATCGTCGGGAAAAAGAATAGAAACATGAAGAGATCTGTTGTGCCGGGCGTTGCGATTACGCCGTCCCGGAGACAAAAAACAAGGTCGAGCGCTCGAAACGTGATGTAGGAGATTCCCAGGAATCCGAACTGCGTTTTGGGCGCGACGAGTGGAAGGACTTTCGACAGCGCCAGAGGCAGCACGCTTATAGCAAGCGCTCCGTAAAACCGCGCACCTTCCCGCACGCTGGCCCGGGCAAAAACGCGCACCGTCAGCAGCTGCCACATAGCAAAGGCCAAAACGAGCCAGATTTCGCGCACTGAAGAATGCGAACGCAATCGAATCACGTCGAGATACTGTGCGACGAGCATGCCCGAAGTGATGAGCAGCGCCCAACGCCAGCCGGCGATGCCAAACACGCCGAGAATCACAGTCGGCACCGCTATGTAAAGCAGTAGAACGAAATATGTGAGATGTGCGTAGGGAATCACAGCGACCGGGTCAGCGCAGCTCGGTCCACCTTGCCGTTGGCAGTCATGGGAAGCCTGTCGAGAAACACGAATTTCCGGGGCCACATGTACGCCGGCAGCAGATCACCGAGTTCGCCTCGCAACTTGTGCGCCAGCTTGAGGTCCGGTATCTCGCTTTGCACCTTCAGTGTCACGAACGCAGTCAGGGATTGAGCGGCCCCGTTCTTGATCACCGGAATCACGATCGCATCCCGAACGGTCGGCAGCTTGCGTAGATTCGTTTCGACATCGCCGAGCTCAATGCGATATCCAACGAGCTTGACTTGTTCGTCGATACGCCCTTCAAAGAAAAGCAAGCTGTCACGGAACCGCCCGCGGTCGCCTGTCTTGTAAGCGCGCTGCCCCCGATACTCAAAGAAAGTGCGAGCCGTCAGATCGGGACGCCCAATGTAGCCGGGACTCACATTGGGACCTGCAATGACAATTTCGCCGCGCTCATCGGCTGGCAATTCCTGGCCTTTATCGTCGAGGATGAAAACTTCAGCGCCGGACGTCACCCTTCCGACCGGTAAAGGTGAATACTTTTCCAACGTTGTCGTGTCAATGCAGATCGACGTTGTGGCGACGGTCGCTTCGGTAGGACCATACATGTTCCAGACTTGAGCTTGCGGAAATCGCGCGAAGAGTTGAGCGACGGTTTGCGGCGCCAAGGTCTCGCCGCAAAAGAGGAACCGTCGCACCCGCGGTAGCATCGGTTCAGCGAACGTGTCTTCAACCAGACACATTTGCGCAAACGACGGCGTAGAAACCCAGGTGGTAATGCCGGAACTCGACAGCGCGCGATAAAGTTGCTTTGGATTTTCGATCAAATCGCGGCTGATGCTGAACAGCGTGCCGCCGGTAGCCAGGCTGCAGTACAAATCCATCACCGAGAGATCAAATGAGAACGGCGCCTGATTCAAAAATACTTCAGCGCGTTCGGCGAACCGCTGCTCTGCGAGCATCCAGCCGACGAAGTGCTCGAGGCAGGCCAAGGTGATGATCACTCCTTTGGGTTCACCCGTGCTGCCGCTGGTGAATAGAATGTAAAAAGGCGAATCTCTTTCAATGTGTCGGTCGTCACTGGGGCCCTCGTGTGCCGAGAACCTTGCGATCTCTCCTGTATCAAGCAGAGCCGCAGCTCGCGAAGTCGCGAGAATCTTGTCGATCCGCTGTTGTGGGAAGGCGGTGTCGATCGGCACATAGGGTCGCCCGGATTTTATCGCGCCGAGGAAGGCGATCAGAATTTCCGGCTCCCGGTGTCCGAGTACGGCTATCGGGCTGCGATTATCGGCAAAGCGTTCCGTCAGATACCCGGCCAGCCGCCCAGAACGCTCGTCTAGCTCGCCATACGTTAGACTCCGATCCCCGCTAACGTGTGCTACTGCTTCCGGCGCCACTCTGGCCCAGTAACTAAATGTCTCGATTATGTTCACTAAAAGCCCTGATAGACGAAGGGTGGCGTTGAGAAATCGCCGCGCCCATACATCGCGATCAACGCCAAAATAATTCCCAAATAATAAAGAATAAGCAGCACTCGATGCAGAATGAGATGTTTTTCCGGCCAGCTCACATGCTCAGTCGCTGCTCGAGATCGGCAATCACGGCTCGCGGTGTGCGCCAGCGCTCGCGCTCAAATTCTGCGGGCGAAATCTTTAGACCAAATTTCTCTTCGATCATCAGGATAAGCTGAACTGTCCTCATCGAATCGAGAACTTGATATTCGTACAGAGGGAGGTCGAGGTTCGTGTACACCTCATGGGTCTCGCCTACGAGAGCTAGAAGCTGCAGTACTTCATCGGAGAAATCCGCAGCTATTACGGATGTGGGGCGTTTTCGGCGAGCGTCGATGGCTGAAAGATGATCACTTATAGAGTTCGTGGCAAACGCCCATGATAGAAATCATCAAGCGCCTTATCGTAATGTGCCCAACCTTTGGCAGTGAGGTGACTTTCATGACGGATCAGAAAAAGCGGGTCTTCGTCATGCTCCTCAAATTCGACTAACGGAAAGCGATAGCGTTCCACCAGCGCTCCAAGCTTCCTGTAATAGTCGTTGCGCGCCGGCCGCGAAATCCCTGCGTGATCGTAAAAGCTTCCGGCAAGAGGCATACTGAGAATGAGTGGTTGCGCGTGCAGAGTTGTCAGGCTGCGCAACAACAACTCCAGATCCGTCCACGCCGGTGAAGCCCTCACGCCGGCCCGAAATCCGTCGTCACGAGAGCCCGCGCCGATCTTTCCTTCGAAGCGGGGAGACTGTGTGATGTACCCTGAATTGACCAGGCTGATTTTGCTCGCTTTCGCAAGGAGCCTTGGCCAATCGATCGTCTGCGCGTGCAATTGTGGGGCCGGCTTCTTTTGATTGCGTATGTAATGGACCGCGGCCCAATGGTCCTCTAGCTCAAACAATGCGGTCTGGATTTTTCCTGCCGGCCAGAGTGCATAAAAGCCCACGCGATTAAATCCGTGGCGGGCTTCCAGAACTCGCAAGGTAATTTCAAGAAACGGCCTTTGTGCAAGTGTGCCGGGATACTGAAGCATCCGTGCAGCGAAGCCCCGCTTCAGGTGGAAATCCAACGCTGTGCCGAAAAGCAATTCAGTTGCCGCCATTGCCGAAAAGTTGCCCCGGTAGCCTTTGGAACCGGGTTTGGCAGTACAAAAACCAGCCTGGGGACAGCGAAATGGCAAGCTTTTTGCCTCGTAACGCCGAACCGAGAGCACCGATTTTTTCCGCCGCAATCAGTGTGTCCGCACCGCCGCTGCCGACCGGCGAAAGTTGGAAACCAGTCGGTGCCGTTCGAAAGAAATTATTTCCCCGCTCAGGAACCGCTGGTACTAATAATTCCGAACTGCCGTAAATGGGCAAGACGTTTGGCGAACGCGCGGCAGCGCGTTGAAAGGCAAGTCCCTGATTTTTTAGCCGGAAGCTCTCCGATGCGGTGGAAACAATCGTGGTACGCTCGAAATGTTTAAGCGCTCTTTCGCCCGCTAGAAGGAGGACAGTTGCCAATCCGAGAGCCACCACGCCCGCCGACAAATGCGGCATTTGTTTCCGTAGTGAGTGCTCCATAATGAGAAGGTGAAGTTTAGTATCGCCACTTGACGCCGCAATCGAATTCACTTGGTATCATTCCTAATGGCGTCTTCATCACTCTGGCAGCGGTTCCAACGGTATTTCCTGGAATACCCTGAACTTGGTTTTTCACTTGATATCAGCCGGATGAAATTCCCTGAGGATTTATTCGAGAAAATGCTGCCACAAATCGAGCGTGCCTTTGCGGCGATGCGAGAATTGGAGGCGGGAGGAATTGCAAATCCGACCGAAAAGCGAATGGTTGGTCATTACTGGCTTAGAGATTCGCGACTTGCGCCAACGCCGGAAATTCGCGCGGAGATCGAAGACACCATCCAGCGAATTAAGAAGTTCGCCAGGGACGTTCATACCGGGAATATCACGGCTGAGAACGGAGCACGGTTCGAGGACGTGCTTCACGTGGGCATCGGCGGGTCGGCGCTCGGACCCGAGTTCGTGGCAAACGCCCTCAGTTCGCCCGGCGATTCAATGGATATTTATTTCTTCGATAATACCGACCCTGAGGGTTTCGATCGGATATTCAATAGGCTAGGTGACGGGCTTTCGCGAACTCTTGTGGTGGTGGTTTCCAAATCCGGTGGTACCAAAGAGACCCGCAACGGAATGCTGGAGGCGGAAGCGAAATTTGCAGCGAAGAGACTTCAGTTTCCGAAGCATGCTGTCGCGATTACGGGGGTGGGCAGCGAATTGGACAAACACGCCGAAGCGAACGGCTGGCTGGCGCGTTTTCCAATGCCCGACTGGATCGGTGGACGCACATCAGTGATGAGCGCTGTGGGATTGGTCCCAATGGCGTTGAAAGGATTTGATATCGATCGTTTCCTGGCTGGCGCCGCCGCGATGGACGAGCGTACCCGAGTGCCAGAGGTCGCGAAAAACGCTGCAATGCTGCTGGCATTGATGTGGTATTACGCCGGCAACGGGAAAGGTGAAAAGGACATGGTTGTTCTCCCTTACAAGGACGGTCTGGCTTTATTCACAAAATATCTCCAGCAGCTGGTCATGGAATCGTTAGGTAAAGAAAAGAATCTGTCCGGCGAAGTTGTGCATCAGGGGATCGCAGTTTACGGCAATAAAGGTTCGACCGACCAGCATTCCTACGTCCAACAATTGCGCGATGGAGTATCGAATTTTTTTGTGACCTTTGTGGAAGTGCGCAACGATCGGCGCGGTGTGCGGTTTGAAGTCGAGGATGGAATCACGAGCGGCGATTATCTCCAGGGGTTCTTGCGCGGCACACGTAGCGCATTGTACGATAAGGGACGGGAGTCAATCACGATGAGTATTCCCGAGGTCAACGCATTTTACGTAGGCCTGCTGATCGCGCTGTACGACCGGGCTGTCGGCTTTTACGGTTCACTGGTTAATATCAATGCCTACGACCAACCCGGTGTCGAAGCAGGCAAAAAAGCCGCCAGCAAGCTATTGGAACTCCAAGGACAAGTTCGCAAAGCCCTTTCCGGTGAAGGCAGAACTGCAGAAGAAATCGCGCGTTCTATCGATGCCGATCCGGAAGAGGTGTTTCATCTGTTGCGACATCTGGCAAGCAACGATGCACAGATCAAGGTGGTTCTTGGAGAAGAAACAGTTGATGAGCGATTTGCGCTCGGACGATCGTTGTAACCTTTATGGCGGACCGATCTCCCGAGAATCGAACCGACTTAATAAATGTGCCGTGGCGGGACACAGTTCGTTTCGTTCGGCAACTGAGTCACGATCTGCGCAATGATTTGAATGCCATCGAGCTGCAATCGGCTTACATCGCTGAAGTGACGCAAGATCAGGATCTGCGAAGCGAGATTGGGCGTCTGCGCGAAGTTGTCTCAGGCATGAATTCGACTTTGCAAAGGCTTTCCAAAGCAATGGGGGAGGTGGTACCGCACATGATTCCTTATGGGGCTGCTGACTTTTTGGCTGACATGCGTGCGAAAATCAGTCTCGATTTTCCAAATGAGGATGACCAGATCACTTGGGATATGGATGTCGACGGGATGCTGAATGTTGATCCGCAACTGTTCCAGGAAGTGTTTATCGAGCTTTTTGCCAATGCCTTCCGCCATGATCGCGGCGACGGACCGTTACTGGCGAGCGCGAGGACGGAGCATGACCATTTAAGATTCAGTCTCCGCGAACCCAAATCCGGTTTTGCCGCTTCAACAGAAAATTGGGGACGCGAACCCCTCCGAAACATCAGCCAGCGTCACTACGGCCTTGGGTTGAATCGCGTCCGCTCGATCGTAGAATTGCATGGAGGAAAGCTGCAGGTGCAGCACGATCCGGAAGCCGCCACGCTTGTTTCGATGCTCACACTTCCCCTGTCGAGCGGGCATTCCGAACATGATTAAACCTGGCATCTTTCACGGCATAAAAGGCTGCAGCCCGGCGGTCATGCGTAGTACTAGCAGCCTAATACGATGAAAACGGATAACCACCGCGTTCTTATCATTGACGATGAGCGCCCCGTGTTGATGACGCTTGAAGCGTTATTGAAGCGGCACGGGTATCGGGTGGATACTGCGACCACGGCGTCCCAGGGCCTTAAGACCTTAAAACTTGATCCGCCGTCGCTTGTGCTCCTCGATTTGCAATTGCCGGATGCTCACGGTCTGGAAATGCTCGATCGGATCAAGGCCGAGTTGCCTGAGGTGCAGGTGATCATTCTGACTGCCCACGACTCTCTGCATAACGCCATCGAATCGATTAAGCGCGGGGCTTACCATTTCATCAGCAAACCGTATGCGTCTGAAGAACTGCTCAGCCTGGTGGAGAAGGCACTTGAGAAACAGTTCCTTGTTCGAGAGGCGGAGAAACTGCGGGCGAAGACAGAGCAACTCGAAAAACGTCTCGAGATAGCAGAGGGGCGGCCCATGCCGGTTTTTCAAAGTAAGCCGATGCAGGAGATTGCAGAACTGATCGAGGCGATGGCGCCATCGGACGCTAACGTGCTCATCATAGGCGAGAGCGGCGTGGGTAAGGAAGTAATCGCCAACACTACTCATGCCCGCAGCCGGCGCGCTGGACAACCGATGGTGAAACTCAATTGCGCGGCATTTCCGCAGACCATGATCGAGGGAGAGCTTTTTGGTTACGTTAAAGGCGCGTTTACCGGAGCGATGCACGATTTCCCGGGAATGATCGCTGCGGCCGATGCCGGCACGCTGTTCCTCGATGAAATATCCGATATGCCGGCTGATTTGCAGACCCGCTTCCTGCGCGTCCTGCAGGAAAGGGAGTTTCGACCTCTTGGAAGCACACAAACGATGAAGGCGGACTTCAGGCTGATTGCGGCGACGAACATGCCGATTCCCGAGGCGCTCGCCGAGAATCGCCTCCGCTCTGATTTGTATTACAGGCTAAATACGTTCCAAATTGAAGTGCCTCCGTTGAGGAAGCGAAAGGAGGACATCCCGCCGTTGATCGCGCAATTCGTAAGACAATTTTCGAACCAGCTTGGCAAGCCGGAGCCGGACGTTTCGCCGGACGCCTTTCAAAAGATGCTTGATTACGCCTGGCCGGGAAATGTTCGCGAACTGCAAAACGCGATTGAATACGCGGTGGTGCTGGCGCGACAGGGGGTGATCGGGGTGAAAGAATTACCGGCAGAGATACAGTTGCCTGCTGTGTTGCAACAGGCTGAGGTTGGTGGATTGCCGCGGAAGGGTGTACAAACGCTCGACGACATGGAGCGAACCGCCATTCTGCAGGCGCTCGCCGAATGCCGCGGTAACAAGAAAAAAGCGGCCGAACTGCTCGGGATTCAACGGCCCACTCTTTATAATAAGCTGAAGCGGTACACGATCGAATTGTAGGCCTTGGACTGACCTTGTGGCTGGCTCTTATCGGCCGCGATAGATGCAACGCGCAGTGGGCGTCTCGTGTACGACGATCTCGCAGAGGCCAGGGCACTCGCGCTCCAGTCTTTGCCAGAACCATTCGGCCATTTTTTCAATCGTTGGATTCTCCAGGCCTTCGACTTCGTTGAGATATGAGTGGTCGAGTATCTTTAAAAGCGGCTTCATGGCTGTACTGATCCGCGCGTGATCGTAAACCCATCCAACTTGTGGATCGACCTCCCCTTCGACCGAAACTTCCACCTTGAAACTGTGTCCGTGAATCCGCCGACATTTGTGTCCCTCGGGGGCCTTTGGCAGAATCTGGGCCGCTTCAAAAGCGAAGTCTTTTGTCAGGCGCGCTCTCACGACTGCGAAACTATCATCCAAACGAGCCTATTGTCATCGTTCAGACACCTCGTCGCGTTGGGCTCCAAATGAATTTATGCATCTGAAGCTGAAAACGAACGTTGAGTCTGTCTGAGAGGATCCATTCTGCCATTTGGCGGGGGTCGATCCTGCCGAAAATTGGTGAGAACAGCACTGCGCAACATTTGGAGGGAAGATCGTAATGCTGCACTTTATCTTTCGACCATTCGTAATCCTCACGTGAACCGATGACGAATTTCACCTCGTCCCGCGTGGTGAGATGCGTGATGTTCGACCAGCGGTTCTTGTCCACTTCGCCACTTCCCGGAGTTTTCAAGTCCATGATCCTGTGCACGCGGGGATCGACTTTCGATATGTCGTGTGCGCCACTGGTTTCGAGAAGCACGGTATGACCAGACTCACAAAGCATCGACATTAGTGGAAGTACGTTTTTCTGAAGCAGCGGTTCGCCGCCGGTGATCTCAACTAAACGACACCGAAATTCCACCGCGGCATCCATAATCGCACTCAAGGTTTGGTCTTTTCCCTCGTAAAAAGCGTATTCGGTGTCGCAGTAATTGCAGCGCAAATTACAAAATGTAAGACGGACGAAAACACACGGCCAACCAACCCAAGTGCTCTCACCTTGTATGGAATAGTAGATTTCGTTGACTCTAAGTGTTTTCTCGCGCTTTGACATGTCGTAAACGCTCTCGGGAGAGCACTGTAAGCTGTTTTCTGCGAAGGATCACAAGGCAATTTTCGTCTTCGATGGCTCCACCCTTCTCATTTGCGCGAGCAAAAAGTAGCCGACTGAGAAATTTCATTCCTGTGAGATCACGCCGGATTTTTTGATTGACGCTCATCGTAGCAACCCTTTAGTCTCGCCGCCATGCGCCCCGGTCAATCTCTGTGCGTCCACGGCTTGACGCACATGCCGCCCTCCCGGCGGCCGATGCAATGGAGATTATTTTCGTGATTACCGGGCGAAGGATGGTAGTCTGCGCGGCGATATTTTTCGCGCTCGTTTTTGTCGCGGGAGCGCAGGAATCGTTACAAGAAACAGCGTTACCTCCTTGGTCGGAGCCAACTCTGCCGTCCGCTGAGTCGACCTCAACCGCGCAGGCAGAGCCGATGCCGGCTGCATCGGAACCTTTGCCTTCTAATCCCTCGGAATTGTTGCCTTATTCTTCGACTCCTTTGCCTCCCTCAGAAGAAGCCTTTCCGACGTCGCCGGACCCCTGGTCGGCTTCCACGAACTACACAACCGGTCAGACAAGTGCCGTTGCGTCGCCGGCAGCGGGAGGGCCTTACGGCCGATTCAGCACGAAAGATGTGGCGCTAGATCAAGGTCCGGAGTCAAGCGAACCGCGCCGTTTTCATTATGCATTGCAGCTGACAGTGCGCGGCGTTTGGGATGACAACATCTTTATCAGTCACACTAATCGCGTTTCCGATTATTATTTTGCGATCGAACCGCAGATTACCGTTGGTGTCGGCGACATGGAAGGGCGGAACAAAAGCTATCTGCGTCTGGATTATATGCCGAGCGCAATTCTGTTTGTCGATCACTCGGACCAGGACGCTTTCAATCAACTGATTCACTTGGAGGGAGGATATAGCACGGGCCGGTTGCGGTTGAGCCTTACTGAGGACATCGCACTCCTGGAATCAGCAAACCTCAGCAGCATCCTCGATACCACTGGGCTATGGGCGAATCTTGATGCAAGCGCGCCAACGCGGCTCAACATTTTCACCACGCGCATGCGAGCACAATATGATCTGACCGGCAAACTCTTCTTGCAGGGCGAATTCGATTCCTACACCTATTTCTATCCGGGTAATATCAGTGACTATACTGTGTCGGGTGGCCTGTACCTTTACTACAGCTGGTTGCCAAAAGTCTCCTTCGGAGTCGGCGGCACCGTCGGCTACAATTGGGTAGACAACCCAACGCCTAACCAAAGCTTTGAACAACTGAATGTGCGTCTCAATTATCAGCCGACGGCAAAACTAGGTCTGTATGCTTCGACCGGCGTCGAGTTTCGCCAGTTTGATGGCAATCGTGGCACATACACAACGCCTGTATTTGAAATAGGTGTTGTTCATAATCCATTCGACGGAACCACCCTTACCCTGGCGGCCGGTCGTGGAAATTACAATTCCGGTTTCCTTCCGAATCAAGATTTTACGGACACATATGTGGTGGGCCGCTTCCAACAGCGTTTGTTCCAGCGTCTTTACCTTGGCGTAGGCGTTGGATATGACAATTCCAATTATTTCAGTACCGCCAACAACGTCAGTGCGCCGCGGAATGATAACTACTGGTTTATCGAGCCGTCTGTTGACGTGCTGATTACCAGGTGGCTGAGTGCAGGGGTCTATTACCTGCACCGCGATGACAGCAGCAATATCAGTTCCTTCAGTTTCTATGATAATCAGGTTGGCGTTCGGGCGACGGTTAGGTTTTAACAAGGGTTCAAGCCGTCTGCCACCGGGACCGCTCAAGCGGTGGTTACCGATAACGCTCGTGCTGGCAGTGTTACAGAACTCTCTGCCAGGGCAAATTGCGCCCGGCAGCAGCGGCTCTCAAGCGAGCGGATCCGGCAGTACAGCGTCTGCCGCGAGAATGGCGTTTCCAGCCGGCGGTGGGGCGAGCGCGCCAGCTGGGTATGTGTTAGGTCCAAACGACTACGTAGGCGTGGAAGTGTTCGGCGAAGAAGATCTGCGCGCGAACGGACGCTTGAATCCCGAGGGTAACTTAAGCGTCCCACTGCTAGGTTCAGTGCGTTTGGCGGGCTTAACACTGACGCAGGCGGCTTCGAGACTCACTGAGTTGTACGGACGCGATTATCTGGTGAATCCCAAGGTAAACGTCATACTGCTCGGTTACGCCAAACGGCGGTTCTCGATTCTTGGACAAGTGGGTCGGCCCGGCAGTTACGAGATGCCGGAATCCAGTCCCAGCGGCATCGATCTGCTCGAAGCGATCGCGCTGGCTGGCGGATATACGCGCATCGCTGCTCCGGAAAGAATAACAGTGCGGCGGCAAAGCGCGAACGGGGACCGGGTTTTCAAAGTGAACGCGAAAAAATTCAATAAGGGTAACGGCGGAGGGTTTCGCGTCGAGCCAGGCGATACTATCACCGTCGGGGAAAGCATTTTCTGATTGCAAACCTTAGCTGAGCGCGCTTTTTCCAACGCGCTTCCTGGTGTATTATTGCTGCCGCTATTCCGCCGTGATTGATCCTGCGCAACCTCCGATCAGCACAACCGTTTCCAAGAATTCGGAAAAACCGATCCTGTCTGATTTGACCGGACATTATGCAGACGAACTGCACAAGTTCGATTTCCGGCGATTCTGGCATTCTCTCGTGGAGCGCATTTGGATTGTGGCGATCTGTGTTCTCGCTGGCCTTTTTCTTGCGCTGGGTTACCTCGCGCGGACGCCGAAGCATTACCAGGGACACACCGTGTTGGAAGTGGAATTTCAAGAACCAACGTTCCTTCCTACGGATGATTCTACAACGCGCATGCGATCAATGTTCCTGGCCAGTCAGGAGGCGTTGCGCACCATTGAGCAGAATCTGACCAACCAAACGTTGCTTTCCAGGGTGGTGCGCTCAGAAGGTTTGGCAGCGGACGGTGGGCGCGCCCTTTTAGGCCAGAGTGTCGCGGCCCCTAATGAGCGCGGCTCGGCCGCTCGCACTGAAAGCTCGCAGATCGGCGCAAATAGTCAGAGCACGAGTGGGGGCACGACCTTCACTCCACTAGAGGAAGAATTGGGTCAGGCAATGGCTGATATGGTGAGACCAGCGATTCGCCGTGGCACTCGGTTGATCGATTTATACGTGACGCATCCCGATCCATTGATGGCGCAGCGTCTCGCGGAAGCAGTCGGTCGAGAATACATCCGCAGCTCAATCGAGCGGCGGGCCTCGTTCAATGAAGAAGCGTTGCGGTATTTGCTGGAAGAAGAAGAGCGATTGAAGGCGAATCTGCAGAAAAGCGAAGCTGCGGTGGCCGATTATAAAGCGACGCATCCGGATGCTTTGCAGCTTGGAGGCGGCACGGCTGCCACAGGTTCCCAACAGGGTTCAGGTGCCGGTAGCAGTGCACCCCGCGGTGGCCTTGTTGAAGACAAGCTGCAGGATCTGAACAATAAGCTGACCGCCGCAAAGGCCGACCGCATTCGCCTCGAGGGCGAGCTTGGGCAGATCGAGCGGGACGGCGATAACATCGACGCTTTGCTCGAAGTCCCCAGTATCTCTTCGGCGCAGATGGTCACCGAGGCGCGGCGCACCGTTACCCAGATCGAAGCTGTAATTACCACCTACGCACTGCGATACAAGGACAAGCATCCCAAAATGATCTCGGCCAAGGCTTCACTTGCTGACGCAAAGGAGAAACTTCGGCAAGCGGTGCTCGCGCAACCCGCGATTCTGCGAAATGCTATCGAACAGACCAAGGTCACAGAGGAAAGCCTGCAAAAAGCTTTGCACGACCAGCAAGGCGTAGCCGTTGCATTGAATCGCACGGCGATCGGGTATCAGGAATTGGCCCGCCAGGCCGAAACCGATCGCGTGCTTTACGAAAGTGTTCTTCGTCAGATAAAAGAGACAAGTTTAAGCAAAGACATAAAAGCAAATGCGGTAAGCGTGATCGAACATTCTCCTCTTCCGCAATCGCCGGTGAGTCCACGCCCAACGAGGACGATTCTTCTAGGGTTGCTGGGAGGTCTGGTCGTGGGTGTGGCATTTGTTCTCGGTGCGGATGCATTTGATCGTTCAATTAAGACTGTTGATCAGGCTGAAAGCACAATTGGGTTGCCCGTATTTGCGGCGGTTCCTGAAACCACCGACGAGGGCCCCGTGAGCCGTTTAAAACGGAAGGGCAAGAGAGCTTTCGGCAGTTCGACCTACCGAGTGGTCGTTGAAACTCCTGAAAGTCCGGCGGCCGAAGCCTTTCGAAACTTGCGTGCTGCCCTTGCCTTGTTGGGGCCGGAAGAGGAGCGCAAAGTATCTCTCTTCACCAGCGCTCTGCCGAATGAAGGAAAAAGTTTTACCAGCGCCAACTATTCGCTTGCGCTGGCTCAGCAGGGTTATCGCGTGCTTCTCATTGATGGCGATCTACGGCGCCCAACCATGCACAAGATATTTCGTTTTCCCACTGTCAAAAATGATTCCGATGATGCCGCGCCTGGAGTCATTGATTGTCTTTTAGGCGAGGCTGAAGTGGTTTCTGCTGCTCGCCGGATTCCTGCAGGAGAAATCCAGATCGTCGATGAAAACGTGGCAGTCACTGGGAATATTCTCACGGCAACCGGAGGTCAGCTCTCCGTCCTGGCCGGGGGGCGGCGTTCGCCGAATCCAGCTGAAATTCTTTCCGGTCCGTTCTTCGGGCGTTTGGTCGCGGAGGCTTCCTCGCTGTTCGATCGTGTCGTGATAGACAGCGCTCCGATACTGGCAGTTAGCGATACGCTCCTGATGACACCGCATGTTCAGACATTGTGCGTGGTCTTGCGAGCTGCGAAAACACCTCGCCAGGCGATCCGCCGTGCAATTTCTTTGCTGGCGAAGTCAGGTATTCGCCCGGCAGGTTTGGTCTTGAACCGACTGCGACGCAGCGGCGGTGTCGGTTACTATTATCATTATTCATCGCATGGTTACGGAAAGGAAGAAGGCGCCTATTCCAGGAGTTACGGCCGGCCGGCCGACTCCGACCCCCGAGGTACCGGGGCTTGAGTTCAGGGGTGATCAGCAACAGCTGCAACCTCTGAACGGTAACGTTTCACGCGTGAGCGCCGGTACCAGAAGATACTGCCCCAACACAGCCCCAGATAGGTCGCGATATACAGTTGGATCGACTCGATCTGAAATGGGAAATCTACAAGAGCATGCAGGGCGACTCCGGCGAGGGCTGCGACAGCCATAGGTTGCATCACGCGTCTCCGCGGCATCCAGGCTGTTGCGGCATCTCGGTTGTAACTATGAATTCCCACCGCGATTCCGCCGAAGAAAACCAGGGCCCACAGAATGCTTCCCAGCCAGCCCCACTCCAGGACGGTTTGAAGATAATCCTGGTGTAAAAATCTCCAGCTGCCTGGAACGGGGTGACCCGATCTAACGTTGTAGCTTGGAAAGATCACCCTAAATGTTCCTGGTCCAAAGCCGAACAAACCGGCGTCACCCAGCGCGCTGAGCGCCACGCGCGAAGATTGCCAGCGTGCGTCAGTGGCAATACGTTCGCTCATCGATTGCCAGCGGTTAAGCGGCTGTTCCAGATGTATCGCCTGAGCGACCGCAATCAGTGTCAGAAGAATTGCAATCGCACCGGCCAGCGCGACGCTTCTCCGCGCACCGGAGAGTTTGCGCAAAAGCGCCGGCCCGAATTGCAGTGACAATGGCAACCAGTAACAGAAGCGCGACAAGCTGAGCCATGCGGGAAGTGTTCGCCAGCACGGCAGCTATCGTTACGATGAAAACGATGACCCAGAGCGCGCGCAAGCTCGGCTGAGATCGGCTGGTAAACGCCCGAATAACAAGACCGGCGCTCAAAGGCCACACAAGATTTAAAAACGCACCGGCGTTGCCATGATAGAAATAGGTCGCGAAGAATGTAGTAACGCCGAACTCAGGCGGAGGTGGTGATTGCCAAAAAATCATTTGAGCGCCGGTCGCTTTCTGAAGCAATCCCAGAAACGCTATTGAGCCGCCGACCAATCCAATCACATACCATAATCGCAGCAACCACCGGCTACTCTGGGATAAGTCGGAGACAAACAAAATGGTTGCCAGCAGCAACCCACCTCGGATGATCCATGCGCCGCTGATTGCATAGTCGACCGAACCGGGCAAAGCCGGCAGAAAACTTTGCAACGGTACGAAGACAGAAAATTCGGAGTCGTAGATTGACTTTGCATTTAGTGCCATCCAGCCGCCCACACACATCAACGCCACGACACACGCGAGCAGAAAAGTTGAAAATTGTGGCCGCCGTCCACTGGTGATCAACTCGGCTCCCCAAAGCAACAGGGCGACGAATATGATCGAGTTGTTTCTCTCGATACTTGTTGACGTCGTAGCGCCGTAGGCCCATGGCGCGTAGGCTAGAGCGGCAAAAAAAGTCCAGCGAGAGGTGCTACGGAAGATTCGAGAAATCACACTTCGGGACTTGAAAACTCGGTTAACCCGCTACATGCCGGACCTCAACGTCCTTTACCGAAGAGCATCGTATACAATGTCTTCAACACGATCATGGCATCCAGCTTCAGAGAATAATGGCGGATGTAGTATAGATCGTACTTAAGTTTCTCGACAGCGTCCTCTTCGCTATCCCCGTAGGGATAATTCACCTGCGCCCATCCGGTGATCCCCGGTTTCACCAGGTGCCGAAAATGATAGAACGGGATGCTTTGCTCATATCGTTCGGCGCACCGGCTCCACTCTGCCCGCGGACCAATTAAGCTAATATCGCCCTTTAGAGCGTTACAAAGCTGCGGTAACTCATCGACACGAAGCTTGCGCAGCCGTCGTCCCACACGTGTCACTCGACGGTCGCCTTCGCGGGTGTAGATATCGTCGTTCGCATCCTCTGTCTGCTGACGCATCGTACGGAATTTGAGAAGCACGAAACGTTTACCGTCCCGGCCCACTCGTTCCTGCCTGAACAGGACCGGAGCGCCGTCCTCCATCCAGATGAGAAGTGGAACCAGGATGAAGAGTGGCGAACAAATGACCAAGGCTGTAGCCGACGCAACGATATCGAAGAGCCGTTTCAAATAATGGTACGGAGAAGTGCAACCCAATTGGAAGCCAGTCTGGAGTGGCCAATAAGGATCGATAATTCCCAGCGGCAGATAACGCCACTGAGTTTCGTAGAAGGCCTCTAGAGTATAGACGCGGGTTTCCTGGAATTGCGCGTGCACCAGACGTTCCAGCAATCGCCTATCGAGGCGGCTAGCCCCTTCAGCCAGAATGATGCCACTGTAGCGGTTGCTGAGATTATCGAGCTTCGACGCGAGGTTTCCTTGCACCATCGGAGATCCTTCGCCGGCGATCGGCTGGCCCACACGTTCTTCATTGATGTCCACGAATTCGAGTTGCTGGCCATAGGCAGACTTCTTGTAGGCTTGGTAAAAGTTTGCTGCCGCAGGGCCGCCGCCGATGACGAGAAATGACCGGTTCGCACTATTGGCAACCACATACTGTCGAATCCACCGACGGTAGGCCAATGACAGCGGCAGAAACATTGCAAAACTCACAAACAGCACTGCCCGGCTTGGCTTCATCGTCTGGTCAAAAGTCGCCGCTGAATAAATCAGCATTGTGCTGACCACTGCCGCTCCTGTGATGGCAAGAACGTGCTCTGCGGCATAACCGAGCGTTAGCTTCTCCACGGCCCGGTCGTATCCGCCCACAAAGTAGAGCGCCGTCACGATCACACCGAGCTGAACAAGGGTAATGATAAAGAACTGGAACGGCGTGGCATAAAAGGCGTCATGCCGAAACCAGCCTACTAGTCGATAAATAGCGACCCAGATCACTACATCCAAAAACAGATAAATGGCGGCCGATGACCATTCGTGGTTGAAAAAGTGGGACAGGAAACCAGCATCGTCAGCACTGGTGATTACGGATTTACCTGCCGCTTTCCCGCGCTCCTCTCGAAGCCCTAGAAAATCCCGGAAAATCGTCTGAGGCTCTTGGCTATTCGGCATCAGATCAGCAATTATATCCTGCGGAAACCGAAGTAAAAGATACTTATTCCAGCTCCCGTAACCGATTATGCCGGGAGCATTGATCAGCCGATAACGGCTACAGTCTTGACGCTCTGACCAGCGTTCATAATCTCAGGTGCGTGCCGTGCGCTGCGCGTCACGCCAAATCTCTTGTGAATATTTTCGCCGCTTTTTATCGCTCTTCCGTAGGCAAAAAAATGATCGTTGCCGTTACCGGCATCATCCTGATCCTTTTTGTCGTCGGGCATCTGCTCGGAAATTTACAAATTTTTCTCGGCCCGGACTGGATCAACGGTTACGCGCAACATCTGCGCGACCTCGGACCATTGCTATGGGCAATCCGCCTGTTCCTGTTGGTGACAGTCATCGTCCACATCTACGTGACCATTCAATTAGCGATCGAAAACCGCCGTGCGCGGCCCGCGAAATACCGCGACAGGCACTACGTGAAAGCGGATTTCGCCTCGCGAAATATGGTAATGAGTGGCCTGATCGTGTTCGCATTTATTGTTTATCACTTGGCGCATTTCACAGTACGGGTTACTGATCCGCGGTTTGCTTTGCTTAAAATGGATCCTCTGGGGCATTACGACGTTTACTCCATGATGGTGTACGGGTTTCAAAGCTACTATGTTTCCGCGTTTTACGTAATCGGCCTTTTTTTGCTCTCCCTTCATTTAAGCCACGGTTCATCGAGTTTTTTCCAATCGCTTGGCTTGAATGACAAAAAGCTTACGCCTCGGTTTGCCCTGTGCGGTCGAATCTTCTCCTGGCTTCTGTTTGTCGGCTATACGTCCATTCCTGTCGCGATCTTGCTCGGGCTGATCAAGCCCGCGCAACAGCTGTGATTGAAACGCGTGAGGCCTAAATATCTACGACCTTTACGCCTTCAGCCGCTGTTCGTTGTGCGTAGAGATCGCTCAGCCGTTTCGTTATCGGGCCGATCTCACCGTCGCCAATTAGACGATCGTCGATTCTGATCACACTGGCTAACTCACCCATGGTGCCGGTGCAAAAGATTTCATCCGCACTGTAAACATCGCTCACTGACAAATCCGTTTCCATACAACGAATCTTTTCGACGGCACAAATCTCGATTACGGTCGCTCGAGTTATCCCCTCCGGACATGCCACAACGCGGCTCGTGGCAATCTCTTGGCGGCGCACGATGAACACATGCGTGGCATTCGTCTCGGCAACGAAACCCCGCGTGTCGAGCATGAGCGCATCGTCCGCCCCGGAATTGTTCGCCTCGATTTTTGCCAGGATTGAGTTCAGGAGGTTCGCATGATGAATTTGCGCATCCAGAACATCCGGTGGCGGACGGCGGATCTTGCTGGTGATCAAGCTTAACCCCGTCTTCGCATAAACTGGCGGCTTGTGTTCGGCGAGCACAATCAAAGTCGGCCCGTTCAGGTTGAGCCGAGGGTCCATTCCTGATGTGATCTTTACCCCGCGCGTGAGCGTTAGCCGAATATGCACGCCGTCCCGCATCTTGTTTGCGGCAAGCGTGCGTCTGATTTCATCAATGATTTTTGCCTGAGGTGGAACGTCGACGAAGGAGAGTGCGCGGGCAGAACGATGCAACCGGTCAAGATGTTCGCGGAGCTTGAAGATTCGTCCGTCATAAAGACGCAGTCCTTCCCACACAGCGTCACCGCCTTGCACCGCCGAGTCGAACGGGCTGATCCTGGCATTGTCGCGGTGCATCAAACCTCCGTTGATGTTCACGATCAGATCGCGATTTCGTTCATCAAATTTCTGAAGCATATAATTACCTCACACAACGGCCGCTACGCAGCAAAAGGGTAGGTTGATCTCGATTGTCGTGCCGGGGAGATCGTTAGTGCAGCCGGTATTCGTAAAGGCGCTCATAAAACTCGCGGCAGCGCTCGTAAATATCATGTAATCTCCCCGGGATGTTGCTGTGAGTCACGCGATAGGGTTGGAAAGAAGTTGTCTTGGCCACTTCGCTGTACCAATGCTTGGCCCAGATTCCGTCCGTTTTACGCAAACCTGGCGGCCAGGAAAGCATCGGCTCGTTAAACTCGAGCCCGATCGCTCTGCAAAGCTGTCGTAACAGGTGCTCAGGATCTTGGAGCACGTCTTTGGCATCGATAACCGGTGGAACCCTGTTCGTTCGTGCGCGCACGAAATCAAAAATCTCCGCCTGCTGTGCGAAACCGAGATCTTCGAGTACCGGCTCGTCTCGCTTTTTGATATAGGAAGCGATCACTTCGCGTGGATCGCGAATGAGAAAGCAATTCGTCACGGAGGTTAACCATCCGCGATCGACTTCGGCCAAAAGATGATGCGTCATCTGTTTCTGAAAGAAAATCCGTTTGCCCTCTGGAACCGGGCCGGTGAGATAGGTCACGACCTTACGCCATTCGATCTCGCCGGTTCTGATTACTTCATCCGCACCGGGATGCGCCTTGCCTGTTGCGTGCAGATAATAAGCGTAGAAAGGCTCGTCGACGACGATCGTGTCCGGGCGATTTCCCCACGCCCGCATCATTGCGGTCGAAATGTTCCTCGGGCCAGACCACATCGCGACACGGATGCTCATGGCCTGAACACTCAGGCGACACAGCCGTCTGTGCAACGCACTGAGGACAACGCATTCCACCGAGCTCAGGTGGGTCGAGTTTTAACCGTTGTCGTCGCGGTTTACGCTAACTCTTCGCGAAAACGCCAATCAACGGGCGATGCGAGGGTGTCTTCGAGCGGAAATCGCTAACAAAGCCCGTCTCGGTCCGGATTTCCACATGCCCAGCTGCACGTTTGGCGCCATACACCAACACAGAGCCCACCGGTGCGTCGTACGGATTCGAGACCGGTAGCTTTTTGAAGCCATACTGATTGACAAGTTCCTGACCGGCTTGTTTCGCCAGACCCGTTTTCGGGCGCGATTTCACTACCCCCGCGGCGACCAGCGCTTCCTTAACAAAGCGCCAGCACTTGGACCGTGAGTGTGCACGCGCGCGCTCCTCGGCGATGGTAGCAGCCCGGCGTAGTTTCGGGTCGATCTGCCCATCGACCTTTGGAAAAGGTTGGACGAGCTTTTTTGGATAATATTTGTCCACCACCTCCACCGATTGCTTTTTTCCCGAAGCATCCGTGTAACTAAATTTCGGGTTCGATACCGAAAAGTTCAATGCCAGAGCGGGACACGGCCGGAATGCGGCGCAGACGAAGAGTACAAGGGTCACCGTGAGAAGTTTTCGCATAAAGCCGCCTCCTATCCGGTAAATCGGCCGGAAGCGCAACCGATTTTTCAGCAAAAAAGGATTTTTCTCTGCTATCGCTCGATGTTCGAGGGTTCTTCGGAATTATAGGGATGACATCAATTTCGTCATCCGCCGGCGTGTCTTTGCATCCGGCATCCGGCCCACTCCGCCCTGCATGTTGTCCTTGAGATGGTGCGGTTTATTGGTTGCCGGGATAACGCATGTGATGGCCGGGTTTGCCACGATCCACTTCAAAAAAAATTGCGCCCAGGATCGACAATCATAATCGGCCGCCCAATCTGGCAGCGGCTTTGAACGTACTTTCTCAAAGAGATCGCCGGCTCCGAATGGACGATTAGCAATCACTGCGATCCCGCGCTCTTGCGCCAGCGGTAAAACGCGCTCGTCAGCTTCAGGTTCCATCAGCGAATAATTGATTTGGAGGAAGTCGAAGCTCTCGCTCCGCATCAGTTTTTCAATTTCACCTAAAGCTCCAGACTCATAATGGGTGATCCCGATGTAGCGAATGCGTCCCTGCCGTTTCCACTCATGCAGCGTTGCGAGCTGTGTATTCACATCGACCAGGTTATGGACCTGCATCAGGTCGATTCGTTTCGTGCGCAAAAGCTGCATGGAACGTTCGATTGATTCCACTCCGCTATGCTTGCCTTCAGTCCAAACTTTGGTCGCGAGAAACAGCTTCTCTCGAAGCCGTAGCGCCGAGGTGAGTTCACCGATCACCTCCTCGGCGCGATCGTACATGGGCGACGAATCGATGAGACTGCCGCCGAGCTTTACGAAGAGTGACAGAACGTCCTCAAGCTGGTTTCGAATATCTGCGGTGAGATTGACATCGAAAGCCTGCCAGGTTCCGAGCCCAATCACCGGGAGCTTCTCTTCGGAAGACGGAATGGTGCGCATCAACATCGCTGACGGTTCGCGTGTTGCCTGTCCACGCGATGCCTCAATCGGCAACATTAGACCAGCGGCGGCGCTCCCGATTATTTTTGCAGCCTCACGACGGTTCATTTGGCATTGTAAGGCGTTTCTGTGAACCGCCAAAGGCGTCTGGCACAGGCGCCTTACAACAGCTATATACCGGCATGAATCGCCGTCGTTTTATCAAATTATCCGCCGCGGGCGCCCTTGCGTCCCGGGCGTTCCCGGCAGCCTTGTTTGCAGAGAAGGCGCCAAAGCCGATGCGTATTCTAATTCTCGGCGGGACTGGATTCATCGGCCCCTATGAGGTGCGATACGCACTCAATCGCGGACACAAGGTTACCACGTTCAATCGTGGCAAAACGCATCCCGGCGAATTGCCGGGAGAAGTCGAGCAGCTTATCGGCGATCGCAACGGTAAACTCGACGCGCTGAAGAACCGGCAATGGGATGTGGTGATTGATAATCCCACCATGTTACCGGCATGGGTTCGCGACGCAGCGCAAGTGCTCAAGGGAAATGTTGATCGCTACGTTTTCATTTCGACGATCTCAGTATATGGCGAGCCGAAAGAGGGACCTGATGAAAATGCGCCTACCGAAAAATACGATGGACCGGATCCGTACAAGGAAACGATTGAAGCTGTGCGCGCCTCCGGGTTCAAAACGTACGGGCCTTTAAAGGCTCTTTCAGAACGCGAAGCGGAGAAATGGTTTCCCGGTAAAACATTGGTCGTTCGGCCGGGGCTCATCGTTGGCCCTCGCGATCCCACTGACCGTTTCACATACTGGCCGGTGCGAATCGACCGCGGCGGCGAAGTGCTCGCGCCGGGAACTCCGAACGACTCGGTCCAGTTCATCGATGCGCGTGACCTCGCTGAATGGACAATTCGCATGGTGGAAAATCGCCAGACGGGAACTTACAACGCGACCGGCCCGGCCAAACCGCTCGGGATTGGCGGCATGCTTGATGGAATAAAAGACGCTTTGAAAGCGGACGCGAAGTTCACCTGGGTGAACGAAGATTTTTTGACCGAGCAAAAAGTGCAGGCGTGGTCAGACATGCCGGTGTGGACTGGAAAAGAGGGCGGATTTTTACGCACCAACATAAACCGAGCGTTGAGCAAGGGCCTGACGTTTCGTCCACTGGGAGTGACCGCCCGCGATACGCTCGCGTGGTTCGAGTCGCTTCCGCCGGAGCGTCAATCGCACCCCAAAGCGGGGCTCACGCCAGAGCGCGAAACAGAGGTCCTCGCTGCGTGGCACAAGAAAGAAATGACGAAATCCTAATGACGAATAAAGAACTAAGCTCAAATGTTCGAATAACGGATAATTCTTCGAACTTTGTCGTTCCTTCGATATTCGAAATTCGGGATTCGTCATTACCGTGAAACGGATTTTCCCGAAGATCGTTGATGTAAGACCGAACGAGCTTCACGCACTACTTTTGGCGTTCGTGTTTAACTTTGTCGTGCTCGGCGGCTATTACGTCATCCGACCGATCCGTGACGAGATCGGCGCCGACCGCGGCGTTGAAAATCTGCCGTGGATGTACACGGGTACGCTGATCGGCATGCTCATCGCGAATGCGCTTTATGCCGCCATCGTCACGCGCATGTCGCGGCGGCGGTTTATCCCGCTGGCGTACCGTTTCGCCATCGCGAACCTTTTCCTTTTCTTCCTCCTCATGCGCTGGATGCCGGCCGCACAGGAACGCACCGTCCTTGCGCCCATATTTTTCATCTGGGTCAGCGTCTTCAATCTTTTCGCCACAACAATGTTTTGGTCGTTAATGGCTGACGTTTTCACACCAGAGCAAGGCAAACGGCTCTTCGGATTTATTGCCGTAGGTGGATCGATTGGCGGAATCGTTGGTGGTCTTGTCACGAGTTCGCTCGCCGGAAAGCTGAGCACCGGACTCTTCCTCCTAATCACGGCGGTCATGTTGGAGGTTGCTGCCCAATGTGTGCGCAGATTTCCCGATAATTTTCGGACCCATGAGGAGCGAAGTGAACAACCGATCGGCGGCAAATTGTGGGAAGGCGCGACGCACATTGCTCGATCTCCCTACTTACTTGGTCTCGCAGCGTTTCTCATGATCTACACGCTCACCAACACCTGGGCGTATTTTCAGCAGGCCGACCTAACGCAACATCAGCTTCAAGACCGCGCCGTGCGCACGTCGTTCCTGGCAAACATCGATATCGCGGTGAACACGATTACGGTGCTGATTCAAATTTTGCTGACCGGCCGTCTAATGAAATGGTTTGGCGTTGGAGTCACACTGGTCCTGATGCCACTTTTGAGCGCAGTCGGGTTTGCCGCGATCGGTTTCGCACCGGTTCTCACCGTGCTTGCGACGTTCCAGATCATGCGACGGGCCGCAGGCTTCGCCCTACTTCGACCTGCGCGCGAAGTTCTCTTCACTGTCTTGCGGAGAGAGGACAAGTACAAAGCCAAGAGCCTCATCGACACATTCGGCTACCGTGTTGGCGATCAAATCGGTGCGTGGTCCTATCCGTTGATGCGATGGTTTGGCTTGGGACTGGTCGCTATTTCCTGGGTGGCAGTTCCCATTGGAGCAATCTGGTGCGTTCTCAGCATCTGGCTCGGGCGCAAACAACGTCAACTCGCTGAAGTAAAGGGTGATCAGCCCGGGCCCGTGGCCGGTGCTGCCGCGCCTGAAGCAGCGTGAGCTGCACCGTCGAACGTCGTCAGGCGGAAATCGATTGCGCCTGCTGGCGTCTGACGCGAATCATAATCAACAATAACTAAAGGAGACAAAATAATGGCAACACGAACTGGATCGGCAGTATGGGAAGGCACTCTCAAGGAGGGCAGGGGAACGATGAAACTCGGCAGCGGCGCATTCGATGGGCCTTACTCATTTTCATCCCGCTTTGAAGAAGGCAATGGGACAAATCCCGAGGAACTCATTGGTGCCGCTGAGGCAGGCTGTTACTCGATGGCGCTTTCGGCCAACCTCGAAAAAGCCGGCCATCCCGCTAAAAGCATCAGCACTGTTGCAACCGTGAAACTGGAAATGGTCGGCGGTGGTCCGAAAATCACGACGATCGACTTGAAAACGGAAGCCGAAGTTCCCGGAATCGACGAAGGCAAATTTCAGGAACAAGCTGAACACACAAAGAAGACATGCCCGGTGTCCGTTGCTCTGGCAGGTGCGCAGATCAATCTGGAGGCGAAACTGGTTTAGCCTGGTTGAATCATGCTGTAGTCACCGGGCCTTTGGCTGCTGAGTCCTCTGTTTTGCTGAGCGGAGCAGGGGCCGTGGCTACAACATGAAGTGAATTCCGTGTTCGACGCCAATCTCGATGATCCGCGCCATGTCGGGACCGCCGGGCTTCGCGAATTCTTCAGTGCAACGTGCAAAGAACGTTTCGAACCCTGACGGCATCGTTGCAATCAGCATGTGTGAGGGTTGATCGCCAATATTTTGAACGTGTGAACCGAGCCGCGCGGCATGAATGCGCAACCACCGGGACCAAGCTCCTTCCATTGCCCATTCACCAGAAACGCCACGCGACCGTCGATCACGTTAAAGATTTCCTCATCTTTCACGTGGTAATGCGGGGGCGGTCCTCCACCCGGTGGCGTGACTTCAGATCACTTGGTCAGTTTCCCGGACGTACGTTCGCCGTCTAAAAGGACTGTTATTTCTTCACCGAACGCGCAGAGTTTCCGCCCATCGTGTGCGTGAGCGACGGCGGGTGATTTATCGTTCACGATTACTGCGCCAATTGGTACAGATATTCGACGAATGACCGTGTCGCACCGTCGAAGCCTTGAATCTTCGGGTTAGCTGATTCGATAATGTAATACTCGTCAGGCGCGTGCGCGCCGCTACCGTGACCTAGTCCGAAATGCCCAGCAGCAAGCTTGAGCGGTTCGCCTGTAAAGACGTAACCGGGGTACGAGCCGGCGTTGCGCGGCCACAGCAATGCGTCGATTCCAAACTTTTTGTAGGTTGCAAGCTGCGCCTGAATAAGCGCGGAATCTTTTGACGTGGCCGTCGGATCGTACCCGCCCGTCATATTCACTTCGATGTCACCGAAGCCGCGCTTGGCCAGATGCGCCTTTAACGCGGCGAGGGCATCGGCAGCTTTCATGTCGGGCACCAGACGTAAATCGAGCTTCGCCACAGCGCGATGCGGCAAGATCGTCTTGCCTCCCGGGCCGGTGTAACCGCCGACCAAACCTTCAATGTTCACGGTCGGCTGCGATTCGAGCCGTTCGTTCGCCTGCTCCCATGGCAAATCGTTGATCCAATGTTGCACGCTGAATTGTTTCTTTGTCTGAGTTTCGCTGCGCACCTTCGATACTTTTTCGATCATCGCTTTCTGTTCGGGGGTTAACGGTAGCGGCTTCGGGTAGTTATCGATCGTGACTACGTTGCCGTCCTCCGATACCAGCGTGGTCAAGGCTTTGATTAAGTGCCACGCCGGACTGTCGACCATCGCCTTGAGCGATGAATGAATGTCCTTCGCCGGACCGCGCCCCCATTTCTCGCCACTCGAGACAAGCTCCGCTTCAATCACGCCTTTCGAGCCGAGATTCACCGTGACGATTCCATCGAGGTCCTGCGCCGCGAAGGGCATGAACACACCAACGCACTTTTTGAGCGCTGCGAGCACCTCCGGACGCCTAACGAGTTGCGGAATATGCGGCGAACCGATTTCCTCTTCGCCTTCTGCTATCAGCACTAAATTCACCGGCATCTTTTCTCCCGCACCGCGAATCGCATTCAACGCCGCAAGGAACGCCGCCTCCGGTCCCTTCTGATTGACCGCGCCGCGACCTATCATCACCTTTCCAAGCGGCGGTTTGTCCACGATTCGCGCTTCGGTCGGCGGCGAGGACCACTCAGACGGATCGAACTGTTTCACGTCGTACATAAAATAAAGCCCGACTGTCTTTGGCGCGCCGGCATCCAGCGTGGCGAAGACGCCAGGCTTGCCGCCGGTATTGATCACCGTCGCCTGCTGAAATCCAGCATCTCGCGCCAGCTTCGCCATGTACTCCGCGCCTTCCGGATACCCACGGTTTTCCGCAGCGATCGATACCTGGCCAATCCAATCCTGTAACTGCTTCACTGCTTCACCGTGGCGTTTTGTGATTTCGGCTTTGATGTTCGCGTGATCATCGGTTGCTGTGGCGCCGCAATGCGTCCCAACCGTGAGTGCTGTTAGGAATGCGAGGAGTTTTCTATTCATGACTATAATGCGAGGTTTTCTTGGTTTGGTGTTGATGCTGTCTTGGTCAAGCCCCTGAATTTCTTCATCAGGTCATCGAGCTTGGTCACATAGTAATCGATATTTTCATCGCGGTTTTCGGGATCGAAATCGCTTGCCGGTTTCGCTGCTTCATAGGCAGGAACCTTTTTTGGGGTGGCTTTGATATAGTAACTGATCTGATCGCCGGGTCTGTAGTTGCGGCCGCTGGCAAGGGCCAACTCGTAGGCGGCGGCGCGATTGCGCGCTGAGCCTGCGATCTTAGCTCGATATTTGTCGAGTGAATCCTGGAGCGTGTCGGTCTTCATCAGCATGTCGATCTTCCATTCGCGGTTGCGAATTTTTCGCTCAAAATCGTTCCGCAGTTCGCCCGTCGCTTCCGGTTTTCCGTCCATAATGAGCTTGATCATTTCTTCCAGGAAAACGCGCTGGAATTTTTCGAGTCCACGCGACTTAAGCGCGCCGCCTTTAATGACTACGTCGCCGTCTTTCGTAAGCAACGCGTAATTCTTTGCTTTGTAACTGAACATGGCATCGAACTGCTCGTCGATTTCGACATCAATGCCGGCGGGCAACTCCGCTGCCAGACCACGTTGAAGGTCCTCGATAGTTGTAGCCGCAGGCGTTGACTCCGGCCGGGATTGCGCATGCCTGCTGGCAGCGTCACTGACGCCGGCTACAGAAGCGGGCGGTACGAAATAAATTCCGTCGGTATCGACCTCGATGACTTGCGCGCCATGCGCGCTGAGCCAGTCGATCATTTTTTTGAGCAGATCGCGCCCGATCTGCGTCACACGCGCGGCGGCGTCGAAATCGGCAAAATGTCCCTGCGCAAACCCGAGATAACCGTAAAAGCTATTGAGGAGGATTTTGAAGGTGTTGTGCAGCGCTTGGAAATGATGTTGTCTGGCCGGATCTTCTTCCGCTCGCATCCTGGCTTTAGTTTCGAGCCGAAAGCTGCGTAAATCGGTAAGCAAATGCCTGAAGATTTGCAGTTCGTCAGATACAGGAAAGCAGTCGAACTGCAGCATTATCGACGGATACAGGGAGGCAACGTCGCAGTGCCAGACGTTCCGTGTCACTCCGGTGAAGAAGATATCGGTGTAACCGCCTTCGAAGCCGCGCGGAACCGGCAACTCGGGAATGGAATGACGCTGCCGAAAATATTCGCGCAGGAAAAGCGCGTTGATGCGTGTGGCATTACCACGGACGATAACCTCCTGGTAGTTGTAGGGAAAAATTTGCGCCTGGATAAAATAGCTCTGGCTCAGCAAATCCGATAAGGCACGCGTTTCGCGAACGCCGCATAGCGCGCGGCGGCGAAACATTTCCGAATCGCCCAAGTATGCCCGATGCAGTTCTTTTCCAGCGAGCCCTGAAATCTGGGAACGATCACACAGATCGAAGTGGCGGGCGACATCCGCTCGCTCGAAGCCTGCGAGAGATCGCATTCCAACGTCATAGAATTGCGCCAGCAAGAACGTATCGACAAAATGCCGGCCATCGATTGTGAACTTTGGATAATCGATGGTCTTCTCCGCAATTTGCAGCCGTGACGGACGCGAGCGGAGAAAACCGCCGCTGCGTCCCCAATCAAGTTTCGCTTTCAATTTCTTGGCGCGGGCGACTAACAGCGGCAGATGCACTCGAAACAAATCATGGCCTTCGATTACGTCCGGATCGCGCTTTTTGATAAGAACGGTCAGGCGTTTGACCGCTGCACGCTCGGATTCCTCGGCGTTGTTTGCATCGACATGGATCAATTCTTCCCAGCCGGTGTTGTCCGAGAGTGTGACGCTCATGATGTGTTCGTCGTTGGCGAGCACCTCGATTTGCATTCGCTTGAGTTCTTCGAACGCCAGATCCTTGAACAACGTGCGGCCGGTCGCGGTGAGGTAATGCTGGACGGGGTCCGTGAATGCAAAGAAATCGCGTTCCGCATTTTTGAGTCCGTTGCGGAGCGCAATCAATTCCTTCCAGCTATCGACGGTGATCAACCAGCCGTATTTAAGATCGCCCCGAAGTTTTTCCGTCTCGATCCCAAGATCGACAACGTCTGAGTCGGCCCAGACAAACGGGTGGAACGGTTCGACGTCGGTGATTGTCGATCCATCTGTTTCCCGTCGATGCACGCGCACCGTGCCGCTGTCGCCCAGTTCAATGGCCACGATGCGCTGGGTTTCGTCGGCGCCAAAGAGCAGGGCGTTTTTCTCAAATTCCATTGGTATCCACAGATTGTGCAGATTTTTTCGTAATCAAAGTCACGAGAAAAATGGCGGACGAAAGAGACAAGCTATTTGGGCGCCAGCCGCCTTTCTAGGTTGTAAGGCGGTATTTCCGGTAGATCACCTCGTTGCAGTTCTTCCTGCACCTGTCGCCAAAAATCGGGTTGAAATAAATCGCCGTGGCGTTCGAGGAGGGCATTTTTAACTTGAGGCGGGAAGGAAAGGAAGTTTGGAAATTCCTCTGGGAAAATGTCATTCGGACCTACCGAGAACCACGGCTCAGCTGAGATTTCTTCATCGTAGGTTTTGGCTTCGGGAAGCTTGCGAAAGTTGCAATCGCCTAGCAAACAAAGCTCGTCGTAATCGTAGAACACCACGCGTCCGCGACGCGTGACGCCGAAATTTTTGGTAAGCAGATCGCCTGTAAAGATATTCGAGGCAGCGAGGTCCTTGATTGATTGCCCGTAATCATGGCCTGCGGCGATGGCGGTTTTCTCATCGCACTCCCCGAAAAAGAGATTGAGCGGCCGGACCCTGCGTTCGACGTAGGCATGTGCGATGACGACGTCACCGTGGTCCACTCGCACTGTGCGACCCGCATCACGGAGAAGGGATGCAACCAGAGAAGATTCGAACCGGTTGCGGGGAATTCTGAGATGCTCGAATTCATGTGCTTCCACCAAACGCCCGGCGCGATCATGTTCGAAAACAATGCGGTAACGGCGTAACACGTCTGCGCGATCGATATCTTTGGGAGCGTCGAAATGATCACGAATCAGCTTAAAAACGACGTCGTAACTCGGCAGCGTGAAAACGAGCATCACCATCCCGCGAGCGCCTTCTGCCGGGACGAAACAATCGCGTGACTGCTGCAGGTGCCGGACAAAATCGCGGTAAAACTCCGTCTTGGCGTGCCGATTGTGCCCGATGGCGTTGTAGAGATCGGCTACTCGCTTTTCCGGCATCAGTTGCCGCAACCATTGCACCAGCTGATATGCCGAAGGCGTTGCCACCCGAAAATAGGCGCGGGTGTAAGAGAATAGAATTGCCAAATCGGCTGTGCCGGTCAAAACAGCGTCAAGCGTCAATCCATTTCCGTCCTGATGAGCCAGACAAAAGGCTACTGGCATGGCCATATCGTTAGCGAGAACTCGACCTACCAGATATGCGCCGCGCCCTCGATAGAAAACGCCGCGAAAAACTTCGAGGACGACAGATTCCGCCGGTGAACGGTCGGTCGAAATGCGAGCGGCCGCTACGGCGGCTGTCGATTCGAGATCGCGCCATAGTTCCCGTGCGAAACCGGCGTGGTTCTCATCGGTGAGCGCATCAACAACAAGCGCGGGCAAGTTCTTGCCCTTGTAGGTCTCACAAAGCGCATCCCGATGAAAATGGGCCGGTGCATCGAAGTCGGTATCCACAAATTCGATAGCCTGGTCCACTCCTTCAGTGGCAAAGACCCGGCGGGTCAAAGAATTAAAGAAACTTTCGGCCAGTTCCCATCGCACAGAACCGGCGATCAAGGAGGAATAGACAGCCTTCATCGCACTCCAGACCGTGCGCGTCCGCAAACGCGAATCCATCAGCGCGGAGATTCGATTCGTTAGGCCGTCAAGGACGCGAGAATAGAGATGGAGCCGTTCGGTGGCGTCGTCGTGACTTGCCCGCCAGTTGCGTTCAAGGAATCGGTCGCGGGCTCGGCAGGTGATTTCTTCAAACTGAATCTCGTAGGCGTGAAACTCCCTGAGCGTTTCCTCGGCACAGAGTGTAGCGAGCCGACTATCCGTTAAAGGAGGCGAGCCCGGCAACAGCAGGGCACTCACCGAAACTGCTCTTCTTCAGTCGAACCGGCGAGCGCAACGGTGGAGCATTCGCCACCCGCGATGACGCGCGCGACTTCGTCGAAATAACCGGTGCCGACCTCGCGTTGATGTTTCGTGGCGGTATAGCCGCGTGTCTCCGCGACGAATTCTGCCTCCTGCAATTCCGCATAGGCGGCCATTCCGCGTTCGCGATACGCGCTGGCCAGCGTGAACATGCTGTAGTTAAGCGCGTGAAAACCCGCAAGCGTGACGAACTGAAACTTGTAACCCATCGCTCCGAGCTCGCGTTGAAATTTCGCGATCGTTGCGTTATCGAGCTTCGCCTTCCAATTGAAAGAAGGTGAACAGTTGTAAGCGAGCGGTTTTCCTGGAAACGGTTTGTGGATGGCTTCCGCGAACGTTTTCGCTTCAACCAAATCGGGCGTTGACGTTTCAAACCAAAGTAGATCGGCAAAGGGCGCGTAACAGCGCGCGCGCGCGATCGCCTGATCAATGCCGCAGCGGATGCGGAACAATCCTTCGGGGGACCGTTCGCCGGTGAGAAAGTCGCCATCGCGTGGGTCGATATCGCTTGTGAGAAGCGCAGCGCTGCCGGCATCGGTGCGCGCGATCAGAATTGTCGGGACGTTCGATACATCGGCGGCCAGTCGGGCGGCAGTGAGATTCGAAATAGCGGTGCGCGTCGGTACGAGAACCTTGCCGCCCATATGACCACATTTTTTTTCGCTTGCCAGCTGATCTTCGAGGTGTACCGCGGCTGCGCCAGCTTCGATGGTGGCTTTCACTAGTTCGAAAACGTTGAGCGACCCGCCGAATCCGGCTTCAGCATCTGCCACAATCGGGACAAACCAGTCGAAACCCGGTTTAGCGGACCCTTCCGAAAGTCGACCGTTCTTATTCTCGAGATGCGCGATTTGGTCGGCGCGCTGCAGCGCTTGACTGATTCGCTTCACGAGGACCGGGACGCTATTCGCCGGATACAGACTTTGATCGGGATATGTTTGACCGACTACGTTTGCGTCCGCAGCGACCTGCCAGCCGCTTACATAAATCGCTTTCAAGCCAGCGCGGATTTGCTGCACGGCTTGCTGGCCGGTTGCCGCTCCAAGCGCGGCGATAAATGGTTCCTCATGAAGAAGGTGCCACAATTTTTCCGCGCCTCGCCGCGCGAACGTGTGCTCGGCAACGATGCTGCCTTGGAGACGCGCTACGTCGGCGGGCGAATAGTTTCGCTCGATATCCCTCCAGCGACTCAATGGCTGGAAACCCGGTGCCTGCTTTTCGTCAGTCGAGGTGTTCATAACCAGCAAGAGTCAAGAATTCCACGAACTCGTCCGCGGTCGTTATGTTATCGAACAGTTCGCGAGCGCTGTCGAACTTGTCGTGATGGAAGCGTTTCACTTTTGATACTTCTTGGTCTAGCACCGAGCGAAAAAGCTCTTTCGTGATTTTCCGTCCGTCGTCCATCACTCCGCGCGGGTGGCGAATCCATTGCCACACTTGTGCGCGCGAGATCTCCGCGGTGGCTGCGTCCTCCATCAGATGAAAAAGCGGCACAGCGCCATGGCCGCGCAGCCACGCCTCGAGGTATTGCACGCCTACGCTAATATTTGTACGCAGGCCTGTTTCCGTGATTGGCTCGCCAGGGCCAAACGCCAGCAGATCTTTTGTTGTAATATCGTAATCGTCGTGTTTGCGATCGATCTGGTTCGACCGCGGCATCACTGCGTCGAAGGCTTCCATCGCAAGCTGGACCATGCCCGGATGCGCGACCCACGTGCCGTCATGCCCATCGCGAGCTTCGCGTTCTTTATCAGCGCGCACCTTGGCGAATGCTTCGTCGTTGGCGGCCGGATGGTTCTTCACCGGGATCTGCGCCGCCATTCCGCCCATCGCGAACGTATTCCTTCGGTGACACGTCTTGATACAAAGCAACGAGTACGAATGCATAAAATGCGTTGTCATCGTGATCAATGCGCGATCTGCAAGAATGAAGTCCGGTTTGTTACGGAACCGTTTTATGCAGGAAAAAATATAATCCCATCGACCGCAATTCAGGCCGGCTGAGTGCTCGCGCAGTTCGTAGAGGATCTCATCCATTTCGAATGCGGCTGGGATGGTCTCGATAAGGACCGTGGCGCGAATCGTGCCGCGCGGAATCTCAAGCTCGTCCTGGGCGAGATTGAATACGTCATTCCAGATTCGTGCTTCGAGGTGACTCTCAATCTTCGGCAAATAAAAATAGGGGCCTGTGCCACGAGCCATCAGTTCCTGCGCATTATGAAAAAAGAATAGCCCAAAATCGAAAATGCCTCCGGCAACCGGTTCACCATCCACGAGCAAATGTTTTTCCGGTAAATGCCATCCTCGTGGTCGCACCAGCAACACGGCGAGTTTTTCCCCGAGTCGATACTCTTTGCCATCGGGATTCGTGAACGTGATCGTGCGACGCACCGCGTGGCGCAGATTTAACTGGCCCTCCACCATGTTTCGCCAGGTGGGTGAGTTCGCGTCCTCGAAATCGGCCATGTACATTTTTGCGCCGGAATTGAGAGCGTTGATGACCATCTTGCGATCGGTAGGTCCGGTGATCTCAACCCGGCGATCGCGCAGGTCCGCCGGAATCGGCGCGCAAGTCCAGTCGCTTTCCCGGATGTGTTTTGTCTCCGCTAGAAAGTTCAGCGAACCGCCCGCGTCGAGCGCACGTTGTCGGTCCTCTCGATGTGCCAGACATTTCGCACGCTGGTCACGGATTGCTCGATGCAGTTTTGCCACAAACTCGAGAGCATCCGGGGTAAGAACCTCCTCAAAAGCGGGAGTGACGCGTCCGAGCAGTTCGACGCCTCCTGGCAGGGAACCAGCCGATTTGACCTGCGTGCGCATGATTGTGGTGATGTTCGATGAAATGACGGCACAATCAAGCGTTGCGTGCGCCACGTGGCGCAATCTGCTATAGGATCGTCCATGCACATACGCCTGCTAATTTCATTCCTGGTAATCGGCGCAACTTCCGAACTTGTGGCGCAGCAAACGCCGCAATCGCTCGCGGAGGCAGAGCTACCGTCGCTCCTCGCAATTTACAAGGACATTCACAGTCACCCTGAACTATCCACACAGGAGCAGCGGACGGGCGCAATCGTTGCAAAGGAATTGCGGGCGGTTGGTTGCGAAGTCACTGAGAATTTCGGCAAATACGATAATTCAAACCTAAAGAGTTACGGTGTGATCGGCATTATGAAGAATGGCGACGGCCCAAAGGTTCTTGTGTGTACGGACATGGACGCCTTGCCGGTGGAAGAGGAAACCGGCTTGCCGTACGCAAGCAAAGTCGTGGCGAAAAATGACGAAGGCAAGGATGTGCATGTCATGCACGCGTGCGGGCATGATGCTCACATTGCGATCTTCATTGGTGTTGCCCGCGCACTGGCGAAATTGAAGAACCAATGGCACGGCACTGTTATCTTCGTCGCTCAGCCAGCGGAGGAACTGGGCAGTGGCGCGCGCGCAATGCTCAATGCCGGGCTCTATCAGAAATTCGGAAAACCGGATTTTGCCCTCGGGTTTCACGATAAGGCGGACATGCAGACGGGCCATATCGGAGTGACGGAGGGGTATACGTACGCCAATGTCGACTCGGTAGATGTAACCGTGCGCGGTATTGGGGGCCATGGCGCATACCCATACACTACCAAGGACCCGATCGTGCTTGCGGCGGAGATGATTAATGTCTGGCAGACCATTGTGAGCCGCGAAAACAATCCGCTTAATCCGATAGTTATTACCGTTGGATCGATTCACGGCGGCACGAAGCACAACATCATTCCCGATGAAGTAAAGATGCAGTTGACCGTGCGCACGTACAAGCCGGAGGTGCGCGAGCACGTGCTGGCTGCGATCGGTCGTGTCGCAAAAGGTATCGCCGAGGCCGGCGGCGTACCCCCCGATCGTGCACCCATCGTAACCGTCTCCAAAGAGCAATTCACACCCTCTACCTACAACAATCCGGAGCTCACCAAGCGGCTCATCGGCATCTGGAAGAAGTCGTTAGGCGATGAAAATGTGGAGATCGTGAGTCCGACTATGGGCGGTGAAGACTTCTCCGAGTTCAGCTTGCCCGATCATTCGATTCCAGCCGTGGACTTTCATGTCGGCGCTGTGGCGGCGGCAAAAATTGCGGAAAGCAAAAAGAACGGGACACCATTACCCAGTCTGCATTCAAGTAAGTTCGCTCCGGTCCCCGAGCCAACCATTCGCACCGGTGTTACGGCGATGGTGGCAGCCGTACTGGAGTTAATGAAGAAGTAGAACCGGCGCGCTACCTCTACTGGACGCAGCAACTTGGCCGCTCCGCGGGATCACTTCACCTTAATGTGTTTCCGTAGGTAGGTTGGGATATCGAGGTCTTCGCCCTCGATTATGGTCGGTTCGCTTTTTTCGAACCGGCCACGTGTCACGGGTTCAAATTGCAGCACTTCCTGTTTGGCTGGCGCGGCGGCTTTCTCCAAGGGCGCTTTTTCCTTTTTCGGTGCGATTGATTTGTAATGCGGTTTGATCGCGGTGTTCGCAGGCTCTCCATTGTCGGTCGGGACCAACGGAGTTTCGAAGGCGATCGGTGTCGCGACCGGCTCCGGTTCGTCCGCGATTGGCTCTTCAAAGGTAATCGTTTCCTCGACAGGCTCAGGTTCGATTGCGGGTTCTTCTGCTTGCATCTCTGGCTCCTCCGAGGTTGGCGGTTGATAGAAATCCTCCGGAGTTGATGAAGGCAAGGATGCCGTTGTCGGCGCGGGAGGTGCCGGGAGCAAAGTTGTCTCGTCTTCAGCGGTCAGCGAGCTGATAATGGTCACGCTCAGTCGGTTTCCCAAGCGCCCGTCCACAGCTGCGCCGAAAAGGATTTGCGTTTGATCGCTCACGTGACGTCCGAGTTCGTTCATGAGGATTTCGACTTCCGACAGCGTCATTCCCGGCCCGCCTGCTACCTGCACCAGCACGTGCGTCGCATCGGCCAACATTCGCCCGCGATCCATCAGCGGATTTTTCAGCGCCAACGTGAGCGCATCATGGGCGCGATTGTCCGAATCGGCTTCGCCGTATCCAAACAAGCAGCGGCTGTTCTGGTTGCGCAAAGCTGACAGCAAATCATCGAAGCCGATGCGAATCAGACCAGGGCGTTGGATAAGGTTGACAATCGATCGCACGCTTTGGCTGATAACAATGTCTGCCATCGCGAACGCCTGGTGAATTCCCGCTTGCGGCGAAGTGAGATCGCCCATTCGATCGTTCTCGAAGCAAACCACCGCATGGGCAAATTCGTTAAGTCGCGCCAGGGCTTCCCTCGCTTGAACGTTCCTGCGTTTGCCCTCGAATGCGAAAGGCAGAGTCACAAACGCGATAACCAGCGCGCCAGACTCGCGCGCTATTTGGGCAACGTAAGGCGTTGCCCCCGAACTCGTGCCGCCACCGAGGCCTGCGCAGATAAAAATCACGCGCGAATCTGCCAACGCTTCGCGGATTTCATCCTCGGATTCCAATGCTGCCTGATAACCAACTTCTGGATCGCCACCAGCGCCCAAACCACGCGACACACTGCGACCGAGTTGCACCTTGCGCGTAGCGACTGAACTGGTAAGAGACTGCACATCGGTGTTAATCGCCACGACGTCGGCTCTCTCTAATCCATCAAGCACGATACGATCGAGCGCGTTCAGACCAGCGCTGCCTGCGCTGACAACTTTGATCGGAACAAAATCCACCAATCGTTCCGGGAGACTGTAGTTTTTGTTAAGCTGAATCATATGGCTAGGGACGGCCTGCCGGACCGTGCGGGTTCAACAGTTTGCGGCGCGCCCGGCGGTCGCGCCCTGCAGGAGTTTGGTTTGGTATTCATCGTTTTCCGCTAAAAAGTCTTCCCAGGATTCGGCCCAGCCCTCGCGGAGGCCGGTCTGTTTGCACCACTTGTGCGAACTTCACCAGGCCGATGGCCGTGGAGAACTGTGGGTTTTCCACCGCAGAGGTCACGCCCCAAGCCGTCTGCGCGTGGGTCAAATTTGCTGGAATTTCGAAGATTTCCCCCGCGAGATGGTCGATGCCATTCAAAAGGCTGCAGCCCCCGGTGATAAAGATTCCCGCTCCCAGATAGTTGAGATACGGTTCTTCTTCCAGTCGGCGTTTAAGCAACTCAAACGCTTCTCGCATGCGCAAGTAAATGATGGTGTTGAGCGTTTCGCGCTCAACTTCCTTTCCTGCAAAACCGGAATCATCCTTGAGCAAAATCATTTCGCCCGGGAGACAGTTTCCAAGAATGCAACTGCCCTCTTCGGTCTTCAATTTCTCCGCGCGTGCCATGGGGATGCGCAGACCCATGGAGATATCATTGGTAATGTGATCGCCGCCTACCGCGAGACATCCGCTTTGCCGCACCGCGCCTTCCGAGTACAAAACGTAATCAGTGGTTCCACCTCCGATATCGATTACAAGTGCCCCGAGGTCTTTTTCGTGCTGGGTGAGCACCACCTGCGCGGAAGCCAGCCCGCTGAATACCACGTCCTCCACATCCAGCGGCAACTCCTTCACGCAACGAATTGTGTTTTGAATCCGTGTGCGCACCCCATGGATGATGTGAAAATCAGCTTCCAATTTCTGACCAAGCATTCCGACGGGGTTAAGCACGCCTTGCTGACCGTCCACCTGGTAATGTTGAATAACCGAGTGGAGAAAGGCGTTCTGCGCAGGGATGCTCACTTCGCGCGCATTAATTTTTACGTCTTCCACATCCTGCTCATCAATTTCATCGCGGTCCTCAGGGAGCATGACGCAGCCGCGATTGTTAAAGCTGTGCAGATGGGACCCGGCGATAGCTACGTAAACGCTCTTGATCATGACGTCGCTCTTTTGTTCGGCATCGACCACTGCTTCGTGCACACATTTCATCGCCGTTTCGAAATCGACGATCTCGCCCTTTCGCACGCCGCGTGAGGGCGCCTGGCCGACGCCGAGAATTTTCAATGTGCCGTCGGGCCGGCTTTCCCCGACTACGACGCAGATTTTCGAGGTACCGATCTCGAGACCGATCATCAAACTATTGTTACCCATTCTTTACTCGGCTTTCTTCTGTTGGTTGTGAGTTGCCTTTGGGACAGGCACAGCCCGCGATTTGCGCGGTGCGGTTTCCTGTTGCCGTGTGCCAGAATCCGGGCGAACCCGCTTTTCGGGCGCATGTACCGGGATTGCCTTCATTATCCGCGGTTCCACGGGCGGCTCGATCGTGTCGTTGATTACTTCTGCCGCCGGACTGGTAAACGTTACGGGGATATTCCGTTGCGCCACCAGGTTTAACGTCTCCAGTTCCTGCTTGGTATTATCGCAATAATCAAGAAAGACCTGCAGCCGCTGAAGTTGCTCTTCCAAATCGTTCAACCCAAACATGACGCGGCTGTGGTTTTTTTCTGTCACCACCAGACAATAGCTTTTGGAAATATCGATTTCACGAATCTGGAACCGTGTCTGCAAGACGCTGTGTTCGGTGAGACTGAGCAACTCAAGCGCCCTGGTTGCCTCGGTAGACACGATTACCTTGCCCGCTTCGAGCGATTCGCTTCTGCACCCCAGGATTAATGGCAGTCCCAGATATTCGGGCAACAGTTTCCTTTGTTTCATCAACACGCCCCGTTTGCCGACCAAAAATGCGTGGTCCGATGCAAATGGGTCTGTAATTTCCGTATCGCTCGTGATCCAGGCGACCGGTCTTCGTTCCACAATACGAATATCGATTTCGCCAGGTAACTTGCGCACCACTTCCACTTCCCCGGCTTGAGGCAGCTGTTGTATGCGATCACGGATCTTTGCGAGGTTAACGCTGAAAATGTTTTCCCCTTCATGCAGATCGACTACTTTCAACACCTGTTCACGCTGAAGTGTGCCGTCGGTCTGTAAATCAATCGTTTTGACCTGATAATCGGGGTTCTCGAAGAAAAGACGTTTCGCTGCCTGGCGCACACCGATGTAAACGCCCGCGCATAACACCACGAGCGCAACCCCTTTCCAGAGGAAACCCATGGCGCTTCGAATCCGGTGCTGCGTGGCCCTGCGAGAGCGCACTTTTACATCGAGCAGATGTTGTTGCCGTCGTTGTCGCGTGTTGGATAGGCGCCGATTACGGACTCGAGAACGGCGTTGGTTGAAACTCATCTTTTGCCCTCTTTTTTGGCGAGTCCCTGTCCGCCGTAGCCCTGGCGAAGGCGCGAAAGCGAAATGATCCGCGAGCAAAGGTCTGCGTAGCCAATGCCTGCGACAGCTGCCGCCTCAGGCAGCAGACTGGCTTCTGTCATTCCAGGAATGGTGTTGGCCTCCAGCACAAACGGAGTGCCATCATCCGACAATATTACGTCAACGCGCGCGTAAACCACCAAACCGAGGGCGCGAAATGCCTGGAGCGCCAGCTCCTGAATTTTCTTCGTTAACGTTGCGTCGATGTTTGCCGGACAAACATGCTGCGCGCTCGCGCCAGCCGCTGGATTCAGGAACGGGTACTTGGTATTGAAATCGTAAAAACCGCCCTTGGGAATTATTTCAATAATTGGCAGGGCTTGATCACCGAGGATACCTATCGTCAATTCGCGGCCAGATACAAATTTTTCGATTAGCAATTCGCAATCGTACTTTCCAGCTTCCGTCATCGCTTTATCAAGTTCCTCTTCGTTTTTGACGATGACCACACCTACGGTGGAGCCTTGGCGCGCCGGTTTTACCACAAGCGGGACGGACATTTTCGGGCGCCGTCCTGCGTCGATTACTTCCGATTCCGGCGTCGGAATGTTGTGTTGAAGAAATTTCTCTTTCGATCGAATCTTGTCGAACGCGTTGCGGCTTCCTTCGACTCCGTCACCGGTGTAGGGAACGCCGCGGTCCTCCAGTATTTTTTGGAGCTGTCCGTCTTCGCCGAAAGTTCCGTGAATGGTATTGAACGCGAGATCGATGTCACCCGGCAGTTGGAAATGCTCGTTCCGTACATCGATTTCCACCACCTCGGCGCCTAACGATCGAAGGGCTTTCGATACTCCTCGCCCGGTCGCAAGCGAAACTTCGCGTTCCGATCCGGGGCCGCCCATCAGTATTGCGATTTTTTTTGACAATTCCGCGCTCTTTATCATCCCAAATCTCCCACGATTTCCACCTCGGTTTCTAATTCTATTCCGCGCTCTTTTCGCGCGACCCTCTTGATCCTATCGATCAATTCGAGTACCTCCGAAGCCGTCGCGTCGCCATCGTTCACGATGAAATTGCCGTGCACTTGCGACACCCGTGCATTTCCGACGCGTGAATTTTTGAGTCCTAATTCATCCACCAATTTACCTGCGGGTATGGTCTCGGGATTCTTGAAAATGCAGCCTGCGCTTTTGGCGACTGGTTGTGTAGTGCGCCGTTTTTCTTGTGATTCACGCAAACGGCTGTCGATGTGGGCGCGGTCGGCGGGCCGCCCCAGGAATGTTGCGGAAATCGCAAAGTTTTTCTCGAGCAGAGGAAAGTGACGGTAAAACACTTTCAGCTGATCGCGCGTTTTGACATGCGGTTGTCCGTCGCCATCAAGGTAGCGAATTCGTGTTACATTTTCGAAAGTTTGCGCACCCATCGCGCCGGCATTCATCCGCAACGCTCCTCCCACTTCGCCGGGAATTCCCTCCATCCACTCCAAGCCGCCCAGACCTGCCGTACGCGCGGCATAGGCGACCTGTCGCAGTTTTACACCGGCCCCCGCAGTGATTTCGCAGCCTTCGGCATCGATTTTCTCGAAATCACCGCCGCGCGGATGAACGACCACGCCTCGAATTCCTCCATCACGAACGAGAAGATTCGAACCGCGTCCAATTGTGAACAGCGGTACGTGTTCGTTGCGACAAAAGCGGATGAGATCGGCAAAACTTTGCTCGTTTCGCGGCTCAACCCAGAATTGTGCAGGTCCGCCGACTCGCAGTGTCGTATGCTTCGACAGTGGCTCGTAAAGGCGAACATCGCCTTCCTGGCCAACAATCGCTTTCAGCCTCTCCGCGATGACAAGATCGGCTGCGAGAATCTCCAGTTGTTCGTGAATATTGCCGGCGCCCAAACTCAAAACCATGTCGCCCGGCTCGAGTATATTTCCCACTTCCAGGTGTACCCATTTCAGATGCGGTTGATAGTGGATGCCGCGATGTCCTTGACGTCTGATTTCATCTGCAATCGTCTCACCGCTGATACCGGGAATTGGTATCTCGCTGGCTGGATAAACATCGGTAACCACCACGCGGTCGGCATCGTCAAAGGCCTTTCCGAATTCGCGAGACAGAGCTTTGGTTCGCGAAAAGCGATGCGGCTGAAACATCGTGACCAACCGCTGCCGACCAATCGATTTTGCCGTGCTGAGAGTGGCGCGGATTTCAGTAGGATGATGCGCGTAATCGTCTACCAGTAAAAACCGCTCGCTTGAATATTTGATCTCAAACCGCCGGCGTGCGTGTTCGAATCTCCGCAAAGATACCGCGATTTTGTCAAACGGAACGGAAAGCTCGGAGGCAAGCGCAATGACGCCGAGAGCATTATGCACGTTGTGTTCCCCGGGAACATTCAGGCTAGCGCGCCCCATTTTTTTACCGCGCTTAGAAATTGAAAAGGATGAACCGAAATCCTGCAACTCGACGTCGAATCCACGATAATGCGCTTGCTCGGAGAATCCGTAGGACACCGAACGCTTATGCTTTGAACACAATCGCGCAGTGTTGGGATCATCGACGTTATAGAGGACCGTTCCAGTGGTTTGGTTAATCAGTTGCACGAACACTTTTTCGATCGCAGCGAGATCGGCATAGAAATCCAGATGCTCTTCCTCAACGTTCAGAATCAGTGCGTACTCCGGATGGAAAAAGCGTAACGTCCCGTCGCTTTCGTCGCCCTCGGCAACAAAATACTTGCCGCGCGGATCCCAATGAGCATTGGTTCCGAGAATTGGGATCTCGGCGCCGACGTAATGTGAGGGATGTAGCCCGCATTCGCGAAGCACATGCGCCGCCATGGCGGAAGTGGTCGTTTTCCCATGCATCCCGGCGATCACGATACCGCGCTTTGCACACATGATTGCTGCCACAGCTTCGGCCCGGCGAATTAACGGTTTTCTGGAATCACGGGCGGCGACGAGAATTGGGTTGTTATCTTTAATTGCCGACGAAAAAATCACAACCTCCGCCGTTTCTGAGTGCTCCGGCCGGTGCTGATCATTAAACGCCAGGCCGAGCCGTTGCAGTCGATCCGTTTCGGTAGTGCTGACTCTGTCGGAGCCGGTAATGATGTGCCCGAGTTCGAGGAGCAGTCCCGCGAGGCCGCTCATGCCGCTTCCTGCCACACCGACAAGATGGATCCGATGTTGTTCGCCCGTCAGGAACCGCGCCAGGCTCGACAGCCGTTCGCAGCCGTGAAATTCTTCGCAAGGAAGAGCGGTGTGCGCGTTCGTTGCTTCAGACGCGAGCTTCATGAGTTGCGTATTTTTCCATCGTGCTCACCACGCGACCAGCGGCATCTCTGGGCGCGAGGCGCGTGCAATTCTCCCCCATCTGCTGCAATCGCTGATAGCTTTGCATTAGCTCGCAAATTTTGCGTGCGAGCAATTCACCAGAGACCTCTGACTGCTTGCAAAGAATCGCCGCATCGGCTTGCGCGTAGATTTGCGCGTTGCGTGTCTGGTGATCGTCAGCGGCATAGGGAAACGGAATCAAAATGCCAGGTAAAGAAAAGGAAGCGAACTCAGCCAGGCTAGCCGCGCCCGACCGTGCGACAACAAGATCCGAGGCGCTGTAGACCTCTTCCATTCGATGATGAAAGGCACCGACATACGCGGGAATGTTTTCGCGACGATAATTATCTGCAACGAGACGTTCATCCCGCGCGCCGGCGAGGTGAATCACTTGTAGCGGCACACCGTGCAGGAACGGCAGCGCTTTAATTAGCGCCTGATTAATTCCGCTGGCGCCCTGGCTACCTCCCATCACAAGCAGCGTCGGAAGATTTTCCTGCAATCCCAGCTTGCGCCGGGCGTCTGCGCGATCCAGATGCACCAATTCAGAGCGGACTGGCGTACCCGTGATTTCAGTGCGGGTTTTCGGAAAAAACGGTGCGCATTCCTTAAATCCGAGCATGACGGCACTTACCATGCGTGCCGTCCAACGGTTTGCTTTACCGGGAACAGCGTTCGATTCGTGAATAAAGGTCGCTATACCGCGAATCCGTCCGGCTAACACTGGCGCGGTGGACGTGAATCCGCCCATACCGAGCACCGCATTAGGTTTGAACTTGTGGTAGAGTGAGCGACAGAGGGACAGGCTTTCGCAAAACCGTCGAGTGAACCCGAAAAACGCCGGGGAAAATGGCGATGGCAACCCCACCGTCGGCAACTTTTCGACTTGGAAATTTGTGCGGCCCGAAAGCGCGACCGCGTCGATGTCTTTTTCGGAAATTAACAACATCACTTCGTGCCCGCGGCTTTGTACGTACTTCTGCCACGGCAATGCCGGGGAAGAGGTGCCCGCCGGTTCCTCCACATGCAATTACCGTATTCACATTGTAAGGCTGGTTATGATCTTCATCAGAGGCGCGGTGTCACTCGGGCACGCATTGTGACCCGCTTCGCCGGTGCCGGGTCCAGGATGCCCTGGCGATAAATGTTCAACAATATTCCTATCCCAAACATACACGCCGCTAAATTCGAACCGCCATAGCTGATGAATGGCAGCGGCAGCCCTTTGTTAGGCAAAAGTGAAGTGGTCACGCCAATGTTAACCGCCGCCTGCAGCGCGATGAGCGAAATAATTCCACACCCGAGCAGCAATCCGAAGCGGTCGCGAGCGTGCAGGGCGATCATGATGCCGCAAACAGTTATCACGATGAAAAGGAATACCACCAGCAGACTGAATCGCAGGCCGAGCTCTTCGCCAATGATCGGGAAGATAAAATCTGTGTGCGCATAAGGCAGATAAAGCATCTTCTGCCGGCCGTTGCCCAATCCGAGCCCATCCATTCCGCCGCTGCCCCACGCAATCAGCGCCTGCATCTGCTGCAACCCCGCGTCATCCTTATAATTCTGCGGATGAAGAAACGCGGAGAGCCGACCCATACGCTCCGAGATTTGCGTTGCGACAACGAGCAACCCGCCCAGACCCGCCACTGCCAGGCCGCCGAGCCATAGCGGGTTCGTGCCGGCGACGAACATTAGCACAAACGTCGTGGCTCCAATCAGGGCCGTTGTTCCAAGGTCGACTTCGCCAAGCACCAGCGCCGCGGGAATTCCAATAATCGCCAGCGGAAGGATGAAGTCCCATAGGAAATTGCCTTCTGTTTTTTCACGTCGTGCGAACCAGGCAGCGAGAAAAAAGATTGCCGCTACCTTCGCTAGCTCGGAGGGCTGAAAGGTAACTGGACCATGTCCCACCCAGCGTCGCGATCCATTAATTCGCATTCCAATATGCGGAACGTAACAAAGCGCCAGAACGACCAGCGCCAGGGCAAACCACACCCACCAGGTTTTTTGCCAGAACTGGTAGTTCATCAGCGCTGCGAAAATGCACCCTGCGAGCCCGAGCCCGACCCAAACCGCCTGACGTTTGATAAAAAAATAAACGTCACCATGGCTGTCGCGTGCATAGGCGCTGGTGCTGAAAAGCATCACGATGCCGATAACGAGCAATCCCAGCACTGCCAGAAACAAAATGTAAGCGCTTTTATGACGCATGAGGTGACAAGTGCTTATTGCGTCCTGGGGTTAACATCTGCAAAGCGAATCGACTCCAAACCGGGTTCCGGATTAGGCAGTTCATTTCGATTTCTTCCTTTTGTTCGGAGATTTTGTCGCCCCGCCTTTCGGCCTGGCTGGTTCGGGGATCAGTAGTTTTTGCCCAATCTGTAATTTCCGCGGGTCCCCGATCTGGTTCAGCGATATCAAATCGTCATAGGGGACTTTTAATCTTTTTGCGATTTTGACTGGGTTATCGCCCTTTTTTACGATGTAGGTTTTTCCTGAAGATGAAACCGGGTTCGAGTGTTCCCGGCTGGCTGCCGAATGAGAAGGTTTTGATTCAGTCTGCCGAGGTGTGTCCTGTTGCGTTGCAGCGACCGGGGATTTGCTATTGATCGCCTGCCTTGTTCCCTCTGTACTCGCCGGTGTCTTCTCGGTTTGCTCCGGGTTCGCCGGCACAAATGAATTCTCCCGCGTTTTGATTGCGTTAAACGCTATGATTCCCGACACCGCGACGACGTGCAAAAGCAGAACAATGAGCAATGCCCGGGACAATTTCATATTTGGCTCCGGAATGCCGTCAAACTCCATGCCGCCGGATGCGGCTGAGGCGCGACGCGCGGTGGCGGCCCGCATTTTCTTCGGTTTGAAAAGTCGCGGGATTTTCATTGCTTCATGACGGCAGCGTTTGCACCAGCGCGCGAAACTGGTCGCCGCGATCGACGTAACTCTTGAACATGTCGAAAGACGATGTGCCGGGAGAAAACAGGACAACGTCTTCCCGCGCGGCGAGCCTGCTTGCGCGTTCTACTGCGTCGGAGAGCGATGCAGCAATCTCGCAGCTGACCTCGCCGTTCCATGAATCCGCGATGCTTGCAGCCATTTCGCCGATCAAAACAGCCGATTTAACTTTCTCTTTCACCAGGGCGCGCAACGGATCGAAGTTGAATCCTTTGTCTTTCCCGCCAGCGATGAGCACCACTGGTCTTGTTTGAGCGGCGAGCGCCTTTTCAAGCGCATCGAGGTTGGTCGCCTTCGAATCGTTGACGTACTCAACCCCCTGGATCTCGCGAACAAATTCGCACCGATGAGGGCGTGGCTCATATTCGCGAAGCGCTGGCGTCATTTGCGCAAAAGGCAGTCCGCGCACAACACCGGCAGCGAGCGTTGCCATGAGATTCTCGATGTTGTGCAGCCCGCGTAACTTCGTTTCGGACAATCGCAGCACAGGCTGGTTTTGGTAAAAGATGGCGCCATCCGATAGCCGGAAGTCGGCTCGATCTGAGTAAGCGCTGAAAGTGACGCGACGCGGTCGAATGTCCGGTAGTGCCTCCACGGCATTCACGACGGCGACATCCTGCTCGGTTTGATTCTCGAAGATGCGCAACTTGGCTGCGCGATATTCGGATACCGAGCGATAGCGATCGAGGTGGTCGGGAGCAAAATTGAGCCAAAGACTGATCGATGGACGAAATGTGCGGATCGCTTCGAGCTGAAACGAGCTGACTTCAACTGTGAGGACGTCCATTGGCTGATGTTCCCGCGCAACTTCGGAAAGCGGTTTGCCGATGTTTCCACAAGCGACCGTTCGCTGTCCGCAGCCATTCAGCATTTGAGCGAGTAGTTCTGTCGTCGTGGTTTTCCCGTTCGTGCCGGTGATCGCGATCACCGGCACTTCGCAACAACGCCAGCCTAACTCGAGTTCGCTGATCACTTCGATTTCTCGGGAAAAAAAATTGTGGGCCAACCGAGAAGCCGGATCGATGCCGGGACTTAAGACGGCCCACTGGTACCCTGAGAGATGCTTATCCGCCTCAGGCCCGCAGATTATCTCAATGCCGTGGGTCTGCAGATTTTCGAGGGTGGATTTTAGCAGGGAAGCCTCGTCGGCGCTGTCGAGCACAGTGACCTGCGCGTCTTCTGCCGCCAGCAGAAGCGCCGCGGCGCTTCCGCTTCGCCCGGCGCCGAGCACGGCAACTTTTTGATTTTTGAAACGTCCGTTCCTCATCGTAGTTTCAACGTTGCCAGCCCGAGCAAGGCGAAGATGATCGAAAGGATCCAGAAGCGAACGATCACGGTCGTCTCTTTCCAGCCAGTCAACTCGAAATGATGGTGCAGCGGAGACATCGCGAAGAATCTCTTGCCTGTGAGTTTGAAACTCAGCACCTGCAAAATCACGGAGACGGCCTCGATAACGAAAACGCCTCCCACCACCACCAACAGCAGCTCCTGTTTGCAACAAATCGCCACAACACCGAGCATGCCGCCGATGGCCAGCGATCCAGTGTCGCCCATAAAAACTTTTGCCGGATAGCAGTTGAACCATAGGAAGCCCAGGCCAGCGCCGATCAGCGCCGAACAAACAACTGTCAGTTCCCCGGCAAACGGATAGAACGGCACCTGCAAATATTCCGCCACGCGGAAATTACCAGCGGCGTAACAAAGCAATGCATACGCAAACGCAGCGGTAATGGTGCAACCGATTGCCAAACCGTCCAGGCCGTCTGTGAGATTCACCGCGTTCGACGATCCGACGATTACCACCGCGAAGAAGATGAACGTAAACCAGCTCATGTTGGCAATTGCTGGCGCCTTGATGAAAGGCACGTAGAGCGCGCGGGCCTGAACTTCCAGAAGCGGTTCGGTCAGAAACAGGGCGGTGACAATTGCCGCGAGAGCAATTTGGAAGAGTAGTTTGATCCGACCGCTGATCCCTTCGGATTTCTTTTTCGTGACCTTCAGGTAATCATCGGCGAACCCGAGTCCGCCAAGATAAACCAGGCTGAATAGGGTGAGCCACACGAAACGGTTGTCCAGACGCGCCCAGAGGATGCTTGACACAAACACGGCGCCGATGATCAGCACGCCACCCATGGTTGGCGTGCCTTGTTTGACTCCGTGTAGCTCAGCGAGCCGGTGGACTTCTTCCGCCCCGCGAATCGGCTGTCCGATCTTCAAAGCGCGTAACTTTTCGATGATGAAGTTTCCAAATAGCAGAGTCGTTAGAAAAGCGGTGACGGCCGCCGCGATTGCCCGGAATGTGACGTAGAGAAAAACATTGAACCCGATGAACTGCCCGCTCAGGTGATGGAGGTAGTACATCATGGGGATGTCACGACTATTGAATTTCGACTGGCGAAATGCTCGATTACTTCTTCCGTTTTCGCGGCGCGACTTCCCTTGATCAGAACGAGATCGCCCGGGGTAACAATGTCACCTAACAAATCAGCGGCTTCGCCGGTCGACGAGACGGAGGAGACATTGACCAACCCTGAAACGCGCGCGCTTTGCGCAATTGTCGCAGCTGCGTCGCCGATAGTAATTAGTCGATCTATCCGCAGCGTGGCTGCGGTTTCGCCGACCTCGCGGTGCCCACGCTCCGATTCTGCTCCCAGTTCGCGCATTTCACCCAGGACCGCGATGCGTTTCCCTTGGGTGTCAAGCTCGACCAATGTCCGTAACGCCGCTTTCATCGAATCGGGATTGGCGTTGTAGCTGTCATCGAGGAAATGCACGCCGCCGATTTGTTTGATTTGCAGACGCGCTTTAGTCAGTGGGGCGGTGGCTAAACCGGCGGCGCATTCCTCGATTGACAGTCCAAACACCCGACCGGCGGCAACGGCGAGCAAAGCGTTCTCTACCATGTGCAGGCCGGGAACGGGAAGCTGCGCCCGACAACGATGCGCGCCTTCGAGAATCGTGAATTCCGAGCCGTCCGCGGTCTGACGAATCTCAATCGCGCGCACGGTTCCTGCCTTCGTTCCGGCAAATATGGCTTTGGCTTGGCAACGCGCAGCGATTTCACTACTGAATGGATCGTCGGCATTCAGAATTACAGTTCCTTGCGATCCTACTGCCTCTGCCAATGCGCTCTTTTCTATCGCGATTGCTTCCCGCGAACCCATGAACTCGATGTGAGCCACGCCTATGTTGGTGATAATCGCCGCGTCTGGGGCGGCGATGGCGGCCAACATCGCGATTTCGCCGGGATGATTCATCCCGATTTCCCAGACAGCGATTTCATGCTCCGAAGTCGCTTCGAGAATTGTGCGCGGCAAACCAACGTGATTGTTGAAATTGCCTTCCGTCTTGGTGACACGAAATTTTCGGGCGAGAACAGAAGCGGCAAAATCCTTTGTGCTCGTCTTTCCGTTGCTTCCTGTGATCGCCAGCACTCTCAGTGAGAGCGAGCGCCGGTAGTTCGCGGCAATTTTATGATAGGCCAGCAGTGTATCGGTGGTCCGGACCAGCGCGAAGTTGTTTGGAACATTTCCGTTCCAGCTCTGATCAACGAGCGCGCCGGCGGCCCCGGAGGTCGCAACCGACTCGACGAAATCGTGTCCATCGAAATTTTCCCCGCGTAATGCGACGAACAATTCACCTGACTTGATGGTTCGAGAATCAGTACCTATCTTTTTGATCACGATAGTGCCGTCACCAGACGCAAGCGATGCTCCGGCAAATTGTGCGATCTGAGAAAGCGTGATCGGATCCATTAATAAAGCTCCACGGGATGATCTTCGATCGCTCGGCGCGCGACCTGGATGTCATCGAACGGAATAGTGTAGTCTGCGAACTCCTGATAGTTTTCGTGTCCCTTGCCAGCGATCAACACAATGTCTCGCGGGCTGGCAAGGCCTACGGCGCGGTTAATCGCCTCTGTGCGATCGACAACTTTTTGGTATCGATTCGAGCGAAAGCCTTTCTCGATTTCGTCGATGATCGCATCGGGAGCTTCTTTGCGCGGATTATCCGACGTTATGATTGAATAATCGGCCAGTCGATCCGCCATCTCCGCCATCAACCGACGCTTTTGCCGGTCGCGATCGCCGCCGCACCCAAAAACTGCGATTAATCGGTTAGGCTGAAGTTCCCGTAGAGTTTTCAAGACATTTCCGAGAGCGTCCGGAGTATGGGCGTAATCCACGAACACTTGGAATTGTCGCTTCGCGGGAACAAGCTCCAGGCGGCCGGGAACCTGCGGAGCTCTGGCAATGCTCAGAACCGCGTTCCGCAAATTAATGCCCAGCGCGTCGGCAGCGGCTAACGCCGCTACCGAGTTTGTCACGTTGAATCGGCCAATCAATGGAAGACGAACGAGATAACTCTTGCCGCGGGCGTCCAGTTGATAGGATGTGCCCGTGAATTCGGCGCGATAATTTGAAGCGCGGAAATCGGCGCGCTGTCCCAGCCCGTAGGTAACGACCGCAACGCTTTTATCGAGTCTGTTCAGCAGAAGCTGGCCATATCTGTCGTCAATGTTAACAATAGCTACCGGCTTTTTCTTTTGTTTCTGGGCGATGAGACCCTCGAAAAGTTTTGCCTTTGCCTCGAAGTAATTTTGCATGGTGCCGTGAAAATCGAGATGGTCCTGGGTCAGGTTGGTGAACACGGCAACGTTCCATTCGAGGCCACGTGTGCGGCTTTGCGCCAGGGCGTGGGAAGAGACTTCCATTATCGCGGCTTTGCAGCCGGCATTCGCGATCTGCGCCAGCAGTTCTTGCAAATCGAGCGATTCTGGTGTGGTGCGAATGGCAGGCAAGATTCGCTCGCCGATTTCGTAACGAACTGTTCCAATCAATCCGCAAGGCAATCCGGCGTTTGCACAGATGTGTTTGATTAGAAAGCTCGTCGTGGTCTTGCCATTGGTTCCGGTGACGGCCGCCAGTTTTAACTTCCGCGCCGGTTGTCCGTAGAAAGCTGCCGAAAAATCCGCAAGAGCGGTCCGGCTGTTTTCAACCAGCAGAGAGGTGACGCGCGGATCTTTTTGTTCGCGCTCGGCGACGATCACCGAGGCTCCTTTATCGATGGCATGGCCGATGAACTGGTGGCCATCGACTTTCTCACCCCGCAGCGCCACGAACATGGTGTGCCGTTGCACTCGCCTCGAGTCATACGCGATATTTTCCACCGGGCGATCAACTGGCCCGACGATTTGGCGAACTGGCGTTGCGGCGAGTAGAGTTTTGAGCTGCATGAGGCTTTAACATCTCCAACCGGAGACGGACTCGTTGCGGCGAACCGGAGCGAGGCGTTTAATTCGCGAATGTGTCTTGTAGTCAACGTCGCGGAGCATCGGTTAAGGCGACTCGTTCCGCCGACGTTTTGCGTAGTCGCTCCGCCGGCTTCGTTTTTTCCACTCGCTGAACGGGAATCGCTTTGCGAATCTCCTCATGCGGCTCAAGGTCAAGGTATCGGGCAGCCTTCTCGGCAACGCGGGCAAAAATCGGGCCTGCGACAAGTCCACCATAGTTCAAGTGCGGATCGCTAGTGTGCGCATCGTCCAGCACGACTAATCCGACAAACTCTGGATGGTCGGCCGGCAGATAACCAAGAAACGATACGACATACTTCCCCTGGTCATAGCCGCCGTGGGGATTGACTTTTTGCGCGGTTCCGGTTTTGCCGGCGATGATAAAACCGGGCACGGCAGCGGCAGCGGCGGTTCCTTGGTCGCTCACCACTCCCCGCAGCGCTTCTCCGATTTGTTTGGCGGTTTCCATGGAAATGACCTGCCGTTGTACAACCGGCGAAAGCGAGCTGATTATCCTGCCATCAGAAGTGGTCACCGATTTGATGATCCGGGGTGTTACCAGTTTGCCGCCGTTGGCAATTGTTGCCATCGCCGACGTCATCTGCAATGGCGTGACCCCGACTTCGTGCCCCATCGGGATGCGAGTGATGGAGATCTTGCTCCAGGCCTGCGGCGGCCGGATTAACCCGTTGATCTCGCCCGGCAGTTCAATTCCCGTTCGCTCGCCGAACCCGAAACGGCGAATATATTCGTAAAATTTCTGGTCTCCGACGCGCATGGCAAGTTTAGCCGCGCCGATGTTGCTGGACTTAACAAGGATGTCGCGGACGCTCAGATAACCAAATGCGCGATGGTCGTGCAGCGCGGTGCCACCGAAGTTCCATAGGCCGTTCTCGCAGAAGACTTGCGAATCAGGTCGCAACTTATGCTCGTTCAAAGCGGCGGCCGCGGCCACAATCTTGAAAGTTGACCCGGGCTCCATCATGTCGATGATGGCCCGGTTCTTCATCTGGTCGGGTTTCGCTTCTGAACGAAGGTTTAAATCGAAGTTCGGGCGATTGGCGATGGCGAGAATTTCGCCGGTCTTCGGCCGCATCAGGATAATCGTGGCCTTCTGCGGAATATATTCTGTCATCGCCGTATCGATTTCGTTCTCAACGATGCTTTGCAGACCGAGATCGACGGTCAGATGCACCTGGTAACCGTCCCGCGGCGGGCGCTCCTGTCCACGATATGGAACGATCTCCTGACCGGCGCGGTTATGCTCGATGAAGCGATAGCCATCCTGTCCGTGCAAATATTCTTCCATCGACGCTTCCACGCCCTGGACGCCGTGGCGCTCGAAGTCGGTAAAGCCAATTACGTGGCAAAGCATCGAGCCATTGGGATAGATACGCGTCGCGTCGTGTTCGAAATAGATTCCACGCAATTTGGCGGAGCGCAGTTTTTCACGAAGCGCGCTCGCTTGCGCAGCGGGTACCTCGCGCTTGATCACGATGTAGCGGCGCCCACTAGCTAATTTCTCAGCAACCTGATCGGAAGCAATTTTCAATTCCGTTGTGAGGACATCGACCGTCGCCTGGACGTCATTAAGGTGCGTATCGTCGGCGACGACCGTTTCCACGGGAATATTATGCGCGAGAACTTCGTTGGTTGCGTCGAAGATCATCCCGCGTTCCGCATGAATAGTCTGCTTGTAAATGTGTTTTTCTGCAGCCAACCCGGCATATTCGTCGTGCTTGATCGCCTGCAGGTAAATCAACCGGAACGAAAAAACGCTGAAAAGGCCGATAAAAATGGCACACACCAACGCGCAACGAGTTCGGCTATTTGGATTCATGCGGCGCCAGAGGATTGGACACAGGTTGAATCTTATCTTCATCTGTAGATCGCGCAGGCATGGTGAGCCGCACAATCTTTGACTCCGAAACCGGAATCATTTTCAGGTAGCCTTCTTTCACCCGGCGTTGCAATGCAGTGCGTGAAGTAAGCGTTGCGATTTGCGCGGCAGCGACATCGTTTTGCGTGCGCAGCGACGCAAGCTCGTTCTCAACTGCCTTTCTGCGTTCGCCGAGGTGATACAGTTGCAGCGTTAGATACACATACGACAATCCCGCCAGCGCGAGGAATGCGGTCATCACGATCCAGCGCGCCAAAGAGGCCGCGTTCACAGTGTTGCAATTTCTTCGACGCGATCGGTTCATGCGATTTTCTCCGCTACGCGCAATTTTGCGCTTCGTGACCGGGGATTCGCCCGCTGTTCTTCTTCGCTAGGCTCGACAGGTTTCGGCGTAACGACTGCCAAATCGAACTCGGGATTGCGTCGAGGCTCAGGCCATTCCGGTCTGTCCAGCCATTCCCGGCTATGATCTCGAAAGAAGTTTTTTACTATCCTGTCTTCCAGTGAGTGAAAAGAGATCACAGCGATGCGTCCGCCCGGTTCCAGCCGTTTAGTTAGGACGCGCAGCCCTTGTTTCAACGCGTCGAGCTCGTCGTTCACTTCCATCCGCAGCGCTTGAAAGACCTGAGTGGCGGGATGCTGTCTCCCGTGGCGGCCTACCAGTTTCTCGATTGTGCGTGCCAGCTGCAACGTGTCGCGAAAGGGCGAAATCCTACGCAGTTTCAAAATCATGGTTGCGATTCGTCGCGCAGCCGGTTCCTCGCCCAGTTCGCGAAACAACCGGGTCAATTCTTCTTCGCTGTATTCGTTTACGACAGTGGCGGCGGTGAGGGTTGTTCGCGGATCCATGCGCATGTCCAGCGGGCCGTTTCGCATGAAACTGAAACCGCGCTCCGCATTTGCGAGTTGGCGCGATGAAACACCCAGATCGAGAAGCACACCGCCAATGCCGCGAATTCCGAGTTCGTCGAGAACGCAATCCGCCTGGCGAAAATTTGCCTGTCGCACAATGATTTGCCGGCCCAAATGCCCAAGACGATCGCTGACATACCGGACTGCGTCGGGGTCTCGATCCAAAGCCAAAATATCGGAGCCATTTTCCAAGAGCGCTTCGGTATGGCCGCCGCCGCCGCACGTTGCGTCCAAAATCAAACCGCCCGCTTTAGGTTTGAGGAACTCAATCACTTCCTTTTGCAGCACCGGCCGATGATAGAACACATCGTCCGAAGGCTCCGCTGGCTCTTCAAATGCTCTGGGATCAACCGCAAGCCATGCAGCCGGTTCGCTCCACAAAACATTTATCACGCACTGATGCAACATATGTTTACAACCCGATTTCCTTCGCCACATGCTGATAGGTGGGCGTTTCCTCTTCGTGCGCTCGTTTCCAACGTTGCAAATTCCAAATCTCAAAACGCCCGCGATTACCCACCAGCGCGACTTCATTTTTCAGTCCAACTTTCTGGCAAAGTTCATCCGGCAACACCAGGCGTCCCTGCCGGTCGGCGCCTGCATGTTGAGCGCGAGAATGCAGTTGGCGCAGAAAAACGCGGCGATCACGCGCAGAAACTTTATCGCTTGTTTCCGCCGCTGAGCTCATTTTGGCAAACTCAACCGGCGACATGACAAGGAGAAATTGGTCGGTCGCATCAGGCAAAAGTATGAACTCCTCCGGACGATTGCGCCGCCAGCGCGACGGGATAGTGATGCGATTCTTTTCGTCAACGGAATGCCGGAACTCTCCGGCATAGAAACGCTCGAGTTGAGAATCGGCATCCATAGTGGTGTGGAGTAATGGCCCACTTCACTCCACTTGACTCCACCTTTAACCACTTCGGCTGAAAGGGGTCAATAAAAATCTTCAACTCATTTCGCACGTTAGGCAGGCATCAATCGCTACGCGCCGTTTTCGTTTCTCAATCGAGACGAATCGATATTTGCGAACGCAAATCGCCACATCGCATCTAGTCGTATCGCTCAGACAATTCTTGCGCCACCGGACGCAGACCGTAAGCTCATCAACCGATGAGATCTTTCCCGCCGTTGCGCGCACTCGCTTGCGTTCTCGTCGGTTGCGGTGCCGGCTTTGGATCGACTCATGCGCAACAGGCTCCTGCTGACGCTGTCAGGGTAACGATGTCGATGCATCCGGACGGCTCACGCACGGTTTACAAGTTTGACAACGGGCAGCATATAGCGGTCGCCACAACCACCGATCCCGATGGCAAAGTCCGACAAACGATTCGGTATCAGCTCGACAATGCGGGCCGTTTCGCAACCGGTGAAGTTTCCGGACCGGATGGACGCGTTCGCCTCAAAAGCCGTTACAAATACGACGATTCCGGTCATATCCTGGAAGAAGCGCAAAGCGCGGCAGACGGAACACTTTTGCATAAGATCGTTTACAGCTACGATTCAGCCGGCAAACAAACCGGCTATTCTGTGTTTGATGCGGGCGGCAAACTAATCAGCCGCACTGGCGGCGCTGTCGTTCGCCAAACTCCATTGCCGAAATCGCGCGAAAAGACGAAGCGGTGAAACGAGTGGGCAGCCTCACGAATTTTTGCGAAGCAAAAAATCTTTCTTGACCGGGCGATTGCTGGGAATGCTCACTATTAGCAGTGGGTGGGGGCTGTAGGGAGCTACTGCGTCGAATCGCGTCTCGGCTCGTGGGTGGATATATCTGCGTGGGCCAGATCCGCATGCGAGAGGTCACGCTGGTTTAGCTGCGGAGAATCAGGCCGATAAAGCCTAATACATGATCAAAACAGTATTGCTGTGCGGAATAAGACAACTAAAAGAATTTACGGCCCAGGTTTGGCTGTAATGCTCGTCGCTGGTAACGGCGACGCGATGTCTTGCTTCTCCAGTGGCAATTTCAAATTGTCGAAGTCAGAACTGCGAATCGCAAATGCGCCGTTGCGTCCTTCCGCGCGTGCGCAAAATGTGCCGTCATCGTTTTGCGTGCCGATCGTAAGCTTGTGTGATGTTTTGTTATCCGATGAAGTCTTGAATTCGATCACGAGCTGGGGTTTATCAAAGCCGTGTTGAGGTGTCGTCGCCCCGAGCCAGCGTACTGCATACAGGTTTGACAAGGTCTTTATCAACAATTGCAGATTGGGTTGATTGATCTTGCCGGTGCCTTTGAGCCAATGCCACTGATTGTTTTGTGCCCGCGCCAGTGACACCTCCATGTCCGTCGTGACGCTTAGTTGAAGAATCTGTTCCTGCTTAAATTTGAAGATCGATAAATCCTGCCAGTGCAGGGGATCGGCGGAAATCTGGTCGAGCAATCCACGACGGACTGCTACCACGAATGGCTCATCCGACACACGCGAATAGACATTATCGCCGTCTTCTTTTCCAAATGCGATCGCGGCGAACGGCTGCTCACCCGCTCTGGACTCGGCGGTGTTTTCCGACGCAAATGAACTGAACGTCAATTGCAGCTGCGGCTTATCCAGGCCGTATTTAGGCAGATTGGAAGCGACGTCTTCAACAAACCTTGTTACCCGTTCGTTTTGCAGCGTGTCGATCATCCGTTGAACTGCACCTGAATCGGCTGGAGCGTTGTTCAGGTTGACGATCGTCCAATCGTTGTCCTTGCGTCCCAATATAGTTTTGGATTTGCCTGGAGCGTCAATCGTGAGCCGGTCGAGGACGTTGGTGTCGATCCGGGCCAGGTGGGTGTCACGCAAGTCCGCTGGCTTCGTGTTGAGGATCTCTTCAATTTTCCTTGGCAACGTGTAAACCGATCCGCGAAGGGCGGACCGCACGTAGGCCTGATCTTTTTCCTTCTCCGGCACCGCGCCGATTTGCGGCGGCTGGCCTTTCCCATCCTGACCGCTGATTTTGGTCGGTTCTCCGATCTCGATCTTCTGGTCTTTGTTCTGATCCTGATCAAACAAGGTGATTGATCCACGCGGCTCAGCTAATCCATAAGGTCGCAGGTCGCCGCGGTCGTCGGCCACAAATTCTCCGATGCGCGCGGACGTGACGCGAGAGAGCAGGTCGTTAACTTTTTGGTCGTCGGCACGCGCCCGAAGAGGTTTGAGAATCTCCCAGTGAGTATCTCTTTTCTCCAATTCCATCTCCCCGGCGGGCGTTTTCAATATCGCCCGGCGCACTTGAGCGGTAGTTAAGTCAGTCAGTTTTCTGTCACGGAATTCTTCCGGCTTCTTATCGATGTCTCTTCTTACCGATTGACCGGTGAGAAATGTTTTCTTGGAATTCTGGAACCGCACATACATCCGGCCTTCCATTGCGGCGTCCTTGCCGAACAGAATTTCAGGTGGGCGATCGTGGCCTAGCAATTTCAGTCTTAGCTTTGGATTGTTCAGGCCGTACTCCGCCAGTTTACTCTTATCCGCGTCGATCTCTTTGGCGGGGATCGTACTCTGCTTTTGCCAATTCTCTAAATCCGACAACAAACTCTCGACCAGGGCGCTGTCTGCCTGGTCCTTGATAGGCGTTTCCAGTCGCCATTTGTTGTCGAAACGCCGTATCTCGATCCTCTGATCGCCGTTTTGGATGATGATGCCATCGATCTTGCTTCGATCGAAATTCACCATGTTTTGCGACTCTCTCTGCGCTTCTCCGGTGCCGGGGCGCTTCATTTCAAAGAACCTGAAATAAGCGGCGCCGGCGAGCGCAATGATTGCCAGGATAACAGTGGTCTTCCAATTCATATCAGACGCGCCGTTGCCACCACACGACCGTTCCGATGGCGGCAGGAATCAGCGGCATGAGTATGAGAAGAATCCAGCGCAGCTGGCGCAATGCGTCTGGATCGAGGCTAAACGTGAGAGGCTTCGGGATTTTCGGCGCGATCCCGATCAGTTGTTCACGACTTAAAAGCCAGTTGACCGCACCGGAAACAAAATCGAGCGCCGCCTGATCCTGCATGATGGCGTTATCCTGAACGAACGCAGCATTGCTGATCGCCACAAGACGTGATGAGTTCACCTGCACGCGAGCGTCGCCGCTGCCGCCTTTTTCGGCCGAGGCAGCGATGGTCAGCGGCTCGTTGCCCGCCTTTTTTGCGTCTTCCTGCAATTTGACCTGGTTGTCAGTGTTATAATCTGTTTCAGCAAAATAACTTTTTTCTGCCTGGATTAGTGGCTCCAGCCGGATATTGGCGGCGCGGACGCGATTGGGATTCAATGTGATGGATGATGTGCCGCCCACAAAAATTGCCCGCACATCAGCTAGACGCTTGGTGACTGGACTATCTCCAAGGAAGTGCGCCTGGACATCTCTCGTCAGGGCCAGTTCCTCGATGCCAGTGCGCACGAAAACCATCAATCTGTCGTTGTTTACCTTCACGCCTATTTCGTCCAGGAAAGCGCGCAGCTTTGGGGTGTTAGCCGCGGGATCGAGCAACACCAATATTCGTCCTGTCTTGTCCCAGAAATCGCGCATTAATTTCATTTCTCGATCGGAAAAATCGTATTGCGGCCCCACAATCATCACTGCGTTCACGTCAGCTGGAATGGCCGGTTGATCGAGAAGGTTTAGCTCTTGAAACTCGATGTTTTCGTTTTCGATGAATGTCTTGACCAAGCTAATCGGACTGGTGGGAGCCGAAAGTGCCGGCTCCTTATGGCCGGTAATGTACCCCAGCTTTTTCTTTTTCCCCTCCACAAGGTCGATCATCGCGCTGGTTATGGCCTGCTCACCTTTGAATGCGGCGATCCTTGGCCCTTCGCCGAAGGCCATCCCGCTTTGGTCGATATCCGCCATCTCCGACGCCTTCACCGTCTTGCTGCGACCATCGTAGTCGAGCACCAAAAGACTTTCGTCCGTAACGACCTTGTACTTGTCGAACAACTCCTTCGCGCGGGAAAGATTCCGTTCCGGATCGATTTGCTCAATGTCGATTTTCCCTTTTCCGGCGTACTGGTATTCGGTTAGCAGGTTTTGAACGTCTGCAGTAATGGGCGTGCTCGGCGAAAAGAAAACCGTGATCCGCATCTTGCCTTTAAGCGTATCAAGGAAACGCTTCGTTTTGTCTGACAAGGCGTATTTCTGGTCGCGCGAGAAATCCCAGCGCCTGTAGTGTTTGAAGGCGAACGAATTCACCATGGCGGCGAGGAAAAGGACCAGAACGATCTGCACCAGAACATTGAGACCAATCCTTATCCGGCCAATTCTCATCTTCCGCCGCGTAGGCGTCCTGGCGTGCTGGTCCATCGATCAGAGCCTCCACTTCCGGGATTGGAACGCCTGATAAGTCAGCACCAGCATCACGGTCGTCATGCTTACGTAGAGGACGATCGGGCGCGTATCAATGATGCCACGGGAAAATGTTCCCATGTGTTCGATTGCGGAAAAATAGCCTAACAAGTCTCGCGTCGTGGAAGTTACGTCGAGTAGAATGAACTGCACCAGGCCAAGGAAAAACAGCAGGGTAATCGCGCAAAAGGAAATGATTGCCGCTACCATCTGGTTTCGGGTCAGCACTGACGTCAGGCAACCAATCGAGAGATAAAACATTCCCAATAGAAGAAGCATCAGATAAGAGCCAAAGTATGCGCCACCGGAGTGCGCTGCCGGCTGGTGCGTGATTTTCAGAAAGATCCAGAAATAAAGCAGGGTCGGGATCCAGAGGATCACGTAGAACACGAGCGCACCAAAGAATTTCGACAACACCACCTGCCAGTCGCGCACCGGTGCGGTGGTGAGCGGCTCAATCGTGCCGAGCTTAAATTCTTCGGCAAAGAGCCGCATCGTAATCAAAGGAAAAATGAGAACGAAGGCGAACCAGAAGAAGATAGAATTGAAGAACGCTTCCTGAATGGTGTATTGCACCTGGCGCTGGTTCATGAATGAAACTTGGAAATAAAAATCGATCCCGCTGATGATCAGAAAAAAAATCATCACGATGTAGGCGATGGGGGAGTAGAAGTAACTGCGCACTTCGCGCGAGAGAAGGGTCCAGAACTTATGCATGACGTTGCATGACTTGAGCTTGGTCCGGGTGCGTGAGTTCAACGAACACGTCCTCGAGTGTGCCTCGGCGCTGTGTCAGTTCGCGCACCGTCCAGTGCCGTTGTACCGCGAGCCGAAAGACCTCTTCACGCACGTCTGCACCCGATTCCACTCGAAGCGAGAATCTTTTCCACTCCTGTTCACCGTCGACAACTACTTCGCGAACGCCGGAGATCTTTTTCAGTTCTTTCGCGCCGTCATCGTTCCCCACTTTCGCTTCGAGTTCGATGCCGCCGGCTTGTCTAATTTTCCCAAGTAAATTTTCCGGCGTGTCGCATGCCTCGATTCGTCCCTTATGAATGATGATGACCCGACTGCACGTCATTTCCACCTCTGGCAAGATATGGGTCGAAAGCAAGATGGTGTGTTGCTTCCCGAGGTTTTTGATCAACTCACGCACCTGGCGAATTTGATTTGGATCCAGACCGATGGTCGGCTCGTCGAGAATCAGAAGGTCCGGTTCGGCGAGGAGCGCGTCCGCCAGGCCGACGCGTTGTCGATAGCCTTTCGACAGTGTGCCGATGAGCTTTCTTTCAACCTCCTTCAGACCGCACAGTTCCTTTACATCGCCCACACGCTCAGCCATGCGACGGTGCGATACTCCCTTAAGCGCGGCGCGATAATTGAGGTACTCATTCACACGCATGTCGCTATAGAGGGGAACGTTTTCCGGCATGTAACCGAGATGCGCCCTGGCCTGAAGCGATTGTGCGAAGACATCGAATCCGGCGATGGTGGCGCGTCCCGAAGTCGGCGGCATAAAGCTAGCGAGGATCCGCATCGTCGTGGTTTTCCCGGCGCCGTTCGGCCCCAGAAACCCCATGATCTCGCCCGGGGCGACTTCGAAATTCAAATCCTGAATGGCAGTCTGACCAGCGTAGCGCTTCGTCAGATTCTCAACTTTGATCATTGTGCAACCATTCGATGAGACAACCTAGCAGCAATTGCGTTGGCAATTTTTTCATCGCGCCGTGAGCGCTAAGGTGGCCAGCTCGTGGTTCTCTCCACGGGCCCGGATTATGCCGATGGTAAATTCCACTTTCGTGCCGCTTTCGGCTGCCCGGAGTATCTGCTCAACCTGTCCAATGGAAGTTACCGTCGATCTATTTATACGATATATGACCATTCCGCGCTCGATTCTGGCGTCATCTGCTGGACTATCGGGTTCCACCGCGGCAATTAATACGCCTCGTCCTCGCAGGTACCCTAGCGCCTCGCTCAATTCTGGCGTCAAATCCTGTAACTGCATTCCAAACAACTTCTCGACGCGTGCACCGCTGACCTCTGTGGCGGCAGGCGGGTTGTTGGACTTTCCCTGCTTGGCCGCCAGTTGTTTGAAGCGACTGACGCTGTCGCGCACCACGTCTGCCGGAATGGCAAAACCGAGTCCCTGGGTGGGCACCCCTTGGGGTGTGAACGCCATTTTTGCCGAGGCGATACCGACCAAACGGCCGGAGAGATCGATCACAGGCCCGCCGCTGTTTCCGGGATTGATTGCCGCGTCGGTCTGCACCACGTTGTTATACTCAGTATCTTCCACTGTAATGTTACGTTTCACCGCGCTCAAAACGCCTCGGCTGATGGAACTCCCATAGCCAACGGCGTTGCCCACCACGATCACCGTCTGGCCGAGCAAATTCGGAGAAATATCGTCAAGATTTATGAAGGAAAAATCGCTTTGCGCATTGATTTTGATGAATGCCAGGTCGGTCTTTTCATCGCCGGCAATGTAACGAGCGCTGTAGGTTTTGCCGTCATTTGTAGTCACGTGAATTTTCAAATCGGCAGCGCGCTCGACAACGTGTTTGTTCGTCACGATGTAACCGGCCGGATCGATGATAAAACCGGAGCCAAGACTTTGTAATGTCTGCCGGATTTCGCGTGGCCGAAACCGATTGTAGCCGAAGAACTGGGCGTAAAAATCATCGACCGGATCGCGAACAGTGCGACGGACAACGCGCTCGGTGTTAATATTCACGACAGCAGGCAAAACTTTCGCCACGGCCAAAACCGCAGGTTCCGAAGCGGGATCAGCCTGGGCAAAACATGAAGGCGCCAGGGCAAAAATCAGCAGATGCGACCATCAACGCCTTAATTGCGCGTTCGAGGAGGCACGCTCTCTGCGCGTGGCGGTTTCGGCGTCGCTCTCATGTTAACAGCAAGTAAATAAGGGCCGTTGGGAGTGTCAACTTGCCGCATCGGCTAATCGTCCGACATTGAATTTGCTATGCGCACATCAATTGACGCTCGCGCAAATCTCAACTTGATCGAGGAGAATTACCGTCGCTGGCAGGAAAATCCTGAATCGGTCGGGTCGGGATGGTCTGCGTTTTTTGAAGGATTTGAGCTCGGCAACCTGCCAGAGCTGAATGGCGCCGCGATAGCGGACGCTGAGGCTAGGGAGGCAGCATTGCAAACGCGCGTCGATGGCCTGGTGTATGCCTATTGCTCGCTCGGCCATACCATCGCACGAGTCGATCCGCTGGCAGAAAGGCACGCAGAGAATCCGCTACTCAGGCTCAGCGAGTTCGGGTTCAGTGAATCTGACCTCGATCGGCGCGTTTCATCGAAATTCTTTCTCGATAATCGCGCGATGGCGTTGCGCGAGATGATAGCGGGGCTGGAGAGAATCTATGCCGACTCCATCGGCTCTGAGTTTATGCACATCCAGGATCCGCGCATCCGCGAGTGGATTCGGCGGCGACTGGAAACGCGGCCGCACAAACATTCCACGCCGCGCTCGGTTCAGGTCGCCTTATTGCGGACGTTACTCGAATCGGAATCCTTCGAGACCTTCCTGCATACCCGGTATGTCGGACAAAAGCGATTTTCGTTGCAAGGCGCAGAATCACTCATGGTAACATTAGATGCCATTCTGCAAAGATGTCCGGAAGGCGGAGTGGAGGAGATTTGCATGGGCATGGCCCATCGCGGCCGGCTTAATGTGCTGGCGAATTTTCTGCGCAAATCGCTCAAGATTATCTTCACCGAGTTCAGCGAAAACTATGTGCCAGATCTGGTGGCCGGCGACGGCGACGTAAAGTATCACCTCGGATATCATGCTGTGCGCAGGCTTGCTTCCGGTGCTGAGATCGAGATCCGGCTCTCGGCCAACCCGAGCCACCTGGAAGCTGTCGATCCCGTGGTCGAAGGGAAAGCGCGAGCGCGTCAACGACTTCGCGGCGACACTGAACATCGCCGGAAGGTCTTGCCGCTGCTGGTGCACGGGGACGCGGCTTTTGTAGCCCAGGGGATCGTAGCCGAGACCCTGAATCTTTCGCAGTTACCCGGTTACAGCACCGGCGGCACGATCCACGTAGTTGTAAACAATCAGATCGGCTTCACTACGCTCCCGAAAGACGCACGTTCGTCACAGTATGCCACGGATATCGTTAAGATGATCGAAGCGCCGATTTTTCATGTGAATGGCGACGATCCGCTGGCGGTAAAATTTGTCAGCGATCTGGCGTTCGATTTCCGTCAGCGATTCAGCCGGGATGTAGTGATCGATTTATATTGCTATCGCCGGTACGGTCACAACGAAGGTGACGAACCCTCGTTTACGCAGCCTGATCTCTACGCTAAGATTGAAAAACGCCCCTCAGTAACTCAGCTCTATAAACGCGAACTACTGGAAGCTGGAACATTGAGCGAAGATGATGCCGCGTCTTTGGAGACCGAGTTCGCGCTGCGGTTGGAAATGACGCGAGATGAGGTAAAGGCGGTCGAGAAAAGGAAGGCCAGTGAGAAAGCGATGTTCAGAGAATCAACGGCCATCTTTCAACCGAAATACACGAGTGAGTCCGAGCCCACAGCGATCAGTGAGAAAACTCTGCAAACAATCGTAGACGGTCTGACGCGCGTTCCGGAGGGATTCGAAGTCCAGCCGAAAATCCAACGCATCGTGCTGGATCACCAACGCAAAATCTTCGAGGATGGTGGCCCATATGAATGGCATTATGCCGAAGCGCTTGCGTTCGGCTCCCTTCTGCTGGATGGAATTCCGATTCGCTTATCGGGTCAGGATAGTTCGCGCGGCACATTCAGCACGCGGCACTCTATTCTATACGACGCAAAGACCGGGAAGCCTTATGTGCCGCTGATGCATCTTGCTAAAAAACAGGCGCGCATCTGCATTTACAACAGTCCGTTATCGGAGGCTGCGGTGCTCGGATTCGATTACGGGTATTCGCTCGATTATCCGAAGATGCTCTGTCTTTGGGAAGCGCAATTCGGCGATTTCGCCAACGGCGCACAGACGATTATCGACCAATTCATTGTCTCGGCGGAATCGAAATGGCAGCGTCCCAGCAGCATTGTCCTTCTGTTACCGCACGGCTATGAAGGGCAGGGGCCGGAGCATTCCAGCGCCAGGATCGAGCGATTTCTTCAAGCCTGTGCCGAGGACAATATCCAAGTCTGCAATCTTACAACCGCAGCGCAATACTTTCATGTTCTGCGGCGCCAGATGAAACGCGACTTCATAAAGCCGCTTATCATCGCGACGCCGAAAAGTTTGTTGCGCGCGAGTTATGCATCCTCATCCGCGGAAGAATTTCTTCACGGCAGGTTCGAAGAAATCCTTGGATCACCCGAAACCGGTCCGGTAGAGGAGGTGAAACGGATCATCTTTTGCTCCGGCAAAATCTATTACGATCTGTTGAAGTACCGGAATGATCGGGAGATTCACGATGCCGCAATCGTCCGGATCGAACAACTCTATCCGCTCGCGGAGAAAAAGCTGCGCGAAATGCTCAAACCGTTTCCAAAGAACGCGAAGTTGGTGTGGTGCCAGGAAGAATCGGAAAACATGGGCGCTTGGACTTTCATCGAACCGCGTTTACGCACGCTTTTTTGCACGGAGATCGCGTACACCGGCCGCGAAGCCAGCGCCAGCCCCGCCGTCGGCGCGCTCGCGCGCCACAAACGCGAGCAAGCTCGGTTAGTGGCTGACGCGTTCTCTGTCTGAATTGATTAATTCCATCCGAGCGCTTTTTGAGATCGCACCCGTCGCTGCGTTGCTTCGCTGTGTGACGGATGTTAGCGTCGCCGGCTCGCCATGAGCCAGAATTACAAAGAGACCTTGAACCTGCCGCGCACGGATTTTCCGATGAAGGCCAACCTTGCCGCGCGAGAGCCAGAAATGCTCAAAGTCTGGCAGGAGACACGCCTTTACGAAGAGATTCAAAAGTCGCGAGAGGGCCGAGAGCTATTTGTTTTGCACGACGGTCCTCCATTCGCCAATGGCGATGTCCATATGGGCACCGCCCTCAACAAAATCCTCAAGGATTTCGTGGTGAAATCCCAAACCATGCTCGGTAAGCGTGCGCCATTCGTGCCCGGGTGGGATTGTCACGGGCTCCCCATCGAATTCAAAGTGGTCAAAGAATCGCGCGAGCTTTCTCCGCTGGATGTCCGCAAAAAGTGCGAAGCGTTTGCGCGAAAGTTCATAGACATCCAGCGAGAACAATTCAAGCGGCTCGGCGTGTTCGGCGACTGGGAACACCCGTATCTGACGATGGATCCAAAATACGAAGCGGAAATCTTACGTGCGTTCGCGGTTTTCGTTGAGCAAGAGCTCGTGTATGAGGCGCAGAAACCTGTCTTCTGGAGCACCGGCGCGCAGACGGCCCTCGCTGAAGCCGAAGTGGAATATCAGGAGCGAGACGACACCGCCGTTTACGTTAAATTTTCGGTTACAGGAGCGCGTGCTCCGAACTTGCTGGCAAATGCGAGCATCGCCATCTGGACGACAACTCCCTGGACGTTGCCGGCCAACCTTGCCGTCGCTGTGGATGCGAAAGAGACCTATGTGGTCCAAGAATTTTCGCGTGACGGCGCGTCCGAAACACTGCTTTTGGCCGAGAAACGCGTTCCACAGTTTTGTGACATCACAAAGTTCAAGTCAATCGGCGAACCGCTCGTCTCGTTGCCTGGAACAAAGCTTGAGGGACTCAAGGCACGCCATCCCTTCTTAGACCGCGAAGTCCCTGTGTTCACGGCCGAGTTCGTCACGATGGACTCTGGAACGGGCGCTGTACATATCGCACCCGGTCATGGCGCCGACGACTACGTGTTGGGAATGAAACACAATCTCCCGATCTTATCGCCTGTCGATGATCATGGCCGGTTCACCGATGAAGCCGGTCTGCCGAATCTGACTGGCAAATACGTGTTCGAGGCCAACGGCGACATCGTCCAGTTGCTTCGTAAGCGCGGGATGCTGCTCGGAGAAGAAAACTTTCATCATTCGTATCCATATTGCTGGCGCTCGAAGACACCAATCATCTTTCGCAACGTCGATCAGTTCTTCATCCGGATCGATGAGCTGCGTGGGAAAGCGCTCAATGCCATCAACAAAGTGAAGTGGATTCCAGAGTGGGGCTTGGCCCGCATTTCGGGCACAGTCGCATCGCGCCCCGACTGGGTGATCTCGCGGCAGCGCAGCTGGGGCGTGCCGTTGCCGGTTTTCTATGGCGAGGATGGCAAAGTCATCCTCGATCCAAAAATCATTCGCAAGTTGGCGGATCTTGTCGCGCAGCGCGGCTCAAATATTTGGTTCGAATTGAATGATGCCGCTCTCGCAAAAGAAGTTGGATTGCCTCCTGATACGACGAAAGGCGCTGATACAATCGACGTCTGGATCGACAGCGGCGTCTCGCACAAGGCGGTGTGCGCATTGCATCCCGAATTGCGCGATCCGGCCGACATGTATCTCGAGGCAACCGACCAGCATCGTGGCTGGTTCCAATCGTCTCTGATGACGAGTATCGCGCTCAATAATCGCGCTCCGTACAAGACCTGTGTCACACATGGTTTCGTAGTCGACGTGGACGGGAAAAAGATTTCCAAATCAGGCACGTACAAAAACCGACGGCTGCCGATCATTTTGTGGGCAAATACGGCGCCGATCTGCTGCGGCTCTGGGCCAGCAGCATCGATTACACGACCGATGTGCCGTTTTCGGAAGAAATCTTTACGCGCCTCGGCGATACCTACCGCCGCATTCGAAACACGCTCCGGATCTTGCTCGGGAATCTTAAAGATTTCGAACCAGGAAATCAGGAAAGCAGGAGAGATTTTGGCGTAATCGATCGATGGATTTTGGAACGGCTCGACGAGGTGATTCGCACGTGCCGATCCGCATATGAGAATTTCGAATTCCACAAGGTTTATCACACTCTGAATCAATTTTGCGCCGTAGACCTAAGCAGCCTTTACATCGATATCACCAAGGACCGGATGTACTGCGACGCGCCCGATTCGCCTCGTCGGCGCGCGACACAAATGGCGATGCGCGAAATTCTCGACGCGCTTTGCCGGTTGCTTGCCCCCGTTCTTGTGTTTACGGCAGAGGAAGCATGGCAACATTCAGCTGTAGCCGGCGTCGGTGATGCCGGCCATCTGAGATCACCAACCCGGGCTGCCTTGTCGGTGCATCTGGAGGAATTTCCCAAAGCACAGGACCACGGGCGCCAAGCCATCGATCAGGTCGAGGAACTCTTAAAATTGCGTGGTGTTATCGGGCAGGCGATTGAGCAGGCGCGCCAGGAAAAACTGATTGGCAACACCTTGGAAGCCCGCGTGGTTTTGAATTCGGATTCCGCTATTACCGAACAAATCCCGAAGGAAGAATTGGAGGAATTCTTTATTCTGAGTGATCTGACGATTCAACAGGCGAAAGAAGCCAGCGCTTCGGTGACCAAAACGCATTATCAAAAGTGCGCCCGCTGCTGGCGTCACCGGTCAACAGTCGGCGCAAGTAAAGCGCATCCGGACTTGTGCGACCGATGCGAGAGTGTTGTGACAGCTCCGGAAAAGGCTGCTCAATGATCCCCCGGAGACGGTGGATACTAAAGGATCAAGGTTGTCGACCTGGCCGCGAACTAACAACAATGACTCAATGAAATTTATCTTCTTCCTCTCGCTTCCGCTTTACGCTTTGGATCAACTGACGAAGCAGGTGGTGCTTCGATCGATTAATCCGTACGATGCGCGCGTTATGGTGCCGGATTTTTTCAGTCTGGTGAATGTCACAAACACCGGCGCAGCGTTTGGTTCGTTCAAGGGCAATAACACTTTCTTTGTGGCAATCTCCATCATTGCGCTACTGGTAGTGACCGTTCTGCTCGTGCGACCCCACAAGACCGATGCTTGGCGCGACATCTCGCTTGCGCTTCTTCTCGCTGGGATTTTGGGTAATCTGACGGATCGCCTTCTTTACGGACACGTGATCGATTTTCTGCTTTTCAATCTGCACATACGCTATGCCGATCCCTGGCCGGCCTTTAATGTCGCTGATTCCTGCATCTCGATTGCGGTTGTGCTGTTTATTATTCACTCGTTTTCGAAACGGGAATGTCCTGCCCGACAAGAACACAGGCAGGGTGATTGACCGCAATCCTCTGCGCTCGCAAGATAGGAAGGCGGTTCGGTGAACCGCCGCTACCTGATTTTTGGATGAAATCGTCTCCGATGGAAGAAGCCGCGCGCCAAGTCGCGGCGCGTTTGCGAGAGAAGGGGCACATCGCGTACTTCGCCGGCGGTTGTGTGCGCGACATGGTACGCGGATTAAGCCCGAAGGATTACGATATCGTTACCGACGCGCGTCCTGAAACTGTCCAGACGCTTTTTCCGCGGACGTACGCAGTAGGTGCGCATTTCGGCGTAATCGTCGTGCTCGAGAATGGTTTTCAATTCGAGGTCGCAACGTTTCGCGCCGATGACGCCTATATTGACGGCAGGCATCCCACCGCAGTGCATTTTTCCTCTCCGGAAGAGGACGCCGAACGCCGCGATTTCACCATTAACGGAATGTTTTTCGATCCGGTAACGGACAAGGTCATTGATCTGGTGGGTGGTCAGGCTGATCTCGCCGCGAAATTAGTGCGTGCCATTGGCGAACCTGGGAAAAGATTTGCCGAAGATCGCTTGCGGATGCTGCGAGCCGTGCGCTTTGCCGTTGCGCTCGATTACCAGATCGATAAAGCAACATGGGAGGCGCTGCTGGCCAACGCGTCTTCGATTAATCAGATCAGTGCCGAACGGATTCGAGACGAGCTTGTCCGGATTTTTCTCTCTTCGAATCGCCTGCGTGGTTGGGACCTGCTCGATACCAGCGGACTGATGCGCGCGATCCTCCCGGAACTTGAGGCGATGAAGGGCGTTTTGCAGCCGAAACAATTTCATCCGGAGGGCGACGTATTCGTGCATACCCGCTTGATGTTGTCGCTGCTTCCCGAAACGGTTTCGATTCCGCTGGTCTTTGCCGTACTGTTTCACGACGTCGCGAAGCCCGTTACGGCGCGTGTAGACGAAACGGGGCGTATCCGTTTTAACGAACACGACCGGATCGGTGCAGGGATGACGGAGGCGATCATGCGACGGTTGCGATTTTCGAATGCTGAGATTGAGGTTGCGGTTGAAATGGTGAGGCAACACATGGTTTTTAAAGACACGCCGAAAATGCGAGTCGCGAAATTGAAGCGCTTCATGGCGCGGTCAAGCTTCAACGAGGAACTGGAACTTCACCGCGTTGATTGCGAAAGCAGTCATCGAATGCTCGACAATTACGAATTTCTCCTGCGCAAGCGCGAAGAGTTCGCCAGCGAACCAATTATACCGCCGCCGCTGGTGCGCGGCGACGATTTGATCGCGCTAGGTTTCCAGCCCGGCCCAAAGTTTGGCGAAATCCTCGAGGCCGTTGAAACGCGACAATTGGAAGGAAACTTGCAGACGCGAGACGAAGCGCTTGAGTGGGTAAAGCAGCAGTATTTTTCGGACAGGAAAAGTTGAAGAAGGCGTCGAACATCGAATGAGAATTTTGATGATAAGCGCGGAAGGCCCGCCGTTACAGCGCGCAGGCGCGCTGGTCGACGTCATGGATGCATTGCCGAACGCACTTAGGGCTCGCGGGCACGAGGTCAGCGTCGTGCTGCCCTATTACCGTGAGATAAACGAGAATGTCTCATTCAAAAAGAAGGACACCGGGATAACCGTTGATGTTCAGGTTGGGAACAATAATTACATCGCACGATACTTCGAAGGCCGGAGCGAAACCGGTTTGCAGTTGTTCTTCGTCCGCTGCGACGAGTTTTTTGATCGTCCGGGAGTTTATGGCGAGCGCGGCAAACCGTATGAGGATAATGCGGCGCGATTCATCTTTTTTTGTAAGGCCGCGGTAGAATTGGCGCGGCGGGTGACGCCGCAATTGGAGATTCTACACGTACACGATTGGGCGGCGGCCTTGGTACCGGTTTTCGTGCATTCGCAGGGGCTACCGTTTAACACGGTGCTAACGATTCATCACATCGCCGATCAAGGCAGCTTTTGGGGGCCGGATTTTTACCTCACCAATCTGCCCGAGCGGTTCTTTACGCTTTCCGGCGTGGAATTCTTCGGACGGCTGAATTTTCTAAAGGGCGGTATCTTGTATGCCGGTCGAATTACCACAGTCAGCGAACACTATCGACGCGAAATCCTCACTCTTGCCGGCGGCTGCGGCCTGGACGCAGTGTTGCGTGAAAATGCCCATCGGCTCAGTTCTATTTTGGACGGTGTAGATTATGCACGCTGGAATCCGGCCTCGGATCATCTGCTGCCGGCGCGCTATGACCCCCGACGACTTGCGGGGAAACAAGTCTGTCGCGAGACGCTCCTCCGGCAATTGAACCTCGCTTCTGCGCCGTCAGGGCCGGTGTTTGGCATGGTAACTCGCGTTGTTCAGGAAAAAGGGTTCGAGATTCTCGTGCCGCTCCTTGATCGTTTACTTTGGGACGATGTCCGTTTGATCATCCTCGGAGAAGGCGACCCTGAATTTGAGACAGCGCTGGCGCTGGCGGCCAGAAAATTCCGGACCCGGTTCGCGTATCAAAAGAACTACGACGAAAAACTGGCGCACTTGATCGAAGCAGGAATGGACATCAGTCTGATTCCGTCGCGTTTCGAGCCGGCAGCGCTGGGCGCGATGTACAATCTTAAATATGGAGCCCTGCCGGTTGCACGCGTCACTGGTGGAATCCAGGAGATCATCGAGGATTACGATCCAATATCGGACACCGGTTATGGCTTCCTCTGTTACCAATATTCAAGCGACGCTTTTTGGGATGCGGTAAAGCGCGCTCGTCAAATCTTCCGCGACCAGAACCTTTGGACCAAACTGGTAAAACGAGCCATGGAGCGCAATTTTTCATGGGACGTTTCTGCACGACGTTACGAATCTCTTTACCGGGAGGTCGTCGGCGATACGGAAGAAGCTGCGGCTTAGCAGTTGTTCGAGTGTCTTTCTCAAAGGCCGGTTTCCGTTTGCCAAACGCGGCGATCTGTGGGATTTTTGGCGTCGTTTTCTTCTCAGGAAAACTATGGCTTACGCAATTATCAGAACCGGTGGCAGACAGTTTCGCGTCGCTGAGGGCGACACGGTCGATGTCGATCTTCTAGACACGAAGGTCGGCAAGGACGCAAGTTTCGGCGATGTCCTGATGTTTGCCGACGGGAAGAACGTGACGCAAGGCGACCCTGTTATTGAGGGAGCAAAGGTGACTGGAGAAGTAATCGAGCATCGGAAGGACAAGAAGGTTGTCGCATTCAAATACAGGCGGCGCAAAGGATATCACCGCACGGTCGGTCACCGACGTAAATTGACGCGCGTAAAAATCAAAACCATTGATTTGGGAGGGCAAAAAGGCGCGACGAAAAAGGCCGAAGAATAAGAGCGATCAAGTACATCAACTTTCACTAATCGAGTATCTGCAATGGCACATAAGAAAGGACAAGGCAGCGTCAAAAACGGGCGCGACAGTGTTAGCAAACGGCTGGGTGTTAAAAAATTCGGCAGCGAAGTGGTTGTAGCTGGCAATATCATTGTGCGCCAGCGCGGGACGAAGTTTTTGCCGGGAAAGAACGTCGGATTGGGGCGGGACTACACCATTTTTGCGCTCGTTGACGGAAGCGTACGGTTCGATCGCGCCGGGCGGCGAGTGAATGTCGACCCCGCAACGGCATCCCCGTCCTAGATAAATCAATCCAGGTCCGGTCGGTGATCCGACGCAGGCAATGACGGAACTTGCCCATCCTGCTCCGTTTGCGGTATAAGCGCTTTTCTGGATGAGATACAACACCTTCATTCTTTTTGGCGCGCCAGGCAGTGGCAAAGGCACACAAGGTAAAACGCTCGGCACGATCCCACGTTACTATCATTGCGCTTGCGGCGACGTATTTCGATCGATCGACACGCGCACGAAAGTTGGAAAGGCGTTCCTCGAATATTCGAGTAAGGGCCAACTGGTTCCGGATGACATCACGGTGGAACTTTGGCGAGAAGCCATTGATGCGGCTGTGGAAGCGCACAAGTTCAAGCCGGACATCGACACGCTGGTGCTGGACGGAATTCCTCGAAACATCGGCCAGGCTGAGATCATGAACAACATGATTGATGTAAAGAAGGTGTTTCATCTGGCCTGTCCCGACCGCGAAACACTATTTTACCGGCTAAAGAAACGTGCTTTAAAGGACAACAGGCTCGATGACGCAAATGAACAGGTTATTCAGCGGCGCCTTGATATTTACGAAAAAGAATCAAGACCCGTGCTCAAATACTATTCGCAGCAACTGGTCAGTGTGGTTGACGCCACGCAGCCGCCCGCCAAAGTTCTGCTCGAAATATTAAAGAGCGTGAATGGCGTGTATGAACCAGCAGCAGTTTGAAAGTTTCACTGCCTCCAGTCTTTATTGCGAAAAATGCAAAGCCGCGATGCCAGTGCGGGAGCGGTTGCTCTTAGTGCTGCCTGACCGCGAGATTTTCGATTATCTCTGCACGGGGTGCGGCTCGTCGGTAGGCCGGCGTGAAGTCACCGCTGGCGATAAGCTCATGGCACAGGCAGCTGCCGGCCGAACGCGTCGCGCGCCGGCGTCGATTCGGCTGCGCTAGATTTTTAAGGTGACCCTCTGGTAGGGCGCGCCTGGCGCAGGGATAGACGGCCGGCGATACGTCCCTACCATTTACGAGGTGGCTTCTTTAGGTATGCGAATCATTTTTATAGGGACCGGTGAAATCGGCGGACCGGCCCTGAAAGCGTTGCTCGATTCCGAGCACGAAGTCGTCGGGGTCGTGACCCAATCGGACAAGCCGGTCGGGCGTGAACAACGGGTCGAAGCTCCCCCAATAAAGAAAGCGCTTTTGCGCGACCCGCCCGGTGGTCGCGGGCTGCCATTTCCAATTCTACAGCCGGCGAAAATCAAAGAGCAACGGTCGATCGAAGAAATCCGCGCGCTCCAGCCGGATGTAATCATCGTGATGGCGTACGGACAAATCCTGCCGCGTGATGTGCTGGAAATTCCCCGCGTAGCCTGTTTGAATCTGCACGCATCGCTTTTGCCGCGTTGGCGTGGTGCGGCGCCGATCCAGGCTGCAATTGCCGCGGGAGATAATCAAACCGGCATCACGGTAATGTACATGGATGAAGGTCTCGACACTGGCGACATGTTGTTAACGCGAGAGACGAACATTTTGCCCGGCGATACTGGCGGATCATTGCACGACCGCCTGGCCCAGATCGCGCCTGAAGCGTTGCTTGAATCTTTGCGACTTCTTGCCACTGGAAGCGCCTCGCGCATTCCGCAGGAGAACGCGCTCGCTACTTACGCGCCAAAACTGAAACGCGAACATGGTCGAATCGATTGGTCCGAGCCCGCTAAGGTTATCGAAAGAAAAATCCGTGCGTTCAATCCGTGGCCCGGGGCGTTCATGAATCTCGGTAACCAAAATCTCAAAATCTTTTCGGCATCTGTTGTGGATCTCGATGGCAAACCTGGAGAGATATTACACAGCGAAAACGAGTTCGTTATCGCTGCCGGCAAGGGCGCCGTTTCCCTGGGCGAAATTCAGTTAGAAGGAAAACGCCGAATGCGCGTAGCAGAATTTCTTCGCGGGCACGCCCCGCGCCTAAAACACGAAAGTTAAGTCACGGGAGCGAGGGCGCCTCGCCCGCTGTGTCAGGCGTCACGCGGGGCACGTTTCGGCGGGCTTTCGGCGAAGGGGCGCGAAAAGTGCTGGCGGGGCGCCAATGCGTCCCGAAGCATTTTGCTTCCCAAACATCGCCGGCTTCTATTTGATGGGGAATTGCTGATGCAAACAGAAGCGCCAGTCTATGAACGTGTCGTTCTCAAGCTCAGCGGTGAAGCCGTCCAGGAACGCGGCGGCCGCGACAACATATCGCCGGGAGTAGTGCGCGAGATCTCCGAGCGCATAAAGGAGGTGCGCGATCTGGGAGTGCAAATGGCGGTGGTGATTGGAGGCGGCAACATCTGGCGAGGTCTTTCCGCAGCGGATCGTGGCATGGATCGGACCACGGCGGATTACATGGGAATGCTTGCCACTGTCATCAATGCGCTTGCGTTGCGGAGCACGCTTGAGCAAGTGGGTGTTGAGGCGCGGGTTCAAACGGCCATTGAAATGAAAAATGTGGCAGAACCGTTCATCCTTGGCCGCGCTGTTCGCCATCTGGAGCTTGGAAGAGTGGTTATTTTCGCAGCAGGCACTGGCAATCCGTACTTTTCCACCGATACGACGGCGGCCCTGCGAGCCAGCGAAATTCGCGCGGACGTCATTCTGAAAGCCACAAAGGTCGATGGCGTTTACGATCGTGATCCGAACAAGTCAGCCGACGCGAAGCGCTATGATCGCCTGACCTTTACAGAAGCGCTTACAAAGCGCCTGAAAATCATGGATTCAACTGCGTTCAGCCTCTGCATGGACAACAAGATCCCGATTGTCGTGTTCAACATGTACAAGCCCGGAATTTTACGTGACGCCGTAATTGGACGAAATGTGGGAACTCTGGTTTGCGATGAAGGTCCACCAAAGTAAACATTCAACGATATGAGTACAGATGACATCCTACTTGAGGCCGAGGTGTCGATGGAAAAAAGCGTCGATTACATGGTGCACGAGTTCGCCGCCGTGCGCACCGGCAAAGCTTCGCCGGCACTGGTCGAGAATATCGATGTGCACGCATACGGCTCGGCCATGAAACTGAAACAACTCGCCCTTATTACCACACCTGAACCGCGGCTGCTCATGGTTCAACCGTTCGACGCGGGCACGACGCCCGACATCGAGAGAGCTCTCAAGGAATCGAAGATCGGCATTACACCGGCAGTTGATGGAAAGATTATTCGACTACCGATCCCGGAACTCTCAGAGGAACGTCGAAAGGAGCTGGTGCGCGCAATTGGCAAAATGGCCGAGGAAGCGCGGGTGCGTGTTCGCTCGAACCGCCGTGCTGCCATCGATGAAGCGAAGAAGCTCAAGACTTCAGGGGGTTTAACGGAAGATCAATTGCGCGATGTCGAAGGAGACGTGCAAAAACTCACTGATCGATTCGTGCAATCGGTTGACGATCATCTCAAGCACAAAGAAGCCGAGGTCATGACAGTGTAGTTCTTCGGTTTGCGCCGAAATACACTGCGGCAGGTTATAGGCAGAATCTAAACGGCGAAACTTTCACCGCACGAGCAGTGGGCGACGGCGTTGGGATTGGTCACTTTGAAGCCGCCTTTTTGCAGGTCGTCGCTGTAATCGAGTACGGAGCCGCTGACGAACAGGGCGCTTTTTGGATCGACCACGAGGTGGACGTTTTGCGTCGGAACGAGAATGTCGCGCTCTTTCGGACCATCAACCAGGTCCATAACGTATTGCAGACCGGAACAGCCACCGCCAATGACCTTGAGGCGCAGTGCCCCCTCAGGTTGGCCTTTTTCCTTCAGTAGCGAAGCTAATTTGTGCGCCGCTGTTTCCGTTACGCTGATCAGGCGTTCGTTGCCAATCTTGTAATTGGTTGTCGATGTTTCGGTGGTCATTAGCTGGTCCTTCTTAGTGTATCACGTTTCGACCGCTCCACGGAGCAACTCAGCGACTTCGTTTTGAACGCTCTCCAGTTCATCCAGATGCAATTGCGGGTCTGGCACAATGAAGACGTCGCCTGTTGCGCCCTGTTCGTAAACGAGAACACGGCTTCCGCCGTCACGGGATTCTGTCTTCACCTGCCTCAACACTCGCTTGCGCTCAAGCATTGCAGCTAGGACGTAACAAGCATTTGTGGGTGGAGAGTCCGATGCCATTAGACGGCGAAAAAGTTGTTCCGCATTTTCCTTGGCCACGGGCTCGACCGGCTTTGGGGGCGACGGCTCGTAACGCGATTTCCAGAATGAAAACGGCCGAATGTTTTCATTCCGGTTTTGCCATGCTTCCTCGCTCAAATCCTCGCGCCGGTAACCATCCGCGTCGTGGTAAAGAAGGGTGTAAAAATATTCGCCCGAAGCGAATGCCCGCTGGGTCACCGCGCAGGAGTCGGCGCGATGTTTGATCGCCCATTCGTTTGGGAGCGGATTCATCGCGCAACTATACGACGCGCGGTGAACAGATGAAAGCCGGGCGCTTCACGGTTGGAGGCCCGCAAGTAGAGCAAATATAGGCCGATGGCCGCGAATATAAGGTTTGGCGTCCACGCTGCGATCCACGCAGGAACCCGGGCGCCTTCGCCCATCGCGAGAAAAAAGTGAACGAGGAAGTTCATGGAGAAAACGAGAATTACTGCCGCAGCAACGCTCGATAAGACCCCCCGCCGTGAATAACCAATCCCAAGCGGAGCAGCGATGCAGACCACTACCATGCACGTCCACGGAAGGGCGAGCCGATATTGCAAATGCGTGCGAAACGGCGCAAGCAGGGTCGGCGGAAAATCCGCGTTGAAATGCAGGTATTCCCTCAGTTCCGGGACACTCAGGAATTCCGCCTGCTCGTTTGCGCTGCCGAGCCGGAAAGGCGTTTCGCTCCAATTCTCGATCTTCAGGTTGGGAAAGAATTCTTCTTTGGTGATATTTCCGGCGGCATCGTAATGAGTCAGCCGCACATTCTGCAATTCCCAGGACCTGGTCGCCGGGCGATAATACGCTCGAGCCGCCACATAACTGGAGACGATATTGTCCTTCGCGTCCTGTTGGAGCACCTGTATGTTGTTAAACGTGTTGTCGCCCTGGTGAAAACTCTGAATAAACCAGGTCCGTAAGTCCGTCCGGTTCCGAAAGACCTGTCCAAGAATGTTTCGCGCCGGCCGCGAGTGCGCTTCAGAAAGAAATGTTTTGCGCGCCAAATCCGAGTGCGGCGCCAGGGAATAGTTCAGCGCCATGCTTGCGGCGACTGTGAGCATGCCCATCCCGATCAGTGGCATCAGAACGCGGGGAAGACTGACTCCCGCCGTGAGCATGGAGACAATTTCGTTCGCCCGCGACATTCGACCGAGCGCAAAAAGTAACGATAAGAGAAGGGCAACCGGAAGCAGGATGATGAGTACCTGCGGAATCTGTGTCGCGTAATATCGAAATACCAGCAGAAGACCGACATGTTCGTCGATGAAAGTCGAAATATTGTCGCTAACGTCGAAGATCAGCCAAATCGAAAGAAATCCGGCGATGCAGTAAAAGTAAACCTGCAGGAAATTTCGAAGGACGTACCGATCCAGAAGGCGCATTACGATTTCCAAATTTCGATTTACGATTGCCGAATTACAATAATCATTTGAGCACTGAACTGGCTGTTATTTCGAGCGAAGCGAGGAATCCTTGGGTGATTGGTTTGCGGGCGAGAGAACAACATCCGGGGAATGTTTCGTTTCGCTCAACATGATAGCAAATAAGAGGTTAAGATATCTCCAAAATGATCGCGTTGAAGAACAGCTTGGACAGCGAACTTGTTGAAAAGGTTCGGGATTTCTTTTCCAAGAACGGTCCGCTCTCGAAGGCAAAAAATTTTGAGTTCCGCCCGGAACAACAGGAGATGGCAGCACGCGTGGCGCAAGCACTGGAGGAAGAACAGCATCTGATCGTTGAAGCCGGCACCGGCGTGGGCAAATCGCTGGCCTACCTGGTTCCATCTGTCCTGTTCGCGCTCGAGCGCCACAAAAAGGCCATCATTTCCACGCACACGATCAATCTTCAGGAACAATTGCTGAACAAGGACATCCCGATCCTGAAGAAAGTGCTGCCGGTCGAATTTGATGCGGCGCTGATGAAGGGGCGGCAAAATTATCTCTGCTCGCGCCGGCTCGAGCGCGCAATGCAAACTGCAAACGACCTTTTTACCGGTCCTGAGCAAAGCGAATTGCAGCGGCTCGCAGAGTGGGCGGGCACAACCCGCGATGGATCGTTGAGCGACTTGTCTGTTGAGCCCGATCCGAAAGTGTGGGCGCAGCTATGCAGTGAAGCGCACATTTGTACCCAGAAAACCTGCGGCCAGAATCCGCGCTGCTTTTATCAACAAGCCCGAAAACGTCTGCTGACCGCAGACCTAATCGTGCTCAATCACACGCTGCTTTTTATTTTGCTTGGGCCCCCCGACCTGCAGGAAGAACGCGAAAGCGGGTTCCTGTTCCCGAATGATTTCATCATTTTCGATGAAGCGCATACTTTGGAGCAAGTGGCGTCCAGGCAGATCGGTATCGGTATCTCGCAATACGGGCTCCGCTCAACCATCCAGCGACTTTACAATGCCCGCACCCGCAAGGGACTTTTCACCGTCATGCGCGATGCGGCTGGCGTGCGACTCGCGGCTGAAATGGTGGATGACGTAGATAAGTTTTTTGCTGCCGTGGAATCGAAGTCCAGCTTCCGCAAGGGGCGCGAGTTTCGGATCCGCGATGTCGATCTTGTGCCCGATACCATCACCGCCCGGTTGACTGCCCTTCAGTCGCGCGTTGCCGATGTGGTAAAACGAGCCGACGACGAAATCTTGAAAGCGGAATTGCAGGAATTCGGTCGACGCATTCGGGATGCGCGGGACGGTATTGCGATTTTCCTGGAGCAAAGTGCGCCCGAGCATGTGTACTGGGTCGAGCGCACGGGCAAAACGGAGCGGTTCCTGGCATTGAATGCCGCGCCTATCGATTTGGCGCCGGTGCTGCGGCGGATGCTGTTTCGCCACAATTGCTGTACCGTAATGACCAGCGCTACCCTCTCAGTGGGCCGCCCTGATCTTCTCTATTTTCGCAGCCGCGTCGGGGCAACGCAGGCCGAACCATTGCAACTGGGCAGCCCGTTCGATTTTCAACGGCAAATGAAAATGTTTGTGGTGAAAAAAATGCCGGATCCGCGCGACGCCGCTTATCAGAAAGAGCTTGAGCGGTGGGTAGCGCATTTTGTCGCAAAAACCGGCGGTCGCGCATTCGTTCTTTTCACCAGTTATCGCGACATGCAGCACGTTGCCGGAGCGATGGAAAAATTCTTCGTGGCGAACGACATGAACCTTTTCGTTCAGGGCGGGGGAGCGCCTCGCAGCAAGCTTCTGGAGCAATTCAAATCAACGCCGCGCAGTGTGCTCTTCGGCACGGACAGTTTCTGGGGCGGCGTTGATGTGCCGGGTGAAGCGCTCTCCAATGTGATTATCACGCGGCTACCGTTTGCGGTGCCGGATCATCCGCTTATCGAAGCAAAACTGGAATTGATCGAGGAGCGCGGCGGCGATCCGTTTACTGAATATTCGTTACCCGAAGCAGTCCTGAAGCTGCGGCAGGGGGTGGGCCGTTTGATTCGAACCAAGAGCGACCAGGGGATCATCGTCATTCTAGATAACCGGATCATGACCAAACCCTACGGGCGTGCATTTATCAAGGCACTGCCCAAATGTCCCGTGGAAATAATTTAGTCTGTCTTCTGTAAAGTGTTCACTTGAACATATCCTACTGCCTGTTCTAGATTGGCAGTATGGAAAGGCAGATGGAGCTCCAGGAAATCATCCGGATTCTCCACAAATGGGGAGTCCACACTTTGGGACAGTTGGCCGCGCTGGACAAGGAACAGCTTGGCCTCCGACTCGGTTCGCAAGCGATCCGAATGTGGGAGCGCGCCAACGGCCAATCCAATCGAGTCCTCAAACTGAGTCAGCCCCTGGAGTCATTCGAAGAAAATTTCGAATTCGAAAACGAAATTGAGACGGCTGAACCGCTGCTATTCATGCTGCGACGTTTTTTGGAACAACTAGCGGTGCGACTGGCGGCGATTTATCTGGTCGCAAAAGAACTAACTCTGCGCATCACGTTCGCGAATTCGCGCCAAGACGAACCCGCCGTGGCGGGCAAGCAGAGTTACGAACGAGTTTTCAAAATTCCCCAACCAACAAACGATGTCGATCTCCTCTTTCGGATGCTCCAGACACACCTGGAGAATTTTCGATCCGAGCATCCGATCGTTGCTGTCGCGCTGAGCGCGACGCCGATTAAACCTGCCGGGGAACAATTCGGATTATTTGAGGCGGCGTTCCGCAATCCGCATCAACTCTCGGAAACGCTTGCCCGATTAATTGCTTTGCTGGGCGCCGACCGGGTCGGCACACCGGTTTTGGAAGAGACACATCGTCCCGATGCGTTTCGTATCGAACCGTTTTGTACCACAGGCTTCCAGCTCGCCGAGGCGAACCTCTCCGACGCCAGCCAGGATGGCGGTGCTCCATTATCTGCAGCGCTGCGCCGATTTCGGCCAGCTGCTGCCGCATCGATTTTCCGTTCGCAACATCGACATCTACAGAGCGAAAAAATCCTCGGAAAAGTCGTCGAGCAACGTGGTCCGTATTTTCTTTCCGGAAATTGGTGGGACGAAAACTCGTGGGCGCGCGCCGAGTGGGATTTGCAATTGGAAGCCGGTGAATTGCTTCGGTGTCACGAATCCGAGCAAACTTGGAAGGTGGATGGGATTTATGACTGAGGAAGACAGTAATTCGAGATTTGTGAACCGTGAATCCCGCCTCAGAGGCGGGATGTAACGATTCAACGATTTAACGATTCACGAACTGCAATGAGCTACTGCGAATTGCATTGCTGCAGTGCCTTCAGCTTTTTACGTGGCGGATCCTTTCCCGAACAATTAGCTGAAGTTGCGGCGGAACTGGAAATGCCTGCGATCGCGTTGCTCGATCGCAACGGTGTTTACGGGGCGCAACGGTTTTCCGTGGCTGCGCACGAGCATGGCATCCGCCCAATCATCGGGGCTGAATTGTCAATGGAAGATGGCAGCATTGTGCCGGTCTTGGTCGAGAATCGCACGGGTTACAAAAATTTATGTGAACTGCTGACTCAGGCGCATCTTCGCAGCGAAAAAGGTCAATGTGCAGCGCGATGGGGCGAGCTGCGGGAATTTGCCGATGGATTAGTGGCCTTGTTTGGATCGGGGAACGCGGACGCTTTTCCCGCTGTGTTACGCGCCTCGCGGGACATGCCTCTGGGAATCTTTGGTAGGGGCGCCCAAAAGGGCGGGCGAGGTGCCCGCGCTCCTCGGAATTCCGCCGAGCACGCGAAGCTTTTGATCAATGCTTGTGGACGCGAAAACGTTTTTGTCGAACTTCAGCGGCATTTCACTCGCGGGGAAGAACGAATTAACCGCGAACTGGTCGATCTTGCGCGCGCTAATCGGTTACCGCTCCTTGCCACAAACGGTGTGCAATACGCCAAACCGTGCGGACGCGAAGTCTTGGATGTTTTCTCCTGTATCCGCGAACACACGCATCTGGATGCTGCGGGAAAACTTTTGTCACTAAACGCCGAGCGCCACCTGAAAAGCGATCGCGAAATGCGCGAACTCTTCCGGGATTTACCGGAAGCTATCCAAAACACATCGCTCCTGGCGGATCGGCTGATGTTTTCACTGGAAAACCTCGGTTACGAATTTCCCGATTACCCCGTGCCAACGGGACACAGCATGGATTCGTTTTTGCGCACTATTGTCTGGTTTGGCGCGCAACAGCGCTATGCCGCGATCAGCGGGAGAGTGAAACGGCAGATCGAGCAGGAACTCGCGCTAATAATCAAGCTCGGTTTCCCTGGGTATTTCCTGATTGTTTGGGACATCGTCAATTTCTGTCGGGAACACAACATCATGGTGCAGGGCCGAGGCAGCGCCGCCAATAGCGCAGTTTGTTATTGCTTGGGGATCACGCCGGTTGACCCGGTGGAAAATCATCTCGTATTCGAACGTTTCCTCAATGAGAACCGGAAAGGCTGGCCGGACATCGATCTCGATCTTCCAAGTGGCGATCGCCGCGAAGCAGTGATCCAGGAAGTTTATCGCCGTTACGGAAAACACGGCGCAGCAATGACTGCGAACGTGATCACCTATCGCGGACGCAGTGCGGCGCGCGAGATCGGTAAAGCGCTGAATTTTCCGCCGAGCATTATCGATCGTTTTTCACACCTGTTTGCCAGCGGCGATTTCCCGCACACACTCGAGCTCGAATCGCAAATCGAGCAGGCGGGTTTACCAAAGGCGCATCCTCGGATGCCAGCATTCATCCGTTTGTACCGCGCGATTTACGGTTTGCCCCGCCATCTGGGCCAGCATTCCGGCGGCATGATTATCTGCCAGAACAAGCTCAGCTCTTTCGTGCCGCTGGAAAATGCTTCCATGCCAGGGCGTGTCGTTGCCCAATGGGACAAGGACGATTGCGAAGACCTTGGCATCGTGAAGGTCGACTTGTTAGGCCTGGGGATGATGTCGGTGATGCAGGATGCATTCGAGTTGTGTCGGGAACGCGGGCGGCCACTCGATCTGGCTCATATTCCCAAAAACGACCAGAAGACATTCGAAATCATGCAACACGCCGACACCATCGGCGTGTTCCAAATCGAAAGCCGCGCGCAAATGGCCACTTTGCCACGGATGAAACCGAAATGTTTCTATGACGTCGTCATCGAAGTGGCGATCATCCGCCCAGGACCGATTCAGGGAGATATGGTGCATCCCTATCTGGCACGTCGCGCCGGCAAGGAGCGGGTAACATATTTTGACGATCGCCTGAAGCCGGTGCTCGAGCGCACACTGGGCGTTCCATTGTTCCAGGAACAAATGCTGAAGATCGCCATGATCATGGCGGATTTCTCGGGTAACGAAGCCGAGGAATTACGCCGCGCTCTGAGCTTTCATCGTTCCGAAGACCGGATGCGCAAAGTGAGCGTAAAACTCCGCGCGGCCATGGAACGCAAAGGCCTTGCATCCGACAAGATCGACAAAATCATTCAATCCATCTCGTCGTTTGCGCTCTATGGGTTTCCCGAATCGCACGCCATTAGTTTCGCCATTCTGGCGTACGGGAGCGCGTATTTAAAAGTGCATCGTGCACCGGAGTTTTACGCGAGTCTGCTGAACAATCAGCCGATGGGTTTTTACACGCCGGCCACGATCGTAAAGGATGCGCAACGGCACGGAGTAAAAATCAAACCGGTTTGCGCATCGCAATCCGATTGGCGCTGCGCGGTCATCGATGATAACACAGTCCGGCTCGGATTTTGCGTTGTAAACGGATTGCAGCAAGAACACGTCGGGCAAATCGAGCGAGAGCGAAAAACCGGGATGTTCGAATCGTTAGACGATTTCAAACGGCGCGTCTCACTGGCGAAAGACGAACTGCGCAGATTAGCAGAACTCGGTGCGCTAAATTGTTTTGCCGACCATCGTCGCGCTGCGATGTGGAAGGTGGAAGAGACGCTCCACGACGATTTACTGGGGAGCGCGGGCGCCTCGCCCGCTGTGTCACGCGCCTCGCCGGACCCTCTTCTTTTCGGCGAGGGTACCGAGAAGAGTGGGCGAGACCCCCCCTCTTCTCTCCAGCCAATGACGCTGCCCGAGCGTGTCAAAGCGGATTATGAGACGATGAATCTGACCACCGGCCCGCATCCGATGAAGCTGTTGCGCAAGAACCTGCCGAACATTTGGTGCGCGATTGATCTTGTTCACGCACCACACGGTTCGACGATTCAAATCGCCGGTAACGTGATTTGCCGCCAGCGTCCGGGCACGGCGAAAGGATTCGTTTTCATCAGTCTCGAAGACGAGACCGGTGTTTCCAACGCGATCGTCGAACCAGGCTTGTTCGAACGATTCCGGCTGGTAATTACCGAAGAAGCCTTCCTTCTCATTGAAGGCCAGGTGCAGAATTCAGACAATGTCGTCTTGATTAAAGCACGCCAGATCACACCGCTCGTTCACGATCGACTCGTCGGGAGCGAGTCACACGATTTTCATTGACGGTCGGATGGCGTCGGACACAGACGCCTAAGTTTTGAATCACTTTGGAGGTTTTGAAGGTTGCCGTGGTTTCACGGGCACTTCTTCCCCCGGCGCAACTTCGTATTCCGGTTTCGGAACTCCCATCAGCCAGTGATCAAACCATCCGACGATATGCTGTAATCGCTCAACGCGATGCCATGGTTGGCCGGAGCGGGAAAGCTCGTGCGATTCGTTAGGGAAGCGCACCATTACCGTCGGAATCTTGCGGAATTTCAATGCGCGAAACATCTGTTCGCCTCCTGCGCCGGGCGGCGTGCGATAGTCCGCTTCCCCGAGGACAACCATTAGCGGTGTCTTTACATTGTTGATATAACTAATCGGGGAACGGCCGCGATATTCCTCTGGATCTCCGAAAGGCGGTCCTCGAAACCAATTGGCCTGGAAAAGTGTAAAATCCGCCGTGTACCACCAGTTGGCCCAGTCCGCTATGTCTCGCTGCGACACGGCTGCGGCAAAGCGGTCCGTCTGCCCGACTACCCAGTTTGTCAGCAAACCGCCACCGCTTCCTCCAGTCACGCCTAGCTTCTTATCGTCGACGTAACCGCGTTTGATTGTCTGATCCACACCGGCCATCAGATCTTTGAAATCGTCGCCCGGATAATGATACTGAATCACGTTCCCAAATTCCTGGCCGTAGCTGATGCTTCCGCGCGGGTTCGGGTAAAGAACCACGTATCCCTTGGCCGCCATCCATTGAAATTCGTGGTCGAAAATGAAACCGTAAGCGACGTGCGGTCCGCCATGGATGTTCAGAATCAACGGATATTTCTTGTGCGTATCGAAACCGGGCGGCTTTTGTACCCAGGCATGGATACGTTTGCCGTCGAAGCTGTCGTACCAAATCTCTTCCGGTTCGGTAAGATTCAGTTTTGAAAACAGCTCGTCATTGATCTTCGTTAGCTGCTTTGGTGATGCTCCCGAAGTCGTGCCATCGAGGGCGAAGAGGTCGTTCACGCGAGTTGGCGTCGAAACGACATAGACCAATTTTGAAGCATCCGGCGTCGCGCGAAAACTGAGCACACACTGGTTTCCGGAGGTAAGTTCGTGCATCGTACCGGTGCTGCCGGGGTCATTCCGCGTCGGAGCCACTACAGGCACATCGAATAAAGCCAGATTTCTCCTGCCTTGCTTAACGTAAACTTCGATCAGGCTTTTTCCGTCTGCGGTCCATATCGGTTTATTTGCTCCACCGGCCCGCGGCGCCGCACTGTCTCCGATCACGAAACCGTCGATATCGAAATCAAAATCAGCGGTAAGATTTCGTGGCTTTGCATTCGGCGAGAGATCAAGGACCCACAAATCCGGTTCGGTGTAGGAATTGACTGGCTGCGTAGCTGCCGCGACAAACGCGACCTGCTTGCCGTCTGGGCTAAGCGATACTCCACCGGGCTGCATGTTGAGGTCGATGGTGGTAATCTTTGCCGGCTTACCGCCCTCCAAGGAAATCGAGTAAAGCTCTGTCCTCGGAAGCTCGTAATAGGGTTCGTCAACCCTGCTCGAAGTGAAATAAATTTGGGAACCGTCCTTGGACCAAACCGGATTCGCTTCGTCGAAGCGACCGCTGGTCAGCTGACGCGGCTTCACCGTCTCTTCGGCGGTACGGGGCGCGGTTACGATCCAGATGTGCGCCGGGTGCTCGAAATCGACATAACCTTCATTGTCTTGCCTGTAAACGGCATGCGTGATGACGCGCACGTCGCTCTCGTGTTCATCTTTGGTTGGGGAGGCTGCAGCCACAGGCGTTGACCGTGGCCCGGAATCATCAATTCCGGCTTCATCTTTCTTGGACTGCTCCCTCTCGCGTTTTTTCTTCGTTTGCTTGGCGAGGTCCTCTGGATTCGTCTCGCTTGTAAACGCGATGCTTTTTCCGTCGGGCGCCCAGACCGGAGGGCCCGCGCCTTTTGGCAGATCCGTGAGTGTGAAGGAATCGCCTCCAGCCATAGGCAGCATCGCCAGTTGTGGCGGCTCTGGCTTCCCATCCTTTTCGGTTGAACGCAGAAACAGCAAAAATTTTCCGTCCGGCGACCAGCGCGGCGTGGTGTCGTGGTCGCCTCTCGTCAGTTGGCGTGGCGCTTCGCCGCCCGCCGAGGGCGCTGACCAAATAGAGGTGTTGTAGCCTTCCTTCTTTTCGTTCACCGTGACTCGCACAAATGCAACGTCGCCATCGGGCGAAACTTGCGGATCACCGATCCAGACAAAATTCCAAAGATCTTTTTCGGTAATCGCGCGCTTTTCGGCCAGGGCAGTGCCGAAACCAAGAGTCAGGAAAATGACGAAGCACGAATGACGAATTAGGAAGGAATGCCAGAACACGAATCTCGAAAGCGGAGATGCAAATGGTCCGGTCATTTGATCGTTCGTTTATTGTTTGGGTTTCGAGACTCGGTTTTCGTCATTCACTTCATATGCTCGATAACGTTATCGCCGAATTGCGAGCACTTGATCTCAGTCGCGTCTTCCATCAAACGCGCGAAATCGTACGTGACGCGTTTGCTTGTGATGGCGCCACTTAATCCCTTCAGGACCAGATCGGCGGCGTCCGTCCAGCCCATGTAACGGAACATCATTTCACCAGAAAGAATTACCGAACCCGGATTCACCTTGTCCTGGTTTGCGTATTTTGGCGCCGTGCCATGAGTCGCTTCAAAGACTGCGTGGCCAGTAACGTAGTTGATGTTACCCCCCGGGGCGATACCGATTCCTCCTACTTGTGCGGCGAGCGCGTCACTCAGGTAGTCGCCATTCAAATTGAGCGTCGCAATGACATCAAAATCTTCCGGCCGCGTTAACACTTGTTGCAGAGTGATGTCTGCAATTGCATCCTTTATCACGATTCCAGCCCCCGGTTTCCCCATCGGAATTCGGCACCAAGGACCACCATCAAACTCTTCCGCACCGAAATACTTCTTTGCCACTTCAAAACCCCAATCGCGGAACGCGCCCTCGGTAAATTTCATGATGTTGCCCTTGTGCACAAACGTCACGCTTTTACGCTGGTTTTGGACAGCGTAGGAAATGGCGCTGTGAATCAGGCGCACACTGCCCGAGTAGCTGACTGGTTTTATTCCGATTCCAACGCAGATATCCTCGCTCTCTTCCGCGCCGACCATTTTCCAAAATGTCTTTGCTTTCTCTTTTGTGCCGAAACGAATCTTGTCGAATTGTTTTGGAAATTCCTTCTGCAGAAAATCGAGGATCTTTTGTGCGTCTGGCGTACCGGCGGCATACTCGATACCGGCATAAATGTCTTCCGTGTTTTCACGGAAGATCACCATGTTCACTTTCTCCGGATGCTTAACAGGCGAGGGGACGCCTTTGAAGTACTGCACCGGACGAAGACAGACGAAAAGATCGAGTAATTGACGCAGCGCAACATTGAGCGAGCGAATGCCGCCGCCGACGGGCGTTGTTAGGGGTCCTTTGATACCAACCAGATACTCGCGAAACGCTTCTACTGTATCGTCCGGAAGCCATTCGTCGAATTTGTCTTTGGCTGCCTGCCCAGCGAAGACTTCAAACCAGGAAATCTTTTTCTTTCCACCATAGGCTTTTTCCACCGCCGCATCGAAGACGCGAACACTGGCTGCCCAGATATCCGGCCCGGTTCCGTCTCCTCGGATAAACGGAATAATCGGTTGATCCGGCACGTTCAATCTGTCGGTTCTGGTAATTTTTTCGCCCGCGGGCGGAGCAACATTCTTATAAGCCATAAGCGGCAACTGTAGCGGCAACCTTGGCGCGAGCAACGCCGAACGGTTACGGTTGCAATCGCGATAGGAGCCGGCTGGTGTTGCGCCGCCGGAGATCGGCGCACCGCGTCTGCGCTGGCCAGAAAACTGTTTTATCTACCCCGAACGTCTAGCCGCCGTTGCTCGTCGTTACCAATCTCGGCTATCGCGGATGTACCGGCGTCAATGGCGGCTGTTCGGGTGAAACCGGAGTAACGTCGTGAGGGTTAAGCGGACCAACTGTGGACGGTTGGATAAACTGGTTTCGGGTTGAGCATGGCGCGCTTATTGCAGCCTCGATGCAGTCGCGCAACATGGGGGCTCCGGCTAGTGCGGCGTCACGAATGTCAGCTGCTGCCGCCGGATCCCCTGCGATGGCTGCTTCCATAATGCACTCCGCCCATTCGCAGGAAATTTCTTTGCCCGCGACCTGTTTGAAGTCTTTAGAATACCCGCGGACTGGTCGACCCGCAGTCAAAGCCGCCACTACGATTCTGGCGGCGAGATCGGGGCGTGCCAGCACCGCTCGCCCCACCAGCGCGCATACGTCGCGCGGACCCTCACGAACGACGAGCGAATCAAACGCAGCTAGAAATTGCTCGGACGTTGCCGTCGCGACAGTGGCCCCTGACGCGCTAAGCGCGCGTGCCAGGTCGTCGTTGGCTCTCCCGCGGAGTTGAATTTCATTGTTAATCAACGTCGCGCTGGGTAGCTGACCAAAATCAGAAACTAAAGGAGATTGCAGTTGCTGTTGAATATCCACATCCACTGGATTGCCCAGCCTACCCGAAATGGGGTCGTAAGTGACTTTTTGCCCCGCTCGTATCTTCAAACACTGCCCCACGCTGTCCAGCCGTACGTTCGCTGTACCTTCCAGAACCGTAAATTCGACGATTCCGTCCGGATTGACATTTCCCAGGACCGTTGTGCCAGTGATGGCCGCTGTCACCGAACCCATCTTGACCTTTGCGCCGCCGGAATTCTTTGGCACATAAAGCAGAAACTGTCCGCTACCCAGGTCAATTGTTCGCCCACCTTTACCGACAGAAAAGATTGTCTTTTCGCCCAGGCGCGTAATCGATTTATCTTGGAAGGTCAGCTCGCTTCGCGACTTCACACCGGTCTGCACAGCCGCACCTTTATGAACGGTCTCGTTAACAGCAGCCGGCCGCGCCGCCCCTGAAGAAGGAAGAACTTTAACATCCTGTACCACTTGCGTAACTTGCGCCTGCTCGAAATCGGCCCCGATCGCCGTATTTGGCAACCAGCTCGCCGAGCTCACTGCAATCGGCGCGACTAGTAGAATACAGTGGGATCGGATTTTCATGGCGTTACCTATAGTGTGCGCTATTGGCTTTGTGAAGTCTTTTCTTTGAGCCCTTTGGCCGGGATTGCGGGTCGTTTCACTGAGTCGTCGCGGTATCTGAAACCCGCTCGAAATTTCGGACTTGCCATGCCCGGCGTGTTCGTTTCTATTTGTTTCCCCCGATGTTTGTCCCCCCAGGCATCTCCAATTGGTTTCGCGTGCATTCGCAACGCTTGAATGCGCGCAGGTCGCCCAATGAAACCATTCACAGAGCGCGACGATGCTTAAGAGAACGCACTTCTGCTTCGTGGCTCAACCGCAGGAGCTTTTCGAGGCGCCAACTTCGAGCAGGCTTTACCTTGCTAGAGCTGGTGATCGTCGTCGGCATCATCGGCCTCTTGCTGGCGTTGATCGCACCGGCGTTCACAACCATTAAAGGCGGGAACGACGTCACCAGCATTGCGTACACGGTCAAAGGCGCGCTCGATACAGCGCGCACGTACGCAAAAGCAAACAACACATACGCGTGGGTTGGTTTTGCCGGATCGATTCGGATCAAACGTAACGGAAGACGTGGTGCTTTGCGTTGTTGCCTCAAAAGACGGCACGGACCTTGGAACCAGCGTCAACCAAGTCAACAACAGAATTGACATCACCGCGCAAGTCATCCCGGTCGGAAAGATAATTAAATTGGAAAATGTCCACATCGGCAGATACCGGGACACCTCAGCCTTCTCCTTCGCCAGCCCCTGAATTCGAAACAAGAGCGTCCGTCAACATCAACTACCGGATAGGGGCATCAGGTAGTCAGTATGACTCCGACTACTATTTCACGGAGCAGGGAACCAGTTCAGACCGCTGGATCAGGTTTAGCCCGCGCGGTGAAGCCGTGGTAAAAGGAGGAGGTACCAAATATACTCAGTATGCAGAGGTCGGGCTACTGCCGACACATGGCACGACTTTTCCCGCTTCCGTCAATCCAGCGTGGGGAAATCTGGTAGCAATTCAAATAAGCGGGTTTAGTGGGAACGTAAGGATTTACCGGCGATGACAACGCGGCTTCCTGCCTGCGCTGCCTTCTCGCTAGTGGAGCTGACACTCGCGCTGGGTATCGCCGCTTTTTGCTTGATTACTGTCGTCGGCCATGATGCCGGTCGGGTTGCAAACAAACCGTAACGCCACTTCCCAGACCGCTGCTACTAACATTCTGTCGAGTGTTGTGAGTGACATCCGCGGCAGCCCGCCAGGAGCAGGACAAGGCCACCACAGAAGTATCCGGTATTAACAGGGGCAAAGGCAACTCCGACGACGGTGTGCTTTGATGGCCAAGGGGGGTGGACGAAGGTGGCGGGAACCCGCGAAGTGGCGTGCCCAGGAAATTATCGCTATCGCGTGTTTGCACAAGTCGATCAGACTGTTGGCGGAGTGGTTTACCCAGCCTATGTCTATCTGAAGGTGAGCTGGCCTGCCGCGGTCGATCCCACGATAACGCCGAGTGGCTCGGTCGAAACGGTCGCCACCTATTTTGTTTCCAGTAGGAATTAGGCTGTAATGTTCAATAGCACAGAGCCCATGCCTGTAGCGCAGAAGCGCTCGACCGACGGCAGACCCCGCTCCGTCAGTCCGCACAGGAATATCGTCAAGGTAGCGTTGCATGAAGGCGGGTTTACTCTCGCCGAACTTCTTGTTTCGATAGCGGCACTCGTGCTGCTTGTTTTTCTTTTCACCCAGTTACTTAACAATGTGGCGACAGTGATGACCCTCGGTAACAAAGTAATGGATGTGGATTCATCGGCACGCCAAGTCCTCGACCGTATGGCGATCGATTTCGGGCAGATGGTGAAACGAACCGATGTCAGCTATTACGTAAAGGCGCTAGGAAACACGGAGGTTGGTAATGACCAAATCGCGTTTTTCTGTTCGGCGCCGGGTTACTATCCGCCTAACGGGGCCCAGAGCCCGGTTTCGGTTGTCGCTTACAGGGTGAATTCCCTGCTGGCTTCACAGTCATACAATAAGCTCGAGCGGCTGGCCAAAGGTTTGCTTTGGAATGGGGCCTCTCACGGCTATCACACCAGTGGTTTTTTTGCCTATGACGATTAGCAGTATGTGGCCGTATGCAACCACCCAGATTCCGGATCCAAGTACCCCTCTGCATACGAGGTGATCGGCCCGGACGTTTTCCGGTTCGAATACTATTATTTGCTCAGCAACAGTCCATCTGTTGGCGTACCAACCAACTCTCCGCAGGGCCCTGGAGTAGCACAGATACGTTCTCGGTGAAAGACGTAGCAGCCATTGTCGTAGCCATCGCGGTAATCGATCCCAAGAAGCAAAGTGTTGCTGACTACAGCAAACATGGAAAAGCTTGCAGGAACAAACGGGCAAACGTCGCCCTTGGTTGACTACACAACTGGCTTGGTCCCGGGCCAGCTGTTATCCAGATGGCAAACCGCTTTGGACGGGATAGCCGATATGCCGCGCCCGGCTATTTCCGGTATTCGCTTGTACGAACGTTATTTTTATCTCAACTAATAAGGTCATGGAATGAGGCCAACTCCTCCTTTACCCAAGCGATCTTCTGAGAGGGCAGCGGCGCTTCTTATTGTGCTTGCGTTCGTGGTCCTTCTTACCGGGGTGGCTGTGGCTTATCTTTCTCGCGCCACTACAGATCGACAGTTGGCCCATACCAGTTTCCATGACACGGATGCGGACCTGCTCGCGCGGACTGCCGTGGATATTATCATCGGCGATTTCAAACTGGAAATCTTCAATGGCTCCACAAAGGCAACCGTCAGGGCATCGCCATCTACGTCCCAAGGATACAGGTTCGGTGCCGCTGCAAACATGGTTCCCCAGCGCAGCGGTGAATCGGCAGCTGCGCCAAACTTATTCGACGCAGTGTCCGCTCAGACCCGATGCCAACGCCCGGTGTCGCGAGCCGCGCGTCGGCAGTGAATTCTGCACCGCTAGATCGACCAATCCGAACCGGGGTGACGTCACAAGCGCCCGTTGGAACAAACATTATTTAGTTCCCAAAGCTAGTCCTACCGATGGCGGACAGTGAGCCGGTCAATGACGTTCACGGCGCCTGATTGGGTGTTCGTCAAAGCTTACGATCCCGTTACACGTCCAGGATGGGTCCAGCCGTCATTAACGCTCCCAGATCCTTTGGTCATCGCCCGCTATGCCTATGCTGTCTATGACGAAGGCGGTTTACTGGATGCTAATCTGGTGGGTCTTCCTTCCCCGACACCGGATGCGGTGGTCATTGCGTCGCCGTCTCCTAGCCGGACGGCTTACGTATCGAGGAAGGGCACCGTCGCGTTTGCCGACCTTACAGCTCTGCCTCTGACTTCAGGGGGTATTACCCCGAACCCCGTGACAATCAGCAGGGTTGTAGGTTGGCGAAACTATGTCACCACGAGCGTTTCAGGGGGCCAGACTTTTCCTAACCTTTCACCGTCGCCGTCGCCATTTGTAATCTACTTTCTCGATAATGGCCGTGATTTTCTCACCGTTGATCACCGTTAGTCCTTCCCCTGATCCGCAGGGCCGCACTGACCAGGCGTTCGCCACGCGATCTGAACTGATCCAACTTGTTGACCCAAATCGGCGATAGCAATCCGGACGCCGACATTACCAATCTGCTGCAATATCTGGCACCTTTTCGCGTCAACTAAACGCCCCGACATGGCAATCTGCGTCCAATCCGATCTGGCAGCGCTTCCAATTGGACAACATCAGGTTGCTAGGGAGCAGTCCGACGCCGGCTCCTTCTCCCGGAAACGCACCCGCTATTAAAGCTACTTTTGGGTTACAATGGTCCACGGCCAGCGGCCGATGGCAATACGTCGGGACTCAGGTACAACTTTGCTATCGGCAATTCCAACTCCGGCGCCCAGCGGATCTCCTGCCCAGATTTTTTCCAAATTCTAAACTACGCCTATTCGGGGCACAGTATTGCTCAGATCCTTTCTCTTGGCGCATCTATAATTGATCAGTACGATGCGGATCAAGTTACCACGGCGATCGAATACTTGGGGTCGCCGGGCGTTGCTTGGGGAATGGAGGATCAGGCTGTGCCCATTCCGATGGGCTCTGCAAGTCCATCGCCAGTTCCTACGCCGATATCTAATTACGTGGTTCTTCAGCGGCCTTTCCAAAATGTCGGAGAGCTCGGTTACGCTTATAACCCGGCAACTGGTGCTACGCTGAATTTCTATACATCGGCCAGCAGCGCGGCTGCTATACTCGATTTTTTACATACAACACGACTAACAATACGAGTACTTACAACCTGCCTGTCCGTTGCGGCGCCGGTGAATGTCAACACCCGAAACGCTCCCGTTCTTGCTGCAATACTCTCGGGCGCCTCACAAAGCGAAACGTCACCGACAACAGGCGTCTCACCTGGCACCGCAAGGACGCTGCAACGTTGATTGCCAACGAAACCGGTAGGCAGCCAGCGATGAACCGGCAGGATCTTGCTCGCCTTACAGCCGCCGTCGGGACTACGATTGGAAGTTCGGAAGAGCAAGAAGAAACGGTAACACGCGCTCTGGCCGACACAACACAAACAAGGACATGGGGACTATTGATCGACGTGATTGCGCAGACGGGTCACTTCAAGCCTAATGCTAGCAGTCTGCAAAACGATTTTGTCGTTGAAGGCGAGGAGCATTGCTGGGTACATGTGGCCATCGACCGTTTCACTGGGCAGGTTATCGATAAGCAGATCGAGGTAGTGAAGGAGTAAGCGGTGGACTAGGTGCACTAGTCCGATGCAGCGAGCCTGTATTCGTCGCAGGCACATGCCAGTATCGGTTCAACGCAAGTCTACCGGCTATGGAGCAGAGTTGAGGGGATTGGTAACTTTATGCGTCGACACCCGAGCTATTCTATGCGGCGTGCCCGCGTTCGCGTAACGCTGAGACCTGCGCGCTGATATTACATTCGGGAACTGACGCCGATTCAACAATACTAAGAACGAATACATTGAACGAGGACACTAACGCGCAATTAGCAAATGCTGCCGAAAAGTAGATAGCCCATTTGCCCTGAATGATATTGTTGGCTTTTTCTTGGTCAGAAGGTTATCTTCATCGGATTAACAAAGGCAGCTTTCTCGTCCATTGGTGGTAATTGCTGTTTCGCCGCGTGCTTGCCAAAAACGGACGGCCAAATCCCGCGTTTTTATAGGCAGATTGAAATGTGGTAGGTGTTCTACCCTTTTGTTCTGGCCACAATTCAAAAGCTTTAAGAAAATCTCCGCCATCCGAAAGATCAATATCGGCACGCTTTCTGCACCATTGAAAAAATTCTAATTTTTACACTGGTAGGAACTATCTACGTTCGATCCCTCTCCGAATGCTTTTCCCCCGATCTCCACAGTTTGACTGTATAAAACGTCAAGACTCCAGTGAATACGGCGACGCCTATGGCGCTAAACAGGTTGATAATGGTTTGGTATCGTTACAGCAAGCGAAGAGCTTATTTATGTAACTACATGGATTTTGATCTTTATCCTTCCTCTTATTGAAGCTTGGTAGGGGTATATCGGCTTCCCTTGGGCTTGAGTGAGCTTGGTTGCTAGTTGGTGGGCTTTGATTGCCGCCGTCCTGCTGAATATCTGCGGATTGTGGGGATGAAACGGACATGAATAATGTAACTACCGCAATCAGTATCGATACCATGTTGCGGTTCTACAAAATGTGTCGGCTTGACGCAAGGTCGAGATCGCCACTAGTCTTGCTGGCTCGGTGGCGAGAATCGAAAAGGATTGCTAACTTCATTCGTTTACACCCAAGTGATTCGGGGCGTGCCCGCATTGAGCAATGCAGATACCCGCGCTAACCTCACATTCAGCTCGGGACCTCGACAGATGGCCGAAAGCAGATGGAAAAGCGGGGCCGGCTTACGCCGGCCCTTCGTTGTTGCAGCGTTAGTAACTCTTATGGTAGGCTAGTGACAGTCCCGAACGGGTTGAACGTGGCCGAACTGGTGTAGCTGCTGGCGGTCTTCTTCACGTTATTCGCAAAGGTGAATGTTAATGTCGCGCTCGATCCCGCATTGATCGTTCGCTGGCTTGAAGTGCCCAATAACGAACTTGTGCTAAGGGAGCCACCACTCTTTGGCGTATTATAAACGACGGTGCTGCCGAGTTTGATTGAGTTCAGGTTACCGTTGGTAGTTTGCGGCCAGGTGATGGCGAGCGCCGTAAGCACTTGACCCGTTGTCGTATTATTCCGGAACGTGAGCTCGACGGTCTTGTTGTTGAACATCTGGCAAGTGACGATCACCTGAGGCGTACATGTTGGCGTCGGTGTCGGAGTTGGAGTGGGTGTTGGTGTTGGCGATCTTGGGGTCGGCGTCGGCGTTGGCGTATAAGTAGCCGTTGCGTCGCCGTCGCTGTCGGCGTAGATGTAGGGCTCTGTCCAGGAGTTGGCGTCGGCGTGGGCATGGGCGATCCGCAAGGACTAACAGAGCAGCCGTAGATTTCCATGTCGGCCGCCGCAGTGCCGGGCTTGTAGCCGGCGGCCAACCAGATGCGGCTCGTTCCGTCGGTACCCGTCGGGAAGTTGCGGCGGGCGTTGACGAACGGTTGGCCCAGCGACCAGCTATTGGTCACAGGGTCGTAGATGTCCACTTCATTTGAGGGATTAGGCGCGTCTCTGCCGCCGCCCATCACATACATTGTGTTGCAAAACCTAAGAGCCTGCGTCTCGGCTGTAGCCCGCGGTATATTGGCAATGGCGCTGATACTATCTGCGACCGGATCGTAGGCATACGAGAAGGTACTGTCGTGGATCGTCGTGCCGTCCCATGTGCTGCCTCCGGCGGTGTAAATTATCCCGCCGATGGTAGCAGCCGGGATATAGCCGAGCGCCGTTGGCAGCATAGCCATCTTGTGAGTCCACACAGAAGTGCTTGGATTGAACTGCCAAATATCGGCAACCATCCCTGTGCTGACGTTGAATCCACCAAGAATATAGAGGTTGTTGTTGGAGACGCTGAACCCGCCGGGAAGAACCGTTCCCATGGCTCCGGGCCACGCCGCGCTGAGCGTAGTGATCGTGTCAGTGACAGGGTTGTAGCGGAAGACACGATTGGTGGTAGTGGCGCCGGTAGCATACGAGCCGCCTACGCAGTAGATGTAATCCGTTCCGGCGTAATTGAGCACTCCACACGCCATGTTGTTAACGGAGTTGTCCGGGTAGGTAGCAGCTTTCGTCGTCCAACTGTTGCTCACAGGATTATACTCAAATGGATGCGTAAAATCGCTACCCGCGCTATCGGAACTACGTCCACCCATGGCGTAAAACTTACCGTTAGCAGGGAAATAGACGCCGACTGACCGAATGCCGACACTCGGCATGCTCGCTCCCGCCGCCCAACTGCAGGCCAAGGCGGTCGGTGTTGGTGTCGCGGTCGCGGTAGGAGTTGGAGTGAATGTAGCCGTTGGGGTTGGAGTAAACGTTGCAGTGGGTGTAGGTGTAAATGTTGCCGTAGGTGTCGGTACCGGCGTGAACGTAGCTGTCGCGGTTGGAGTTGGAGTGAATGTAGCAGTAGCGGTAGCTGTCGGGGTAAATGTTGCCGTGGCTGTCGGAATCGGCGTGAACGTGGCTGGTCGGAGTCGGAGTATAGGTTGCTGTTGCCGTAGCTGTAGCGGTAGGCGTTGGGGTTGGACTCTCCTCCGGTGTTGGTGTTGGCGTGAATGTCGCGGTGGCCGTGGGAGTCGGCGTGAATGTCGCGGTAGGTGTGGGCGTAAACGTCGCCGTGGCGGTTGGAATTGGAGTGAACGTGGCTGTGGCGGTGGGCGTCGGAGTATAGGTTGCTGTTGCCGTAGCTGTGGCGGTAGGCGTTGGTGTGGGTGTATACGTGGCAGTCGGAGTCGGAGTCGGAGTAAATGTTGCCGTGGCAGTAGGGGTCGGCGTGAACGTGGCGGTAGGAGTGGGAGGAGAGCTTCCTTCCGCTGTCGGCGTAGGCGTAGGCGCTCCGGTAACCGTAATCTGAGCCGTAGGGCCGGTGCTGATCACGTTATAGCCTTCCGCAGCACTCCCGCCCACCTCGTTGAAGTAAACGCCTGGCGTATCAGCAACGATGACCGCGAAATGGAGTGAGATGGAGTCTTTTGCTGGCACGCTGAATGATTCGCTCCAGGTTAGCATTTGAGCAACGATCGCCGGGTCGTTGGTCGTCGCGCCGGTGGTAGAGCCCGGCACATAGGTGAACCCGAGCGGGAGCGTGTCAGTGATCGAGCTCACTGTGACATCGTTCGCATTCGGGTTCTGGATCGTGATGGTGTAGCCGTTTTGTGTTCCGGCCTGCGACGTCGAATTGTCAGCAGTCTTGGAAGTCACGAGTCCTTCCAATCCCAGAGGAGAAAATGTCGTCACGTGCGAGTACGTGACAGAGTCGCCAGCGGGGATGGAGAAATTCCAACTGATCCCGGCCCCGTTGTCCAGGAAGTCGGTGCAGGCGCAGGTATCCGGAAACGGCGTTTGGGAACCGATCGTACCCCAGAGTATATCGTACTCATTCTGGAAATAATTGTTGCCGCCTGTGATTGGGATCCACTCTACGATCTTATCGGGTGGCATGTTGTCTGGATTGACAGAGCAAGCCACCGCGTTGCGGTTACCGCTGAAGGCTTCTGTGAAACCGTAGCCGGTATCGGACCCGCCCAGAAACGCATCAGCTCCCCGATAGAGAACACCGCTTGCCGTGTCGATACCGATGTTGGTGATCATGATCTCCGTCGTGTAATGTTCCTGGCCGACGACATAGGTGTCGGTCTGCTGGATGACCAGCCCCGTTTCGGCTACGCTTACGAGCGTAATCACTTTAAAAGGATCAGTGGCCGTTCCGGAGCCGGTCACCGGTGTTTGGCTGACGGGAGTAAACGGAGTGTAGTCGCCGAGGAGGAATCCCGCTGAGGTATAGTCGTGGTCAGTGAAATCGGGAGCGTAGAGGACTCCGGCCATGGCGATGAATGTCCCGGCATCTGCTGGAGATATGTCTGGCCCGTAGAACTCATAATCAGGTGCGTCAGCGATGTGCTGGACTTGGCAGCTCAGATCGTTGCCCACCAAAACGTGAGTAAGCGGACCTGCCGAGGCGATATCCGCAACGGGAGTCGTTAAGGGCGATTCCGTTGCTCTGCCCTTCTTTGTTAGCTTCGTGAAGGGGCCGGCGGGATTCATCGCGAGAAGACACCACGTTGCGCCGGCTGAGGCTACAACCAGCGTAATGACGGCGCGGAGCGTGAATTTCGTTGTCATACTTGTCGCAAACCGTTTCATGTTTGATTTCCTTCTTAGTTAGAAGTTTTTCATCTCATTTACGAAGCGATAGCTTCTCTGCAGTCGCTGACCCCGGGAAGGGTTGCCAACAACGTGACGTTGCCCTGGCAGTAGATGGTATCGACATTGTGGCTGCAGTATTTGATAGCGATCAAACGAGTCCCCGAAGCGGCTAAGCCTATGGGGGTGTTAACCGTGTTAAAGGGAGTCGGGTTTGCTCCGAAAAGGATTGCTGCCAGCGATAGCAATCCGACAATCGCAAACGTGACTTTCAGTCTGGGGGAATAGTCCATATTTTTGGATCGAGCGCTTAACTGAGCATCGTGCTATTTCACGTCTTCTGTTCAATTCTTTGTTGCTTTACTGGGAGCAGATCACAGCTACGACGGTTCCGGTCCCGGTGTGGCCGGGAGCTGGCCCATAGCCCGGGTTGGTGTGGATAAGGACCATCTTGCGGCTGTTGCCACTGATGATTGAGCCGTTCTTGCTGATTGAGCTCGCGGCCATGACAGTTATGTATTCGGGAACGCTAGCCGGCGGATTGCAGCTGTTGCCCGGATCGCTTAACCATGTGCCGCCGCACGACGGCGGATTCGGGGTCAATACATTGGCAAACCCCTTGAAGCTCGAGGGTGCGGAACCGCCGGTGAGATCGTTTGCCTTCGACCACTGGGAACCCCAGAAGGTTATTTTAGTGCCAACGACCGCGTCGAGGTCGCCAATAACAAAGCTTCCGGCCTGGGGTGTCGCCGTCGGTGTGGGAGTGGGTGTAGGCGTAGATGTTGGTGTTGGCGTGGAGGTAGGGGTCGCCGTTGCCGTTGGTGTGGGCGTGAACGTGGCTGTGGCGGTAGGAGTCGGGGTAAAGGTAGCTGTTGCGGTCGCCGTAGCCGTAGGCGTTGGCGTAGGGCTAGGCGAGCCTCCGGGGCCAGTTCCCATCCAGCCACCCGTAGGCGATCCACCCGAGCCATTGCAGAAGTACTCAGCATAGCAAGTATCGCTGCTCTGCACTCCTGCCGTGGCGCCGCTGTTACCCTCTTCAAGTATGCCGTAAATTATGTCAAACGTGTTCTGCCCCTCATGTAACCTCAATTCGAAGTTGGCCTTTTGATCCGGCTGATCCATATAAACCGCGCGCCACTCAATATTGAATATGCGATTGGGAGCGGTGCCGGACACTGAAGTATAAATGCCGCAGGTGTCCCCGGGGTAACCAGTGCAACCGCTGTTGTCATCGGTGCGGAGATCATCCCAGTAAGCGAAAATAGTACAATCGTGACCCAACCATGGGAGACAGGTGTTACTCAGATAGTCTACATCACTGGTCGTGAATTGTGCATTTCCGTTTACCGACACGTTGACGCTGGTGTGGTCCGTTCCACAGGCCGTATAGGGAAAGGGAAGCGCGACGCTGGTCACCAGATCTTCTCCGTGAATACCGATGTCCGTATCACCTGGCACGATACTGCCGCCTATTTGATCTATGGTAAGCCCGTTGCAAGCTGTGGGTGTCGGCGTTGGCGTCGGGGTATAGGTGGCCGTTGGGGTTGGAGTAAACGTTGCAGTGGGTGTAGGTGTAAATGTTGCCGTAGGTGTCGGTAATGGCGTGAAGGTGGCTGTCGCGGTAGGAGTTGGAGTGAATGTAGCAGTAGCGGTAGCTGTGGGCGTAAACGTCGCCGTAGCGGTTGGGGTCGGTGTGAACGTGGCTGTGGCGGTAGGAGTTGGAGTATAGGTTGCTGTTGCCGTAGCTGTGGCGGTAGGCGTTGGAGTTGGACTCTCCTCCGGTGTTGGTGTTGGCGTGAATGTCGCGGTGGCCGTGGGAGTCGGTGTAAATGTAGCGGTAGGTGTAGGCGTAAATGTTGCCGTGGCTGTCGGTGTCGGCGTAAACGTGGCTGTCGCTGTGGGAGTCGGAGTATAGGTTGCTGTCGCAGTGGCCGTAGGCGTTGGTGTCGGTGTGAACGTGGCGGTAGCAGTAGGAGTAGGAGTAAACGTTGCCGTGGCAGTAGCCGTAGGCGTAAACGTCGCCGTAGGTGTAGGCGTTAAAGTCCCTGCAGCCGTCGGCGTGGGCGTGGTTCCTGCGGTAACCGTAATCTGCGCGGTTGGGCCGGTGGCGATGACGTTATAGCTTTCCTCAGCACTCCCGCCCGCATCGTTGAAATAGACGCCTGGCGTATCGGCAACGATGACCGCGAAGTGGAGTGAGATGGAGTCTTTTGCTGGCACGCTGAATGATTCGCTCCAGGTTAGCATTTGAGCAACGATCGCCGGGTCGTTGGTCGTCGCGCCGGTGGTCGAGCCCGGCACATAGACGAACCCGAGCGGGAGCGTGTCAGTGATCGAGCTCACTGTGACATCGTTCGCATTCGGGTTCTGGATCGTGATGGTGTAGCCGTTTTGTGTTCCGGCCTGCGACGTCGAATTGTCAGCAGTCTTGGAAGTCACGAGTCCTTCCAATCCCAGAGGAGAAAATGTCGTCACGTGCGAGTACGTGACAGAGTCGCCAGCGGGGATGGAGAAATTCCAACTGATCCCGGCCCCGTTGTCCAGGAAGTCGGTGCAGGCGCAGGTATCCGGAAACGGCGTTTGGGAACCGATCGTACCCCAGAGTATATCGTACTCATTCTGGAAATAATTGTTGCCGCCTGTGATTGGGATCCACTCTACGATCTTATCGGGTGGCATGTTGTCTGGATTGACAGAGCAAGCCACCGCGTTGCGGTTACCGCTGAAGGCTTCTGTGAAACCGTAGCCAGTATCGGACCCGCCCAGAAACGCATCAGCTCCCCGATAGAGAACACCGCTTGCCGTGTCGATACCGATGTTGGTGATCATGATCTCCGTCGTGTAATGTTCCTGGCCGACGACATAGGTGTCGGTCTGCTGGATGACCAGCCCCGTTTCGGCTACGCTCACGACCGTCATCACTTTAAAAGGATCAGTGGCCGTTCCGGAGCCGGTCACCGGTGTTTGGCTGACGGGAGTAAACGGAGTGTAGTCGCCGAGGAGGAATCCCGCTGAGGTATAGTCGTGGTTAGTGAGATCGGGAGCGTAGAGGACTCCGGCCATGGCGATGAATGTCCCGGCATCGGCTGGAGATATGTCTGGCCCGTAGAACTCATAATCAGGTGCGTCAGCGATGTGCTGGACTTGGCAGCTCAGATCGTTGCCCACCAAAACGTGAGTAAGCGGACCTGCCGAGGCGATATCCGCAACGGGAGTCGTTAAGGGCGATTCCGTTGCTCTGCCCTTCTTTGTTAGCTTCGTGAAGGGGCCGGCGGGATTCATCGCGAGAAGACACCACGTTGCGCCGGCTGAGGCTACAACCAGCGTAATGACGGCGCGGAGCGTGAATTTCGTTGTTATACTTGTTGCAAACCGTTTCATGTTTGATTTCCTTCTTAGTTACGAAACCCTGACTTCAGCCCAAAACCCTGGGCGTCTCTCCCGCCGGAGGAGTTGTGGCCGCAATATTCGGTAACAATCAAATGAGTCCCCGAAGCGGCCACGCCTATGGGGGTGTTAACCGTGCTAAAGGGAGTGGGGTTAGCTGCGTAAAGGATTGCTGCCAGCGATAGCAATCCGACAATTGTAAGCGTGACCTTCGCTTTGGGGGGAATAGTCTTCATTCTTCGATTTCTCGTTGGGAACAGCTGCCTGCCGCGCGTAAGGCAGCACGGCCAGGGCACTGAGGGGTTCTGGGTTTTCTAGGGGGTTGCCTGGGTTGATTTTACGGGGAATTAGCGGGCGTTATCGCAGTGTTCCCTAAGGAAGTCAATAATTAATTTCAAATATGTTAACCGCTCACTTTTTTACTCGTGTTGTCGATTTAGACCTAGCTCTGAGAATTCGGTTAGCCGGCACTTTTTCACACAGATTAGCTCTGGCAAAAATGGATAACAGGCGACGTGCTCGATCGCATATCAAATAATTCTGGGAAACTTCTTAATTCAATTTCCGTAGTAGTCAGTACCCTATTCCCCGATACTCATAGCCGCACGATCCACCAGAGAGGTTGTGCGGTGAGGGAACGGCTTCATCCGATATGAAGTCTCTGGCCTTGCTCTCGAACAATTCTCGTCCGGGAGTAGGGCTTTATTCGTCGCTGCCATCGTGGCGAGCATGTCAATCGCGGTTTGCTCTCGTTTTCCACAATCGTGATAGCCGAGTCGGCGCGAGCGGTATTTAGGGGTAGGCCCGCGGCTCGCCTCCCAAGTTTTTCTTCCAGCGACTGTTACGGCAACCGCTGCCTCTTCGCTCTCGCCGGCTTGGCGGGAAATCTAGTAACGCCGTACGGATGTGTCCTCGTGCTTTTGTAACGTTGAGCCGAGACCGTCGATTTTTTTCGTTATGCTGGTCTTCGCCTTGTCTGCGTACTCTTTGAAAGGTTTGTTCCAGCCAAGGTAGATCACGGCGGAGACAATCAAAATTTCAACTAGAAGTCGCATAATTACCCTAAGACTGACAGAAAATGCGACTCGAAATCAATGGTAATCGTAAAGCGTGGACCCACTAATAAGCTTTATGAGTCCGCGCTCGGGGCGCGGTTGGAACAATCTCGTTCCCGTACAATCCGGGCCCTGGGGAAACGAAATCATTCGCTTTGGGCTTATTTCTTTTGTTCGATTAGCAGGGGAGCAATGAGAGCTCGTTCCTCAGGCAAAAGTGGCCGGGCGCTGACGAGGAGTGCGTCATTTCGGGCCCCCTCTTCATAGCCCGTGGCGGCCAAAATGGCGACGCGCACGGCCAGTGGACCCGCTGGCTCGCTACCCGTTACGCGCGGCTCGCGTATTGCTGCCAGCGCATCCTCTGTCCGTCCGAGACGAAGACACGCCAAGCCAAGTGTTGCCCGTGCTTGCCAGTTTCGTGGCTCTTTCGCCACCAGTAATTTGGCTTCACTCGCCGCTGCTTCTGCGGCGTGGCCGGATGCTCCAAGCAATAATCGCAGGTATGCGTCCTGATTGCGGGCTTCTGAGTCATTCGGCCAGAGCCTGGCGATTTCCCTAGCGACCTTCTCCGCTTGAGCGGTTTGCCCTTCCGCCAACGCAAGACGCAATCTACCAATGTATGCGGCACGGTTGGTGGGGGCGATCTTAATTGTTTCAGAATACGCTTCTATGGCGATGTCGTTAACAGAGTTCTGCTCGGCGTTGGTTGCGACAAGCAACAATTTCTCGGGAGTGTTCGCGACCTGTAAAGCCCGTTGCCACTCGTTTGCCGCGCCGGTTTCCCGGCCCAAGTGCGCCTGTGCTACCGCAAGGCACATATGTTGTAGCAAAGGGTCGACAACAGAATGTTCACTCATCAACAAATCTTTTACCTCTTGCCAACGTTGCAGAGCGGCGAGGGCGTTTACGTATTGAAGGAACAGGTCCGGCCGCTGGATTGCGCGTGCCTCCGGCAACACTTCCAAAGTTTTCGCCGGTCGACCGATTTTGTTTAGCCACGCAGCCAATGCTGCGAGCGTCTCGTCGTCGCCGTTTCTGAAGCGCTGTATCGCATCCGCAACGAATTGATCAACGAGGATGGGATCTTGCCGGACGCGAACTTCTAGTGCCATGAGCTTCTGGTAGGGCCCGGCATTGGGATGATGTTCAAGAGCGTCCGCCACTTCCGTTAAACTCATGGTTCGACGGTGCGGTTCGGACGGCGTGGGGTTACCAAGATCGAGCGCCAGCGTATCGGTTAACCCTGTTGCAGCTATCGGCCCAAGCGTGGATTGCATGAAGCCTTGCGTTGATGAACCGTTGCTTTCGCCTGCAGTTGCAGTGCTTGAAGAAATCGCTGCAGGCGCGGGCGAGGGTGTAGAAATCGCGCTCGGGCCTGAAAGAGCGACGTTGTTGCTCATTCGAGTACGGGGCGGGAGCGCTTTTTCATTTGCGAGAACAGCGAGTGCATCGAGCGAAGCCGGATTTCCTGGGTCGCGCGCGACATCCTCAATTTGTTTCCACGCGCTGGCGTACGGCTGCGAATCTGGATTGGCGACCGAGAGCACGAGCGAGGCGGCGGCGAGAATCCCATACGGTTTTGTGTGTTTATCCCCGAGCGCGCGTTCGCCATAATCGAGTGCCAAAGCAGGATCGCTCTGACGGCTGGCGATTTGACCGGCCCAGACGAGATCCATTGCAGCCGGTGCGGGTTGCGACAAAAGCACCTGCACCTGTTTTGCTGCTGGAGCCACCTCGCCGGCCGCGAGCGCAGCGGCGACGTAATTGCGGCGGTCCTCCAGCGTGAGAAGGCCAGCGTCATCGACCTTTTTCCACCAATCCAGCGCTGGCACCCATTGGTTTGTGCCAGACGCCAGTCGCGCAATGGCACGCCAGGATTCAGGCTCTGTCGGTCGCAGCAAATAGGCATCGCGCGCTTTCGCATTCGCTTCGCTCCATTTTCCTTGCTCTATCAACACGAACGCCTGACTCGCGAGCCGGCGTGACTGCCAGGCCTTGATTGCGCCACCGAGTGGCGACGCAGCGAAGTAAAGTGCGATGCCCAGAGCGCAAACAGCTAGCACGCCCAGAAAAACGAATCGTTTGATGCGTCGCGCACGGATCTCTTCTGGCGGTGTCAGGTCCAGGTCATCTTTATTTACAAACACGCGTGCCGACCGTTTTCGCACCCAAGACTTTTACTATGCCGTCGCGGGATGTGCAATGCGTCCGCCTCAAGGAACACGCCGACTAGAGACTAGCAGAGTAGGGCCAAGAATCCGTTTACGTGCGTCGGAGACACACACAGCGAATCAATCGTCGCCGCTGGTGCCAGCACAACCCGAGAACACCGAGCAGGCCACCCGCGATCGTCGCCGGCTCGGGAACGATCGTGCCAGTCAACTGCAGGTTGTCGATCTGCGTATATGGAAAATGCAGACGCGTGCCGGTTCCACCCGTGAAGAAAAATCGAAACGCGAGATTTGGAGCGTTATTAGCCCCGGCAGGTACAGCGAAACTTTTGATAGATGGAATGTTTAGTTGAAGCGCAGACGTACCGAAAGTAGTCCACATACCTCCACCATTGATACTGTACTGGACCGTCACGCTGTTGAAACCATGCAGCCGCGTCTTAACGGCGAAGCTCAAGGTCATGTCCTGAAAAAGGCCTTGTGACGAGAAGACGTTAAAGTCGAAATGGCGGTTGTTATTATTGAGCGCATCGGAGAGTACCACATCGAGACGGTGGGGGTCTATGTCATTGGCGGTCCGATTAAGAGTAGTCCCCGGGTGATTGGCCTCCATGTCACTGGTGTTATAGTCTGTCGTGATCGTCGTAAGCACGACGCCGCCGCCGGGATTAAAATCCGGGAAACCGATTACGTCGGACGTAAAATCTGGCGGGCCGCCATTGAAAGAATCTTCAAAATTAAAATAAGCTATCACATCCGCCTTAGCCGCCGGAGCCAAAGAACCCAGCAGGATAAACGCGCCCCCTAGGATTAGGATCCAACTAAACGGTAAGGCGCGCAGCAGGCATATGTCAGATTTTCGCACGTGTCCCCCCAAGATTCTACGAATTACGCCGTTGTAACAACTCCGGCAGGCATGGCAAGACTTTTTTACATGTTTTGTGGGAAGACACGCCTCTTTAAGGTTACTGATCGCGCTATCTGACCACGGACTATTGTTTTCCCTAACCGTAGCTGAAGATTTCCAGCTACGTCACTGCGATTCGGAGAGCGAGCCTCACCGGTGGCGAATCGAAGTGACAGTGTGACCTAAGCTTATTCCCCGAACGCTCCAAAGCACAGATTCAGTTGATTGGGTTCAGCCAATATTTCGCTTGACCTAGGAATATCTACTTAAGTAAAAGGCGTCTAATGGAGCTTGAGGTAGTTCAACTTTGTTCTCCCGGACGAAAAGCAAATTTGAAGAAGCATGCAGGTAATCCAGAAGACGGTTGTTCACCTCAGACTTGCCGCTGCCGAAGCGGAAGGGAAATCGCTTTAGCCGCGCGCGAGTAGAATGCTGCAGGCCGCCGCCCGCATGGGCGGTGCGCCTCGGCAGATGGAAAAATCTGGTGAAATGTCTCAAGCGCTACTGAATGGGCTTTCTGGGTTCTTGCAGAACAACAATGTGAGCAACGAGGTCGCGCAGCAGCGCTTCGGCATCCGACGTGGATAAGGGGTTAGCGCTTGCAAAGATTACCTCCATCACGTGCTGTCCCAAGTGGCGACGTCCTTCGAGCACGGCGCTGAAGCGCTCGGTTCGCGTCCATTCCGATCGATTTCCGAACATTCCTGGTGAATTTGTCCCAGGAGGCGGTGCCAATGCGCCCGAAGCGCGATCCTCAGACAAGCAGTAAAACGCATGTGCTGTCTGTGGCGGCGAATCTTGGAAGCGGCGTCTGAATTCGAAATGCCGAAAAGGCAAACCGAACGAATCGTTCACCCGATAACTTCGCGCTCCGTGATCTGCCACCTGGGTCCAGCCGCTTGCCGGCAAGCAGACATCCGGCCGGTGTAAGTTTGCCAGAAGCGCGCTGTTTTTCCCGGGACGCCAGCGAAAGACGTAGACAAGACATGACGGCGAATCCGGTCCGTTGATTGGTGAATCGGTTGTCCAGCCTGCCGCTCGAGCTTCGTCGAACCGGAGAACAGCGCGAATTTCTTCGTCGATTTTCAATTTGCGGAAGTTGGCTGCTCGTTTTGGCCATTGGACACTCCATTCTGGACTGCTAACGAGGTTGCGCTCATGGAGGCGATACCAGCCTGATGTTGCAATTTCTACGAACAAGAGCCAGCAAATGGCCGCTGCGAGATACGGACTTCTCATCCTGGAAGGAGGATTGCTGGCTCCTGATGTCTGAAATCTGATTCCAGTTTCCCCAAGCTTGTGTGCCAGTGCCAATGTGGCCACAAAAACGAGGAAGATAATGCTGTACCCGGCAATATCGTGCCAACGATCGACTGCCGAAAGATTTTCTGTCGCCGCAATGCGGACCAGGAAAACCGCGCGCACAAGATTCGCCAGTAACGCGATGCCAACCGAGCATGCAACGAGCATCATACGGCGCAATCCAGAAAGTCGCTTCAATTCGCCAAAGAGGAGGCCGATCATGAGTGACGTCTGTAGCGAGCGAATACCGCTGCACGCTTCATTCACGCCCACTAGGCCGCTGCTGACCCGTATCAGGTTGCCCTCGACCTGTGCGGGAGTTCCGAGCAGCATCGCTGTCTCGGCGGCCACTCGGGCCACGAGGCGCATTAAGCCCTGGATGACCGAAGTCTCTGAGGCTGTAGGCCAGGGAACCGCTACGAAAATGAACGCGACTGGGAAGCCAAAATGACGGAGCCACTTTCGTCCACCTGCGCGCCAGATCACCAGAAGCGTTAACGTAACGACCACTCCAGTATGAATCCATGCAAGGAGTCGCCATTCAGGGTTTGCAATTTCGAAGAGACGAATCGGTAGCAACAAAAGCAGCGCAACAATCCCGGTTCCGAGGGCTGATAGATCTGAAATCCGGCAGCGGAAGTCTAACGCAGGCTCCGGCCGGTCCTGCCACCGCAGCCAGAAAAGATACAGCGCAAAAAAAGGAACGAACCATCCAAAGCTATATTGCTCATTGACTGACCATTCGCCGCATAGTTCCCGGCAGAGTCCAAACCAGAGTGCGGCCAGGAAGCAAATAGCCAAAACAAGGACAAGGGAAAACTTCTCGCGAGTTAGCGGCGCCCCATTGGAGATTGTGTGGGCAGTCGCGAGTTTTTGCACGGTGGGGAGCTTACCAAATTTGTGCTCAATGCGAACTGTCAATGGAGCGCTCGTTGAACAACTCGTTTCGTCGCTCGATGTTCATCCATGGCCTCGACTCTTCAAGTTCTTGGCATCCGCTTCTTCAACGGGAACGTCGATGAAGGGATCGCATTGATGTTTGAACGCGGGGGATTTCTCGTTGCTCCATCCGGGACTTGTTTTCCTCGGCTGCGCGATGACGAAACATATCGGCGGGCCGTAATCATGGCTGATATGGCAATTCCCGACAGCGGCTTAATGGTTCTGTTGTGTCGCTTCCTGCGGTGCGAGAAGCTTAGCCGCATCTCGGGATTGAAATATCTGAAGCATTTATTGCGCGAGTTGAAAGGGAAGGGGACTACGGAAATTTTTTGCGTCCTTTCCAGTGAACGCGCGCGTCGGAAGTTATTCAAGTGGTCCCGCCGGGAGGTTTTTCCAATTGCTGTCACAAACTGCTATGTCGCGCCGCAGTACGATTCAAAGGTTGAGGACGAAAGTCTCATTTCATTGCTGGAACAGAATCGCCCGTCGCACGTAATCATCGGCGTTGGCAGCGGCGCACAAGAGAAACTTGGCTATTACTTGCGCGAAAATCTCTCGTATCGACCTTCGATCCATTGCATCGGCGCTGCACTCGGATTTGTCACAGGCGACCAGATTGCAATTCCCGATTGGGTGGATCAATTGTATTTGGGATGGTTCTTGCGACTGATCAGTCGACCGCATCGCTCTATTATCCGCCTGATCCGTGGTTTGGAATTGCCGTGGCTGATCTGGAAATACGGAGAGAGTTTACCACCAATGCGGATTGAGGCGAAAGACTCGTGATCAGTTGGCAGGTATTCAGAAATCTGGCGCAACGTGCGAGCTTCTGCTAGATCAGCACGCAACGCCAGCCACTATTCGCGCCGTGCCTTTGACAGGGAAATCTTTCGCGCAGATAATCCGGCCGTCCCGCCGTTCCGAGATGCAATGTGCCATTCTTCTTGAACGTGTAACTTGGAACAGTTTTGTCCCGGTTCATCCATAACGTTGCCGACCTGATTCGTCGGGTCCTGTTTCTCGCACGGCCGTACGGCAGGGCGAAGCTAGTGGCGGTTTTTTCGCTTTCGCTTGCGCAGGCGCTCTTCCAGGTAATTGGCATCACGTCGATCTTTCCCTTCCTTGCGATTGCTGCGGATCCTGACCGCATTCGCCGGTCTGACTTCGGCACGCGCTTCCTGAGCCTGTTCCCGCCGATGGAAAATCGAGAACTACTTCTGGTTGCCGGAATCATCGCCATTCTGGCCCTGCTCTTATCGAACGCCGTTAACTTGTTTTCGGAGTACGCCCGGACTCGTTATGCCCAAAACTTTGCTCACTGGTTGCGTGTGAGGCTGCTGCGACGAATGACATCGCAGCCATACAGCTATTTTCTTCAACGTAACTCGGGTGATCTGCTCAAGAAGATTGTCGGCGACGTAAACAATTATACCACGGGTGTGCTCCTTCCATTGCTGGATACGGTGGCGCGCGCCTTCACCGCGTTGCTTCTACTCGTCACGTTATTTTTGGTGCAGCCGCTGATTGCTTTGTCGGCGACAATTGTCCTTGGGGCCTACTACGCCATCATCTTTCGGATTCTTGCACGGAAACGGCGCGAAATGGATGAAGGGCTAAGGACCTCTATTTCCGGTTCTTATCGCGAAGCGCAACAGATGCTCGGCGGAATCAAGCCTGTTAAGGTTCATCGCGCCGAGCAACATTTTCTCAATCGATTTTCTCGTCATTCAGCGGTTCTGGCGCAGATGTACGCGCGGCTTCCGATTTTTGCCAACAGCGCCAGGTATTTCGTGGAACCACTCGCGTTCGGCGGACTGGTTGTTGCCGTCCTGCTGCTGGCAGCAAGGGGACGCGATTTTTCCGATATTCTTCCGAATCTGGGCGTGATGGCTCTCGCAGGTTATCGGCTCCTGCCTTCACTGCAATTGCTTTACGCTCAGCTCACGCAGGTAAGCTCGATGCGTCACGCTGTTGACGAAGTGTACGACGAGTTTGTCGTTGCAGAGACTCACAGGTTGGCGTTCGTGGCAGCCCCTAACGAGCCTCTCGTGCAGGCGACGCCGTTACGCTGGAACAGTGCCATCATTCTGCACGACGTTAGTTTTCGTTATCCCGGCGCATTGCGACTGGCGCTGGATGGAGTTTGTCTCACCATCGCGAAAAACAGCTCACTGGGTGTGATGGGCCCAACTGGTTCTGGAAAATCCACTTTAATTGATTTATTGCTTGGCCTCTTTCAGCCAACAACAGGCGAGATCCTCATCGATGGGTGGCCGCTTACCGCCGAGCATGTGCCTTCATGGCAGGCTTCCATTGGCTACGTCCCGCAGGAGATTTTTCTCACTGACGACACAATTGCCCGCAACATCGCATTCGGCCTTCCGGACAATGAAATCGACCGGGGGGAATTGCGTGCAGCTTGTGCCATGGCCCAGATACTCGATTTTATCGAAGCAGACTTACCTGCTGGTTTTGATGCCAAAGTGGGGGAACGCGGGATCCGGCTTTCCGGAGGTCAACGCCAGCGCATTGGTCTTGCCCGTGCACTTTACCATCGGCCATCGCTGTTGATTCTGGACGAGGCGACAAGCGCGTTGGATGTAGCGACCGAGGCGAAGCTACTCGACGCTTTGCGCAGTCTTGCCGGCAAGCTCACAATAGTTGTAGCCGCTCACCGCCTGAGTGCCGTAGCTCAATGTGATCGCGTCGTGGATCTGGCCAAAGTGAGCGCTGCAGTAGGAACTGCCTAGCGACTCGTTAACAATTAAAGGAGAGGCCGGATCGTGGCAGTAATTTCAAGATATCCCCGCGCGCTTCAAGCGCTCAGTGATCGCGCCTCGATTTCTCGAGCGATTGAAACCGTTACAAACTGTCGTCGTCGGCCCATTTAAAAGCATGCAATATGATGCAAAAGTGTTTGCGGCGCGGCTATTCCAAAGGCCATGGGCGTCTATGAATGCGCGCAGTGCGCACAGAAGAGCCCATACGGCCTCAAACTTGCCGCACTTGTAATGCAGGCGATCGAACGACCAGTGCCCAAAGCTCCGCTTTCAGTCCGTTTGATGTCTCACAAGAAACCAAGGTTGTTACTAATAAGCGTCGCGCCACCGCGCAATGATTGCGGCGTGCGGATCGTGATGTATCGGCAGCTGGTAGATCGTGATCCGTTTGAATTGTACGTCGCCAGCAATGCAGACTTCAACGACGGCGATTTGGTGCACACTACTCTCCGTTTGCCGTACTTTGTCGACCGAGTTAGAAAAAGCCGGTTCGGACCGCGACTGGCAGCGTGGACCACCGATTACGAAAACTTTATCTGGCCTTTAACAACTAAGAGCGAACTGGAAGCCGCGATCGAAAATTTCAAGCCCGATGTGGTTCTTACCGTGGCCGAATGCGGGTCGTCACACGTTGCGCGAAAAACAGCACAACGACATGGTTTGCCGCTGGTCGGACTCTTCCTCGATTGGTTTCCTGTGATGAAAGGTCACTACGGCCATAAATCGACGCAGTCGATCTTAAGTAGACGTTACCTCGAGCTGTACGCTGCATGCGATCTGGCTTTTTGCACCAGCGACGGTATGCAACAGGTGCTAGGTCCGCATCCGAACAGCCATGTGATTTATCCGATGCCCGGTAGGCATCATATACCAGAAAAGTCGACGCCGCGTTCGGTTGAAAAATTTAGGCTGGTTTATGTAGGATCAGTGCAAAACTTTTACGGACGCATGCTGTGCTCGCTCATAAAGAAAATTGAAGCAACGAGCGATTTAGAAATTGTCATTGTGGGACCGAACGCAGACTGGCCCACCGATTTGCTGGAGCGGACGCGGGCGTGCGGCACATATCTAGGTTTCAAGCGACCGGAAGAAGCGTCAGCGGTTCTGGCCAGCGCGGACGCGCTGCTAGCGGTAATGAGTTTCGAGAAGGAGAATGAACTTTTCATGCGCACCAGTTTTACCACCAAGCTCCTCGATTACGTTGCGTTCGGTAAACCGGTGATTCTTTGGGGACCGGAGTATTGCGCGCCTGTTCGTCTGACTCGTAAGCACGGCGGAGCTGCTATCGTCGCAGTCGATAAAGCCGATGGCGTGATTGGTGTTTGCCGGCAATTGGCTACCGACACAGCATTGAAAAAGAAACTCTCAACGGAAGCGTTGGGTTTGCATAACTCGCTGTTCAATCCTGATCGGTTGCAGGCTATTTTCGTGGGCGAGATTGAAAAACTTGTCCACAATCGCTTGGGTGGGTAGGTCTTGCTAGATGGACCGGACGAAGGTCTTAGTTATATCTTCTGTAGTTCCCAGTGCGGTCGGCTCAGGCGGTGAGTTGGTTTTGCACCGGCATCTCAACCAGAACCCGGCGATTCAATCCGAGATAGTGTCCTGGCACCGCTTTCCGCTTCGTTTAAGAATCATTGGCAAGCTGCGACAACTTGGCTTTCGAGCTTTGTCTGGCAGTTGGGAGTGCTTGTTTCCCGTTTTGCCTTCACGCAAAATTATTTATGAACAGGTTCAGTCGTTTCGGCCGCATGTTCTCGTTACCGTTGCCCATGGGTGGTGGCACATGCAGGCGAGGAGAATCGCAGGGGAATGTAAATTGCCACTTGTTTGTTTCTTCCAGGACTGGTGGCCCGATTTTCCGGACGTCCCCGCCTGCCTGCGTCCACGGGTCGAAAAGGAATTTCGTCGGACCTGCGCCGAGAGCGACGTCGCAATCTGCGTAAGTGACGAGATGCGGCGCGAACTTGGTGAGCCCGAGAACGCTGTCGTGCTGCACGACGCTCCGTCCTTACCCTTGTCGGGCAAGCTCACGCATGGTGTGGAACTTCCATTGCGAATTGCCTATTTTGGAAATCTTTTCGAATACGGCTCGCTAGTCGAAAGCGCCCTTCGTATCCTTGACGGTTCAGACCGCGTGCGTTTGGAAGTGTTTGGCTTAAGTCCGGTTTGGAAGTCACGTGTGGTGGATGAATTTCGGTCCCGCGGCGTCTACCGTGGATTCGTCACGCCGGGTGAGTTGGCGGAATTGCTCCAAAATTTCCACGCTGCGCTAGTGGTCATGAGCTTTGCTGCGTCGCATCGCAGGCGAATGACGACCAGTTTTCCGTCCAAAATGATCGATGCGATGCAGCTTGGCCTGCCAGTTGTGATTTGGGGACCGGAATACTGTTCGGCGGTGAAATGGGCGCGCAGAGGACAACGAGCATTGTGCGTCACAGACCCGAATCCATCAGCAATTCGCGAGGCACTGGAAGAACTGGCTGCTTCGCCCGCTGAACAAGAGCGTTTGGCGGAATCATCGCATGAGGCTGCCGTAACTGATTTCAATCGCGACCAGATTCAAGCGAGGTTTGTCGACGTTTTGCGGCGGGCGAGCCATTGAATCGCGAGGGACCTACCCACACGCTTCAAAGTATTTTCGAAACCGGTTATAGTTGGTAGGTAATGACTGCAACGAATTGCAGCACAACGATCGTAAGCATTTTCAACATGTGCTCGGCTTACCGGCACGCGTGTGCGAGATAAATGGAACCAGTTGTTATTGCACTCGCTAGTGACGACCGCTATTTCCCGGGGCTACATTGCGCGGTAGCAAGTGTAGTGACCTGTCTGAATCCAGGGCGGAAACTGGATATCAAAGTGCTGGATGGCGGTTTGTCGCAATCGTCCCGGGACACTCTTTTGAGATTGACTGAGAGGATCGGCAGAGATGTTGGACTCGAGTTCATTACGACAGATGCATCGGTATTCGGCGGGGCGACACGTGGACCAGGCCAATCACACATGACCTATTGCCGGATACTACTGCCGCAGTTGGTGAATGCGCCGCGTGTAATCTACCTGGATTGCGACGCCTTGGTCTTCCGCGATTTATCGGAACTTTTTGATTTCGACTTGGCGCCTGGCAACATCCTTGCTGCGGTTCATGACTCGGAAACTTTGTCACTTTCGCAAGATTCAATGGTGGTGGTGAAGGCTATGAACCTTCCTGCGGAAGGCGCTTACTTTAACTGCGGTGCAATATTAATGAATCTCTACGAACTGAGGAAGCAGCGTTTCTTCGAAGCCGCAGTTGATTTTTTGAACTGTTGGAGCGGGAAGTATCGGTTTTGGGATCAGTCGGCTATCAATTTTCTTCTGCACCGTCAGATCGAACAATTGCCGGAACATTGGAATCGCGCGGCCTGGCGCTTTGACGCGCAGGAAAACAATGATTTGGATTGTGTACTGCACTATACGACGGCGGCCCCTTGGCTGAGCAGACGTCCGGGTCCAGCGCAGGTATTGTTCGAACGATTTGCCGCCGAGGTGGGATTGATGGTGAAATGCCGATCGTCGGTGGTCCCAAGATTTTGGCTAAATGTCATGGCCCCGGTACGAGCGATTGCGTTTCGAATTGTGGCATTGTGCTGCCGATTAGTAGGCAGCAGCGAGAAATCGAATGCTTATCGAAAAGTGGCCCATTACTGGCTGGATTACGTTCGCAATGCGCCGCGCCGTCGACGGCTTCACGGGAAGCGCAATGAGGAAATAAACCGGATGACGTTTAATATCGGTGCATCGCGTATCTTATGAAAGTGTTGCATCTCAACACCCATGCATCAGGCGGCAGCTACCAATACGCGGCGCTTCTTTGCGCTGTCTTAATTGAACAGGGAATTGATAGTCGTCTCCTCTGTAAAGACTCACAACTCCCCGGTGCCCGCATACCGTTCTTGGATCGCGTCATTCGCCGGACCTATGTTTCGCTATCCACTGAGCCATGGCATGGCACGTGGCGGATATTATCTCCACCGGCACCGGGGCAACTTGAGCAGATAGACGTTGTGCATCTGCACACAGTCGCTGACTGGTTTGACGTACCTCGTTGGTTGGAAACCCTGCCGCGCAGAATCGGTGTCGTGATCAGTATTCACGATATGTGGCACATCACCGGAGGCTGCTTTTTGTATCATGGGTGCGATAGCTTCACGAGCGGGAACGCCCTCTGCAATTCGTGTCCAATCCTGATGTGGCCTGCAGACCAGCTGCTGGCAAGCGCTGCCTATTCGCGGAAATTGGATGCCTACCGAAATTCTGGAGCTCGCATGGTGGCAAATAGCCACTGGCTGGCGCAGCTCGCCGGTCGAAGCGCAATCGCCAAAGCGTGCGGCGGAGTGAGTGTGATTTCGGCGGGAATCGACTCCAAAGTTTTCGGGGTACACGACAAGGCGGTATGCCGAAAAGAACTCGACTTGCCATTAGACGCATTCGTTATCGTTACCGGAAGCGCTTCCTTGGAAGATAGGAACAAGAATCTAACTTGGCTGTTGGAGCAATTATCGTTCTTGCCGCAGCTGGGAAAGATCATCGTTTTAACATTTGGGGAAGGCACAGTGCCGGTTCCGGACTGTTTGAACGTACGATTTGCAGGCGGCATTCACGACCGATGTGAGCTTGCGCGTATACTGACAGCAGCGGACGTTTTTGTCAGCGCTTCCTCTATGGAGACGTACGGACTTACGTTCGTCGAGGCGATGGCGTGTGGGATCCCGGTTGTGGCATTTCGAGTAGGCGGAATTCCCGAGGCTGCGCCTGAAGGAGAAGGCGGCATTCTGTGTGAGCCGCACGATGGCGCGGCGTTACGGGAAGCAATTACGAATCTACGCGGATCGCGGGAGCTTCGCGAAAAACTGGGACGCATTGCCCGCACGACAGCACACAGTCGGAACGCTGCCAGTTCATTTGGAAGCAAGTTCGCCCAGCTCTACAGGGAATGTGTCGGTCTCGCGCAGCCGGTGCCGGCCAATACACGTGCTGTAGCGACGTGAAAGTGCAGGCTCCCTTTGGATTTGTGACCGGTTGCCATGCTGGAGACAGGTTCCTCGTACAGGCCACGCTCGCGAGCATGAGGTATTACTGCCCCCATGTGCCGATATGCCTCACAGTCGACGGGAACTTCGATGTTTCCGATTTGGAGAAGGAATACGCTTTGATCGTCTTACGTATCGAAGACTTGCCATCGCAAGAAATGCGCGACCTGATGTCCGGGAATTATCATGCAAAACTCGCTGCCCACTGGGAGGGTCCTTTCGAGTTTTATGTTTGGCTCGATTCCGACGCAATTGTGTGGGGTGATTTTACTTCACAGATTCGTACCGACGTCGATTTTCAAGTTTTCTGGAGTGAAATTTCCATTCCGCCGGATGCTACAGAAACTCCGCGCTGGCTGCCGCATTTTTATTTTGATTCGCAGAAGCTTCGTCATTTTGACACCCGGTTCGACTGGCGTGGGCATGCCTACTTTTCCGCGGGGGCGTTCGCATGTCGGCGAAACGCCATATCCTTTAGGCGTTGGATAGAAGTGGAATCCTGGAGAAAACAGGTTCCAGATCTCTTCGCATGGGGAGAAATGGGAATGCTGAATTACTATGTTCATTCTAAGACGCAGCGTGGCGAACTCAACACTGCGACTAACGACCTACAGCACATCTGGGAGCATCACGGAAAACAGGAACTGGTCCAGGATTGTCTTGGCTCCCGCTGGCGTTTTCCAGAAAGCATCGAACGTCCACGAGTAGCGCACTTTTGCGGGCGCAAACCGTTTCTGTTCGATAGCAAAGCATACGCTCGGCCGTTCACGATCGCCCGATTGGAACATCATCGAAGGAGACATAGCGAGCCCGGCGCGTGGCTCGCTGTGTTAGAGGAAGATTGCAAACGAGCTATTGAGAAAGTTAAGCGGCGAGTTAGAAACCCAGTCACCGAATGACTACCGACGGCAGGCCTTGCCTTGCTTTCTTGATCCCGTTCGCATCTCAAATGACCAAATCCAGATGGGACATAACCTGTACGCACCTTCAGCAAACATTGAAATCCGTGCGGAACTCGAGCAGTGCAAGTTATTGTATCGTTGTGGCCGTTCACGAGATGCCTGACTTCAAGATCGAAGATGACGCGAACACTTTTTTCCTCTCAGTTGATCATGCCATTCCGTCCCACGAAGATGCAGTGGTCCGTGGGAGATTGGATAAGCTGGCCAAAATTGCTGCCGCTTGGGAGTACGCGAAATCCAGGTGGAACCCACACTATGTGATGAAGCTGGATGCTGATGATCTAGTTAGCTCAAAGCTTGTTCAGTGGTTGAAGAATTCCGGCGGTGAACCCGGTTATCTCATCAAATACGGTTGGGTTTGGCGGTCGGGAGCGCGTAGTGTTCTCCAGTTCACCGAGTATCTGGATCGAGTGTGCGCATCCTGTCTGATTATCAGAAGTGATTTTGCGGACCTGGAGGGACCATTTCGTACCGAGGCCGAAGGCATACGGCTTAACGATGGAAACTTAACTGTCGCTGCGAACGATCACTACTCACTTGTCCCTGGTTCCGGCACGAGCACTCTGCTATTGAACGACAGCCACCAGCGTTCCGAAGCGCAGTTTGCATACCTCGGACAGAACCTTTCCACTGTGCCTTTCAACGCCGTGGTTTATCGCGTAGGCAATCCTGAAAGCAATTCAGCTGCCCTGGAAACGGGACGGCCAACTCTTCGGATGCTACTTGGAACGATCCGGCGAACGAGGCTCATGACGAAAGCCCTTAAAAGAGAATTCGCATTAGAATGATCCGTGCGAAAGCCTGTTTGCAGCAAAACGGCGGAGCAGATAGGTGAAAAGTAAGCCGCGAGTTGCTTTTTTGATTCCAGTGCCTTCGGCGGAAAGAGTGAGGGACTGGCAGCTTGGCTGTGCTTATTTTAGACAAACATTACTATCGATACATAACTCGAAAGGCGGTGACTATTGTGTTGTTGCCGCCGGCCACGATTTCCCAAATTTCAAATTGCCACAAAGTCCGCGATTTAGATTCCTGTCGCTCGATCATACATTACCGTCACGGAAGGATGGGGATTACCCGGCCGCGGTTAAGGACAAGATCATCAAGCTGGCAACTGCTTGGGAGTATGCGAAATCAGCGTGGAATCCACAGTACGTGATGAAACTTGATTGGGATGATCTGATCAGTTCGCGGCTGGTGGAATGGCTTGTTTCCGCGACGAATGAAGCTGGTTATCTTATCAAGCGTGGTTGGATTTGGCGTGCGCGGATTCCTTATCTGGTCCAACGCACCGAGTACTTTGATCGGGTTTGCGGCTCTTGCCTGCTTATTCGGCGGGATCTGGCAGACCAGACAGGACCGTTTCTGACCCATGTGGAAGGCATGAACTTGAGTCCGGAAGAACATCGGTTTGCAGCCAATGATCATTACTCGCTGGTACCGGGCTCGGGAACAGGAACACTACTTTTGAACGACAGTCACCAGCGTTACGTATCTCAATTTGATTATTTGGGAGAACGATTGACGACTGTTCCCTTCAACGCTGCCGTGTGCCGCATCGGTCACGGAAATAATGCTGGTGTGCCTCCGCGCCAGGACTCCACCCGCATGTTGTTAGGCCGTTTTCGACGGACACGAATAATCACCCCGAGGTTAAAAGACGAGTTCATGTTTTGATACTTCTGTTGAGCTGAGACAGGCATTTGAAAAAGCTACGAAAACCATGCGCGTCAGCATCGCGATCACCACCAGTAATCGTTTGGAGGAACTCAAGCGAACATTTCAAATGTTGGAGAAACTCAATCCTTCGCCGGAAGAAATTCTTATAACGGCTGACGGTTGTACAGATGGCACAGCTGAATTCTTTTCAGAGATGTCCAACGTAAAACTCGTTGTGAATAGCCCAGCAAGAGGTTCCGTCGCTTCGCGCGATCGTATGGTACGGGAAGCGCGAGGTGATTTAGTGCTGACCCTGGATGACGACAGTTATCCCGAGGAAGCAGATTGCATCGACCGCATTATCCCGTTCTTCAAGCAGCGGCCCAAACTAGCCGTTCTGCATTTTCCCCAGCGTACCGACGAATACCCGTTTACCATTGCGCAAAAAGATTTCGGCTGCGAAAAGGCAACGCGTTCATTTGCCAGTTCGGGTGCAGTCTTGAGGCGATCGATCTACCTGAAGCTACCTGGCTTTGAGCCGAGGTTCCATCACATGTATGAGGAGCCCGACTACGGACTGCAATGCGTGGCGGCGGGTTACGATGTGCTCTATTCCCCGGTCCTGAAGATTCGTCACCACTACTCCGGACAATCCCGAGATGAAATCCGCATCCATCATTATCATGCCCGCAACGAGTTTTGGAGCATCCTAATGCGGTGTCCTTTGCTCTTTGCGCCTGGCATGGTTACGTGGCGTGTTTTTTCGCAGTTTCGATATGCGTTCAGGCGCGGATGGGCATGGTTGCTTCGTGAGCCTGCTTGGTGGCTTCATGCTTTGGCCGGAATTCGTTATTGCCTTGGAAAGCGTCGGGCTGTTTCATTAACCGCCTACAGACGCTGGCTAAAACTGCCATAAGAGGCACTCTTCAGAGATCGTGCTCTTCTGCTTTAACTTTTTTGGCATCCTTTGTCCCTGCGGAGAAATCGCACGTTATCGTGCGGCTCACGCGTTAACGATCACGCGGATTAGTCGCGAAGATCACATACAGCAGAAACTATGAAGTGGTTTTGCTGTCAGCTTGGCGCACGTGAACACTACGCGATTCCTCGCGCTTTGTTTCAGGCGAACGCGCTGGCCTCGCTTGTAACGGACGCATGGATTTCACCTTCGTGTTTGCTCGCAAAAATCAGCGGTCAGGGGTCAAGGCTCAGAGACCGGTTCCACAATCAACTGAGCGGCGCGCCTGTAACGGCATTTAACTCATCATTAATCCTATTTGAACTACTTGCGCGCGCGCGTCGCCTTCAGAAATGGGAAGCAGTGATGGCGCGCAACCACTGGTTTCAAAATAAGGTGCTTTCAGTTCTTCGCTCTCGACGCTCAACTATTGCGCCTGAAACAATTCTTCTAAGCTACAGCTACACTGCTCTGAGGCCAATTCGGTACGCGAAATCACAGGGATGGAAAACTGTGCTTGTCCAGATTGACCCTGGCCCTGAAGAAGAGAGGATTGTGAAAGACGAGGTCGCGCGAGTACCGGAGTTTGCCGGTAGCTGGCAGCCAGCACCTGTTGAATATTGGGCTTCCTGGCGCGAGGAGTGCGACCTCGCCGATGCCATCGTCGTGAATTCCGAATGGTCGCGAGAAGGATTGCTGCGTAGCGGAATTCCGTCTGAAAAGCTAACAGCTATTCCACTGGCGTATGAGAGGACAGATGTCGCATCTCAGTGGTCAGAAATCAGACGCACAAAAACGGCCCCGCCGCAATTCACGCATCAGCGACCGATGCGTGTACCTCTTTCTGGGTCAAGTGAATTTGCGCAAGGGCGTAGCGAGATTGCTTGAGGCCGCTCGAATCTTGCGCGATGCGCCGGTCGAATTTTGCATGGTGGGCCCCGTCCAGATCGCAAAAGTCGCCACTCTGGCGAATGACGCACGGGTAAAATGGCTTGGCGAAGTGTCGCGGGGCCAGGTTGCGGAATATTATAAAACCGCTGATTTGTTCGTTCTTCCGGCGCTCTCTGATGGGTTTGCAATCACCCAGCTGGAAGCACAAGCGTATGGTTTGCCCGTCATCGCTTCGAGATTCTGCGGCGAAGTGGTCAGGAACGGCCGTAACGGTATTATTCTCGAAGAACCGAGCGCTGCGTGCATTGCAAAGGCGATTCGCGATTGCATTGCTGACCCCGCACAGTTGCAGACGTTCGCCGCTGCGTCAGATCTGGCTGACGAATTCACACTCGACACTTTTTCTGAGCGCCTGCAGAGGCTTGGCTCGGTTTTATAGCCCACGGCGCTTTTGAGGTCGAAATTTGTGTTTTATACTGCGCAGGTCGTTTCCGTCTATGGTCACAAATATTGTAATGTTCTATCTCGCAGCGGCCACGTTAGCGGTACTAACGGTGGAAAGCGGCGTGAAGCTCCTGAATCGAGATAGCTTTTCCATCACGCTCGCCGTTTATGTCACGGTCTTTGCGTGGTATTTCGTCGATCCTTTTCTGAATCCCGAGCAATACGATTACATTCCCCCGTTTTTAATCAGCCAAAGCTACGCGCAGGTAATGATTTTTCTTGTCGCGTTTCGCATTTTCATGCCGTTTGCGGCGCGCTGGATTGGGCGGCGGCGCAGCGATGGGATATTGTCGACGTTACGTTTCGGGCCCGAGCAAATCTTAACGGCCACCGGGGTGATATGGCTGGTGTTGCTGTTCGTTGGCATTGCCCGGATGGGTGGCGATGTAGTTAGTGCATTAGTTCCCCTTGATTCGCGCGCAGGCGCCACGATGTGGGGCCGTGGGGCAATAGAAGTCTCGGCGACTGGATTTCTAGTTGCCGCTGCCGGTTACATGTTCAATGCAGTTACAGCGTTTCTTGGAGTTCTGATATTTTTCCAGCGCACTGCCTTTTGGCGTTTGGTTGCGGGAGTGATGTTCGTCGTTTCACTCCCATATTTCCTGCTGGAAGGAGCGCGCAGTCATTTCCTCGCTGCGATTCTGCCTTCCATCATCACCTATCTGCTCTATGGCCGGCAGCTGCTCATCCTGAAGGTCGCGATTCTGGGAGCTGCCTTTATCTGTTTGGATCAAGGTTTCAAATTAGTCACTGCATTTCGAAACACCGGTTTCAGAGATTTTCTGTCTGCGGAGCATCCGTACGAACTTGTCGATGAAGATTTGCGACAGAGCGGTCTGAATATGATTCAGGAGCTGTGCTTCGCGAATGCATACATTGGCTCCGGCGCTTCATCCCCGGCATATGGTGGACGATATTTGAACGAGTTGCTCAATGTGATTCCGCGCGTGATCTGGCCTTCGAAGCCGTTGATTGGAATTGACTACGCAAAATGGCGTGGCTTGGAGAGTTCCCAAGGAGAGCTCGGCGTTTCCGCTACAATTTCTACCGGAATGATTGGTGGCGGCGTGTTGAACTTCGGACCCTTTTTGGGGCCAATTGCAGCAGCCATCATCATGGCCTTTTGGACAGGTCTGCTCATCCGATGGTGGCAACAACGCACTTCCCTGCCGCGCCTGATGTTGTTCATGCTTGGGGCCGGTCTTACCTTTAATCTCGGCCGGGACATCACTCTTCTGGTACTCTGGCCTGTTGTTTTCGCATACTGTTTTCTTCGTCTGATTGAGATCTGGAGTTCGCGACGCTTCGGTACGGCATCACGGTCTGCACAGCAATCACCTAATTTCCCGCGCGCCGAATTTCACCCATTGGGGGCGCCGCATGTTGAGGCACGGCAGTATCGCATTCGTGGCGGCGGCTATTAACTGGAGGTAAGGGGATTCGAACCCCTGGCCTTCTCATTGCGAACGAGACGCTCTACCAGCTGAGCTATACCCCCGTTTACCTAAGGAAAACGGCTACGAGTCTATTCCTAAAAATTCCGTTTGTCGACGGCTTCATGTGAGTGGGGGCAATGTTCGCATTGCGGATTGGGCGGGCTCTCTATGTCACAGTTTGAACCTGAGTATTGACATTGGATCGGCGCCGATTTCATGGTTCACGGGGAACTCGCATTGGAACTTGCTCAAGCTGGAGAAGGATGTGGTCGTAGATTTTCAAACGAGCGCCCGATCGATGTGAAAGAGTGGTATGACAACTTTCTGGTTCCCTGTTAAAGTCCGGATTCGAACAGAGGGCAAAGCGTCAGGATGCATTGATCAGGGTCGCAAAGTTCATGAGTTGTATTTGTCCAAAGGCGTTCGCCAATATCGGGTCGTTCCCCGGGACTTTAGCTGATCAAAGTATCCCAGTGCGACCCGGGAAATGAATCTTTATGGAAATCAAACAATCGATCCTTTATTACGTTGCGGCTAGCTTGGTAGCGGCTGCGATCCTACCGTGTGCCGCTGCTCCCTTGCAATGGAAGTTTACCGGTAGCCTCCATATTCCCAGGGATTATCACACTGCGACATTACTTTCCGATGGCAGGGTGCTGGTTGTCGGTGGCGCGGTTAGTCCGGAGACTTTTCCAAACCGTGGAACGGCAAGTGTGGAAATATACGATCCGGTCGCGGGAAAATGGACGGTCACCGGCAGCCTCGGTGATCCTCGGTTGCTCCACACCGCGACTCTGCTATCCAACGGCAAGGTGTTAGTCGCGGGAGGTTGGCCTGACCCTATTGCTGCCACGAGCGTGTTATACGATCCGGCCACGGGAACTTCGACAGCGACCGGTGGTCTCAGTGCGAAACGCGCCGGCCTTACTGCAACATTGCTGGCCGATGGCAAGGTGTTGGTCGCAGGTGGTTGGCATGACCTCGCGAGCGCGGAAGTGTACGATCTGACCACGGGAAATTGGACTGTCACCGCCAACCTCCAGAATGGTCGGTATGCCCACACGGCGACGTTGCTGGCCAATGGCAAAGTGCTAATCGCGGGAGGTTGGCCCGACAAGGCGAGCGCGGAAATTTACGATCCTGCCACGAACACATGGACCCTCACCGGCAGCCTCCATACTGGTCGGTATGCCCACACGGCGACGTTGCTGGCCAACGGCGAAGTGCTGGTTGCTGGAGGGGCGAATGACACTATTGGTGCAACACTGGCGAGCGTGGAACTCTACGACCCGGCCACGGGAAATTGGACAGCGACCGGCAGCCTCAATGTTGGCCGCTTGCGGCATACCGCCATATTGGTTTCCGATGGCAAGGTGCTGGTCGTCGGAGGCATTGCCAGCGCCAACTCTTTCGCGGGCGCGGAAATTTACGATCCGGCCACCAAAAATTGGAGAGTTACAGGCAGCCTCAATACTCCCCGGTGCATTCACACGGCGACGTTGCTCTCCGATGGCAGGGTGCTAGTCACAGGCGGAGATTACAACGGTGCCCTTCTCGCGAGCGCGGAAACGTTTGATCCCGTTGGTACGCCTACTCCAACCCCGACACCTACGGCAACGCCGACACCGGGACCGATTCACCTTAGAGGTCTAGGGGAAAAGGTAGGCGGCATAAATATATCGCGTCTCAAATGGCGGGGGGCGACCGCCGCCAACGTCGACGTCTACCGCGATGGGGTCGTGATCACAACAACGCCGAACGACGGGCTGTATGACGACTCTACCGGCACAACTGGCCAGGCTAGCTTCGTGTATAAGGTGTGTGAAGCAGGAACCCAGACTTGCTCTGACAGTGTGGCCGTGGACTTCGCGCCGTAAATGGAACAACCAAGCCTTTCTTGATCAACGCCAGCGCTTGATCATTTTCAATGCTGCGAGTTGTGTGAAAGAACGATTGCAGCGGGCGCGTTCGCGCTTAAGGTGCGCTCTTCAATTCTCAATATGCTCTGCATGATCCTAGCTCAGGCCCAAACAGGATCGCCGGCGCCGGTGCCCGGTGGTGGCATCGGGTCGTTTTTCATACCTTTGATTTTTATTTTCATCATCATGTATTTTGTGATGATACGGCCGCAAAAGAAGCGTCAGGAACAGCAACAGAAACTTGTATCCAGCTTGAAAAGTGGCGACCGAGTGGTAACCAGCGCTGGCATCCACGGTCTCATTTCGAATGTGAAAGAGCACACAGTCCTATTGAAGGTAGCCGACAATGTAAAAATCGAAGTAGACAAGTCGGCCGTTACCAACGTGCTGAAAGAGGCATAGATTCGCAGCCGTCAGACCGTTGAAACGTTGAACCGGTCAGGCGGAAATGGTTAAAATGGTTAAATGATGATTTCTTAGATCCGAATGACGCCTGCGCTTACATTTTTCATCGGTATTGCCATGCTGATCCTTTTTGGGTGGTATTTCGCCACGGATCAGGGTCTGCGGAAACGCATTCTTGCGATGACGCTGATGTTATTGCTCGTTGTGTTCAGCATCGCTACGATCTGGCCTCCGCAAAAGAAAATCGCGCTTGGTCTCGACATCCAAGGCGGTACCTCGTTTCTCATCCGACTGAAGCCCGGCGATAAACCAATCACCAAGGGAATGCTCGATCAAGCCGTCGAAGTGATCCGAAAACGCGTCGATTACTTTGGCGGGGGTGAGCCGGTAATCAGCCCGGTCGGCAGCGATCGAATTTTGGTCCAGATTCCGGGGCTCGACACCGCGAAGATTCAGGAAGCCAGGGCTCAACTTTCCCGAGTCGCGAAACTGGAGTTCCGGCTTGTTTACCGCGACAACGGGGAAAAACTAAAAGCGATCGATGCCGGGAAGGACGTTATTCCTCCCGAGTACCGTATTGAAAGTTACAAAATACAGCGTGAAGGCGATAAGCCGATCGAAGAGAGACTGCTTCTAAAGAAGAAAGCTGACCTTTCCGGGAGCCGTGTTTCGGGTGCTGGCGCTTCCTATGAAAAAGACGGCTGGGTCGTTCACTTACGATTTGATGCCGAGGGTGCCAAAGAATTTGGCAAGATCACAGCTGCCAACGTCCACCATCGTTTTGCCATTGTGCTTGATGGTGCCATTCAGTCTGCTCCTGTTATTCAGGATGCGATTTACGGTGGCGACGCGCAAATCACCGGGAGATTCACGGAGGAAGAAGCACGCAGCCTGGCCAGTGTGCTGGAGAACCCGCTGCAAACTCCGGTAAGCATCGAAGAGGAGCGCAGTGTTTCGCCGACCCTTGGATTAGACTCGATTCGGGCCAGCATTCTCGCCGGGTTAGTTGGTTTGGCTATAACAATCGTTTGCGTCGCTATTTACTACAAGATTCCGGGGCTGGTCGCGAATCTCGCGCTTATTATCAACCTGATCCTGCTCCTCGGTGCGCTCACCATGTTTCACTTCGTGCTCACCTTGCCGGGCATCGCAGGCATCATTTTGACGATTGGTTTGTCAGTCGATGCGAACGTGCTGATTTTCGAGCGTCTGCGCGAGGAAATGGCGCTCGGGAAGTCGCTCAAGGTCGCGGTGAACACAGCGTATGAAAAAGCTTTCAGCTCGATATTCGACGCAAACGTAACGACTCTCATTACTGCAGCGATTCTGTTTTGGAAGGCAACAGGCCCGGTCAAAGGCTTTGCCATTTCGCTCTCGCTGGGCATTCTGGCCTCGCTATTTACGGCCCTGATCGTTGGGCGTAATTGCCTCGGGTGGTTCGTTGACACAGGGCGGCTGAAACACGTCTCGATGCTGCATCTGATTCCAGCGCAAAAAATCAATTTTCTTGGTAAAGGCTTTATCGCGTGCATGTGTTCGCTCGCGCTGTTGATTGCCGGAGCGACTGCTTTCTATCTGCGTGGAGAGAAGAATTTTGGTGTTGATTTCCGTGGGGGCGATCTCATCACGTTAAGCGCTCCTAGGACGATCGATATCGGACAGGTGCGGCAGGCGTTGCAGCCGCTTGGACTCGCCGATGCGTCTATTCAACAATCGGGACAAGGTGGCAAGAGTTACATTACCATCCGCACGCCGTTGAACACCAGCGACAACGTAGAAAAACAGGTCATGCGATCGATGCCTAATGCTGGATTTAGTGTGGAAGGTTCCGAGCGCGTGGGCGCACTCGTTGGCGGTGAACTGGCCAGGAGTTCGTTGGTCGCGCTTGGCCTCGGTATTCTGGGTATTTTGATTTTCGTGACTTTCCGTTTTGAGCTTTCCTTCGCCGTAGGTGCAATCGTGGCGCTGTTGCACGATGTGCTCATGACGGTTGGGATATTTGCGCTCCTGGGCCGCGAATTGACGCTCACCATGGTGGGCGCGGTGCTGACTATTGCCGGCTATTCGATCAACGACACGATTGTTGTGTACGATCGGATCCGCGAAGGCTTGGCAAGCGGACGGCGGGGGACAATCGAGGAAATCATGAACTCGAGCATAAACCAGACTCTCAGCCGCACAATTCTTACCAGCACGGTGACTCTCATTCCGATTCTCTGTCTGTTTTTCTTTGGAGGCGCGGTGTTGCGTGATTTTTCGCTCGCCATCATCATCGGCGTGGTGGTCGGCACTTATTCGTCGATCTTCATTGCATCGCCAATTGTCCTCTGGTGGTCGCGTGCGCGAGGACACACTACCAGCTCGCTCCGGCGCGAAGTGATCCAACAAGCCGCGACCGCAAGCAGCCCGGTTGCTCGACGATCGTGACGCTTCGCTAATCACTGAAATTCTGTCGTAATACTGAGCGTAAGCGAAATAAAATTCTGGTGTGCCGCAGATGCGACTTCGACGTTCCCTCTCGCGGTCATGCACTTGCTACTGCCGTCGCCCGCGTGGTCATGTTTTTCAATCAGAGCACCCGATTCGTCATAGCCTCGAATCGTTACCGGGGCGAGCGCGCATAGAATTTAACGTAGCCGACTCTGGCGTCCGTGTCTGATACCAGAGTCCGTCAAAGAGGGTAGCCGCTCGCTGGTCAAATCAAAGCCACGGCGATCTTTGCGCGGACGGACATCGTAAGCGTGTGTCGGTGATCCGATATTCAATCACAAAATCCTGTTAGTAATGTCCACCGCTCATTGAATTGACTGAATCTTCGGCGCTTCGCTCAATGGGCCCTTCGTTAGTCTGACCTGTTATGTGTGTTGTTGCCGTCTCATCGGGTGCAAAAACACCTGGAATGCTATTGCACGAAGACAGCATCATCGTCGCTATAGAAAGGGCCGAAAAGAAGATGATCGAGTTTTTCATAGCGACGGGCATTCAATCACAAAGCGCCGCGAGCCGTAAAGTCCTTGCTACAGCGTTTCTGAGTGTTCCAAGGTGAAACTCGATCAGGCGCGCGGGACAGGTGAAAAGTGCGGTTCTTGGACGGGGCGAAAGGATGTTCATCGTAAAACCTTACTACCGTGCTGTGTGCGCGCTATCACGAAATGGAAGAGTCACGTAGGTCCACAGCTCGGTGTCTAATGGACCTGATCTTGCTCTCGCGTCTTAGGGACGGTCAGTCAGAGCAAAACCGGAACGTCGTCAGACGTGTTTAGTTGTGTTCTCAGTGTGGCGTATGAAATGGAAATTTACCTGAGAAATTGGAGGCGAGGGGAGTTGAACCCCTGTCCTCAACGCTGTCCGCACAAACATCTACACGCTTATCCGGCGACAAATTCTGAGGAGCCAAACCATGCGCCGGCGCATTGCCGACTCCCGAGCGTCCACGAAATCGATTCACGAACCGACGCGGTCACTCCGCCGATCCGCCAGCCTGCTGTCCACGTTTTCGCCGCTAGCAGGCGTCACTGCGAAAACGTCGCGGTCAATTAAGCCGCGAGAGCGAGACCTTCGTTGTCTGCGTTTGTTTGTTTGGTCCGGTTTTTAACGAGGCCAACGAACCATCCTCGACATGCCGTCTGTGCTTGTATCGATGAGTCGAAGCCAGTACGCCCCCAAATAATTGTCTTGAACACATACCTTGATTTGCGGTCTTATGCAAACGGTTCGAGGCTCATCCGAGCAATCTAGTTGCAATGGAAATCAGTTCTCAATCTATGGCTGGAGCACAGCCGAAACCGACGGCCGCTTACAAGGGAAGCCAGTCCACACCTTTCTCCGGGTTCTCGACGACAAACAAACGTAGCCTGCGCCGACGATTTCGGGTGACGAATTCGCGCTGGACGCGCCGCAATTTCAGCAGCCGCGCCCGTGAACTTTCAGGCGGGGAGGCAATCATCCTTTCTGTTCCGAAGAGTGGCCGCACCTGGTTACGCGCGTTTCTTTGTGCGTATTTCTGCAAGCGCTTCGGCCTCGAATTTACATTGCGGCCGGACCGTCATGACGAACGGCGTATTCCTCGCCTGATCTTTTCTCACGATCTGTTCGAGCACCGCACCAAAGGGGACAGGTGGGACAGATTTCGAGGCAAGTATCTGGTTCCGCGAAGCGAGCTGGGCCGTGCAAAAATCATTCTGCTCGCGCGCGATCCGCGGGATTGTTTCGTTTCTCTTTATTTGCAACTCACCCGACGCGATCCAAACGCACCGCGTAAGTTCAGGCACAAGACGGCGAGTGAAATGCTGCGCGACAGGAGATTCGGCGTGCGCGCCATCATCAACGCGATGAACGATTGGACTAATGAGTTCTCCAGACGCGACAATTTCACTCTGGTTCGCTATGAAGCACTGCGCACGTCGCCGGCCGAACGTTTCCGTGATCTGCTCGCTGTCATTGGTGAAGCAGAGCCAGACGCTACAATCTTTGAGGATGCACTTGAGTTTTCCCGCTTCGAGAACATGCAAAAGCTGGAGGCTGCCGGCGCGTTTGATTCAAACATCCTGCACCCAGGTGATGTGCGCGATCCAGAATCGTTTAAAGTGCGCCGCGGTAAAGTAGGGGGTTATCGCGAATACCTTTCGCTTGAGGATCAAAAATTTGCTGCGGATGCATTGAGGAAACTCGATCCCCGATTCGGTTACAACCCCTGAAGCATCGGCACCAGAATTGTGTGCAGCGTGGCCACGCCGATAGTCGGCCAAGCCGCCTCGCGATTCTAGCAGCACGTCTCTGTTAACGAACAGAGACAGCCCGCCCGTTTTCTTTATCTCCGAACAAATCCCCTTCGGAGTTCGTGATTATTCACGGGCTCACGTGTGAGGGGCCACTCGTTCCCAAAATTTCTTTAAAAAAATACTTGCGTGGCATTCCCCACTGAAATAGTAGGATATCAGTAAATCATATTAGTTTAGTAGACATTCACAGAACTTTGGAAAGGCCGAGTTATGAAACAGTCGATTGGATTGATTCGTTTGGGTGTTTTAGCTGCGCTTTGCGTCGCGCTGTAGCACCGTACATCGGCGAGCACAGACAACTCAGAATCATCAGTCCAAAATGCCAGACCGCCGGGTTGGGTCAGGGGGCGAGCTGGTTTTGCTGGGCGTGGACGGAGTCGTCATTGCACGGGAAGTAAATCTCGCGCCGCACGGAAGGTCATGAGGGCGGCGACGGATTTCATGTCTGACGGCATCCCCGGTGGCCCCATCTTGTTCCACGCATTGCTGCACGGTAGCACGCGATGAAATTCTCCAAACGCGGCGAGTACGCGCTCCGAGCACTCATCGATCTTGGCATCGCCTCCGAGCTCGGCTGGCCGATGCTTCAGATCAGCGAGCTCGCTGCGAAAGAAAAACTACCGGTCAAATTTCTCGAGCAGATCTTTGCGCAGCTCAAGTCGGCCGGATACGTGGAAAGCAGGCGCGGAAAATTCGGCGGCTACTCTCTCGCGCGACCGATGAAGCGGATAAAATTTGGCGAGGTCATTCGAATGATCGATGGCCCGTTGGCGCCCATTCGATGCGTCAGCCAAACGTCCTACGCCCGGTGCTCATGCCCTGATGAAACGCACTGTGGGCTGAGGATCCTGATGTTCGATGTTCGAAACGCCATCAGCACCATACTGGATCGCTATACGCTTGCAGACATTGTCGAAATTACCCTCCGCAAATATCGGCGCGACAAGATCACCCCACCTTTTCTTCACAGGGCCACGTCTCTCACATCAATGTTGTGTAAAGAAGTCGAGCCGCCGGTCCAGAGCGTCAGTCGAGTCAGGGCATTGAAACGCTTTTCAGCATCGCGAAAAAGCCAGGTCCACAACGGCCGGCCAAGGGAAGCAGACAAATAGGAGACAAAAATTATGATCAGAAAATATTGTTTATCGCAGACCTATCTTTTCGTGGCGCTGCTTCTGGGAACGACGATGGAACCGTTCGTGGCGGAAAGCGCTTCGGAATCGAAACGAATCGAGGAACTTGAGCGGACTGTCGCTGAGCTCAAAAAAGAAATCGCTGAGCTAAAAAAACAATCATCACCTGTTCCTGAGAGTAGAATGAAAACAAAAATCATCTCAGAAGGAAAAACGTACGTTGAAAAAGCTGTCGTAGATGAGAAACCGCCGATTTACATCCAACAACGGGGACCTGAACTGAGACTGGTGCTCGGTGGCTTTATTCAGGTCAATGCTGAAGGAGGCGATGCCTTCGCTTTCAATGGAAATTTCGGTCAAACCGCGATCAATGACAGGTTCCGACTGCGCCGGGCTCGGATCAACTTAACGGGAGATTTTGCGGAGCAATTCGATTTCAAAATGGAAGGTGATTTTGCCAGCGGTGACGGACTAAATAGCAACAGGCTGGCGTTTGAGGCCACTGACATCTGGGTCAACTGGCATCAATTTCCTGCCACGCAGATCAAAGTGGGTCAGTATAAGGCGCCATTTGGACTGGACCAGCTGACACCGGATACTCTTCTTTATACAATTGAGCGAACGCTCCCGACGGGTGCGATCACGCCGGAGCGGCAAATCGGTGTGGAGCTTTGGGGAAATCCGCTAACCGACATTTGGCCCGAGCAAAAGGATCTGCTGACCTATTACGGTGGAATTTTCAATGGCAACGGTCGCAACACAAGCGTGAACGACAACAACGAATTCATGTATGTGGGTCGTCTGGAGTTACAGCCATTTAAGGGCAAAATCGCCGGTCAACTGTCTTTTTTGAAGTTGGGAGGCGACGGTCTCTGGAGCCGCGATAACTCGGGGGTGAATATCTCGCCATCGGGGAACCTGCGCGTAAATTCCGACGGCTCTCTTTCACCGTTTACGCTTCCTAGTGCGGATGAAAGAGTGGCTTGGAGCGTCGATGCTTGGTTGGAGGTAGGCCCCTTTGATTTAATCGGTGAATACCTCCAGGAACACGTGGAAGGTCGCACCGTCAACGGTCTGCCTCCGGCGTTCGCCAACTTCACGACGGACGGCTTCTATGTAACGGGAGCTTATTTCCTCGTTCCGAAGAAGCTGCAGGCTGTGGTTCAATGGCAGTATCTGAACCCCGGACAACAAGGGGACGATGGACTCTATTCGATCCTCGGCGGGCTCAACTACTACATCCGCGGAGACAACATCAAGCTAATGGTCAACTACATCCACACCTGGTCGGATTTTCGCAACGCCAATCCTGAGTTTGGCCAGGATCAGTTCGATGAAGTTATTGGACGGATGCAGCTGATGTTTTAACCGGTCAAGGTTGAACTGCGTTGCGATTCCTGAACACGTCGACATCTGTCAAATTCGTTATGAAAAAGCTAATAGCAGCGATAACCGGAGCGATCCTCTGTGTTGCTCCGTTTTCCATTGCAGAACAAAAGATCCTTATTCGGTTTGGCCACTTCCCAAACGTCACTCATGCACAGGGTGTGATTGCACATGCCCTTTCGCGGCAGGGCAAAGGCTGGTTCGAACAGCGGCTTGGATCCAACGTCGAGATTCAATGGTTCACCTACAACGCAGGGCCTTCGGCGATGGAGGCCATCTTCGCCGGCTCACTCGATGTGACATACGTTGGTCCTGGGCCCTCGCTTAACGCACACTTTAAATCCGGCGGAGAGGAGATCCGTGTCATTTCCGGCGCCGTCAACGCTGGCGCGGCCCTGGTAGTGAAGGCGGATTCGCCTATCAAGACGGCTGCTGATTTTCGCGGACAGAAAATTGCTACACCGCAGCTTGGCAACACACAGGATATTTCCTGCCGGGCATGGTTAAAAGCGCAGGGATTCAAGGTCACTCAAACCGGCGGCGATGTGATGGTGATCCCAGCCGCGAATCCGGATCAGTTAGGGCTCTTGCAAAGAGGCTCCGTTGAGGCCGTGTGGACCGTTGAGCCCTGGGTGACGCGGCTAGAACGAGACGCGAAGGCGCGGGTTTTTCTCGAAGACAAGAACACGATTACCACGTGGCTTGTATCCAGCGTGAAGTTTCTGCGCGATCGTCGCGATTTCGCGAAGAAAATCGCCGACGCCAACGTGGAATTGACGAAATGGATTCAGCAGAATGAACCAGAGGCCCAGAAGTTATTGATTGACGAATTAAAAGCGGAAACGCGAGCTGACTTTTCGCCAGACGCTGTCGCACAAGCGTGGAGTCGGATCCAGTTCACCAGCGATATCTCGCGCGATTTGATTGCGAAATCGGTGCAGAACGGAAAAGAGGCCGGTTTTCTAACAGGCTCTACAGATACGTCCAATCTCGTTGAGACCCCGTAATATGCATCTAACCCGTCGTCACCATTCTTCAGCTACCGAAGAACTGGAGATCATCGCGCCATCGAAGCTCTGTATCGAGAACGTCTCGAAGTGTTTTCGGAGCGCGTCAGGCGATGTGCTGGCGCTTGACCGGGTCAGCCTGAACGTAGCGGAAGGTCAATTCGTTTGTCTGGTGGGTGCCAGCGGCTGCGGTAAGAGCACCTTGCTCAACATCATCGCTGGTCTCGAAAAGCCTGATGATGGCGGGGTGCTGGCGGATGGCAAACCGGTGACTGGACCTGGCCGCGAACGGCTGGTTATGTTTCAGGAACCGGCGCTCTTCCCATGGCTCGATGTTTTGGGCAATGTGCTTTTCCCGCTCAAGCTCAAGCCAAATCTAACAAGCAAGGACAGGCGTGATGTTGCCAGGTATTACTTGGAACTTGTCGGGTTGAGCCGGTTTGAGCGTGCCAATATTCATGAGCTTTCGGGTGGAATGAAGCAGCGGGTCTCGTTAGCGCGAGCGCTGGCACCCAATCCGCGTGTGCTCCTGATGGACGAACCATTCGCGGCACTCGATGCGCTCACGCGCGAGCAACTTTATGGCGACATTCAGGAAATCTGGCAAGCACGACGGAAAACGATTGTGTTTGTCACACATAATGTCCGCGAAGCCGCCTGCCTGGGTGACCGCGTCCTCGTCTTTTCGCCGCATCCGGGCCGTATTCGGGAAGAATTTGCAGTTAAGTTGTCGCGACCGCGCGACATAAACAGCGTGGACCTCGCTGTTCACGCTACGGAAATTACGAAGGCCCTGAAGAGCTTTGGCAAAACCGACGCGGTGGTCACAAGATGAAACGATTTCTTTTGGCAGCTGGCTTTTTCCTTATTCTCATTCTGCTGTGGGACGCGCTGTATCGCGCCAGGATTTGGTCGCCCGTTTTGCTGCCGTCGCCTTGGCAGGTCGCGACTTATTTGGAACATGCTACGGTGGACGGAACTTTAACGACCGCGACGATCATTACGATGCGCCGGTTGCTTATCGGCTATCTCATTGGACTTGTCGTTGGGCTTCCACTCGGTCTCTTGACCGCACGCTGGACATTGTTTGGCGACACGGTGGGCACCATGGCGCTCGGTTTGCAAACGTTGCCTAGCGTCTGCTGGGTCCCGCTTGCGCTCCTGTGGTTCGGTCAAACAGAGGCGGCAATGCTCTTCGTGGTTATAATGGGAACGCTCTGGTCGGTGGTCATCGCAACCGAGACCGGTGTGCGCAACGTGCCGCCAATCTATCGCCGTGCCGCGTTGACTATGGGCTCCAAAAGCCTGCACATGTGGCTTAAAGTGATTTTACCCGCCTCTCTTCCCTTCGTCGTCAGCGGAATGAAACAAGGCTGGGCGTTCGCTTGGCGCTCCCTCATGGCAGCTGAGATTTTCGTAACTATCTTGACCGGCTTCGGCCTCGGTCAGCTTCTCCATTATGGCCGGGAACTGAGCGCGATGGAACAAGTCATCGGAATCATGATTGTGATCGTTGTGATCGGCTTGCTAGCCGACAAAATTTTCTTTTCACCAATTGAGAAATTCCTACATCGACGATGGGGGACGAGCCAGGCGTGAGACTCGTACACAAGAAAGCTTCCACGTCGGTGCAACGTGAGATTCGCATCAGCAACAAACTCGGATTGCATGCGCGCCCGGCTGCTCAGTTTGTCAGGAAGGTTCGGTGTTTTCGATCGGAAATCTGGCTGGTGACAGGTGCTGCGAGATACTCTGCTACCAGCTTGATTGATGTCCTCCGCGCTAACCTCGAGTGTGGAGCGACGGCGACACTCGAAGCGCACGGTGTTGATGCTGAGGAGGCCGTCGAGCAATTACATAAATTGCTCGAGAACCTCCATAAGTTCGACCAGAACTAACGTAGAGGCCGCGCGACCAGGATTCCACTGTCGGACCGGTAGCGATACAGATATTTCGAAAGCTGGTCGTCCACCACAACTTTGCCATAGTTGCTTGGGGAAGAAGCGTGCATGAAATGCAAAACGCCGTCACTCGTACGCAGCGCCAGACCCACATGCGCAGTCGAATGCAGTCCGTTTCGTTCGCGTGAAATCACTCCAATGACATCGCCGCTACGCAACTTCGGCTCAATCCTGGCGACCTGATTTTTTGGAATTTCGTAGAGGGGCCGCGAGGAGACGTTTGCTTCCATGCGGGCGAGCGGACCGAGCAACGACCGGTTCGCAGCTAGATAACGATAATGCCGCCACCCGACCGTCATCTCGCGTGCGGAGTGGGGAACGCTACGCCCACCGAGTTGACGCGTCAGATCTTCGACCAGCCCGCGGCGATCGTTATCATAAAGCCAGTCTTCAAGGTAGTGCAGCCGCGAAAGGTATTCACCGGTGCATTGGCCGCCACGATACCGGTCCATTTCGATGTAATGCAACAACCGTTCCGGAGTCCAATTGGATTCTGGTTCGTTCAGCATTCGTGCGAAACCGAGCGCCGTTTCGAAAAATGTCCAGCAATCCATTCCGTTGAAATTTATTGATGGCGACTCAATTCGGTTATCGATTTCAAGGGTGAAATGTTTGTAGCGCGTGCCGACGAGCGCTTTTCCGACAGCCGCAGTCCGGTCACCGATTGGCAATGCCCGCCAATTTTCTATTTTTGCCTTGGCGACGAGCCGGTTGAATTGGTCCTGTCCCTTGAAGACAGTACCAAACGGCAATCGTGACTCGGACGCGATCGCCGTCGAGCAAACCAATGTACAACGCAACAAAAACTTTCCAATACCGCATTATCCGATCAACTCAACGCCGAATGGGATGAGTTACAAGGTGAAATGGCGAAAACGTTGAAACAGTGACAGTCACCATGAGCAACATGTGCCTCGAAATCTTGTCACCTTTTAACTCTTTTAACTTTGTAACTGTCTTCTATCGTTTCGACACCCGTGCCAATTCGTTTTCCAAAAAAAAGGCGGCGAAATATCGTTCGTCAATCACCGCGCGGTGAAGATCCTGTGCCACCTGGACGCAATTCGACCCGCGTCCGCCTGCGTCCGCGCCCGGACTGGCACAAGCGCAATTTTCTGACCAGTGTTTTGATTCCGTCGCTTTTTGTAAAGCGATCTGGAGAGGAAACGCCACCTCAATTTCCCAAGGTCCGTGAAGGCGAAGTCTGCATCACTTGGATCGGACATGCCTCATTTCTGATTCAAACGCATGAGGTCAATATTCTTGTCGATCCGATCTGGTCGAAATGGCTCAAGGTTATCAAGCGACTGAAACAGCCGGGGTTCGAAATTCATCACTTGCCTTCCATTGATTACGTATTGGTGACGCATGCGCATTTTGACCATCTCGACCGGGGCACGCTGCGGCGCGTCGCTGCCAATCAACCCATTGTGGTTCCAATGGGCGTGGGAAATCTCGTGCACGATCTCGGGTTTCATATCGTGCACGAACTCGACTATTGGCAGACTGTCGAGCTTGGCCCGCTCAAGGTTTCACTGACCCCGTGTCATCATTGGGGAGCTCGGTTTCTGGCAGACTCGCATCGGGATTTTGGAGGGTTTGTCGTTGCTGCGAATGGCCGCACAATCTTTCACTGTGGCGATACTGCCTATTTCCCCGGTTTTAAAGAAATTGGCGACCGCTTCAAGGTGGAGTTGGCGCTGCTTCCCATTGGGGCCTATGACGCACCTACCGGTCGCGAAGTCCACATGAACCCCGAGGAGGCAGTGAAAGCGTTTCTTGAATTGAGGGCCAAAACCTTAATCCCGATGCATTACGGAAGTTTCCGTCTCGGTTTTGAGCCGCTTGAAGAACCGCCGCAACGATTGCTCGCAGCCGCGCGTAATCATGGAATCGAGGAAAAGGTGCTGCTAATGACCGAGGGAAAGCCAGTGGTGCTTTGACGGTATTTTCCAAGCTTCGAATGAACACAGATGAAGCACGGATCTGCGAATTTCCTTTTCTGCATCCGTGAAGATTCGTGTCAATCAGTGGCGAAATTATCGCGGCGCATTTTCAGCCGGCGTAATCGTTCTTCTCTTCTGTCTTGTTCTTCTCGGGCATAATCCGTTCGTCTTTTGGAACGACGATTATGAATTGTCAGTCCTGCCCGTTTTTGCTGATGTGGCGCGAAGTTGGTCCGAAGGTCACTGGCCTATCCTCAGTCCGTATTCGTGGGTGTGCGGCAATCTTGCCGGCGAATTTCAGTACGGGACCTTTTCGCTTTTTGTCAACGCCGCCATTGTTCTAATTTGGAAATTCCCGCTGACTTTCCCCCAACAGGCCGCAGTACTTTCGATCTCTCACCTTTTTGTTTTGGCGATCGGCGCATTTCTGCTCGCGCGGGATCGCGGCTTTTCCCGCCCCTTGTCCATTTTTGTGGCGCTGGTCGCTTCCCTGAACGGTTGGATCGTCTGCTGGGGTGCAACCGATTGGTTCGGCGCGCTCGGTGCGTTCACTTGGTTGCCATGGGCCTGGTGGGGAGCCGAACGAGCGCTCGATGCCCGACGAACCAAGGGGCGGTTCCTTTGGCCGACACCTTTCGTTTATCTGCTCGTGACGGGCGGATTTCCCTACACCGTCTTGATGCTGTTGCTGCTGATTGCCTGGTTGTCGATCAAGTCGTTAGTCAAGATCCGTAGCATTCTCCCGATTTTGCCGATGCTGTTCGGCGTCGCGCTCGGTTTCGGTCTTTCCGCGCCGGCATGGCTGGCGCTCCTCGACCTGGTTCAGGGATCAGCGAGGGAGTTGCAATCGCCAGCGGCGCATTGGCAGTGGCGCGTACCGCTCGCAGCGCTGCCCGGCTTGATTCTGCCATCGTGGACAGTGAACTGGACCGATTTTTCCTCGCGCGGCCTGCCGCATTCGGCAACCGAATTGGCTTGTGGTTTGGTCGCCTCTTCTGTTCTTGTTGCGGGTTTCGCGTGGGGTGCGCCCCTGGTTGTTAGGCGAATCAAATGGGATCTCGTTTTGCTCTTGCTTGTGCTGTTGCTTTGTATGACGCCAATGGCCGGTCTGTTTCGCTGGAGTTTTCGCTGGTTGCCATTTTTCCATCTGGTTCTGGCGATATGCGCGGCAGAAGCGCTGATGGCGGGATTGCCGGCGAGGCTCGCAGCTATCGTGGCGTTTGGACTTGTTTCTTTGGCGGGCGCCGCAGCTTTGATTTTTCACACGGCGGGCCCTTACACTTTTCCGCTGCTATGGATTCTTATTGGATTGGCTGCAGCTTGGGTCCTGCTTGCTTGTGTTGGCAGGGACGGCGCCCTGCGGCGTCCAGGTCATCGCATCGTGGCGGTCCTGCCAGTTGATTGGTTACCAGCATCGGTGACGTTTTGTGTCTTCCTTGCCACGTATCTTTGCATCCCAACGAATTGCGGAGTTCCCAGGTATGACTTCTCTCAAGAACTGCTTAAACCTGCACCGCTGGATTCGCAGCGTTTGTATCTCAGTGTGTACCCCTGGGCGGAACTTACCTATTGCGTGGGAAACAACCCGGGGCCAGTTGGGCAAACGCTCCGCCCCGGAAGCACCTCGATGTGGGCTGGATTGCGATTCATCAACGGATACAGCCCCATTCGGGCCGCAGGCGTAGCGCGGAAATTCGAAACCACGATCCACGGCGAAATAAATCCTGATATAGGAAGCCATCTCTTGAAGAAGGAAGCAGGGAAAGGCGGTGAGCTGGAGATGATGGGCGTGGATGGAATTGTCGTTGCGCGAGAAGTCAATATTGTCCCTCAACCATCCGCGGAATGGGACTCGGTTGTCTCGACGGACGAGGGGACTGTTTTCCACCGACACGGCGCGCCGTTTGCGCGAGTTCGCTCCGTTACCTCAATCGATTCACGGCCTAACGAGCGATTTGTTTCGGCGACAGTCTCGCGCATCAACGATTCCCGGAACATCGTTGAAGCGGATGTAGATGTCCCGATTGGTAATCGACCTGCACTTTTGACGTTTTCGCGGCCATATTTTCACGGATACGAAGCGCGCATTGCCAATCAAAGATTTGTCGTCACGTCCTTTCGGGGATTGTTCCCGGTTGTCGAGGTGCCCGCCGGCACCAGGGGGCGACTCCATCTAAGCTATCGTCCGCCTTGGCTGATTTTGGGAATCGTTCTCGTTTTCGTCTGCCTTTCAGTTGTGATAGGCGCTTCCGTCGCCGCCTGGCACAGTCAGATTCGGAATCGCCGGGCAAACTGCCTGAGCTTGCTGGTTTGCTTGCTCTTGAGCTTACGGTAAGAGGCTACCCATTGCGCCGAGATTTCGGTAGCTTGCCTTTCAACTGATGGCGGAGGGACTTCCATTCGATTCGGCACCGGCAAATCCAAAAATCGGAGAACACTTTCCGCTGTGGCGCCATGGCATCCGACGACATTTTCGTAATAAAGGACTAGCGGCTCGATTTGGTTTTCGCGAAAATAGTTCGACCAACTCGCTTCGTGCGCAGCGATTCGGTTGCACCACTCGTCAATTACCTTGAAATCGAATTTCGGTGTGATGACTGGGCGCGATACGACTCCTACTCTTCGCGTCCAAACGCCGGTCCGGCACGCCATGGCCCAGGAGACTGCTTGCTCGACTCGATTTCTTCGGCGCACCCAGATGTATTTCGGTCCGTTGAACAGCTCTGCGATTAGCTCCGCTCCTGTGACTCCGTTGTCTTCTCCAAGTTCGTGTAACATTTGGAGCATTCGTTCGAAATAACTCCACATCACGACGGCTCCAAAAACGCCGTTGGTTCCGGTGTTATTTTGCATTACGCGTTCGATATAATCCTTGCGCGATGGCGCGCCCCAGCGCTTCTCCCAAGTTTCTCCTGGTTTCGCCAGGAAAAATTCACCGGGCGATCCGGCGATGCCCGTGCTTCGTAGTATACTGCAAAGCAAATGTGTGCCGCTGCGCTGCGTCGAGGCAATTAGATAGGAAATTTCAGGCTTCATCCGCGGTTGGGATTGAAATACTTGCAGTTCCTGAATCTCTAGAAAAGCCGGATCCGACGACGCCACCGACGTTCGTGGGGTCGACAAACCAAATTCCAGCCTTGGCGCCCTCGCACGGGAAAAACTAGACCAACGCAAATATTCCTTGAGTAACAGAAATGGCTGAGCCGCTGCGCATTTTATATGGTTTTAAGCCGAAAGGGAATTATTGGCTAAGGTAACGAGCGAGGGCAAAGTTTGTCCATTGATTACTAAAGGTGGCTTGAAAGCCGACTGCCACAATCTTTCCATCGGACTGAAGCGCGGCCCCGTTGGCCCCACCATTTAGATCGCCGAATGAAGTGCGCACCTTGCCCCCGACTCCGAAGGTGGCATCGAGAGAACCGCGCGGACTCAACCGTGCTAACAAGAAATCGGAATCGGATGATTCGGTATTCGCATAACCCACCGTGACGATCTTGCCATCCTGTTGCAAGAGAACCTGGTAGGCGCTCTGGCAGCAACTGCCGAAGTCGATTTGGTTTTTGCCATCGCCCCTAAAGCTAGTATCGAGAACGCCACTCGAGGTGTAGCGTGCCACAGCGAAATTCTGGACTCCACCATTTTGGGAAATAGCGAATCCAGCAGCGACAATCCGGCCATCGGATTGAAGAGCGGCCGCGTGCGCCCGATCGAAGTTAGCAGCGCCGAAATCGGTGCTAACTTTTCCGCCGACACCGAATGCTGTGTCTATGGTGCCATTACTGAGGTAGCGCGCCGCAGCGAAGTCGTAGTAAGTGGCGGGATTGTTGGCCGAGCCCACCGCGACAATCTTTCCGTCGGATTGAATCAAGACCGAAAAGGCATCGTCTTCCATACCGAAAAAATCGGTCATGACTGTGCCACCGTTGCCAAAGGTGGTGTCCAGACTTCCGTCGGGGTTATATCGCGCCAGTGCAAAATCGGTATCGGAACCCTCACCCGGATTGAAATCGACAAAAACGGTGCCTGCGGCAACGATCTTCCCGTCAGCCTGCAAAGCCACCCCGAAGGCGTAACTACCCTCGGAAAAATGCGTTGTCACGATGCCGCCGTTCCCAAACGACCGATCGAGGGATCCGTTAGGCTTGTAACGGACCACTTCGAAATTGCCGAGAAACGTGAAGAGCGGAAAGGCGCCGCCCGCGACCACAATTTTTCCGTCAGGTTGTATCACGACCGAGGAGGGCACCGCCGCCAGACCTGGGAAATCTGTTCGGACTCTGCCACCGGAGCCGAAGGTGTTGTCGAGTGTGCCATCCGTATTGTAACGCGTGACGACAAAGTCTTCGCCCGAGAAATCATTGTTCTTGTAGGTTTGTCCCACCACTACCAATTTGCCATCAGCCTGTATTGCCACCGCTTGGGCGAGATCGACGCTATGGTTGATATCGGTCGTTATCATGCCGGCAGTTCCGAACGTCGGGTCGAGGTCTCCAGCTGCCGCTTGGGCCATCTCCGAGTTGATCAACCAAGTAAGCACGATCGCCGTGGTGACGATTCCGCGACTAAGAATTGAACAATAGTGTAGTTTTGAGCCAACGAGCGTCATAGGTGTCCTTTCGTTCTTTACCGAGCGGTAGCATGAAGGGCAGCGCCTTCCCAATTAAGGATGGTAACGATTCCGTTACCTCCTCCGTACAACTAACTGCGCTCTGTGGAGAACGAGCTAACGAACGGGCCGCTTAGCACGTGATATTAATACTGCCGAGATCGGTCTTGTGGCAGCTGAATGCCGACACCAATCGTGTCTTAATCTCAGCGCCGGGGGCTTCTCTCAGCGGGAAGCCGAAAATCTGCCCTTCTGTTTCCGTATCGGCTGGGAAGAGGATGAGCCGGCGAGAAATCACAGTCTTGTTGGATCTTGCAGCAGCTCGATCACGAGCTTGAGCAAACGACTCGCGCCGCCGCCATCTATACTGCGATGATCGAAGCTCAGCGTAACTTGAGCTTCAGTCTTGGGAACAAATTCTTTCTTCTCCTCATCCCATGAGGGAACTTTTTTCCCGGCGCCAAGGCCGAGCAGCAGCGTTTGATCGGGCAGCGGTATTGGCGTGCCCCACTCCATTCCGAAGATCCCGAAGTTCGATACCGTAGCGATGCCGCCGGCTTGCATATCGGGAGAAATTCGCCGCTGCCGGGCCAGCTCGATCAGCTCCTGATATTTGGCTGTCAGATCGACAAGCGACGCTTTATCTGCACCGCGAATTACCGGCACCATGATTCCGTCTTCGGCTTCAACGGCAATACCCAAGTCTATCGAATCGGATTGCACAACGCGGTTCCCAATGAATTTCGCCGCAGCACCCGGGATTTCCGCAAGCGCAAGCGCAAGCGCGCGCAACGTGTAGAGTCCGAGACCAGGCTTTGGATCCCGCGATTTCCTATCGAGTAATGCCGGATCCAAATTCACTGACGAACCAATCGTTGAAAGAGGACGCGTCCAGCTGCGACGCATGGCATCGGCCACGCCAACGCGTATCTTGGACGCTTCATGTGCTGTCTGGTTGTCTATCTTGGTGAGAAAGGCTTCGAGGTCTTTGATCGTAACCCGATTACCGGCGCCAGTTCCCAGAATCCCGGCAAGATCGGCCGTGCTCAGCTGCAGTTCCGCCATGCGCGCTCGCACACGTGGTGATATGAACGTTGCGCCTTTGGTTACTGCAGGGACGGGCAATCCGGCGCGTTCACCGTTGCCATCTCGCCCGGGGGTCGCGATTTTTTTCTCGTGTGCCGGAGCGATTTCCTGATCGGCGCGTGCGGGGATTTCTTCAGCAACTTGCTTCTGCGAGGTAGGCGGCGCGAACTTCGCGAAACGCGCAGCGTCTTGTTCGCTGGCTTCTATGTAACCGAGCACAGCGCCTACGGGATACGTTTCTTTCAATTGCACCGAGATTTGGTCGATCTTTCCTTTGCACGGCGTGGTCACGCCCATCACGGCTTTGTTCGTCTCGACGTCGATGATTTCCTGATCGTCCACCACTTCGTCGCCGGGTTTGACCTTGATATCGACAACGGTGGCTTCGGCGATCGATTCGCCCAGTTGCGGCATGATAATTGGGACTTGCGGCATAGATTCTTATTCTCGAAGCAACGCACGCGCCTTTACGACGATGTTTTTCGCGTTTGGCCGGTGCGCGGTCCAGAGGTTCGGATGATATGGGATTGGTGTATCCTTGGCGTTGAGACGCTGGGGCGGGGCATCAAGCAGGTGAAAACCAAGGCTTGTGACGCGGGCGATCACTTCGGCGGTCGTACCGCCCCAGGGAAAAGATTCACCGACGCACAGTAAACGCCCTGTACGAGCAACAGATCCTAGAACCGTGTCGGTATCGAGGGGTTTCACGGTGCGCAAATCGACGACTTCGATCTCGAATCCCTCCCGGGCGAGTTCTTCTGCCGCGGCCAAGGATTCCTGTGTCATGGCGCTGTAGCTGACAATGGTGAGATCGCGTCCTTCGCGCGCAATACGCGCCCGCCCGGTCGGCAAACCTTTGTCCGGCAGTTTGTCTGCCTTAAGATGATAATAGAGGTATTTGTGTTCGCAGTAGACAACGGGGTCATCAATTGCCACCGCGTCCAGCAACATGGTATAAGCGTCTTCAACCGTGGCTGGTGTCATCACGATCAGTCCCGGATAATGCGCGTAGAGCGATTCCATCGATTGACTGTGAAATGGACCGCTGCCCTTTGTTCCTCCGGACGGCAAACGGACAGTGATCGGTATCGGCACGCCCGTTCGCCAGTAGTGAGTGCCAGCGTTGTTCAGGATTTGATTGAGCGCTACGCTCGAAAAATCCGCAAACTGCATTTCAATGATCGGCCGCATACCCTGCATAGCCGCGCCAATCGCAGTTCCAGCAATCGCATCCTCACTAATTGGCGCATTCAATACGCGCCCTGGGAATTCCTTCGCCAAACCTTTCGTCGCTTTAAACGCGCCGCCAAAATTCCCGCCGACGTCCTGCCCGTAAATGAAAACGCGTTCGTTGTCGCGCAGGAGTTTCGCCTGCGCTTCACGGATCGCTTCGAGGTAAGTAAGGCTCATTGCCGGTTCGTCATTCCTCGTCGGTGTGATCCGCCAGCTCGCGTGTCGATAAAGCGCACCAATCTTCTTTGTCTCCCTGAGGGGCAGGCTCTTTTTGAGCGGCGGCAATCGCCTCGTCAACCTGCGCGACCGCATCTTTGCGCCATTCGGTCAACACCTCCTGGCTTGCCAGGCTGCGATTGATAATAATTTCCGCGGCAATCTTTAAACAGTCACGGGCGAAAGGCTGGCGCTTCATTTCTTCTGTTACGTAACTGGCATCGTCGTGTTCGCCGTGACCTGAAAGCCGCAGCACCGAAGCGACTACCAACTGCGGGGGACGTCCGGCGCGCGCACGTTTCACCGCGCCGCCAATGACGTGGAGACAGGCTGCGAGATCAGTTCCATCGAGTGTGTAGCCTTCGAATCCGTAGCCAATCGCACGATCGACCAAATCCTCGCATGCGAATTCGCGATCGTTAGGGGTTGAATAGGCGTAATGATTGTTCGTCGCCACGATAACCAGTGGAACCTGTTCCACAGCGGCTATGTTCATTCCTTCGTGGAACGCGCCGGTTTGCATCCCGCCTTCGCCAATGCATGTAAGGCCAACGAAATTTTTGTCTCCAATAAATCTTTTCGCCATCAGCGTGCCGACTGTGACCGAAACCATCGCCCCGAGATGGCTGATCATCGCCAGTTCGTTCTTCTGCGGGTGACCTCGATGAATATTGCCGTCACGCCCTCGCATCGGACCCAGGCGGGAGCCCAGATAAGTGCGTGTGACATCAAGTAAGGGTTCACCAAATGCGGACCGTCCCGCCTGGTCGCGAATCAACGGCGCGAAGATGTCGCCCCCTTCCAGAAACAAACCGCATGCGACGCTCACAGCTTCCTGGCCCTTGCCGATGTACACGCCGCCTGTGATCTGTCCGCCTCGGTAAAGGCTCACGAGTTTCTCCTCAAGCGTGCGGGTTATTAGCATCCAGCGAAACGCCTCAAGAAAACGCTCGTGAGGCAGGGAATCCTTTCCCCCGCCGACTTTGGCTAGAGATGGAGACGCAGCCTTTCTCGATTTTGATTTTGCAGTCCGCTGCGCCGTCTGAACCATCGAATCATCTTAACCAGGATCGGCACCCGCGCGCAAAGTTTTTTGCGCGGTTGAATCATGCAGCAACTGATGGGGCCGTGCCCCCGCACCGACATCAGATCCCCCGGCGTCGAGTCGTCCCCAGCGCCTTCGAAGAAACGTATGGTTAGCGCATCGCGATCGCGAGATGTCGCTGTCTTGGTATTTGTTCGCCGCCGTTTGAAGCTGCCTCAGCAACAGGTTGCGTCGGGCCGGTCAGTTTTACTCCGACCAGTTTGCTTACGCCGCGTTCTTCCATCGTCACGCCATACAGAATGTCGGCTTTCGCAATGGTGCGTTTGTTGTGAGTGATGATAACGAATTGGCTTTGTTCCACGAACCGATCCAGAACGCAGATGAAAGAGTTGATATTATTTTCGTCCAGTGGTGCGTCCACTTCGTCGAGAATGCAAAACGGGCTTGGGCGCACCATATAGATTGCAAATAGCAATGCGACAGCTGTCATGGCGCGTTCACCACCACTAAGCAGCGCCACGCTTTGGAGTTGTTTCCCCGGCGGCTTGGCCGTGATCTCAATACCGCAGTTGAGCGGATCGTTTTCGTCTAACAGCGATAAATCTGCCCGTCCGCCGCGGAAAAGCTCGCCAAACATTTCACGAAAATTTGTTCGTACCTCCTCGAACGTTTCGGCAAATAGTTTCCGGGTGGTGAAATTGATGCGCGCGATCACGTCAAGCAGCTCGCGTCGCGAGTTTGTAAGATCGGTATTTTGCGTTTCGAGAAATTTGTAACGTTCTTCAAGTTCGTCGTATTCGTGGACCGCATCCAGATTCACCGGGCCCATATTGTCCAACTGCGTCCTCAGCTCGGTAATCAGCCTTTCCAGATTTGGAGCGGCAGGATGGATCGCGTCCTCCGAACGCGATGACAAATTCGAATCTGTTTCGCTGCCGTGTGCGACATCGCTCGCAGAGCGGTCGATGCACCTTTTGACGTGTGCGCGAAGCACCTTTTCAAAGCCGGGCTGATCTTCTGCAAACCCGCGAAGATCTATTTGATAACTGCGCGAAATATGCCCGATGAGGTTGTCGATCTTCATTTGCACCTGCGATTCGCGTACCTGCCGCTGCGCCCGGTGATCTTGCAATTCGCCTAACGAGTCTCGCAGATACCGTAGTTTTTTCTCGCGATCGGAAATTCCGGCGAGTCGGGTAGCGCGCTGGCTGGCGATTTCCGCGCGATTCGCTTCTGCTTCCTCGCGCTGTGCCATTTGGCTTTGGATCAACGCTTCGGATTCGTTCGATTCCCGGGCGTGCGTAGCCAGTTTCCGCTCGTACATCGTGACATCCGCGTTCCGTAGTGAGATCAATTCAACCAACTCGACGTCGCGCGCGCTCAATGGTTCGCGCTGCGCCATAAGGTGTTCATGGCGCTGACGATCAGTAGCAACTGCCAGTCGCAGTTGGTTGATTTCCTCCGTCATCTCCTGTTCGCGGGATTTCGTCTCCTGCTGTTCAGCTGCACATGCGTCGAATTCAGTGTTCTGCTGCGCGAGCTGGTTGCGCACAGACTCGAGTTCCCGTTGCAGATTCGCTATCCGCTCGTCTGCTATCGCCACCTGACGGTCCAGCGCAGTTCTCTCTGCTTGCAGATTATCGATTTTACGGCCGGTCTCGCTGAATTCGCGGTGAAGCTGCGACGCGACTTCGACTGCGGTTTTTGCTTCATCGCGTTTGACGCATAGCGAATCGCGCTCTGTCGCCAGAGCACTCTCCTGTTTCGCCAGTTCGCCAATCTCCGCCTTGCGGTCGAGCAATGAAGCGGCACGCACTTCGGCGCTTCCCCCAAACACGATTCCTTCAGGGGACAGATATTCTCCGGCAAGCGTGGCCATTGCCAGTGCGGGCTCGCTTCGCCTGCTCTCGAGCGCCTGTTCCAAGTCAGGAAAAATCGCAACGTTCCCGAGTAATTGCCGGACCAAAGGTTCGAGCGATTGCGGTGCGGCAAGTTTGTCAGCAACCCAGCCGAGCGCCGCTTTTGGCAGATCTCGTTCGGATGGTTTTTCTGCAGACGCTGTTAGCTCCGGAAGCAGAAGTGCTGCCTGTCCGAGTTGGTCCTTATTGAGGCTCTCGATAATGTCCGAGGCGAACTTCGCATCCTTGAGAATGACGGCGTGCAGGTTCCGGCCCAGTGCGGCTTCGATCGCTCGAATAAATTTTGGATCAACATCTAGTTGTGCAACGAGAGAACCGGCGATGGCCTCGCGGGCTTCCATCGAACCGTGCGTTCTTTTGAGCAGGGCTTGAGAACCTTGGACGAGCCCTTCGCCTTGTTGGTTTAGCTGCCGCAACACTTCGAGCCGTGAGCGCTTTTCGGCGATTGTGCGCTCAAGCGTTGCGAGGTGTTGTTCCGTTTGGGAAAGGAATTTTTCCTTTTCTCGCAGACTGGTCTCTACGTCGCCTCGTTCGCGTTTGTTTTCTTTCAGTGAGACAGCGATTTTCTCGACCAATTTCCCTTGCGCCTCGCTCGATTCCTTAATCTCTCTGGCGATTTGCTCGATTTGTGTGCCGGTCAAATCACGACGCGCTTTCGTTCCGGAAAGTTCCTCGTTCAACGCCGAAATTCGGCTCTCGGATTTTGACAAAGCGACTTGTAGCGCTTGCAACCGCGTGTCCCGCTCGGCTCGGTGCTGGTGCATTTCTCCGGCCAAAGCGGACACCTTACCAAGCGCGGCTTCCTTTTCTTTCAAATGCTGCTCGGTGTCTGCGATTGAGTCGTTGGTTTGCCTGATTTCAGTCGCGTGTTTTTCCCGTCTCTTCTCAGCCTCGGCGATGTCGCGCCGCGCACGTTCGATAAACCCCGTCAACTCTTCTGCGCGCTGTTTATTAAATTCGATCCGGTTGCGGTGCGCCGCGATTTCGCTATCCAACCGCTGAACCGCAGCATGTGAGCCGGCGATGTCTGCGTCGATTTCGTCGAGCGCGCGGCGTTCGTCGCCGAGCACATTTTCATTGCTGTCGATCTCGGCTCGTGTCGACTGTTCGGATTGTGTGAGTCCGTTGATCTCTTTTCGGCACGCGGTCAGCTCGTGATCGAGTAAAGCGAGTTCTTTTCGTGCATGATGTGTCTCAAGCACCCGAAGGTCCGCGCGTAATGCCTGATAGCGGCGCGCTTTGCCTGCCTGCCGCTGCAGCGATCCAATCTGGCGTTTCACTTCCTTAATCACGTCACCGATGCGCAACAAGTTTGCCTCGGTCGCCTCCAGCTTCCGGAGTGCCTCGCGCTTTTGCGTTTTGTACTTCGTGATACCGGCAGCTTCTTCGAATACGGCGCGGCGATCTTCGGGACGCGAGCTCAAAATCATATCGATTCGGCCCTGCTCCATCATTGAGTAGGATGTCCGCGCGATTCCGGTGTCGGCGAAAAGACTCTGGATGTCGCGAAGCCGGCAGGCCGTCTTGTTCAACAAATACTCGGAGGTACCGTCCCGATATACGCGGCGGGTAACCTGCACATCGTGCCACTCAATTCCGAGTTCTTCGGCGCAATCAGTAAACGTCAGCGAAACTTCAGCAAAACCTACGGGTTTGCGTGTGTCCGCCCCATTGAAAATCACATCGGCCATCTCTTCGCCGCGAAGCGACTTTGCGGACTGCTCGCCAAGTGCCCAGCGCACAGCGTCGAGCACATTGGATTTGCCGCAGCCATTCGGGCCGACTATAGCGGTAACGCCTTCGTGAAAGTTGAAGACGGTTCTATCGACAAACGATTTAAAACCGAACAGCTCGAGCGATTGTAAATGCATTTTGGGCCTAACGTTTTGGCCTCAGCCGCGTCAATACAGCAAGGACTCAGGGGTTACAAGCGAAAAATCACACAATTTGAAGTGTTTCGAACCCATCTCACCACAGGATATTGTGGGCAACCGGAAAGACGCAGGTGAAACGACCTCCGGGCGCGTTGGAGTGAAGTGGGCGGGTTTTGTCGCAGGTTTATTACGGCGCCTTTGGCGAGGAACGCCATCGAGCTCGGAGATCCCGCCCGCTGTAAAGGATCCGCCAACGCCTAAAAACAGTTCGAAGTCCCCAAGGGCGCTCGTCAGTCCCAAGCTATTAAGAAACCCCGGTCCGTAGCCCGGCAGCTCAAGGCGCACTCTTGCTTTGGGCAATTCAATCGCGCACGATGCGCCAATGGCCAAAGAAACGCCGGCCTGGATACAGCAGGAAGAACGCATCGACCATCAGCTGGTCCGAGGCATTGGCGTTCCAGCTCTTACTGCAAATATCATCAGCTCGACCATCGGTGCGGGAATTTTCGTAATTCCAGCGACAGTAGCAAAGGGCCTCGGGTCTGCAGCGCCTCTCGCATTTGTTTGTTGTGCAGTTGCGATGGTGTTGTTCGTGACTTGTTTCGCGATCGCGGGCAGCCGCGTGTCGCTGACTGGCGGTCTCTACGCGTACGTCGAAGTGGCGTTTGGCCGTTACGTCGGATTTCTGGCGGGCATGCTTTATTTTCTAACCGCTCTCGGCGCGGTCGCTGGCGTGGTGAACGTGTTCGCAGACTCCGTTGCGCTCGTCATCCCCTTCCTCGGTGGCCCTGCGACGCGTGTCATCGTGATGTTTGCCGTATACGGGGTGCTGGTGTTCATCAACATTCGCGGGGTACGCGAGGGCGCCGGGGCTGTGACGGTGATCACAGTCGCGAAGCTTTTGCCGCTGCTGCTATTCGTTTGCGTCGGAATCTTTTTCATTCACCCGCCGAACCTCGTCTGGAGCGGCTGGCCCAGCAGCAAGTCGTTAGGCGACGCCGTGATCCTCCTAATTTTCGCGTTCGTCGGAATCGAAGTGGCATTGATTCCGAGCGGCGAAGTGAGGAACCCGTCGCGGACGGTTCCACGTTCGGCGTATCTGGCTCTGGTGCTGACCACAATCATTTACCTAATGATTCAACTTGTCGCCCAGGGAACGCTCGGCGCCGATCTCGGGAATCATCCTGATTCGCCACTTGCCGAATCCGCGGCGAAGTTTCTTGGCAACGTGGGTCGCATGATTCTTCTGGCCGGAGCCAGCATTTCCGCATTTGGATTCGTGACCAGCGATATCCTGAGTTCGCCGCGAATGATTTTCGCGTTTGGCCGAGACGGTGCGTTGCCACAGTTCTTCGCACATGTGCATGCACGCTACCGGTCACCGGACGTCGCGATCATTACTTACGCGGCGATTGCGTTTGCGCTTTCGATCAGCGGCACGTTCGAACGCCTGGCGGTGCTTTCAAACGTCGCTGTGTTACTGATGTATTTGCTGTGTTGCACCGCTTGCTGGGTTTTGGTGCAACGCGATGTGCGTTCGGACGGCAAGCCCTTCGATTTTCCCGGGATGAAAATTATACCAGCGCTAGCGATCGTTGCCATAGTCTGGATTCTGGTTCATGCAACCACTCGCGAGTTTCTCGTAACGGGAATCGTGTTGGTGCTTGCGTCGATTTTATTTTTCGTGCGCATATCCATCGAGCGTTCCAAGCGCACCCGCGCGTGATTCCGGGGAGCGCATGCGCCCGTGCGTGCGCTCCCCGGAACTTTGAGTAGCTTCTGGGCATGCGCGACAATTATCTCGAGGAGTACTATTCGTTCCTGCGGTTTCCGAGCGTCTCGACTGACGACACATACAAAGAAAAATTGGTGCAATGCGCAGAGTGGCTGGTGAGCAAGCTCGAAGGCATGGGTCTGCAAACGCAGTTGGTACCGACCAAACGTCATCCTATCGTCTGGGCGCGCAACGAACATCAGTCCGAGCGGCGGACAGTTTTGATTTACGGCCATTACGATGTGCAGCCGCCCGATCCGTTGGAGCTTTGGGAATCGCCGCCATTCGAGCCCGTGTTGAAAAACGGCTACGTTTTTGCGCGCGGCTCGACGGACAACAAAGGCCAAATCCTTGCGCACATTCTGGGAATTCAGGAAACGATCGAAGAGCATGGTGAGCTTCCGGTGAATTTGCATTTGGTGATTGAAGGGGAAGAGGAGATCGGGAGTGGGAACCTCGGTCCTTTTTTGAAACAGAATCGCGATGCCTTGAAGTGTGATGTGGCGGTCGTTTCCGATACCGGGATGATTGCGCGTGGCGTGCCAACCATGAGTTACGGGTTGCGCGGAGTTACGGCTCTCGAGGTCAAAGTGACTGGTCCGAAAATGGATTTGCATTCCGGTATTTTCGGCGGAGCCGTTCAAAATCCGATTACGGCGCTGGCACAATTGCTCGCCACGCTTCACGATCGTGAGGGGCGCGTGACCATCGCAGGATTTTACGATCGCGTTAAGCCGCTCGAGGATTGGGAGCGTGAAGCATGGCGTAAACTTCCTGTCGATGGCGACAAGCTGATTCGCGAAGAGACAGGTGTGCCGGAACTTTTCGGCGAAGCTGGCTACAATTCAGTGGAGCGTATTTGGGCGCGGCCAACCGCCGAAATCAACGGAATAGGCGGCGGTTACCAGGGACAGGGGACCAAGACCGTGATTGCCAGCCACGCATTTGCAAAACTGACGTTCCGTCTCGTTCCGGAACAGCAGGGGGACGAGGTTCTGGATCTGGCCGAAACGCATTTACGAAAAAATCTGCCTCAAGGGGTTACACTGGAGGTCACCAGAGGCCACAGCGGCCCATGGTATCTTACCGACCCACACTCGGTGTTGGGCGAAGCGGCACAACGCGCGTTGCGTAAAGCTTTCAACGGCGAACCGGCGCTCATCCGGGAAGGTGGCAGTATCCCGATTGTTTCGCAGTTCCGCGAGATTCTTGGGGTTGAGACGCTGTTGCTCGGGCTGGCGTTACCCGACTGCCGGGCTCATTCGCCGAACGAAAATTTTCCTCTCGAAAATTTCGAAGGCGGCATTCGGCTAAACAAAGCAGTTCTGCAGGAGCTCGCGTCTTCTTGATCGGCTTAGCGTGCGCTGTTCCAGCGCATCCGACGGAATCACTGGACTCGATTATCCGCTGAGGACAGCGGACACTACAGCGTCGAATTATGAAATGGCTTCTAATTCTGGTGATTTTATTCGGACTCATTAATGCTGCGCCTTCAGCCGAAGAGTCCGTAGGCAGCAAGATCCAAAAGTTTTTGGCACCGTCGCCAACGCCAAGCCGCAAGCATCGAAAGCGCTCAACAAAGAAAACGACGCCCACGCCAACACCTACGGTTGCTTCAAGGCACAAGAAAGCATCGCCGACTCCAACTCCCGCGGCCACTCCGAAGAGCAAATCAAAACGCAGGAAAGCGAGCCCAACGCCAACGCCGGATTCTGAAGAACGTCCATCTGCGACTCCATCCGAAACGCCAACTCGTTCGAGCTCCGGGCGTTCTCACGGAACAAAGGGGTCGCCTAACGTTAGTCTCTCCCCTGACGAAATCATTGGCTTCGAGAAATACCCGGCCAGAGTTCGCCAAATCCTCGACGCTGGCCTCTTCCTCACAAAACAGGATCTCGGTTACAATTACGGTTCTGCCGATCCGAAAAACGGTGGGATGGATTGCTCCGGCTTCATTTACTACGTGCTTCAGCAAAACGGTTTCCACGATGTGCCGCGCGATTCCAGCGGGCAGTACGTCTGGGTGCGCAAAGCGGGAGATTTCGAAGCAGTCGTGAGCCGCAAGGAGGATTCATTCGAGTTCGACGATCTTAAACCCGGAGACCTGCTCTTCTGGGCCGGCACGTACAAGATCGACCGCGACCCACCAATCACCCACACCATGATTTATCTTGGCCGCGAAAAACGAACCAACAAGCGGGTTATGATCGGATCAAGCGACGGCCGCACATACGATGGTAAACAACGTTGGGGTGTCAGCGTATTCGACTTCAAAATGCCGCCACAACCAAAAAGCGGTGATGCCAAAATTAGTCCGGTCTTTGTGGGTTATGGAAGAATTCCAGGACTAACGAACAATTAGTTCAAATGCTCAATGGTCGAGTTTCGCCTGGCTTGGAGACTGCTTTAGTTCCGGTGACGATATTGGTTGTGCTGGAGGACGATGAATACGGCATTCATACCCAAGGAATGCGATTGCGATGAGGATGAACATCGCGAGGAGCACGACTCGTTGTTCGTTTTTGGCAAGTTCGAAAATGCCGAGAAAACGCCTCATTCAATTGTGATGTGCACCCTTAAATTTGAGTATTTCCAGAACATGGTCTTTTATCCTCTCATCCGAAGCTGTCATTCTTAGCGAAGCGAAGAATCTCAGATCATTGTTTTGAAAAGAGGCTCCATCCGCAATGCTGGCAGAGATGTTTCGCTTTGCTCAACATGAAAAAGAATTAAGCGGCATAGCGAATCGGGTCTTGTAGTCCTGCTTCGCGGAAGCCCTTGAGCCGCAAGAGACAGGAGTCGCACTCGCCGCAGGCCAGGCCTTCTGGCGCTGGATCGTAACAACTGTGGGTCAGCGACAGATCGACACCGAGCTGGACGGCTTTGCGAATGATGTCGGCTTTGGACAGTTTGAGGAGGGGCGTGTGAACTTTGAAACATCCGCGCTCGACTCCAGCTTTGGTTGCAAGATTGGCAAGGCGCTCAAACGCTTCAATGAATTCCGGCCGGCAATCGGGGTAGCCGCTGTAGTCGATTGCGTTAACACCGATGAAAATGTCGCTGGCGTTCAGCACCTCTGCCCAGGCTAGGGCGTACGCGAGAAAGATGGTGTTGCGCGCAGGGACGTACGTGACTGGAATTCCGTCCGCGATTTCGGTTTCCGATCGCTGTTTCGGCACGTCGATGGCATCCGTAATTGCCGAGCCACCGAAGACGCGCAGGTCGATCTTTGCGACCCGATGATCTTTTACGCCTAACGAAGCGGCAACACGTCGAGCGGCTTCTGTTTCGATTTTGTGGCGTTGGCCATATTCAAACGATAAAACGTAGGCTTTGTAGCCTTCGGCGATTGCGATCGCCAACGTGGTGGTCGAATCGAGTCCGCCACTTAAGAGGACGACCGCGCGTTTCACTTTTCTGTTGGTTTCATTGACCTCGCACTACGTTCACCAAGGACACTAAGAAGTTTCAAATGAAGTGTGTCGTGGCCGTTGCGGTGTTTGTGCGAACTCTCTTTAGAGGCCTTCGGCCGTGTACTCGGCGCGGACTGTTAGCGCGATCCCGCCGCGAGCGGAGAACTGCGCGGTCACGGTGGCTTCGCGCGGCACGCAGGCCTTAACGAAATCATCGAGAATCCGATTTGTGACCGCTTCGTTGAAGGCGCGCTCGTTGCGATAGGATGCCAGATAAAATTTCAGTGATTTGCTTTCAACGCAGACGCGGCCAGGCACGTACTCGATGTCGATTCGACCAAAATCGGGTTGGCCAGTCACAGGGCAGACAGAAGTGAAATCGTCGGTTTCGAAGTGAATCCGGTAATTTCGTTTGGGTGCCGGATTCGGAAATGTTTCGAGGCGCGCTTCGGCGGGCGCGGCAGGCATTTTCGCATTGCTGTGCCCGAGCAGGGTTAACTTCGACGTTTTGGGTTTTGACACGGTGATGAATTAACGCGTCGCGCCCCTGACGTTCAAATGCAATTCGTAGTAGAGACGGGGACCGCCGGGCCGTCCGCTCGAGCTAGGCGCGCACGCCCTGCCAAATCTCCGCGGCCATTCGGTGCCTGCGTCGAGGGGCCAGCGTCGTTGCTCATTTACCCGTCCGTGGTTCGTTGTTTGTTTCTGTTGAACGTCGAACATCGAACATCGAACATCCAAAGCCGAATCCGTTGAATGGATAAAGACCCTCAAAGACCAAACCTCAGCAGTCGAACGAGCGTGATTGACGTAATCGCGCACGATCCAAAGACAAACCAAGTCGTTTTGGTCATGAACGAGTCTAACGAGTGGGACGCTTCGGATGAACGGTTGCTGGCTTTGCAGGAACGGTTTAACGCCTACGTTTCGTTCCTGCTCGATGGCGAACTCGCGGAGACGCATCCGGAATTGGCGGGCAAGCCAGCGCGTATCGAGATGCGCTGCGCGAAGATGCCCGACACCCGCGCGCTCGAGTTGCTGGGACTCATCCATGATCAGTTGGCGTTTCAGGAAATTAAGTTGGAAGTGGTGGTGCAGGGCCCCGAATGAATCGGCGGGATCTCGCCTCAATCACTCTGCGCAAGGTCACGCTGCGGTTGATTCCCTTTTTGTTTCTTCTCTACATCGTGGCGTGGCTCGATCGTGTAAATGTCGGCTTCGCAGCGCTGCAGATGAATTCTGATCTGGGATTCAGTTCTGCGGCGTTTGGTTTCGGGTCCGGTGTTTTCTTTGTCGGTTATTGCCTGCTCGAAGTGCCGAGTAATCTTATTTTGCACCGTGTGGGGGCGCGGCTTTGGATCTCACGGATCATGGTCAGCTGGGGTGCTATCTCGACGGGGATGATGTTTGTTCGTACGGCGCCCACTTTCTATATCCTCCGGTTTTTTGCTCGGCGCCGCGGAAGCCGGTTTTTTCCCGGGAAGGGTTTACTATTTGAGTCACTGGTATCCGGAGGGGCAACGTGCTCGCGCCATTGCGGCATTCATGACAGCCGTGCCAGTGAGCGGTGTTATTGGCGGCCCATTGTCTGGCGCTCTATTAAAATTGAACGGAATGCTGGGACTTGCCGGCTGGCAGTGGCTGTTTTTGGTGGAGGGCCTGCCAGCGATTCTGCTGGGCACAACCGTACTCTTCTATCTTCCGGAAGCGCCGAAAAAGGCAGCTTGGCTGGAGCGGGCGGAGAAAGAGTGGCTGATTGGCAGACTTGCGACCGAGCGATCTGCGCTGAGCACAACGCAGGCGAACAACATTCTAAAGGCATTAACCGAACCGAAAATCTGGCAACTGGGCATCATTTTTCTTTTGGCTGCGGTTGGGTTTTACGGCTATTCGTTTTGGGCTCCCCTCGTAATCAAGTCTCTCACAAAAAGCAGCGATCTTAGCGTAGGACTGATTTTGGGCGCGATCAGCGCAGGGACGATCGTCCTCATGGTGTTGAACAGTGCGCACTCCGATCACGCCAATGAACGCCCTCTTCACGTGGCGATTCCGTTATTCATCTCGGGGATCGGATTCGTTGGATGCGCCCTGTTGCACCAACCGATTTTGGCTGTTCTATCGCTGGCGCTGATTCCGATTGGACACTGTGGGGCTTATGGTCCGTTTTGGTCGATCCCGACGAGGTTTCTCACCGGAGCACCTGCCGCTGCCGGGATTGCGCTGGTCGTCACTATTGCCAACGTGGGCGGCTTTCTGGGTCCCACGATCATCGGCGCGATGAAAGATCGCTTTGGCGCACATAGACCTGCTTTTTTGCTGCTCGCGAGTTGTGCGTTTGTGGCTGGCCTTCTAGCGCTGTTGCTACGGCGAATCCCGGTCTTGAGTAGCGCCGCAGCAGGAAAATAAGTCGAAGGGTTGGAGCGTTAAACACTAGTCCCTTGCCGGTCCCAGTCGCGCGAAGAAGTCCTCAAACAGGGAGTTATAAATCCGACTGCGCTCAGGATGATATTGCACGGCGAGTCCAAACGGATATTTGCGAAGCCGAACCTGTTCGACAATGCCATCGTGCGCTGCCCAGGCTTCAACTTCCAAATCGTCGCCCAACTGCTCGATCGCCTGGTGATGCGCGCTGTTCACCTTACAGAAACGGTGTGAGGCAGCTGATGCGTGGCGGAGCGGCTGAACGTCCTGCTGTTTTTGGTGTGGCAGATTATGACCCGGAATGTCGAGTTTGAGGGTGCCGCCAAGCGCAACATTGAAAACCTGAAGGCCCTTGCAAAGAGCGAAAATTGGTAAACCACGTGAAAGCGACTCCCGCACCGCCTCAAATTCCCAGCGATCGCGCTTCGAGTCGACGTCCTTGTCCAGCAGAGAAGGGTCGTGGACATCCTGGGACAAGAACTCCGGCGAGATATCAGAGCCGCCAGAGAGTAAAAGCCCGTCTATCTTCTGCAGCGGAAAATTGCGCGTCCGGGCGTTCCAGATTTTGATCGCCGGATGCTTTGCGAAAATGGGCCGAAACCACTTCGCATCTTTCGCTCGAATCCATGTCGCCAGGTTTGGCATCGGCGAATTTGCGACTTCGCAACGTGCATGTAAAGAGCTGTTCCCATGTCAGGCATAAACGAGGCTTCGGCGAATTTGTGTGAACAGGTTAAGGCAATAGGTGAGCAGAGCACCTCGCGCGCAATCGCCGTAGCCGTGCACGACCTGCAGACCGGGTTTCGATTCTCGCTATGCGGCGACCGGTCGTTTCATGCTGCCAGCACCATTAAGGTTGCGGTGTTGCTGGCAATTTTTCGGGCGGCAGACGAAGGTCGGCTCCGGTTGGACGACTCGCTGCACGTGCGGAACCGCTTTTTCAGCGCAGCAGATGGCTCAGTGTTTCACGTCAGCCCAGAGCGGGATGCGACGCCGGAGCTGTATCAATCGATTGGACGTTCAGCAAAAATTGCCACGCTGGTGCAGGTAATGATTGCCGGAAGCAGCAATTTGGCGACGAATCTGCTGCTGGACTTTGTAAGTGTGGAATACGCCCGCGCGGTTTTGTTTAAAGCAGAAGTGGACGGGGTGAAGTTACGGCGAGGCGTCGAAGATCATCTGGCGCACGATCGAGGGGTAAACAACGAGGTCACTGCTAACGGATTGGTAAAACTGATGTCCGCGGTTCGCGGCGACTTTCTAACACCGCAAAGTAAACGAGAGGTGCTCCGTATTCTGCTGGAGCAAAAATTCAATTCGATGATTCCTGCGCGTTTGCCAAAACATGCCACAGTGGCCCATAAGACCGGCGAGATTTCGACCGCCTGCCATGACATCGGGATTGTGTATCTCCCCGAACGCGAGCCGTACATCGCCGCGATTTTAACTGAATTTGATCCGGACAAGAATGGACGGCGCGAAACGGTCGCGGCGATTTCCGAGACAATTTATCGCTTCCTGGTCGGCGGGGAAATTCGCAAGTGAAGACGAAGTTCCTGCGTCCAATTGACGGTCTGCGTCTTCCCCAAGAGCACCGCGCACTGCTGCGGCCTGGCGAAACCGAAACACATCCTGCTGGTCACACTCATCGTTTGCCGCGTTTCTTCTATGAGATCGAAAGCTGGCAGCAAGCGCAACAGATCCGACTGACGCTGCACTTTACCCTGGCCGAATTGATGCGCGTCGATTGTCGGGAAGCAAGGTTGCTTCTCTGTCAATTTCCTCATTACGTCCCCTGCGCGATCGTCTTGCTTGCGACATTCCTGGAAAATCTGCGACGCGAAGTTGATGCGCCGGTGTTTATCGCAGCCAATGGAGGCTATCGCTCCCCGGCGCACCAGATCGGCGGCGCAAAAAGCGTTCATGCATGGGGCACCGCAGCAAACATTTACCGTATCGGTGACACTTTTCTTTCCGACGCGCGATCGATTAAGAAATATTCCGAAATTGCGGCGTCGCTAAGTCCCGCCGTTTCTGTTCGGCCATTCGGTCGGGAAAAGGGACAAACCGACGATCATCTTCATATTGATTTAGGATATGCGATTTCAACTCCGCGCGAATGCAGTGACGTCGATTAAGCAGATGAAAGCTCCCCGAACGGATCGAGACGCTTATCTTCTTCGCCCTGATGGGCGGGATGCAAGTCCGCCTCGGGCTGTGATCGGTTTGGAAGCGGAGTTTAATCTGATAGTTGACGGGCGGAGACGGCGTCCTGAAAGAGTATTTGGTGATCCGAGTCGGTTGGTGCGACGGCGCATGATCCCTCGCTCGGGCAGGTCGTTTCAGTTGCCTGTGGGCGGCGCGATTTATTTTGATACCGGTGTAATCGAAGTCGCCACACCAATCATTGAGTTTGAGCCAGGTTGTTGCTACCGCGCCACGCGTTTGTTGTGGGAGCAAATCCGATATGTGCGCACAGAGCTGAATCACTGGGCGAGCCGCCACAAATGCCAGTGCCGGCTTCAGGGATTTAGCACGCATTATAATTTCTCTTTCCTGAAAGTGGGGCGATCCAAGCTTCGTAACTCAACAAAGCTGGCATATCTGTTGGCGCATATTGTGCCAGTGCCCGTAATGTTGCTCGCAGCAAACAGACAAAGCACCGCTGTCGGGGTTCGCCCGCGGGGAAACCGGATCGAAGTTACGGTGGATTTCACGCCTGATCCTGCTTTGATGTTGGCGACTTGCGCTTTCATCGCGGGCGCAGTGCAAACCGTGGTTCGGTGGAAGGATTTTGACTTGAGACAACTTGAGCTGCACCGAATCGGTCGCATGGCGGGATTTAGTCTTCGAAAACATTCGTCAAGGCGCGGTTGGCGCGTGACAGCTAATTCGTTAGGCAGAAATCCATTCGCGTCCGACATAAATGAACCGCTTTGGAAAATGTGTGACGGGGGGATTCTGAGTCTGCGCGCGATTGCGAATGAAACTTTGCGAGCCTTGCGCCAGCGAATTCAGCAGATCGGTGATTCGAGCACTTTGGAACACATCACCGCGGTTTTCGCTGGGGATGCCCGCTCCCTTCTCGACTTCAAGAAGCGTCCCGATGCCTATGACGACGTTGGACATCAGATCGATTGGGGTCGCCGCAGGATGCGACGCTGGTCACCATCCAGATATGAAAAAGTCATCCATCGACTGATTGCGCGCGAACCGGTCCGCATCGGAGGGAAGCGATATCAGGTAGATCGAATGGATGGCTGGTATCAGGTGGAGTTTCGAGAGGTTGGAACAAAGCGTCGTCGCACATTTAACCTCGATGAACTGGTAAGATTGTCCGGCCCGACAGACCGGGCCTCTAGCGCCGGCTCACGCAAACGCAAGCCTGCCGCAAAGCGGTGCGTTAAAATCCAAGCCAAAGGTGGATCAGCTTCTCTGAAGACGATGCGAGAGAGCCGTCGGAGGCGCAATGAATCAGGCGAGCTGCTACACATGTAGTCAACGCGCTCGGAGATCGCGTTCACCTAGAGTCCCATCAGTTGGCGCACGTACTTCAAGGGCGGGCTGCCGTAAGAGATCACCTGATCGTTGTATTTTTTGAGATTGAAATCGTCGCCGAGTTTTTTCTTTTCGGCTGCGCGGAGATCGAGATGCTCAGTGGCGCCGACGAAGTATGTGGAGAGTTGAGCGGATGTGAGCCGGGCGCGCTTCCATTTCGCCACTGCTTCGCCCTCCTGCTGATAACCCTCTTTCATCATGAGATTCATGGCCTGTTTTTCGGTCATGTTGCCGGCATGAATGCTTTGATCGAGAATAGCGTTGCAAATCGCGCGGAGCCGCATCTTCAACTGTTGCATTTTTACTTCGGGTCCGCCGTAACCCTGTTCCGCCATCATTTGCTCGCAGTAAACGGCCCAGCCTTCGATGAAAGATCCGCTTTGGAAAATCGCTCGAACCAGCGTGGGCGCGCGAAACTGGTTGGCGTGAGCCAGTTGGACGTAATGACCCGGCATGGCCTCGTGTACGGTTAGATTTCGGATCATGTAGTTATTGTATTCGCGATAGAACGATTCCTTTCGCGATTTAGACCAATCTTGCGGAGTTGGCGCGACGGCAAAAAATGTTTTGCCGTGTTTCTCCAGCGGCCCCGGTGCATCGCAATACGCAATGGAGACGCCACGGTTAAATTCCGGCATCGCGATGACATCCAGCGGCGTGCCCGGGACCGCGACCAGATCGTGTTGCCTAACGAATCCGGTCGCTTCATTGACAACCTCCCTGGCGTAATCAACCACGGTGGCGTCGGTCGGGTGTTGCTCAGCCAATTTGTCCAGGACCGCGGCCGTGACTTTGTGCTTGTCGGCAATGGCCTTGTCGTCGGCTTTTGAAAAATATTTTTTGTACAGAGGGAACGCCGTCTCGAAGATGGCGGTTTGTGTTTGCGCGAGATCGGCTTTTGCCCGCTTCATGATTTCTTCCATGGGCAAATCCGACACCAGTTCGAAGTGGAGTTTCTTACGGTATTTCTCCGCGCCCAACCGAAAATCGCCGTCCGACCGCGGCAGCAAATCTTTTTGCAGCCATTTTTTGTAATCCTCCAGCGCGGCTGCGGTTTTTTCCTGTAACGGCGCGAGATCCTTCTTCAGCTGCGGCGCTTGATCGAGCAAAGGCGCAAGATCTGTGTGCACGAGATTGATTGCACCCTGGGTCTGCTCAATCGCTGTTTCAGTGTGAATGCGCGGAGGATGTTGGAGATTGGCTTTGGCCTGAGCAATGACGCCTGGAATTTTTTCCACTCGCTGGCGCAGGCTCGCGATCCGTTGGTCGGCGGATGCAAAATCGCGGGCCACCAACAAATACAGGCTGTTGGCGAGGCTCTGCATGTAAACCAGCGGGTTCCATTGCGGTTCCTTGAGCTCTTTGTCCTGGAAGATTCGGTAATCAATGTTTTCCTTGAGAATGCGAAAATCGACATTGTTCGCACCGGTCAGCTGCGATCCGTCGAGCTCGTTCAGCTTGGCGCGGAACTCTTCTTGCGTGGCGAGATCCTTCGCCTGCGCCTCTGAAGAATAATCGGTCAGGTTGCCATCAAAACGGTGGTCCCCCAACTCGGTGGCCTGCTCGGGATTCGCACGCAAGTATTGCTCCACGTAATCGTGCGCGATCGTTTCTAACGCTTCGTCCTGCGGAGTCGCCGATGTATTGAAAGTCAACAGCGCCAATATCGACGCGGCGCCGACAAGGATTTTCATTCGACGTCAGCTCGGTGTGCCGCCATGAAGAATCGGCTCCGTTGCGATCTCATCCGGAGTGAGCTGGGATTGCAGATACGTGCGATATTTGTAAAAGCTGGCGATAATGACGAAAATCACCGCGGCTCCGAACATCAACCAGGTGAAAAAGGTAAAGTATTGGTAGGCAGTGACTTTGTGCCCGGCTATGCTCAGGATCCATTTATTGACCAGGGCGACGAAAAGTTCGCCCGAGGCGACGGTAAGAAGCCATAAGGCCATGACCGAGCTCTTCATCGAATTCGGCGACTGCGTATAGGCGAATTCCAATCCGGTGATCGAAACCATTGCTTCGCCAAGCGTGAGGATGGCATAAGCGAGAAGCTGCCAGTTTATGCTCGGTTTAAGTCCAGAATCGATCTGGCCCTGAATCCACACGATCACCACAAATGAAAGCGCGGTGATAAAAAGCCCAATGCCGATTTTGCGCAGTGGCGTGAGCGGAAAAACTTTGTCGATCGCCGGATAAATCGCGTAATTGACGATGGGGATAAAGATCAAAATAAGAATTGGATTTGCGGTCTGCACCTGGGCCGCGATCAAATTCATACCCATCCAATGCAGGTTCATTTTCTCCGCCTGCAAAGTCCACTCCGCGCCGTTGCTCATTCCCCAGAGCCCCCAGAAAAATAGAATGAAGAAGAAAACCATTGCGATTCGCAGGAGTGTGAGGAGCCCTTCTTTGCTGAACGTTGCTTTTAGGTAACCGAGGCCGGCCGGCGGCACGTGCACCATTTTGTTGCGGCCGCCCCAAAAGAACAAAGTCGCGATCAGCATGGCGATCCCGGGAATTCCAAATGCCCACCCCGGGCCCCATTTCGGGTTTGCCAGCAGCCATGGACAAAGAATTGAGGAAATGAACGAGCCGGCGTTAATCGAGAAATAGAACCAGCCAAACATTTTTGAGAGCAAATGCTTGTTCGATTCGCCGAACTGATCACCGACGTTGGCGGAGACGCACGGCTTAATTCCGCCGGCGCCAATGCAGATCAGGATCAAGCCTACCAGCAGCATCATCCGTTGGCCGATGGCGATTCCCCACGACGTGGCCATGCAGGCGAGCGTCAGATTACCCAGACAGTAAACAAGAGACAGGGAAAGTATCGTCCAATACTTGCCGAGAAAGCCGTCGGCAAGAATTGCGCCGAGAACTGGCAGAAAATAAACCCCAAACACGAACAAGTGCGTGTACATGTAGGATTCATTGGCATTCATCGGCGCGAGCACGCCGGACTGGTTCAAGATGTAATGGGCCATGAAGACGGTCAGGACCGATTTCATGCCGTAATACGAGAAACGCTCCGCCGCTTCGTTGCCGATGATATAGGGAACTCCTGGCGGCATCCCGGTCAGGTTCGGCGGTGACGTCAGGTAGTTGTGTCTAGCCATGATCTCCTCTGCCTAACGAGCCTGGTGTGGAACTTCAGCTGGCGTCTCTGAAGTCGGATGTCCCTCAGAATGTTGTTCTGCTCCATTCGACCATACCTTTGCCGGATCAGGTTGTTCCCGCTGAACTTCCGGCAGTTGGCCGAGCGGATGCTTTTCGCAAGAGGTAGAAAGCAGGACAATGATAAGGCAAACAGTGGCGACGCCCTGGCGAATGAAAGAACCCATAATGCGCTGGCACAGTTATCAGCCTCAGCCGACGTGTGCAAGGCGAAAGCGCACAATGGCAGGGCGCGCCGATTCATTCGACCACGATCACAAGCGGTGCACGAGCAAGCGGAAGTGGCAGACCAAGAGAGAAGAGTTGTGATTGAAACAAGCCGTCGCAGGATTACTATCAGACGCGGTGGCCCGCAAAGATAGAATCAGCGTCTGGAACGAAGTGTTTGCACTTGTTCTCCTTTTTGCCGGGACTTTGCTCTTTTTTGCGCTGATTTCGTATACGCCAAAGGATATCCCATCCTGGCTCTGGTTTAGTCACATTTCGCCGGCGAATCATCCTGCTCAAAATTTCATCGGTCCTGTCGGCGCGATCGTGGCGGGCATCTGCTATCAATTGATCGGCGTATTCGCTTCCCTGTTGTTGGCGGCCGTCTTGCTCGGCTTCGGCGCTGCTAAATTGTTTCACCCGCGGTTGCACGTGGCGCTTCGGATGCCGTGGGTCGTGCTGTTCCTCATATCTGGTGCGTGCCTGGACGAGGCTTGGCGCATTACCGATTTGCTTGGCCGAAAAGTGCCGGTAGACATTCAAGGACCGGGCGGCCTAATCGGTTATCGTTTGTCCAATGAGTATCGCGGGCTGCTCCCCGCGGCTCTCGGCCCCGTGGGTTCGATTCTTCTTGTGGTTGGCGTTTATTTGACCACGCTGATCCTGGTTACGGGGTTGCGCCCTATTCATCTCGTTCGAGAGATGGTCAATCTCACGCGCCGCAGCGCAGCCAAGTTGCACGAATGGCGAGTGCGCCGTGGAATTCGCAGGTCGGACACCAAGGAAAAACTGAAGACCGAAAAGGAACGGCGGTCTTTGGAAGCACTGCAGAAGCAGCTTAAGAAAAAGGGCGTTCCGGTTCCCGAAGGGGTGGGCACAATGATCTCGCCGGAGGAACTGACGAATCGCCCAGCGCCAAAAGTCGTGGATACGACCGTGCTGTCGAATGAACCGGTAGTGGCTCGGCGCAGACCATCTCTGGCGGAGTTACGTGCAACGGAAGGAAGGGCGAAGACCGCTGCTCCGGCAAGCGCGACGATGACCTGGGAAAATTATGTCCTCCCCGGACTCGACCTGCTCGAGCAGCACAGCTTGGAGTCGCGGACGGCCACCGATCCTTCCGAGCTACAAGAAGTCCAACAAGTTTTGATTGAGACGTTGGCCCAATTTGGCATTGCCGTGGCGCCAGGGGACATCACCAAAGGTCCCACGATTACGCGCTATGAAGTTTATCCGGCCAAAGGCGTGCGCGTGGACAAGATCGTAAGTTTAGAGCGCGACCTGGCACGTGCCACGCGTGCTGAACGAATCAACATTCTCGCGCCGATCCCGGGAAAAGACACTGTGGGAATCGAGCTGGCTAACAGTCGCAAGGTTACGGTGAAATTGCGCGAGCTTTTTCAATCATCGGATTGGGAAGCGGCAAAGGAGCACGCAAAAATTCCGTTGGCGCTGGGCAAAGACGTTTACGGTAAAACAATCATTGCGGACTTGGCGCAAATGCCGCATCTGCTCGTGGCCGGAACCACCGGCAGCGGAAAGAGTGTCTGTATCAATGCATTGATTGCCAGCATGCTCTTTCGTTTCACGCCGGAAGAAATGCGTCTCGTTATCATTGACCCAAAAATGGTGGAGATGCAGGCGTATCAATCATTGCCGCATCTTGCATTCCCTATCGTGACTGATCCGAAGAAGGTATTGCTGGCTTTGCGATGGTTGATCGACGAGATGGAACGTCGCTACAAAATGTTTGCCCGCGTAGGCGTTCGAAACATCGTGGGGTTTAATGCGCGGCCGAACAAGGCTACACCCGGTGGCACCGATTCGGACGGAGATGACCCTGCCGCGCACAAAACGACGCCCCCGACATCAGCTCCACAAGAGGAAGTTCCCGATCGGATTCCGTACGTCGTAGTCATCGTCGATGAATTGGCAGACCTGATGCAAACTGCGCCTGCGGACGTCGAGACGGCGATCGCCCGGATCACGCAGATGGCTCGCGCGGCTGGCATGCACGTCATCGTGGCAACGCAGACACCGCGCGCGGACGTAATTACCGGTGTCATCAAGGCAAACGTTCCCAGCCGCATCGCGTTTCAAGTGGCGAGCAAGATTGATAGCCGCGTGATTCTTGACGAAAACGGCGCAGAACGTTTACTCGGCCAGGGCGACATGCTTTATCTCCCGCCGAGCGCCTCCCGTCTTATCCGTGCTCAGGGTGTGTTGGTAACGGACAACGAAATTCACGGCCTCGTAGGTTTTGTTTCAAAACAGAGTCCGCCTGCATTCGATTCAGCGATGCACGAAAAACTTCAATCGACCGCAGCGCCTGAGGAAGACGTAACCGACGAAGATGAAGAGCTGGTTGAAAAGTGTATTGAAATCATTCGCCAGGAAAAACGAGCGTCGACTTCGCTTCTACAACGCCGGCTGCGTCTCGGTTACACCCGCGCGGCGCGGATCGTTGATATTCTGGAACAGCGCGGTATTTTGGGTCCCGGAGAAGGCGCCAAACCACGCGAGATTCTCGTCGATCTCGATGCTGCCGTTTAGCCCGCTTTCCGCTCATGACAATAGAGGGCCTTGGTAAAAAGTTTCAGGACGCAAGACTTGCGAGGAATCTCACGCTCGATGAAGCCGCGCGGATCACGAAAATCCGCCCGCAGCGGCTCGCTGAAATTGAAGCCGACGATTTTTCGCAGTTCCCAAGCTTGGCGTACGCGAAGGGGTTTCTGCTTATTTACGGGAAATTTTTAGATGTCGATGTTACGCCTTATCTGGATGCTTTTGAGGATTCGCAGAGCGTAACCGTAGACGGCTATTCGTATTTGCAGGAAGGCGAGCGCGCGAAACCGATGTCTGCGCCGACGGTTCGGCGACGTCCTGTCGCCAGCAGCGGCGGGAACCACCGCGTTTCTCCGATGCCTCTCATTTTCGGGGTACTGGTCCTGGTCGTCGGTTTTCTCGGTATGAAATTTCTTCTTAATGTGCGGCGGCTTGCGCCTGGGGGGAAGGATTCCATCGCGCAGGTTTCGCCGACGCCATCGCCCGCTGGAACTGCATTAAACCGGGGTTCGCCAGGCCAAGTTGCGTCCTCTCAATCAGCCTCTCCAGCATTGTCGCCTGTGGCAACGGTCGGGCCACCGGAAACTCGGAAGGCTTTGCCCGTTACCGCAGCTGGCTCGAGCGAACCGGAAGTGCGTCGGGCTTTGCCTGTGAGTCACGAAGATTTAACCAAGCCGCCGGAGGCAGCGAATCCGTCTCCAGCTGAGTCTGCAGCAGAAAATCAGGTGGCAATCAGGCCGCTCAAGCGAACCTATGTACGCGTAACGCTGGGTGATGCAGGCAAACCGGCGTTCGAGCGATGGGTTTCTCCGGCGGACGGCCCAGTTGAATTCCGGGGGAAGCACGTCGCGATCCGTGTTCTCGATCCTGAAGCGGTTGCGATCACCAAAAACGGCCAGGCGCTGCAAGAGAACGATCAGGACGTCACGGTCAATTGAATAAGCTTGTCATTCTAAGCGAGGCCAGGAATCTCGCTCAATACGACAGCAAAATGCATTTTCATAGGTCGTAAACTGCTAATGAAGAGCACAAACCTGATGGAGTTGCCCCGCAAACCACGCGTTGGCATGATCAGCCTCGGTTGCGCTAAAAACCTGGTGGATGCAGAGATCATGCTTGGCAGCGTGTTGCAGCGCGGCATGGAAGTCACAGCTCAGGCGGAGGACGCTGATGTCCTGATTATTAATACCTGCGCTTTTATTGATTCTGCCAAACAGGAATCGATTGAAGCAATTCTCGAGGCGCACCAGCAACGAGGGTTGAATAAGCGACCCGATCAAAAGTTGATCGTCAGCGGTTGCATGTCGCAGCGGTTTGCAAAAGAACTGCATACCGAATTGCCCGAGGTAGATGCATTCATTGGGCTCGATCAGGTCAGTGAACTCGGGGAAATTGTTGAGAAAATTGTAGCGCGACCCTCTCGGTTGCAGGATGCGAACCACGCACGTGCGCCCTATCCAAGCCGTTCTGGGGTGGACGAGACGCATGCGCTACTCTCCACCAACCGGCGCCCTACATACATTCCCGATTATGATACGCCGCGATTCAGGCTTACTCCGGCGCATTTTGCCTATCTGAAGATTGCCGAAGGCTGCAATCATCCATGCAGTTTTTGTGTGATTCCGCAAATGCGGGGAAAACATCGGAGTCGCAGGCCGCAATCAGTTCTGAAGGAGATTGGTGCGCTGGTCAGCGAAGGTGTGCGCGAAATCAACCTGATAAGCCAGGACACCACTTACTACGGAATGGATCTTTGGGAGGCTAAGGCCGGACCGAGGCAACCGGTCGATTCCAGTCGGGGGCCAACGCTTACAGGGCTGCTTCGCAAAATTCAGGCAATCGACGGCGAATTCTGGGTGCGCTTGCTCTACACGCACCCTGCCCATTGGAGCGATGAATTAATTCAGACCATCGCCGAATCAGATAAGGTCGCCAGATATATCGACATTCCACTACAGCACATTGACGAAGCAATGCTGAGCCGTATGCGTCGTGAAACTTCGCGCGCACACATCGAAGAATTGATTCACAAACTCCGGGCTGGAATTCCTGGCGTGACGTTGCGTACCACTTTCATCGTAGGTTTTCCGGGAGAAACAGATGCAGAATTCGAGACGCTGCTTGATTTCATTCGGCGCAGCCGATTTGAGCGCCTCGGGATCTTCAAGTACTCGCAGGAAGAGGGCTCGCGCGCGGCAAGAATGTCGGGCCAGATTTCTGAAAAGATCAAGAATTCACGGTACCGCACAGCCATGTCCTTGCAGCAAGGAATTGCCCACGATCTTGCTTTCAAGAAAATAGGAAGCGAACTAAAACTCCTCGTGGATCACCCACATGCCGCGCGCACCGAAGGCGACGCACCGGATGTCGACGCGCGGGTGGTATTATCCGAACCTGCACCTGTTGGCGAGTTCACTTGGCGAACCATCGAAGGGAGCCGTGGCTACGATCTGCTGGCCTAGCACCATGGACTCTTTCTTGAGTTGCCAGATTGAGTAGTGACAATCGGGCGAAGTTCTGATCATGTTCTCTTGCAGAGATGGCAGAAACAGAGCAACCAAAGAAAGAGACGGTCCGCATTGAATTGCCAATTCGGGACACCGACAATTCGCCGATTCGCCCATCATCCCCACCTGATGCAGGCTCTACCGTTGAGGATATTTCATCCAGAAATTTTCTCCCACCGCCGAAGCCTTTGACCGATTCTTTGCACCCGGCTCCTGTGTCTCCTTCTTCGGAATCGAAAAGGGAGACGGTCCGCATTCCACTGGCGCCGGAGGCGGTGAGTTTGGTTCAAAAGACTCCGCTGGTTACAATGACGCAGGTCAAGAAGAACCCGATGTTCCTATATTGGCTGCTTCTGGGGTTTTCAGCATTAATTTTGATTATCCAGATTTGGACTTATTTTTCTTAACCATGGAAAATTCTGCAATCATCAACCTGAACGAATCCAATTTTGACCGTGAACTGACTCAGGACGACAAACCAATGATCGTCGATTTTTGGGCGGAATGGTGCGGTCCATGTAAGATGATCGCACCGTTACTGGACGAAGTGGCGCGCGAAAAAGCGGGTGCAATCAAGATCGCGAAAGTGAACGTAGACGAGAGCCAAAGTCTTTCGCTTAAGTACAACATCCGGGCAATCCCGGCGCTACTCTTTTTCAAGAATGGTCAGCTTCGAGATCAAGTGGTGGGAATGACGAGCAAAAAGGATTTGCTCGACCGGCTTCAAGCGCTGAGTTGATGGAAATTTTCGAGTGGCGACGATTCCGGGTTCCGTGGTCAACGAACGATGATCGAATCACCGAGTCGCCTTTTGTCGATTACTGATCACGGCCAAGGATTGCGCCCGGCGGGGGTCGAACCCACAACCTTTGGCTCCGGAGGCCAACGCTCTATCCAGTTGAGCTACGGGCGCGGTAAGAATCGAATTAGGCACGAATCCCGCATCTTTTCACAGATTTTTTGATGGTGATCTGGTCTGCTCGAACGAGGGGCGAATTCAATTTGCAAAATCGGCGCATTCGAAGCAAAGTGAGCACCCGCAGCCGCGCGCGCGTGCTGGCCCCGAATTTATGAGCGAAGTCATTCACATTATTGAGAAAGAACAGCAGAAAAGTGATGTCACGCCGTTTTCTGTTGGCGATAGCATACGCGTGCACACAAGGGTCGTGGAAGGCGACAAGGAACGAATCCAGATTTTTACCGGCATCGTGATTGGACGCAAAGGCCGTGGCCTCAACGAAAGTTTCACTGTGCGACGGATTTCGTATGGAGAAGGCGTCGAGCGAGTATTCCCGTTGCATTCACCACGCATTGCGAAACTGGAAGTGGAACAACAAGGGCGGGCCCGCCGGGCGAAACTCAATTACCTCCGCACTCGCAAGGGTAAGGAAGCGACTGCGGTCAGAGAGTGAACGTTTGCGGAAGGGCGTCTGTGTCAGACGCCACAGCAACGCCCTTTCACAGAAGCGCCCTGCAAATTTTTATCATTCGTCACTAGTCGCTTGTCACTCGTGCAAATCTGTTGATGATTTGCGCAGATGTACCGGCGTTGCGGATTCCGTTACGAAAAAAAACTTCGCGGCGCAGGAGTTTCGCGCATCGCGGGAATTGACGAAGCTGGTCGAGGCGCGTTGGCCGGGCCAGTGGTGGCGGCTGCGGCAATTCTTCCCGAAAAATTTCGACATCGTCGGCTGAACGATTCCAAACAGCTGGCTGCGGAGGTACGCCAGGAAATCTACTGCGAGCTTGTTATGGATCCTCAAGTCCGCTGGGCGGTTGGAATCGTCGATTCTGTCGAGATCGACAGAATCAATATTCTGCGAGCGAGTCATCGTGCCATGCGTCTGGCAATCGACGCGCTGCTCGAATCTCCAGAACACGTCCTGATAGATGGTCTTCCGGTGATTCCGTTTCCGATTCCACAGACCGCGGTCATTGATGGTGATTGCATCAGCTTGAGCATCGCGGCAGCGAGCGTCATCGCCAAGGTAACGCGCGACGGGATCATGCGTGACTTTTGCGCGCAGTTCCCACAGTATTGTTTCAGTCAGCACAAAGGGTACGGAACAGAACTGCATCTTTTGAAACTTCATGAATTCGGTCCTTGCCCGATCCATCGCCGATCTTTCGAGCCGGTGGCGCAACCGCTTCTTGCCTTCGAAGAAGGCATCCAAATCGGGTCATCTCCGGCGCGGCGCGCGCGGCGAGAAGTTAGCCTGCCGATACCTCAAGCGTAGGGGATATAAGATTCTCTTCCGCAATTTCCGCGGCCGCACCGGTGGTGAAATAGACGTCGTGTGTCGCGACGAGGACACGTTGGTGTTTGTCGAAGTAAAAACTCGAACGCGCGAAGATTTCGGTCGTCCGTTTGAAGCGGTAGATCGAGAGAAACAGAAACGAATCTCGCGCGGCGCCCTTGCCTGGCTGCGGATGCTGGATAACCCGGATATCCTTTTCCGCTTTGACGTGGTGGAAGTAATCGTTGCGGGTAATGCGAAACCGCGCGTCGAACTGATCAGAAACGCGTTCCCGCTTTCAAAGCCCTATCGGTACTAGAGTAACCGAATCGCGGAATGTCTGTGGAATTGCGCCCTGCCGATTAGTCGGCGATTGCTTTCAGCAGTAGGCGACTCGCTCGTGCGTGCCGTTTTACCGTGCTGGACAATTGTCAGACGAGTGGCCAAAATCATGTTCGTCATATGACCGAACCCATCCTTGTTGCACAATCGAGACAGCCGGTTTTTTTGCTGCCTAAAATGGCGAATCGCCACGGCTTGATTGCCGGTGCCACTGGCACTGGGAAGACAGTCACGCTGCAAACTCTGGCGGAAAATTTTAGTGCGCGCGGCATTCCGGTTTTCATAGCCGACGTTAAAGGCGACCTCGCTGGATTGAGCCAGACCGGTGCAAACAATCCAAAGATTCTTGAGCGGGCCAAGGAGCTTAAGATCGACAATTTTAGCGGTGAAGCGTGCCCGGTTGTGTTCTGGGATGTTTTTGGCGAGCAGGGTCACCCCGTGCGCGCGACTATTTCAGAAATGGGTCCGCTGCTGCTCGCCCGGTTGCTCGATTTGAACGACACACAGGCGGGCGTGCTCAATATGGTCTTTAAGATCGCCGATGATAATGGGTTGCTCCTTCTCGATCTCAAGGATTTGCGCGCGATGCTGCAGTACGTTGCCGATAACGCAGATCAGTTCAAAACTCAGTATGGAAATGTCTCGGCTGCCAGCGCCGGTGCAATTCAGCGCAACCTGCTTGCGCTGGAATCGCAGGGAGCAGAAAAATTTTTTGGCGAGCCAGCGCTCAATCTGGAAGATTTGATTCAAACGCAGAATGGACGCGGTGTAGTTAATATTCTCGCTGCCGACAAGCTGATGCAAAAATCGCCCAAGGTTTACGCCACGTTCTTGCTCTGGATGCTGTCCGAGTTGTTCGAAAATCTTCCTGAAATCGGTGACCCTGACAAACCGAAGCTGGTCTTCTTTTTTGATGAAGCGCATCTGCTGTTCACGGACATCGAGCCGGCAGTTGAACAAAAAATTGAACAGATGGTGCGCCTGATCCGTTCCAAAGGCGTAGGCGTTTATTTCGTCAGCCAGAATCCGCTGGATATTCCAGATGTTGTCCTTGGCCAACTCGGAAATCGCGCGCAACACGCTTTACGGGCCTTTACCCCGCGCGATCAAAAAGCAGTGAAAGCCGCGGCTCAAACGTTCCGACAAAATCCAGGACTAAACGTCGAGTCGGTGTTGACCGAGCTCGCGGTTGGCGAAGCGCTTGTGTCAATGTTGGATGAGAGTGGCAGCCCGCAGATCGTTGAACGGGCCAAGATTGTTCCACCACGCAGTCAAGTCGGTGCGATCACACCTGAGCAGCGAAAGCAAATTATCGATTCGTCAGTACTTGCGGGTCACTACCAAAAAACAATCGATCGAGAATCAGCTTACGAAAAATTGCAGGCCAGAGCAGGGGAGAAAACGCAAACATCGGGCGCTCCGCCTGTGGCTTCCGGCCCACCAACTCCCGAGGGAGCGAAGCCTTCCGTATTAGCTGAAGCTCTCGGCACCGCCACGGCGGCATTCAAGCCCACAATCGGACCGCGCGGTGGACGCTACGATTCACTGGCGACTTCAATGGTAAAAAGTGCAATGCGCGCTGCCAGCAGCTCGATCGGCCGGCAAATCGCCCGCGGCCTGCTCGGCGGAATCCTCGGCGGCAGCAGCGGGCGACGGAAATAATTGTGGCGGCGCTCGCCGAGGCAACCGCCGAAATCTCAAGTGGCGATCTCTGACCGCGAGATGATGATGGAGCCACGGCCCTGCGGGCCGTGTCCGACCTCGCAAAGCGATGTGTCTAAAGGAAACCGCCGGACACGCGAAGCGAATCCGGCGATTTGATTTGTTCTCCGTTTATGGAGTGGGCGCAGCCCCGGCTTCTTTCTTTTTGCCTTTGCCCGCCTTCACTTCCACTTCTGTGGCCGACATCGTGTAAGTGATTTTTACTTTTTCGCCAACCTTGAGGTCGCCTGTGACCTTCGTATTCGCGTCACGATTAATTTCCCAACGGTCCTTCCCCTTCTGGACTGCAATCATCGTGTCCGTCACTTCCAGGACCGGCCCGGTGACTTGGTAGGTCTTACCGTCCGCGGCGAAACCTAAACTGCTGAGCGCCAGACTCGCTGCCGCCATTAAACTAAATGCTGTCTTCATTTTCATAGTCTCGATTAGACCGTCGGAAGGCGGTTCTATTCAAGCGTTTTTGCAAAGCAAGGCAGGATTCGGATCTAATTAGGAACGCAGGGAGTTAGGAAACACTAGTAGCAGGTCGCGACTAATTCCGAATTGGACGTTGAGCGTCGGGCGTTCGGCGTTTTCTTCCTCTCACTGCTTCGGCGGCTCCGGCATCGTTCGCAAACCAACTCGCGCCAGGTATTCGTCGGCCTGCAAAAGATCGGTCCCGGCGCGTTCGATTATCTTGAGCAAATTATCCATCGACGAAACTTCCTCGAGTTGCTCCGTCAGAAACCACTGCAGGAAATTGATGGTGATGTAATCGTTTTCTTTTCGAGCCAATCCTACCAGCCCATTGATTTGCTGAGTGACGTGAACTTCCTGGTCGAGCGAAAGTTTTATCGCATCCCGGGCGGTCTTGAATTTCGATTTCGGGGCGTCTATTGCCGGAATCATTACGCGTCCTCCGGCATCCACAACATATTTAATGAAGCGCAGCGCGTGCCCCTTCTCTTCCTCAGCCTGCCGGAAAAAATGCTGTGAGAGTTGCGGCAGCGCCTCTGCTGCAAAATGGGCGGCAATGGCATAATACTGCAACTCGGCGCTGAATTCGTATCCAATTTGTTCGTTGATCGCATCAATGACTTTTTGGCTCGTTAGCATGAAGGCAAATTACCGCGAATTGGACCGATGCAAACAACGGAAGGCGTTCGCTTGATTCGATACAGCAACGGAGACCGACGTAAATTCGAGTAGTGAAAACGAGCTGTACAAGCGTACTTTCGATCCTATGAATAAGAAACGGGTAGAAGCAGTGAACGAGCGGAGCCTCGTGAGCCGGAGAGCATTCGTCCGTTTAACAGTGGCGACGGGTGCCACACTTTTGGCAGGAAGAACGGCGACAATCTTCGCGGCTGCATCGCCGAACGACACCTCCACTTTCAGCATTGGTGGCGATTTGCCAGTCAATCGCCTTGGTTTTGGCGCCATGCGTTTAACGGGAGAGGGAATCTGGGGTTGGCCGCCAGACCGCCAGAACGCGTTCAAAGTCTTGCGACGCGCGGTCGAACTCGGAGTGAACCTGATCGACACGGCGGATGCTTACGGACCCGAGACTGATGAATTACTGATTGCAGAAGCGCTCTATCCCTATCCGCAGGGACTCGTCATTGCGACAAAGGGTGGTAACACGCGGCCCGGTCCCAACCAATGGGTGCCGGATGGCCGACCTGAGTATCTCAAGCAATGCGTCGATAAAAGTCTCAAGCGCCTCAGGCTCGATCGCATCGATCTTTATCAGCTGCACCGTGTCGATCCCAAGGTGCCGATGGAAGATTCGTTAGGCGCGCTTAAAGAAATGCAGAGCGCTGGCAAGATTCGCTATATCGGGCTATCGGAAGTGTCGCCCGAGCAGGTTGAGCGCGCACTTAAGATTGTGCCCATCGCAACTGTGCAAAACCGGTACAATGTTACCGATCGAAAATGGGAAAACACACTCGATTACTGTGCGAAACAAGAAATCGGCTTCATGCCATGGGCGCCGGTCGGCGGGAGCAGGGGGATGACTAATGCCGCCTTGGAGAAAATCGCCAAAGATCACGGCGTGACTATTTATCAACTCGGGCTGGCATGGTTGCTTCATCGATCACCGGTAATGCTGCCGATCCCGGGTACGTCGTCAGTCGCACATCTGGAGGAAAACATGGCCGCGCGGAAAATTCAGCTTCGCCCGGTAGAATGGAAAGCTCTTGATGCGCTGGCGGTGGTATCGTGAATAAAATATGGCTGCGATTCGTTTTCGATCTGCACCGCCTCCGAGAAACTAAAAACCCCGCCGATAACCGGCGGGGTTTTTACTCTGGCGACGTCCTACTCTCACACGGCCTATCGCCTGTACTACCATCGGGGCTGCAGCGTTTCACTTCCGTGTTCGGAATGGGAACGGGTGGTGCCACTGCGCTAGAGTCACCAGAGTCGAAAAGCGCTTGCGCCGTTCGGCTCTGGTGAGTGATTCGGGGTTCGTTAGATCAGTAGAAGGCTACAGCCGATTCACAATTCACATTTTCAAAGATCTGCCGGTTCGCTGACAACTACATACAGGAAGAAGAACGTGATTCGAGATTCGTTACGTCGTTACACCGGTTTTTCGATTCACGATTTACGTTTAACGATTCACGCAACTTAACGAGCTTCGTTTTTGTTTGAGATCTTTTGTCTCCTCTGTTTGCTGAAATCCCGCACTGGCGGGACTTCAGCGTAACAGAAAAGTAAAAGATCAAGCCGAACGGGTTATTAGGTACTCCTGAGCTGAACACATTGCTGTGCTTGCACCCGGAGCCTATCAACGTGGTGGTCTACCACGACCCTTCAGGGAGATCTCATCTTGGGATAGGCTTGGCGCTTAGATGCTTTCAGCGCTTATCCTTTCCGAACATAGCTACCCAGCGCTGCCGTTGACACGACAACTGGAACACCAGCGGTTCGTCAGACCCGGTCCTCTCGTACTAAGGTCTGAACCCCTCAAATCTCCTGCGCCCACAGTGGATAAGGACCGAACTGTCTCGCGACGTTCTGAACCCAGCTCGCGTACCACTTTAACCGGCGAACAGCCGGACCCTTGGGACCTTCTCCAGCCCCAGGATGTGATGAGCCGACATCGAGGTGCCAAACCCTGCCGTCGATATGAGCTCTTGGGCAGGATCAGCCTGTTATCCCTAGCGTACCTTTTGTCCGTTGAGCGATGGCAATTCCACATTCAACCACCGGATCACTTGGACCTACTTTCGTATCTGCTCGACATGTGTGTCTCACAGTTAAGCTGGCTTATATCCATATACTCGACACCTGATTGCCAACCAGGTTGAGCCAACCTTCGGTACTCCTCCGTTACTCTTTGGGAGGATACCGCCCCAGTAAAACTAGCCGGCTGCCAGTGTCCCTCTCCCGGTTGTCGGGCCGAGGTTAGTCGTCCCAGTACCGAAGGGTGGTGTTTCATTGACGACTCTGCAACCCCCGAAAGGGCCGCTTCAAAGTCTCCCACTTACGCTAAGCATCGAAACCGAAACGACAGTAACAGCGTGTAGTAAAGGTGCATAGGGTCTTTCCGTCCTACTGCGGGTAGGCGGCATCTTCACCGCCACTACAACTTCGCTGAGCTCCTCGTTGAGACAGCGGTCAACTCGTTACACGATTCGTGCAGGTCGGAACTTACCCGACAAGGAATTTCGCTACCTTAGGACCGTTATAGTTACGGCCGACATTCACGGGGACTTGGGCTCGTAGCTTCGTCTTGCGACTAACCACTTACCGTAATCTTTCCGCATTGGTCACGTGTCACACCCTATACGTCGTCTTAACGACTTGGCAGAGTGCTGTGTTTTTGTTAAACAGTCGGTTGACCCATTTCACTGCGACCTACTTACGTAGGCACCCCTTCTTCCGAAGTTACGGGGCTAGATTGCCGAGTTCCTTAACGAGGTTTCACTCACGCGCCTTGGCAAAATTTTGCCCACCCACCTGTGTCGGATTCCGGTACGGGCAACCGTGGGAACACCCGGAAGTTTTTCTTGGTTCCTGTTTTAATGGATCCGCTTCAGCCGAGGCCTCCACGTCCGCGCCCTTGCGGGCCGACCGCCACTTTCAATCGGCGGCCCATTTCCACAGAAACGTCGCTTCCGAGCTTAACCACAGCCGGTGCAGGAATATTAAACCTGCTGTCCATCGTCTACGCCCTTCGGCCTCGACTTAGGTCCCGACTAACCCTGGGAGGACGAACCTTCCCCAGGAAACCTTGGGTTTACGGCGGACAGGAATTTAACCTGTCTTATCGCTACTCATGTCTGCATCCTCACTTCTTAACGCTCCACGCTCGGTTACCCTTGCGCTTCAATGCATTAAGAACGCTCCCCTACCAATCCATTCTGGCGAACCAAAATGTATTCCAGAGCTTCGGTATACCGTTTATCGCCAATCATTATCGGCGCGAGATCGCTCGATGAGTCAGCTATTACGCACTGTTTAAATGATGGCTGCCTCTAAGCCAACATCCTCACTGTCTAAGCAACCTCACATCCTTTCCACTGAACGGTATTTGGGCACCTTAGCTGCTGGTCTGGCATGTTTGCCTCTCGCGCGTGAAGCTTATCCCTCACGCACTGACTCCCGTGTTACACCCTGCGGTATTCGGAGTTTGATTGAGTTCGGTACCCTGGTATGGGCCCTAGTTCATCCAGTGCTCTACCTCCGCAGGTCAGCACACGAGGCTAGCCCTCAAGCTATTTCGGGGAGAACCAGCTATCACCGGGTTTGATTAGTCTTTCGCTCCTACCCACAAGTCATCCCAGAAGTTTTCAACCTTCACGGGTTCGGACCTTCAGTTGCGGTTAAGCAACTTTCATCCTGCTCATGGGTAGATCACCTCGGCTTCGGGTCTAGTGCCAGCGACTATGGTCGCCCATTTCGGACTCGCTTTCGCTTCGCCTCCAGCGCAGAACGCCTTAGGCTCGCCACTGACACTAACTCGCAGACTCATTAAGCAAAAGGCACGCCATCACCGGATTGCTCCGGCTTTGACACCTTGTAAGCACATCATTTCAGGGTACTATTTCACTCCGCTCGCAGCGGTTCTTTTCACCTTTCCCTCGCGGTACTTGTTCACTATCGGTCGCCAATTAGTATTTAGGCTTACGCCGTGGTCGGCGCAGATTCATACGAAGTTTCACGTGCATCGTATTACTCAGGAAATCCCTAGGCGTGCTCCGGTTTTCGGTTACGGGTCTTTCACCCTCTATGGCGCAGCTTTCCAGAAGCTTCACCTAACCTTTGCACTACCACGTCGGGCTCCTACAACCCCCGACTCATTCTTGCGCTCTGTCTGTTCATGCATTTTCGATCACCACTCCTGGGAATGGAGCGATTTGAACGCCTGCGGCATTCTAATCGAGTCACTGCAGCTCAAAGCACATGAATGAGTCGGGTTTAGCCTGTTCCGCTTTCGCTCGCCACTACTGACGGAATCTCTTTCGATTTCTGTTCCTCCGGTTACTGAGATGTTTCACTTCACCGGGTGTCGCGATGTTCCTGCTATGAATTCACAGGAACTCGAGCAGGTGTTATCCCACTCAGGTTATCCCATTCGGAAATCTACGGGTCAAAGCGTGTTTGCCGCTTACCGTAGCTTATCGCAGCTTGCCACGTCCTTCATCGCCTATTGGCACCAAGGCATCCATGATGCGCTCTTTGTAGCTTGATCAATCTGTAGGTCCCGCAGACGCGGGACCAAATTTTGATAACTGAAACTCTCGGCTCCAATTTTAATCGGAGCACTTGATTTCAGACTCAGCTCTTAAAGTTGTATTTTCTTACTACCCTGTATGTAGATGTCAAAGAACCAGCCGTCGCATACATTCGAGACGACAAAAAAACTCAATTTGGATCGCTATCGCTCCGCTTTTGCCAAAGCTACAGCGGGCAAGCGGGACAAAATTGAGCCAATTTGCAGTCCCAAAACGTACGTAGAACGCACTCCGATATATAGGAGTCTCGCTTTTCGCGGGACCCACAAAATATCAGGAAACGTGCCCTCGTCAACTGCGCTACAGAGATTTTTCTGAGAATCGTTCAGTGGGTAGTAGAATCAGTTACGCAGGCTATCGCTCACTCCATTTTTCGCTGTTTCGCGAGCGATGGAACTCCGATATAATGAGGAATAATTTTCGCTACCGATGGATTATCAGATTCGCCCGTTGCTACGCGAGGATGAACCCATTTTGTGGGAAGTTCTGCGTCATGGGTTGTCGTCTGCCCAGAAACCGAGGCTACGCCGACCGGAAATCGCACGGTACGTGGAAGCTTGGGGTCGTGCGGGAGATACCGGATTTGTCGCACATGACAGAAACGGAATGCTACTGGGGGCGGTCTGGTTGCGGCAATCGACTGATAACCCGAAGGCTTCGCCGGAATTGGCATTGGCGGTGAATCCGGAACATCGGAGGCATGGCATCGGGACGGCTCTGCTGACACAACTGATCCGTGCTAACCCAGATCAGTCGGTGATCTCGATTAGCTTCGTTGCCGGTAAACCGGTGCTGCGCCTTTACGAGCGATTTGGGTTCAAGGTGGACGAAGAGCGACCGGACTGCGTCGTAATGCGCAGGCAGCTGTAGCCCAATAGTTGGGGAATCGAGATCCTAAAGTGAATCCGCCACTCGCCTGTCAACCGAACGCTTCGGCTTCAAGGCGCAAAAATCAGCAGCACAAAAACAGCAAACAGCAGCAAATGAACGCATCCCTGCAAAACGTTAGTCCTTCGGCTCGTGAAAGTGACCACGCATACAGCTAATGTCAGAAGAAGCAAAGGTCGGTTCGCGCCCTCCAGACCGAGAACAACCTCTCGTTTTGTGACCAATCCGATCATTAGGACTGCGGGTATGGTTAGACCGATTGTGGCGAGCACTGATCCCATCAATATGTTGATCGAACGCTGCAATTGGTTATGCAAACCGGCGTTAATTCCACCCAATCCCTCAGGCGAAAGCACCAACGCAGCGATGATCGCGCCCCCAAATGCCTGAGGCATGTGAAATTCCTCGATGCTATTATCCAGAGGAATAGCGAATTTTTCCGCCAGAAAAATAACGGCGCTGAGGTACAGCAGCAGCATTAGCCCATGGAAACGGATTGTTCTAACCTGAGGCAAGTGATTCGACGAATCCTTGGACGCCGCCCGCGTTGAATCCAGGAAATACCCGCGGTGTCGCAGCGTTTGGATAAGCAGGAAGATTGCGTAAAGCAACAACGATACCGTTGCGACAAAGATTTGCTGTCCAGTGGAAAACGTTGGGCCTCGGGTCGAAGTGGTGAAATTGGGCAGCACCAGACCGAGCACAGCCAGCGCCATGATCACATTAAGATACGCGTTAACACCCTGAATGTTGTAATGTTGTTCGCGATGTCGCAGCCCGCCGAATAACAGCGACAGACCAACGAGCCCGTTGAGCGCAATCATGATCACGGCAAAAACTGCGTCGCGGCCAAGGGTCGGATTGTTACCCCCGTGCAACATCGCTGCGGAAATCATCACCACCTCGATGCATATTGCGGAGAGCGTAAGGATCAGCGTTCCGTATGGTTCGCCTAGTTTAACTGCCAGACAGTCGGCGTGCCGTACTACGCATACCGCTGACCACAGAATCACGGCAAAAAGCCACGCGAAAATGACGATCAGGGAGAGTGCGCGCGACGTGAGGTCGTTCAGGTGGCTTCCGATTGCAAAAAAAATCCCAGCCGTTATCAATCCGATTAGAAGCGGATATTCCCCGCCAATTGCGCTGCCTAACGACTTCTTCTGTTCCCTGAGCTCGACGGCCTCCGCTTTTGCAGACATCCGCCGGAGCATATCGATTGCGCGCTGGCCATGCAATCAAGCGATGGGATGTTTCAGACGCGCCGAGTGAACCGCATTAGCCAGGCCAGGCTTTATTTTATCCACCAGCAATCGCGCCGATGACCAGAAATGGTTCCACCCCGTTTATAATTGACTCGGGCAGCGGTGCATCAGGCGATTCATGAGACAAATCTTCGCCGCAGACGAAAAAACGGACCATTGGCCGGCGAAGGTGTGTGACATGATCACGTATTGTTCCCCGGAGCATTGGGTACCTGGCTTCGACAGCGTCGAGCACCGAGCGCTGAGTAACTGCGCCTTCAACGTCCAGCTGCATTTCGCCGTCCAAGTGTGCCAGCGTGCGCAGATGGGGAGGAAGAACCACCCGTATCATGGCAATGTTTGGACTTCAACCGAGAGTACCGCAGGCAGATCGCGCACGATCGGTTTCCAAATGTCGCCTGCGTCCGCCGACGCATACACTTGTCCGCCGGTAGTTCCGAAATAAACGCCACAGGCCTCGAGTGAATCGACGGACATCGCGTCGCGCAACACGTTCACATAACAATTGCGTTGTGGTAGTCCTTTTGTAAGAGCTTCCCATTCGTCGCCGCCTGTCCGGCTGCGATACACCCGCAATCGACCGCTGGGTGGATAATGCTCGGAATCGCTCTTAATCGGGACCACGTAAATCGTCTCTGGCTCGTGCGCGTGGACATCGATCGGAAATCCAAAATCGCTTGGCAGATTTCCGCTGACCTCCTTCCACGATTCGCCCGCATCGTCGCTCCGCATTACATCCCAGTGTTTTTGCATGAACAGCGTATTCGGACGCGATGGATGCATAGCAATCCGATGTACGCAATGGCCGACCTCCGCCTCCGCGTCCGGGATGTATTGCGAACGCAATCCGCGATTGATCGGTTGCCACGTATTTCCGCCATCGTCGGTGCGAAATGCGCCGGCTGCTGAGATCGCGATGAATATCCGCTGCGGATTTTTCGGATCGAGGAGGATCGAGTGCAAACACATCCCGCCGGCGCCCGGCTGCCATTTCGGACCGGTGTCGCTGCCGCGTAATCCAGGTAATTCCTGCCACGTTTTTCCCCCGTCCTTTGATTCGAAGATCGCGGCGTCTTCCACACCGGCGTAAACATGTTCAGGATCGTTGAGAGAGGGTTCCAGATGCCAGACGCGTTTGAACTCCCACGGATGCTGCGTGCCGTCGTACCATTGATGAGTTGTGATAGGCTTGCCTGTTTGTTGTGAACTGTCGTAGACAAACTTGTTACTTTCGCCTTTTAGCATGCCATCTGAGCTCTTCAACTCCGCAGGAGTGCTGCCCGGCGTGCTCCATGTTTTTCCGCCGTTATCAGAGCGCTGGATGATTTGTCCAAACCAGTCACTCGTCTGTGACGCGTAGATGCGATCGGGATTAACCGCCGAACCTTTTAGGTGATAGATCTCCCAACCGGCGAAATGCGGACCGCTGACCTTCCACCGTTTGCGTGCGCCATCGGATGTGAGGATGAACGCGCCTTTTTTTGTGCCGACGAGAACGCGAACTTTGCTCATAAAATGAATTCAATCACCAAACACATGAATGACGCGAATGGAAGAGAAACTTGTTATTAACATTTAACGTAATCGGTTTACTAACTGCAGAATGCGGTGAGTGATAAATTCTCCCGTCTTTCGAAGTTCTGGAATATCGCCTTGTAGAAGTTCACGGTCTCCTCGATTCGATCATTGGACCACAAAGAATGGAGTGATTTTTCCGTCGACCTTATTTCGTTTTGATGCGTATCGTGAGCCAGCGAAATTTGGCGTTTCCACGGAAACACCCTACAATTCCCCATGCTAACCGATACTCACGCACATCTCGATTTTTCCGATTTTGAAGGTGATCTCGAAGATGTAGTCCGTCGTGCCGAAGAAGCTGGTGTTGAACGCATCATCACCATCGGCACATCCATCGAGAGCAGCCAGCGTGCGGTTGCGATTGCGGAGAAGTATCCATCTGTTTACGCGACAATTGGTGTCCATCCAAGTTACGTAATGGACGCCGCGGACGATGTGATCACGCCGTTGCGAGAGTTGGCAAAGAACCCACGTGTGGTCGCGATTGGCGAAACCGGACTTGATTATCAGCATTTGCCCAGCGAGGAAGTGGCGAAGGAAAAGCAGGTGCAGGTCATGACTGCGTTGAGAACCGAAACGGACGAGGAGATCGAAGCCCAAATCCGCGACGGAGCTTACAAGTCAAAACAGGCGAGTTTATTTCAGCAGCAACTCGATCTGGCCTTCGAGCTCGGTCTCAACGTAGTGATTCATCAACGCGACGCTTGGTCTGCTACACTTGAAATTATCCGCTCTTACACAGGGAAAGTGCGTGCGGTTTTTCATTGCTTTGGTGGTTCGCTGGATGAAGCGAATGAAGTTCTCGCCCTCGACCATCTCGTTTCATTCACCGGAATCGTCACGTTCAAGAATGGTGTGGCAGTGCGACAGGTCGCAGCAGAGATCCCAGTCTGGAGATTCATGATTGAAACCGACTGCCCATATCTGGCGCCGGCCCCTTTTCGTGGAAAGCGTTGCGAACCGGCGTATGCGCGCATCGTGGCGGAAGCCATTGCGACAGCGCGTACGATTCCTCTGGAAGAAATTGCTGAAGCGACCAACGAAACCGCAGAGAAATTTTTCAGGTTTGATCGCGCATGAAATTTTACCGTGACTCACAGTCTAATAGGGGGAGCGCATTGCGAGGTCCGGACGCCGTGGCGCGGTCTAAATACCTTTTACTCCTCGCTGTTTTTCTAGCGTCGTGTGCAGCACCAGACACGCAGCATAAAATAGTAATCAGCACGCGCGATCAAAAGCTGGTCCTTCTGGACCGCGATACTCTGTTGGCTACCTATCCGGTTTCCACGTCCAAGTTTGGTCTTGGCGATCGCCCCGGCAGCAAGTGTACTCCACTCGGACAACTGCAGATTGCGGAGAAGATCGGCGATAGCGCCCCCCCGGGGGCGGTATTTAAGGATCGGCGGCGCACTGGCGAAGTTGTCAGGGCCAATTCGGCTGGTCGGGATCCGATCGTAACTCGGATTCTGTGGTTGCGTGGGCTCGAATCGCAAAATGCGAACGCGTTTGCGCGGGACATTTACATACACGGTACGCCAGAGGAATCGAGAATTGGTTCTCCCGCCAGTTATGGCTGCATCAGGATGCGTTCCAACGACATAATTCAACTGTATAATACCGTCGGAACAGGCGCGGCGGTCACGATTGTCAACGCGCCACTGCTCAGAGCGGTTCCTGGTCTTGTCTCAGGTCATTCGATGTCGCCGGAGAATACGGCGCCATTTGTGATGCGGTAGCAACAGGTCCGGTGACAATTGCACATCAACAATGTTCGATATGAAACGTTCTCGCGTACTTTACGCGAGTTGGGTAACCATGATGACCTTGTTATCCATCGAGTGTCCGCTTGTGCTGCTAAGTAATCGAACGTTTGACTGTGAAAGAGCCAATGAGCGTGATTATTCTAATGATAAGGATCTCGCTCGGCGGGACATAGTGCGATCCTAGATGAACCAGTCTAAGAAGGTTGCGCTGATTACGGGAATCACTGGCCAGGACGGGTCTTACTTGTCTGAATTGCTCCTCGAAAAAGGTTATGTTGTGCATGGAATTGTGCGGCGTACGAGCAATCTCTTGCGATCGCGTATCGAGCATCTACGACGCGACGACAGAATCTACGGTCAACGGTTATTTCTCCACTATGGCGATCTCTCCGACAGCACAACCTTGCGCCGAATTCTTAGCGATGCCTGTCCAACAGAGCTATATCATCTCGCTGGCCAGAGCCATGTCGGCTTGAGTTTCGAAATTCCCGAATCGACTTGCGAGGAGACGGGGATGGCAACCTTACGGTTGCTGGAAATCGCGCGCGCACATCCTTCGCCAGTAAAGTTTTATCACGCTTCGAGTGCCGAAATTTTTGGAGACGCTTCCGCTTCGCCGCAAACTGAGAACACCCCATTGCGTCCAACGAGTCCATATGGGTGCGCTAAAGCGTTCGCCACACAATTGGCCCGGGTTTATCGACAGTCATACGGACTGTTTGTGTGTAACGGTATTCTCTACAACCACGAATCACCGCGCCGCGGGGAGAATTTCGTGACGCGCAAGATCGCCCGTGGCGCCGCCCGGATTGCTCGAAATCGCGACGCAAAACTTGTTCTCGGAAACCTGGAGAGCCGAAGGGATTGGGGCCGTGCCCAGGATTACGTGCAGGCGATGTGGTTGATGCTACAACACGAAACTGCCGACGATTACGTGGTGGCGACCGGAGAGACACATTCGGTGCGTGAATTTGTTGAAGCCGCCTTCGCCGCCGTAGATCTTCCCTGGGAAAAATACGTAACGCACGATCCCTCGTTTGATCGTCCTGCAGAGCCCGTACATCTGGTCGGTTGCGCGGAAAAGATTCGAAGCACGCTTGGGTGGAAGCCATCTGGAAGTTTTGCCCAACTCGTGCGCGAAATGGTTGAGGCGGAGCTCGCTGCGATGGACTAAGGCGCGCCAAAGCCCACTGACGAGCCCGACGAATCACATAGCTTACCAGAGGATCGAAGACAATTTGCGTGAAATCCACCCAATGTCAGCGATCGCGCCTGTAGCTCACGGCATCTGCCCAAGATGTTCTTTTGGCGTTTCACGAGAAAGTAATTTCATGTCTGAATCAACCATGATTCGAACTAGCTCGTGAAAACGTACTTTTGGTTCCCAGCCAAGAATTTTTTTTGCTTTTGAAGGATCCCCGATCAGGAGATCTACTTCCGCCGGACGCTCGTAACGTGGGTCGTGCTTGACAAATTCTTTCCAGTCGAGGTCCACAAATGAGAAGGCCGTCTCGACAAACTCTCGCACGGTGTGCGTTTCGCCAGTGGCCAGTACAAAATCGTCCCCTTCTTCATGCTGAAGGATTCGCCACATCCCCTCTACGTACTCTGGTGCGTATCCCCAGTCTCGTTTGGCATCGAGCGCGCCGAGAAATAGTTCTTTTTGGAGCCCGTATTTGATCGCAGCGACTGCACGCGAGATCTTGCGGGTAACGAAGGTTTCGCCTCGACGCGGGCTTTCGTGATTGAATAAAATGCCATTACTCGCGCGGAGCCCGTAACTCTCGCGGTAGTTCACCGTGGCCCAATAGGCGAAAACTTTTGCAACACCGTAAGGACTGCGGGGCCAGAACGGTGTATTTTCAGTTTGCGGTATCTGCTGTGCCTTACCAAACATTTCGCTGCTTGAGGCTTGATAGAAGCGTGAGCGCAAGCCCACTTCTCGGATCGCCTCCAAAATCCGGATGGTGCCGACACCAGTCACGTCTGATGTGTATTCCGGAATATCAAAGCTAACTCGCACGTGGCTCTGAGCTGCCAGATGGTAAATTTCATCCGGCTTCAAATCGTACAGCAATTTCACCAAATTCACAGAATCGCTAAGATCCCCATAATGAAGAAACATTCGGACACCGTTAACGTGAGGATCGGTATAAAGATGATCTATGCGCGAAGTGTTGAACGTGCTGGCCCGCCTGATGATGCCGTGTATTTCGTAACCCTTTTCAAGCAACAATTCAGCCAGGTAACTGCCATCCTGACCGGTGATTCCAGTGATCAACGCTTTTTTCATACGCGGCGTCTGGCTTAGCGCGAACAGGGGAGCGACGCAAACAAATTGCGAGCGCCATTGCAATGCGCTTCGTACCCTACTGTGGCGTCGCCGATACCATGATTCGCGCGAGAACAGCGCGCTGTGCGTGAATCGATGCAGCGACTCCCTTGCGTCCCAGAGCGAGCATTTCCTCCAGTTCCGACCCATCGAACGTCGCTTCTTCACCCGAGCCTTGCACTTCTACAAACTCGCTGTCTTCGGTAGCGACCACATTAAAGTCAACGGTGACGAGCTTGTCCTCTTCGTAATTAAGATCAAGTAGGGCTTGCCCATCTAAAATGCCGGCGCTTACTCCGGCTACCAGCTTTAGCATTGGTGGTGCCTCGAGCTTTTTCTCTTTAACGAGTTTCCGGCAGGCGATGGCCAGCGCGAGGCTTGCGCCGGTAATTGCGGCCGTCCGTGTCCCGCCATCCGCTTGCAGCACGTCGCAGTCCACCCAGACGGTACGCGGTCCCAGTTTTTCCAGATCCATTACCGCACGCAACGACCGGCCGATGAGTCTTTGAATTTCGACGCTCCGACCGTCGATACGGCCCTTTGCTATGTCACGAGGTTTCCGGGGCAGCGTCGAATACGGCAACATGGAATATTCGGCAGTAAGCCACCCGCCAGTTACTGCCTGCTCCTTCATCCAGCGCGGCACACCTTCTTCGATTGTGACGGCGCAAATCACCCGCGTTCTGCCCATCGAGACGAGCACCGAGCCGTTCGCATGCGGCGCAATGTTCAAGTCGAAATTAAGTGGTCGGATTTCATCCGGTGCGCGGCCGTCATTTCGCAGCATCAATGTGAAACCTAGATGTGGAGATCACATTCGGCGATTACATTTTGCAGGGTACCCCGATGTAGCAATCGCCTTGACGCCTCCAGCGGCTCGTCGTTCTATAAAGCCTTCGCGTGAGAAGTAGCGCTGAAAGCCAGACGGCGATTTGCATCGCCGGCGCGCACCGTTCAGGCACCAGCATGGTGACTCGCCTGCTGCATTGCTGTGGGCTGGAACTCGGCCCCGAATCGGAACTGATGCCCCCCCAGGCGGATAACCCTGAAGGTTTTTGGGAACACCTGGGCTTCGTTGCGATTAACGATGAATTGCTGAGCGAACTTGGCGGGGCTTGGGACCTGCCGCCGGCGCCTAACGAGGACTTGACCAGCAACAGGCTCGATCCACTGCGTCTCAAGGCTCGATTGCAGATCGAAAGGTTCGGTTCCGCGAATGTGTGGGGATGGAAGGATCCTCGCAACAGTCTGACCATGCGGTTTTGGCAACAGTTGTTGCCCGACCTTAGAACGGTCGTCGTGGTGCGTAATCCGCTCGAAGTCGCGCACTCCATGCGAGAACGAAATGGAACTTCGTATTCGTTTGGTTTGCGGCTTTGGGAGATCTACAACCGTCGTTTGATTGAAGGTACAAACGGCAAAAGTCGACTTGTGACTCACTACGATTCTTTTTTCCAGGAGCCGGAATTGGAACTCCGGAGGATTGCGGACTTTGTTGGGTTGCCTGAGGCAGAAACGGCGAGCGCCGCTATTTTAATTGCAGCGCGAAAACGCCACACCCATTTCACAACGGAACAGTTGATCGATGCGCGCGTCGCCACGGAAGTGATTGAACTTTATCGTGCCCTGCTCGCGGAAGCGACTCCGAATATCGCTTCCAAGAGATATATTGCTACGCGTCCATCACGCGATGGCGATTTGCTTTCCGGTTCAATCAGCCGGCTGGACACGTTTGTTCCAGAGCGACTGGCTCAGATTGAGCGTCTTTACACTGGCCTTCTTACGCAGGCCGAGGCGCGGCATAAAGATCAGAGTGAGCAGCTTACTGAACACATCGACCACACCAACGAGCTTCTTCGGGGAAAAAGCATTAGCCTGGCGGAAAGCGAAGCGCGTGAAGACGAACTGCGAAAGCGTTTACGCCTGCAATTGAAGGCTGCGGAGAAGCTTTGTGGATTCATGGGTGAGGTGAATCATGCAGCGGAGCGGCTGCGCTCTTCGGCGCGGTGGCAACTTGCGAACCCGACCGCAGCGTTAAAAGCAAAACTATCAGGGCGAAAATCGCGATCGTTGCTGGGCTATGGGCATTTGGAAAGAATTGTCTCGGCTTATGAAAGGTGGCGAGCGGCACATCCGGAAGTCGCCGATATAAACAGCCAAATTCAGGCACTGATATCGGGCGCGGCTCCCGTGACCGTGCAAAGACTGGCACCCGTCGAACCTCCGATGCCTACACGGTCAATTGAGTTTCCAGTGCAACAGGAGGTAGATATTTCAATCGTTGTTCCGGTATTTGACCAATTTCAGTTCACGCATGCCTGCCTCGCATCCCTTCAGGAACACTTGGGAGACGAACGATTGGAAATTATCGTGGTGGACGATGGTTCGACGGATGCCACGGCTGAAGCTATTCCGCGCATTCCAGGAATTGTTTTTCTGCGCAACGAAAAGAACCTGGGCTTTATCGCCTCTTGCAATCGGGGTGCGGAAAAGGCGCGCGGAAAATATGTTGTTTTCCTTAATAACGACACGCTCGTCCGAGCGGGCTGGTTGCAAGCGTTGCTCGATACTTTCGCAGAACAACCAGAGGCAGGGATTGTGGGGTCGAAACTTTTTTATCCAGATGGTCGCTTGCAGGAAGCGGGCGGAATTATTTGGCGGGACGCCTCGGGTTGGAACTATGGCAGGCTCGATGACCCAGCGAAGCCGGAATACAATTATCTGCGCGAAGTAGACTATTGCTCGGCAGCAGCGTTGATGATCCCGAAGTTGCTGTTTCAGCAGGTAGGTGGCTTCGATACTCGTTACGCACCTGCATATTATGAGGATGCCGATCTCGCATTTAAGGTGCGCCGCGCGGGTTATAAAGTTCTGTACCAACCGCTAAGCGAAGTTATTCATTACGAAGGAGCGACGGGCGGGACCGACCTTTCGACAGGCGCAAAGCAATATCAGGATATTAATCGGTCGACATTTGCCGAAGCCTGGGCGCCCGAACTCAAGGCGAGACCGGCCATTGGCGATTTGGCGTTTCTGAACAATCCGCCGCCAAACAGAAAGAAGATTCTGGTGATCGATCATCACGTTCCAATGTTCGATAAGGACGCGGGATCAGTTCGGATGTTTCATATTCTTAACATTCTTCGCCAGTTAGGTCATCGCGTAACATTTGTTCCTGATAATCTCGCGAATATTTCCCCTTACGGACAGGAATTGCAGAAGCGCGGAATTGAAATCATTTACCACCCTTTTTTCAAAAAGGTGCGTGATTATCTCATTTCGCACGGACCCGATTTCGACGCGGTGATCCTAAGCCGCTGCGACTTTGCCCGTAAACATATCGAGGATACCCGGCTCTACGCCCCGCAAAGCCGCGTCATTTTTGACACCGTCGATTTACACTTTGTGCGCGTTGATCGAGAAGCGCAGATCACGAACGACTCGAAGACGCGAGAAAAGGCGCTTCTGCAAAAGGAACTGGAATACAATCTCATTGATCAAGCTGATGAAACCTGGGTCGTCAGCGGCGTGGAACAGAAGCTTCTCCGGGAAGCCAAGCCAGAAAAGTCCATCGAGGTAGTTTCAACGATTGCGGAAGTCCTTGGTTCTAAGACCCCGTTTGCGCTGCGCCGGGATTGGCTTTTTATCGGCGGGTTCCAACACAGGCCAAATATCGACGCGGTGCTCTTCTTTGCGAAAGACATTTATCCTTTGGTGAGCAGGCGTTTGCCCAATGCGAAATTTTATATTATCGGCGACGGCGCTCCGCCAGAGATCGCAGCGCTAGCAACGGACAGGATCATTGTCGCAGGATTACAGCGCGATGTTCGGCCGTTCTTCGATAGCGTAAAGCTATCTGTTGCGCCGCTGCGATTTGGGGCAGGCGTGAAAGGCAAAATCAATCAAAGCATGGCTTTTGGTGTGCCAGTGATCGCTACGTCTCTGGCTGTCGAAGGTATGCAACTGCAGGATCGCGAGGAAATTCTCGTCGCAGACGAACCGGAAGAATTTGCAGAAGCTTTGATTGAACTTTATGAGTCGGAGGAGCTTTGGAGACGCCTGTCCGAAAATGGAATCCAGAAAACACGCGCCCTCTATTCGACCGACGCCGCACGCAGGAAGCTGGAATTGTTGTTTAACGAGGACCATCTCAAAGGTCGGGTCCCGTCCACGGAAGCTTCGCAAACGCAGATCATTTCAGCGAGCAGCGCTAATCTTGGCTCAAATCGGTGAGGAATAAGAATTCAACTGCGCCGGGGTCGCCCTTCTCCGGGTGCGCCAAAAGCCCCGCGTCGATCGGATAACTGCCAGATCGCACAGGAAATAACCGCCGCCTCTCAATGGAATCGACTCTAGCCAAGCCCATCTTCGTGGTGGGATCGCCGCGCTCGGGGACGAGCGTGCTCGCCTGGTGCCTTGGCCAGCATCCAAATATTTTTCCAGTCCCGGAGTCAAACTGGATGGGCGACTTCGCGATTGACGTTGCCAAAGGTTATCAGGTGGGCACAGCCCGAGGCAATCTTTCGATATTAAGCGCGATGGAGATCCCAGCCACCGCCTTTTTTGCGAATTTCGGCCAAAGTATTAACGAGTTGATTCTTGCTCACCGAAGCGTGCTCGAACAGAAACGCAAACTGGACTCGTCATCGAAAAGGAGACACGCAGCATTTGGACCGAAGGTCCGATGGGTGGATGGAACACCGGAGTATTCCTTCCACATCTGCGGGCTGCGGAAATTGTTCCCGAATGCCATCTTCATTCATTTGGTCCGGGACGTAGATTCTGTTGTGCGTTCGCTACTCAACTTTCACCGAGTGTCAGGAATTCATCTGGTAGCAAACGAAGAAAAGGCTTACAACTACTGGCTGCGCACGGTCAAAGCATGTTTGAAGGCTGAGAATGCGTATGGTCCCCAAGTGGTTCGTCGCTTGCTATATTCGACGCTGATCAGCGAACCCGAATCAGCTATCCAATCGCTCCTTAGTTTTCTTGGCGAGTCGTATTTCCCCGCATGTCTCGAGCCACTCGGCGAGCGAATTAACAGTTCAAACGTGCCAGCTGACTTTAAATCCGAAGATCCTGCCACTGATCCAGCCGTTGTCGAAAAAGCGCGCAAGCTCTGGATTGAGATAGAAGGAGTTGGACAACCGAAAGAACCCGCATCTGCCGCGGCCGAAGAATTGGAGATGGCATTCCGAAAAACATATTCAGGAACCGGAAGGATCGAGCCTGGCCCGACGAACCAAATTCCTCGACGCGAGCAGTCATGTGAAAATCAATTGGCCAGGAGACATAAAGAGGTAGAACAACTTGTGAGAATGCTCGATGAAATTGAAAAAATTTCGTCGAACCTGCAGTGTTCTCCGTTTTGGCGGTTCGCATCCCGAGTGGCTGCAATCGAGGCAAAACTATTTGGCAGCAAAGAATTAGTCCCGGATCGCCGGTTTCGAAAAGTGCTTACCAAGTTTGCGAAATGGCGCGCATCGCATCCAGACATCGCGCATAATGACGACGCAACGGAGGGCACCAAATCGCCGGATTTTGACTCCGACTCCGATACGTAAGTAGCGCCTTCAATTCTAGCAGGCCGAGTTCAAACGCTCTGTCGAAACGCAGGTGACTGGGACCCAGTAAACCTTAACGCCACAAAGGGTCGCGAGACTGATCAGCATGTGGGTTTTTCGCAAGCAACTGATTGGAGTTCTGGTCTTCGGCTCCGACAATGTATTAGTACGATCGCCGCGGAGATCTATGATTGGATTTCGGATTGAAGGTCCATCTTGATATCGTTGAGAGGCGCTCGAATTTGAGTAAAAGAACCATTCATAAATACATTCTGAAAACTAGAGAGAACTGATATGGAAACTGTACCGTACTTGGATCTTCGATCGCAGTATCGAACGATGCGTGGCGAAATCTTGGCGGCATTAGAGGAGACTTGTGAGTCGACAAGTTTTGCTCAGGGACCGCCGACATCTGATTTTGAGGCAAACTTTGCAGCGTATTGCGGAGTTGACCATTGTGTCAGCCTGAATAGCGGCACTAGCGCGCTGCATCTGGCGCTGCGCTGTCTGGACATTGGCCCGGGAGACGAAGTCATCACCGTCTCGATGAGTTTTATTGCGACTGCCTGGGCCATCACCTACACCGGCGCAGAGCCAGTTTTCGTAGATATCGACCCGATTCGTCGGACCCTGGATCCCAAGATGCTCGAAGCCAGGATCACGCCACGTACAAAGCGATTATCCCCGTCCATCTATATGGGATGCCCGCGGAGATGGATCGGATCATGGCTATCGCTGAAAGGCACGGCCTGCCCGTGATCGAGGACGCCGCGCAGGCACACGGAGCAGAATTTCGCGGGAAACGGGTCGGTCAGTTTGGACGAATTGCATGTTTCAGTTTTTATCCCGGCAAGAATCTTGGCGCATACGGCGAAGGGGGTGCCTTGGTTACGAACGATGCAGCTATCAACAAGCGCGCTCGCTCGTTGCGGGACCATGCCCAAACACAAAGATATTTGCACGACGAGATCGGGTATAACTACCGGATGGATAGCTTTCAGGGAGCCGTGCTCTCGATTAAACTCAAGCAGCTCGATGCATGGAACAGCGCTCGCAACGAATGTGCGATGTACTATAACGAGTTACTCAGTAACTCTCCATATAAGGTGCCGGCGCATCTTTCCGATTCAAAGTGCGTATGGCATTGCTATGTGATTGAAACTCCCGAGCGCGACCGCGTCCGCTCTGCGTTGCAAGACCTCGGTATCCAGACTGCGGTTCATTATCCTGTGCCGATCCACCTCCAAAGAGCGTATGAGCACCTTGGCTATAAATCAGGCGACTTGCCTGTAACCGAAGCGCTGTGCCAAAAGTGTCTTTCGCTGCCGATCTATCCCGAACTTTCCAAGGAGAAAATTTCACGCGTCGCTTCCGTTCTCCTGGATTTGAGACAGCAGTGACGAAGGGACCATGTTTCGCTTTCGGAGAATAGAGCCGCGTCTGTAACCTCGCCTTCGATCGTGGACGATCAGGAAATGACGGCAGACAGAGACTATGTGCTCGGCACACATGAGAAGGAATTAGCCAGGCTCGGGTTGCAGCATCGTGTCTGGCGATCAGTTGCGTTGGATTGCTGGCAACGGGCCGGTATTACCCTGGGCAAACGCGTTCTCGACATCGGAGCAGGTCCTGGATATGCGGCCGTGGATCTGGCTGAGATCGTCGGGCCAACCGGTGAAGTGGTCGCCATCGAACGCTCCAGAAATTTCCTCCAGGCCATGGAGGCGACCTGTTGCGCACGCTCGCTGGCGAACGTTAGAATGCATGAGTTGGATTTAATGCATGATCAAATTCCCGGGGGTAACTACGATTTTCTCTGGTGCCGCTGGGTCGTCTCCTTTGTCAGCGATCCGCAGGTTCTGATTAAGAAACTTGCGGCAACCATGCCCAAAGATAGTATTGCGATCTTTCACGAATACGGCCACTACGATACCTGGCGATTCTTTCCGCGATTGCCAATGCAGGAACGATTCCGGGAACACGTGATTGCGACATGGCGAGAGTCGGGCGGCGAACCCGACGCGGCGGCGCAATTACCCGGCCTGCTGGCCGAAAACGGTTTTCTGATTCGCTCCGCAACTCCACATATCTTTTGTCTGCGTCCAGCCGATTACATGTGGCAATGGCCAGTTACCTTCATCGAAACTTATCTGGAACGCCTCATTGAGATGGGACGCGTCGATCAAGACTTTGCTGACGAAGTTCGCGCTGCCCTGACAAGCGCGGAAAAAAATCGGAATGCCCGAATGCTTACACCCCTGGTGCTGGAGATCGTTGCGGAGAAATTGTAGTTTGCTGCGGAATCCCCGCGACACCAAGCCGTTCCGCATCGCCTTTGAGCGCGGTGATGACTTGCGCGATAATGTCGTCGAGATGCATCCTCAGTTCTTCCGCACCGCGGATGATGTCCTCGCGGTTCACAGCGCGGGCAAATGCTTTGTCTTTCATTTTCTTTTTCACCGCTCGGACGTCAACATCGTGGATGCTTTTCGTCGGACGCACGAGCGCAACCGCGATAACAAAGCCGCTGAGCTCGTCCACCGCGTAGAGCGTCTTTTCAAGCGGTGTTTGCCGCGAAACGCCTGAATAGTCGGCGTGCGAAAGAATCGCTCGGCAAAGTTCGTCGCTCCAACCATTCTCCCGTAGCCACGCGGCACCCACGAAGGGATGGCCAGCTATAGTGCTGCGTTCGAGATTCGGGTGCCGCTCGTAATCCATGTCATGCAACAATCCAGTCGCCTCCCAGAGGTCGGCGTCTGCGCCGCGTGTTTCCGCGAAATGTTTCATCGAATCGGCGACAGCGTAGCAGTGTTTCCGGAGGCTGTCGGATTGGACCCATTCGTGCAGAATGACCTGGGCCCGAGCAGCGAGTGTTGCACTCATTTTACGCCAGTGAATCCAAAAATTATGATCCGGTTTTATTCCCGAGGGTCGCCGGACAACCTTCCCAATTCGTCAACTGGGTGTTCGCGTGTCCTAACAGAGAATTGCACGAGAAGAGACGTTTTTGCAACGTTACCTTTTCGCAAAGGTGTGGTATAATCTGCCGATGCAAACGCCAGAAATTACCGCATATCTGAAGACCTATTGTGGCTGGAGCGCTGGTGTCCGCGCTATTCTTGCCAAATACAATCTGCCGTACACCGAGAAGGACATCATACAGAATCCGGCGTTTCGCTGGGAGATGGAAACGAGGAGCGGCCAGCCGCTGTCGCCGTGTGTGGAGATCAACGGACAGATGCTGACCGATGTCAGCGGTGAGGAAGTCGAACAGTATCTCGTGGAAAACAAACTCGTGCAGGCAAGTAATGCTGCGACCGAAGTTCCAACCAACGCCCCGTGCCCAAATGAGCAACACGAAGGCGCGGTAAAACTGAATTTGTGATTCGTGACGTAGGCTAAACCGTTGATGCGCTGAAAGGTTAAGGAGTCAGAAGGGTTAAACCGCTTTTAACCTTGTAACTCTTTCGAGTTTTTAACCTTTCGGTGATGAAGCTGCTCGCCCGCCTTCCAAAGAAAAAGCGCGGTAGCGTTCTTTTTCGATACGGCTGGAAGATTACGTTTCTTCTTCTGCTGGCGGGTGCCATTTTCTCCGTTTTTCTCTTTTACGGGACTTGGGCGCAAACCTTCGACATGAAAAAGGTCGGAGAAATGCCGGAGCGAAGCACGGTTTACGACGTCGATGGAAAAATCTACAGCCGCCTGGCTGGAGCGAACCGTCTTAAGGTCTCTCTGAGCGAAGTCTCGCCCTATTTCATCTCGGCGGTGTTGGCACGGGAGGACACGCGATTTTACGAACACAAAGGCATCGATTGGCGCGGGGTTCTGCGGGCACTGTCCCGGGACATTTTAAGCATGTCGGCCAAGGAAGGCGCGAGCAGCCTTACGATGCAACTCGCCCGCAACAGTCTCCCACTGGGTGGCCGCACATTCAGCCGAAAATTACTGGAAGCAATGGTGTCGTTGCGCATCGAACGCGAGTTTACGAAACAACAAATTCTCGAGCTGTACATCAACCGTATTTATTTCGGAAGTGGCTGCTACGGAGTTGAGACGGCGTCGCAAGCTTACTTTGGCAAAAATGCATCAAAGCTGAATCTTCCGGAGGCCGCATTGCTGGCCGGATTGATTCGCAGCCCGAATCGGTTCTCGCCTTTAAAGAACCCCAAAGGGGCGGCTATCCAACGCGACGCCGTTTTGGATCGCATGGTAGGCCTGGAAAAAATTACGCTGGCACAGGCCGACCAAGCTAAGAAAGCAAAAGTTATTACGCATCCAAAGCGAATGCCACAAGTCCAGGAGAACTATGCGATGGACGCCGTGCAGCGCGCAGTGAACCTGATTCTGACCCAGGATCAAATTGATAACGGCGGACTTTCGATTTACACCACGCTTGATCCCTCGGTGCAAAATAGCGTACACGAAGCGCTTGAGAACCAACTGAAAAAGATTGAGCGACAATCCAATTTCCATCATTCGCTCAAAGCCGATTACAAACCGCCTGAAAACGGGGAGGGGGACGCAGCAATGCCGTATCTCGAAGGTGCGGTTGTAGTGATCGACAATGCCGGTGGCGGAATTCGCGCACTCGCAGGCGGTCGTGACTATGCACAAAGTAAGTTCAACCGTGCGTTGGCTCCGGCAAACCGGCAGGTTGGCTCTGCATTCAAACCCTTCGTTTATACGATCGCATTTAACCGTGGTCTGTTGCCGGGGGCCGCGATCAGCGACGACCCAATTCGTCCAGGAGAAATCGATGGCGCCGGCAGTTGGTCGCCTGCAAATTCCGATGGCCGGTATGGTGGCATCGAGCCTTGCTCGTACGGTCTCATTCATTCGCGCAACACAATGAGCGTGCGCGTTGGCCAATTCGCCGGACTTGATGCAGTGCAAAAAATCGCAAACGATCTGGGCATTGCGCAGAATGTTCCGCACGGTCCTGCGATTTATATCGGTTCATTTGAGACAAACCTGAAGGATTTGACTGCTGCTTATACCGTTTTTCCCAATGCGGGTGTGCGCAAACAGGCCTACATCATCGAGCGCATCGACGATCAACAACACAAGCCGATTTATCTTGCGGCGCACATTACATCACCGGGCCTCGATCCCGGCGCAGCGTGGATGACTTCGCAAATAATGGAGGACGTTCTCAGTAAAGGCACCGCTGCCAGCGCGCGCTCATTAGGATTCAAATTACCCGCAGCCGGTAAGACAGGTACCACTAATGATTACAAGGACGCCTGGTTCGTCGGGTACACCAGCACACTTACATGCGGTGTCTGGGTCGGGTTCGATCAGCCTACGACGATTGTGCCGCGCGGGTATGGTTCTGCTTTGGCGTTGCCTGTCTGGACGGAGGTGATGAACAAAGCGTCTCGGCATTATCCTGCGGAGTCATTTCGGCCGACGATGCCGATCCAGCGGGCGACGGTTTGTTCGATCTCCAATCAACTCGCCACCACCGGTTGCATGGCGGCGCGCACCAGTTATACCATCGATTTGCCCGTGAGCAGGATTCCAACGGTCGCGTGTCAGGTGCACGGCGGCTCGCAGTGGCCGTTTGCACAACAGGCACCGAATCTTCCGCAAAAAGCGTTATCGTTGCCCGGGCGGGTGTTCAAATCATTCAGGCGACTATTCGGCGGGAGGTAACTCCCGCTGTCGTTTCACGCCGGAGTAAGACCGGCCCTAATTACCGCGTTGAGAAGCATGGTCACGCGTGCAATCTCGCCGCGAGGACGCCCCAGCTGATTTCGGGTGCTATTGAAAGCGTCCTGCGTTAACAAGACTGCTTGCATAGGATCCTCAGTCAATCGGGAGGCAAAGCTGTAAACAGCGGGATAATATCTGGCTACCAAGGTATCAAAATGCTGGCGTTTCGTTATGTTCGTTTTTGCTTTCTTAGCCGGTTTTTGTGGGGCGCCATGCAGCGCACTGCTGCTCTGGCTGGGGAGTGCTTTCATTGGACGGTCCTTTCGGTTGTTATTTTACACTACGGAAATAATCAAAATAGGTTCCGTCCGGGAAGCCTGCCATCGCCGCTGTTGCTGCTCGCCGAGCGAATCGGACAATTGGGGCATTCGAAGGCGAGGTGGCGTGGCAACACCTGTTGTCGCCAGATTGGGTGATATTTTAACGAACTCTGTCACTGAGTTTCCGTAGAGAAAAAGGGGAGAGTCATCAAAAATAGCGCAAGATTACTTGATTCACGTCGAGGGTTGTCTTGCTGGATCTGATTGCTCACTTCGGCACTCTGATGAACGACGTAACTATTTGGATGCATTTGCAAAAGGAAACTGTTGTTTGTCCGCAATGCGGATCGACAGTACGCGTTGCTCGCGATTTTTGTTTGAGGTGTCTGCTCGCCGTGGGTTTCGACCCCGGTGACGATCCAAACAAAACGTTCGATGGTCTGCTCAGTGACATCGATTTCCAGGACGCCGAATACCCAATTTTGGAATCATCGGGTTTGGAACAATTTGAACCTGTCAATTGCAGGGAATAATCGCCCGCGGGCTCGATGAATTAGATGTAGTGGTTTCTCTATTGTTACCGCTCCGAGTTCGGAAGCTTCCCCGGTGCCTTGTACCCCAAATCCGTGACAAGCACAGCGATGTGCCATCATAAAGTTAGCGGGTGAGGGGAATCGAACCCCCGTGTGCAGCTTGGGAAGCTGCCGTTCTACCATTGAACTACACCCGCAAGGAGATTTTCGATTCTAGATTTTGGAGTGCTAATTGCAAACGAAACAAATTGCGGAGTGCAATTCGGCTTTACGGAGACCTTGTAATGCGCGCTGACCTCGGCGCATTAACATCAACACGCAAGTGTTTCCGGTGAGTCAGCGGACGCTACAACACTGAATGTGGATCACTGCCACGAAATCACGTCATCGGCTGCTGGGCCAGAGCTCTTGTCACCAGAACCCCCCGCTCCGTCAGGACCAAGAGACCAGGCGATCACTCCAATCGCCAACGGGGAAGGGCCGGCCCCGGTATTCTGTGTATACGGATTCGGGTTAATCGTGTTAGTGTAATCACCGTCGATCGCGATCTGGTACGGACTTCCCCAAGGGTCATAATACCTGCCGTCTGATGGGCTCACGCCGGATCTTCTGTTGCCATTCGTGTCATTCTTAACGTAGGGAGGACTAATGAAAACAATCACCCGGGGATTCGTGAGATTGTTGACGTTCGGGTTGGAATTGATGTTAGTTGAGTCTGCACGCAGCGTGTACATTAACCCGGAGTTGTTCGGACCTATGGTGCTGTCGTTAGTCTGCAAGGGGTATTTGCCATAATCTGTGTAGAATGCGTTTACAGCATTTACGATTTGCGTCAGATCGTTTTTCGCCTGTGCGCTCCTGGCCTGATTTTGCACCGCTCTGAAAGCTGGGAACAGCAGTCCCACCAGGACTACAATAATCGCTATAACGACTAGTAGCTCGATGAGAGTAAACGCGCGGTAGTCTCTGCAGGGGGGACGCACAAAGCAAAGCCTAGCCGAAACTAGCTCCGTGCGCACGCTAAATTATTAAGAGAATTACACGGTTACGCTGCTGACCGCTATGACGTCTGAATCAATGACGTCCGGTCCTGTATCGTTTTCACTCACACCCAGTCGCTCATTTGCTGAGGAAATGGGCATTGTGCGCAGTCGGAATTGTCCTCCATGCAGAAATCTTCGTAGATTTGCAGCAAGCCCTGCTGATGCGCGACGGAACGCAGAAATTCTTTTCCGCGCTGATCATTTCCGAAAAGACGCATGGCCGCGGTTTCGAGGCGTCGGTTCGATAGTTGTGCAGGAAGTCTCGCGTATTCCTTCCAGAGGCGGGTGGTTGGGGATACTGAATTCTCGACGTCGTGCACTACCCAAAATGGAAATAACACGTTAGCCAGAATATCGACGATCCGCGATTTGCCGACCAGCGCCATTTCCTTCTGAGTCGATTCGGACGCTAGTGTGTAGTGGTTGTTCCAAAATGGATGTTCGAGAGTTTGAAAAAAATCCTCCGCCGCGGCGACAGTGGTTTTGCCTGATGCACGTTGAAGACGCGACCATTCGCACGCAAGCACGGTCAGCGCGGCAAGGCGTCGTTGAGGATGATTTGCAGGTCGGGTACCTGTGACGTCCCACGTTTTGGCTGGCAAAATCAATCGCTGTAGATCATTCCGATGCGGCCACCAACGGTCCCAAAGTTGCCGAACATATTCGCGCGTGGACTTCCGATAGATGTCGAGGTCGGGCGTCTCGAGGAACCCCGCTGTGCCGAAGAGCAGCGCTTCACAATTCCTGCTGTTTTGGCGTAGCAATCTTAGCGGCACACGCTGGGTCAGAAGTTCAAACGGCAGCTTGTTTTGCTTGTATCCAAGTGCCTTCGCTATCTCCTGGAACAGCGTTTCATCGCGTCCATGCACTTCAATCTTCTTGCGAATGCGGTTTGCCTTTTGTTGCAGACGGAATTGCGCTGCGGCATTGAGTACACTGTGGATGCGTTCCTCCGGGAAATTCCTCAACGGCGCCTGGCAACGACCGGGCCGTGCAAGCGGAATATTTAAGTTAAACGCCTCCGGTAAGACGGCAGGATCAATGCAGACCTGCGGCACATTACGATTTGAGGATGTGCGCGTGAAAAACGCGCGCCCGCTTCTCTCAACGAACACGTGAAGCACGGTTGACTCGAAACTCGGATTGGTCGAATGACCGTGTGATTCCCAGCTGCGATCCAGCAAATCGATCTCAATACATCCGAGTACTGCTTCGCCTCCGTTTATCCGAATTGCAGCGTCGCGAAAATCCGGACCGGCCTCACGATTCCAAACACCAAACTGGACTACGTCGATCTTTTCGCCTGTCGTGCTGACAAAATTTTTTCCGAAATCGCCAGCAAACCAGCCCGCTTGCAGCTCCAACTCGGATGGAACGCGCGGCGATGCAAGCAAAGTGCGCTCATGAACGCGGGTAGTGCTCCGCATTTGCGCGTAGCGCTCTCCCATCGTCCTCACGAGCGGATTATGTAGAGAACATTTGTAAATGTCACGTGCGTGTTCAATCCACGTCTCGCGGAGCGCACAGGGTTCGCGCATTGGTGAGCCCGCTCCAGCGATCGCGAATTTTTCCACAAGGAATCCGCTTGTCGCCGCGAGCCGCGTTCGCTAGCCCAACGGACTGGAGACCGTCGCTTCCTGTTCCTGCTCGACAAGAACGGGTTCGCTCAACCGTTCGCGCAAATCATGAACAATTTGCTCGACTACCGCCGCGTTGGACCGGGGGAAGATGAATGAATATCTTGGGCCTTTGCCGCCGGTTGGTGAGAGAACCAGCGTTTCGAACAAGAATCGCGGCTCGTGAACTGCTACCAAATCTTCCAGATCGATAGTGCGCGCAAACTTGCGAGTGACAAAGAAAAGTTTACGCGGCTCCTCTCGCGTAGCGACCAGCGCACCAAAACAATTCGCCGGGATCCGTCGGCCACGCCCGCTGATGCAACCCGCAGTCCAGACGATTGTTTCGTGCAAAACATTTTCACGATCAAAAACAGTCGCGAGCCGGGCCGGCAACGTGACCGGCAAGTGCACCGGTGCGTTGTGATCCGCTGGTCCATTCAGTTTTTTCCAGGCCAGCCAGATCTTCGCTTTCATTGCCCGCAAGATCTTGGGAGCAAAGTACAAGAAAGCACCGATGCCGATCACAAAGACGATCAAGGCAAAGAGGGGATTGAAATGCACCAGCATCAGCCCGCCGAGCACCGCGGCGTCTTCTCCGAGACTTAATCCGATATTTGAAAATGGCTCTGGCGATGCGTTGCTGGCAAGCCGCGTTGCTGCTTTTGCGGTATGCGTGATGAGACTGGTGCCTCCGGCAAGTAGGGCAACAATGACGGTGAATGCAGGGCTGGGGTGGCCCAATACCTGAATCGCCAGCAGAGCGCCGCCGATCGGACGAATGACGGTGTGAACGGTATCCCAGATCGAGTCGATCCACGGAATTTTGTCCGCGAAAAATTCAAGGAAATAAAGGGCACCGGCTATGCTGATAATCCACGGATCGCCGAGGACCGCGAGTGACTGATACGACGGGGAGAGGGTTATCCAGTGAAAATGGATTGCAAGCCCCGTAGCGAAAACTGTGAGATAAAGATTGACCCCTGCCAGCGCCGCGAGGCCAAGCGCGACCGCGAGTAGATCTATTCTTTCCACGCATCCAACTATACGAAGCAGTGGGAGGGTTAAAAGCGTTACAATGTCACAAAGGGCGGCTCGCTTTTTAACGTCGTAATATTTGTAACCTCTTTAACTTCGTTGAATAATCTGCGCCATGCTCGACATCCGATTGATTCGCGAGAGACCGGATTTTGTCCGTAAGCGTCTGGCCATGCGTGGCGGTGGTGACGAGGCCAAGATCGATGAGGTGTTGCGTATCGACGTGGAACGCCGCAAGAGCGAGACCGAACTGCAACGGTTGCAATCCGAGCGCAACCGTCTGAGCAAGGAGATTGGCACGAAGCGATCGCGAAAGGAACCCAGCGAGGAGCTCGAAGCCGAAGTCCGAAATATTGGTGAGCAGATCGCCGGCCTCGCACAGCGCGCGAACGCGTTCGACCAAGGGCAGCGGGATTTGCTTTTGAACATTGCGAACCTTCCGCACGAAAGCGTTCCGGTTGGGAGGGACGTTACTTCAAATCGAGTCGTGCGCAGTTGGGGCGAGAAACCGCGTTTAACAAATCCGGCTGATCACGTTGCGCTTGGTACGCAGCTACGACTCTTTGACCTTGAATGGGCGGCGAAACTAAGCGGTAGCGGTTTCATTTGTTTTACCGGCGCAGGCGCGAAGCTGGAACGCGCGCTGATCAATTTCATGCTCGATTTGCACACGAGCGAGCATGGCTACGTTGCGGTCAGTCCGCCTTTTTTAGTCCGGCGGGATTGTATGATCGGAACAACGCAGCTTCCGAAGTTTGAGGCCGACATGTACGGCCTGGAAAATAATCAGATTTTTCTCGCGCCAACCGCTGAAGTTCAGCTAACGAATCTTCATCGTGACCAAATCCTTAACCTCTCCGACCTCCCGAAAAAATTCACTGCCCACACGCCCTGCTTCCGGCGCGAAGCGGGCGCCGCGGGACGCGACACGCGTGGCATCATTCGTGTACATCAATTTGATAAGGTGGAACTGGTCAAAATCTCCGCACCCGATAAATCGTACGAAGAACTGGAATCACTAACTGCAGATGCAGAACGTGTCTTACAATTGCTGGGTCTGCATTATCGGGTCGTCGAGCTTTGCACCGGAGATCTTGGATTTGGCTCGGCGAAAACCTACGACATAGAGGTTTGGTCCCCGGGTTCTCATGAGGGCGGGACGTTTCTCGAGGTATCGAGCTGCTCGAATTTCGAAGATTTCCAGGCACGCCGGATGCAGCTTCGGTTTAAGGATCGCGGCGGCAAAAACCGGTTGTGCCACACGTTGAATGGATCCGGCCTGGCGTTGCCCAGATTATTTGCAGCTTTGATCGAGACGTATCAGCAGCCGGACGGCTCGGTGCGAATCCCGGAAAAATTGCAGCCGTATTTCGGCGCGCGTGAAATAAGAGAACCGTAATGTTCGCTATCTTTAACGGACCTGATTTCGCGATTATTGCAGTCCCGGTATTCCCAAGCCACCGAGACCGCCGGTGATTTTTGTCATCTCGGATTGCGCGAAGGCCTTTCCCTGCTCAATGGCTTGGCTCACGGCGCTCAAAACCATCTCCTCGAGAAACTCAACGTCGTTCGGATCCACGACTTCCTTGTCGATTTTGACTGAGATGACGTCGCCCGCGCCGTTCGCCGTTACCTTCACTTTTCCGCCGGCCGCGCTTACTTCTACAGTTTTTTGTTCGAGATCAGCCTGCGTTTTGGCCATTTGTTCCTGCATCTTCTGCGCTTGCTTCATCAATTTGTTTAGGTTCATGAGACTAACGTCGGAGTGGTTGGTTAGATGATGAAAATCTTATGAGGCTGGGCTCTTTCAGGATGCGATTCGTGCGTTGAATAGTTCAATCGCTTCGTTGATTAGTGGATCGTTCCTAAATGGTTCAGCAGGCTTTGTGGCTTCAGCTGCGACGCTCGACGGTATTCCCTCTTTTGTCAGAAATCTCACCGACCAATCGCGCCGGCTCGCCTCGCCGAGGAGCGTTTCCAGTTGGCGTCGATTGCTAGTGCTGGCGAGAACATCAATCTGAGCTTTGTCGTCCGGCGAGTGACCCAGTAAGAAATTACGACCATCAATTCCGATTGGGCGAACCAGGTCGATTAACGTTCGCAAAAGACCTTTGATCGGAATTTTGGTGACCACTTGCCGCCAAAGCATTTCCGGGTCGACCGGTGTGGCTACTCCTTCGGCCGGACGCGCAGCGCTGTAGTCGGGAGCGTTGACCACCACTCTTTGAGCCGCTGCTTTCTTCTCGCTGCGGTGGTCGCCCGCAGCTACAGGTTTAGTTGGTGTCGGGTCCGGCTGTCCCGCGCCCCCATCGCGAAGTTCACTCAATTTTTCGATGACCTCATCAAGCGTCGCTTGTCCCAGGCTCTGGATGCCTTTGATGATCGCCACCTCGAAATGCATTTTCTTGTTCGGAGCCCACTTCATCCTTCCTTCGGCGACGGCAAACTGATCAATCAGTTCCAGCAAACGATCGATGGAAATCAGTTCTGCCTGCTTGCCGAGCGATTCACGCATATCCAGGTCGATATCTTCATTTAACGCGTCAGGTTTGGCTTTTAACACAAGGAGATCGCGCAGATAGGCGATCAGATCAGCCATGAGGCGCATCATGTCCTTCCCATTTTCACTTTGCTGATTGAGCAGGTCGATCGCTTCAGGCGTTTCGCTTCGCAAGATACGCCCTGTGAGATCGACAACGGTCTGCTCGCTGGTGAATCCGAAAACATCGAGCACATCGCTCTCGCTGATCTTTTCTCCGCAAAACGCAACCAGCTGATCGAGCATCGATTCAGCATCGCGAAGGCCGCCCTCCGCGCCACGCGCGATGGAGTGCGCGGCAGCAGGTTCCAGCGTGATGTTCTCTTTTTTCGCAATGAATTGCAGGTGCTGCGCGATTAGATTCGCTGGAATGCGATGAAGGTCGAATCGCTGGCAGCGACTGAGAATCGTTGCCAAAACTTTCTGGGGCTCGGTCGTAGCGAAGATGAATTTCACATGCTCCGGTGGTTCTTCCAGCGTCTTCAAAAGGGCGTTGAACGCAGCCGACGAAAGCATGTGCACTTCGTCGATGAGATAGATCTTGTAACGACCTTTGGCGGGAGCATACCGGACATTTTCGCGGAGCTGTCGCACGTCCTCCACACTGTTGTTACTGGCCCCGTCAATTTCGATTACGTCGAGACTGTTACCTGCGGCGATCTCTCGGCAGTTGTCGCACACACCGCACGGCGTAACCGTCGGACCCTTGATGCAGTTGAGTGATTTTGCGAGAATGCGTGCCGTCGACGTTTTGCCAACACCTCGCGGGCCGACGAAGAGATAAGCATGTGCCAGCCGGTTTTGCGTCACCGCATTTCTCAACGTGCGCGAGACGTGGGTTTGCCCAACCAAATCGTCGAAAGTCTGCGGACGATATTTTCTGGCGAAAACCTCGTAGCTCACGCGGTCAATCTAAAAGCATTCTGGAAAATGTCATTCTGAGCGAAGCGAAGAATCTCTGATTTCCTCCGGGCTTTTGCATAAAGCGACCTGAGATGTTTTGCGTCGCTCAACCCGCCAGCGCGATTCGGAGCATAAAAGAGGCCCCGCCGGTTCCCGGCGGGGCCCTTTTGTCAAACGACCTATCGGGTCATCATCACGCAGCAAGCGCCGGGGCAGCAGGCGCCGCCGGCGCAGCAGTCTGCGTCACTCGACGAGATAGACGTTGCGCTCATCAGCGCCATCATTGCCCCGATCAAAATCAAATATTTCATGACTTTCTCCTTTTGAGATTTTCCGAATCCTCGGCTGCATTCAATGCGCCGAGCCAAATTGCGTGGGAGAAAATCAGATCCGCGGCGGCGGAATCAAAGGTCGCTCGATCCGTGCAGAAGCACGCGCGTCACTGTTGAGAAAAACGTGGTCGGTAAAGCGAGGAGGGGAAAACCCTTCCGAGGGCGGGCAGAAAAGAATCAGCGTTGAGTAGGAGAAATTACAGCAACTGCGCGGCTGCGATTCTTCTCCACCGCATCGATTGTGCTGTGCCGTCTGATTATGCACCATTTTGCATCGAGACATTTGAGAGCAGCAATCTGCCGATTGTGGAATGATAATCACGTTCGCCTTGCCCGCTGCGGGACATAGAAAACTAACGAGGCACATGATCATTAATGCATGAACCCCAGATCTGCGCATTGCGCTTCGAAGTTAGGGTCGTTTCGATTCAAAGCAAAGCCTCTTTTCGACGTCGACGGATTGGGTTAAATGAACGTTTCGTTGATGCAAAAACATACATACGCTTTTTTGATTCTGACAATCTTGCTTGGACTCGATCTTTCCGGGCGCGAGCCAATTAAATCATCGCCGCCGGTTAGAGCTCCCATCGAGACAAAACAAATCCGTGCGCGCGATTTCGGCGTTCCATTTGATGGCACGCCGGGAAAGCTAAACTCGATCACAGATGTTCCAGGCGTGGAAGTGGGTTACACAACACTCATTGAGGGCGAAGGAAAACTGGAAGTTGGCAAAGGCCCTGTGCGAACTGGCGTCACAGCAATCATTCCGCGCGGGCACAATTCTCTTAACGATCCTGTTTACGCCGGGTATTCCAGCTTAAATGGTAATGGAGAAATGACAGGCACAGCCTGGGTCGAAGAGAGCGGGTTCCTCGAGGGGCCTGTCATTATTACCAACACTCATAGCGTCGGCGTGGCTCGTGATGCCGCGATCGCTTGGAGAATTAAACATGGCGCAGCGGATACGACCGGATACTGGTGGAGCTTGCCGGTCGTTGCCGAAACGTGGGACGGCTGGCTTAATGACATCAACGGATTTCATGTAAAACCGAAGGACGTTTTTCACGCGTTGGATACAGCGCACGGCGGCGCAGTCGAAGAAGGGAGCGTAGGCGGCGGCACCGGAATGATCTGCTACGAATTCAAAGGCGGAAACGGGACTGCATCGCGCGAGGTGGAGATCCGCACGTCCAAGGATGCGGCGTCACGAAGCTTCATCGTCGGCGTATTTTTACAGGCGAACTTTGGTCGCCGTTCGCAGCTCGTGATTTCGGGCGTGCCTGTTGGTAAGGAAATTCCCGGTGAAGTTTACAAGGAAGAAAGCGGGTCCTGTATCGGCGTCGTTGCGACCGATGCGCCTCTCCTGCCGAATCAATTAAAACGGCTTGCGCGTCGCGTGTCGCTTGGACTCGCTCGAACGGGAACTGTTTCTGGCAACGGGTCGGGCGATTTGTTCATTGCCTTTTCAACCGCGAACTCTAACGCCGCGAATCCGGATCAAATCACGCATAGCGTAGAAACGATTCCCAATGATCTATTAGATCCGATTTTTGCCGGTGTGGTGCAAGCTACAGAAGAGGCTGTGGTGAATGCCTTGGTGGACAACCATTCCATGACCGGGCGAGACGATCATTCCGTCGAAGCGTTGCCGCACGATCGGTTGCGCGCACTGATGAAGCGTTTCCGTGCACCAGAATGAGCGAACCGCGCTGTAGCCACCGTCCAGGGCGTGGTCCAGTCTAAAACGACTGAACACAGCGGGGCGCTACAGCCGACCCTAGATCCCGCGCTAGATCATCGCGATCAAAATCGGCAGAACTTTCGTCGCCGCTATTTCCAGAATATGTAACGTCAGTTTTTCGGCGTGTTCCTGCGCTTGCGCCGGCTGGGCGTCGATAAAGACTCGCAGGTCGCGCTTTTGATTTTCGACGAAAAAATCGAAGTCTTCCTTGTCGAGTTTCTGTTCCTTAACAAGAATCAGACGCCGTTCGAGTTCCTCTGCATTTTGCCGGATGATCTCCGAAGTGTCGCCTTTTGCCTGGGCGAGTAGGTCCTCAAATTCTTTCAGGGACGCCGCGACCGATTCGTCTGTGACCTGATCCAGCGCGGAGTCGAGTTCCGACTTTTTCTTCGAAGTTTTCCTGGGCTTTTTATTACCGGCCGAGGGCATGATCGTAGATTTTGTTAACGTCCTTTTTCATCTCAATGGCCAGCGCCGGAGTAATCTTGCCGCGGCTGGCTTTGCTGCGCAGATGAATGGCATCGGCGTCGAATTGCGCTTTGAGATCGACCAGAACCGGACGCCGCGCCGTGAATTTCTCATTTGTGATGGCTTCCTGAAATTTTGCGTTGCCTTCGTTAACCTTCGCGTCGAACGCGGTGTTATCGAATTTCTTCTGAGGCACGGCGAACTCATCGATGAACGCCAGTTCAAAGTTACGCAAGCTTTCGATAGCGGCATCGCTTCCGGATTTACTGAAGGTAGCGGTGCCACAACTTGAGATGAAGATTGTGACGGCGCAGAGGAAAACATTTCGTGACAAAAGTATGGGATTCATGCCGGAATTGTTAACCGATGTTGCGTTGATACGCTTGTGAGTGTCAAGATGGAAAAGTGCTTGGTGGCATCGTCGCTGCGGTAGGTACAAGCGACATTCGAAGTTGTCGCCGCCAGTAACTTGATTCGTTATGGCACGGATAAGTCACTGCCCGGTAGTCTGTGAACTGGCATAAGCCGTCGCGTCGTTAGAAGACGTGCCAAATGCTGCAATATTCAGGACAATCATTATGAGCGCGAAAAGATACAGTCCCATTAACACTCCTATGGCGGCGTGCATCGCCAAAATGCCAACGAGCCAGATGAGGCGAGTCTTTTTCATCCAAATGAAAATTGGGTAACTTACCTCAAGCAAACAGATCGAAATTCCGAGTACTGGCAGAGCATATTTGAAACTGACAAGAATCTCTGGTGGCACCACCGTGAAAGGGGGCCGGATCAAAGCACGCCAAAGATTGGAGCCATCCCACCAACCGCTTCCGAGGCATTTCGCCAAACCGCCGATAAAGTAAACGAAGCAAAGATGCACTTGAAGAACTCGCCGCCAGAAACCCAGCAACTGAGGATTTTTCGGCTTCGTTTTTGCCACCCAATGGTCGAAAGAGTAACGGTCAGGTAGTGGAGATAGCATCAAGTAGAACAGCCCCGTTGTCATAAACATATCGGCGCCGTAGGCCAGAAGGCCTCCACTCTCGGCAACGCAAAGGTGGATGAACCAGGCGACGATGGCGGCTGGTCGACATAAAAGGCCCAGCAAGGAAAAAAAACCGGCGGACAGTAGACAGATCCAGACGACGGTTAGAACCACGTCTTCGCTCATATTCAATGTTCGACCGACTGCGAGGATCCAATTAAGCCTTGGGATCAACGGACTGTCGAACGAAGTAATTGCTTCTCCCACTTCGCGGCCAACAAGACCCTTAACACTGCTAGCAAACAGGTAATGCCAGTCGTTTCTTAAAAATAGCGTATAAACTACGACCTGAAGACCCAAACCAATCCTTAATACCGCCAGCCAGGTGTCGCTTTGCGGCAGAAACAAAAAGTGGAAAAAGCGCTGCCAGCCCTTCTGGAGCCGTTCCAGCAAAAACCCGACAGGCGGACCTGACGATTTACCAACTGATTGCACTGATTATACAGACTACAGATCAATGAACGTGCGAATGAGAATTTCTAATACTGTAACGTTATCGCTCTGGCGGATCCTGTAGGCTGAAGTCGAAACTGAAGATTGGTTGAAATATTTCTGCCTTTCCTTCCTGAAACTCACTGATGGTCGGTGGACTAACGGATCCAAAAACGGCTCGAATTTTTTTAACGTCGCGGTGCTCTCTCCAAACGGAGTACGCCAATCGTTTCACCAGCGCCTCTCGAACTGGCTCGTAACGTTCTTCTGACAACCGGTCTAACAAGCTTTCTAACCGTAGTGCGGCGGCTCTACTGCGCACCCGCGGCGACTCGTATTCCGTCCGTCCGTCGTTGTAATCTAACTCCAATATCAACCTATGGTGACTTGGAACGTTAGGCGCGAAAAAGGTGTACCCAGCTTGGATCCCGGCGGCGTGCAGATACGTCGCGATCGCAAGTCTGCAGGCATTGGAGGCGTGCGCCTTTTTTCCCAACAGCCATGCGTCGGCTATTTCAGCTTTACGCGCGTAGGCATCGACGCTGGACGGCAGAATCGTAGAGCCCTCTGCTATCAGTGAAAACAATCCGGCTAGGCAAACAGCTGTCACAAGGTAAAAATGGATCCCGAAACATGCGGCGTAGATACGCTTCCAAACCATCAGTGAGAATAGCATGTGTCGCTTACTTCGCTTTCACATGCGTATATTTTCGAATCTCGGCACTAAGGAATCGCACCTAGGTAAAAAGGCGGCAGTACACACCACACCTGTCCCGAAACGGACGGGCTCGTGTCCCTGATTTCCCTAAACGACAGCAGTGTTACAGCGTAGCTGCGACTGCTTTCAAGTTTTCAGCCGCGGCTTTGCTATCGCTGGTTGCCAGGACTACTTCCCTGAACCATGCGCAACCTGGGCTCTGATTCGCGTAGAAGGTTGCTGCCCCGTTGGTTTGAATGTTTTTCAATGTTACGGGGGTTTGGATTTGCCTTGGCGTTGGCATCGCTAGAGCACTGAGACCGATAACAGTCACAGTGACAAGCATTGCTGCGGATAAACGTACGGCTGATTTGATGTTGATGATACTCATAAAGCCGCGTCTAGCAGCAGCGTGACTGACTGTCAAGCGTAAACCACCGCTGGCGAACTATTAGGAATTCGCTGAACTGTTGGGCGGCTCAGCGGCTGTTAGGCGAACGACGACGCGAGTTGATTGCAGAAGCGTACCGCAGAAAGGGTTCCGTTGTGACCGCTTGAGAGAGGTCGGCTGGCATCTTACGCGGCAGATATCAATGAACTTACTTTGGTTTGAGCGAATCGATAATCACTGCAAATCGAGGGTCATCTCGTAACGGATCCCAAAGCGGGTGGAGAACTAGATAGCCATAGCTGATATGGCTGCCGGGTAGATGCGTTGCCTCGGTTAACCGCGCGATAGCGCGATCCTTTTCGCCAGTCCACGCGTAAATTACGGCGAGATACCGGATTAGAGTGCCGCCGTCAATGGCGTTTGTGCTGACCGGAAGCAGCGCAACGGCTCGTTCACCTTCACGAATTGCGTCCTCCTTGTTGCCAAGCACGGCATCAATCACGCCGAGAGCGCAAAGCGCCGAAGCGTAATCAGGTTGGCTCTGAACCGTTTGGCCAAGCTGGTTTCGAGCATCATTCAACGCTGTTTGAGCTTTAGATTCATCGCCGCGCAACCGTGCGAGAAGACCTTCACACCAACCGGTAGGGAATGGAATATTTTCATCAAAGCATCCACATCCAGCCACATTGAACAGGGCTCGCTGGACCGCTACCGGATTCGGCGCGCGCAAGACGAGAAAAAGCCATGGGTTAACAAAACAGAGTGAGGTATTCGGATCCTCTGCCAAGATTCCGTCAATCGCAGCATGGAAAGCTTTAGGATCCGCCCGTTCCTCCAAATCCACTAACGCGCGTCGTACTCGGCTTGGGACGTCTTTTGGAGCCATCGTTAGTACCCGATCAAGTGTCGCCGCCATCTCCTTATAGCGACCCAACGCCTCGTAAGTAAGGGCGATTTGCTGAAGTATGGAAAAATCTCGTGGATCGAGCTCCAAAGCGCGTTTCATTTCAATAAGCGACGTGTCCCAATGACCCTGGCGCCGGTCGATGTAGGCGGCCAAAAGCGGTATGCGCGATTCGTTTGGCAATGTTTGTCGCGCTAGCGCGAGCTCCCGCTTTGCCCGCTCGTAATCGCCATTGGCCCAGTAGTGGTGTTGAGCCAGGGCCAAATGCGTTTCTCCTGAATCGGGGTGCAGTTGCCGAATGGACTGAATAGCTGCTTCAGACAATTTCAGACGCGCTCTAGTATGATCGAAACCGCCGAAATAAATGCGGTCGTGGGCTCCCGCCAACTGGCAATAGGCGTCCAGGAACTCCGGATCGCGTGCCACCGCCTGATCAAGCAATCTCACTGCTTGCGAAAGCTCTTCTTCTTGCCGCGGGCTAAGCGAAATGTTGTTAATAAGGTCTTTAGCCCGCAAATACGCATCGTAGGCTATAAGGTCTGTCGTCGGTGGCTCCGCGATGGCAGCTTTTTCAGTAGATGAAATTTTAACTCCGAGACGATCTGCGACTTTTTGCGCGATCTGACTTTGCAATGCGAACACATCATTCAAATCGCGATCATACTCCTGTGCCCACAGGCGAGAATTGTTGCGCGCATCGACTAATTGTACATTCAGATCAACTCTGCCCGCCGCTCTGCGGACACTACCCGTCAGCACGTAGGCAACGTTTAACGCGCGTCCGATCTCGCGTGTGTCGTGCGTGCCGCGGTATTTTGCGGCACTGTTGTGGCTGATAATTTTCAGATCCGCCATTTTGGCCAGCTTCGTGGAGATACCGTCGTAAATACCGTCGGCGAAAAACGCGTTTTCTTTATCCGGACTCAGACTCTCAAAAGGTAGGACTGCAATACCGGCCGGGGATCCGACGTTCTTTGTTGCAGTTGCGTTCTCCCAAATCAGCGCACCTACAGCTATTGCAAGAGTGAGCAAAAGTGCCGACATAGCGGCAACCATTGGATTGCGGCGAGACCATCGCCAAATACGTAGAGGCGGCGATACGGGCCGGGCGACAATAGAGTGGCCGTGAAGCCAGCGGTCGAGGTCGGCGGCTAGTTCACCAGCCGACCCGTAGCGGGCATGTGGCTCTCGTTCCAAACACTTGGCACAAATCGTCTCCAAATCGCGATCCAATCCTGATGCCAATGTGCGCAATTTCGGTGCAGGCATCTCAGTGGCCTGTTGAATGGTCTTAAGCGCGTGCTCACCAATGAATGGCGGTTGGCCAGTCAATAGATCGAACAAAACCGCACCCAAGCTGTATATGTCAACTGCGGCTCCAACGTTTCTCGCTGATCCGTTTACTTGCTCGGGCGCAATGTAGCCGGGCGTTCCGAAAACGGTCGCCGTATGCGTGACTCGACTGGTTGGCTTTAGCCATTTTGCCAATCCGAAATCGCCCACCAGCGGTTCGCCGCGAGCGTCCAACAAGATGTTTCCCGGTTTAATATCGCGATGAAGAATCCCTTGCTCATGGGCATAATCTACCGCCCGCGCCACCTTAACCATTAGTGCGACAGCACGCCGCGGATCGTTGCGCAACGCGGGGGCCGCTTCGAGCAAACTTCCGCCCCCGGCAAATTTCATGCTAAAAAATGGCAATCCGTCGTGGCCTTCACTGACCTCGTAAATCGGGAGGATGTTGGGATGATCGAGGTTGGCCGCAGCTTGAGCTTCGCGCCGGAAGCGCATCAGCGTCTCTTGAGAGTCAGCGTGATAAGATAAAATGCGCTTGAGGGCCACGATCCGACGCGAATGGCGTTGTCGCGCCCGATAAATTACACCCATCCCGCCACGTCCGACTTCTTCTAAAATCTGATAGTTGCCCAGAATCCAGTCCTCATCGTGACCTTGGATTTCACTAAGCAATTCATCCAGCGTCGGCTCAACCGGGTTATGTTCGCCGTTGCCGTTAATACCAGTAGAAAGGAGACATTTCAGACACAGGCCCTGACCAACGCGCGACGTGGATCCGCAGTTCGCGCAAATACCCGTTTCAGTCGGAAGACGTAAAGAGACAACGGCGCTGGGCGACCTCATGAAGGCCTACGAGCATAGGCTGGGCGCGAAACGTTGCAAACTCAAAATTCACACATTTTTTGACTAGTTATTCACAGCCATCCGACATGACAAACACGCGGACGTCGCACCGGAACCCGCCGCAACGGGTTCGCAGTCGACAACAAAGTGCGACACCGTGATGGGTTCCAAGTCGACTCGCTTGAACTCATTCCGCGGCGCTTAATGCCGCGCAAAGGTAGCGCAATTCATCGTCGATTTCGTGGATCCCGCCCACGGTTTCTGCAACTTCTTCGCGAAGCAAAGCGCGATAGCGTTCCCGTAGTCTGTGCACCAAGCTTTTTACGGCCGTTTCCTGAAGGCCGAGAATTCGGGCAAAATTTGCATACGATACGTCTTTTCGATCTGCCGTCAGAGAACCACTGAGGACATCAAATACGCGCCTGCGTCCGTGTTTTTCGCACTCGTCGCCGAGACGCCGCAGCGCGCGCTCGACTACCGTCGCAGCCCAGCGCACATCGAAAATTCTTTCCGGAGACCAGTTGCCGAATTCTTGCTCCTGAATTGACAAATGGGACGGCGCCTCCGTCATCCATTCATCCCAGGAAACAAATCGCACGTCACCCCCCCGCTTGCGTGCGTGCCGCTTATCGCCTTCATCATGCAGGAAACGCTGCAGCGCCTTGAGAAGAAGGGATCGGAATCTTCCTTTGTTTCGATCAGCGGACTGGATGAGGCGACCTTTTATCACGCGACCAAAAAATTCCTGAGTCGAATCCTGCGCATCAGGCACGGAGTGTCCCTGTCGGCAGATGAAGGAGAAAACTGGTCGCCAGTAAATCTTGCAGAGCTCCGCAAGCGCAGCCTGCGCTTTGTCTTCATCGCTAGCAGAGTCCGAGCAGGACAAAACGATGCTCCAGCGCGTCGTCATGAAACGAGCATTGGGGGGGTCGCTGGATTGGGTGTCCCGTTTCACCGCGGCGGATAATGTCATCTGGGCGATTGTTACGCAAGCTCGGTGATAGTCCGGTGGCTTGTCAGAAATATATGAACATCCGCGAAGGCATCCCGCGCGGATGCCTTTTACGCAAATGGGGGAACACTCCCGCCGGTAACGTGTCGGCGATCCTTGGAAGAAATTGGTCATCCTAAAGTTTTTTAGGAACTTCCTTTTGAAAAATCCGAAGTAGATGGTGATCAAAGAATGGGGTGCTGCGGCAAGCCAATGCACACCGCTCGTTCCATGACCATGGTATTGAAAGACCAGGCTCCGAAAAAGTCGCGTATTATCGCGGTCGATCATCATCCCTTGGTTTGCGTTGGTCTCAAGCAACTGATTCACGATCAGCCAGACCTCACGTGCATCGGTATTGCTGATAACACCGAGGACGCGAAAAAACTTATTGAAGAATGTAAACCCGACCTTCTACTTCTTGAGCTGCGTTTGAAGAGCGGTGATACGCTCGACCTAATTAAGACGTTGCGGGTCGAGCATCCTGAAGTGAAAGTACTCGTCCTTTCTCGATGCGACGAGCTGATCTTCGCCGAACGCACGCTTCGGGCCGGCGCTTCAGGCTATATCATGAAAGAAAACCCCACCGAGGAGGTGCTGCGGGCGGTGCGCAAGGTTCTGGTGGGAGAATTATATTTCAGTGAGAATGTCGCCGCGGCGGTAATGCAGCGAGCATTGCATGAAAGACCGGCTGCCTCGCGCGTCGGGGTTGGGTTCCTGTCAGATCGCGAAATGCAAGTCTTTCAACTCCTCGGCGCTTCATACAGTTCCCGAGAGATCGCGGAGCACCTTCGCCGCAGTCGCAAGACTGTTGAGACACACTTTGAAAAAATCAAACATAAGCTCAACCTTCGCAACGCAGCTGAACTCAAGCAATTTGCCCGAAAATGGGCTTCCGAGAACGAGACCCCATTCGAGCCGTGGGTCGTGTCCAGGTGACGAAGAGGTCGATTTTGACAGTGCTATGCGGCGACGCGGCCAGCTTATCGGTTTGATTGGATATGCCGGCGAACATCTGATTATCGCCTGAACAATAACTTGAACGTACCGTTCCTGCCGGGAACCGTCCAAAATTCCACTATTGTAGCGTTTGTTGAATGGAGGTCGGATCGTCGAGTAAGATCCATTCGACCACCGAAATCGGCAGGCTGCCATTCTTGATAAGATCGTCGTGGAATTGGCCGAGCTGGAATCCTTCTCCCCGCCGGTCCTTGTAGCGGCCAAGCAGGTTCATGATCTGCCATTTGCCCACGATGTAGCTGATTTTCTACGTGGGACTCGACGCTGCTCCAGCTGCTTCGCCTTCCGCTGCTTCCCGATCGAGCCCGCCCGCTTCCATGAAATACTTAACCGCCTGCTCAAAAGTCCAGCGACCGGTGTGCAGGTTCACGTCCACCCCGACGCGCGCGGCGCGATAGCGCGACAGTCGCAGAATTTGCCCTTGTGCCGGCGAGTTGTTCGCGTAAGGCCGGTGCGCATTAACATCTCCTCGCCATAGAGCGCCCAGCCTTGTACGAAAACAGTGTCTTAATGCTGCCGCCGGATTTCATCGTTCAGGTGATTGGCGATTGAAAGCTGGAGAAAATGGCCAGGAATACCTTCGTGCCCGAGGATTGGTCGTGGATCCTCGATGGCCGCGCGAATATAAAAATTCTTCGACTCCGGGTTGTAAGTCGGGATGAAAAAGAACCCCGTTGGATCTTTATCATAAACGCCGGGAGGGTTCATGAACCCTCCGGGGCTGGTGGGCTTAAACGCTTCCGGTAACTGCCGAATTTGGAATGGCCCGATGTATTCCGGTATGGTGATGAGATTGTGCTTTTCCAGGAAGCTAATCATTTCAGCCTCCCTGCTTTCGTACGCTCTTAAGAACGATTCCTGATCGGGCGGGATGTGCGCGGCTCGCTTTGGATTGGGATCCGCCAATTTAGGATCGGGTAGCAGCGCCTCCAATGCACGGTAACGCGTCAGTTCAACGCGGCCGATCATTTCCACCTCAGAGGCATCAAGCGGGAGAAGCAAAACCCGCTTGAGATAATAATTGTAGTTTGCTTCGCCCATTGGCTTGAAATCGACCATTTTCGGCAGGCGCCTTTCGAGTTCGTCGGCATAACCTTGCAGGGCGACCAGCGCTGCGTCGCGAGCCTTCACAAGCTCGTCATGCTCGTTAGGTGCAAGGTCCACATCCAGCGCCATCAGGCTCCCATTCAAAAGCGGATTCATCGACCGTGCCGACCGGATCGCGAGCTGCGCGTAAAGTTTTACCGGGTTTTGAAGATTCCTCAGTCCTTGCTTCAAAAACGCCGGTATCTGTTTGAGCCGGGTAGTAGCGGCGAGAGCGCGTTTTCTTGGCGAATCGTAATCCTTCTTCAGCAGCGAAAAAATCGCGCTGGTGCATTCGCCCGTGTAAACCTGTGGATTTGTGCTCTCAGATTTCAGAACATGGTCGCCGAACTCGACGTTCTCGAGTTGGGAACGAAACAGGATCCAATCGATGCGCTCCTCACTTGGCCAAGTATCCGTTTTCATCCCGCGCACCTCGTCCAGCAGCGACCGCACGTGCCTGGTGCGCTCCGCAATTTTGGCTGGCGAATAATCGGTTAGCCGATCGTCCCAAGTGTGCAGTCCGGCCTCGCTGCTTTGCACAGGATAATTTTCGTTTCGCCACGCATAATAATCGTCGGCCAGTTTGCGCAGCGCTGTCGTTGCTGCGGTCACGCTTTGATCCTTGAACGCTTTCGTGTCGATGCCTGGCGTGGCCTTTGTGATCAATGCCTTATTGGAAACATCCGGTTTACGCTGTAGCGACGACTATGCGCGTGCGCTGACGGTAGCGAGCGATACCAGGAAAACTAGGGAGAAGCGGACTGCTTTCATGCGCAGAATCGTAGTGGGAAATGCCCACGCGGCAAAGCATATCGCATGCTTTTTGGATTAGCGCGCCTCTGTAGCCTTCATCCTGTCGGCGGTTTGCAAACCGAAGCCGTTTTCAGCAGTGGTCGTTAGCCGAAACTCCTATTTGCTGTCCCTTTCGAGTTCGCGCAGCAGTTGTTTCTTCAGGTGTTGGCGTGCGGCCTTTTTGATCGCGCGGCGCTCCGCTGTTACTTCTTCTTTTTCGGCCTGACGTTCACGCCGCGATCGCCGTTCCACTGATTCCGGCACATGCCGGATCTTTGGTCGAAGAGGACCGACGTTTCGCTCTCCTGGTTTTGTGTACGGATCCATGAAAATTTAACGCTGTCGATTGGCAACGAAAATGATGGGAATCGCGGCGAGCTGGAAGATCATGGAAAAAAGCGCCACGGCTGCCACTGATTTATCGTAAAGCAATCCCATCACGGCACTGCCTAGAAACCAGGCGATTCCGAATCCGGTATCAAACAACCCAAAAGCCGTGCTCCTTTTTGATGAAGGAATGACTCCGGTGAGCATCGCCTGGAATACTGAGCTTTGAGCGCTCATCCCGATTCCCCAACAAATCATCCCTATCAATGCAAAGGTAAATGTGCCCAGAAAAACAAGAGGGGCAGCCAAAGCCGAAACAGCGAATGCAAACAGGGTCGCGTTTGTGCCGAATTTGTCGAAAAGCTGGCCCAGGGGGATGGACGCGAGTGCTCCGCTCGCCATCGCGACTGCGTAAAACAGTGGAATCCAGTCTCTCGGAATCACATTGGCTTTTTGAAAATGAAAGCCGATCAACGCAAAATCAGCGAAGCCGACGGCAATCAAGCTTCCGGCTGCAAAGTAAATCCAGTAGGCGCGCGTTAGCTTCGGACTTACAAGAGGGTGTTCCCCGATCTGCTCGAGTTCGTGCGGACGTGGATGCAGGAGACGAGCCGCGACCAACGTTGTAAGACAAACCAAAGCGGGAATGAGCAGCACAGCGAAGCCCGTCCGAAATCCGCCCTTCCGATAGAGAATCAGCGCCATCAACAGTGGGCCGATTGTAGCGCCGGCCTGATCGAGCGCTTCATTAAGACCGAACACCCAGCCGGCGCCGATCGATTTGCCAGCATACGATAACATCGCGTCCACGGTCGGTTTGCGGATGCCCCGACCCACGCGTTCTGCCACGACCAAAGCGGCCGCCGCTGGCCACTGCCCCGTCAACGCGAGCGCAGGAACGGCCAGCATGTTGACCGCATATCCCACGAAAGCGAACACCCAGTGTCGGTGAAATTTGTCAGCGACATATCCGGACACCGAGCGCAAAGCGTAGCCCATAAGTTCACCCAGCCCCGCGACCAACCCGAGGACGGCAGCGCTCGCGCCTAACGAACCAAGAAAGGGGCCGACGATCCCCCGCGCGCCTTCGTACGTAAAATCGGCAAAGAAGTTTACGATGCCGATGATGACAACAAATTGGAGCGCCGATTTATTTCTCATCAATCGCGAACAGACCATTCTGAAACGTCGAACGCCGACTGTCGAATGACGAACTGGTGAGAATCCAGAACGTGTAGCTACGCGCTATCCTCAGCGTAGTCACGGCGACAGCCAGCCCTCCAGGTCTTGTGTCCGCTGAGGACCGCGGACCTGCAGTTCTGCCCCTCGACATTTCTCAGGCTGATCTCGTCCGCCCTTTCCATTCGTGTTTATTCATGTCCATTCGTATTCATCAAATGAAGACTCTCGGGATTATCGGCGGCCTGGGACCGGAAAGCACAGTGGATTATTACCTGCGGATTATCGCACTACACCGCGAGCGGACGGGCGATGAACACAACCCGGAATTCATGATTGTCAGTGTTGATCTGCGAAAAGGCCTCGATTTCATGGACGCGAACGACATGAGCGGGATGGCGGATTTCCTTCTTTCAGCAATTGCCAGGCTGGCACGGGCGGGCGCGGAATTTGGGATAATCTCTGCAAATACGCCACACATCGTATTCGATGAGGTCGCATTAAAGTCACCGATTCCACTGATCAGTATTGTCGAAGCGACGCGCGCTGCCACCAAAGCACAGAATTTAAAGCGGCTCGCAATGTTCGGAACGCGCTACACGATGCAGGCGAATTTTTATCAGAATGTTTTTGCGCGCGACGGCATCGAGCTTTTGGTGCCCGAAGGTGACGACCAGGATTATTTGCACGAGAAATACTTTAGCGAACTCGTTCCTGGAAAATTTCTGCCTGAAACCCGCGCCGGCTTGCTCGCCATTGTCGATCGAATGAAAGCAAAGAGCGACATCGATGGCGTGGTTCTCGCAGGAACGGAATTGCCGCTAATTCTTTCCGCCGCAAGCCATAACGGAATTCCATTTCTCGACACGACAAAAATTCACGTCGAAGCCGCTGTGGTCGAAATGTTGTCGTGAGGGATCGCGCAAAGTCCAGTCATTCATCACTGAAAAACTGGGCGGTGAAGGTTTCGAACCTCCGACCTACTGGGTGTAAACCAGCCGCTCTACCACTGAGCTAACCGCCCTCACCGGTCAGAGTGATAAATGACGGGGGAATGGTGATCAGTCAAGCGAAGCACTTCTCAGTTTCCGGAACGGTTTTATTCCCCGAGTGTTAATTCAAATCATCCGGAGATAGAGCGCTTCGGGGATATGTTATTTGTAGAAAAGCTGACTGCGTTTTGGACTCAAAGCAGCAATTGTGTTTGACGGGAAAATGCGACGTGGTCAACACTCTGCATCAGGAAGGTTCTGAATCGTGCGGAGGCTTCACCAGCCGGGTTCTTCGCCTTTCCAGCTCACCTTAAATTCCACAATTAACTTAGCGGGAAAAGAGCAATAATCGCTCGACGAATCGTTAGGATGATCTGCGGTAATGTACCGCTTGCAAGGTTTTCCGACGTTGTGCTAACTCAATGCTGCCGTCTACCGGCCAGCGCATTTGAGGAGCCTTGCGCAATTCCGGCCGTGATTGATACTCAAAAGCAATCGGTATTGTAATGGGTTCTATTGCACGATCGTTAGTTATCGTCATTGTCCTAGCGGAGATTTTGCAGCTTCCGTCCTTAGCTGCGGAGATGCCAAGACAAAAGACGGGAAGTTCGGCAAAGGCGGGCAACATCACGGAAAAATCTGTCCACCTAAACGTAAGGTCTCGGGCAGACATAAAACAGACATTTACTTATTCGCCGTATCCGGCGATACCGAGCGAACTTGAAGGCTATACAGGTTCGCAAGTAGGAGGTACAGGAACTTATCGTCTTAATATCGACAATGAAGGTGCGGTCACTGGGGTGACGGTCTTGAAAGGCTTTAGTGTTACAGCCGTTTACGATGAGCGATTTTCGAGCCTGAAAGGCAATCCGGTTCCTGCCCTGGACGAGGTAATGCGTCACACTCTCACGCACTGGCGAGCAAAACCCGGCGCGCAACGCGTGGTGGATATTTATTGGAGTTTTGGAACACAGCCAACGGGGAACTAGAGGGAGCCGAATTCGGTTAAGTAATCGCGCGTAAAGCAAAACGCCGGGTTAGCATGGGTCGAATTTCAACGATAGCTTGCGGAAGAGGAATAATCTTACTGTCGAGCGCTTCGTTATGTATGCCAACGAAAGGCTGATTGTGCTTCTGGATTTGGCATCGATCGTTCGCGCCTGTCGCAATTGTGCTTGACGGATAACCGAGGTTTTCTCAAGACTGCGCCTTAGAAAACGGGTCTGAAAAGGCCGGAGCGTTTCCCCCCGCTGTATTCTCCGTCTCTTCTCAGAGCCCCCCAAATCCACCCCAGCGGGGAAGAGAAGGAAAAGCACATGAATCCATTGATTCATTTCAAAAAAACAACAATGCCGTTTCTGGTCGCGATCATACTCGTATGTTTTGGGTTTTTGCCACAGACGGGAGCCATCAGTCCGCTACCGGCTGGTTGCTACCCGGGGTTCACAACAGCGGAAGGGATGCAATGCGCTTCAATCCCTGACTACCGGCGCCGGAAATACAGGGATTGGATGGAATTCGCTATTTTCCAATACCACTGGAAGTTACAACACCGCGACTGGCGCCGCGGCACTTGATCTCAACACAGGGAATAATAATACCGCCACAGGCGTCGGAGCACTTCTGCTCAACACGGCTGGCAACGCTAACACGGCCTGCGGAGCATTCGCCCTTTTTAATAAGTCGGTAGGTAACGGCAACATCGCGGTCGGGTCGGAGGCTGGGTCTGCTCTTACCAACGGGGATAACAACATCGCTATCGGCAATATCGGGATTGCTGTTGAATCTGCCACGATCCGCATCGGGGACCCGGCGATTCACGAAGCGATGTTTGTCGCCGGGATCGCTTCGATGAGCCCGGCAGCGCCAAATCAGGCAGTGCTAATAGATCCTTCAAGTGGCCGGTTAGGAAGTGCTGACGTCAGCAGTTTTGGAGTTGTCAGCACCGATCCGGGGAATACCGCTGTTGGCGATCAGACGTTACAAAGCAATGATATCGGAGGGTACAACGATGCTGTCGGCGCTTTTGCGCTCTTTAGTAACCTTGACGGATCTTTCAACAATGCTTTCGGCGAAAGCGCGCTTTCTTCAAACATGCACGCCTCGGAAAATACCGCGATTGGCGATTTGGCTCTCACGAACAACGACTCAACTGGAAACAACACGGCGCAGTTCAACACCGCGGTTGGAGCCCGGGCGCTGTTTGCAAATACTGACGGCGATTCAAACAACGCAATTGGAGACTCCGCGCTTTTCAGCAACACAACAGGTACTCAAAACACTGCCGTTGGTGATCTCGCACTCGAGAAAAACGTGGACGGAGGTGTTAACGTCGTTGTCGGGGCTTCGGCACTGGTGCAGAACGCGCACGGTTCATTTAATACGGTGATCGGCTATTACGCCGGAGCTTCTGTGGAAGGCAACGACAACATTTACATTGGAGCAACGTCTGCCAACGGTGTGACACACGAAAGCTCGACGATACGGATTGGCGATTCATCATTTGTAACGGCATGTTATATCGCCGGCATAAGCGGGCAGACCGCAAGCGGCGGCACACAGGTCTTCGTCACAGGAAACGGCAAGCTTGGCACATTGACATCTTCCGCTCGATTTAAGGATGATATCAAACCAATGGCTAATGCCAGTGAATCAATTTTTTCGCTTAAACCTGTCACTTTTCGTTATAAGGGAGAAATCGACCCTGAAAGAATTCCGCAATTTGGTTTGGCGGCCGAGGATGTAGCAAAAGTGAATCCCAGTTTGGTGGTGCGAGATACCGAAGGAAGACCTTACAGCGTGCGCTATGAACAGGTAAACGCGATGCTGCTCAACGAATTCCTCAGGGAGCACAAGACAGTGCAGCAACAGGGAGCTACTATTGCGCGACTTGAGAAGCAGGTGCAAGCACTGAGTGCGAGTTTGCAACAAGTAAGTGTGCAAATCGAAATGAACAAATCTTCACCACAAACAGTGCTGAACGGTCGGTAAAGCTGCCAACCAGAAGACGATTTGTTTGCACGAGAATCCTGTTTGCAATAGATGTGCACCAGCGTCGTGAGAACCCAATGTTAATCCTTGCTTGCCCCTCAGCTTTCTCATTCTTGGCCTCGCTATGCGCCAGTGTGTGTTGCTGGATGGCCGGGTGCTGGTTGCGGGCGGGATGGCAATGTGACATCTCTTCATTCAGCCGAACTGTACGATCCGAATAGCGGCGAATGGTCACAAACTGGAAGTCTGCACGAGGGACGAGTCAGTCATACAGCGACTCTGTTGCCTGCGTGGACTCGCTAAGCCTTTTGCCTTGGTAACTCCCTGGGTGGATGGCCAACAAAGATTTGGCGCGGTCGGGCGATCTTTTGCTCGGGATCGGTGATCATCTCCTGCCATTGCGCAAGCCAACCCACGGTGCGCGGGATTGCGAACATCACGGGGAACATTGTAACCGGCAAACCCATCGCCTGATAAATGATACCGGAGTAGAAGTCGACATTTGGGTACAGTTTGCGTGAGATGAAATATTCATCCTCGAGAGCGATGCGCTCTAGCTCCAGTGCGATGTCGAGCAAGCGATTGCGGCCAGTTACCGCAAAGACGTCGTCAGCAACGTGTTTGATGATGCGCGCGCGAGGATCATAATTTTTATAGATGCGATGGCCAAAACCCATCAACCTGCCTTCGCCCTTTTTAACGCGCTGGATGAATTCGGGAATGTTCTGCGTGTCACCGATCTGTGAGAGCATCCAGAGCACTGCTTCATTGGCTCCGCCATGTAACGGACCGTACAGCGCGGCTGCCGCGCCTGCCATCGCGCTGTAGGGGTCTACGCGACTTGAACCAATCGCGCGCATCGCACTGGTGCTGCAATTCTGTTCGTGGTCGGCGTGTAAAATAAAAAGAACGTCCAGCGCGCGTTCCAATGCCGGGTTCGGCGTGTAGCTGGCCTCACCGATCTGGAACATCATGCTCAGGAAATTGCCGGTATATGAAAGGTCGTTGTTCGGATACACATACGGCAAGCCGCGATTGTGACGGTAGGAAAACGCCGCAATCGTTGGGACTTTTGCGATCAGCCTTTTGATTTGCGCCGAGCGATTCTCCGCATCATCCACCCTGTTGGCTTCGGGATAAAACGTCGAGAGCGCGGCGACCGTGCTGATGAACATCCCCATCGGATGCGCGTCGTAACGAAACGCTTGCATTAGCGTCTTGATGCTTTCGTGGACGAACGTGTGAAAAGTAATGTCGTGTGTCCAAGCTATCGATTGTTCGGCGTTGGGCAGCTCGCCGTAGAGAATTAAGTAGGCGACTTGCAGGTAGTTAAAGTTCTCCGCGAGTTGTTCGATCGGGTAGCCCCGATATTGCAGAATCCCTTTGTCACCATCGATGAAAGTGATCGCGCTTCTGGCAGACGCCGTATTCATGAACGCGGGGTCGTAGGTCATGAGGCCGAAGTCGTGTGCATCGGTTTTGATCTTGCGGAACTCCATCGCGTGCACCGTCCCGTTTTCAACAGGCAAGGTGTACGACTGGCCGGTGCGATTGTCGGTAATCGCTAAAGTTTCTTCAGACATATAGCTTGCTCTTCCCAATTAATACGGCTGAACAGATTAGTATAACAGCCCCAATTGCAATTTGCGCGGTGCGACGAGTACAAATCGGCGCCCGCGCAAGAGTAGAAAGGCGCATTACGGCTCATAGCCGGCCCCAATCGGCGGCAAAGGCCGTTTCAAACTTGCAGAAAACTTCTGACCCGCGTTTTCCCGCGGCAGAGTCAATTGTCTGCGAACATTAGCTTCTAGGCCGTTTTCACCGCATCGCGCAGATCCCGGATGCGGTCGTGCGCGGCTTTGATTTCGGCGTATTGCCGCGAAACAAGCTCCTGCACCGCCGGCGGCAGATCGTCGTTCAGCGCTTTTTGAAATGCTTCCACAGCTGAATCTTCACCACGTTCGCATTCGGCAAGGATCGCGTGCTCATCGCCTCCGGTAAGGGCAGATTTCAAATTGATCCAGCCACGATGCAAGGCTCCGGCAGCGCTGCTGCTCGGCTCCGGTTCTTTTTCCCCGAGTTTGCGAGCCTCGGCCTGCAGAGCCGTGGCAAACCGTGACCGTTCATCCGAGTACTCACGGAAGAGCGATTGTAATTTCGGATCAGTTACTTTCTCCGCGGCTTGACTGAAACCTTCGTGCCCATCTTTAAGCGTTTCGATTAACTCATCCAACACTGAAACAATTTCCCTCTGTTCCTTCATACAATCTATGTCGCATGCCGCGCCGTTTTTGCGTGTCTCGTTTGGTGAAATCCGGTCGGGCGCCCCGTAGAAAGCTCCGGAAGAGGTATCTTATCGAATCTAACAGCCGGTGAGCACGGCTAAAACTTGCATGTGCACCGAACAATGAAAGATGACGAATGTTCCTGTCTAGATCGACACCGTGCCGATTCGGAAGTCTCCGAAGTTTGTGGCAGCGATTGAAAAAAATCGTCCCGGCGGCACGCGTCGATCATCGGTGGTCGGGTCAGGTCATTTCCACACCCGATGGTTTACCTATATCGGGGAGAATACAGAGCGGCAATTCATCGCCACCGGTTTTTGCGGCAACGGGATGACCTTCGCGACAGCAGCGGCAACGAGGGCGGGCATTGGATCGCTGGGCGAAAGAATCCATGGACCGAGCTGTTTGCCGTGGATCGAAAAAAATCAAAGGCTCGGCACGTTACCTGCGAGAAAACAGCGACTATCCTTACTATATGATTAAGGATCGACTTGCGCGTCCGGAAACCGCGTAGGTGCGAACACTCAAACGTGGCGACGGAATGGTTATCAAATTCGCGCGGGAAAAAGATTGCCGTTTTCCGCGATCGTAAGGGGCATTTGCATCGGGTCTCACCTGTTTGCCCGCACCTTGGTTGTCTTGTCAGGTGGAACCCGGCTGAATCGAGCTGGGGCTGCCCATGCCACGGCTCACGTTTCAAACCAACCGGCGACGTGATAGCCGGTCCTGCTGAAGAATCTGTGCCGCCAATAGGAACCTGGCGCACGATTTGAAGTCGCACCTTGACGAAGCAGGAACAATTTCTCAGGTGTGATTATTTGCCAATGGGAACGCGCGCTCCACAGAGTCGGAACGGGAAAACAGTCGAAGCCGGGGTTGCAGCTGACTCTGCAGACGCGGCGGCGGAGGCCGGCTTACGATACGTGAGCGACGAGCGTCCCGGCTACACGCGGCGAGCCAAGGGTAACCACTTCGAGTATTTCGACACGGAAAAAAAGGCGATTCACGACGAGCAGCGGCTGCTCCGGATCAAGCGCCTGGCCATTCCGCCTGCCTGGACGGATGTCTGGATTTGTCCCTCATCAAACGGCCACATCCAGGCAACTGGCCGCGACGCGCGAGGCCGCAAACAGTATAAGTATCACGAGCGCTGGCGCGAGGTGCGCGACGAAGATAAGTTCGACCGACTGACGCAATTTGCCAAAGCTCTCCCAAAGATCCGCCGGCGTGTTGCTCAGGATTTGAAATTGCCCGGGCTGCCGCGCCGGAAAGTAGTGGCCACAATCGTGCGCCTTCTCGAGCAAACGTTCATACGCATCGGCAACGAAGAATACGCGCGCGAAAACAACTCGTTCGGTCTAACGACCTTGAAAAATCGGCACGTCACGGTCAAAGGCTCCAAGGTGCGCTTTCGGTTTCGTGGCAAAAGTGGTCGACAGCATGAAGTAGACCTCAGCGATCGGCGCGTGGCGAAAGTCATCGCGAAATGCCAGGACTTGCCAGGCCAGGATTTATTCCATTTTCTCGATGAGGAGGGAGAGGTACAGAACATTACGTCTCAGGATGTGAACGAATATTTGCGTCAAATCACGGACGAAGACTTTACGGCGAAAGACTTCCGCACCTGGGGTGGGACAGTGCTTGCGGCGATTGCGCTTGATAAACAGGAAGAGTTTGAAACGAAAAAACAAGCTAAGTCGAATATCAAAACAGCTATTTGCGCAGTGGCAGAACTCCTTGGCAACACACCTGCGGTTTGTCGCAAATGCTACGTTCATCCGGAAATCGTCGCAGCCTATCTGAACCGGAAGCGAATCGCCGGTTTCAATGGCGAGGGCACGGCATTGAAACCACCTAATCTACGCGTCGCTGAACGAGCAGTTCTAAGATTCCTTCAGTCGAAGCGATCAACACATTAAAGAAGCGCAATTGCTTTGTCTGTGCGGCGCTCGACCTGATCCATGGTGCACTGACGGGGGGCTTTGTCGCTGCGCCATCGCAAAAATCTTGCCCCGTGCCGGAAGCGGCCGCCGGTAAAATGATCGTATCCAGCTTCAACGACCGTTTTAGGAGACACTGGTTCCCATTCTCCGCTTCGTTTTGTGCTCCACCGACTTGGTCCTCCTGGCGCATTGCCAGTAAACCCCGGTGGTTTTCTGAGCGCTTCGAATCTTTTTGTCAGTGCGCTGCGTTCGGAAGCTTTGAAGCCAGCGATGAATCCGACGTGGTGCAGCAAGCCATCGTTGCCGTAGAGTCCTAACAGCAGAGAGCCGATAACGCGCTTGCCGGTCGCGTAGCGAAATCCGCCCACAACGCAATCAGCAGTCCGGAATTGTTTAGCTTTTACTGCCGCACTGCGCTCGCCACAAGCATACCCCGCATCGAGGCGTTTCGCGATGATGCCGTCAAGATCGCGTCCGGTTTTGCGAAACCAATCCGTAGCGACTGCGTAATCAGTTGTCGCTGGAGAAAGCCGTATGTTTGTGCTTCGACGCAGGTTCAAACGCGCAAATTTTTCCAGAAGATGCCTGCGTTCACGCAGACTGCGTTTCAAGTACGATTCATCATCCTCAGCCAGTAGATCGAAAACGATGTACGTTGCTGGCTTGCCTGCCGCCAATTTCCGGACTCGGCTGACGGCGGGATGCAGACGCAATTGCAATTCATCGAATGAAAGTGCGTCGCCAGCGGCGATCACGAGTTCGCCGTCGAGGACAAACTCTTGTTGAGCCAGCTTTGTCAGATTCTCTACAATATCGGGAAAGTAACGCGCCAGAGGCTGTCCGGCTTTTGATTGCAAATAAATGTTGCGGCTATCGCGAAACGCCAGGCAGCGGAACCCGTCCCATTTAGGTTCGTACTGCCAGCCATCGCCGTCCGGAATTTCTTCCACCGAGCGCGCTTCCATTGGTGGTATGGGCGGTTTCAGCAACATCCATGATTACTTTCGCGGGACGCAACGTTCTGGATGTCTAAATCGAGTAGCACAGGTTTCACCCAACGGCCAAATGGAGCGGCGCGGGCGATCTCTCTCAAAAAGGAGATTTTGATGTCTATGCAACAAACGTCAGCAGCACCAAAATCATCCGTCTTTGTGCAGGCTTTTGGTCTGCTAAAGCAAACGTTCAGCGAATGGCTGCAGGACAAGGCGCCACAGCTCGGCGCGGCGCTTGCCTACTACACCGTTTTTTCACTTGCGCCACTTATTCTCGTCCTGCTCTCGATCGTAGGCGTGATTTTCCGCAAAGATCCGGCAGGTGCCTGGGACAGGATTATGCAGCAGATGAGTTATTTTCTCGATCCAAATGCGATACAAGTCGTGCAAGACATTGCCGAAAAAGCGTCGCACCCAGGTAAAAGTACAATCGCCACCATTATCGGGATCAGTCTTGCGATTTTTGGAGCGAGCGGCGTTTTCGGGCAACTTCAGGACGCGTTGAACACGATCTGGGGCGTAAAGGCGAAGCCCAGCACCGGTATCTGGGGCTTCCTTCGAAACCGCTTCCTGTCCTTTGGCATGGTTGCCGGCATTTGTTTTCTGTTGCTTGTCTCACTGGCAATCGAAGCTCTGCTGAAAGGCTTTAGCCATTACATTCAATCGTTGTTGCCCGGCGGGATCGTGATTGCTGTCACTCTTTATGTCGGCTTCGATTTCGCCGTGGTTGTTCTGCTCTTTGCCATGATCTTCAAGTTTCTTCCCGACGTGGAAATTCAATGGCGCGACGTATGGATCGGCGCGGTCATAACCGCTATCCTATTCGGTATTGGAAAATGGCTGCTGGGTTTCTATCTCGGCAGCGGCGCTGCCGGCTCGGCATACGGAGCGGCGAGCTCGCTGATCACATTGCTGTTATGGGTTTATTATTCATCGCAAATCCTGCTGTTCGGCGCGGAATTTACTCAAGTTCATGCACAACGAGCCGGTCGCCAGCTCGAGCCGAGCGAATACGCCGTCCGTGTTGAAACAAAGCAAATCGAACACGGCTAATCGAGATGGAAGTTTTGTGGGTAACGGCCACGAAACTTTCGGAAGTGTGGTCGGTCTTGATGTCGTTTAGACAACTCACGCTTTTCCGCGCAATCGACTCTGCAGATAATTCCTTCGGCGAAGGTGCGTAACATCCAAAATCATTTGCCCTGACGAACATATTTCCAAAAAGGAGAAGCCATGGGCACAATTCTATTGATCATCTTAATTCTTTTGCTGATTGGCGCGTTACCGTCGTGGCCTTACAGTTCGGGCTGGGGTTACTGGCCCAGCGGAGGTATTGGATTGATTCTTTTGATTATAATCGTCCTCGCGTTGACAGGGAACCTGTAAAGCCGAGGCGTGCTCGTACAACTTTAGACTGGCGCTGATTTCGGCGACGACTGATTCGCTAAGGGAGCGCGACTTTCTCGAGGACGGTTTGCAACTCTTGAAAGTTGACTGGTTTCACCAGGTGAAAATCGAATCCTGCGTCCCTTGAGCGCCGAACGTCGTCCTCAGTGCCAAAACCGGTGAGCGCAATTGCTTTGATAAGCTGTTTTGCCCGCGCTTGCGAGACTACGTCAAAACCAGTTCCGTCGGGTAAGCCGATGTCGCATAACAACACATCGACTTTATTCGCGTCGATTATTTGCATGGCGTTGCCGACGTTATTCGCCGCGACAACCTTGTGACCGAAATGAGTGAGCAGACGCGACAAGGTGCGCCTCGTGTCCTGATGGTCCTCGACGAGCAGAATGCGCAGCGGTTTGAAGGCTTTTCCGGTGGCGCGATAGCTTGAAACTTTTTTCTGCGCCGCCGTTGATAGTACGTCGAGTATTACTTTGAATGTGGCGCCGAAACTTCGGCCGGCGCTTTCGGCCTCAATCTTGCCGTGATGAAGATCCACTAAACGCTTGGAAATCGCCAGGCCCAGGCCAAGCCCGCCGAACTGTCTCGTTACCGAAGGATCGGCCTGTTCGAATGGCCGGAACAACGACGCCAGCCGCTGGGGTTCAATGCCAATCCCTGTATCGGTGATTTCGAAATGAAAACGGCCAGCCTCGTCGTTAAACGTGCGGAGGGCGATTTCTCCGCCTTGAGGAGTGAATTTCACAGCGTTATTGATCAGGTTCCAAAACACCTGTTGAAGCCGGATGCAATCAGCCAGGATGTGAAACTCTGTTGCCTCAAACGTCGTCAATATTTTCAATTTTTTTGCAGCCATGGCTGAGCTCGCGGTTTCCAGAGCGTTGCTGATCACTGTGTGCGCGTCGCAGTCTTCCCATTCCAGATGAAGCTTACCGCGCGCAATTCGGGTGAGATCGAGCAAATCGTCAATCAAGCGGGCCTGCAATTGAACATTGCGTTTTATAATTTCGATATCTTCCACGAACTGAGGCGGAAGTTTGTCAGCGTTATCAGAAAGATACGTGGCCGCCGCGAGGGCGGGCGTAAGCGGGGTACGTAATTCATGGCTTAATGCGGCCAGGAAATCGTCTTTCGCCTTGCCCGCTTTCTGCGCCGCAATGTTTTCCGCTTCGATTTCCCGGCTTCGAATTTGGTCGGTAACGTCGCGCGTGACCTTCGAGAAACCGCGAACTTTTCCCGTGTCGTTCAGAAGCGCGGTGATGATAACTTCGGCTTCGAAGGTTGATCCATTTTTTCGGACCCGCAGGCCTTGATCGCGAATGGATCCGCGCCGCGCCGCTTCTCGCAGATTGCGTTGCGGTTTACCAGCGGCAACGTCCTCCGCGGTGTAAAAGGAGGCGAAGTTTTTTCCGACGATTTCCTCAGCCGAATAGCCTTTTATTTTCTGCGCACCTGTATTCCATGTAATAATGTTACCGGTAGGATCGAGCAGATAGATGGCATATTCCTCCACGCTATCCACCAGGATGTGAAATTGTTCAGCTGTCTCATCTAGCGCTGAGCTACTGGACCAGTTTTTCGGCATTCGGTGGGATGGCAATTCTCCCTTTCGCTTCGAACCGCCGCCCTGTTTTGGTTCCCTTGGCACCGTGAGATTCTATTAGCAAAACGCGCTCCGGGGCAACTGGCAGTTCGCTGCCTGCCCCACTCGAAGCGAATCCGTGATGAGGGAATCAGCCTCGTTGCAGGTCAAGCCTGAAGGCTTCGTACCACTTACCCCGTCTGTCTCCTCTTGCGGCGGGAGCGTGCAGAGCGGCGCTGTTTATTCGAGACATTTGTGGCTGATGCATCCGAAAGAGCAAGTGCCCGGGCGAGATTTACTTCATCCGTAAGATCGAGGCGCAATGGCGTAATTGAAACCCAATGGTGCTCGATTGCCCAGCGGTCAGTCCCTTTCGCCGCGCCTTGCAACGGAGTGACAGTGAACCAGAAAATTGGTCGACCGGCGGGATCTTTGTCGGGAACAACTTTGCCGTCGTAATGCCGTACCGATTGTCGGGTCCAGCGGATGCCTCTCGGTTTTTCCGGAAGATTTACGTTGACGAGCGATAGCGTCTTAAGCCCTAGGAGTAAATTGAGCACACGCACAACGTATGATTCGAGGGCGGCGAATTCCGGTTCGCCACTGCCGCTTGCGTTCGTGCTAAAAGCGATCCCCCGCGAGCCGAGCAATGCGGCTTGCTTCGCCGCGGCGAGCGTGCCGGAATGCCAGCAGGAGTTACCCAGGTTCAGCCCAAGATTGATGCCGGAAAGAACGACATCCACATGGGCCCAACGATGCATCCCCAGCGCAACGCAATCGGCTGGCGTGCCGTTAACACGATACGCCTCAAAGCTATCGAGGTGAATGCGTTTAAATCGCAAGGGACGCGATGCGGTGATTGCGTGACCCATCGAGGATTGTTCGACATCGGGTGCAACGATGCGCACATCTCCGAAACGTTTCGCTGCCTTCGCCAGCGCTACTATTCCCGGACTGTAAACACCGTCGTCGTTTGAAATTAGAATCCGCATCTTCACATGAAGAGACGCCTATCGGAGTGGTTTTAGTCGAATAGATGGCAAGAACGCGTCAATTACCAGGTAAACCATGCGAGTTCTCTTGATTCATAATCCCAAAGCGGGCGACCGCAAACACGGCGGGAAACAATTGAAGGAACTGCTGACAAAACTTGGATATCAGCCGGTATATCAATCGATGAGGAAACGTGGTTGGAATAAGGCGCTTAAAACGCCGGTTGATCTTGTCATCGCAGCTGGAGGCGACGGCACCGTGCACAGAACCGCGCGGCAAGTCATGGGAAGCGGGATTCCGTTGGCCATTTTACCCCTGGGGACAGCAAACAATCTGGCGCGCAGCCTGGGTTTCACAGCTTCTCTTGAAGAGATAATTCAATCGCTGCAGTGCGGAAAAAGCCAGCCATTGGATGTCGCGGTCGCGCAAATTTCATCGCGCAGGGAGTATTTTTTGGAAGCGGCGGGAGGCGGTCTCTTTGCCGACTATTTCTCCGCGGCAAAAGCGAGGAAAAAAGAGGAAGAATCGCCGAACGAAGAACTCGCCGGAGACGTGGCGCTCATGCGGGAATTGGCGCTCGATTATCCGGCGCGGTACTGGAAGATGAAAATAGACGGCAAAGACATCTCCGGCCAATACATCCTGTGGGGAGCAATGAACACTCGCTTTGCCGGCCCAGCGCTCTATCTCGCTCCGGCAGCAGCCAGCGATGACGGCCGGCTGGACTTCGTCGCAGTGCGTGAAGAAGACCGCAAGTTGCTAATCAGACATCTTGAGGCGCGCCTTGCCGGGAAAAAGGAACGCTTTCCGCTAAAGCTGCGCAAATTCCGCGAGCTTTCTGTCGGGGCAACAGCCGGCGCAATCCATCTCGATGGCAAAGGATGGCCGGGTAGGAAAACGAACAAGCCGCAACGACTCGGCACAGTTAAAATCACAATCAAGCCCGCTGCGCTGGCGATTTGGCTGCCGGGTCGTAAATCAAGATTTGGATAGTCGATGAAACGCTGAGGCGCGCGGTGCGCTTGGCAAATGCGATTTACTCTCCGAGGAGGTGAAACATGTTAGGTTGGGCTGTAGTTTTTTTGATCATTGCAATCGTGGCAGCGGTCTTTGGATTCGGCGGCATCGCCGCCGCATCGGCGGGGATCGCGAAAATCCTGTTTTTTATTTTCCTTCTGCTGTTCGTCCTTGCGTTAGTCTTCGGTTGGCGAGGTAGAGGCGGGGTCCCCTGAGCCGCGATTGGCCTCGTTGAGGTTGGGCAGCTACTGGGGGGTGTAGCTTGAACCGGTTTTTGCAGAGGAGCGCGGGCGCTCCTCTGCGCCACTGCCGAAAGCAGAATGCCGTGCTTTGGCGCAAAATCACGTGATGCTCGGCAAACATTAAGAGTGCGACGTGGGCGACCGTGCCCTTGGGACGAGTGACGGTGAAGGACTGTGGTTTTTTATTTGGCCAAATCCGATCGGTGCATTAGTTCAATGCAATGGATCGGATCGTTGGAATCGAAACTGAGTATGGCTGTCTTCTGAGCGAAGACGAGCCGCACACGAATTCCGAGCTCTGGCCGGCAAAGGTAAAAAATTATCTTTTCCGCAAAGCCAACGCCGGAACGATCGATTTGCATTACCGCGATTATGAGGAACCGCCCGGTAACGGAGGATTTTTACTCAACGGCGGCCGGCTTTACCTCGATATGGGCCACATCGAGTATGCATCGCCGGAATGTTTGGATCTGCACGATCTCGTGACCTACGAGCTGGCCGGAGATGAACTCTTGCAATCGGCCCTGATCGCCCTCGGCGCGGCAGATCGTGTCTCGTTCATTAAAAACAACGTAGACCATCAGACCGGGGCAACGTTCGGTTGCCACGAGAATTATCTGATGCGACGCGAAGCGCAATTTACGCCGCCCATTCTGGGGACGTTGCTGACTTTCCTGGCGACGCGCCAGATTTTCACCGGTGCCGGTCGGGTCGGCCAATCCAACCCGTTGGCCTTCGATTTCGAGCCACCGCAGCCCGATGGCCAGGTGAATTTCCAATTGAGCCAGCGCGCCGATCACATCGTCAATGACATTTATCAATGGGTTCAATTCAATCGCGCCATTATTAACGCGCGCGACGAGCCGCTGGCCGATTATCGAAAATATCGGCGACTCCATTTGCTGATCGGCGACTCAAACATGAGCCCCTATGCTACCGCGCTAAAGATCGGGACCACTGCCTGCATCCTGTCGTTACTTGAGGAAGGCCGGTTACCGCGAAACCTCGTTCTTGCCGATGCAGTGCAGAGCACGCGGGACATCTCCCGCGATCCTACAGAGCAATGGATCGTCCGGCTCGAGAGTGGTAAGACGGTTAGCGCGGTCGACGTGCAGTGGGAGTTTCATCACCTGGCCCAGAAACATTTGCGGCATAGCAGCGCGGAAACTAATTGGTTACTCGAAAACTGGGGATTCGTTCTCGAGACGATTCCGCACAACCGGCATGCGCTCATTGGTGGCATTGACTGGCTCACTAAAAAATGGCTGATGGAAACATTCATCGAAGCCGAATCCCTCAAATGGGACGATCCCTGGCTGCAAAGCATCGACTTGGAGTACCACAACATCGACCCGCGCCGTGGTTTGTTCTATGGTGTGACCCCCGGAAAACGGATTGCCGAATGGAACAACAGTGTGTGCCCACCGGCCGCGACCCGTGTTCCACCTGCTAACACGCGTGCATCCGGTCGCGCCCGCGCCGTCAGTTTTTTCCAGTCCCGCCCCTGCGGCGTCCCGTACGTGATTAACTGGGACTCCATCGCCTGCGACAGCCGCGACTTCCTTGTCATGGGCAATCCATTCGACACCTACAACGACGAAGTCGACTGTTTCCTCTCAAAGCCGCGCGCAATCAATGACGCTGGCGGCTCGGCTGATCGCTAAATCGGAAGGTTTAGCCGCGTGTGGCTGACCGCAGCATCAGTAATCATGCTGGATTAAACGGCGTGCGTTTTTGGTAGATGCGCATATCGTTTAGCGTGGAAAGGAATCCGTCCCGGATTCCAATCTACACTGGCCTGTTTGTTCACAGTCTGTAGCGTCGTGTGCGCATCGAAGCGCACCCTTTTGAGTAGTTTGGGTTTGCCCCGCGGTGGCCGTCTCACTACGATGCCCGACATGGCAGCGATTTTGTCCTCCCAAACCCCAAACTCAATTCGGATTAGACTCAAAATTTGGATATATCAGGTCCAAAATTTGGTTCGAATTCTCGTTAGGGCTATGGCCACCGCTCGGTTTCCAGGGTGGCTCGTGCACTGCTCGGTGACAGATTGGACTTAGCTGAAGTAGAGTGGGGCGATGCGAAGTCGCAAAAGACCTAAACAAGCGATGGAGCGAGCGGTGGACCGCTGTACGATCCACATTTGAGATGATTTCTACGCTTCCACTACGAGCGACGCGCGCCTTCGTTCGCCGTCGCTCAGCTTTGTCTCGTTAGGTCTATGCAGGTGCGCCATTTGTTCGTCATCTTCGCTCTTTGTCTCGCCGAATGTGCATCTCCTCCGCCCCGATTGGTCGTGGCGCCACCGCTAATAAGGGACATGAGGCAAGTTCACCCGCTAGAGGTGCGATTTGCGCGCGTGGACATCGAGCGAATGCGCATGCTGGCGGCGGTTGAAGCGCTGATCGCGGCCGTCCACAAAACGTATGGTGAAGACTTCGCTCTGAGCTATTCGTACACGGCCGGTGGATACCCGGCAAAACCAGGAGGCCAGGTCACATTTCATGGAAAAAATGTGTCTGTCCGAGAAATCCTGGATGACTTTTGTCGCCAGACTGGCTGGAGATATCAGTGGAATCCGAAGCACTTCATCGATATCCGAAGTGATCCTGTTCCCGGCTACGAGCCTGAGATTCGACGCCCAAAGACCTAACCAACCGCTCGAGCGAACCGCCACCCGTTGCGCGCCCACATTTCACAGGACTAAAACCTCTTCACTTCGAGCCGTGCTCGCCCTCGGTGGCGGTCGCTCAGCACCGTCTCGTTAGATGGTAGGGTGCTCGATCGCAAACCAGTTACTTGAGACAGTAGCAGCGTTGTTCGGTGGATGGTTGGTTCCCTTTCTCTTTTACCGATGTACCCGACTCCTTGGCTTATCACCCGAGAATCCACAAACGCTGGACTTTGGAACTCTGGTAGGCAGCCAGCATATCACTAGTTTCTTCATGGCACGGTTTATCACTCCGGTCTGGCTTTTCGTCTTGATTCCGCTTTACTTCTTTATTCCGCTCTCTTCTCCGGTATGAAAGGACGCAAAATGAGATCCCGAATATCTGCTTGTTATGCAGCTGTGTGTATCTTGCTGCTGAGCGCAGTCGTATCAACTGCTCAGTCTGTAAATCGTGTCACTATCCTTATGAAGCTTTCGGCAAGTCTTCCAAGCTGAAGAAGGATTGGGGATTTTCGGCGTTCATAGAATATAACGGCAAGCGCATCCTTTTCGATACTGGTAACAACGCCGATATCTTTGCGCAGAATGTCAAAGCATTGGGGATTGATCTCAAGAAAGTAGACTGGGCAGCGTTATAGCACTTCCGTGAGCTTGTAATCTCAAAGTGAGGCCATCTCTGTCTCATGAGGGAATTTCCCACCAGACGCTGGCAGCGGTGATCATTTGGAAGGAAATCACCGGTTCCACCTAATCCTAGTGTGATGCGCTGTTCGCGGTCACGCTCTTCCGCTGTTATGTTGTCCAGGTTAGTCATGGCTTATCTCCATCTCATCGGCTGCAACTGGGGCTTGCTGTGCCGTCACTCCAGCCTTTGCAGTGAAGAGATGCCGTAGTTTTCCTGGAGCGCCGGGGCTTCTGCGACGACCTGCGACGCATCGAGCTCGATTTGTTTTGGATCTTCTTCCGTCTCGATTTTAATAAAGCCATCGACCGGGTGTTTCACAGCTTCGGCCAGGTCGTCTAATGATTTGATTTCTTTGCCATTCACTTTCTTCACTGTCAGGTAGGCGAGATCATCGTACCCGATGGTACTATTTGCGGGCAGAACCTGACTAAGAATAACTACCCGCCGGTTTCTGTCCGGAAACAGCTCGGACTGGAAATGATCCATGTATACCAGTCGCTGGGGCGCCTGTCGTTCCCAGTTCCGGCCCCATTCTTTGAGATATTGCCGGGACAGCTCCTGAAAAATCATGCCACCAAGGACATAGTATCGCGGCGGTTCATCCAGCGAATACGGCGGGCTCACGTAATCCTTTGCGGCGCGGTGCTCCAAAGTGAGATTGAGCTGCATCGGTTTGCCGTCCCGGTCGATGTGAACGGGAACCACGTCACCGGCGTATGCGTGCGCGGTCAGCAAATTGGTAAACTCGATCTTGCCGTAGAGCGGATCTACATAATTGCCGTTCTCATCGATGTCGTGATTTCCAACCGCAGTCAGCACGTCGCCTGCTTTAAGCCCAGCTTTCATCGCTGGCGTGCCAGCCTCTACGCTCGTTACATAAACTCCACGCTTTGCCGTTTCATCGGCGAACTGGCGCAGCTCTGGATCGCGCGTAGGAAAAAATGAAAAGCCGGCTGAAGGAAACCCCCGATAGTTCTTGGTTTCGGCTTCCTTCAAGAAATGGGTGATCACCGGCGCTGGAATGGCATCGAGCAGTTGTGACCGCGAATCGTAACGCAGCAGCAAACCGGCAAGCTTGTTCTTTTTGACTAAAGGAACCGTATAGCTGTTTTCCCGGTACTGCATAGGGATGCTGACACGATAAGTAAGGAACTCTCCGACGTCGGTGGGGTACGGCATCATTTGTATTGTGGTCACCAAGCCTTCCGTCGCCAGCAGTGCACCGGTCGGTTCCAACTGCCAAGCCGCGAGCCGGTCGCCTACCACGGTGTCGGAGGTGATTTCAAGCGGCGTTATTCCGTCGAGGAATCCTTTGTCCACCGGTTCAAGCAGCGCCAGGTTTGCTTCGTAATCGATCACCCGGACGTTGGCCGCAGTTTTTTCCCCCGATTCCGCGCGCTCGAGTTCGACGTAGTTCTGGTCCGTAACCAAATCGGCAGTCACCAGCACCCGGCCTTTGGGCAAGACTGCTCCTAGGGCGCGCTTGGCGAATGGCGCTTTCTTTTGCCAGGGGCGAAAATAATCGTACCCTTGGCCGGTCACATTCACCCTAACGAGCGCCACCTCCTTTGGCTTGGCGGCAGTAGTCGGAACGGCTGACTGTTTTTTTGCGTACGCGCCGCTAACAGCAACCAGAACAACACTCAACATTATGTACGACTGTTTTCGCATTTTATTTTTTTTCGTCTGCGGCAGCGATGCGCGAGGCGGGTCGTTCCTCGAGATTTTGTTCTTTCAAAACGTTGTAACGAGATTTGATGCGTTCACGCGCTGCTTCCACTTTGTTGCGGTCGAGCACCAGGGGAGGTCCGTCGCCAATCATCCGAATCACCACCCGTTCGGGCGCCTGGGCAAAAGCTTCCGCCAGCTGATCGAGTGTCCGGATTTTCTTACCGTTTACTTCATCAACAATTCCGCCCTTGTAAGGAGTGAGATAGCTGTTGATTGGGTCCGGCAAGATATTGCTGAGCACAATCACATCGGGATGCTCGAGATAAATCTGGTCCAGGATGAAGTATTCGAAAAAGTGCCGGATGCGCAGATCGGTTGTGCGATACTCTTCGAGCATGTCCAGATTTATTGGTTGAAACAGCAGCCCGCCGTAGAGGACATAACGCGGGCGCACATCGTAGGCATGGCCTTGGATCGAATATGGCCAAGGCTTAAATAATTTGATGGTGACGGTCATCGGTTTCTTGTCTCGCAGAATGTCGAGCTTCACCGAATCGCCCTTGAACTTGCGCTCTACAACTTCCTCGAACTGCGCGCGCTCGCCATCGAGTTCCACATTGGCATCGCTTGCGATCGGATGACCGTCGATTGTAAGAAGCACGTCGCCCGTCTTCAGAATACCGTCCGATGGACCGGCCGCCACTACAGAACTCACCAGCACTCCGCGATCTTCATCTTTCAGTCCCAGGTACCTTCGCTGCGCCGGATTTTGCAATTTTGCATAGGTAATTGAGAGGTCGGGGTATTCGTCATAACGATCGTTGCTGATGTCTTTGAGAAAACGATTGATAACCGGTGTGGGGATCATGTATGCAACCCCCTGGGCGACATCGCCGCTGTATCCCTGGAACGCTACTCCCACTACTTTGCCGTCCTGCATCACCGGCCCGCCGCTGTTGCCAGGATTAATCTGCGCGCTGATCTGGATCGCCAGGTGCTGATCAATTGACGAATGGGTGTAAAGCTGAAAATCAACCCGCGACACGATACCTGTCGTGACCGACATTCGTTCCCCGCCGATGGGATAACCGTACGCCGACACCGTCGATTCCAGCGTGGGAATACCGCCAAATTTCAGCGGGATCATGTTCTTAAAAAAATCTTTTGAGGGCACGGTGATCGTCGCCAGGTCGCAATCGTTGGCGATGAACTGCATCTGGGCGGGATATTTATTTGGGTCGCCGTCGCGCTCCACCGTGATGTAGCGGCTATTGGCAACGACGTGCGCATTGGTCATGATGCGGTTACCACCGATAACAAAACCAGCTCCGACTCCTCTCTGGAGTGTGCCTGCATTCCACGGCGCCTTGTAGTCAGGATCCAATGAGGTGGCTGTAATCCGGACAAGACTTTTCTGGACTGGTCCGTTCGGTTTTGGCGGAGCAATGGGCACTGGCACGGGAACGACATCTTGCGCAGGGGAACTTGATTTCCACGGGCCCGGCGGCTGCGGACCTTGCGGCTCCATTTGAGGCGGCGCTGGGGCGTTTTCCTGCGCATACGCAAAAGGCGCTAAAAACAATGCGACGTAACCGATGATAAAAAAGCGTTTCATGGGCGGAAAGGCTCGAACCTCAAGCAGCCTTCGTGAAAATCAAGATTTCCGATTTCAAATGCAACCGACCTTTCGGCCACGTATTGACACGGCCCACCCTTCACACGTTCAAATCCAGAAAGTCTCACAGCGAGCTAGGTGCGCCGAAATAGTTCGTTCAAGTCGGCCGATGGAGCGTTTTCGGCGAAAAGATTGAAGGTGCCGCTGGTTAGGATGTCTTGAGCGGCGCGAATGAATGCGCCCCACGCAGCAAGCGCGAGGCCCGAACCGACCGAGATACGGCGCACACCGAGATCGGCAAGGTGGGAAACCGAAAGCTGATGATTGAATCCAGAGACTAGAACGTTCACAGGTTTCGGCGCGACTGCTTTGACTATCTGCGAAATTTCACCTGGATCACTGACACCCGGCGCGTAGAGACATTCGGCGCCGGCTTCAGCGTACGCGGTCAAACGGTCGAGCGCGGTATGCAACGCATTGGGATCACCGACCAGCCACGCTTCACAGCGCCCCGTTAACACGACACCAGACTCTGAAGCGTCAACCGTCGCGCGCGATGCCCGAATGCGCTCGATTGCGAGCTCTCTCTCGTACAGCGGGCTATCATTGCGTCCGGTGCTGTCTTCAATTGATAATCCCGCAATTCCAGAGTCGAGACAAAGTCGCACATTAGCCGCGAGTTTTTCGGGTTCATCAGCGAAGCCAGCCAAAAAGTCGGCGTTTACCGGAAGGGGGGTTGCCCGCACAATTTCGCCGATATGTGCGAGCATTTCGTCGCGCGGAACGTCACCATCCGGTTTGCCACGGGCAAAGGCGAATCCTGCCGACGTAGTGGCTAGTGTTTCGAATCCGAGGCGTTGCAAATGGATCGCTGTTCCGATGTCCCACGGATTCGGGAGCACGAAGCATCCGGACTCGTGCATCGCGCGAAATTTTGCCGCAACAGATTTTTGCGTTGATTTCATGATTCCACATTACACCGGTTTGATGTCCGTGGTCCGAAACGAATTCTCAGATACAAATCCAAAGAGATGCATCATCGGAAACGCGCTTTTCCAAGAGATCTTGGTCCCGCGTCAATGATATCTCCCGCTCAGGCCTGTTTACAGCAGCCAGCGGTTTATTTCATCTGTCGAGACGGCGCGTTCCAAAGCTGCCGGAGAGGACCTTGGGCGCCGTAGATTGGGTCGTAATCGGGAATTGGCAGAGCGGCGATAACGCGATCGGCTTTTGGCCGTTCGCCTGGCAATCCACGAAGCAGGTCCCATTGGCGGCCATCAGGGTAAGCTCCTACGACGCGAAAATCGCGGCTGGCGGTAATGGTCTGATGCGCGACGCCCGCTGGAATGAGAATCATATCGCCCGACCGTATCTCGACTGTCTGGCCGTGCTCACCGCCCAGTCGCAATGTTGCGGCACCCTGATAAACACCGAGCACTTCATGCGATGTGCTGTGGTAATGAGCAAAAGGATAAACGCCGTTTCTCCAAGAATTACGCCAATCGTTCTGAGCGAATCCCCGTTCGAAAACAGAAGCGCGACTTTCCGTGTCCGACGTGATCGCCTCCCGATAAAGTAGCAACGGCAGAACGTTGCCCGGATAAACGCCGTCGTCCGGGAACGTGAATTGCTCCGGATTCTCGGTCGCTCGTTTCTCAGCCATCGGAAAAACACACATGCGCTTCAGGAAAATATCGCGCCACTGTAGATGAGCGGCCGCATTTGATCGAATCCTGCACGGACAATTGAGTGTTGCGTTTACCAATCACCATTCGATGACGGTGCTGGCCCATGTAAGGCCGCCGCCAAAGACGACCATCAGGACATAATCCCCGCGCTTAATTCGCCCGGTGCGATTGGCTTCATCGAGCGCGATTGCTACCGCTGCTGCTGACGTGTTGCCATAACGATCCAGGTTCACAAACATTTTGTCACGCGAGATACCGAGGCGATCGGCGATTGCCTCGATGATCCGCAGATTGGCCTGGTGCGGGATAACGCAGGCGATGTCGTCGATGGTAAGCCCGGCTTGATGAAGAGCTTTCTTTGCCGCATTCAGCATCGCGATAACGGCCTGTTTGTACACTTCCTTGCCGGTCATGTGAATGGTTGCCAGATTCATGTCCGCATTTTCACGCGTAATCGGGCAGCGCGACCCGCCGCCGGGCATGAATAAGATGTTGGTGTACTGTCCGTCACTGCCTATATGCGTGCTGATTATGCCGTGAGGGCTGCCCCTGTGACGCAAAACCGCCGCGCCGGCGCCGTCTCCAAAGAGCACGCAGGTATTGCGATCGGTCCAGTTGGTGATTGAGGTCAATTTTTCAGCTCCGATCACCAGGACGGTGTCGTAGGTATGAGAGGTGATGAATTGCTGGGCGATCTCCAGTCCAAAAATAAAACCTGCACAGGCGGCGGCGATGTCGAGACATGCTGCCTTCGACGCCCCAATCTTTTTCTGAACGAAGCACGCGGTGGCAGGAAAAAGCATGTCGGGCGTAGCCGTTGCGACCATAATCAGATCAACATCTTTTGGCGGGATCTTTGCCTGTTCGAGCGCGTTGAGCGCGGCCTTCGCCGCCATGTCGCTGGTGTGTTCATCTTTTGCGGCGATTCGGCGTTCCTTGATTCCGGTGCGCGTGATGATCCAGTCGTCGCTGGTATCGACCATGCGCGAGAGATCTTCGTTAGTCAGAACCTTCTCCGGCACATAACTTCCTGTGCCGACGATTGAGACCGTGCGCAGCGCTTTATGAGAGCGCGGGCTCGAGGTGGGCTGTCTTTTCATGATACCGGCGAATTTCGTCGACGATATGCGGGTTCACCTGCTGTTCAATGGACTCGGCCGCCACCCGCAGAGCGTTTTTGATGGCCAGCGGAGTGCTGGCGCCGTGCGCTATGATGCAAATTCCGTTTACCCCGAGCAACGGCATGCCGCCGTATTCTTCGTAGTTTGTTTTGTCTTTGATGGCCCTAAACGCTTTTCGTGCCAGATAAGCGCCGACCATGTGGATTTTTGAACGCGTCAATTCCTGCTTGAGCCACTTAAAAATCGCTACTGCGATCGACTCGGACGTTTTCAAAATCACGTTGCCAACGAAACCGTCGCACACAACTACTTCCACAGGATCCTCAAACAGGTGCCGGCCTTCGATATTGCCGCGGAAATTCACATCGCTCTCCCTCAGCATTTTGAAAGACTCTTTTGTAAGTTCCGTCCCTTTCACATCCTCGTCGCCTAACGAAATCAACCCGACACGAGGTTTCGCATAACGAAGGACGTGCCTGGAATAAACGGAGCCCATGATTCCGTATTGCAAAAGATGCTCCGGGCGAGCGTCGATGTTCGCGCCGGCATCAATCAGAACAAATACATTAAACTGCGTAGGCAACAGCGCCGCGATACCAGGCCGGTAGATTCCCGCGAGTGTGCGCAACTTGATCATGCTGGCAGCGACTGCAGCGCCCGTATGTCCGGCGCTTACAACCGCATCCGCGTCTCCATGCTTCACCAGATCGACGGCGCGGCTGATCGACGAATCCTTCTTGCGTCGTACCGCTGTCCACGCACGGTCGCTCATATCAACTACCTGCGTTGAATGCACGATATCGATGCGCGAATCGTTGCATTGATGTTTCCGTAGCTCGTTTTCGATCGCAGACGAGTCGCCCACAAGATAGAGCTTTTTGATCTTTGGGTATTCACGGAGCGCCATCACGGCGCCGGCAACTAGATTGGGCGGCCCAAAATCACCGCCCATCCCGTCGAGGGCGATCTTCATCAGAGCGAAACTTTGCGAGGTAAAGTGGCTGATTGCAAAGTGAAAATAACGGTCTCCGCTTTAAATCGTTGAATCGTTGAAGCGTTCTAGTCCCCTGAAATTCCGCTTGAACATTTCAACGCTTCAAAGTTTTCCCGATTATTTGCCTTCGAGGGTCAGCACCTGGCGGCTGCGATAGTAACCGCAGGATGGGCAAGCAATGTGCGACGGCACGCTGCTCCCGCACTGTGGACATTTATTGAGCTGCGAAGCGTGCCAGCGGTTCGCAGCCTTCCGCATGCGCAAACGCATCTTTGATGTTTTCCGTTTTGGGACTCCCATGGCAGGCGTTTACGAAAGCACCATTCGTGCGAATTACAACCGGTGCCTGCGTGATTCGTTAAACCGTTAGAGCCTTAAATCGCGGCTCTTCAACGGTTCCATGCTTCAACGACTGATCTTCAATTTATCCAACGCGCTCCAGTCCGGTTTACGCTTCGCCCCCTTGGTTGCGGTGGCGAACTTCCCGGCTTCGCAGACACGATTACCGTCCCTGTCGCAATGCGGATGCACGGGAAGGTCGAGCAAGATGTCTTCGCGTATCAACGGCGTGAGATCGATGGTCTCAGGGCCCTGCAGTTCCATATGCACGGCAAACGTGGGCACCCGAATTTCATGCACAAATTTCTGCAGACACGACACGCAGCGCAGCTCCACCGCTTGCGATAGCGAGCCGTTAGCCCACAATCCTCCATCCCCGACCCCAACGTCGATGTCGTAAGAAAGGGGACCGGCACATCGAATTTCTTCGGATGCCAAATCTTGGATGGGACAATCTTCGTGACCTTGCAAATGCAAACCCTGTGATGGGATTTGTTTCAGATGCACTTTCATGAGCTAACCCTCCGAACTTCATTTTTTGAATTTCCCGCTTAGTGCTTTGGCCACGCAGCTCGGAACGAAATTTGAGACATTCCCACCGAGCCTGGCGATTTCCTTTACTATCCGAGAACTGAGGTAAGTATATTCTTCCTTCGGCATCAAGAAAATCGTTTCTACTGCGGGATTCAGATTCCGATTCATCAAAGCCATTTGAAATTCGAATTCAAAATCTGAAACAGCCCGCAAACCCCTGATGACTGCTCCTGCGTTTTGGCCACGGGCGAATTCGACCAGTAAACCGTTGAATTCAGCAATCCGCACATTTTTGATTTTACCGGCGGTCTCTCGCAGCAGATCGAGGCGTTCTTGGAGAGGAAAAAGTGGTTGCTTTTCATCGTTGTGCGCGACCGCGACGATGACTTCGTCGAACAATTTTTGCGCCCGCTCGATGACGTCCAGGTGGCCATAAGTCACCGGATCGAAACTTCCCGGGTAGATTGCCCGCCGCATCCGGGGAAATTGCCAGAGGAAGTGGAAAATGGAAAGCTGAATGGCATTCTTCGTCAAAAGTCGCTCGTTTGCCTTAACGGTATGAAACACGAAGTTTGGGCGTCGATGCCTGATCCAACGCCTTACAAGTCTATCGCCGTGGCGACAACATTTTCGCCTCGGTTCAAACATGTCCTTGCCGAGGCAAAGCGGATGCGAGACCGGTTTTCGGCCATACTGCATCTTATCTATGCCGGTGGGCAAACTGCCGAGATCTCGAGGAAATTTAGCAAGGTGCTTTCCGAGCTGGAGCTTCCTCCCGATTCGCCGATACATTATGAGACTGGCGATCCTGCCGAAGCGATTTTGACAGTCCGCGCCCGGGAAAAGATCGACCTGCTCGTGGCTGGCGCGCTGGAAAAGGAAATCGTGTTGCATCCGTTTCTAGGCAATGTGGCACGCCGCCTGGTGCGGGAAGCCAACTGCTCGGTGATGCTGTTCACGAATCCTGAAACCAAGCCGAAACCGTTGCGCCGGATCGTGTTCGTTGCCGATCATTCAGAGGGGGAACTGTCAGCCTTGCGAACGACGCTGCAGCTCGCAGAGGCGGAACGCTGCGAGCGATTGTATGTGATCGCCATTGTCACTGCGTTCGATGAAGCGCGCGCTTCGATCAGGGCAAATGCCACGAATTCGCAATCGCAAGGTCCGAACGGTCAAAAGGAGGATGCGCTGGACGATCTGGTCCTTTCAGCCGGAGCTACTGAAGTTCCAATCGAGACGCGCTTCATTCGGGGCGCTACGGGATTGGCGGCGTCTGATTTTGTGCGTTCAGTAGAAGCGGATCTCCTTGTAGTGCCGCTGCTGACCACAAACGGAAAGGTTCAGCTACTGCCCGGTAACATCGCCTGGGTTAGCGACGTGATCCCATGCAATCTGTGGGTGATCCGTTAAAGGAGCATCGCGATCCTGTAACGCAGTGGTAATGTTAGACGCCGAAGGCGCAGTCCTTTTCATCGCCTTCGGAGAACCGATCTACCCATGTGACGACTGCCGCTCCTGAATTTCAACCGTACGGCCTGCCCCATCTCACGGTCATTCTTCTTACGATCGCCTTGCCGTTTGTCCTGGCTGCCGTGGTACTGCGAACGAAGTCGCTGTGGATTAAACAGGCAATCGTCGCCGGGCTGTCGGCGGTGCTAATCGTGAATTACGTGGCTTATCTGATTTTTATTCGAAGCCAGGGCACGGCGGATTGGCGGCAGATGTTGCCGATGCAAATGTGTGACTGGGGAATGGTTGTTGTGATCGTGGCCATGTGGACGGGAAGCCAGCGATGGTTCGAGGTCGCTTATTTCTGGGGAATTGGCGGGACGTTGCAGGCTGTGCTTACGCCGAACCTGCGCTACGGATTCCCAGATTGGCGGTTTATCAGTTTCTTTACCTTGCACTCAACTATTATTGTGGGCGTAGTTTTTTTGATGTTGATCTACCATTATCGGCCGTATCCGACGTCAATTGTGCGCGTGTGGCTATGGTCGGAGTTTTACTTTGTGGTTACCCTGATCGTAGACGCGCTCACCGATTTTAATTATGGCTTTTTACTGCATAAGCCAGAAGCGTTTTCAATCTTGAGTTTTCTGTCTGATTCGCGCCCGACGTATCTCCTTGAATTGCACGGTGTCGCTCTGGTTTTCTTTCTTGTACTCTATGTGCCATTTGCTGTTGTTGATCTTGCGCGGGGGAAATTGTGGGCAAATCGAGCAGAACAGGAACCAATTCAACCAACTCTTTAAAATTGTCGCGTTCCTGCTTTGCTTAGACATTCATGGCCAAGAGAAAGCCATTACGGGTTCGGCAAGTTAATATTGGCGGGAAGCGTCCCGTCTTCATTCTTGGTCCGTGCGTCATTGAGTCCGAGAAGTTTTTGTGGCGCGTGGCGAAGAAGATTGCCGTGATCTGTAGCGCCGAGGACGTCGAGTTCATCTTTAAGGCATCCTACGATAAGGCAAACCGCACATCGGTGCGGTCATTCCGCGGAATCGGGGTGCGCGAAGGGTGCGAGCTTCTTTGGGCGATTGGCCGCGATTTAAAGATTCCCGTGACGACGGACGTCCATTCTCCGGCGGAAGCGGAGGCTGCCGGCCAGAAGATCGATATGCTACAGATCCCGGCGTTTCTTTGCCGGCAAACGGATTTGCTGCGGGCCGCGGCGGAAACGGGTCGCCCGATCAACATAAAAAAAGGCCAGTTCCTTGCGCCATGGGATGTGCGCAACATTGCTGAGAAATTAGTTTCATTTGGCAATTCACAATTCTGCTTTACCGAACGCGGCACGACTTTCGGCTACAACAATCTCGTGGCGGACATGCGATCGCTCTACTGGATGCGCGACGCTGGTTATCGCGTCTTTTTTGATGCAACGCACTCCGTGCAGCGGCCGGGTGGGGCTGGAGACTCGACCTCGGGTGACAGTATTCTGGCCCCCGTTCTCGCCAGGGCGGCAATGGGTGCCGGATGCGACGGAATCTTCATGGAACTTCATGAAAATCCGGCGCGTGCTTTGTCCGATGGACCCAATCAGTTACGGCTCGGCGATTTGCCGAAGCATATTCGCATGTTAAAGGCTATCCATGCTGTCGTCTCGAGTAAGACTGACTGACCGTCATCGGCCAGGAAGAGGAGAGTGAAATCGGTGAAACTGCAGAGTCCCGGCAACCGCATTTGTGAGCGTTGGTTTTACGCTATTTTAGTGACGTCACTTGCGGTTGGTGTCGTGATGCTGGCACCTGATGCTTTCGGGCAATCGAAGGGCCGCCGGGGAAAAGTTCGCGGGAAGGCGGCGCCGAGTGCGTCTCCCGGCGAGCAAAGCCTAACCAATATACCTCTGCCGATCGGTCACGAAGCCAAGGGACTTGTTTTACCGGATTTCGATGGTAACGGCCATCTCCGGGGAAAATTTGAAGCAGGAACAGCGCACCGGATTGATCAGGAAAACATTGGCTTTAAAGATCTCAAGATTACAACCTACACTCCGGAGGATCAGCCGGACCTCAAGATCGATATGATCACGTCCGTTCTGAATCTAGAAACGCGTATCTTGAGCTCGAAGACACGTACCACGATCGAGCGAGCGGATTTTAACATCGCTGGCGATTCGGTGGAGTTCGACACGAACAATAAGACCGGGCGATTGATAGGAAATGTGAAAATGGTCATCACGGACAAATCGCATCTGACGGAAAAACCGAACCCGAAAGAATGAAGGGATTCACGGCACTGGTTTTTTTTACTGCATGCATCATCGTCTCGCGGTCACCTGGGCAGACTGCCGGTGCATCAGCGGCGTCGCCGACGCGGACGAAAGTCGCGAAGCCGGCAAAGGCGAAAAACAAGGACAAAAAGAAGGAAAACAAGTCGTCGGGGGCGAACCTATTTGGCTCAGGCGCTGCTGGCCAACCTTCCAATGGACCGACGACGACGGAAATCTACTCCGATGAGGCTTTTTTTGATTCGACGAAGAACATGGGCATCTTTAGCGGTCGGGTGAAGGTGGTCGATCCGCGTTTCAATCTTCAATCTGACAAATTAACAGTGTTCATAACAAAGGGAGAGAACCAGAGTCTGGAGAAAGCGATCGCCGAAGGAAATGTTGGGCTCGTTCGCGAGCGGCCTGCTGCAAATGGCGGTTCGCCGACTCGTGCTGTTGGCCGCTGCGACAAAGCCACGTATACGGCTGCCACCGGAGATGTGGAACTTACGGGAACGCCACGGGTCCAGGAGGGACCAAATCTGCATGTCGCGACCAGTCCGGATACAGTCATGGTAATCAGTCAGAATAGTCAGTTGCGGACGCACGGTCCCAGTCGCACAGAAATCGTCCAGCAACCTAAAGAAGAGCAGCAGAAAGAGAAAAGCGAAGCTAAGAATTCAGAATCTCAGGCTAAACCGTCGCAGTCGGTGCCAGCGGCAGCCCTGCCGAAGCCATGATTAGCCAAACCTCGCCGGTTTCGGCTCCCAAACTACCTTCGGCGGCGGCGCCGAAGCCCGAGAATGTTCTTGGTACTGATCAGTTGGTGAAGATCTATGGCGGTCGCGCTGTCGTTAACGGTGTGAATTTGCATGTCCGCGCCAGTGAGATAGTCGGCCTTCTGGGACCGAACGGCGCGGGCAAGACTACGAGCTTTTACATGATCGTTGGCTTGGTCAGGCCGAACAGCGGTCGCGTCATTTTTTGCGACACCGATGTGACAGACTACCCGATGTACAAGCGTGCTCGCCTCGGCATGGGTTACTTGCCGCAAGAAGAATCGATTTTTCGCAAGATGACCGTGGAGCAAAACATTATGGCGATCCTGGAAACGCTTTCGTTGAGCAGGGCTGAGCGGCGGAACCGGTGCGACCAGTTGCTGCACCAGTTTGGGATCGAGCGAGTCGCAAAAAATACCGCATTAACATTAAGCGGCGGTGAGAAACGGCGCCTGACCATAGCGCGTTCGCTGGTCACACAACCAAAGTTGTTGATGCTAGATGAGCCGTTTAGCGGCGTCGATCCGATTGCCGTGTACGACGTGCAACAAATCATCGTAAATCTCCGCAAATCGGGATTGGCCATCATGATTACCGACCACAATGTCCGCGAGACTCTCTCCATAGTGGATCGTGCGTATTTGATCTATGATGGTCGCGTTGAGAGCGAAGGCACAAAAGATTTCCTCATCAACGATCCCATCAGCCGCCAGCTTTATCTTGGAGAGCGCTTCAAGATGTAGATTTCTTAGATTGCGGCCGAAGAAACCGGTTCTCTGGCTCAACCTGGTTTGTCTTGATGCGCCTTTTGTCGCTGTCGCCTGGCAATGGCTATTTGGACATTACGTGCACGCGACCGTTTCCAGTTGGGCTCGCGCAGCTTTGTTTCTAACTGCGTGGCTGATCTATTTGGTCGACAGGATGTGCGATTCCCTATCCTTGAAAGCAAATTTTCCGCGATCGCGACGGCAAGAGTTTTGTTTACACCATCGGACGATGTGGCTGGGTTTGATCTCGGCTGTCGGATTGACCGACATGGCAATTATTTTTCTGTGCCTTGATCGCAGTGTTATTGGGCACGGTGCAATTTTGGGCGTAGTTGCGGCAGTTTACCTCGCAATTAATCATGCTTTCAGTGAGCTGTGGGAAATCGTTCCGTTGAAGGAGATTACTGTAGGGTTTCTTTTCTCGGCAGGAACGCTGCTCATGTTAATTCATAAAATTGCGCTGATACCGACGTCCATGGAGCGGTCGCCTATGCTACTTACCATGTTGTTCTTTGCCATTCTGTGTTCACTCAATTGCATGAGCATTGCGCTATGGGAACGGGATCTGGATCGAGCCCAATGGAAGCACTCTATTGCCACCCGTTACGCGGAGGCTGGCTTCGCTATACGAGTTTTTTGCATCGTCCTGGCACTGGCAGCACTGCTTCTTGCAGTAATGGTCAGTTCGATTTTTTCGATAGCGATATCTCTTTCTGCAAGCGCTACCCTGCTTGCAATTCTTCACTTTCTTTCGATTGAAAACGACGAACGCACCGCACTGGCAGACTTGATCTTGCTAACGCCGGTCGCATTCTTGCTCGCTGAATCGCTCTCGTGAGCTTCGATCGAATTGCCCCACATTACCACTGGCTGGAGACTGTCGGCTTCGGATCTGTCATGCAGAAAGCGCGAACCTGCTGGATCGAAACAGTTCCACTGCCAAAGAGAGTGCTAATGGTCGGTGAGGGGCCAGGCGATTTTCTTCGCCAGTTCGTATATGTTCACCGCGAAGCCACCGTAGATTGTCTCGATGCGAGCGCGCGAATGTTGGAGTTGGCGCGCCGGGGCGTCGATCCGGTTTCCCGCGTAAGTTTTCTTGAGCAGAATATTCTCTCCTGGACTCCATCACAGTCGTACGATCTTTTGGTCACAAATTTCGTTCTCGATTGTTTTCCACTAAGTGAACTCAAGTTGCTCGTTCAAAGACTGGCTGGAGTCGCAAAACCTGGTGCATACTGGCTCCTGGCAGATTTTTGTGTTCCAACAACTGCATTTGCGCGTTTGCACGCAAGAATTTGGTTGGAGACGTTGTATTGGTTTTTTCGAACGACAACAGGCATTCGCGCGAAACGATTGGTAGATCCAACGCCTGAACTGCGGGCCAACGGGTTTCGGCGCGTTAAGCAATCGCAATGGCGCTGGGGCTTGGTTAAATCCGAGTTGTGGCAACAGGTCAAGAACGACGCTGCTGCGTGAGCATATTTGGGTTGATGGAGTTGACGCTAAAGGCTCCCTTCGTAAGGTTTGTTTCAGGCAATGGAGTTTGCCTTCTGTCCCGGAAATGTCGGAACGGAAAACCGCGTCAGCTGATGACTCCTTCCAACGAGGAAGGAGTTTTTTATAATCAGCTACATTTTAGTGATGCTGGGGGGGGCGCTCGGAACCGGGGCGCGATTCTGGGTGTCCGGATTCATTGCTGAGCGCGCCGGTGAGTTTTTTCCACTCGGCACTCTTGTCGTGAACGTTACAGGTTCTTTCGTTATCGGCTTTTTCGCAGCGTTTACGGACACGGAAGGAACGCTTCTTGTTTCACCGCGCATGCGACAATTCCTGATGATTGGACTGTGCGGTGGGTACACGACGTTTTCATCGTTTAGCGTGCAAACAGTCGATTTCATTCGTGACGGGGACTGGTTGAAAGCGTTCCTGAATACGACGCTCTCATTCGCTTGCTGCCTCGCAGCCGTCGGGCTCGGACGTATCCTTGCTGTCATACTTTTGCCAAAATAAAAGGAACATATGCAAATCCCCGAAGACGCCGTTCTTCTCAGAATTTTCATTGGCGAAAGCGATCGTTATCGCCATCAGCCGTTATATGAGGCGATTGTCTTAAAGGCCCGCGAGATGCAGCTGGCGGGTGCCACGGTGTTGCGCGGGCCAATGGGGTTTGGAAAATCGAGTCATTTACACACCGCAAAAATCCTCCGTTTGTCCATGGACCTCCCGATCGTAATAGAGATCGTCGACTCCGAGGACAAGGTGCATGCGTTCCTGCCGGTGCTGGACGAAATCATGGGCGGTGGATTGGTCACGCTCGAAAAGGTCAAGGTGATCCGGTATCGCGATCAGCGAAAGAGCGAGTAACAGCTGGCGTGTTCGCGAATCCGAGGCCGCCAACCTCGCAAAACGCGGTGATGAGACGGATGCTTCTTGGAAATAATGACTATTCACGCTAGAAGTTACGTCTGATGGCGGAAGAATCCGGGCCGCAAACGATTACATCTCCAAGCGATCAGCAGAAGAGTGTTCCGGTCGTCACGGTCGAAACTTTTTACAATTCGCACTCCGAGAAACTTCATATGAAACTCGAAGGTCAACGGATCGGGTTTCATCGAAAAATTCGCGAGCCGACCATCAACCGCCCAGGCCTCGCGCTCTCGGGGTTCTACACCTATTTCGCTGAGAAACGTGTGCAGGTGTTAGGCGCAGCGGAGCACTCCTACCTGAAAAGTTTGCCCTCCAGGCTGCGTGTCGAGCGATTTCGCAAGCTGTGCGAACACAAAATCCCGTGCCTGGTAATGTCGCGCGGGTTTCATCTTGCGCCGGAGCTGCTTTCGGTAACCGTGGACACAAAAATTGCCGTGTTTCGCACGCCGATGATCACGATGAAATTCATAAACGCAGCGACGATCGCTCTGGAGATGGATTTTTCCCCCACAGTGACCGAGTTCGGCAGCATGGTAGATATCCTGGGTATTGGTGTGTTGATCCGCGGAGCGAGCGGAATCGGCAAAAGCGAGTGCGTTCTCGGATTGATTGAGCGTGGATACAGTCTCGTGGCAGACGACGTCACACGGATCACCATGCTCGAAGGTCGGGAGCTCATCGCCACCGCACCGCAACTGACGCGAAATCACATGGAAGTCCGCGGTATAGGGATCATCGATGTAGCAAAGGTTTTCGGTATTGGCAGCATTCGAATCGAAAAACGGCTCGACCTCGTGGTGACTCTAAAAGACTGGCAGGATCTAGAGGAGGTGGATCGCATCGGGCTTGATCGGGAGTTTTATGAAATTCTCGGCTTCAAGGTTCCGCATGTGACCATTCCGGTCCGGCCTGGACGCGACATGGCGCGTTTGATCGAGGTGGCCGCAATGGACGAAAAATTAAAAGGACTGGGACAGAATGCCGCCCTCGATTTCAACACACGATTGCTGCGGCAGATGGAGCAGCCACCTTCCGTTGCCGCACTGGATCCCGGCGTACCAGGGAAAGGAGCGACATAATGGGGTTGCTGCATCGAAAACAGGGTCGAGCCTCACCTTCTCAGAAGCTCGAAAAAGAGGTTACAATCATGAATCGACTCGGGCTGCACGCGCGACCCGCCGCGATGTTTGTACGAATTGCCAGCCGGCATCGTTCGGAAGTTTGGGTAGCAAAAGAAGGGGAAGAGGTCAACGGAAAGAGCATCATGGGTTTGATGATGCTTGCCGCAGGACAGGGCTCCAAATTGCGTATCCGATGCGACGGATCAGATGCCGACAAGGCCATGCAGGAGTTGGAAGAGCTAATTAAAGCGGGATTCAACGAAGACTAGAAATAGAAGGAGTGGCACCGCGGCGTCCGGTTTAGGGGAGCGCGCCCAACGTCTGATCCAAACGTGAATTCGCATTGTTTGACATCTGCCTTACTCTCGGAACCGGATGAGCGAGGCGGCCGAGATTCGTTTTGAGGGAATAGGCGTTTCACCAGGAATCGCCTTCGGAAGGACGCATATCGTTTGCGACGACCTTGATGAGGTGAGGCACTATCGTATCGCGCCATCGCAGGTCGCAGATGAGATCGGGCGTTTCGAGACAGCGCTTATCCAGACCCGCATGCAGATCCTTGAGATGCAGCAGCGAATAGCGGAATCGATCGGCGCCAAAGACGCGGCGATTTTCGATGCGCACTTGCTCGTGGTCGAAGATCGCACTCTGATCGATGAAGTACTGCGAAAACTCCAAACTGATTTTTGTAACGTGGAATGGGCGTTCCAGGAAGTCGCCGCACGCTATGCCGAGACATTGAGCAAAATCGACGACCCTTATTTGCGCGAGCGTGCCCTTGATATTCAGGATGTAACGAAGCGAGTGATTCGTAATCTCCAGGGAAAAGCTCCCAAGGCATTTCTTTCCATCCGGGAGCCGCACATTCTGATTGCGCATAATCTCACTCCTTCGGATACGGCAAGCATGAACCGCGAAAATGTTCTCGGGATTGCCACGGACGTAGGCAGCCGCACATCGCACGCTGCTATCCTTGCGCGTTCCCTCAATATTCCCGCTGTCCTGGGATTACACGATATCACCGCAAAGATCGAAACCGGAAACTGCGTTCTTCTTGATGGAAGCGACGGCTGGCTGATCGTGAATCCGGAGGCTGGAACCCTTGAGTCGTATAAGGAAATCGAATCACGCAGGGCCAAAGTCGTCGCGCAACTAGGGGAGCTTCGCGAAACGACCTCGACTACGCGCGACGGTCGCCACATTGTTCTTTCCGCGAACATTGAGCTTCCGGAAGACGTGAATGCCGTTTCCGCCAATGGCGCAGAGGGCATAGGACTTTATCGGACCGAGTTTCTTTACTTGAACCGCGAAACTCTGCCAACCGAGGAAGAACACTACGAAACGTACCGGAGAGTTGCCGAGAATGTCCGTCCGCATCCACTGATTATTCGTACCTTTGATCTCGGCGGCGATAAGCTTGCGGAGGGTGTGGCAGATATTACGGATGAGCTGAACCCGTTCCTCGGATGGCGCGCGATTCGCTTTTGTCTCGAGAATCAGGACATTTTCAAGACGCAATTGAGGGCCATCCTTCGCGCCAGCGCCGTCGGCAATATTAAGGTTATGTTTCCCATGATATCCGGGCTGGAAGAATTGCGGCGTGCCATCGTCCTGCTCGATGAATGCAAACAGGAGTTGCGTAACGCAAACACAGAGATGGCTGGAAGAATTGAAGTCGGCGCCATGATCGAAATCCCAAGTGCAGCTATTTGTGCGAACGCTCTCGCTCGCGAAGTCGATTTTTTCAGTCTCGGAACGAACGATTTGATTCAGTATGCCCTCGCAGTCGACCGGGTGAATGAAAAGGTCGCGTATCTTTATGAACCGACGCATCCAGCCATCTTGCGTTTGCTTAAGATGGTCGCCGACGCGGGTCATGCTAATGGTATCTGGGTTGGAGTTTGCGGCGAGATGGCAGGAGATATTGCGCTGGTTCCTCTTTTGCTGGGCTTGGGGATGGATGAGCTCAGCACGTCAGCGACCCTCGTTCCGCGCGTCAAGCGAGCGGTGCAAAGCGTGAGCATTCCTGAGTGTCGCGAGCTGGTTGAGGAATCGTTAAAGCTCAACACCGCCTCGGAAATTCTGGGGCGTTGCCTGCAACTGGCGGATAGCCGCTACGGCGATCTGCTCGGCTGATACTATAACGACGCTCTGTGAGCGCCGGACCTTGATTGGATTTGGCCGGTCACAGACCGCCGCTACAAGTTACTCTTCCGTTTCCGGATCGGCTTTTAGCCCCTCTTCTTCCATTTTCCGCAGGACGTCGCTCATATCGTCCACCTCATCCCAGACCTCCTGGCCTACGTAGATCGGTGCCTTTTGCTGGATCGCCATGGCAATGCAATCGCTCGGTCGTCCATCCAGTTCGATGATCTTTTTCTGATGCAATTCGTTATCAACGTGAATGATCACCCTAGCGTAATAGGTGGCATTTTTCAGATCATTGATAATCACTCGCTCGACTCTGGCCCCGAGCGCAGCGAGCAAATGCGCCATTAAATCATGGGTAAGAGGGCGCTCCTTGCTGATGTGGCGCATGAACATCGTGATGGCGCTACCCACGGTTTGATCGACGTAGATAATGAACACTTTTTCGTTGTTTCCAAGGAACACTGCGCACCCGCCGCTCGTCGGCAAAACTGCCCGCACCTGCACCTCGATCACCGTTTTGTTCATCGCGTAAACAGTACGTGTGCGAACACGAAACACAAGCCGCGGGCCGGGCACAGCCCGTCGAAGAATCGGACAGTCGCAAGACGAATATTTTCACTGTACGCGCTTGAAAGTTTTACACGCTGATTAATGTGCGCATTAGTTTGCGGTGCCAGTCCAAAACGAAATGAAAAGCGAATGGGACATCGAATCCGCCATCGCCACGTACAACGTGGAGGGATGGGGCGAGGGTTATTTTACCGTCAACAGCTCCGGAAATGTTGAAGCGCGACCCTTAAAGAATGATGGCGGTTGCATCGATCTGCTGGAGGTAGTCAACGAAGCGCGCGCGCGGAACCTGAGTTTTCCATTGTTGATTCGGTTTCAGGATTTGCTCCGGCACCGGGTCGAAGCCATCAATCGCGCGTTCCACCGTGCAATATCCGAATTTGAATATCGAAATAAGTACCGCGGCGTTTTCCCAATTAAGGTTAATCAGTTGCGCGAAGTCATAGAGGAGATCGTCGATGCCGGCGAACAATTTCATTTCGGACTCGAGGCTGGGAGCAAGCCAGAGCTGGTAGCGGCGCTGGCGATGCAAAAAGGTCCCGAGAGCTTGATCATCTGCAATGGCTACAAGGATCCGGCCTTCGTTCGCATGGCGTTGCTTGGCCGCAGACTAGGCAAACCGGTTATCATCGTTGCCGAAAAACTTGAAGAAGTTGAGCACATCATTCGCGCTTCGAAAGAAGTCGGCGTGGAACCTTACATCGGAATCCGCGCCCGTTTGCACAGCAAAGGTTCCGGCAAATGGTCGCCGAGCGGCGGCGAGAACGCGAAGTTCGGACTCGATACAACCAATCTTGTAGCGGCCAGTCAAATGTTGAAAGACGCAGGGCTGGCGCATTGTCTCAAACTCCTTCATTTTCACGTCGGATCGCAGGTGCCGGATATTTCAACGATCAAGAGAGCGGTGCGGGAAGGAGCGCGATATTATGCCAAGCTTTCCAAGCTCGGACACCAGCTGGGATACCTTGATGTGGGCGGTGGTCTTGGCGTCGATTACGATGGATCGCGCAGCGACTTTGACAGTTCCATCAATTATTCCCTTCAGGAGTACGCGAACGATGTGGTCTGGAACATCATGGAAGTCTGTGATTCGGAAGGTGTCGCCCATCCGATCATCGTGAGCGAAAGCGGACGAGCTACTGTCGCTCATCACTCGGTGCTCGTGGTAGAAGCGTTCGGTGCGATCGAAAAAACTCAGTCAAAACTTAAGGTCGAGGCAGGCGAAACGGACCACAAACTGGTGGCCGACATTCTCGATGTGAAACAGAGGTTAAAGCGGGGAAATCGCCTTGAGAGTCTGCACGACATCCAACAAATCAAAGAGGAAACACAACAAACCTTTGATCTCGGTCTTCTCGATCTGAAATCAAAAGCGAAAATTGACACCGTTTACTGGCAGGTTGCTCATCAAATCGTCAGCATGCACCGGGGATTGCGCTATGTGCCCGATGAGGTGAAGCAGCTCGAAACGACGCTGGGCGATCAGTACCATCTGTAATTTCTCCGTGTTTCAGTCATTGCTCGATCACTGGGCCCTCGGCCAGTTGTTTCCAATAATGCCCATCCATCGCCTCACCACTCCGCCCGATCGTCACGGAACGATTGTGGATATCACCTGCGATTCGGACGGCAGAGTTTGCAAGTTTATCGACTTGCAGGACGTGAAAGAAACACTGCCGCTACATCGGATCCTCCCGGGAGAAATTTACTATCTGGGAGTTTTCCTGGTGGGCGCCTACCAGGACATTATGGGTGATCTGCACAATCTGTTTGGGCGCGTGACGGAAGTCCACGTTTTCCTCGATCCCGATGAGGAATCCGGCTGGTACATTGAAGAAGTCATAGAGGGCAGCACGATCGGAGAAGTGCTCGCGATGACGCAATGGGACAAACTCGAGCTAACGCGTTTGCTCAAAGCGCAGGTGGATGAGGCGATTAAAACAGATCGCCTCAAGCCTAACGACGCAATGAGGCTGCTCGATAACTACGAGCGCTTTCTGCAAGAATACACTTATCTCAGCCTTAACGGGGTGAAACAGTCTCCTCAACCGGGCGGGTGGCTGCCACTCAGCTAATGACCACCGCTGGCGCGCTCCTGCGTCTGATCGCGTTTCTGGCGGTCACTGGAGGGTTGCCTTGTCAGGCAGAAGATCCAATCAGCGGGCGCTGGGAGGGCACTGCGCAGGTTCCGGATGTTGAGTTAACTATCGTCATCGATCTTGCACAGGAGAATGGGACGTGGGCAGGGTCGATCATCATACCCGGCATGGGACTGAAAGGTGCGCCGCTCACGGATATCCAGGTGAAACCGCCTGACGTCAGTTTCGCGGTGAAAGGCGCCCTCGGGATTCACTTCAAATTGGGACTCGACAACAAGGGCAAAATGTCGGGCGATTTTCAACAGGCCGGGAACCGCGCGCCAACGACTTTGCAGAAAACAGGACCGCCACAGATCGAATCCCCGCCGCGAAGCACGGCAGTGGCGAAGGAACTCCAAGGCGAATGGAAAGGCGACTACCAAATGCTTGGCTATACCCGCCATGTGTCCATTAAGTTCGCGAAGCGCGACACAGACGGCGCGACGGCGGAGTTTGTGATTGTGGGACGTAAGCACAATGACCTGCCTGTCGATCTGGTAACGCAGGAGGGCGATCTGGTTACAGTCGATTCGCACGACATCGGATTCAGCTTTGAAGGGCGCCTGCAAAACGGAAAGCTCACCGGAGTAATTCGACAGGCCGCAATCGAAACACCGCTCGTGTTAGAACGCGCAAAACCGTGATGAACGTTCCGGCCATTGCGATTTTTGTCGCTGTTTTCTGCATATCGACGGCGACCAATGGGCAATCAATGTTTCGAGCCAACCCGATGCACACTGGTACTTATACTGGTCCCGCGCCGCGACAATTTCATCGGGTAAAATGGAAATTTCCCACTGGCGACCGCATAATGTCATCGCCGGTGTTGAAAGAAAACGTGGTCTATTTCGGCAGCGACGATGGAAATGTATATGCAGTCGATGCAGCGACCGGCCATCAAATCTGGAAGCATGCAACAAACGGGCCGGTGCCTGCGACACCCGCGATCGCTGACGGCACAGTTTTCATTGAGAGTTACGACGGCAAGCTCTACGCGCTCAACGCAAAAACGGGGGCGGTAAAGTGGAAGTTTGCTACCGGAGGCGAGCGCCGGTTCGAAGCGAAAGGACTTCACGGACTGCTACCGAGAAACCAGACGATCGCTGATCCATTCGATGTATTTCTCTCAAGCCCGGTTGTCGCAAACGGCGTGGTCTATTTCGGCAGCGGCGACGGAAATGTTTATGCGGTTGATGCAGCTACGGGCGACATGCGTTGGAAATTCACAACGGGCGATGTGGTACACGCTTCACCCGCTCTCGCCGATGGCGTTTTGTTTTTCGGAAGCTGGGACAGCTATTTTTACGCAGTGGACGTTGCAACAGGAAAAGAAAAATGGCGGTTCCACGCAGGCGAAGATCCGCTGATTCATAATCAGGTCGGGTTCCAATCTTCGCCAGCAGTAGCAAATGGTGTCGTTTACACCGGATGCCGCGATGCAAATTTGTATGCGCTTGATGCTGCGACAGGAAAAGAGAAGTGGCGTTTCAACACAGAACTGAGCTGGGTCATTACATCGCCGGCGGTTGCTGACGGCAAAGTTTTCTTCGCGACGTCGGATTCCAGTTTGTATTTGGTCGTTGACGCGAACAGCGGCAAACCCCTGGTCCGCCAACAGAGCAAAGCTTACATGTTTTCTTCACCGGCAGTTGCTGGCGACGTTGCGTTCATCGGCGTGCTCAATGGCACGCTTGAGGCACGCGACGCCAAAACAGGCGAATTGCTTTGGGATTTTCAAGTCGAGAAGTCGAAGCAAAACAAGGGCTGGGTGTTAACCGCGGATCGCAAGTTTAATACGCCGTTTCTTTATCATTCGAACTGGCGAGAAGCACCGCTTGTGGCAAACGATCAGCAAATTCGTATCGGCGGAATTTTTTCTTCGCCGCTCGTAGTTAACGGGGTCGTTTACTTTGGTAGCGCGGACGGATTTCTATACGCCTTGGAGTAAGGCGTCGTTTTGTAACGCTAACCAGCGAGTTGAGTGTTGGGCGTTCAGCGTTGAAGATTGAGCGCTCAAAGTGACCTCTTCCAGCATGACGCAAATTTCTACGACTCCGATTAAGCATGCTCTGCAAAGCAACGCGCAGATCGATGCGATCCGCGTTCAGGGGTGGGTGCGAACCCGGCGCGATTCCAGGGATTTTTCGTTTATCGACCTGAACGACGGCTCGTCATTGCGCAATCTGCAGATCATCGCGAAGAAAGAGGCGCTCCCGAATTACGCGGACATCCAACGCCTCAATACGGGGGCGTCGCTGGTCGTAGTCGGCGCTTTGGTTCCTTCGCAGGGTAAAGGACAAAAATGGGAACTTGTCGCCCAGAGGATCGAGATCGTTGGCGGGTCGGATGAAAGTTATCCGCTCCAAAAAAAGGGACATACACCGGAATTTTTGCGTGAGATCGCGCATCTCCGTCCGCGGTCCAACCTGTTCGGTTGCGTCTTCCGTGTGCGCAGCCGCCTCGCGTTCGCCGTGCACCAGTTCTTCCAGGAACGCGGTTTCATTTACGTTCATACGCCGATCATCACTGGAAGCGATTGTGAAGGCGCTGGCGAGCTGTTTCGCGTGTCCACGATCGATCCGAACAATCCGCCGCGGAAAGATAATGCGATCGATTACGCCCGCGATTTTTTTGCCCGAGAAACGTATCTCACCGTTAGCGGTCAGCTTGAAGCGGAAGCGTTCGCCTGCGCACTAACGAATGTTTACACTTTCGGCCCGACATTTCGCGCAGAGAATTCAAATACTTCGCGGCACGCCAGCGAGTTTTGGATGATCGAGCCCGAAATGGCGTTTTGCGACCTGGCTGGCAACATGGATCTGGCAGAAGCGTTTGTGAAGTATTTGATCGCGGATACTAGGAAGCATTGCCCCGACGAAATGGAACTCTTCGCAGAATTTGTGGATAAGGAACTGCTCGCTCGACTTGATTTTGTTGTTGATCGCCCGTTTCAGCGGGTCACTTACACCGAGGCGGTGGATCTTCTGAAGAAGAGTGGTCAACAATTCGAGTTCCCGATCGACTACGGCCTAAACCTGCAATCGGAGCATGAGCGCTGGCTTACAGAGAAACATTTCAAGTGTCCGGTCACAGTCTTTAATTTTCCGAAGGAGATCAAACCTTTCTACATGCGTGTGAACGAGGACGGGAAAACTGTTGCGGCCGTGGATTTGCTTGTGCCAGGCATTGGCGAAATCGTCGGCGGCAGCCAGCGTGAAGAACGAATGGAAATACTCCAGGAAAACATGCGGCGACACAACATGGACCCTGCCGATTACAAATGGTATCTCGACCTGCGGCGTTACGGAACCGTTCCACATTCCGGCTTCGGTTTGGGTTTTGAGAGAATACTGATGTTCATCACCGGTATTCCGAATATCCGCGACGTCATTCCCTTCGCGCGCACGCCTGGCAGCGCCGCGTTCTGAGGCAGCAGCGCCATCTTGGATGTGGCAAGAAAGCGTCGCGCTCGCCGATGACCACATTTAATCAGGCGAAACGCATGATTACGCCACAAGCAGGGATGCCTGTGGCCGGGGTCACACCTATCGCATTCTTGTAAACTCCAGCCTGGGACCGCCGGGCTGCTGTAGCACAAGCTGGGCGCTGGACATATTCACCTGATAGACCGTGGTAGAGAATGGCGTTTCAATTTTGATCCGATCTTGATCGCCAAATTTGTATCGACCGCGGACCTCTCCGACCAGGACCGAGCCGTTGCTTGAAAACTCCCACACCGTTTGATTCTCCGCCCCCACCATCCGCCATTTTCCGACAATACTGGAATTGCCGCAGCCCGACATGCCCAGCAGTGCAATTACCAAAGCAGCTACAGATGGGACCCGCGTGCAGCGGCAAACAACAACTCGCACACTTCGAGTAGTAATGGTTGGTCACTCCGGTGTCGAGCTAAAGCGGAGCTGAAATCCCATTTCTCGATTGACTGCGGTTAGGTGGCGCGTGAGCGCGTACCTGTATTCGAGAAGGAGTCCAACCAACACGGCAGTCTTCCAGATCGCCGATTGGCGTAAGCGCACAGCTTCGAAGACTTTCCCTAACGACTCGATGCCGAGAAGTGCGGACAGGATCAGCTGGGCGAGCCTGTGAGCCGTAAAATTACCGGCGACTCCGATTGTCTCATTGGGAGCAGAGAGGTGACGAAAGTATGCTGGTGCGCCGGCGGGAGCCACCCAGCAGGGGAAACGGCTTCCGTTTGACGACGTCGCCGTACAAATAGCGCTGGTAAACGCGGGATCCCGGTCGCTCTTCAGGGTGCAGAGTGGCTGCGCCGGAAAAGGTGCTTAAACGGGCAGCGAAAAAGCTGAAGTTATTTCTTCGATTCCTTTTTCGATTTGCCGCTGGAGTCGCCAGATTCCTTGGCGCTCTGCTTCGATTCGCCGGGGCGATATTCTTCCTGCTCGGCGGCAGCGAAGGCTTTTTCCAAACCAACCATATCTTCGCCGGGACGGAGCGTATCGAATGACTCGACTTCCTTGCGCAGTTGGTCTTCGGAATAATTTGCAGCTTTGATGGACAGCCCGATGCGACGCTCGATTTTGTCGACCTTGATAACCCGCGCTTCAACTTCCTGGCCGACCTTGAGGACGTCTTTTACTTTTGCCACGTGATCTTCGCTCAACTGCGAAATATGTACCAGCCCGTCGATATCGTCCTGTAACTGCACGAACGCGCCGAAGCTGGCGAGCTTGGTTACCTTCCCATTCACCAAATCGCCGATCTTGTATTTCTCATCGATCGTTTTCCACGGATCTTCGCTCAATTGTTTGATACCGAGACTGATTCGCTGGTTTACCTTGTCGATGTCGATTACCACGGCTTCGACTTCGTCGCCTTTCTTAAACATCTCGCTGGGATGATTGATTTTCCGTGTCCAACTCAAGTCGGAGACGTGGATCATTCCGTCGATGCCTTCTTCTAATTCCACGAAGGCACCGTAGGCGGTCATGTTGCGAATCGTGCCCTTGACCTGGCTGCCGATGGTGAATTTTTTCTCAATTTCATCCCATGGATTCGGTTCGAGCTGCCGCAGGCCTAACGAAATTTTTTGTTCTTCCTTGTTTACACCCAGCACCACGGCTTCGACTTCCTGGCCTACGCTCAGAATGTCTGAAGGTCGCATAATGCGTTTGGTCCAGGAGAGCTCGGATACGTGAATCAAACCTTCCACACCTTCCTCGATTTCAACAAACGCGCCGTAGGGAACCAGGTTGGTGATCTTGCCTTTAATGCGTTGTCCCGCGGGGAAACGTTCCTCGATCTGGTCCCAGGGATTCTTTTGCGTCTGCTTCAGGCCGAGCGAAACGCGCTCTTTTTCCTTGTTAATGTCCAGCACGACGACTTCTAACTGCTGCCCCACCTTCAACAATTCGCTGGGATGCCCCAATCGACCCCACGTCATATCAGTCACATGGAGCAATCCGTCCATCCCGTCGAGGTCGATAAACGCGCCGAAGTCGGTGATATTCTTAACGGTGCCAACTACCCGGTTGCCGACGTTGACACTCTCCAGGAATTTCTGGCGCTTCTCGCTGCGTTCCTGTTCGATTACCTCCCTCCGGCTGAGCACGACGTTCTTCCGCTCGTCGTTGAGCTTGACGATCTTGAAATCGTAAGTGTTCCCTACAAACTGTTGCAAATCCTTTGGCGGAACCACATCAATCTGCGATGCCGGCAAAAATGCCTCAACGCCGATGTTCACCATGAGGCCGCCTTTCACTACCGATCTAACCTTGCCCTTAATCAGTCCGTCCCCCTCGAAAACGGTAACGATCTTGTTCCAGTTTTGGCGATAGGCCGCTTTTTCCTTCGAAAGCACAACCATGCCCTCGTCGTTTTCCAGCCGTTCCAGAAGAACGTCCACCTCGTCGCCGACTTGCAACGACTCGGGATCTTCGAATTCGCCTAAGGAAATAACACCTTCGGATTTGTATCCGACATCGACGAGCACTTCACGAGGGCGAATTTCCAGGATTTGTCCTTTGATGATGCTTCCTTCACGGAAATCCGGCATCGCCTTCGACATTACATCCTGCATTTGAATCATAAAATATTTGGGCCTCCTCTGCAGTACAGCGGCGTCCGTAATCGAACGCCAATGTTCCGCGCATCCAGTTGCTGCCGGAAGCGGAAACGAGGACGCCATACTAGGCGTTTTTGAGCTCGAGGTCAACTGACATGAGAGGCGGCTATGCGCATTATCGTACGTCGCCCGCAGTCGATGCGCTGAAATCGTGAGCATGAGTCTAATTGATTCCCGGGTGGATCGGCTTCGCCGAAGACGGTCCACAAAGCTCGCCGTAGGCACTTGTTGACTTCCTTTCCAACGCGCCCCGAGGTCGCCTTCCGCCTTGGTGGCTTGGGCGGGTGTTCCCCAGACCTTGAGTGGGCCGCGTTTTTCCCGTATCCTGACTAAGGATGACGGCGCTGCGATTACTGATGATAACAGCTTTGATGGTTGGTACACTCCGCGCGCAATCCTCAACCGAGCAAAAAGTTAAACAGGCGATTGGGCTCCCCGAGGTGACCGTCGTTCATCTTTGGGCTCCGTGGTGTTCTAATTGTCAGGCCGAACTCAAGACCGGCGGCTGGACCAAAATGATCGGTGAGAACCCGCAGGTGAAATTTTATTTCGTCTCCTTGTGGAATGACGGTCAGGACGGGCGGGCGATGTTGAAAAGATTCGGAATCGGGGATCAGTCCAACGTGACGATTCTCGCAGATCCAGGTCCGCGTCGTGGTGAAAACAAGATCAGACAATTTACCGGACTGCCTCTCAGCTGGATTCCGACGACGTGGATTTATAAGGGCGGCGATCTTCGTTACGCGTTGAACTACGGCGAGGTTCGCTTCCCACTGCTTCAACAATTTTTGACAGACAGCCAGTCGGAGTGGTCGCACAAAGACGAGCCTTCAATCGAGTAGCTTATGAGTTCGGCTCCTTCATCCGAAGCCAAAGAGAAATCACCGGAGATCTTGTCGCTCATTGGCGATACGCCGCTGGTGGAGGCGACCCAGTTTGATACGGGACCGTGTCGGCTTTTTCTCAAGCTAGAAAATCAAAATCCGGGTGGTTCGATCAAGGATCGGATCGCCCTTTCGATGATCGAGGCGGCGGAGACGGAAGGAAAGTTGGAGCCTGGCGGCACGGTAATTGAAGCGACGGCGGGTAACACCGGTCTTGGACTTGCCCTGGTTGCGGGAGCAAAAGGTTATCGCGTGTTGCTGGTGATTCCCGACAAAATGTCGCAGGAAAAAATTTCGCACGTGAGAGCGCTTGGCGCCGAAGTCCGTATTGCGCGGTCTGATGTGACCCGCGGCCACCCCGAGTATTACCAGGATGTAGCGTTCCGTCTCGCTGAAGAAATTCCCGGCGGCTTTTACGTAAATCAGTTTGGTAATCCCGCGAATCCTCTGGCTCACGAACGCACTACCGGACCGGAAATTTGGGAGCAAATGCGACACGACATCGATGCCGTCGTCGTGGGAGTTGGTTCCGGCGGAACGTTGACCGGGCTTGGCAGGTTTTTCAATCGCGTGAAACCGCGGCGTGGCATCGAAATGGTTTTGGCCGATCCGACTGGCTCTATCTTGTACCAGTACGTCAAGACCGGGCAGATGGTTGAATCGGGAAGCTGGGCCGTGGAAGGCATCGGTGAAGATTTTGTTCCGGATATTGCCGACATGTCCCTGGTCACGGAGGCTTTCGAAATTGATGATGAAGAGAGTTTTGCCACCGCGCGCGAGCTTTTGCGAAAGGAAGGAATTTTCGGCGGCTCGTCGACGGGCACGCTTCTGGCCGGCGCCTTACGTTATTGTCGGCAGCAAACAAAACCAAAACGAGTCGTCACGCTCGTTCCCGATACCGGCAACAAGTATCTCTCCAAAATGTACGATAATTTTTGGATGGCCGAGCAGGGATTTATTCATCGTTCGCCGCATGGCGACCTGAGCGACTTGATCTCGCACCGGTACGAAGCCGGCGAAGTGATCACGGTTGGGCCGGACGATTCATTGTTGACCGCGTTCAAGCGGATGCGCGACTCAGACGTCTCTCAGCTTCCAGTAGTCGATAAAAGCGGCCGCGCCCTTGGCATCATCGACGAATCGGATCTCCTGGTAAAAGTGCACCGTGAGCCGGCGCATTTTAACGATCCGGTAGAAAAAGCGATGACGGACCAGTTGGAAACACTGCCGCCTGACGCGAAGTTTAACGATTTGCTAGGTGTATTTGATCGCGGCCGGGTCGCCATCGTAATGGATGACAACAAATTCCTTGGGCTGATTACGCGCACGGATTTGCTTTCCTATTTACGCCTGCACATGCCGAAATCGTCCACGCCGGCGGAACGGGAGTTCGTGTAGGGTGCCGCGAGCGTCTAGCTTGCGGCTATTCGTGAAGCGCAAGTGCGCCAAGACAGATTCGTTCGTTGGCGAACCAGAGGCATGCGCTACCATATTACTATGAAAAAAGAACAGGGCTTTGCCACGCGCGCTATTCACGCCGGACAGCATCCCGGATCCCACGACCGGCGCTGTCATGACACCGATTTACGCGACATCGACCTATGTGCAGGAAAGCCCTGCCAGGCATAAAGGGTTCGACTATTCGCGCTCGATCAATCCTACCAGGCTGGCGTACGAAAAGTGCATTGCCGATTTGGAAAGCGGGTCTCGCGGATTCGCATTTGCATCAGGCCTGGCCGGGACGGCGACGGTGCTGGAACTACTCGACAGCGGCTCGCACGTCGTCGCGAGTGACGATCTTTACGGAGGCACATTTCGTTTGTTTGATCGCGTACGCCGTCGCTCAGCCAATCTCGATTTTTCTTATGTCGATTTAAGCGACGCGAAAGATTTCGAGCGGGCGATCAAGTCAAATACGCGGATGGTCTGGATTGAAACGCCAAGTAATCCGTTGCTCAAGTTGATCGATCTTGAAGCGATCGCAAAAATCGCACGCAAGAAAAAGATCATCTCGGTTTCCGACAATACATTTGCCACGCCCTGGATCCAGCGGCCCATCGAATCGGGGTTCGATATCGTTGTGCATTCCGCGACGAAATATTTGAACGGACATTCCGATCTGGTAGGCGGCGTGGTCGTGGTTGGCGGGAAGAAGGAACTCGCCGATCAAGTTGCGTTTCTGCAAAACTCGGTCGGCGCCATCGCGGGCGTATTCGATAGCTTTCTGGTCCTGCGCAGTTTGAAAACTCTTGCTCTCCGTATGGAACGGCACTGTTCGAACGCACTTGAAATTGCCCGCTGGCTCGAAGACCAACGCGAGGTCAAGTCAGTCCATTACCCCGGATTAAAATCACATTCGCAACACGATCTCGCCCGGCAACAGATGCGCGGGTTTGGCGGGATGGTCACCATTGTGTTGAAAACAGATCTCGCAGGCACCCGGCGTTTTCTTGAAAACACTCACTTATTTGCATTAGCTGAGAGCTTGGGGGGCGTGGAAAGTCTTATCAACCATCCCGCCCTTATGACACATGCCTCCGTTCCAGAAGAACAACGGCAAAAACTCGGCATTACCGACTCGCTCGTTCGCTTGTCCGTTGGTGTCGAAGACGTACGCGACTTAATTGATGATCTGAAAAGGGCGCTGGAAGCAATTTAGCGGCACAGCCGTCTCGGCCGTGGGGACCGGCAGGCAGCTTGCCTGCCCGAATAGAAAGCGACCAGCGATGCCCGCGCACCAAAGCGGAGACGGCTGTGCTACACTACGCGGAATGTCCAATACGTTCGGGGAACTATTTCGCGTTACCACGTTCGGTGAATCGCATGGAGGCGGCGTTGGCGTGGTAATCGATGGTTGTCCGCCGCGCATCGAGATTCCCACGGCGGAGATTCAACGAGAGTTGAACCGTCGCCGGCCCGGTCAGAGCAAACTCACCACCCAGCGAAAAGAGGAAGACCGGTGCGAGATCCTGTCCGGTGTGTTTAAAGGGAAAACGCTCGGCACACCCATCGCAATTCTTATCCGGAATAAAGATGCTCGACCGGAAGACTACGTCGAGATGGAAGAAAAATTTCGACCGTCGCATGCCGATTATACATACGACGTGAAATATGGAATTCGGAACTGGCAGGGCGGCGGTCGCGCCTCTGCCCGCGAAACGATTGGTCGAGTCGCGGCGGGCGCTGTCGCGAAAAAAGTCTTATCAACGTTTCATGCAGGTTGCGAAATCGTCGCGTACGTCACGCAGATTCATGAACTGTCGGCGAAGGTCGATCGTTCGGCCGTAAAAACCAAAGACGTGGAAAAAAACATCGTCCGTTGCCCGGACACGGCGGCAGCGAAACGAATGATCTCCTTGATCGAGCAGATTCGCGCTAAAGGCGATTCCGTTGGCGGGGTAATTGAGTGTATTGCGCGCCGCATGCCGGCCGGGCTGGGGGAGCCAGTGTTCGACAAGCTCGAAGCCGATCTTGCCAAAGCGATGTTGAGCATACCCGCAGCCAGGGGTTTCGAGATCGGCTCGGGATTCGCAGCCACGCACGTGCGCGGTTCTCAGCACAATGATGAGTTTGAAATCCGCGATGGAAAAATTCGGACAGCAACGAACAACTCCGGCGGCGTGCAGGGTGGAATCAGCAACGGCGAAGACATTTTCTTTCGCGTTGCATTTAAACCGCCTGCCACGATTGCGCTGCACCAGAAAACGGTCACACGTTCAATCGAGCAAACCGGGTTTGCCGCGCGCGGACGCCACGATCCGTGTGTCCTTCCGCGGGCCGTGCCGATCGTCGAAGCGATGGCCGCTCTGGTCCTTTGCGATCACGCACTGCGTCACCGCGCGATCAGGAGTGATCGCAAATTGTAAATTACTTCCAGTAAAACAAGTTGAGCCCTTGCTCGCATAAGCGAACGAATTGGTCGCGATCTTTGTAGCCCCGCGTAAATCCGCATCGTTAAATTTGAAACCTCCAATTCCATACATCGTCACCATCGGTCTTGAAGTGCACGTTCAATTAAAGACGCGCTCCAAGATGTTTTGCGCGTCGCCGGTTGAATTTGGCGCCGAGCCGAACACGCACACCTGCCCGACCTGCCTTGGACTTCCCGGCGCGTTGCCGGTTCTGAATCACGAGGCCTTGCGCATGACGTTGCTGACCGGATTGATGCTCGGATGCGACATCGCGCCAGTGAGTAAATTCGACCGGAAAAATTATTTCTATCCGGACATGCCGAAGAATTATCAAATTTCGCAGTACGACATGCCGCTGTGCACGAATGGTAGCCTGTTCCTGCACGATCTCGCGTATCCAAAGGATGCTCAGAAAAACATCTCTACACCGAACAAGGAAGTGCATCTGGTGCGCATCCATCTGGAGGAAGACGTGGCCAAGAGCTTTCATTTCGACACAACAACAGGCATCGATTTCAATCGTGCCGGCACGCCGTTGATGGAGATCGTGACGCAACCGGAAATCGAATCGCCCGAGGAAGCGTTCGCGTTCCTTGCCGCATTAAAACAAATCCTGATCTACGCCCGGGTGAGTAATGCAGATATGGAGAAAGGGCAGCTTCGCTGCGACTGCAATGTTTCTGTAAGACCTGCAAACCAAAACGAATTTGGCGCTAAAATTGAAATCAAAAATCTGAATTCAATCAGCGGCGTTCGGCGCGCTCTCGGTTACGAGATCCAGCGTCAGGTTGCTGCCTTGCAGCGTGGTGAGAAACTTGAGCAGGAAACGCGCGGATGGGACGATAACACGGGTGAGACTTTCCTCATGCGCACGAAAGAATTCGCGCACGACTACCGCTACTTTTCTGATCCCGATCTTGTATCGGTGAAAACCGAATCGTTGTTGGCCGAAGTGCGCGAGCGCGTTCCAGAGTTGCCGAAAGCGAAACGCGCTCGCTTCGTCGAACAGTATCAGGTGACCCCATACGACGCTGCTGTTTTGGCAAATGACCTTGAACTGGCAAGATATTTCGAGACTGCTGCGGGAGGCGCACGGAAACCGAAAAATGTGGCAAACTGGATCCTGAACGATTTGCAGAACGCTCTAAGCGCCGCCGACAAATCGATCGACGAGTGCCCTGTCCCGCCGAAAGCGTTGGATGAGTTGGTCAATCTGATCGACCGCGGAAAGATCAGCGGCAAACAAGGCAAAGAAGTTTTTAACGAAATGTTCTCGAGCGGGAAGAGCGCGGCCGAAATCGTGAAAGAGAAAGGGATCGAGCAACTCAGCGACACCGGCGCACTTGACGTTCTCTGCGACCAAGTGATCGCGGCGAATCCGAAGCCGGTGGCAGATTTCCAATCAGGCAACGCTGCCTCCCTCAATTTTCTTAAGGGACAGGTGATAAGATTGTCCAAGGGAAAGGCGAATCCGCAGTTAGCCGGAGAAATCTTAGAGCGTAAACTGAAGTAGCATGCCTGCGGTTTGACTCCAGATCCGCAAGAGAAACGCTCGCGCTGCCATGACGATCCTAATTGCCCCTGACAAATTCAAGGGCGCGCTCAACGCGCGCGAGGTCGCGAACAATATCGCGAAAGGAGTGCTGGATGTTGTTCCGGAGGCGACGATCGAGATTGTGCCGATGGCGGATGGCGGTGAGGGAACAGCAGAGGCGATCTGCGAGGCTCGCGTTTGTTCCTGGCTGGAATGCGAGGCGCACGACCCACTGGGCCGCGACGTGGACGCGCGATACGGATGGATCGAAGACGAAAAAATCGCGGTAATGGAAATGAGCGAGGCTGCCGGAATGCGACGGCTTTCTGAGACTGAGCGCGATCCAGTTCGCGCAACTACTTTTGGCGTAGGTGAAATGATTCTCGATGCGACGAATCGCGGCGCGACGGAAATTATTATCGGCCTTGGTGGCAGCGCGACCAATGATGGCGGGTTCGGGATAGCGCGCGCATTGGGATTTCGATTTTTTGCGGGAGCAAATGAACTAAGTGGACCCGTAAGCGACTTGGAAGGCCTGACGAAAATTAAGTCTCCTATGCCTCTGGAGTTGAAGATTACCGCTGCGGTCGATGTAAGAAATCCGTTGCTCGGCGAGAATGGCGCAACCCGAGTGTTCGGTCCGCAAAAAGGCGCAACCCAGAGTGGTCTGGACATTTTGGAACGCGCGCTAACCAGGCTCGCGGATGTTGTCACTGGCCAGTTCGGTTTTGACTTCCGTGATGTGCCCGGTGCCGGCGCAGCGGGCGGGCTCGGGTTCGGACTGTTAAGTTTCTGCGGTGCTGCGATCCAGCCCGGGTTTGAGGTTGTTGCAGGAGCTGTCGGTCTCGGAGCGAAGATGAAAAGTGCCGACTTGGTGATTACGGGCGAGGGGAGTCTGGATCGGCAGACCCTCGAAGGTAAGACGCCTGCGGGCGTTGCCGAATTGGCGCGCAAGTTAGGCAAACCGGTGTTCGCAATCGTCGGGCGCGCAACTGGCGACCGTGAGGTTCGCGAGAAGTTCGATGGTGTTTACCAAAACGCACGGCCGGAAATGGGTCAGAAAGAAAACATGCAGCGTGCAGCAGAATTGTTGCGTGAAAACGCGCGCGAACTAGCTAAGACCTTTGGCGCCGGTTTGTGAGTCGTTTGTTGTAGGGTCTATGGGGCAGACGCCGATTCTGTAGCAGAGATGTCGGGACAAACGCCCTGCAATTTCGTCCTCAATAAAATTCGCGATACCGCTTCGTTGATTCGACGTAGCTTCGTGCCCAACGGGCAATATCGTTTTGCTCGTCAATCGTTAGCTGCCGTCGAATTTTTGCCGGGGAACCGAGCACCAGTGAGCCCGGGGGAATTTTGGTTCCCATCGTCACCAGTGTGTTCGCTCCAATAATGGAACGCGCGCCAACTTCTACGTCGTCGAGGATGATCGCGCCCATCCCGACGAGTACTTCGTTGTCGATCGTGCACGCGTGAACAACCGCCGTGTGACCGATTGTGACCAGCTCGCCGACCGTCGTGGGATAACCAGTGTCAACATGAACCACAGCATTGTCCTGAACATTCGAACGCGGCCCGATGACGATCCGGTTGATGTCGCCCCGCACTACTGCGCCGTACCAGACGCTAGACTCCTCTTCCAAAACCACGTCACCGAGTACAGTTGCGCCCGGAACAACCCACGCGCTTGAATGGACGGTAGGGCCTTTTTTCAGGCGCGGGATTATCCCGTCGTGCCCGGTCGGCAGCGAATCTCGTTCGATATTCATTTCGAGATATTGGATGTTCGACGTTTGATGTTCGATTTGCAAACCAAAGCGGATTCTTCTGTTATGCCAGCACGCGCCGCTGCACTTTGTCGCCTCTCCTCCTTTGCCGAGGGGAGAAGACAAAGGCCCGGGGCTCGACCGCCGGGCGTCACTTAGCGAAGAATTTTACCCTTACCCTTTCACAGGGCGAGGCGACCCGTGCGCCTGCAGGAACATGTCATCCTCCTATCGCTTGAAAAGCTGAGAACTACTGTCGCGCCGACACAATCGGATTTTGTAATTCACGGACTTGCGCGATTATAGGCGGCGCATGGCCGACTTTCCTCCTGAACAGGTTACACCGTTTGTTTTCTCCGATCCCAGCGGTAAACGCTGGCCGCGGCTGCGTCTGATTCTGCTGACCGGCGGCGTGTTGGTCTTTATCGCGCTGGTGCTTTTCGTTCAAACCCTCTTTGTCACACCTAAAATGAACGTGCCGTTTTCGTTGCGGCAGTTGAAAGGTCAGTTGCGTGCACTCCAGAAGCAGAACCCGGCGGGTCAGTTACCCTCGGCCTCGTCGCTGTGGCAGAAATTCGGCGCGATGCGGCAAGCAGCAAAAAAGCTCGGCGGAACGTCGCCAACCACGTCGCCACGCCCGCGGAAGAAACCGCCGGAAAACGAAGTGCGCCTGGCATTCTACGCAAATGGCGATCCAGACAGCTACGCGTCGCTCCAGCAACATGCCTCTCAAATTACGCATGTCTGCCCGGAATGGATGACGGTGATCGATGGCCTCGGCGATTTGCAAATCGATTCCGACAGCCGCGTGTCCAAGCTGGCCGCAACCAAAGGCATCGCGCTGATGCCGTTGCTCACGAACCAGCTCGGCGACACCTGGCAACCCGAAGCGATCGAGAATCTCGCGCACGGCCCGCCGAAACGGCAGGATCGGTTTATCGCGGACGTGCTTTCGGTTTTGCGCAACGCAAAGGCCGCCGGCGTAGTGGTTGATTGGGAACAGATCGATCCTGCATACAAGAAGGATCTCACCGCGTTTATCGACAAATTCACCGACGCATTACACGACGATAACAAAGAGTTGTGGTTGTGCGTCCAGCCCGGCCAGGAGCTCGATTACATCGATATCGATGCGCTCAGTGACAACGTCGATCGGTTCGTGGCGATGTTGTTCGACGAAACATCGGACACAGATCCGCCGGGGCCGCTGGCTTCGCGCTCATGGTTCGAAGGTTGGCTCCAAGCGTTGCTGGAAGGTTCCGACGCGAAACAATGGATCATCGCCATTGGTAACTACGGATATGACTGGCCCATCGGCGGCAAAAAGGGGGAGATGATCAGTTTTCCCGAAGCGATGAGCCGTGCTAACGACGCAGAACTCCAGAGCGTGGACGTGCAGGGGCCCGGTTACAGTCCCTACTTTTATTTCCAGGATGAAGACACCGAACACGCGGTTTGGTTTCTGGATGCTGTGACCTTCCTGAACCAGGTGCGCGACGTGCGAGACCAGAAAGCCGGTGGCTTCGCGCTTTACCGGCTCGGCAGCGAAGACCCCGCGATCTGGGATGCGCTCAGCCTGTCGCGCGATTTCAAAATGGATAGTCAGACGCGACAGGCACTGGAATTGATAAAATCCACGAACACCATAACCGACGTGGGCGACGGCGAGATCGTTACCGTGGACGAGGATCGCACGGACGGACTGCGAAAGCTCTCTGTCGATAGTGACGGCTATCTGACAGCGAGGTATGTAAAGTTCGCCGAATTTCCTACGCTGTATCACCAGGGCGCCGGCAGCGAGCATCAAGTGGCTATTACCTTTGATGACGGCCCCGATCCGCGATGGACGCCGAAGATCCTGGACATTTTGAAGGCAGCAAACGCGAAAGCGACCTTTTTTGTCGTCGGAGTAAACGCGGAGCGTTATCCGGCGCTGGTGCGGCGCATCGTCGACGAAGGACACGAGATCGGGAACCACACGTATTACCATCCAAATCTCGCACTGTGCTGGCCGGAGCACATCCGGCTGGAGTTGAACTCGACCCAGCTACTGCTTGAGACCATTACAGGTCGCGCCACGACTTTGTTTCGTCCGCCTTACGCTTCGGACACCGGTCCGACAGAACTCAGTGAGCTGGCTCCGCTGAAAATCGCGGAAGACCTTAATTACCTCGTGGTCCTCGAGGATATCGATCCGCAAGATTGGGCCAGGCCCGGGGCGGACATTATCCTGCGACGGATCAAGCAACAAAGGCACGACGGTAGCGTGATTCTGCTGCACGACGCGGGCGGCGATCGCTCCCAGACGGTCGAAGCTCTTCCGCGCATTTTGGATTGGTTGCATGCGCGCGGCGACACCATTGTGCCCTTGAGCACCCTGCTGGGAACGACGCGCGACGCGGTGATGCCGCCCGTGCAAGCCGATGCGCAATCCCTCAGCCGGTTCGTGAGCAGCACCGGATTTCGGGTTTACCATAGCATCGAGGAATTCCTCTGGGCGTTCATGATTGTGGCGACGGCGCTGGTAGTTATCCGCACCTTGATCGTCATCTGGCTCGCAGCTCGTTTTCGGCGCGAACCGAAAACAGATTTCGTGGAGCCGATCAGCGTGGTCATAGCTGCTTACAATGAAAAGAAAGTCATCGCGGAAACGATGCGCACGCTTCTCGCTACAGACTATAAAGGCGAAATCGAGGTAGTCGTCGTGGATGATGGTTCGGGCGATCAAACCGCTGCCGAGATTGAGCGCATGGCGCAAAATGAACCGAGGGTTCGATTGTTACGGCAGGAAAATCACGGGAAAGCCCGCGCTCTCCAGCGAGGCCTGGCTGCCGCGCGCAACGGCATCATCGTTTTCATCGATGCCGATACGCAATGTCAACGCGACACCCTCCCGCGTTTACTCGAGCCCTTTGCCGATCAGCGTATCGGCGCGGTATCAGGTCATGCGAAGGTGGGAAATTTACGCACGTTCATCGCGCGTTGTCAGGCGCTGGAATACACCTGCGGATTTAACCTGGACCGGCGCGCTTACACCCGCTGGCAATGTATCACCGTTGTGCCAGGCGCCATCAGCGCCGTGCGCAAGGATGCAATTGACCAGGCCCGCGGGCTCAGTGTGGAAACGCTCGCCGAAGATACTGATCTGACTCTCTGTTTGCACAGACAGCGTCAGCGCATCGTGTATGTGCCCGAGGCAATCGCGTGGACGGAAGCGCCCGAGACCGTGCGCGCGCTGACGCGACAACGTTCTCGCTGGGCTTACGGCACGTTGCAATGTCTTTGGAAACATCGCGACATGGTGTTCAACTGGAACTATCGGGCGCTCGGCTGGTTCAGTTTGCCGAGCGTCTGGTTTTTCCAAATCATCCTGGTGGCTATCACGCCGATGGTGGACTTGTTCCTGCTGGCGTCGCTCCCGTTCGGTGTGTGGAGCGCCGTGCTGCCCTTCATCATCATATTCCTGGCGATGGACGTGCTCCTCGCCACGCTGGCCTGTATCTTGGAACGCGAACCGATCCTGCGCGCCTGGCGTATTCTGCCGATGCGCTTGATCTATCGTCCCATGCTCAGTTACTGCATCTGGAAAGCCATCCTGCGCGCAATCAAAGGCGCATGGGTAAGCTGGGGAAAACTCGAACGTACTGCGAGCGTGCCCGTGCGCGTGTGAGTATTCCGGGGGAGCGCACGCTTCTCGTCCCGCGCCTGCGGGAGCGATTCCGCGCTTTTGTGGTCAGGAACTTTCAATCCAACGGACTACGTACCCCTAGTCCTGGCTTGTTCAGCACGTGCGTGTAGATCATGGTGGTATTCACGTCTTTGTGACCAAGCAGCTCCTGCACCGTGCGAATGTCGTAGCCGTCCTCTAAAAGATGGGTGGCGAAGCTGTGCCGAAGTGTGTGACAGCTCGCCGGTTTTGTGATTCCCGCCAGCAGCACAGCCTGTTTGACTGCATCTTGCAATACCTTCTCCGAGACGTGATGCCGCTGGACGCGGCCGGAGACTGGATCTATCGATCGCTTTGCGGCCGGGAAAACGTACTGCCACATCCATGCCCGATGCGCGTTGGGATATTTGCGCTGCAACGCGTCCGGCAGATGGACTGAGCCAAAACCCGTTTGTAGATCGCGCTCGTGCACCGCTTTCGCATGCGCCAGATGCTCCTTCAATGCTCGGCGCAAGCGTCCTGGCAACATTGTTACCCGATCCTTTTCACCTTTTCCGCTCCGCACCACGATTCGGCTGTACCCAAAGTCGATGTCCTTGACTCGCAGGCGAAGACATTCCAGGAGCCGAAGTCCGCTGCCGTAGAGCAGTTCGGCCATGAGTCGGTATGACGGCCGGACATGGGCCAACAGCGCGCGGACTTCAGGGCGAGTCAACACCACGGGCACCCGGGCGGGTCTGCTGACGCGCAAAGCGCCGTCGAGTCGACCAAGTTTCCGTTCCAGAAATTGCTGATAGAAGAACAGCAGTGCACTCAGCGCCTGATTTTGAGTCGAAGCCGAAACATTTCGCTTGGTAGCGAGGTGAGTCAGGAAATCGACTATCTCCTGTTCGGCCATGTCACGCGGGTGCCGTTTGCCGTGGAAAAGAATGAACCGGCGAATCCAGTCCAGATAAGCCTGTTCGGTGCGCAAGCTATAGCGCCGTGTCCGCATGAAAGTGCGGAGCTGGTCGAGTAATTTAGGCTTGCTGGCAGGAGCGGTGTGCGTTGTAATCGGTTTCAATTTCCCCGCCACCATAAATGAATTGGCAGATAATTTACAACCCCGAATTAGACGAAGAAATGTTCGCCATCTTTTACGAACCTTCGTCTACTTCTCGTTAGGCCCATGCTGCATCGCGCAACTCAGCTTTCAATAGTTCTGTCGCTGTCTTTTATCCGAACAGTCGTCGCAACGGACCGACAGCCTCAGCACCTTATGCCGGTGCGCCACTACTCCGGCGAATCTGCTGAGTATCGCCGTCTCATCTCCAAGCATCTGCTCGTCACACCCGCACAGTTCGGAAGGATGATCGACGAGCCGGGATGGGATCCGCCAGAGTGGGCCGTTTCTGTATACGGCACTGGTAAGCTCGGCACAGACCCAAACGAGTATCGGTCGTATCACATCACCGTGACGCGAGTCGTTAGCAACCGTTGGGTCAGCAGCATCTGGACAGCTCTGCCATCGAACAATGAGGAGCGGCGACGCAAGGCGATTCATACATCGCGTGCAGACGTGCAGATCAGTCGAGAGTTGGCGCTGGCAGTACAGCGCGCATGGGCAACAATGTTGTCCAGAACGCGCGCAGAAGAAGAGCGATACTTGTACACGGACGCTGCGACAGTAGAGTTTGTTCTCGGCTCGCAGCGCGGCGAGATCACGCCACCGCGACCAGGGCTCACAAGCGAGATGTACGCCATCGGCGAAGCGCTCGCCAAACTCTGTGCCCTGCAGCCAGCGCAGCGCGCACCGGAAGAAAAGAAGCTCGTCGAGCGACTGGAGCGCTTCGAGGCAAAGGCACGAAAGGCCTAACCAGGCGATGCAGCTAACCGCGCCCCGTTCTGTTCCCCCGCTCAGAGTAGCTATAGCCTTTGGCTTGCAGCCACGCGCGCTCCCGGGCGCGGTAGCTGATCTTGTGTCTCGTTAGGTCTTGTGACGCGCACCATGGACATTGTAAGCGAGGAGAGTCGCCTTATGCGGCTGCTCCCAAAAGGGCGTGATTTGACCTTGATTATTCTCAAAGGTCATTTGCTCGTTGAAGAAGAGTTAAACGATTTTCTCGTGCATTGCTCCTTTCAGCCGACGGCCTTGGAAGATGCGCGACTGACATTCCTCCAAAAGCTCCGTGTAGTGAGAGCGTTTTACCCATTGCGCCAAACCGCAAAGGAGTGGGCCCTCGCTGAGGACCTCAATAAACTCCGAAATAAGATTTCTCATCACGCGGAGGTGCTAGATTTGAGTTCGCTCGTTGATCACCTCGTGGCGGCTGACAAGTCGCAGCAAGCTCACCACCACGCGCGAGGGCGTGTCACGCGCGCCGAAAAGCTTCGACGGGTTATTATCCATCTCGTAGCCTTCTTCAGCGTACTCACTGAGACCATGAGCGATATGCACGAGGTAGCCTCCGTCAAACAGCTCAGAGACCTAACCAAGCGATCCAGCGAACCGCGAGATGGCGTACGATCCAGATCATGAGTGATTGCCATTCACCTATTGCGTGCTTCACGAGCTTTACAGGTCTCGCGGTCGCTGATCTTGTGTCTCGTTAGGCCCATGCTGCATCGCGCAACTCAGCTTTCAATAGTTCTGTCGCTGTCTTTTATCCGAACAGTCGTCGCAACGGACCGACAGCCTCAGCACCTTATGCCGGTGCGCCACTACTCCGGCGAATCTGCTGAGTATCGCCGTCTCATCTCCAAGCATCTGCTCGTCACACCCGCACAGTTCGGAAGGATGATCGACGAGCCGGGATGGGATCCGCCAGAGTGGGCCGTTTCTGTATACGGCACTGGTAAGCTCGGCACAGACCCAAACGAGTATCGGTCGTATCACATCACCGTGACGCGAGTCGTTAGCAACCGTTGGGTCAGCAGCATCTGGACAGCTCTGCCATCGAACAATGAGGAGCGGCGACGCAAGGCGATTCATACATCGCGTGCAGACGTGCAGATCAGTCGAGAGTTGGCGCTGGCAGTACAGCGCGCATGGGCAACAATGTTGTCCAGAACGCGCGCAGAAGAAGAGCGATACTTGTACACGGACGCTGCGACAGTAGAGTTTGTTCTCGGCTCGCAGCGCGGCGAGATCACGCCACCGCGACCAGGGCTCACAAGCGAGATGTACGCCATCGGCGAAGCGCTCGCCAAACTCTGTGCCCTGCAGCCAGCGCAGCGCGCACCGGAAGAAAAGAAGCTCGTCGAGCGACTGGAGCGCTTCGAGGCAAAGGCACGAAAGGCCTAACCAGGCGATGCAGCTAACCGCGCCCCGTTCTGTTCCCCCGCTCAGAGTAGCTATAGCCTTTGGCTTGCAGCCACGCGCGCTCCCGGGCGCGGTAGCTGATCTTGTGTCTCGTTAGACGATTCCCTGTGAAGTTGCCTTTCGTAGCCTCTGTCGCCGCACTCGCTTTCGTGTTCACGGCCGCTGCAGCGGATGAGCGTGCCAAGATCGCCAACACAATCGATGAGTTTTGTTCATGGACTGGCATGAAGCGAATCAGTGAGCTTCGCGATATTGGCCACTGGAAGACGCTCCATGACACCGGCGGCAACGCGAGATTCGATTTGCTGGTCGATGGCGAGCGCACTCAATACCGTTTGATTTTCTTTTGGCAGCACGGTCGGGCCAAGATTTATTCGATCGAGCCGGAGAACTACGACTGGCACGGTCACGGTGTCGGCTTTGACACGTTGAAGGATCCGAAGATTCGCGAGTGGGCCGAAGCGGCTGCAAAGAAAGTCAACGCCCATCTGAAATGGAAGTATGCCTTCGGTCCAGAGATTCAGCGGATTGGCCGTGATATAGCCGTCACATATGAAACCGTTCCGCGGCCCCCGCCGAGCAAAACCACTCCCGTCCCATCCAGCACCGCACCGGCTTCGACCCGAGGGAACGTCGAGCGCGTTATCGTGACCGGCTCGAACCTTCCGATTGATCCATACATTACGTTTCTTGTATCGCCGAAAGGGACGGTGTTCGCAGGATTCATGAATTCATGATCGCACAAAATCGTCTAACCAAGCGCTGGAGCCAACCGCGAGCCGTTTTGCGTTCACGTTTTCGATGACTAAACGACTTCCACTTCGAGCCGCGCTCGCTCTCGGTGGCGGTAGCTCACTTCTTTCTCGTTAGATCCTATGCGTCCTCCTTGGATCGATGACGACGTGAATCCTGGATATGTCTATCTAAGAGCCTCCCGTGCGGACGACCGTAATTGCAAAATGGAGGCCGTCGGGGTTGACTACCTCCTCCTTTTTCTTCCTCCCGTTTCGACGGTTCTGCTAGATGGTTCTTCTCTTCTGGCCCGGCTCACGAGAGCCTCGAGACTGTATCTCGTTTGATCGCGCGCCAAATCAACTCCGAGAAGTTGATCACGCAGGTTGTGCGCTTCGACCGCTCCGGGCACGCGACGTCCTCGGCCCATCCGCTTCACGTATATCAGTACGACGCGGTTCAGGTGGCCGACTGGGCCATGGGAGAGCATTAGCCATGTATGCGGGAGGCTAGCACACCAAAGGTCTAACCAGGCGATGGAGCCAACCACTGGCCGGTGTACGCCCAAGTTTTCCATGACTCCGCCTTCACATCCCGCTTCCACGCGCGCTCTCGCCAGTGGTGGCTCATCTTGTTCTGCGTTAGACCCATGCTACGTTCGGTCGCTGTCCTGTTGTGGCTGGCATGTGGCGTCGCAGCTGGAGCGACGCCAGCCATCGAGGTCCCGTTCAGTGAGATTGTGAAGCGCCCTAGGAAGCCCATCGGCAAGCGCGTGTCGATGCGTGCGTACGCGTCACAGCGTGCACTCATTGCGGCGAGTTCTGGGAGAGCGTCGAAGCCGCGCGACGTCTTCGGCGAGCGAAACAGCGCGAGGCAACGATCGGGTCCGCGATTGGGGATTTCGCGCCGGCTTCAGATTGGTCAAGTCGTTTTCAGCGAAGCTACGGCATCAGCAATATGATGGTTACGTCCGCGTAACCGGCCTTTCCATATTGGCCTACCAAGCCCTTTCGCGAACGAGTGCATCCCTACCCGAAGCCAACGCCAAAGACCGAATACCGGACCAGAGTTATGTCGTCGTCGAAGGCTCAATACACACGGATGGGGCGGCATCGACGACATGCAAATTACCAATATTACGAATTGCGACCTCTTCGGTACCGCATTCCGGCTCGACTTGAATAAGTCTCGGCGTTATGACACCTGCGTCTAACAAAGCGCTCCAGCCAACCGCTGGCCGGCGTGATGAGTAGCTTTTTCCATGACTTCAACATCAAACTCCGCGGCAAAGCTCGCTCTCGCCAGCGGTGGCTGAGCTCCGTCTCGTTAGATCTAGGGTGCCCTCCAATCGCCGCTGCTGGTGACGTGGTGGTCGCGACCTCCAAGCCGGTCGATGTCGCCTTCGAGCAATCATCGCTTCGCCAGAGCAGTTCAACGGCAAGCGACGCCGAGTCCCCGGCTATTTCGACGACGGTGCACCACGGCTGCGACATACGCCCGCGGCGGCAGCGAGCTCACGACCTTCGGCAGCGCATTACAAATTCGTCGGTCTCCTGACGAGTGCCACGCGACGGTAGAAGACGCACTCATGATTTCGCACACGTGTCCCTGATGGTGCCCATATTGTCGGCACCACTCATAACCGCTATGTGGGCCCTATTGCAGAGAGTCAGCGTCATGGCGACCCAAATGTGCTCCAAAAGATCCCACGATCACCCCCCCCCCCCCCCCCCCCAAAGTCTGCGCTTTGGTTGGGAAGGGCTCTGTCTCCCCCCCCCCCCCCTCCTCCTGGATAAGCATATCACCAATGTCTCAGAGTCCGTGTCTTAATCCCCAAAGCATCTAACCCCTATGAAGGGTGTCAACGGTGAGTGTGATGATGAGGGTTACATAGGGTGGATAGGTTATAGGTTGGCGGTGATTTCTGGAACGCTTCCGCTTCTAGTGCTCGCTTGAGTTCTTCAGCGGCTGATACTCCTATCCGCGCATGTCGATATAATTTGTGACAGCGCAATGTGACTATTCCGTCTCGATGAAGCGGAACGGGGCGCGGTCCAATCTAAAGCGACGGTGCGAGCCCGAACTGGGGACGATCGAACCAGGTTAGGTTCCGGACACACGCCACGTTCCAAAAGTTCCCAAATTGATTTGTTAAATAGTCAGTCCCAGTTGTTGTGCAGTGCAGCAACCGGTGTGGACACGCCAGAGATCGACGGCCAGGTGTCGGGCTACGGCCACAATCGCTTTTTTGCGCTGTGCACCGGTGGCGCGCGCGCCTTTAGCCAGAACGCTCAAGCGCTTTTTCACCGGCGGATACTGCGATTGGAACCGCACCATGCGCCAGGCACATTCCACCAACGCTGCGCGCAACCGCGGATTACCGTGTTTAGTCACGCTGCCCGGTACCGTTTGGTGCCGCTGCTGTGTTCGCCTGGACACAGTCCGGTGTAGGAACTGATTGCGCGCCGGTTGGTAAAGCGCTCCCACGAGCAGATCTCGCGGGTCATCACCACGGTAGTTAGTTTGCCCATGCCTGCGGGAACATCGGCTGGAGCGGCCGCTTCCAACTCCGCACTCAAAACGCTGATCTGTTGCTCCAGTGTCAACAACGCCGGCCGGTGAACTTCCAGACGAAGACAAATCCAGGCCGGTAAATGTTTACTCAAACGCGACCAGGTCTGGTTCTTCCACCAATGCGCCGGCGCCGGCAAACTGTGACTAACCAGCAGGCTGCGCCCCTGGGCCTCCAGCTTCTGTCGATGACGCACCAGTTGTTCGCGTTGCCGGGACACATGCCGGGCCTGTTCCTCCACTTCAGTCGGCACCCGAATCACCGCCAGCTCCCGCGTGTTACCCTCCACGTAGCGCGAGAGTCGCTGGCAAAGCGTGGTGGCGTCGCGCGGATCAGTCTTTACCCGGGTGCATGCTCATCGAGTTTGCGCGGCGCAATTACGTAACAGTGTACCCCGAGCGCTTTTAACTCTCGATAGAGATTAAATCCAAACCCGCATGCTTCATAAACCACATGCACCGTGTGACCCGCTCCCAGAAGCTGCTCCACCCATGGCACAAACTCCGACGGCGCCAGTCGCCTGGCCGGCTTGGGCAAGAGTTGATCGTATTGCGCTACTGCCACGTAGAGCCGGGCGTGCACATCCAAACCGATCTTGATGACCGACCCGGAAAGTTTTACCTTTGTTCTGGCAACCTTGAGTGAGGCTGCCCCTTCGTGATGAACGATTGTATTTTTCATAGAGCGGGTGAGTCTAACAACTCGCCCGCTCCCTTACATGCCATCTATGCGCTGCAGCGAACCGCTGACCGACGCGAAAATTTACCTTCAATGACTTCAAGACTGCAATCCGAAGCACAGCCCGCTGTCGTCAGCGGTCGCTCAGCTCGTTCTCGTTAGACCTATGCAACCATTTGCGTGCTTCGTTGTATTTCTCTCCGTCGCTCTAGCGTCGAGCAGCGCGGCGGGCTCCAAGTGGGCGTTTCACTGCGAGGCCGAGAAGGGTGCCCTCACCGCTTCGGTTGGCGCCGATCCCACGCCGTTGGATACGCAGCTGTTCACGATTCCTGCCTACTCTCCTGATCCATTGGGAGACGCCGCGTCTGTGCAGCGCTCTCAGACTCGGGTGCCTCCCACGCGAGCGCGCGGACTCCGTGGCGGACGTTGGGTCAGGTTTGGTGCATGAATCGCGTTTGCTTCCATGGGGGGGAACCTATCAGCTCTGAGCCCGTCTACAAAGATCGGAACGGGGCGTGCTTCCGCATTTCGCACTACTCAAAGTTTCTTCGAGACACAATTGTCGGAAACCTGGGACCGCGAATTTGCCAGAATGCAGGCAAACCATTACGATCCATTTAGCGCCACAAAAGGCGTTGGTGCCGCCGTGACCGAGAAGAAACCGAAACAATACGGAAATTGCGGTGTCCCTTGTCGACGCGGTTGTGATGGAAGGAACATGAAAGCCAGACTGCTCCTGCTGGTCATTCTCACAGGCTCTATCTTGTCCGTGTCGGCGGAGGAGGTGATGAAGGACAAATCGCCCGATGGAAAATTCGCCCTGCGAATGATTCACGGAAAAGACGGCTGGGACACCGAAATCATTGAGACTGAAACGAAGAAAAAAGTAATCGACCTGGAAAATCAGGGGGTAGCGGGAGATGAAGCGAGGGTTGATTACGCGATGCGAACGCAACAGCCCATAGGCACTTACGGTCACGATGCGACCCTCATTTGGTCAGGTGATTCACAACGAGTTGCCTACTTTAATGAGAGTCGCGAACTCCACGCTACAAGCGTCTATTTCCGGAAGGGCAACGCTTTTGCCGAGATTCCGTTGCCTGAGTTTCCCCGGTGTGACGAGGTCAAAGAGAAGAATCCGAAAGATCTGAAGACTATCTTCTATACGGTCACGCCCAAATACTGGCTGGAGTCGGGCGCGCTCTTCCTGTCGATAAGCGGGGACTGGGAATCGAGTAATGGCCAAATCGTCAACTGCGAGCAAAGCATCACGCTAGTGTTCGATGCCGAACAACACGCTTCGGTCCAGAAGGCTGAGAAGAAACCGGAGCCGATCGGTCGAAAAATTGAATCACCAAAGGAAACCTTCTTCGTCGAAGAACTGAACGCGCCGGCGAAAGATGACGACGGCCGCCCGAGAATGGACCAGGAAGTTTGGATTGTTTCGGCGAAAGATCCGGCGATTCGCGAACGGCTGCCCGGTTTTTATGAGGAGGAGGGGAGTGGCGTTCTCAATGGGGCCAGGATATCTCCGGACGAAAACTGGATCGTGATCAGTCAACATCACGGCAGTCATCTCAACTCCACTTATCTCATGCGTCGCAAGGAAGGCCTTAAGTTTGAAGATGCATTTCCCGATGCAAAGTGGCCGGGGCAGGAGCATCCCACTAATCGCTTCGACAATGAGGTTTGGAAGTTCTTCAGCAAGATGGAAAGCGTGCCGACAAAGAAAATCGACGCAAATGAATTGGGCGCAACGCCAGTTTCCGTTCTCGAATGGAGCGAGGACTCGGGCCTGCTGCTATTGGAGCTGCACGGCGGATTAACCGGGGACAACGACATAGCGGATCGAGGCAGATATGATAAGCCGGGTGTTTCGGGCTGGCTCGCATACTACAATACCAAGACGCGGAAATTTGAGCTTACGGAAAGGCTTCGAAAGGCGAACCACGGTGCGCGTAAACGCTGGACAAAGGAGAACGAAGGTACGGAAGCTTTTCTCCCACCATCGGCGGAATCGATTGGGCATGAAGGAGCCAGCACGCCAGTCGATGAACGCCTCAAGAAGTATGAGACTGAACTTGGCGCGATAGCGGAGCGGCGAAAATCCCAACTCGACGGCGCGGATCGCGCCGAGTTTGAAAGGAGCGAAGCGGAATGGCGCGACGGGCTGGACAAAGAGAGTTCGCAAATCAAAGACAAACCAACTCAGCTAGCTTTGCGCGCAAGGTCAACATGGGACCATCTCAATAACGTCCGAGAATATTGGCTGCCTGTTTACGAGCCGCGCAAAGTTGAAGCAGAAAAAAAATAGCCAGCCTTGAAGCCTCATTTGCCAGCTGTAGTTCCACTCCGACACAAAACAACGACCCATGAATCGAATACTTACCGCAGTGATGGCAGTGTCAATTCTTCTTGGAGCGACTTCGCCCGCGCAGGACGTGAAGTTCGCGGCGGATAATTTGAAATACAGCCGCGATTTTTATTCCAAAGTCCACTTTATCGCCATCGCGAAGTCGCCAAAGGCGTTCAAGTATGATCGCTACCCATCCGGGGGACCGGAACGGATTCAGTGTAACGAGGGCACCTACTGGCGTCAGCACGGAAAAGCGTGGCTGCACTTGAACGATCGCGGACGCAGTGGCGAACCGATCGACCATGCCGAGCGGGATCGATTCGTCATGACGTTCGCGTTAAAGGACGGTTGGGGCCGCACGGGCGAACCCGTCAAAAAGGAAACAGTTCGAAAACTGGACGGCTGGATTAAGTTAGTCGACGCGACTCTGAATGCGGAGCCGAGCGCGGCGAAGCTGACCGACAAGTCTGAAGCCGACCGGGTCCAATGGGTTTTTGAAGCGCCGGCGGAGAATCCCAATGGAGTTCCGACTCGGTTTACGTTCAGGAAACCGATAGGTGACAAAAGCGAAAATGTGCTCCTGCACGAGTTCTCAGGATCACTGCGGCTCGAGGGAGACAAAGTAGTTCCAGCAGGCGCGGCTGATATGGTGAGGCTGGCGTTCGGCTACATGATGAATGGCGACGAAGGTTACGAAGTGTCGGAATTCGTCTGGGAGGAAATGCAGGCGGCCCAAGTCGAAGGAAGCAAGCGCACGTCAGCGCAGACACCTTCGCGGTCGCGTTAGGTCGAGCTAGTTGGATTCGCCCTGGTATTTCGCTATGATGCGATGGCGCTCCTCGCGCGCAGCTTTCTGCCTGCGCTCCCCACGCAGCGAATGAGAGAACTGCTAGAACAAGACAGCTATAGTCGTTCATGCATCTAGTGCGGCGGTCGCAACCCGTGCACAGGACGGCTATTTAAGAAAACATTATCCAGGGTATCGCTTTATTAGGCGCGCATTTGCCTTTTATCAGGGGAAATCGTACGACATCATCACATTCATCGATGCACACGATAAGAAGCACAGCCTGTATTTCGACATCAGCGAGTATTTCAAACCGAAGTGAGATTCACGCATCTAACAAAGCGCTGCAGCCGACGGCTACCCGCCGTGCGTTCACATTTTTTATAATCAAAACAGTTCAGGAGATTTTCAGCCTCGCTCCCGGTAGCCGCGGCTGAGCTTGTTCTCGTTAGGCGATCTGTCTGCGTCACACGTTGCCGCTACTTTTCCTCTGCGCATTCCACTCTGCGCGCGGAGACAGCGACCCACTTCTGATGATTCACACTGCGCAGTTCGGCAAAGAGCCCTTCCAGTATGTCTGGGCGGTTCGTCAGTCCAGGGCGGCGGCGGTTGCACGTTACGATCCCGTCGCTGCGGAGCTGCCCGTCTCACCTCATCAAGCCATCGTCATCGCGAGCCAGTTCATTCGCACGCAGTTTCCAGCTTCTACGCAACTTCGCCCAGACTCGTGTGTCCTGCTTGCGCGAGGCCTTGAGAAGAATCCGGTAGCCACACAGCTCTGGATGTACGAGGTTTCCTTCTTGCCGGACCCGTTGCCCGAGCCATTCGAGTCAGACTTATTTTCCGTTATGGTGCTTATGGATGGCAAAGTGGTCGTTCCTTTTAAACAGCCAAAGAAATGATCATCTAACAATGCGATGGAGCGAACGGCGGACCGCGGTGCGCTCCACTTCTGAGATGACTTCCACTCTTCCATTGATTCACTTGCGCGACTCGTTCAGCCTTCGGCCTGAGGTCTATGTCACGGCTTGCCAGTCCGTTCCATTCCGAGCGACGCGCGGCCTCGTCCGCCGTCGCTCATCTTGTTCTCGTTAGGCCTCGAAATTCGTATGAGTCCACAGCCTCTTATTTGCGTGCGTTGGAAAGTGGGAGCCGGAGTAGCGGCGTCAATCTTTGTCTTGGCCGCAACGCCGGCCTCGTCCCAGCCAGCGCCTGGATCATTGGATGTGCACTGGAATGAGGGCGCCTCAGACTGCACGGCAACGCCGCAAAACCCGCTTCAAGTCCATACCTACGAACCGCAAACTTTTATTCTGCGCCAGAGTCCTTGCGCAACCTTCGAAGCAAATTTTCTCTATCTTCTGGTCGGCTCCGACAAAGCTCTTCTCATCGATACCGGGGCCGTAGCGGACCCGAAAGAGATGCCGCTCGCGAAAACAATTTTGGAACTATTGCCGGATAAGAACCACCAAAAGCTTCCACTTCTAGTGGCGCACACCCACCGCCATTTAGATCATCGCGCCGGCGATCCTCAGTTCGCGTCCCTTCCATCGGTCCAGATCGTCCCCATAGATTTGGAAGGAGTTCGAACGTTCTTCGGTTTCACTAACTGGCCCAATGGAATTGCACACGTCGATTTGGGCGGGCGAACTGTGGATGTAATTCCGACGCCCGGACACAACGCGACGCACGTCTCATTCTACGACAACAGAACGGGGCTTCTCTTTTCCGGAGATTTCCTGATGCCGGCCCGGCTGCTGATTGAAGACGCCGGGGCCTACCGCGAAAGCGCCCTGCGGGTTGTCGAGTTTCTGGAGACGCGGCCGCTCACCCATATCCTGGGCGGTCACATCGAATTGAACACGGCCGGACAAGCCTACCGATTCGGATCTCAGCACCATCCCAATGAACACCGGCTCGAGTTGGCGAGAGAAGACCTGACCGCGTTGCCAGCCGCGTTTGAAAGCTTCAACGGCTTTTACGCACGACATCCGAATTACATTCTTAGCAATCCCATTCGCAACCTTGTAGCGCAGGCAATTATCGCGCTCGCAGTATTAATTTTTATCGTGTGGGGAGTGCGCCGGTTGCTACGCCGTCGGCGCTTATGATCCCCGGCGTCTTCGCGTCCGCGGTTGGGAAGTTTCAACGATGATCGTGTAGCACCGTCAACCGCCATGCGCCAGGCGCATTCCACCAACGCTGCGCGCAACCGCGGATTACCATGTTTAGTCACCCTGCCCGGTACCCGTTTGGTGCCGCTGCTGTGTTCGCCCGGACACAGTCCGGTGTAGGAACTGATGGCGCGCCGGTTGGTAAAGCGCTGCCACGAGCAGATCTCGCGGGTCATCACCACCGTAGTTAGTTTGCCCACGCCTGCGGGAACATCGGCTGGAGCGGCTGCTTCCAACTCCGCACTCAAAGCGCTAATCTGTTGCTCCAAGGTCAACAAGGCCGGCCGGTGAACTTCCAAACGAAGACAAATCCAGGCCGGAAGCAATTTACTTAAGCGCGACCAGGTCTGGTTCTTCCACCAGTGAGCCGGCGCCGGTAAACTGTGATTGATCAGCAAGCTGCGCCCCTGGGCCTCGAGCTTCTGGCGATGTCGCACCAGTTGTTCGCGTTGCCGGGAAACATGCCGCGCTTGTTCCTCCGCTTCGCTCGGCACCCGAATCACCGCCAGCTCGCGCGTGTTACCTTCCACGTAACGCGACAGTCGCTGACACAGCGTAGTGGCATCGCGCGGATCAGTCTTTACTCGCGTGCAGCCTTCATCGAGTTTGCGTGGAGCAATCACGTAACAGTGAACCCCGAGCGCTTTTAATTCTCGATACAGACCAAACCCAAAACCGCACGCCTCATAAACCACATGCACCGTGTGGCACGCTCTCAAGAGCTGTTCCACCCAGGGCACAAAATCCGATGGCGCCAGTCGTCGGGCTGGCTTGGGCAGGAGCTGATCGTATTGCGCTACCGCGACATAGAGCCGCGCGTGCACATCCAGACCGATCTTGATGATCGAGCCGGAAAGTCCTACCTTGTTAACGGCGACCTTGAGTGAGGCCGCCCCTTCGTGATGAACGATTGTATTTTTCATAAGTGCGGGTGAGCTTAACCTCTTGCCCGCACTCTTTACATGCCATCTAAGCGATGGAGCCAACCGCTGGCCGGCGTACGCCAAGTTTTCCATGACTCCCACTTCACATCCCGCTGCCACGCGCGCTCTCGCCAGTGGTGGCTCATCTTGTTCTCGTTAGGTCTATGGCGCTCTCGCAGCTCTTTATTGTTGCAGCGACACTCTACGCTACCGCACACGCATATGGGGACAGATCGTTCGGCGAATACTATCCTCACACACGCTGGATCGACCGAGAGACAAGCAGCATCAAAGTTGATGCGTTTACGGATCGTTTGGTCATTTCACAGCGTGGCAAGCCCACTCTCACCATTCGCGGATGCTGGCGTGGACGCGCTTTTCTTGGCGATTGCACGTCAGATCTCTTTGGCGTTGCACACGAGGGCCTCGACGCGGCGTTTCTCTTCGGACCTTTCGCACAGCATTATTTCCAGCGTATTCGCCCCGACCCAAAGACCTAACAAATCGCTCCAGTCAACCGCTCTTTGGCGTTGCGCGCCCATGCCGATTTTGATTAATATATCCTCAATTGCAGCGAAGCCTCGCTCCCCGAGCGGTGGCTGAGCTCCGTCTCGTTAGATGTTGTAAGCACCCACGGTTTTCGCTAGACCATTTCACATGTCGAAAGTCATTCTCGGTTTGATCGCTGGTATCGTATTTGGCGCGCTAGATGTCGCCCTTATGCTGCCGATGTCTTTTCCCGACAAGATGACTGCGTTGCTCGGCGCATTCGCCAGTCGCTTCGCCATTGGCTTCGTCATTGGTTGTGTCCAGCTACCGGGTTGGCCGGGTTGGCTTGTGGGCCTGTTGTTTGGTCTGCTCATCAGCCTTCCTGACGCCATCATCACACACAAGTATGTTCCGATTCTCGTTCTAGGGGGCATTGGCGGTCTCGTGATTGGCGGTTTGATTCACGGGTGGCGAGCGAACCTCTGACCATTCGGTACGCTCAACCTTTGAGATGACTTCCGCCTTTTGGTTCGCTCGCGCCCTCGCTCAGCCGTCGGCCTTCCCGCCTATGCCGTGGCTTGTCAGTCCACTCCATTCACTCCGAGCGATGCGCGTTGATTCATTCGCTGCCGCTCAGTCACCGCTACCCTCGCGGCTTTGCCGTCCATCCCGCGGCTGCCCAGCTCGCGGTATTCTCGTCCGGCGTCGCTCATCTTGTTCTCGTTAGGCACATGACCACGCGATGCTTCGTCTTGCTGTTCTCGCTTCTCCTGTTGTCAGGTTCGTTCGCACTCGCCACGTCAAATTACGAATATGGTGCGGACGAGTATGTTACGGTTGCAAGTGGCGTATCGTCCGATGGGAAGTTTGCGATCACCGCACATGGCACAGGTTATTTGGGCTACGATAACTTTCACTTGTATCTCACCGATGCGATCACCGGAAAGGCGATTAATCCACTCGAAGAAATCGTGGACGCGCGCGACACGAATGCCGACGCATTTGCAGCGGACTGGTCACTCGATTCCCGAGAGGTGACCATTGTTTATAGAGTTGGCAGACCACTAAAAGCTGTAACGTATCGGATTTCAGGTCGACGAGCGCGGCGCGTCAGGGGACCTTTCGACGTGAAGGAGGAGGTTTTGGTGCGATACTGGCAGTCCCACTGCTCTCAATCACAGCACAGTCCGAAAATTTTTGGGACAGAGCGAGGATACAGACCGTAACGTCTAACCAGGCAATGGAGCCCACCGCGAACCGTCCTTATGCCCAGATTTCTGTGCTTATGAAAACTATTAGTAGTTCGCGCGGTGGCTCATCCTGTTCTCGTTAGATGCTACGTCTCATAATTGCTGCTGCTGCCATCTTTGCGGTCCTTCGTTGCCCAGCTGAAGGTTCTGATCGGCAGTTCGTCGCTCGATCGCCGAATGGAAAATTCGAGGTCATATTAGACCAGACGACGATGCCACCGCTTATCATTCGTGAAGTCGGCACGAAGCATCCGTTGATGTCTATGGACGAAGAGCGCTTTTGCGGACGAGGCGCGGAAGCATCTTGGTCGCCCGATAGCACGAAAGTAGTCATCCTCGTGCACTGTCGACTCGCTGACGTTATGCGTGTATGCCGCCTCCGCACAGACAGCGTTGCATATTTTGTTCGCACGGAAGGGCCAGGATTACCTGAGGACACAGTGAAGTTCGAGGCATGGCCAAATGAGACTACGTAGAAACTCAAAGGCGAAAAGAAAACGTTTACCCTGAAGATCGCAGACGATGATGCGGAATTCACGAGATAGCACCAGAACGCACTAACCAGACAATGGGGCGAACGGCGGACCGCGGTACGCTCCACTTTTAAGATGATTTCCGCCCTTCTACTCCGAGCGGCGTGCGCTTTTATTCATCGTCGCTCATCTTGAGAACATCGCCCAAGCTGACGCCCGCCTCTTTAGTCGAGACAGAGTAATGGGAACGCAAGAATAGACGCAGCCTGCCAGACACGCCCCGCACTCCACTGGTGTTGAGGTGGGTATCAGGCTAGATCCAAACTTGCAGTGTGAACACGACACTTCTTCCTCTTATCATTTGTCTCGCCGCAGCGACTCTGGAAAGTGCGCTGACTGGCAGTGGCGTACGGCGCCGGCTGAGATCCCTTCGCCTGCCAGCGTATTCACCGCCGTTGTCTGTGTGGCTGCTGGTCGGTCTCGTTTACTACGTTATCTGCTTCATCGTCCTACGTCACCTCCTCGCCGGCGTTTTCACGCTACCTCTCGCCCTACTCCTGCTTGTTCTGCTCGCGAACGCGCTTTGGAACCTCCTCTTCTTCCGTTGGCGTGATTTACGGATCAGTTTCCTCGCCTTCATTCCGTACGCCGTCATTGTGGCTGCATTGACCGCTTCGCTCGTTGGGAGATACCCGTTCGGTGCAGTTCTGTTTCTGTGCTACGCCGCTTATCTCCTTTATGCCATGTGGTGGGGATACCGTTTATGGCTACTCAATTCCGAAAGTGAGAGCTAGCCGAGCAACCACCCCATTTCGAAATGTGGTGACTGTTTCACTCCCGCTTATACGGCCTTTACCTCGACGATTTGCGCACTGTACTTCCCGCAGGCTCCATTCACGAGTTTGCCCTGACATTGCCCGCCGCGGCTTATTTTCAGATCGACCAATCGCCCCGCAATTGCCGCGTGCTGGTTGATCAAGCATAGGCCGAAGGGTTATCATGTCTCTCGAACGGTAGAAATACGTCCGTGCCCACTGAGAACAACGAAGCAGTTTTTATGAAAACGCGAGGAATCATCATTCTGATCGGTATTACGCTGCTCTCGCTGTCGAGCAAGAGCCTTGCGCAGAGTGGAACATGCGCCGGCATGGATACTGGTCCTGGCGCGGACCTTAACGGGTTTGTCCCATTCCCTGCCGATAACGCCTGGAACACCGACATCTCGGCGATGCCGGTGGATCCAAACTCGAATAACATAATCGCCTTTATCGGGGTCGCCGCGCAGCTGCATCCTGATTTTGGCGCGGGATTGTACAACGGTAGTAAGATCGGTATTCCGTACCAGGTGGAAGACACCACGACTCAGCCGAAGATTCCAATCAAGATCGTCGCGTACAAAGCTGAGTCTGACCCCGGGCCAATGCCAGTTCCGCCGGATGCGCTCATCGAGGGCTATCCGAATCCAGGTGACGGCGACCGCCATGTTTTGGTGTTAGATCGCAACGACTGCTGGCTCTACGAACTTTACCGCAGCTTCACCAGAAATGGCGCATGGAAAGCCGATTCCACCGCAATCTGGGACATGACGAGCAACGAACAGCGTCCTTATACCTGGACTTCGGCGGATGCCGCCGGGCTTCCGATTTTTCCCGGCTTAGTTCGCTACGACGAAGTCCTGGCCGGAACGATTAACCATGCGATTCGTGTGACGGTGCCGGTAACAAGGCAGGCTTTCACTCCGCCGGCATCTCATTGGGCGTCCTCCAACGCGAATCCGAACGCGCCGCCAATGGGTATGCGGATGCGGCTGAAACCCGGCTTCGACATTTCGGGTTTTCCGCCTAACGACCAGATACTCCTGACGGCTTTAAAGCAATACGGAGTCATTGTCGCGGACAACGGCGGCGTAATGTTCATGAGCGGCGCTCCGGACGAGCGATGGAACAACAGCGAGCTTGATCAGCTCAAGACACTCACTGCATCGGATTTCGAAGTCGTCTTGATGGGACCGGTATACACTCCTGGGAATGTTCCAACCGGCCCTTCGCCGATGGTGTCCAGCTTCACGGCGAATCCTCCCATTATTACTGCCGGAGAGTCTTCCACCCTCTCGTGGAACGCGACCAACGCGCTCTACACAATCGTCTCGCCAGAAATCGGACCTTTGCGTGGAACAAGTGCTGTGGTGCAACCGACCGTTACCACGACCTATAAGCTTTACGCAACTAACCAGTACGGCAGAACTATCCGCTCCGTAACCGTTACCGTGCACTGACCTCGCGGGCACTGCCTCACATTGTGCCGAGATCTGTCCTTAACTTTAGAATTGCTCGACCACGGCAATTCTACCTAGAGTTCGGCCATGAAAAAGGCGTGTGTGGCAATAGGGTTCATTGTCTTCAGCTTGATTGGATCAAATTCGCTAGTCAAAAGCGCCGAGCCGGCGCATTTGGATCAACCTATGCTCTCTCCAGCTGAGGCGATTTCGCGGCTAAAGGAAGGAAATAGCCGATTCACAGCGGGAAACATGCAGCATCCGCACGAATCGAGTGCGCAAAGAGCGTACGTGGCGAAAAATAGCTTGGAAAACGCCGGGATGATTTTTCTGGGCATGACGGCCGAACAGGCGGCCAAGCGCCGTGCGGAATTGGCCAAAAGTCAGCATCCCTTCGCTACGATTCTGAGTTGTTCGGATTCGCGTGTGCCGCCCGAGATTACGTTTGACGAGGGAATCGGCGATTTATTTGTGGTCCGCGTAGCAGGGAACGTTATCAATGACGAAGGGTTGGGAAGTATTGAATACTCTGTGGAGAATCTGGGTAGTCGCCTGATTGTGGTATTGGGGCATCAGCGATGCGGCGCTGTGGAGGCGGCCCGGCAGACGATCGCCGCGAAGGGGAAAGCTCCGGGCCACATTCAATCACTGGTCACGGCCATTACCCCCGCCGTGCAAGAAACTTCCAATCAGGATCTCGACGCGACGATAAGGGCAAACGTGAAACATGTTGTCGACGTGCTTCGATCATCCACGCCAATCCTCAAAGCAAAAGTTGATTCCGGAGAAATCCAGGTCGTGGGAGCTTACTACAGCCTGGATACAGGCGAAGTCACGTTTCTCGACGCAAAATGAAGTGGTGCGTTGTTGCAGCCGCCTCGCTTTGTCGAGGCTATTTGGTCCCTGGCACGGAGCGACACGCCGTCTAACATGAGAGGCTCGTAGGCTTGCATGACACGTCCCACGGAGGCCCGGCGACAAGAGTGGTTTCAACAGTGCCCGTATGTGATATACGGTTAGTCTCGTGACCATCGTTGGAAAAGTGGAGAGCCTTTGGAGGTATCCCGTCAAAAGCATGCGCGGCGAGGAATTGAATGAAGCGTTTGCGGGTTACTCAGGAGTTTATGGCGATCGACTGTTTGCGTTCAAAAGTTCGGCGAGTCCGGCAGGTTTTCCGTATTTCAGTGCGCGCGAACAGCGAAAAATGTTGCAATATCGCCCGCAATTCCGTTTTGCAGACAAAGCCGCACGGCCAATCAATCTGGCCGAAGCGGAACGCAACGGTGCGAGTCCTCTTTTAGCCGATATTTCTGATCTGATCGTCGATGTTGAAACGCCGGATGGGAAAACGTTGGCGATCGATGATCCGGCCTTGATGGCAATGCTGCGGACCGATATCGATAAAAAGCATCAACTCACTCTGATGCGATCGCAGCGAGCCATGACGGATTGCAGGCCAATTTCCATCTTCAGTCTGCAATCGGCCAAACAATTGGCCGAAGAAACAGGAATCCCCATAGATAAGCTGCGGTTCCGCGCAAACATTTACGTCGATTTGGCGTCCGGTCACGGCTTCGACGAAAACGAATTTGTCGGGCGTTCGCTGAAAATCGGGACAAAGGCCATCGTCAAAATTCTGGAACGCGACCCGCGTTGCATGATCATCACGCTCGATCCTGACACAGGGGAGAAAACGCCGGAGGTCCTGAAGAAGGTAGCGCAGGCTCACGATGGTATGGCGGGCGTTTACGGTGCCATTTTGGAGGAAGGCATGCTGCGTAAAAGTGACCCGATAGAACTACTGGATTAGTTCGACACATCCGTGAAGTGCCGGCACGGCGTTGAATTTGTAGAGGTAAAACCACGACCCAAATAGCGCTGAAACATGATTGAGATTACTTCCGGTCTTCCGGACAATATTCTAGCCGTCACGGCGCACGGAACGGTCACCGCAGAGGACTACGAAAAGGTACTCTTGCCTGCCGTTAATGAACGACTCGAAAGGCACGAGAAAATTCGGCTCCTCTTCCGCACTGGAGATGATTTTTCTGGATACACAACCGGAGCGATGTGGGACGACGTCAAGCTCGGTGTTCGACATGTAACGGCCTTCGAAAAGATTGCTGTGGTGTCCGACGTCCATTGGTTAATACACGCTGCGAAAGCATTCCGCTTTTTGTTTCCGTGTCCGGTGAAAGTTTTCAACGGCAACGACATTCGCGACGCGGAAGCCTGGATCTGCGAGTAAGGTCGCGGCTCGCCCTGGTCACGGCGAGCTTTTATTCGCCTTCCGCTCATATCGCGGCCAGTACTTTCCGCGAAGTGGACGCACAATATGGCAACTGCTGAAACGATTGAATCCTATGTGCCTGCGCGGCTGGACAGACTCCCATGGAGTTCCTGGCATTGGCTGATCGTAATGGCACTCGGCGCCACCTGGATTCTCGATGGAATCGAAGTCACGTTGGCCGGCGCGCTTGGCGGGATCCTGACCCGGCCAGAAACACTCGGCCTGACGGCAGCGCGCGTTGGGGGCAGCGCGAGCTGTTATTTGGCAGGCGCTGTCGTCGGCGCGCTATTTTTTGGTTACGGCACCGATCGATTCGGTCGCAAGAAGTTATTTTTCGTTACCGTTGCGGTTTATCTTATCGGAACGGCGCTCTCGGCATTTTCCTGGAACTTCTGGAGCTATGCAATCTTTCGCGCAATCACAGGTGCTGGCATCGGTGGCGAGTACGCCGCGGTTAACTCAGCTATTGATGAGCTTATCCCCGCCCGTGTGCGCGGCCGGGTCGATCTGATCATCAACGGTTCTTACTGGATCGGCGCGGCGATCGGTGCGGCCGGGACGCTTGTGCTTCTCGATCCGAACTATATACCGGTCTGGTTGGGATGGCGTCTCGCATTTGCCATTGGCGCGACGCTGGGATTGATCGTGATTTTCTTTCGACGGTGGATTCCGGAGAGTCCGCGCTGGCTAATGATCCACGGTCGCAATGATCAGGCGGAACAAATTGTCTCTGGAGTGGAACGGAAAATTTATGCCGCTCGAGCGACCGAGGTCAACGCTCCCCTCTACAGTGAGGCGCTCCCTACACGCATTCGCAGTCGGACGCATACGCCGTGGCGGGAGATCTGGAACGCAATCATCCACGAGCACCGGCGCCGTTCGTTTCTTGGACTTGTGCTCATGGCAACGCAGGCGTTCTTCTACAACGCAATCTTTTTTACTTATGCGCTGGTCTTAATGCGTTTTTATTCCGTGCCTGAAAACGAAGTAGGCGCGTACCTTTTGCCCTTTGCACTTGGAAACGTTCTCGGGCCGTTGTTGCTTGGCCACCTATTCGACACGATCGGACGCAAACCGATGATCGCAGCGACATATGGGCTCGCAGGAATTCTGCTGGCGATAACCGGCTGGCTTTTTCACTCCGGCCTGCTTACGGCGCAAACACAGACACTGGCCTGGACCATTATCTTCTTTGTCGCTTCAGCTGCCGCAAGCTCAGCATACCTGACCGTAAGCGAAATCTTCCCACTTGAAATTCGCGCAATGGCAATCGCAATTTTCTTCGCTATTGGAACCCTTGTGGGCGGCGTCGGCGCGCCGGTCCTGTTTGGATGGATTGTCGGCACTGGATCAGCGACGGCCTTGTTTCTGGGATATTTGTCCGCTGCCGCACTGATGGTGTTCGGCGCCATAATGGAAGTATGGCTCGGTGTTAGGGCGGAGCGGCGTTCACTGGAGCAAATCGCGCCGCCTCTTTCGAGCAAGGGGTTGTAGTCTGCGGTCGTCTCTGTGAGACATTTGACACAGGCGCGGCACACATCAGCGACAGGTTTGGTCGAGGCGTTTCGCAGAAACGCTCTACGATTTCTCGCGGCAATGCACTGTTAACTCACGCGTGTGAATCGGGCCCGCGGGCGTGAGTTTGCTTGAATAAAGATGAAACGCGTCGACACGGGTTTCTCCTGCGTCGAAATCACCATGTGTTTTCAAAAAATTTCGAATTGTTTGCGCGGAGACGTCTCGGCAACGGGCCACTGTTATGTGCGGATGCCAGGGACGAAGCTCCGGTTCCATCCCCACCGCGAGCGCGGCTTCATGCACTCGCTTGTGAACCTGGAACAAGTGCGGATGTGTTTTGCCGAGTCCGATCCAGATAATCTTTGGCGCGCCCTTGGTGCCAAACGTTCCCACTCCGGCCACGGACAGAAAGAATGCGCCGAACTCAATGGCCTTCAGCTTTTCTCGCAGCTCCAGTTCGGCTTCTTCCGACACGTCGCCCAGGAAGGCGAGAGTTAGATGCATTTGAGCTGGCTCTGTCCAACGCACCCCGCGAATGCGCGGGTCAAGAGCTGCAACCAATTGGCGCGTCGCGTCCGGCAAGTCAATCGCAATGAAAAGCCGTTTGATCATTGCTGCGCGAGATCACCGGTTAAAATCGTGAATCGTTGAATCGGCAAAAAACGCGAGGCCGGCGCAACGCGATAACGTATTAACGATTGACCGACGACGTCACGCCTCCGTTGTTCTTCCTCGTTGCGCGATCAGCCAGGCATGTTATCCACTTCGGCGCGACTCGCGAGAGCTCGGAACCTGCGCGCAATTGATTCGCTTGTTGTTTGCCTCCTGCGGGAAGAAAACGGTTTACGATTTTCATCGCGTACCCGGTAAGATTTGGGAACAGCGCGTTTCCAACGATCATGCCGTGCGCAGCAAGAGTGAGCGTCAGCGATGGCTGACCACGTCGGCAGGCGGCCAAAATTTTCCGAGCGGCGCGATCCGCGTTCATGGAGACTAACGGCGCTCCAGCGGAAGCGGAGAACCAGGCGAACTCAGCATCGTGTTTGCCTTTGAACTTCGCGTTCACGTGCGATCCGGTGCGCATCATCCCCGGCGCGACTGTTGTGACCTGTATGTTATCACGCGCCAGTTCAGTCCGGATGGCATCGGAAAAACCAGTGAGGGCAAACTTGCTGGCGCTGTAAGGGGCCATATGGGGCACGGCAACTTTGCCGCCGATTGAAGAAATGTTAACGATGCGTCCCCCACCCCAGAGACGCATCTCCGGGACAACCCGCGAAACCAATTCGGTACGGCGCCCAGAAATGCAGGCGCATGGCACGCTCGAAATCTTCGCGGCTCATATGCTCAAGCGGCCCGACCTCAATGATCCCGGCGTTGTTGATCAGAATGTCAATTTTGCCCAGGCGATCGATTGTTCGCCGGACGGCAGAGTCAATTTGCGCCGGATCGCATAGGTCGCATTCGACCGTCATTACTTTTTCGCCGCGTCGCATAAGGTCAGCTTTTGCCCGCGCCAGTTCCTCGCGGTCACGCGCGATAAGCGCGACTTTACCGCCTTGCGCACAGACGTGTCGTGCCAACACCAGCCCAAGTCCGCGGGAACCTCCTGTTATGAGAACGACCCTGTCGCGCAGCGTGTAACGTGCGGTGCGAATGGCGCGCGCGGTCACCCACGCGCCGGCTACAAGTGCGCCTGCTCCAAGTGCAACGCGAGGTTTCATTCCAGGATTCTATCACGGGATACGAAACGTTTACAGCAAACGGCCGTGAACAGCCCCTGTCGCCCCACCCTGTAAACCGTCTTGAAAGCGGCCTGGTAAAGAGCGACGAGCAGGTGCGCTTAGGAGTGTTTGCGATTAAAGCGCGCGACTTCACGCGCTGTCTCACGATCGACCGCGCGCTTCTTTAGGTCAGCCCGTTTGTCTTGAGCGAGCTTACCCAGCCCAACGCCGAGTTCGGCCTTTAGTTTTCCATTTTTCCAGTAAAACTTCAGGACCACCAGCGCGCGGCCGTCTACTTGTGTTGCGCCATACAACCTGTCGATCTCCTCCCGATGCAATAGCAATTTGCGCACACGTTTTGCCGCCGGGATTTCGTGGCTGGCGCGTTCGTATGGCTGAATGTCGGCGTTATACAAAAACGCTTCGCCATTCTCGATTCGCGCGAAAGCGTCGCTGATATTCGCCTTGCCTGCGCGGATCGATTTGACCTCGCTGCCCTTGAGTTCAATTCCCGCTTCGTAACGATCAACGATGCGGTAATCGCGAAGCGCCTTGCGATTAATAATAGAATCAGCTGCCATAATGCCAATCTGCGCTCGATTCTGCCGATCGGGTCGCCGTTTTCGGTAGCGTCCGCTGTCCTCAGCGGAAAATCCAGTGTACGATTAACAAGGCTGCGACGAAAATTGCCAGGCGTTCCTTTCGACGCCAAATCGAGATGCGCTTAGGACCGCGCACACACAGCGGTCAAAAAGCTTTACGCATCGTCCGCCGATTCTTCGAGGGATTCGTAGGTCAGTTTGCCGGCAATAATTTCCTTGAGCGCTATATCGGTCAGCGACATTCGTGGCGTCGTTTCCACTAACGGTCGATGTCCCAGGCCAAGCTGACGCACACGCTTGGAGACAACATTAATCAGAAGTTGCTGATTTGGGATTACCTGTGCTGCTTCCTGAAGAAGTTGAGTCGTCATATGGCGCAAGGAAGGAACGGAGAGTACCGCCCCGGTCGGGAATTGAAGAATAGTCGACACGCTGCTTGCAGGTATAGCTGAAACAAGTTGCGGTACGAGCATGGTAAAATGAGTGTTGACTTTCCAAATGAAGCGGCTCTTTGTCAACGCTTTTTGTCCAGACCGCACCAAAGTAATTCCGGAGCGGCGGCGAGAATGCGGGCTGTTTCTGGTGCGTTTCGCAAGGGATCATTTGCGCTGCCACTGGCCCACCCAGGTGCCCCATCCGTAATACCCAAACGGAAGAAATCGTCCCCCAGTTACAAGCGTGTCCACTTGCGCCCTAAGTGGCGCTGCTTTCGCCGGGCCAAAATAATCGTCGATCACCAGCCAGCAGTTGTCACTGAACAGATCGCCGTAGCAATCCAGGTCGCGCCGCACATTATTGTCCGCATCGAAAATGAACAGCCCAACCTCCCCGGCGTTCAACTGTTGGCGGACTTCAGCAATGATTGCCTCGTCGAAGGAACGGCCGTTGAGAATCGTGACGTTTTCCGCCACACCGAATCGCGCGAGGTTTCTTTTCAAATCGTGAATGATGTTCCGGCTCGATAGCCGAAAGTGTTTCAAGCGGCCGCCGGCTTCAATGCTCACTATCTTTTTTGGCATCCCAGAGTCGCGCGCACCGAGGGCGGCAGCAATGGTGGACCCGCCAATGAACGGTCCGATCTCGAGAATATTTCCCAATCCAAATCGAGCGAAGTGATAGATCAAAAGCAAAACATCGGTGTGCAACATCGACGCAGCGCGACCAACTTTTTCCAATCGCTGACGTGCTTCCGAGCTGCGGTATTCCATCAATTTCCGGAGCAACTCCAGCACATCATCCAGGTGGGATGAGATGCCCGGGACGGGATTAGGCTGATCAACCACACCAGACCGTAGCGGTAGTTGATGTCCGGACGCAAGGCTCGCAATGCACACCGGCTTCCGAGAGCTTCCATCTAGACGCGGGAAGAGTCACCGTTTTATCAAAAGCTCTCTTGTTGCGGTTTGGATCAAAATACGCGAAGTAAGAGCCGCATCTGCCGGAGTATCAGTGATTCCGGGCTGTGGCTCAGCTTGGTAGAGCGCCTGGTTCGGGACCAGGAGGCCGTGGGTTCAAATCCCACCAGCCCGATTTTGTTTTACCTAATCAGAAGGTCGAACATCTAACACCAATGAGATCGAACAATCAGAAGCGATTGTTCCTTCAGGATAAGGTCTTCGATATTGGGAGTTGGATGTTTCCACTGTAAACTTGGAGGTTTTGCCGCCACATTTATTCCGACCATGGTTGCCCAAAGCTCTTTTTCCTCGATTCATTTTCCTGTCGCAGTTGTTAGTGTTCTCATTGGACTCGTAATTTTGTTTTTCGGACGAAAAGTGTTCTGGCTGTGCGTAGCCGCAGCCGGGTTCGCCGTCGGCGTTGAAATTGCGCCGCAGCTAATTCATGAGCCGTCCTCTACGGTAGCGTTACTCATTGCTCTTGTTTTCGGCGTTCTCGGAGCGTTGCTGGCGCTTTTCCTCCAGAAAATTGCAATCGCAGTGGTGGGTTTTTTGGCGGGCGGCAAACTGGCTACCGCGATTGCGGCCGCATTCTTCGTGCAATATGCGCACTACTCCACAATAATTTTTATAGTCGGTGGAATCATCGGGGCAATTCTCCTGCTTGCCGTGTTTGACTGGGCGCTGATCGTCGTCTCGTCCTTCATCGGCGCTTACTTGATTCAAAGCGCGATTGTGCTGCCTCCCACCGGGTCAACGCTTGTCTTCGTCGGCCTTGCCGTGGTGGGGATATTTGTGCAGGCCGCATTTTTTCGCAGAAGTGCCGTGTAACACCCGCAATCTTTGCGCATCGCCGATTCGCCGTGACAACGATCCGGACTATTTCACGACCAATCCCGCGGAACGTTTACACATGATCGGTCCAGCTCTGCGACTGAATTACAGCCAAGTAGCTTGAGCGTTCGCAGGAGGTCGGAGCGCAAAATTTCGATCGCGCGCGCGACGCCCGCCTCACCAGCGGCGCCGAGTCCGTAGGCATACGCGCGCCCGACCATCACAGCTCGCGCTCCCAGCGACAGCGCCCTAACGATATCGCTGCCGCGGCGAACTCCGCCATCCAAGAGAATTTCGATGCGGTCTCCCACGGCCGCTACGACTTCAGGCAGAACACGCAGAGTCGGCGCTACGCCGTCAAGTTGGCGACCCCCGTGATTAGAAATGACCAGAGCGTCTGCCCCTGTCTCCACCGCACGCCGGGCGTCGTCGGCTGTGTGAATGCCTTTGATCACGGTGGGACCGGGCCATGCCTCTCTAATCCACTTCAGATCGTCCCAGGTCACTACCGATTCTTCGAGTGCAGCGGCAACATCGGCATAAAGCATTGGGCCTATTCCCGGGATAACAACATTCTCAAATTTCATCAACCCGCCGTCCGCAAGAAAGGATCCGAGCCACCGGGGCCTAACGAAAAGCTGATCTACAAACGGCAGCATTTTCCAGATATTCCCGCTGAGCAGTTCTTTGGCACCGTTGCGGAGATCGCGTTCTCTCAATCCCGCTACCGGTGTATCGATCGTTACAACCAGCGCCGAAAAGCCGGCCTTGCGTGCGCGTTCGATCCCACCCAAAGCACATTCGCGACCGCCGACGAGATAGAGCTGATACCAAACCGGGCCCCCCGATGCGGCGGCGACCTCTTCCAGGCGACAACCTGAAAGCGTCGAAAGCGTATAGATAATACCTGCTTTCCCAGCTGCACGCGCAGCCGCTTCTTCGCCTCGCGGGTACATCAGCCGACAGCTTCCAACCGGCGCAAGAATGAGTGGCATCGAGACTGGAGTGCCGAGTACCGTTGTGCTCAAATCGCACAGGGGTGTCGCGACCGCACAGCGCGGGCGCAATGTCACCGCCTCGAACGCCCGACAATTTGCGCGCAACGTCGACTCGGCTTCGGCCCCGCCATCGATGTAATCGAACACAACACGAGGAAGCCGGCGTTTCGCCGCACGCCGCAAATCTTCAATGTTCAAAACGCGCGGCGACTCAACCGATTCGACTTCTGTCATGTTGAGGGAAGTGAAACATCTCTGTCCATTGTGTGTGAAGCACGTACAAAGGAAAGACCTGAGATTCTTCGCTTCGCCCCGAATGACAATCTGGATGGTAGGCGACGCAGCCGCCTCTCAACCATCGAATGCCGCCGCGTTAATGCCTGAAGTGACGTATGCCGGTAAAGATCATCGCCATTTTTCGCTCATCGGCAGCGGCGATTACTTCCTGGTCACGCACCGAGCCGCCGGGTTGAATTGCGCAGGTCGCGCCAGCCTCAGCCGCGGCAAGTAGCCCGTCCGGGAACGGGAAAAAAGCATCGCTGGCTATCGCACTGTTTTTGAGCGACAGCCCGGCTTCGTTCGCTTTCCAAACTGCGATCCGCGAAGCGTCGACACGCGACATCTGGCCGGCGCCGATTCCAAGTGTCCGGTCCGATTTTGTGTAAACAATCGCGTTGGATTTGACGTGTTTGACTACGCGCCAGCCGAACAACATCGCGTTCAGTTCCGTTTTCGTTGGCCGTCGCTTCGTCACAACGTTCGTCGCCATTTCTCTGGCAACATCGGCGTCTTGAACCAGCACGCCGCCGCAGACCGAGCGTAAGTCGGTCGACGCCCGCGCTTCGTTCGCTGACGTTAACAAGCGAATGAGTCGCAGATTTTTCTTCTTCTGGAGGATTACGCGTGCCTCGATTTCAAAATCCGGAGCGATGATCACTTCACTGAAAATCCCGCTGATTACTTTTGCCACCGCTTCATTCAACGGTCGGTTGCATACGATGATTCCCCCAAATGGCGCCTGTTTATCCGTGGCAAACGCTTTCTCCCACGCCTTGCGCAGGTCCGGATCCGAACCGACGCCGCACGGATTTGTATGCTTCAGGATGGCCACGGTCGGCTCTTCAAATTCGGCAATCAAATTGGTGGCGGCGCTGACATCGAGGATGTTGTTGAAGGACAGCTCCTTACCTTGAAGTTTTTCGAAGTACTTGTCGAAATCACCATAAAGCGCCGCGTTTTGATGAGGATTTTCGCCGTAGCGCAATCGCATCGCCAGTGGTAGTGAGAGTGAAAAGGAGGCCTCGGTTCTCTGCTCCTTGTTTAGAAAATTGGCGATCACCCGATCGTATTCTGCGGTCCTGCCAAATGCTTTGATGGCCAAACGCTCCCGCAATTTCAGCGTTGTCTCTCCGTCGTGCTTATCCAAGTCTTCCAGCACCGTGTCGTAATCTGCAGGATCGACGACGACCGTGACCGATTCATAGTTTTTAGCCGCGCTTCGAATCATTGATGGCCCGCCTATATCGATATTTTCGATCGCGTCGGCCAGAGTCACATCGGCCTTCGCAACGGTTGCCTCGAAGGGATAAAGATTGACGGCCACCAGATCAATGGGATCGAAACCGCATTCGCGCGCTTCCGATTCATGTTTCGGGTTACCGCGCTTGTAAAGCAGACCGCCATGCACCCGTGGATGCAAAGTTTTTACGCGACCCTCCAGCACTTCAGGAAAAGCGGTGAAATTCGAGATCTCGCGGACCGGAACTTTTTCCTTCTTCAACAGCACCGCTGTGCCGCCTGTAGAAATAATGTCCACGCCCTTCCGTTCCAATGCGCGGGCGAATGCCGCGATGCCTGTTTTATCGGAAACGGAAATGAGCGCGCGACGAATTTTCATGGTGAAAGTTAAAAGAGATAAAAAGTTTCCACGGTTAAAACGCGACGCTGAACATTCACGTTTAACCTTTCAGCCTTTTAATCTTTTAACGATCCATAATCACATTTTTGGCTGCCGGATAAAGCACGGGACAGCAGCCGATAGTTTCGCAGAATGCCTTACTGAAATGGCTCAGGCTTGAGTAACCTACTTCCGTTGCGGCTTCGGTTACATTGTACCGCCCGGTACGCAGCAATTCCGCCGCTCGTTCCATTCGCACATTGCGCAAATATTGAGGAATTGTGAGCCCGGCTTCGCGCGAAAAAGTTCTGGACAGGTAGTATGGGCTGCAGCCTGCCTCCTGTCCCAACATTTCCAACGTCGGTGGGTTCGACAAATCCCGCCTCAAAATCTCCTTTACCCGATCCACTCGCTCGCGAGCCAGACGTTTGTGACGCATACAGAAAAATTCGGGATCCTTTGGGGCAAAGAAAAACTGCGCCATGAGCTCCAGAGCTTTTCCTTGATACCAGAGGGCATGCGCCGCTTTCGGAATGGGAGGCTCCGCCAAATTCGTCACGACGCTGCGTTGAAGCATCGTCATAGGACGCGCAGGCGCTATGACGTTTCCTCTATCTTCGAAAACGACCCGGCGAATCTGCGGTTCGAGATCAGCCTCGCTTTGTGCAAGTTGTTTCCGCAAATGTTCGCGTGAAAATTCGAGCGTCACGAATTGATGGTGATCATTTCCGCGTCGTGAGGCTGGGAGGGGTTCCTGGGCGGTCGCGTAATAGCCGTAGTTGCCCGGAAGATAGTCGCTGCGCGCACTGCTGGTGCCGCCAACTACCCCGTGTCCGCTAAGGTTCAAACAAAATTCCAGGCTGTTTGGATGAAATGTGCGTCCCCAGTTAAAGGAGTGCTTGACGCGAAAGTCGTGCCACTCGATCGCCACGCCGATCTTGTCCACATCACCGTATAACGGGCGCCATCCGTCTTTGAGTTCACGCCAGGCAGCTTGTTCCGCTGCGCAACCAGGATTCATGTGGGGTAAATTACGGGCGCTGGTGTGTAAAATGCAAGGATGGTTTGACTTCTCGCAGTGCGTCCCGATCCCACTCGCCCAGCTGGGAAGCAGCGTCGTATGCGCTCTGCGCAAAATCCAGCAAGACCTCATCCGGCTTCTCAGCACTCCGCACTACGTCGTACGGCAACATGAATTCGCGAAGCCTGGGCTCGTAGAAAGCTGACGCAGGCCGGACTGCGGCTTTTGCGAATCCCGCCGGCTCCGGATAAGCGTAGGAATAAAAGATTGGCGTCGGCGCAGCGGCATTGCCGGGCCAGAACCCGAGGCTGCTCACCTCCTGGGAATAAGCCTCCCGCGTAATTGCGTCGGGAAGATGCGGGATGCCGCCAGGATGCGGTGGGGCGGGTCGCCCGGAAAATCGCGTCACCGCCAGATCGAAACTGCCCCAGAAGAAATGCACCGGACTGCATTTGCCGCAAAAACGCGAGCGAAATTCCTTGAATACGCGATCGCTCTGGACAAGAACGCGCCAAAACCGATTGGCATATTCGCCATCGTAGGAGCGGTGTTCTTCATCTTCATTGAAAGGAATCGGGTCTTCAATCTCGTTAGGCAATAAATTGATCGTGACCGGCAGCTTCAAATCATTCAGCGCTTTCATGAGGGCGTCATAAAACTTTGCGACTGACTGCGATTGTAACTTCAGTGTTCGCGTTCCGCCGTCGCTCTTCAGGATGCGCAATTCGTGATCAATAAAATCAAAATGAATTTCAAAGGTGTTGAATTGGTGTGGAATGGGCGAAGTCGTCAGGCCCCGCGAGGTGACGTAAAGCGTAACGTTCCACGAGTGGTTTACCCATGGGCTAAGAGTCAGGCGAATTTTCCCCACGATCTGCGTCCACATGTGCAACGTGATCGCAGTGCCTTGCCACTCTTTAAACGACAAAGCCGGCCACGGATCTGATGTCTGGTTCATGTTTGTTTCCACTAGCCTCGATCGATAAAATCCAAAAACGACTGCCTTACTCTATCGAATACTCCTCGCGCTTCATCCTTTGCTCGTTGAAAGCTTTGCTTGATTCTTCGTTTCGCATTGCGGATCACGCCGGCGGCTTCTCCCTGATCATAGTCACCCTCCACGTCCTCCATGGTGGCGCCGGAAAACATGCCCTCGGTCCGTCTGACAGTGCCATTATTCGCACCAATATAGATCGTGCCGACAGGACGCGAAGATCCGGTTCTTAAAGTCACTATCCACATCGGTTCGCCGCGATCATCCGTGCGCAAGGTGTAATCGGCTGTTGAAAAATTCGCGTGTGACGCCTTGGCTGTGTGGCTCGCCACGGCATACGCACCGTTAGAATCCAGGTTTAAACGCGAAACGTCGATCGTGGCCCCCTCTGTGGATCCTGTCACCTGGCGATCGCCTCTCTCATCAGAATCGATCTTTCCATCAACGATCTGCAATTCGCGTACACCACGTCCTTCCGGATCCTCCAAAATAACTTTCCATCTCGCCGGCTGCGGATCGCCCTTGGATCCGGTAATCAACGTGATCTGATGTATCGAATCGCGACCGAATTCATCGCCCACTACGCGCAATGCTTCGTACGCGGTTGCGTTTTCCTCCGCCCAGGCGGGCGCAGCTAACAGCAAAAACCCCAAGACCCATGCTCGCCACATGCGGCAAAATTGAACAGCGGTTCCGGCCACTGTCCATCAGCTTTTCAAAATACAGACGAATGCGGGGATTCGACTCGACTCCTCTCCCTCACTTGAACCACTGCCTGAAGTCTGCTCACGTGTTCAGGAGGCTTAATGAGGAAAAGCAAAGTGGAATTCAGCAGTCACACTGCCAATCTGGCGTTGCTGCGCCAATGTGTCCGCGATTTTCTCAAAAACTACCCGTTCTCCGAGAAGGAGCGATTGCTCATGGTGCTCGGTGTGGACGAAGCCTGCACCAACGTGATTCGGCATGCGTATGGTTTGCGCGACGATCAACTTATCTCGCTGCGGATGGAAGGCCTGCGAAAATGTGTACGTATGCGCTTGCGTGATTACGGCGAAAAAGTGTTTCCGGACCAAATGAAAGGTCGCGCCCACGATTTGATCAAACCGGGCGGACTGGGCCTCCATCTAATTCATAATGCATTTGATCAGGTCGATTACGTTCACAAAAACCGCGGAACCGAACTAGTGCTGACTAAAAACCTGGGACCCAACATGGATGGCGATTCCTGAACCGAAATTGAACAGGGCTCTTTGAATCGACTCGCGTTGCAGATTTAACAATGTAACGATTCACGATTCAATGCCTGATGATGAAAGCGCCCGAACCAGATCCCACTTTTGAAGTCTCGCTGAGGCCGCCGGCATTCAGTGAATTCACTGGACAGGTAAAAGTGCGCGAACGGCTGGAGCTAATGGTCGAAGCCTCAAAAAAACGCGGCGACGTCCTGGAGCATATCCTACTGAGCGGACCTCCCGGCCTCGGCAAGACGACACTGGCCTACATCATCGCCAACGCGATGGGAGCGAACATCAAGAACACCAGCGGGCCCGTGATCGAAAAAGCTGGTGAACTCGCGGGGCTTCTTACCAGTCTGGAAAAAGGCGACGTGCTTTTCATTGATGAGATCCACCGGCTGCAACCAGCGATCGAAGAATATCTTTACCCGGCGATGGAAGATTACCGGCTCGATATCATCATCGATCAGGGGCCGCAGGCGCGCAGTCTTCGTCTAAATTTGCCAAAATTTACGCTCGTCGGCGCTACTACGCGGGCGGGAATGGTGAGCTCGCCTCTACGGTCGCGCTTCGGCATGACGGCGCGGCTCGATTACTACAACGCCGAAGAAATGCGGAAAATCATCCTGCGTAGCGCGCAACTGCTCGGTGTAGAGATCAACCCGGCCGGCGCGGCTGAGGTCGCCGCCCGTTCCCGAGGCACTCCGCGCACCGCGAATAATCTGTTGCGTTGGGTGCGCGATTACGTGCAGGTAAAAGCGGAAGGGAAGATCACTGCGGAACTCGCCGATCGCGCCCTGGCCATGCTGGAGATCGATCGCGACGGATTCGATCAATGGGACAAGCGCATCGTTGAAACCCTGATTCACAAATTCAACGGCGGTCCCGTCGGTCTCAGTTCGCTGGCAGTGGCAGTGGGCGAAGAAGCCGGCACGATTGAGGAAGTAAACGAGCCATACCTTATCATGGAAGGTTACATCAAACGCACACCTCAAGGCCGAGTTGCGACCGCGAACGCCTACCGCAAGCTAGGATTAAAGCCACCCACTGGCGCACAAGCGGAGTTATTCGGCCAATAAAATCGGCGCATACCACAGGCGTCCTGCAAATTCAGCAGCTAACGGCGCCTTACTTTCAGAAAGAAGTTGGAATTCGCGAGGAATTCGAAATCGGTTTGGATTTCTGCAAAAGTAAACGATCGCAACGCGGAGTCGGACTGCAGAATTGGAATGTATTGGCTTGGCTGTGCTTCGAAGGTCACTGTCGGATAGATCCGCGCTTCGCCACGCGTAACACGCATTATTTCCAAAATGGAACCGCGGTGGAATACGTAATCAAACCGATCCTGGTACGCGAAAAGAAGATAGGAAACCAGTGTGAGATCAAATTCAGCATCGGCAAAAGGGATTCGAGGCAAGGCTCCCGCAACGTAATGCTCGGGATGAATGTCGTAATCCGAAAAGAAGATGGCAGAAGCGCGCTCCCGCAATTCGCGCATGTATCCGGGATTTTTGTAAAATCCCCAGCGATAGGTAGGCAGGCGACCAATGGAGTGGTAAACAGATTCGAGGTCCCGCTCGGATTGTTCCCTGATCTTGTCCGCTGAGAGAAAATAAATCGGGTCGAAGGCGGTAACCTTGATTCCAAGTTCGTTTCCCTCGGCGCAAAACGAACTCACCCCGCCCGCGACATCCAGCACTCTTTTCCCGACAAGATCATCCGGATTCAAAAGGAAATACCGGTGGTATTCTTCGAAGGTCCTTCCAAGCAGGACCACGTGATCGAGCTGCAACCCGAGCTTTTCGTTTTTCGTTCGATAATTCATCCTTTAGTCAGGCAGATTGTAGGAGCGCTCGGGCTGAACGCCTACTCGTACCAACGCTCGGTACGAAAAGGATTGTGGTGTCCGTCGCCTCTAAGAACCAGCAATCGTCATCCATCTCAAAATTAACTCTGCGCTCCCAACGATCTCTGTGGTTAATTTACAGATTGCAATGCAACGGACGGCGAATCTTTTCCAGTCTTCGGCAAAAGTGCTCACCGTAAGCGAGTTGACCCGAAGTATTCGAGGCACACTGGAAGCGAAATTTGCCGCTGTCTGGGTGCAGGGCGAAATTTCAAATTACAAACTGCACCCCAGCGGACATCAGTATTTCACTCTCAAAGACCCGCGCGCCCAGATCAACTGCATAATCTGGCGTGATGCGATGGCCAGGCTGCGAGAAGCGATTGTCGATGGAGCGCTGGTGCAGGTTTACGGCATCGTCACCGTGTTCGAAGCCCGCGGCCAATACCAACTCAATGTTCAGATTCTTCAGCCGCGCGGAGTTGGCCTGCTTCAAGCGAAGTTTGAAGCTTTAAAACGCAAGCTTGAAACCGAGGGATTATTTGCATCCCAACGCAAACGGACGTTGCCGAAATTTCCACGGCGAATTGGAATAGTAACGTCGCCTTCTGGTGCAGCGATTCGGGACATGCTGAATGTACTATCTCGTCGCGCACCGTGGTTACAAATTCTGGTCAGCCCCGTGCGCGTGCAGGGAACCGGCGCGGCGCAGGAAATTGCAGTCGCCGTTCGCGAGTTGGCGACACCTAACGAGCGAATTGCGCCGGTCGACCTGATAGTGGTGACGCGCGGCGGTGGTAGCATTGAAGATTTATGGGAGTTCAACGAAGAAATCCTCGCCCGCGCCATATTCCATTCCCCAGTGCCGATTGTATCCGCAGTCGGTCACGAAATCGATTTCACCATCTGCGATTTCGTCGCAGACCTGCGCGCGCCCACGCCGAGCGCCGCCGCGGAACTGATTGTCCCTGACATTGCCGATTTGGAGCGCCAGCTTGAACATTGCACGCGCGCTTTGAGCCGCCTTTTGCTCGATCGCATTCGAGAAACACAACAGAGGCTCGATCACGCGCATGAGACCTTGCAACGTTGTCTAGCGCACAAAGTCGATCGCTACAAGCGTGGTCTTCTGCATGCGATTCGCGTGTTGCAAGCCCGAAGTCCCGTCCGAGAATTCGCGATGCGTCGCGATCATTTCATCGATTTGCACCGGCGACTGGTGGCATGTCCTGCACGTGCAATTGAAAATGCGCAACACCGTTTCGATCGCTTCGAGGGAATTCTGCGTGTTCTGGGACCGGACGCGACATTGCGCCGCGGCTACAGCATCACTATGACGGATCGCGGCCAAATAATCCGCTCGACGAAAGAAGTGCGCTCAAGCACGAGAATCAGAACCCGTGTGAGCGACGGTGAATTCGACTCCGAGACATTGTAACCGAAGCGGATCGATTAGAAGCGCCGCAGCTTTAAGGCGTGAAATTGTACACGCATCCGTCGTCGGCGTCGCCGCCGTGGACGGTCGCACCGTAAAAGTTTCCCAGTGCGTCAACGACCATGCCATTATAGGAAAAACCGCCATCAGGCGGGCCTTCGAAGGCGTGAACAACAGTTTCCGTCCATTGCCCGCTGCCGCTGGGAGTTAGCTTAAAAATGGTGCCACGGCCTGACCCACCTTCACTCGTGGTTCCGTATAGATTGCCAGCGGCGTCGGAAACAAGATTACTGATCGGACTATTACCGTCGCTTCCGTTTTGAAAGCTGTAGATCAATCTTTCGCCCCATTCGCCGGTCGCCCTCGGAGTCAGCTCATAAACAGCGCCAATGCCGTGCCGACCGCCATAGTACGTGGTGCCATAAAATTTTCCAGAAGCAGCATCAAGCAATGCCCCGTAAGGAAAGCTTCCGTCCGGTTGCCCGTGGAAAGAATAGAGCGTCCTGAAATCCCATTCTCCGACTGGTGTGGGTGTGAGCTCGAAGACAGTTCCGCTTCCATAAACTCCGCCGGTAGTAGCTGCACCATAGAGTCGGTTCTGCCGCAAAAGCATTCTGCCGGCCGAACCGCTGGATCCATCCGCGCCGCCGGTGAAAGTGTGAATCACTTGGAAATCCCAAGTCCCACGCTGCGGACGGAGTTTATACACAGTGCCTACGCCGTTTGTTCCGCCCGTCGGCGTCATGCCATAGACGTTTCCATTACGATCTACCGTGACCCTCGCCCCCGGGCCGGAGCCGTCGTCGCCGCCGGTGAAGGCATGAATGACTCTCTGATGCCAGGTTCCGCCGGACTTCGTCAGTCTATAAACTACGCCGCATCCGCCTTCGCAGCTACCTGAGCCACCTGTTACAGCCGTGCCGTACAGGTTTCCTTGGCGATCGATTGTCACTCCTTTATATGGCTCGCCTCCATCTGCGCCCCCGGTGAAACTGTAGAGCACGGTCTGCACCCAGCCAGCAGGCGTGGGACTAAGCTGAAAAACTGTGCCACTTCCATGTGCGCCACCGAGAACCGTTGTGCCGTAAATGTTGCCGGCACTGTCCGTCTCCAAATCGGTGTCGGCATATTCGCCGTTGTCCTCTCCGAAGCTAAATATCACGTCTGTTGTCGCAGCCGTGGCTGTCACAAGCGATAGAACGATCAGGAAAAATGGACTTATCTGTTTGAATCGAGGCATTATATTCATCGCTTGTCCTTCTTCTCCGTGTGCGCGGATTTCAAAATTGCGGACCTAGAGAATGGCAGGACACCCGGCGCTCAACCTGTTCCACTCGATCCAGGATCCGCTTGTGCAACTTGAGCATGCAAAAACTCGTTGGCATTTGTCAAAAACAAATTGTCGCAACTCCGTCGATGACTTGATTCGGCTCAAGCAATACTACTTGTTTGTGCCGTGCAAAAACCCGCGAGTTTACGATTTTGCAGAGGCGCCGGTATTTTGCGTCTCCGCCACCGGGCGGCGTTTGATCTGCTCCATCACATCCGCGGCAATCATCTTCAAAAGATCCCGCTCCTGCGCAGTCAGGTTACGTGGCCTGGTATCGAGAATGCAGAGCGAGCCAACAGGAAACCCGTTAGGCCCACGTAACGGAGCGCCAGCGTAAAATCGCAGACCCCGCTCCTTAACAAACGGATTGTTTGCGAATCGTGGATCCCGCGCCAAGTCCCGAACAATGAGAATCTCATCATTGGCGATGACGTGGCCGCAAATGGAGACTTCGCGATCGGTACAGCCAACCTCGGCGAGATCAGCCGGTAAACCGGTTTGAGATTTAAACCATTGCCGGTTCTTATCGATCAAAGTCAGCATCGAAATCGGCACCTTAAAAAGCCTTGTTAGGCGTTCCGTAACATGATCGAAAAATGGTTCCGCGGGCGTATCCAAAAGATTTAATCCATTCAGCTCCGCGAGACGGGCTTCCTCGTTAGGGGGAATCGGCGCGGGCAACATTTCGTGATCGATTCCCGCCGTCATTTTGACTACCAGTTGCACGGCCTCATCCAGCGAAACGGTCACGCCGTTGACACGAGCCGCCCGCAGCCTGTTGGTGATATCCTCCGCATCGAATCTGGCACTCCATACTCCTACGAGAATTGCTACACCCTCAAGACGTTGGCGTATCGCCCCACTTAGGTTACGAGCCTGGGCGATGCTTGTTGGCGACACCGCTGATACGCACACACATTCGGGTCGCATTTCCGCTGTCCGGTCGATTAACTCCTGGTGCTTAAGGCGCGCGGGCAAATTCTCTGCCTCGAATCCTTGATTGCGCAAAAGTTCCACCAGCATTTCGCCCGCAAGTTCATCGCGATAAGCGCTCGCGGGCAGACATACAACACGGCCGCCGGCGTGGGGAGCGGGTCCGTTGCCCTCACTGGTTTTTTCCTTCGTGTCGCCGTTGTGGGAATGCGGCCAGCTGCGGGAATCGTCCAGGATCTCCTGAATCCGTTGTAGAGCGGACGTTCGCTGCTCAGCCGTCAAGGAACCAGAGTGCGCATCAAGCTCGACTGTCGCAATCGCTGGAATAAAAACGTTGTTGTAAAGCGCGGCCAATGACTCCGCCCCAACATATTTGAGCGAAAACTCTTCGGCGCTGTCGATCGATAACGACAAAAGCCTGTGATAGAACTCCTCATGCGGTGCCAATGGTTGATCTTCACTCAGCAAGATGGCCAGAAACTGCAGCCGTGGAACGTGCCGCCCGAGCACCGCCAGACACACTGTGAGAGGATTGGAAAGTAGCAGACCAACCGGTCCCCACAGCCATGTCCAAAAAACGGCCGAAATGATCAGGGCTATCGGCGAAACGCCTGTATTCGCTCCGTAGAGCCAAGGTTCGATAACGTTTGATACAATCAACTCGAGCACGACAAACAGACCGATCGTCATTAATGGCACGAACCAGCTCGCGGAAATCGCAACGGAGAGCAGAACCGGCATCAGAGCACCGACCCATGGTCCAACGTAGGGGATGAATCGCAGCACGCCCGCTATCAGTCCCCATAACGGCGCATTGGGAACGCCGATAAAGTACAGCCCAGTCGCAACACAGATGCCGTAGCAAGTATTTACGAGAAATTGCGTGATGATGTAACGCGACACGCGGCGCCCGGCGTCTTCCATTGCGCGTGTTGTCGTGCTGATACGTCCCTCTCCTACAAGACGAATCAGTCTGCCTCGAATGTCTTCCCTCTTGAGAAGCATGAAGACTACCAGCAACAGCACCAGGGCAGCAGGACCCGAGCGGGCTCAGAATTGCGCTGATGGTTTCCTGCATTAGCTGAGGAACCGGGTTTCGTCCTTCGATCACCTTCACCGGAATAGGACTGCTCACAGGCGGAGCTATTTTGTTCGAAAGCTCATCGGGCGCTTGCTCTGGACTCGGTGCCGGGCTCGGTGCAGCCAACTCGTTTTGCAGCACGTCCACACTCTTTGAGAATCGAGCGAGCGGTCCGGCGGTGGGAAATTTCAACGATCGAATTTTTAGGACAATATTCGCCTGATAATCAGGCAATTTTTCAGCAAGATCGATTATTTGACGGCCGATAACCCAACTCGCCCCGGCAAAAATTGCGAACACGGCAAGGACAGTCACTAAGACGCCAGCTACACGGCCGATCCATCGCTCGAGACGGGTGACCAGTCTGGAGAGCAGGAAAGTTATGAGCGAGGCCAAGGCTATCGGGACCAACACTCCGCGCCCGAAGTACAGCGCAGCGACGATAAACGCCAAAAGCAGCAGCCCCCAGATTCCACTGAGCGCAACTGGAGGCGTTAATGGTGTAATTCGCGTTCGCATGCCCCAGGCAGAGCCTCTCTATCGCAGTAAAGCGTCACGGACGGATTCCTCCGGCATTTTTCCCAAGCTGACCACCACTACCTCAACAACCGCAGGATCACCGTCAATTGAGGTAAATAGAATCTGCATCACTTATGTTTGAGTACAACCTGCTGTGGGAAAAACTGAAATACTACTATGACTCGGAATGGCTAAAAAGCAGAGCATTTCCTGCGGCGTCAGATTGTTTTAAAATTTTGTGAAGTTCAGCCAAAATCTCCCCATTCCGGAGCTGGGACGCCGGTCTTCCCTGACCGGCGCATTTACCCTATACACCTTGGACTTATTGCAGTTTGGCAATGTCCGAATCATGGAACTCGTCTTCCTCTCCAGCCAAGGAAGAAAAAAATCACGCACATCACCAGGAACACGAAGAACAATAACTTTGCAATTCCTGCCGATGCCGCAGCAATTCCGCCAAACCCGAGCACCGCCGCTATGAGAGCGATGATAAGAAAAGTTACGGCCCAACCTAACATACGTTTCACCTCCTTCGCGGGATGAATCGAACCAAAGTTTGACAGCGCGCGTGTTGATAAGAAAATTTGTGATTCGCGTCGCCGTTGCTCGCATTACGGCGAGATTCATGCGCTGCAGCAAACGCGCATCATGCGAGGGTAGCAAATGCTCCGTCCAGGATTTTGAGCAAGAAGTCGGAATCTTTTTCGTGGAGACACATGGGAGGTGAAAATCGGATCGTTTGTCCGTACAAACCGCCCTTGCCCAGCAATAACCCCATCTCTCGACAGTTTTCCACCACCTCCGCGCATTCAGCCGTTGCGGGTTCTTTGGTGGCGCGATCTTTCACTAACTCAATTCCTAAGAGAAGCCCTTTGCCCCTGACATCTCCGATCATGCTGTGCTTTGCTTTCAAGGTTTCTAGCCCGTCAAGAATCTGATTGCCGACTCGTAAAGCGTTTGCCTGCAACTTTTCGCGTTCGATGACATCCAGAACGGCCGCGCCCTGCGCACAAACGACAGGATTGCCGCCGAAGGTATTGAAGTGCAGCCGCTGCGCGAGTGTGGCTGCGATCTTCGGGGTTGTGACCACAGCGCCCAGAGGAGCGCCGTTGCCAATTCCCTTGGCCATGGTGACGATGTCCGGTACAACATCCTGAGTCTCAAACCCCCAGTAGTGCGTCCCAGTGCGCCCGAATCCAGTTTGCACTTCATCTGCAATGCAGACCCCGCCAGCCGATCGTACATGACCATAGGCATGCTTCAGATAGTTGTCCGGGAAGACCACACATCCGCCGACGCCTTGTATTGATTCGGCGATGAACGCTGCGATTTGGCCTGAAGTTGCATGCTCGATCACATTCCGGACGTCAGCGGCATAGTTGGCGCCCGCTTGTTCGTCTTGGCGTCCCCAAGCCCCACGATACGGATCCGGCGCTATCGCATGATGAACACCAAAGCTGTGCGGGACATTAAATTTCCATGTGCGATGCGCCGTAAGTCCCATGCCGGCGGCGTTTCCGCCATGATAGGAATTTCGCAACGCAATGACGTCGTAGTTTCCGGTGTAGGCGCGCGCCATTAAGAGCGCCAGATCGTTCGCTTCCGATCCGGAGTTCACGAAATAACAAACCTTCAATTCCCCGGGCATTTTCGCCGCCAGCTTTCGCGCATACTCAGCGATGTTCGGATGCAGATAGATAGTAGTCGAATGTTGGAGAAGTTCATTTTGACACCGCGCCGCCGCAACAACATCCGGATGGCAATGGCCAACGCTGACAGTCACTATCCCCCCTAGCGCGTCGAGATATCTGCGACCGTGTTCGTCAAAGACATACTGGCCTTTGCCCTCGACGATCATCAGCGGTCGTTTGTAGTAGAGAAAAATCCCCGGATTCAGAAACTGCTGGCGCAAGCGCAGCACTTCGTCTGCGGACGGCCCGCGATACAGCTGGGGCAGATAATCAAACGGCGGAAGTTCAGGTGTTTGCATTATTTTATAGTCGAGACCTTGCCTTTATTGAATGTTTAGAGCAGCTCAAGAAATTTTGTTCCCACCGGCCTGTGGCCGGTCGATCCCCTGCTTGTGACACTAGAGAACGCCCGCCCACAGGGCCCTGGTTAAAGCGCACTATAGTTTTTTCTAAACCGCGTCAGTGGCCGCCAGTGACTGTATACCCGGCCGCTCTCAAATCTTCGGCAAGGTCGGTTTCCATTTGGACCGCGGCTTCAAACGGCATCGGATTCAAGTGTTCGTAAAGTTCTGGCAACAGTCGTACGCCGTATTCGCGGACGACCCACGCAGATTTGTAACCGTTCTTGTGATTTTCGAATCGTTGATCGACGGGAACTCCTGTCATCCCAACATAGATGCATGGCTTCAACGGATCTCGCTTGGGGTTGATCCGCACGATGAAGCGATGCTTTGCGACAGCATCGCTCAACAGGACCACATAAACGTTGTGATGAAACGGAACTTTCTTCCGCCGTGATTGTTTTTTCTGTTTCAATGGTCGAGAACAATAAGACTTTGGAAAGTTTCCAAGCGTCGGACAATTTTGCGCAAGAGTGGCGCGTTTGCCACAAATGCGGCGATAGGACGTAATTCTTTGCAAGCAAACGAACATGGAACCGGGCGATATTGATTTATCGGCAATGGAAGTGCTGGCCATAATCAACACTTCGAGCGGTAGTTGCGGCTGCGAGTCTGAGCCGGAAATGCTCGACATTCTTAAAAATGGCGGCGTGACGAACTGCAAAACGTGGTGTGGAGAGTCGGACCAGATTGAGCGGGCGTTCGCGGAAGCAGCGATGCTCAAACCCAAGATGCTTGTGGTTCTGGGTGGAGACGGAACCATTCGCGCAGCCGCGGAGGTATGCACCGGAAACGACAGTCATCTTCTCCCGCTGCCCGGCGGGACGCTGAATATGCTTCCTCGGGCGTTGTACGGCGAATTGTCGTGGCAGGAGGTTTTGATAAAGACGCTCGGGAACCCTGTGAGCAAAGCGCTTTCGGCTGGTAAAATGGAAGGCAAACTGTTTTTTGTTGCGGCGGTGGTTGGTGCCCCCGGTTTATGGATGGAGGCCCGCGAATCCATACGAGAAGGTAACATTCGTGATGTGTTTGAGAAGAGCGCCGACGCCTTCCAAGCGATGTTCGACACAAAGATCCACTATTCCATTTCCACAGATCTAAGTGGAGACGCTGAAGTTGTGGCAGTCATCTGTCCCCTTGTATCGGAAGAAATGTCAGATTCAGAACAAGCGTTGGAAGCCGCTGCAATCAAAGTGGAGAACGCTCCTGAGTTACTTCGGCTCGCTACAGCCGCCGCTTTTGGAAAATGGCGCGATAACCAAAGCGTAACGCTCACCAAAACCGATCGGATCGAGCTCCGTTCTACCAGAGATATTCCGGTGTTTCTCGATGGCGAAAGGGTGAGGGTCGGCAAGAACGCGGAAGTCTCGTTCATTCCGAAGGCGGTGAACGTGATTGTTCCCGCTCGCGAAGTCACCTTTCCAACTTGAAGGCGAGTGTCGCTAACGGCGGCAAGTTAATCAGGATGGAATGTTCGCGCCCCATCCATTCACGAGCTTCACTCTGTACACCTCCTAAATTTCCCACGTTGCCGCCGCCATAGGTCTCGCCGTCGGTGTTGATAATTTCACAATAGAATCCTGACCCAGGAACTCCTAGTCGGTAATCGTATCGCACAAGAGGTGTGGCATTCACAACAAACACCACGATATCGCCCTCCTGGGATTTGCGAAGAAACGAAACGACGCTGTTATCCGCGTCGTGAAAATCAATCCAGTCGAAGCCGTCGTAAGTGTCATCCAGTTTCCATAGCGCCGGCTCGTTTTTGTAGGTGTAATTCAAATGTTGCACCAGCCGATGAAGACCGTCATGACGCGGCAGCTTCAGTAAGTCCCAGTCAAGCTGGGTATCGTGGTTCCATTCATTGAATTGGCCGAATTCGCCGCCCATGAACAGCAACTTCTTCCCCGGATGGCCGTACATCCATGCCAGAAACATCCGCAGATTGGCGAATTTCTGCCACTCGTCCCCCGGCATCTTGCCTAACAACGAGCGTTTGCCGTACACGATTTCGTCGTGACTGAGCACGAGAACGAAATTTTCCTGGAACGCATAGAGCAGTGAGAACGTGATGTTACTTTGGTGATAGCGTCGGTAAATCGGATCGATGCTCATGTAATGCAGGAAATCGTGCATCCAGCCCATGTTCCATTTGAACCCGAATCCGAGTCCGCCCAGATAAGTGGGTCGCGTTACACCGGGCCAGGCGGTTGATTCCTCAGCAATCGTCATGATCCCGGGAAATCGCTCGTAGCACAGTTCGTTGAACCGTTTCAGAAAATAGATCGCATCGAGGTTCTCCCGGCCGCCATGAACATTCGGAACCCATTGCCCCGGCTTCCGCGAGTAATCGAGATAGAGCATCGAGGCCACAGCATCCACGCGCAGTCCGTCGATATGATATTTGTCCAGCCAGAAAAGAGCGTTGCCGATAAGAAAATTGCGCACCTCATTGCGACCGAAGTTGAAAATGAGCGTGCCCCAATCCTGGTGCTCGCCCTGGCGTGGGTCCATATGCTCGTAAAGATCGGTTCCATCGAATTCCGCAAGCGCGTGCGCATCCTTTGGAAAATGCGCCGGCACCCAGTCCATAATCACACCGACTCCGGCCTGATGACATTTGTCGATGAAACGTCGGAAATCATCGGGCGGACCGAACCGACTGGTAGGTGCGTAGTAGTTGGTGACCTGGTAACCCCATGAGCCTTCAAATGGATGCTCAGCAACCGGCAACAGTTCAATGTGCGTGTAACCCATCTCCAACACGTATGGCAGCAAGGTATCGGCGAGCTCGAGATAGGTAAGCTGGCGATTTCCTTCTTTCCGACGCCATGAACCGAGGTGAACCTCGTAGATACTGATCGGACTTTGCGGCCAATTTTTTTTCCGACGCGCCTCCATCCACTCAAGGTCGTTCCAGGTGTAGCGCTCCAAGTCGTACACCATCGACGCGGTGGATTTGCCGTGTTGATTAAAGAACGCGAACGGGTCGCTCTTGAGCAGCACCGCGCCAGTCTGGGTGCGCATCTCGAATTTGTAATGCGCGCCTTGCTTGATGCCCGGCAAAAAAAGTTCCCATACTCCTGCGCCTAACAACTTTCGCATCGGATTGACACGACCATCCCAGTCATTGAAATCCCCAACAACGCTCACCCGCTGCGCATTGGGCGCCCAAACGGCGAAGTAAACGCCGGTCGCATCGCCCATGGTGCACACGTGTGCGCCGAATTTTTCATAAATCTCCCAGTGCTGGCCTTCCGTGAATAGGTGCTGGTCGATATCCCCCAGGATCGGCCCGTAATGATACGCATCGCGAGTGAGCTGGTCCGATCCGTCCGCTTTTGTGATGCGAAGATGATAAGGAGCATCCTGCACTGTGCCGGCAAGGGTAGCGCAAAAGAAGCCTTCGTCGTGAACACGCTGCGCAGTGATCGTCTTGTCCGGTTTTCCATCAGGGACGATTTCGATCCTCCGCGCGCCCGGATGAAACGCGCGGATTTCCAAGTCGTCCCCCACCCGATGTGGACCGAGCAGACTAAATGGGTCCGAATGAAGTCCACGGACGAACCGGGATATCTCGTCACGTGGCACTGCCCCGACATCAAAAGCATTCATCTCTTTAAAGCGTTAAACCAATTCGCCTGCCCTGCAATTAAACGAATCGCGTTTTGGGCAGTCGAACCGGGCAAAATACGCGCAAAACGCATTTCTCGCACGCAATGGAGCGACCGTGCACGCAGTGAATGCGAAGATATTTCGATTTGGAACAGCGACACCGGATTTGGAGACCTCAATACCAAACTCCTACCCCGAGCGCAGCCGTTTGGCGCGCAAGAAATTCTTGAAAGTTCGCTCGGAGAAGCGACCGCCGTCGCTTGAGCATACGGACCAAACATGCGAATTAGCGCCGTGAAGATCTGCATGGCCACTTGTTTTTTCGGTGTCAGTGTCGCTTTGGCTGTTCCCATTATGCCAACCGCACCGGGCACAAGTTGGCGATACAACATGACCGAAGAAATTGGGAAGGGACTTGACCTTTCCAATGCGAAGACCGACGCCAACGGAAAGATTCGTCTTCCGGTCTTATATCGCATCGACGGAACCGAAAACGTTGACGGCAAGGCTTTGCTCAAGTTTGAAATGCACCGGGGTGGCGCAATCACTAATACCGACTTACTCAGCGTAGACGACCAAGGAATAACTTGCTGGGCGCGAATCAATCTCGACGGACAGCTGGTAAAGTTTAACCCTCCTCAGACAATGATCGCGGCTCCACTCAAAAGAGGGATCAAATGGGATTTTAACGGACGAGCAGGCGAACTGAACGTGCAACAGCATTACGAGGTGTTAGGCGCAGAAAAAATCGACGTTCCGGCAGGAAACTTTCGTGCCTACAAAATTCATGGAGAGCAAACGAAGCCTAACCGGATGACCATTGATCGCTGGTTCGTGCCGGCGGTTGGAATTATCAAAGACGTTACGACCATGACGGACGAAAAAGGCGATTTACTGCAACGCATTGCGCTGGAACTGGCGGAAGGCCCCAAATTTGTGGCGCGCCCCGCTGTAAAAGTGGACGCCGCGCCGAAGCAGCTCACGGTAAGTCTGGCGAAGGACCGGTTCGGAAAACCGATAACGATGTTCTCGACGAACACGCCGGAAATTTATGCACGTTGGCACGGACAGCGGCTGCGAACGGGAGCGAGCGTCAAGGCTGTGTGGATCGCTGAAGATATCGGCGAAGATTTTCCTCAAGATTACAAGGTGGACGAAGCTTCCGCCGTTGCAGAAAGTCCCACCGCTCAAGGCGCGTTTACTCTGGCGCGGCCTGAGGATGGCTGGGCACCGGGGGATTATCGCGTGGAATTCTACGTCGATGATGTGCTTATTGACGCGGTGAAAATGAAAATTGAGCCGTGATCGCTGGCAGCGTCCTGGTCATCAAATACGCAAAAGGTATCACCAGATTTTTGTTGAATCCAAAACGCTTTTCCAGCGCATCCTAGATACGGAATGAGATTCTACATCGCTAAGATCACTATCGTCTTGGTCGCCACCGGCATGCTCCTGGTTGGCGGGTGCCACCTGCCCGGGGTCCGGGGTAACGGTCATTCAAAAACCGAGGAACGTTCCGTTCACGACTTCGCCAATGTCGACACGAGCGGTGCTTTTGAGATCGAATGGGAGAATGCCGCGCCTGCACTTCAAATCACAACGGACGAAAACCTGCTGCCTTACATCGAGACCAGGGTCTCGGGCAATACACTCTACCTGAGTACGCACGAACACCTTTGGCCAACGCATGGAATCAAAATTGCCATGTCGAGTCCGGCGCGCACAGGCGCACGAACCCGAGGAGCGGTAAAGCTGACTGCGAAACAGCTGGCCGGAGCGACTTTTGCTTTGGAATCTAAAGGAGCTTCTGAAGTCCTCCTTTCCGGAAACGTCGACCGACTTTTAGTCGACATGACGGGAGCGAGTCAGTTAGCGGCAAGCGAATTGCAAACAAAAACTGCCGAAATTTCCACCACTGGCGCTGGAGACGCAGAGGTCAAAGTTTCCGATGCGCTGAAAGTGGTGATCACGGGCGCTGGGAAAGTGACCTACTCTGGAAATCCAAGCTCGATCCAGAAAAACGTCACCGGCGCCGGTTCAATTCGCCACCGAGACTAGGGTTTTTGCCCCGAGCCAACCTCTACAACTTCTATCAAGTGCGCGACGCCACAGAAGCGTTACAAACGATTCGAACGGTACCCCTCACTTAAATTGAACGGATGAAGCAGCCGTTTGGAATTCGAATCCTGACCTGGTTCGCGGCGTTAGCGTCGGTGGGAATGTTTGTGTCCATTTTACTCGCGGTTCTCGACATCGGTCCACATCTCATGGGCGGCGAAAAAGTGACCCGCTTCGAATGGTTGCGTATTGCCGCTCCATTGGTCGCTGTGGTCGGCTGCCTGATGGCTTTGATCGCCTACGGCTTTGCTAGGGGCAAACCGTGGACGCGTCACGTTGTGCTAGCGATCTTCATTTTGATAATCCTTTATGCATCCGCGCTCGGGGCACTAAACGCCCTTCGGCATACAATCATGTGGCGCGCCATCGCTAACGCTTCCGTCTCTTGGGCGGTTGCGACCTGGTATTTCTATTACAAGCCAAACGTTGCTCGATATTTTCGCGAACTCACGCGCCAGTAGATTCGTCGACCCTGTAACGCTTCCTCTGGGATTTCCTATTGCGTTATCGAGACCCTAGTGCGAAATGCAGGAGTCTGATGAGATATCTGATAGTGCGTGCATCGTTCTTTGCTTTCGCGTCCCTCCTTTTGGCGAATCTGGCGTATGCCGGCGACGAAAGATCAATCAAGGACCTGGCCAAAGCTCTGACAGGGCTTGCGCCTGATGTCGATCCAAGCGAAGCCCAGGCATTGTCTTACACTGCCCATACAACCGCACGCCGACTCAAAAAGGAATATCGCGTCGCTCTCAACCCAGAGTTTACGGTCTTTCTCTACAACGTAGGTCTGCGGAAGCGCGGATGGTGCGGTCATTGGGCGCAGGATATCGGCACAGAATTGAAAAAACTTAAGACCAAGACGCTCATTCTGCATTGGGGGGAAGCCTATCCGAACACTTCGAGCGAAAACAACGCGCTGGTGGTGACTTCACGTAACCAACGTTTCGAGGACGGGATCCTCCTCGACGGGTGGCGCAGAGCCGGACGACTATTTTGGTGTCCGGTAAAAAAGGACGACGAATACGAAGTGGAGCAACATTTCGGCCATTCGGGGATCACGGTATGGAAAGAGAACCCTAAATGGAGCGCGTGGCTGCAGGAGTTTCAAACGGCGCAGCAAAAACCGACCGCGGCCGCTGTGTCGCGTTGAAATCCAGTCTGCCGGATTCTCTTAGGGCGCACCGCTGCGTTCTAGAATTGGCATTTCACAGGTAAGCCATGCACATTTACTGCCGCAGGACGTGAATGTTCAGACTGAAGAAACCGAGGATTACAAGGCACCGGCCGAGGAAACTGGCTGGAGCCGGATAAAAAAAGCGCTGGGCCCGGTTGCGGTGGTGGGCGTCGCCATCGCAAAATTTTTTGCGAAACTTAAGCTCGTTCTTCTGCCGCTCCTGAAGTTTCTACCCGTTCTGTTGAAGTCCGGCGGCACCATGCTGCTGATGCTGTGGGTATATATGCAGCTTTGGGGATGGCAATTCGCGCTGGGGTTCGTAATACTGTTGCTCGTCCACGAAACAGGTCATTTGCTCGTCGCCAAAGCATTTGGGCTCAAAGTCGGAGCGCCTGTTTTCATTCCATTTATGGGGGCGTTCATCGCGCTTAAAGAAGCGCCGCGAAATGCCTGGATGGAAGCCTGCGTTGGTATCGGCGGGCCAATGCTGGGAAGTTTGGGCGCGTTGGTTTGCAACGCATTGGGGGAACTGTTCGCTGCTCCGATCTTCATAGCACTGGCGTGGTTCGGGTATTTTCTGAACCTGTTTAACCTGACGCCGGTGGGAATGCTCGACGGCGGACGGATCGTGACAGCCTTGTCGCGCTGGTTGTGGTTGCCAGGGTTCGCGTTGCTTCTTTGGTTCGGCTGGAAATATCCAAACTTCATTATCTGGCTCATCGTGGTGTTGTCGCTGCCACGGATCTATTCGCTTTTTCGAAAGCGAACGGAAGAAGAGCAGCGTTACTTTGAAGTCACGCCCTCGCAGCGCTGGATCATGTCAATTCTCTACTTCGGTTTGATCGCAGTGTTGCTAATTGGAATGCACGTAGCGCAAAAGGATTTGCACGAGCATGGTGTCCGTTCGCACGGTCATGGGCGTGACGTACTCGTGCAATAATCAAGATGCAGTCGCTGCAAAGACCTTGTCGGGTTCGAGCCCAATTCGCGTGAGAATCGCCCTGAAACGTTCGTCCGAACGAAGGGGAACGAACTCGGGGGCGATGCCGATACCGTGCAATGATGAGGAATGCTGCTCGCAACCGCGCTCCAGTTCGCGAATCGCGTCACCATTGGCGCCAAGCGTTACATAGACATGAGCGATGGCATCGCCTGGGCGATAGCCCCAACCTGCGATCGCCTCGTTGAGGGTTGCGAGCGCCTTTTCGCGCTGCTTCATGCGGGCGTACGTGATTGCCAGACCAAACCCCGGCCGCCCCGTGAATTCTCGCGCCTTGCGGTACAGAGTAATTGCATCATCGAAGCGACCCATCTCTCGATAAAGCGCCGCAAGTGAAGGCTCGCCGTAATGGGCAAACGTCGGATCGAGTTGGAGGGCACGCTCTCCGGCCACAATCGCTTCATCATAAAGACCGAAATAACGGTACAGTTCACAGGCGAAGTTGCTTACCCAAAGCGAGGCAGGATCGATCTTCGATGTACGTTGCAAGTAAGCTAATGCTTTGTCCCGATCACCGCGCGCGGCATACAATGCAGCAATAAAATAATTCGAAGGCGTCGAATTGGGATCGATCGACACTGCGCGATTGAATTCCGCTTCAGCTCCATCGAGGTCCCAATCCAGTATGCGTTTGGTTTCAGCAAGGTAGACGTGCGCCTCCGCTTCGTCGTCGTCGAGTTGCAACGCGCGACTGGCCGCATCACGAACCTTTGGATAGGCTTCTAGCGGCGCCACGTAGGCATCGGCCAACCACAGCCAAGACTTCGCGATCCCAGTCCATGCCCGACTAAACTTGGGATCCTTCTCGACGGCGTCCTGGAAAAATTCGAGACTTTTTCGCAACTCGGGCTCGGTGTTCTTGTCGGAATAAACCAGTCCTTCCAGATACGCATCGTAGGCATCGGTACTGCGAACCGCACGCAGAGGCGAGATTGCAAGTTTGAGCTTGAGTGTATCGACGATGGAATGGGTGATCTCATCCTGTAGAGCAAAAATTCCGCGCATTTCACGCTCATATGTTTCCGACCAAACGGTAAAGCCTGCGTTCGCGTCAATTAGTTCAGCGGTGACGCGCACTCGATTACCATCGCGGCGCACGCTGCCTTCAAGCACATGTCTAACATTCAATTTAGATGCGATCTCGCCGAGTCCCGCTTCCTTGTCCTTAAACCAGAATGAAGAACGCCGCGCCGCGACGCGAAGGCCATCCACTCTTGCCAGCGCTCCCAGCAGCTCCTCGGCAATACCTTCACCGAAGTAGGCATGGTCTTTAGATGCGCTTAAGTCATTGAAAGGAAGAACCGCAATCGATTTTTCGGTCGATCCCGATCGATCGGAACGAGGCGCGGATCGAACAGCGTCGCCGCTCTGCGCATCGAGGTCGGGCGTCCGGACAATTCCGTATCGGGTGAGATCGAAAAACCATGAAAGAACCAGGGCAACAGGGAAGCCCAGCGCGATCAACAAAACCGAGAGCCGCACCACCCAATTTGGGATATCAAACACCGGAAGAACCTGCGCAACACCCTGCGCCAGAGCCCAGCCGCCCACCACATACGCGATGGCGACAGTGTAGACTCTTCTTCTTTTTAGTTCGGAGAAAAACTTTTTCGGGTTCACTGCTCGATCGGCAGATCAAGCCTCATATCTCGTCCACTATTAGCAATCAACAAGTTATGGGTCTCGGCAACTGTTGTCGCGAAAGCCTGTACCTCCGCGAGGTCAGCAGAAAAGACCAAGCCAACATGCCCGGAACAAGAAAAGACAGTCGATGTGCCAAAAAGAATCTCGCTTTATGGCTTGCTGGTTGTGAGCAATTTCTGAAAGCGCGGGTCGTTGCGAAGCGGGTCCCACTCCCAACGATACTTCAGGTCGTTAACCGTGATGCTGTAATCGGCGCTATCAACTGCGCCCGGTGTCTTAAGCAGACGCTCGATCAATGGAATGGCCATGTCATTTTCACCCACGCGAGCGTAGATAAGCGCGAGATAGCCACTCATGAGGGAACCATCAACAGCATCCTGCGATTCGGGCTTGAGCGCGACTGCACGCTCTCCTTCTGCGATGGCCTCGCTTTTCCGTCCCATTAATGCATAAAGCCAGCCAAGACTCGCGTGTCGCTCCGCGCTATCCGGTGCTTCTTTCACTGCGGCTTCAAAAGTGGGCCTGGCTTGCTCGAACGCATTCTGAGCATTCGTCTTATCGCCTTGTGCAAGATATGTGCAGCCTTCGAAAAAAACTTTCGGCGACAATCCGACAGTGGCGTACGAGAGCTCGTTAGCCGACGCACTCTGCAGAACATTCAAGGCCGTGGCATAGTCGCGCTGGAGCATGGCCACTTCCCATCGGGCTGAAGTGACGGAACCATCGGGATCGAATTCAACAGGAACTTGACTCACTAGCGACTGCAGTAAGCGTAAATCTCCTTTCCACCAGAAATCGATGTATCCTCTTTGAATCTTCGCCACGAGCGACGCCGGCGCCAGCAAACGCAGCTGATCGGCAGATCGCGCGGCATCCTTCCACCGGCGCATGGAGGTTTCGGTTTGCATGAGCTCGCGAATGGTATGCGGATTTTCCGGGTCGAGGCGTGCTACGCTTTCATATGTTGCCAGTGCTTCCTCCCATCTTCCCTGCCGGCGTTCAACAGCTGCGATAAGGCGACGGGCATCAGCGTTGCTTGGAGAGAGCTGGGCAGCAATTTCAAATTGCTCTAACGCGCGGTCGTAGTCGCGGTCCATCCAGTAAATGCATTGGCCGAGTGCAAAGTGCGCTTCTGCAAGATTGGGCTGCAGGCGCAGAGCAGTTTCGGCTTCAGCGCGGGCTTTCTCGGCCCAAACCTCCGTAGGCTCGTAATAGTGGAAAATCTCGGCGCAAACAGAAGCCAACCGCGCATGAGCAAGCGCAAAGTCGGGATCGACGTCAATTGCCTTACTGTAAAGTTCCGCGGCAGTTTTGTAATCCTTCAGCAGCGTGTCGGGATTTCGGTAAATTTGATTTGCCCGCAGGTAAAAAACGTAAGCATCCGCGTTATGTGTTGGCTTGGATGTGACTTGCGCTTTTTCATCGTCGCTAAGGGTGGCACGCAGCGCTTCGGCAATTTCGCCGGCCAATTCTCCCTGCAAGCCGAGTGAATCAGCCAAAGTGCGGTCGTAGCGATGTGCCCAGATCTGCTGATTATCTCGCGAATCGATCAACTGCACATTCAGCACCACGCGATCACCTTCCTTGCGCACACTGCCTTCGAGAATATTTGCCACGCCAAGCTTTCTGCCAACATCGCGGAGGTTCTGTATGGCAGCATTGCGGAAAGCCATCACCGAAGAACGGCTAATAACTCTAAGGTCTTTGATCTTTGCGAGACTGGTAAGGATGTCGTCCTGCATTCCATCCGCAAAGAATGCGTTGTCGCTGTTTGGGCTAAAATTCTCGAGGGGCAGCACGGCAATACTTTTTTCCGCTAGGAGGGCAACATCTACCTTCTGCTGGAAATACAACCAAACGCTCAAAGCGGCGGCACCAAGCAAGAAAATGGTTGCAGCGATTGCAACGTATAAGCCCGCGTTTCTTCGCTGAGAGCGACCAGCCGCGGTCTTATCGGCTTGTTCCGAATGCGCCAGCCGAACCTTCGCTGGTAAATCAGGATTTCCAACACCGTCCCCGTAGAAATTCACGAGAAAAATGGGAACGCCGTGCTTGACCGCGCATTCCCCTAAATCGTGCAAATAAGGCCCCCATAATCGGGAATGGCCCAGATCTTCCGCGACCCTTTTCGACAACAGAATGTGTCCATTGTCACCGCAATCCATGACTCGCTGTGCAAGGTTGATTCCGGCTCCGGCGACATTTGCCCGATCGTTCACGTCACGAACTTCATTGATCGGCCCGCTGTGGATGCCCATTCGGAGCTTTAGTTGCGGATATTCTTTCAACTTCCTGCTGATCTCGATCGCGCAACGCACTGGAGCTTCCGGGCCATCAAAAAAAACCAGCGCCATTCCATCGCCTGCGGGCAGCCGGATCACCTTTTCTGCCCGTTCCGCAGAGCGTACCTGCTCAGTGCTGCGAACAATTGCAGCCAATTGCTCCTGGTGTTGGCGTTGCTCGTCGAGAAGCAGGTTGGAGTAACCGACCAGATCCATAAAAAGGACGTGGCCAATCTGCAACCGAACTGATGTTCCAGATTCAAAGGACATGGCGTAAACCGCAATCATCCGCGATGTTTTCGATTTCTGAAATTCTATTTCCGCGCCGAAGCATTGCCATCTCGCGCACCAACAAAGCCCCCCGACACTGCCATTAGTATTGTGCTAAAATTAACGATGCCGTTTCAGCTTGAGGCCCGCTTCAAACCTCGTGGTGACCAGGGACAGGCAATCGCCAAGCTGTTAAAGTCTGTTGAGGCCGGAAACCGTCATCAAACGCTGCTGGGCGTAACTGGCTCCGGCAAGACGTTCACCATGGCCAATGTAATTCGTGAACTAAACCGGCCAACGCTGGTTATCTCGCATAATAAAACGCTGGCGGCGCAACTTTATTCGGAGTTCAAACAATTCTTCCCGCAAAACGCGGTGGAATATTTCGTCAGCTATTTCGATTATTATCAGCCGGAAGCTTACATCCCGCGCTCCGACACGTACATCGAAAAGGATTCGTCGATCAATGGGGAGATCGAGCGACTGCGGCTTTCCACTGCGAGCGCGCTCTTGTCGCGACGCGACGTTATCGTGGTAGCAAGCGTTTCCTGCATCTATGGAGTGACATCTCCGGAAGATTACGAACGAATGCTGCTCACGGTGAAGCACGGCCAGCACGTGACTCGTGAAGCCGTGCTGAGCCGGCTCATAGAAATGCTCTATGAACGCAACGACGTTAGTTTCGCACGGGGAAGGTTCCGTGTCCGCGGCGACGTCGTTGAAGTTTATCCCGCGAGCGCTGATGAAGAAGGAATCCGGCTTGAATTCTTCGGCGACGAGATTGATGCGATCAAACGATTTGACCCGCTGACAGGTCACACCCGCGAATCGCTCAACATCATTACATTTTTCCCCGCAAAACAGTTCGTAACTCCGGCGGACAAACTGAATCGCGCGTTGCGAACCATTCGTGAAGAGCTAGAGCAACGAATCATCGAACTGGAATCGCAAAACAAACTTCTCGAGGCCCAACGCCTGCGCATGCGCACCGAATATGATTTGGAGATGTTGCAGGAAATGGGGTTTTGCAGTGGGATCGAAAATTATTCACGGCACTTGTCTGGACGTTCGCCCGGGTCGCGGCCGTACACTATTATTGATTTTTTTCCTGATGATTTCCTCACGGTGATCGATGAATCGCACGCAACGATTCCGCAAATCGGCGGGATGTACGAAGGCGACCGGTCCCGGAAGACGGTGCTGGTTCAATACGGTTTCCGACTTCCCAGCGCGCTCGACAATCGGCCTCTCAATTTCAATGAATTCATGAAATTGACGAATCAGACCGTTTACGTAAGCGCAACACCGGCAGAGTTTGAGATTCAAAACAGCGTAGCTGGCAACAAAGGCTACGTCCCGCACAAGAGACAGCGAATCGGGGAAACAGAATTGGCTCCGTTTGTTTTACCCGGAGAAAAGGGCCCAACACGAAACAACGGACAAAGAACATCAAAGGCGATCTCCAGGACGGATCAGCCGGCGGAGGAATTTGATGTGCGCACGCCGGGCGCGCCGCTGGTGGTCGAGCAAATTATTCGGCCCACCGGGCTCCTCGACCCCAAAATCACAATTAAACCGCTAAGGAATCAGATCGATGAAACGATCGAGCTCTGTCGTCAGCGCGTGGAGAAGAACGAGCGCGTTCTTGTGACAACTCTAACGAAACGAACAGCGGAAGATCTGGCGGACTACCTGCGTGATGTTGGCTTGAAAGTGCGCTACCTGCATAGCGACATCGACGCAATCGAGCGAGTAGAAATTTTGCGCGGATTGCGCGCTGCGGATTTCGACATTCTCGTCGGCATCAACTTACTCCGCGAAGGTCTCGATCTTCCTGAGGTTTCGTTGGTCTGCATTTTGGATGCAGATAAGGAAGGATTTCTTCGGAGCGAAACCTCTCTGATCCAAACCGCAGGACGAGCGGCGCGACATGTAAACGGGGAAGTCGTACTCTTCGCCGATCAGATCACGCGGAGCATGGAAGCGCTCATGTCGATATCCGAATACCGCCGCGCAAAACAAATGGAATACAACGAAGAACACGGAGTCACGCCGCAAACTGTCCGGCGCGCTGTCCAGGAAAGTCTGCATACCATTCTTCGTGGACGCGAAGTAGAGGCGTCGGTTATCCGCGAGACCGGTGGCGACTTCAACCTTTCGGAACTGCTCCGCGAATTGGAGCAGGAAATGCAGGAGGCGTCGGCCAACCTTGAGTTTGAGCGCGCCGCGCTGTTGCGCGACCAGATAATGGAAGTAAAAAGCGGCTCTGGGCTGGCAAAAATTGAACCGAAGCGCAGACCCGGAAAATATTCATCTCGCAGCCGCAGGGCCGGCCGTCGTCGCTCGCGGGTGTAGCGACATCGACGCGCTTCATACCTTGTCGATTTCCGGAGCACATGCGATGAAATCGCTAATGCCGAAGACCAAAGCCAAATCGGGAAGTGTAAATATTTACGGCGTGGTCGGCTCGGACGAAGCGGAGGTAAAACGCATCGCTGCAGAGCTGGCGCAAGAACTGGTTTCCGAGGACGCTGGCGATTTCGGATTGGAAGTGATTGATGGCGTTGCAGACAACGCCGATCAGGCCGCCGCCCGAGTTCTGATGACAGTTGAGGCGTTGCAAACGTTGCCCTTCTTCGGCAGCTCCAAGATGGTGTGGCTTAAGAACGCGAATTTCCTTGGAGACGATCCGAAGTCGCGCTCGGCAACCGTCCAATCTGCGCTGGAAGAACTGTCTGCGCTCATCGCCAACGGTTTCGGTCAAGGAGTGACCTTTCTGATTAGCGCCACTGAAATCGACAAGCGGCGGTCATTTTACAAAATGTTAGTCAAGCGCGCGGAGCTGCAGGTCTGCGACCGGCTCGATTCAAGCCGGGCGGGATGGGAAGAGGAAGCAACTGAAATCGTTCAGCAACATGCAAAGAAAAGACAACTTCAGTTCGACGATGAGGCTTTAAATTTGTTTGTGTTGCTAACCGGCGGCGAAACGCGACAGATCGACAACGAACTGGAAAAAATCGACACGTATCTCGGCAATGATCGTGCGGTGCGAATCGGACTCGTCCGTGAACTGGTGCCAGTTTCGCGCGCAGGCGTAATTTTCGAACTGAGTAACGCACTTAGCGCGCGCGATCTGGAACTCGGCCTCAAGCTGGTGCGACGTTTGCTAGAGCAAGGCGAAAGCGCCGTCGGTATTTTGCTGGCTGCGATAGTTCCGACGATCCGCAACTTGCTCCTCGCAAAGGATTTGATGGAGCAACATCGTATTCGTCGACCACATTCGCCGTTTCAGTTCATCGCTGCTATGAATAAGCTGCCAGCCCACGCAACCGAACATTTACCTCGAAAAAAAGACGGATCGATTAACGCATATGGTTTGGCAGTCGCTGCCTTGCACGCGCACCAGTTCGAGTCAACCCAATTGATAGACGCCATGCGCGCCTGTCTTGACGCGAACGTGAAGCTCGTAACCACGCAACTCGATCACGAATTGGTATTAACGGAAGTTGTTGTGAGAGTGTTGGGACACCGGAACAAACCGTAACATCTTTCGGAGAAAGCCAGGATAAACAGGTGCTCTGAACTGGAGGCGGAATTCTTGTCCCATTTAACCTGAGTCCGGTTCGCTACAGTTTCTCCCTCCAAGTGCGCTACCAAAATTGCGGGCTGTTTCCCGGACATCGACCTCTTCGTTAGGCTCGCTGCAATAGCCGTTTCGGGGCTGCATTATTCCACGCTGTAGCAAGTGCCGCGCGGACTGTTTCGACCCGCGCAACGGATAGGTCAATGGTCGTACCGCCTCGTCGACCCCAGGCGCCTTTTACGGGTTTAAAAATACCCGTGTTATTGCGAATAAAGGTTCTTTGCACGCCCCTGGTCAGCTTTATCATTGCGAACCTTTCATCGGGATATCCGAGCGTGGCAAAAATTCTTCCGCCAACACGAAAATCAGGATGTCGCATATGCGCTGATTCAATCGCTTCCGGCAAACTCAGCGCCAGTTTGCGAAAGTCATTCGGCGTCATGGCACATGCTTAAGCTTCGGGAGAGCGTCATCTCAACCTAACGGCTTCGAGATTTTTTCGAAGGCGTAGATTGAATCGACGGTGTCGCCTGAAGGCGCGCAGCACTGTCGCGATAAAACAAGACACCGTGCGCGCGCAGATTGCTGATGAGTGCGTGCAAATCGTTTGCCAGTTTCCTATCATTAAGAAGAGTCGCCACCAAGCCATTGCCTTGAGTAGCGGTTCGCAAAACCTTGCGAGCATCCGCAATCGCGTTCTGCAACGTGTCGGCGGCTTCTTTTGCCGAAACCATGGTCGAGTTCGCTTCGTTTATGACTCCATCAAGTTTTTTGGAAGATTCCGCCAGGGCACCTGTAGCCTGGTTTAGATTTTCCATACTCGCCTTTAAGTTTTTCATGTTTTGTTGGGACAGGGTGTCCTGATTCAACCGATCCACGGCTGTATCGATCTTTTGCACTGTGCCGCGAAGGTCGGTCACCAGAGCACCCCCCTCTCGTGTCAGATCGCTCATACCGGTTTCACGTGTGCCAGCGATAGACGCGTTGCGTGCAATGTACCCGTTTGGCGGTCCAGTCGGTCGCGTGACCGTAACAAAGCGGTCGCCCAATAGTCCTGAACTGCCAACCGTGAATTTGCTGCCGACAGGAATCTTGACGTAGTCGTAAATTTTCAGCGGCACAGCAACACCAACACCGTCGCGAACCAGCCGCGGTCCATCCGACACCTTTCCAATTCTCGCCCCAGCGAGCAGAACATCGGACCCTTTCAACAATCCGCTGGCATCTGTAAATCGAACTGTAAGAGGGTAATAGGTCTTGAAACCCTCCCCCAGCCGGCCGAATTGCACCAGCAGCGCCGCTACCATAGCTAATCCAACAAAAACGAAAATGCCGACTTTGAATTCCAAACCTCGTTCGTGTCGATTCATTTTGAGAACGTTACTGTCGATCTGCGAGCGCGTTTCGCAAGGCAGAGACGGTTCACCCGAACCGCCAATGAGCGATTGAGAGACTGCCCTGAGCGAAATCGAATGGTCAATCGCCCCTGCCGTCGGACCGGCCGAGCAAAAAATCCTGGATCAGTGGGTCGTTCGACTGCTGAAGCTCGCTCGGCGCTCCGTCAAAATAAACGCGACCTTCGTGCAGGTACGCAATCCGGTCTGCTACATCGAAGGCACTCTTCATATCATGCGTAACGACAAGGCTGGTCATACCAAACCGCTCTTGCAATCGGCGAATCAAACGATTGATGCTGTCCGCAACGACCGGATCGAGGCCAGCGGTGGGCTCATCGTATAAGACGCACGAGGGCCGGCGAATAATGGCGCGTGCCAGGCCGACACGTTTTTTCATTCCGCCGCTTAAACTTTCCGGCATCTTTTCTTCCTGTCCCTCCATTTCCATCACCTCGAGCATCTGCCCGACCTTCGCCCGCAAGACTTTCGAATCGCGCTCGCCTCCTTCGCGTAACGGGAATGCAATGTTATCTGCAACGGTCATCGAATCGAAAAGCGCGCCACCTTGAAAAAGGATGCCTACCTTCTGGCGAATCGCTCGAAGCTGGCGCTCTTTCATTCCAATAATGTTTTGCCCTTCGATATGAATTTCCCCGGAGTCCGGCTCCATCAAACCAATCATGTGCTTCAACAGAACGCTTTTGCCACCACCGCTCCGGCCAATTAGAACAAGAGTTTCACCGGTGCGCACCTCAAGGTCGACACCACGCAAAATTTCCTGTTGCTCAATCTTTTTTTTCAACTCACGCACCGCAATCATCGCCGAAGAATTGGCGGAAACGCCATGCGGCTCAGCCTTTGGCTTTGGAAGTGGCAGCGCTTCGATCATTACAAAGCCAACTTTCAACTCTCAGCTCTCAAGTCTCAACTACGCGGCATCATTGATAGCCCGCCGGGTAAATGATGTTGAACATCATGGTTAGGAAAAAATTACAAATCAGAACCGCCAACGACGAGTTCACCACCGCCTCAGTGGTGGCTCGACCGACGCCCACTGCGCCTTCACGCGTGCTCAACCCTTTCTGGCAACTGATAAACACGATGAGTATTCCGAAACAGAATGCTTTTGACAGACCCATGATGATGTCACGGCTGCGAGTCCAGCGCACCATGTTCGCCATGTAATATGTGCCATTAATGTCGAGCATGAAAATCGCCACCAGATAGCCGGCCGCGATCCCTACCGCGATGCATTCGGCCACTAGCAGCGGCATCGAGACCATCATGGCAAGCGCGCGCGGCACCACTAAATAATCAACAGGGTAAACTGCGAGCGCGCGAAGCGCATCGATTTGCTCGGTCACTTTCATCGTGCCGATCTCAGCGGACATTGCGGCCCCGACGCGCCCGGCCACCATTAACGCGGTTAGCACTGGCGCCAACTCGCGGCAGAGCGATACCGAAACTACCGCACCTACGGCAGAGCCCATTCCCAGTTTGTTAAATTGAAAAAATGTCTGAGCCGAAAACACCGCCCCAGTGAACGCGCCGGTGATTATAACGACCAACTGCGAAAGCAATCCAACCTCAACAACTTGATTGAGGAATAATTTCCAGCGGAGTCGATGCGTGAAGATGGATCGAAACGTATCCGTGGCGAGCAATACAAGCTCGCCCAAGTACTGAAACAATGAGAGAAGCGGCGCGCCAAGAGCGCTAAAAAAACGGACCATTGTAGAATAGCTGATCAGTGAACGGCTAATGACCGTGTCCGCAAGGTTTTGTTCTAAATTTCTGGTCGACGCTCGAGGATCTTGCCCATCTCCCACAACCACGCGTGTAAATCTCGAGTTCGCTCATTTGCGGCAACATTTTAGCCACCCGGTTGCAACGACGCAATTCTTCGCATAGCAGCGCACGGATTGCGAAACTCAATTTTGAGGTTGCAATTGCGCCTGAGGCAAAGCTGCCGTAAAAGGTGGCGTTTGAACGGATGAAACGCGCCGCTCAATATTTGCCCGGTATCCATCTGATCCTGGGTGCTTTGATCTTCGCTGGATGCCAGACTGTTCCCCAGGGCATCCAACAGGCGAGAATCGACATGGCACAACACATCGCCACGGAACCGACCGGCGATTACTTTATTGGTCGGCGGTATTACAAGCCCGACTACAAATTCTGGGGTTACATCCGCAAGCCCGGCCAGCCATGGAGCAGCGCAGAATTGGTAATGCTAAATGAGAAGGAGAAGCTGGCGCCGGACCGGGAGCGCCTCGAATTCGGTGACGATAATAATTACGAATACAAACTGTACGGTTACTTCAGCGGCGACAAAGTGTATGAGCCGGCCAGTAACGGAATTTATCCCGAGTTCATTTTGAAAGGCTATGAGCTGATTTCCACCAACCCGCCGCCCATCTTCAAAAGCCAGATGCGTGGCAATTCAAGTCCAACCGATCTGCGCTATGTCGTGGAAAAACCGGAGTGAATCCTCTCGCATTGTCCTTTCGAGGGAAGTTGATATTCGCCGGAGTCTGGTTTGTCATACGCGCCTAATTTGGTGACCAGAGATGTCTCGCCTCCGGTCGACATGACAAAGCAAGCAAGCGCCCCCGATAAACGCGACCCTCTTGTCGAGGAATTTCTACGCTATCTCGAAAACGAGCGAAACGCTTCATCTCTCACGCTCAAAGCATATCGGCAGGCGTTGCTTGGCTTTCGAATGGAGAACAACACGTCTTGGAAACGATGCAGCAGCGACGATTTCCGTGATTATCTCTTTGTGTTGATGAAACACGGTCAGGCCCGCTCGTACGTGCGCCTGCAATTTTCCGCGCTACGCACGTTCTACCAATTTCTCGTTGCCCGAAAACGGTTGAAAAGTAATCCGGTCCGGGAGGTGCAACTGCCAAAAATGGAGAAGAAACTGCCGCTGATCCTTACACGCCAACAGGTCGATGAACTTCTCACTGCGCCCATGCGCGAACGCAAGGCCCGATCCGCGCCGTCGTGGATGCCTCTACGCGATGTTGCGATCATGGAATTATTTTACAGCAGCGGTCTACGCCTTAGCGAACTGGCTGCGCTTGATGTAAGGGATGTGGACCCTTACACGGAGTCGGTCCGCGTATTCGGGAAAGGACGCAAGGAACGCGTTTGTCCAGTAGGTCTTCCGGCGCTGGAAGCGATGCAAAAATATCGCGCCGCAGCCAACGTCCACACAGGACCGCTTTTCATCAATAAAGCGCGAAGGCGAATTTCCGTCCGCTCGATCTGGCTCGTATTGAAACGCTACGTGCGGCGGACGTCCATTCCCATTGCAATCAGCCCACACAAATTGCGGCATAGTTTCGCCACGCACATGCTCGATCGCGGCGCGGACCTGCGCAGCGTACAGGCATTACTGGGACACGCCAGTTTGTCCACCACCCAAATCTATACACACGTCTCGGTGGAGCGGCTGAAAAAGGCCTACTCGGACGCCCATCCAAGGGCATGACCAGGAAAGAACGACCCCTAGCTGGGCGCCGTGGCAGCGCTGCTCTGAGGTTGTGATTCTGGCACCCGAAACGAGAGCTTGCTTTCGGCCGCGATGACCTCCACGTGGTCGCCGGGTTTGACATTGCCGCGGAGCAATTCTTCGGCAAGCGGATCTTCAAGAAACCGCTCGACGGCGCGGCGCATCGGCCGCGCGCCATACTGAGGATCGTATCCTTTATCGATGAGAAATTCTTTGGCGCCTTGCTGGAGTTCGAGGTGGACCTCCTTCGCCTTGATGCGCGCCAGAACCTTGTCCACCTCCAGATCAACGATGCGCAACAATTCGGGTTTACCGAGCGAATGAAACACGATGATCTCGTCAAGCCGGTTTAGGAACTCGGGTTTAAAGACGCGCTTCGTTTCGTCGAGAATCTTGTCGCGCATGGAGTCATAATCGTGTCCTTCACTCGGCGCGCCGAAGCCCATTACCGTCTGTTTCCTCAGCAGGTCAGCGCCAACATTGGAGGTCATGATAATGATGGTATTCCTGAAATCGATCTTGCGACCCAATGAATCGGTGATCTTCCCGTCCTCGAGAATTTGCAAAAGCAGGTGCATCACATCGGGATGCGCTTTTTCAATCTCGTCAAATAACACTACCGAATACGGGCGGCGGCGTACAGCTTCTGAAAGCTGTCCGCCTTCCTCGTAACCGACATACCCTGGAGGCGACCCGATTAACCGTGACGCGGTGAATTTTTCCATGTATTCCGACATGTCGATTTGGATCAACGCATCGGCATCACCGAACATGAATTCTGCAAGCGTGCGCGCGAGATACGTTTTGCCGACACCGGTTGGACCGAGAAACACAAATGAACCAATGGGGCGCTTTGGATCCTTCAAATCCGCTCTGGAGCGCCGCAATGCCTTACTAATCGCTGTAACCGCTTCGTCCTGCCCTATGACGCGCTCTTTTAGCTCCGCTTCCATCCTGAGCAGCTTCTGAGTTTCCTTCTCTTCCATACGTTGGAGCGGAACACCGGTAACCTTCGAGATAATGTGCATCATGTCGTCGCCTGTTACGACGACTTCCTTCTCATCCCGCTCTTGGCGCCACTTGTTCAAAATCGTGTCGAGCTTTTCGTTGGTCTGCTTTTCCTTGTCTCGAAGAGCAGCAGCTTTTTCAAAATCCTGTGCCTTAATCGCCCCCTCTTTTTCGAGGCGTATGCTTTCGATTTCCTTCTCGATGTCCTTAACATCGGGTGGCCGGGTCATCGCGTTGATGCGGGCCCGGGCGCCGGCTTCATCCATCACGTCGATTGCCTTATCCGGAAGAAACCTGCCTGTAATGTAACGATCGGAAAACTTGACGGCTGTCTCGAGTGCTTCGTCGGTAAGTTTCGCCTTGTGGTGGGCTTCATACTTCGGACGCAACCCTTTCAAGATTTGAATGGCTTCATCAACCGTGGGCGCATCCACTTTTATGGTCTGGAACCTGCGTTCCAAGGCGGCGTCTTTTTCGATGTACTTTCGGGTACTCGTTCATCGTTGTGGCGCCAACGCATTGTAGTTCGCCCCGGCTTAGCGCGGGCTTGATGATGTTCGACGCGTCCATCGCGCCTTCGGCGGATCCCGCGCCCACGATGGTATGCAGCTCATCGATGAAAAGAATCACGTTCTTGGATCGACGAATTTCGTCCATCACTGCCTTAATGCGTTCCTCGAACTGCCCACGATACTTTGTCCCGGCAACCATCAGCGCCAAATCAAGGGTGACTACCCGCTTGTCCCGCAATAACTCCGGCACATTGCCGCTTGCGATTTCCTGCGCCAGCCCCTCGGCGATCGCTGTTTTGCCAACGCCAGCTTCTCCTATCAAAACCGGATTGTTTTTAGTGCGTCGGCAAAGCACTTGAATAACCCGCTCGATTTCGTTGCGGCGTCCGATGACAGGATCGAGTTCGCTCTTTCGCGCCAGCTCCGTTAGATCGCGGCCGAATGCGCGGAGTGCCGGGGTTTTGACATCCTTCCTAGCCGGTTCGCCTTCCTGTTCCGCCTCGGACGGCGTGAAATTTGGATCAAGCTCTTTAAGAATTTCGTTTCGCGTGCGTTCGATATCGAGTTCGAGGCTTTTGAGCACTCTGGCCGCGACGCCTTCACCTTCGCGCAAAAGCCCGAGCAAAATATGTTCGGTGCCGACATAAGAGTGATTGAGCGCCTTGGCTTCCTTGCCTGCGAGCGCCAGCACTTTCTTTACGCGCGGAGTGTACGGGACGTTGCCTACCATCTTTGTTTCTGGTCCGGAACCGACCTGTTTCTCCACTTCCATCCGCACTGTTTCGAGATCGAGCCCCATCTTTTGAAGAACGTTGACAGCCACGCCCTGGCCCAGCTTGATAAGTCCCAGAAGCAGGTGCTCGGTGCCCACATAGTTGTGGTTAAATCGGTCGGCTTCCTTGCGAGCAAGCGCCAAAACCTGTTGAGCTCGCGGTGTGAAATTATTCATTGTTCGATGGTCCGTTCGTCAGGCCATCGCCCGATTCCCTCGCCATCTTACTAATATCAGGTCTGGGGAAAATTTTCAACCGGTCACGGATGATCTGCGCGCGCAAATGGTCGCGTTCCTCCGCATTTAGCTTTTGCTGCGAACTTTTTTGCAAATGCGCCGGCTGCGTTTCGATGAACAATTCGTCAATCTGCAGGCGCTGATCTTCAGGGAACGCGCCAAGGTCCGTCCCCAGCTTGATGACCGAAAGCAGGTTGAGGGCTTCCTTCGACGGCATGGCATGCGCATATGTCAGAACGCCGTAGGCTCGCCCGATTTGGTCGTATAGCGTGTTCGGCTTTCTTTGCAGCAAAGTCTGGCGGGCGTCATGTTCCTTATCGATGATGGTCTCAATGACTTTGCTCAAACGATTAATGATGTCCTCCTCCTTTTCACCGAGCGTCGTCTGGTTCGAGATCTGGAAAAGGTTACCCATTGCTTCGGTCCCTTCGCCGTAAAGGCCCCGCACCGCGAGACCGATTTTGCTGACGGCCTGAATGACCTGATTGATCAGCTCACTCAAAACGAGACCCGGCAGATGTAGCATCGCAGATGCTCGCATACCGGTGCCGACGTTTGTGGGGCAGGCGGTCAGGTATCCCAGTCGCGGATCGAAAGCGAAGTCCAGCTTGTTCTCCAGCGCGGTGTCAATTTTATCCACCAGCTTAAACGCCTGTTTCAATTGCAAACCCGAGCGAATCGACTGCATCCGCAGATGATCTTCTTCATTAATCATGATGCTGAGTGTTTGCCGTCGGTTGACTATCACGGCACTACCCGCTCCCTTGGCGGCATGTTCCCGACTAATCAGATGACGTTCGACCAGCACTTGTTTCTCCAATGCGGCCAGATCCTGTAGCCCTTCCGAAAACGCATCCTGCATCTCGGGAAGAGCCTCCACGCGGGACCGGATCTGTTCGAGGATCGAGGTGCGTTCGGCTTTTTTCGCCCAGCCGGGGAAGGCGCGATTACGCAGATTGCGCGCAAGGCGCACGCGGCTGCTGATAACCACCTGGTGATGCGGGCCTTCCCCCCGCAACCATTCGCTCGCATTGGACAGCACGCTCGAAAATTTCATGACGCATTAGAGAGCTCGCTTTCGAGCTTTTTGATTTCATCACGCAATGAAGCAGCCGTCTCGTAGTTCTCGGCTGCCACCGCTTTGTTCAGGTTTTCTGTGAGTGCCCGCACCCTTTGGCTCAGCGCCATGGTACGTTGCGCGCGTTCCGGCAATTTGCCCACATGTTCCGTGCCCTTATGCATTGCTTTTAACAACGAACCCAAACCCTCCGCAAACGTGACATAACATTCACTGCAACCCAGACGGCCGGTTTTCTTAAAGTCCGCCTGGCTAAAACCGCAGACGGAGCACTTTTTGGCAGGTGCGCCCTTTTCAATTTCTTCTGCTGCTCCGATGCCTAACAACAGATCAGCAAGCGCGAAACTGGTCGGGTCCTGGACACCCTTTTCCTTCGAGCAGGCTTCGCACAAATTTACCTTGTGCATTTTGCCCTCCAGAATCTGAGTCAGGAAGACTGTGGCATCATTACATTTGCAAACGTCGCACAACATGTCTGCTAGTTAGACCGTGATGTCTTCGAAACATTCAACCCATGTATCGCCCGGACATCCTGGACTTCGGCAAATCACGCCAAGGTTAATCAAAGATTGGTGTACCAGTGGCACGCGTCATCTCGCGAAAGCGAGCGATAATACGGGCCGTTATCGCCCCGGGTTTCCCGTCTCCAATGACGCGGCCATCGGCTTTGACTACAGGAACAATTTCTGCCGCAGTTCCGGTGAGGAAGCATTCGTCGGCCACGAAAATATCGTGCCTGGTAAAATCCGCCTCGGTGACTTTAATATCGAACTCGCCGCCAATATCAAACACCACCGAACGCGTGATCCCGCGCAAAGCTCCTGCCGTTATTGGCGGCGTAAAGATCTGGCCTTGCTTTATGATGAATACGTTGTCGGCGGTGCATTCTGCAATGTTTCCGGCGTCATTCAACATCAGCGCTTCGTCCGCGCCAGCCAGATTCGCTTCGATCCGAGCCATGACGTTGTTCAAGTAGTTTAAAGATTTCACCGCCGGATTGAGCGATGCCGGATTGCTCCGCCGCGTTGCGACCGTTATGATACTCAGTCCTTTGCGATAGAAGTCTTCGTGATACAGCGCAATAGTCGCTGCGATGATGATGACGCTTGGATTTTTGCATTGCTCAGGGTTCAAACCGAGATTGCCAACACCGCGGGTCACAAGCAATCGGATGTATCCGTCGCGCAAGTGATTTTGCCGAATTGTCTCGAGCAACGCCTCGGTCATTTCGCGCTGTTTAATGGGAATCTTGAGGCAAATTGAACGCGCCGAGTCCCAGAGCCGTTCCAAGTGTTCTTCGAGCCGAAAAACCCGTCCATTGTAGAAACGTATGCCTTCGAAAATCCCATCCCCGTAGAGAAGACCGTGATCGAACACGGAAACCTTCGCTTCTGCTTCCGGGTAGAATTTTCCGTCGATATATATCTTTGGTTCCCTGACGCCTGTCGTTGTGCGCGGGCGGCTTTCGATTGCCGGTTCAATAGTTTCCTTGCTCACCCGCGTATGAGCCTTCGGTTCATCCAACACTGCTGCATCAGTGGTTTTCATATGACAACAAAACTTCAAATGTTTAGAGGCGCAATTCAAGCTTCAAAAATTAATCCAACTAAATCGCGTGGAGGTGCCGTACCGTTTCACCGCAACACTATTGCAAAATTCCATCGGCAATATGCAATTGCCGGTCACCGCGAGTTGCCAGCCGAGCGTCGTGCGTGACAACGAGGAGCGTCTTGTTGCGATCGCGAGCGAGGTTTAGCAGCAGATCCATAATCGAGTCGCCGGTCTTGGAATCGAGATTGCCCGTCGGCTCATCAGCAAAAATGATGTCGGGATTATTTGTTAACGCCCGAGCAATGGCGACGCGCTGCTGTTCGCCCCCTGAAAGTTCTGCCGGCAGATGCTGCATGCGATCGGCCAGTCCTACGGCAGCCAGGCTCTCTTCTGCGTTAATTCGGGTCGGCCGACGACCGATCATTGCCGGCAGAAGAACATTCTCCAGTGCAGTGAGTTCGGGCAGTAGAAAATAACCCTGGAACACAAAACCCATCTTTTGATTTCGCAAACGCGCTTGTGCACCGGATCGAACGTCGTATAGCGAGCGCCCTTCAAATTCGACGCTACCCGATTCCGGACGCTCTAATCCAGCCAACGTGTAAAGGAGAGTCGTCTTGCCGGCACCAGAGGCGCCAGAGAGAAATACCGCTTCGTTATACGCGATCGTCATCGAGATACCACGCAAAACCTCGATGCGACGCGCACCCATTCGAAATGATTGAAAAAGATCACGAGCGACTAGTTGCTGCGGCGCGGACTCCATCGATTCAATATTGTTAGGGTTCCACCGGCCGCAAATTCAGCAGGGACGTGACGGAAGGTTTCCGCACCCAACGCCCCGGCAAGGATTATCACCTCAGTAGGTTTCGAATAAAAAACCGCCGAGACCATGACGTCCCGGCGGCTTCGAACAGACTAGAGCACGTTCTTTCCTAAGCCATCCCCAAGGACCGTAGAGTGGGCTGATCAATCGCTGACGTGATATACAGCCCGCGATCGCTCTGGTAATCTGCGATCGCGCCTCGGGTAAGGGGTCCGATTATGCCATCGATTTCGCCGCGGTAGTAACCCTGTGCCTGCAGCGCAGCCTGCACGTTCGCTATCACCTGATCAGGTGGCAGGTTGTGGTAAGCGTATATAGGGCCGCTCCAAGCGTAATAAGCGTTGGTATCGTAGCCCCAGGCAGGATACCAGTAACCGGCGTTCCAGTAATAGGGTGCGCCGAAAACAAAGACGATCCGATTGTGATGCTGGTGCCACCAGTTTCTATCGTGCCACTCCTCTTTGTAGTTACGAAAAACGGAGTACTGCTGGCCATGCCATTTTTGGCTTCCCTGAAGGCGTCTACCTTGCTGGAATTTTACGGACGGGGCCTTTGCAGTGTTTGGCTGCTTTGCGACTTTAAAATGCTGCGGCTTGAATGGCTTGCTGGTCGCGACCTTTCCTTTACTCGCCACCGTCCTTGTAGTCTCATTCGTTTTGCCCTTTCTGGTTACTTCATTACTCCTCGACCCGTTCGTCGTTTTTCTCCCAACATTGGGTTGGTTATTCTTACCGTTCTTGCCCTGAGCTACCGAGCGTCCGGCCTTTTTGGCATTGTCCCGGTCGCGACCTCCCGTTGAAACCTCGCGCTCGTTGCGCTTGCGGTTATTACCACTCTCGACTGCGTTTTGAGTTTTCTTTCGTTTGTGGACATCCGCCGTCGTCGAAGCCTGGCTCCTATTTCTATTCTGTATTTGATGTCCCGCAGTCGGCCGTTGGGGCGTTCTCGGATTTTGCTGCCTCGATGCTACGGGAGTCGACTTCTTGCCGGTTGCTTGGGCTCTTGGCAAATGCTGGGCGGGTTGTGCCGCGTGTTGAACTGTTTGAGCCTGCTTTTTCTTGTTCGCTTTGTTTTCGTCTTTTTGTGCGCCCCATACAAAGCTGATGAGCGCAAGATTACAAATTAAGACACTAACAATCGTTTTCATAAGAAGTTTTCGTTTCCGTTTGTTAGACCTTGTTCGTTCTACATTTATTCAACGTCTCGGCGTCTCTCTTCGGATGCCCGGCCGCACGTAAGAGGTATCCTCAGAAATAACAACCGAAACGTGAAACGCACACCGGGTTCCTTTACGTTCGAGGGCAACAGGAATCGGTTGATTATTAACTCAGGCCTAACGTCTGCAAAGTCGGCCTGTCTATTGACGATGTCACCAGCAGACCCTGGTCGGTTTGGAACGCTGCAATTGCCGCCCGGGTATTGGGACCAAGGACTCCGTCGATGGCCCCGGGATCATATCCCCAATCTTGTAAAGCAACCTGCACGTTCGCCACAATCTCATGCGGTGTCAGTTCCGCGCTGCCAGTATAAATCGGACCGGCATAAGCATAGGACGCATAAGGGTCGTAGCCCCAGGCCGGATACCAATAGCCGGAATTCCAATACCACCATCCGCCTAACACAAAGACGACCCGCGAATAATGGTTATTCCACCACCAGCGATCGTGCCATTCACAGTTGTTATTGTAGTTGTAAAACGCGGAATAGTTCGAGTTGCCTCGGAAACGTGGCTGGTGCCAATCATTCACGATTCGAACGTTTTCGCCATTGTAATTAACAATCTGATTTCTTCCCAGAGTGATACTTCTGCCGGGGTTTGCCGCCAGGTGCCGGCGTGCCGCATTTGTAACGTTTGTCTGCAAACTTTGCGTCCTGCCCGCTTTCCTCGCGTTCAATTCTCTCTCGATGCGCGGCCGAGCAGAATTTCTGTCGCGATTGTCCACCTCCAAGCTCCGCTCCGCCCGAGCTCTATCTGTCTTCACTGTCGTTGCGCGCTTTCCTCGCTCATTATGTAGCCGGTTAGCGTTCCTTCCGCTGTTAACCATTCGGGCCTTCGTTTTTTCACCGTGTCCCCTGGTGTCCCGGCGTACCGTCGCGCGGTGGTTGTTACTTCCATGACGACTCGCCACCAGGTGGCGGGTAGAGTGCGAATTCCGACGAACTGGTGCTGCCGTTACGTGACTGCGCCGTGAACTGTGAGCAGCTCGAGCGACAGAATGGTGCGACGCTCTTGCTCTCGCGCTGCGTTGGCTAACGTGATGGCTTTCCCCACGAGGCGAGCTTACATGGGCACTCCGCGCTCCATGTTTAGGCGATGACCTCTGCGCTGACTTACCTTTGTGGGCTCCTAACGCCGTCAGTGTGAGCGATAAGCATCCAATAAATGATAAAAGTAAGATACGTTTCATAGACTCCTCATTTCCTACAGTGATTAAACCCCAAAAGCATCATAAGGTGGCGATTTTTCTGCGGCTGGCGCGCACCTGCAGATACTTAAACCTCACTTACTTGAATCGTAATACCCAGGTTTGTTGGATGCGGGCTCAGACCAATTGTGTTTGCTGCCTAACCGCTTCAAATAACACGATTGCAACAGCAGTTGCCAGATTAAGTGAGCGCGTTCCATGAATCGGGATGGTAAGACAATTCTGGATATTTTGCGCCAGTAGACTTTCCGGCAACCCTTTGGTTTCCCTTCCAAAAACGAGGAAATCGCCGTTGCAGAACTCTACATCAAAGTAAGCACGCCGGGATTTTGTTGTTAGAAAGAAATAGCGCTTGTTCGTCGATTTGCGAGACTGCAGATCGGCGAAGGAATTCCAAACTCGCAAGTCCACTTCGTTCCAATAATCAAGGCCCGCGCGTTTCAGTTGTCGGTGGTCCAGCGAAAACCCCAGCGGCTTAACCAGATGCAGCGTCGATCCGGTTGCAAGACAGAGCCGGCCGATGTTGCCTGTATTCGGAGGAATCTCCGGCTCAACCAAAACGATGTTAAACATCAACGCTTCCTCGTCCGCTCGATTTTCCTCCACGCATTGAAGCGGATTGAGAGGCAAAGGTAGAGGAAGATTATTACAATTTACTGGCTACTAATTTTTCCAATTTCACCACGTCCACGGCAAATTTGCGGATGCCTTCCGCCAGTTTTTCCGTCGCCATCGCGTTTTCATTCAGCAGCCAGCGGAATTTTTTCTCATCGAGTTGCAATTTTTCGATATTCGCCGACTTCGCTTTCTCCGGAGCCAACTTGCGCTCGATCGGGTCGATGGATTTAGAAAGTTCTTCCATCAGCTCAGGGCTAATGGTCAGGCAATCGCATCCGGCAAGCTCCAGAATTTGTCCCGTGTTTCGAAAACTCGCGCCCATCACTTCGGTCGCAACGCCAAATTTTTTGTAATAGTCATAGATCTCGGCGACCGATTGCACGCCGGGATCGTCAGCGCCGGTGTAATCGCGTTTCATCTCCTTTTTGAACCAATCGTAAATCCGGCCCACGAACGGGGATATCAGCTGCACTTTTGCCTCCGCACAACGCACCGCCTGCGGCAGAGAGAACATCAACGTTAGATTGCATCGGATTCCCTCCTTGGTGAGCTCTTCCGCTGCACTAATTCCTTCCCAGGTCGATGCGATTTTGATCAATACACGTTCGCGCGAAATTCCCCGCTCTTCGTAGAGTTTGATCAATCTTCTGGCCTTGGTGATGGATCCTTCCACGTCGAATGAGAGACGGGCATCCGTCTCGGTGGAGACGCGACCCGGAACCACTTGGAGAATGTCACAACCAAACTGTACCAGGAGGTGATCGCAAATGTCTTCGAGCTGAGCCGCTCCTTGCAGCCCAAATTTCTTCCGATCTGTCAGAACCTGCTCAAGCAAACGCGTGTATTCGGATTTTTGCGTCGCAGCATAGACCAAGCTTGGATTGGTCGTGGCGTCCTGCGGCTTGAATTGTTTGATCGTTTCAAAATCCGCCGTGTCGGCGACGACCTTGGTAAAGCTCTTCAGTTGCTCGAGTTGATTCAGTTCTATTTCCGCTTTTTTTTCTTCCACGACAGTTGCGCTCATTTATCCTGCCTCCTTCCCTACAACCGTAGTCCCGATCAAAAGGTCGACAACGAGAAACTAACGCAAACTCGGAAGCATCCGCCGCGCTCTCAGGCAGAAACAGCACGCGGCTCCGCGGATTTGCGCGATCCGAGTGCTGCGCGGACGAAATTATTTCCAAGCTCCCACATCGGACCGGGAAATTTGCGGCACTCGGTCAACACGTCATCAAGCGCGGTGATAAACATGTCCACTTCTTTTCCGCCGATGATCAACGGCGGCAGAATTCTGATCACGTCTAGATTATGCCCGGCCACTTGCGTAAGGATACGATGCTTGCTCAACATCTGGCTCACTACCATCTGAGCAAACAACGCCTTGTCGATTTTGTGCAGGAGCTTCCACGCCATCTTGAGTTTGAGTTCCTGGGGCTCCTGGAACTCGATACCAATCATCAACCCTTTGCCGCGTGCTTCTTTTAGGAAGGAATGCTTTGTGCGCAGCGCGTTTATTTGATCTATCAGAAGCGCGCCCATATTCGCAGCATTCTCAACCAGATTCTCATTGTCGATTATCTCCAGCGCAGCCAAGCCACAGGCCATCGCCAGGTTGTTGCGTCCGAAAGTACTTGAGTGCACGACGCATCGGTCCATGCGCGAAAAAGTTTTCTGGTAGATATCGCGCCGGGTGATTATGGCGCCGCACGGAACGTACCCCACCGCTCAAACTTTTCGCGATCGTGATGATGTCTGGCTCTAAGTCCCAGTGCTGAAACCCGAACATTTTGCCTGTGCGTCCGAGGCCGGTCTGCACTTCGTCGGAAATCATCAGCGTTCCGTACTGGCGGCAAAGTTCCTGCGCACGAATGAAGAAATCGGTCTTGGGCGTTTGGCAGCCTTTGCCTTGAACCGGTTCGATCACGAAGGCCGCCACGTCGCGCGAACGCAATTGCCGATTTAACCCCTCAATATCATCGAGCGCTATGCGCCCGTCGAATCCCTCCATCAACGGTCCAAAACCTTCGGTAAAACTTTCACATCCCATCAACGAGAGCGAACCGAGGCTAAGCCCGTGAAACGCGCTTGCGAGGGATACCGCGCGTCTCCGCCCGGTTGCCGCACGGGCAAACTTCAAGGCTCCTTCCATCCCTTCTGTCCCAGAGTTGCAAAAAAAGACGGAATCCAGATGCACCGGCGTGCGTCCTATCAGCGCTTCAGCCAGCAAGCCGCTAAGAAGTGAGCAATCCAACTGCACCATGTTAGGCAGATCGAGATCGAGCACGTCCCGAATTACCTGCTTAACGACCGGATGATTACGCCCAAAGTTGAAAACGCTATAGCCGCTCAGAAAATCGAGATAGGGCTGGTTATCCATATCGAAGAGATACGCGCCTTCCGCCCGGGCATAGACTTTATCGAAACCGATGACCCGCTGCGCAGCTACCAGCGTGCGGTTGACATGACTAGCGTGTAGCTCGTAGTTCTCTCCCAGACGCGACGCGACAATCTCCTTCAGGTCCAAAGCCATTAGGCGCAAAACCTCAGCGATTCGCGTTCGAAACGCAAATTCTGTAGCCGCTCCGCTGCGTTTAGCGTTAGTCGTTTACGATCCAACGCCAAAGAAAAAGCTGCGAATTTTTGCTTCGCTTACTCTTCGACTATGACGCGCTCAACCGTGCGATGCTCAGTCGGTCCTGTGTAATAAACACGGACCTTCTGACCGGCTCGTAATGGAGCCATGACAACCATGCCGGCGGCGTCAACAATGTTAGCAGCCGTACCGAGAGCGAAACTTACAGGGCCTTGCTCGCCCTTGACGATAATCGTTTTACCCAGCTCGTATGTAGTTACGGTACCGGTGTCGTACGTTGTGCTTGTCGTTGGTGCCGTGGCTGTTGGCTTAGTTGATGTGGTCGTTTTTATTGTGGTCGTGCTGGTTTGTGCAAACGCCAGGGGCACTCCCAGCCTGCAGACCAAAACAATAATTGGTTTCTTCCCTCTAATCTCCTCAATAAGTTACCTCCAAAGTTGTCATTCAGAGGTTGATCGGGCGTTTCAGGTATATTCTGTGATTTAATGGCCGGCTAATGCACCTATTCGAACCGGCTTGCGATTTGAGCCATTGAGTGGGCTCACCAATTTAGTAATTTACGATCCCAATGACCCCAAAGACCCCACAGGCTGATCCAGCGGTTACACCCCAACTCGCAAGCAAGCATGGTCTAACGCCGGAGGAATTTGAGCAGACTAAAAAAATTCTCGGGCGAGCACCGAACTTTACTGAGTTGGGAATTTTCTCCGTCATGTGGAGCGAGCATTGCTCGTATAAGAATTCGAGACGAGAACTGAGGAAGTTTCCTACGACCGGACCGAACATTTTGGTAAAGGCTGGCGAAGAAAATGCAGGCGTTGTTGACATCGGCGATGGGTGGGCCGTCGCATTCAAGATAGAAAGTCACAATCATCCGAGTGCTATCGAGCCGTTCCAAGGTGCAGCGACTGGCGTGGGCGGCATCATTCGCGATATCTTTACGATGGGCGCACGCCCTGAATTTTGCCTGAATTCGCTGCGCTTCGGGCCGATCATTCAATCAAATATCGAACCTCAAACATCGAACATCGCTGCCAACAGACGACTTTTCACCGGCGTCGTTTCTGGCATCGCGCATTACGGCAATTGTGTCGGTGTTCCAACGATCGGAGGTGAGGTTTATTTCGACGAAAGTTTTGAGGGCAACCCATTGGTAAACGTTTTTTGTCTCGGCGTATTGCGCCACGAAGAACTGGCCCGCGGCAAGGCGGAGGGCAGCGGCAATCCTGTCTTTTATGTAGGAGCTGAAACGGGACGTGACGGTCTCGCAGGCGCAGCCTTCGCATCTCGCGAGCTAACCGAGCAATCGCGCGAAGATCGTCCGGCGGTGCAAGTGGGCGATCCCTTTAAGGAAAAATTGCTGCTCGAAGCGTGTCTCGAATTGATCGCCAGGGACGCGGTTGCGGGAATTCAAGACATGGGCGCAGCGGGCCTCACTTGTTCAACCTGCGAAACAGCCAGCCGCGGCGGCAGCGGAATCGAAATTGACCTGGCCAAGGTTCCAAAACGCGAACCGGGCATGACGCCCTATGAAATCATGTTGAGCGAATCGCAGGAGCGAATGCTCATCATCGCCAAACGCGGCCAGGAAGATGTCGTTCGTGATGTTTTCGACAAGTGGGACGTGCCGTGCGCGGAAATTGGACACGTAACGGACGATGGCATCATGCGTGTCCGAAACAACGGTTCGATCGCGGCGGAAATTCCCGCGAAAGCACTTGCTGATGACGCGCCGCTATATGAACGCGAAGCAAAGCCACCTGTAACCACGCGTCTGCGTCGCGTCGAGGGAGAATGGCAAGGTAAGGTTGATCCTCGCGACGCGCTACGGCAATTACTTCGCGATCCTACGATCGCGTCCAAAAATTGGGTTTATCGGCAATACGATCACACAGTTCGCACCGGGACGATTGTCAAACCTGGTTGCGACGCCGCGGTGTTTTTCGTCCGCTACGCAAACAAGATTCTGGCTGCGACCACCGATTGTAATTCACTGTATTGCGCGCTCGACCCGCGCGAGGGCGGTAAAATCGCGGTGGCCGAAGCTGCCCGCAATCTCACTTGCTCGGGCGCGCGCCCGCTGGCGGTAACTGATTGCCTGAATTTTGGCAATCCATACAAGCCGGAAAATTTCTGGCAATTGCGCGAAGCCGTTGAAGGCGTGGCTGAAGCCTGTCGCACATTTGGCACGCCTGTGACGGGCGGAAATGTTTCGCTATACAATGAGAGTCCGGGCGGCGTAGTCGATCCAACACCGACGATCGCGATGGTCGGATTGATTGACGACGAAAAACACATCACCACGCAGTGGTTCAAAGACGAAGGCGACGTGATTGTTTTAGTTGGCACTGTAGCCGGGGGCGGTGACCTCGGCCGAGAAGAGACTGTCCATAAGAAAAGAGCCGGGGTCAGCGCCCCAGGTTACAGTTTAGGCGGCTCGCAGTATCTGAAAGTCTGCCACGGATTGAAATTCGGTCCGCTACCACAAATCGATCTCGTACACGAAATCAAAGTGCAAAAGGCGGTGCGCGATCTGATCCTAGCGGGCCTTGTGAAAAGCGCGCATGATTGTTCCGAAGGCGGACTCGCCATCGCGCTGGCTGAATGCTGTTTTAATCCGGAAAGGCTCTTTGGAGCGGAGATCGAATTAAAAGCAGACGAGACGCCTGCTGCCGCTACAGCGCTGTTTAACGAATCGCAGTCGCGCATCATTATTTCTATGGCGCCGGAAAATCTTCAAAGGACACTTTCAATTCTGCAGATCCGACTGATCCCATTCCAGCAATTCGGTAAAACCGGCGGCGACCAACTTCGCATTTGCGTCGGCAGCGAAAAGTGCGCCTGGCCAATTGCCGATCTTTACGACGATTGGTGGAACGCGATCCGCCGCGCAGTGGAGAGCGACACCCGCGCTGAAGGCACTCCTAGTTTGTGATTTTCTTGGGCGGTTAAGGGAAAGACCAAGACGCGCGACCAAGTCCTGAAATTTTGGGTGCGACCGAAGCGGTTCGAATTGCGGCGATACATTCAGCTGCACCAGATGGAATGAGTGCTCGTTGTATGCCTGCTCCAACAAACGAAGAGCCTGGTCATGATCACCAAGCGCCACATGGATGGCCGCGACCGTGTAGGGAGACACATATTGGTGCGTTGCAAGCTCATTCAACTGCTCGATGATCTTGTGGGCCTCCTGTTTTCGTTGCGACGTGGCATACGCATAACCAAGCGCGGCTTTCATTAACGGGCTGCCGCCGGACAAGGAGACCGCCTTTTGGCATTCGTCGATCGCGGCTTCAAACATCTGCTTTTGCTCGTAGCTGAGGGCAAGATGCCAATGGGCGACGGCAAAGTTTGGGTCCATCGCTATGGTTCGCCGACATTGATCGATGGCTTCATCGTACCGGCGCGCGTACCACAGCGTCGCTCCCATAAACGAATTCATGACAAGCGAGGCCGGATCGAGTTCCACCGCTTTTTTCATTTCATTTATCGCCTCTTCCAATCGACCTGTAGCAGTCAAATAATGCATCGCGTACCACTGATGGGCCGTGGCATAATCCGGCCTGAGTTCGATGCCGCGCTTGAACTCCTTTTCGGCCTTCGCCCAATTCCAATCGTAATTCACGAGGATATTGCCGAGTGAGATGTGTGCTTCGGCCACGCTATTGTCCAATGCCAGCGTCTTGAGCGCTGATTGTTTCGCCTTCGGCATGGTTTCGTGCGGCGCGGCAAAATTGTAAAAAGTCAGCGCGATGTAGCAATCCGCCAAACCGGCGTAACTGAGCGCGAAATTAGGATCGTGTTCTGTGGCCCGCTGGAATTGGTCGATCGCGTTACGGATTCCATCCGCACTCCGCTTGTTCAAAAAATAGCGGCCGCGCAAATAATATTGATACGCCTCTGGGTTGGAACTATCGCGCTTGACCAGGCGCTGCCGCTCTTCGCTGGTTAATTTTCCTTTTAGTTTTTCTGCCACCTCTTTCGCAATCGCTTCTTTGACCGCGATGAGATCAGCCCTCTTTCGGTCGTAACCCGCGCCCCAAAGCTGAGCGCCGGTGGCCGCGTCCACCAGATCCACCTGAACGTTAAGAGCGTCGCTGACCTGGCGAATCTTTCCAGTGAGCACTTCGGTGACATCCAACTCGCGTCCAACCCGGCGGGCGTCGACATCCTTGCCCTTGTAGCGAAATGCCGAAGCGCGCGCGACGACTCGCAGTTGCTTTAACTCCGCCAGACTGTTGATCAAGGCCTCGGAAATTCCTTCCGCCAAATATTCCGTGTTTGGATCGCTGCTCGCATTTTCAAAAGGCAAAACTGCGATGGCGTGTTTGATTGTCTGGTGCCGTCTCGAGAAAAACAAGACAGCGAGAGCCAGCGCGGTCAGCAGAAGCGCGCCGCCGACTATCGCGACCCGCTTTTGCCCAGAAAATCTCTGCGCGGCAATTGTCGAACTTGCCAGCGACTGGGATTCGCACTTCCTGGGTCGTGCCGGGTTTCCGATTTCGTGACCAACAAAGTTGATCAACGAAATTCTGCGACCGTGTTTGACCTCGCATTCGCCAAGCTCGCGCAGACAAACATTCCAACGAGGAAATGGGGCAAGATCGTCGGCAACACGTTTCGAAAGCAAAATGTGCCCGGCATCGCCGCAATCCATCACTCGCTGCGCAATATCAATTCCGGCGCCGGCGATACTGGATCGATCGTTTACATCGAGGACGTGGTTGACCGGTCCACTGTGAATACCGATGCGCAGGCGAATGTGTGGATGCGATTTGATTGCCGTCGCGATTTCTACGGCGCATTCAATCGGCCCCTGTGGATCATCAAAAAACACGAGCGACATCCCATCGCCGGTACCAATCCGAAGGAGTTTCCCACCAGCATCTGCCTGACGAAACCGCGGCGTCTCTTTCACGATATGGGTCAGCTCGCTTAGCACCGCGGTCTGTTCGGTAATGAGCAACTTCGAATACTCCACCAGGTCCATGCTCAGGACGTGCGCGATTTCCAATCTAGGACTTGGCTCGTCGTCGGAGTTCATTTGGAAGGAGGTACCCGAAATTACCACGATTCGTTTAGAAGATCGACATCTCACATTGACAGGCGATACAGAAATAAAGGCCAGAAAGATGTAGGCCGAGCGGAATTGATTGAACCGCGACGGCTATGCGGTTCAAATCGAGCAATTGAACAGGACGCAATTTGGTGGATTATTCGGTGTGACCCTGCACAACTCCGAAAACTTATCGCGAGTGGAGATCGACATTCCTGAAGCTATCGAGCACGAGTCCTACCCGCACCACGAATGTGGACTGTTCGGTGTGTTCGGACATTCGAACGCGGCGGTGCTGACGTATTACGGCCTGTTCGCGTTGCAACATCGCGGCCAGGAGAGTGCCGGCATCGTAACGAGCAACGGGCCTGGCACGAGTTTTCTCATGCACAAGGACATGGGGTTGGTGTCGCAGGTCTTTGGTCAGGAAGAACTGGCGAAACTCAAGGGCACGCGCGCGATTGGCCACACCCGCTATTCGACGACGGGCACCAGCACCATCAAAAACGCGCAACCCTTCGTGGTCGATTGCATTCGCGGTCAGATAGCTATTGCGCACAATGGCAATCTCATCAACGCCGATCTGTTGCGTGACGAACTGGAACGGAAAGGCTCAATTTTCCAAACGACAGCCGACAGCGAAATAATTTTGCATCTTCTCGCGCAACCACTGGACAATGGCAGCAGCGCGCTTGCGCCTCTGCGGCGGATCGAAGGCGCATTTTCACTTCTCATCATGAGCGAACGGGAATTGATCGCCGTGCGTGATCCATTTGGCTGGCGACCTCTTTCACTCGGAAAACTGGATAACGCCTATGTGGTGGCGTCAGAGACATGCGCTTTTGATTTGATTCATGCGGAGTTCATTCGCGACGTCGAGCCGGGAGAGGTTCTAATCATTGATGAAAGCGGAATGCGTTCGGAGTTTCCTTTTCAAGCTCAGCAACCGGCTTTCTGTATGTTTGAGTACGTTTATTTCTCGCGACCGGACAGCAAACTCGGCGGCGTGAACGTCGGCAAAGTTCGGACTGAAATGGGACGCGAGCTTGCGCGCAGGTTTCCGGTTGAAGCCGATATTGTCGTGCCGGTGCCGGATTCCGGAAATTACGCCGCGCTCGGATTCGCGGAGGAACTCAACATTCCCTTTGCGCATGCGTTCGTCCGGAACCACTACATCGGGCGCACATTCTTGCAGCCGAGCCAGCTCATCCGCGATTTCGACGTGCGCGTGAAATTAAATTTGATCAAGGAAATGGTTGCCGGAAAACGCGTTGTGGTTATAGACGACTCGATCGTGCGCGGCACCACGGCGCGTGCGCGCGTTGTGAATCTGCGCGAAGCCGGCGCAAAAGAAGTGCACATGCGTGTCAGCTGTCCGCCGCATCGGTTTGCCTGCCACTACGGTATCGATTTTCCTGACCCTGAAAAATTGATCGCGAACCAGATGTCGATGCAGGACATCTGCAAATATCTTGGTGTGGACAGTCTCGGTTACTTGGACGTAGAAGGAATGGTTCGCGCAACTGGAAGACCTTTGAACACTTTCTGCCTGGCTTGTTTCAACGGCGACTATCCCCTGCCCGTCGATCCTGAACTCGACAAATTTATCATGGAACGGCGCGAGCAGCGCGCGAAAGCGCTAGCCGATCAGGAAGCGCAGCCGACGCTTTTTACCGATCTGAAGTGATCCAACGATCACCCGGGAATTCCTACAGATTCGTGGGTCGACGAAAGCGAGAATTGGCTCGCATCGCACGGTCCAGGTCGTTGATTCTTATGCGGATTGACGGTTGCTCGAACGCCTGACTGCATCGAGCCGGTTTGAAAATTCATCGATCTCATCAGTCACAATCGCTCCGATGCGATCCAGCGTTTTCGAATAACCCTCGGCAGCGCGGCCTCCCACAAAGATGGGAACTTGAGCCGGCACAAATCGTCGCAAGTTGAGCAACTCTTGCGGAAGATTGGGATCGTCATTCGGGTAAACAATGCTGAGCGCGACGGCACTTGCCTTATTTTCGACCACGGCGCCGGCGATCTCGGCGGCCGGCAGATTTGGTCCCAGATATACAGGATACCAGCCAAGTTGCGCCGCGCTGTCTTCCACTATAACCGCGCCTAGTTCATGAAGTTGGCCCGCGGGCGTCGCGATGACGATTCGCGGTGAGCTGCCGGAAATCGGAAACCTGCCGGCCACGTGTCCCAAAAACACTCTCAGACTGGCGGTGAAAAAATGCTCATGCGCAGCGGAAATGACACCGGTTCTCCATAATTCACCGATAGTGTGCGCCAGCGGAGCCATCACCAACCGCAGCATCCCCTGATGACCGAGAGCTACGATGGTTCTTTCCCAAATGCTCTCGAGACGCCGGGAATCGAATTCTCTGATCGCAGCCACGCTTTCGTCGTGGAAAGATTGAGCCGGCGATAATCCGTCTCGGTCACGCTTTTTATCAGGATGAGTCGACTCGGCTTTGGCGACGAAAGATTTCAACCGCGCCATCGGCAGACGGGCGACATTTCCGATGTTGTGCCCTGACCTGGTCGCTTCGCGCAACAAATTGAGCCGCTCAATATCGGCATCGGAATAAACCCGCCGATTGGTCGCCGTTCGGGCTGGCTCGACGGCGCGGTAACGCCTTTCCCAAATTCGGATGAGGTGTTGGGACAAGCCGGTAAGCCTGGCGGCAGTTTTGATCGAGTGATGCGGCGAAGCCATAAGTTCGAGGAAACCGACAGATATTAGACAACACTAGAACAACTGCAAGCCAGATCTCGGATTTCGCGACGATAATTTCCATTTTGTCCCATGATAGGAACATTTTGCTGGAAAATTAAACAGAATATTGACAGACGGAGTAAAGTCTATACAAATATTAGACACACTCAAATAAGATGAAGGACGCGTCTCCCCGATCTACCCCGAACCTCGAGACCCGTGGCCGCCTTCTTTGTGGCAGCGCCGCCGCTTTAATGGTGGGAGCCGCGGCGATCAGATGGCCAAAATGTGTGGTTCTGCGACCGGGTTGGCCCTGGCTTCGAGCTTGCTCGCATTCGAAGCCGCTCGCGTTGGTGCGCCCTCCGAGCGTGCACCGTGAAAACCAAATTCTAGCCTGGCAATCCAAATGGCGAATGACGTGATCGTAATCGGAGCCGGACCGGGCGGTCTTGCCTCAGCCGTGCTTCTGGCGCACGCCGGGCTCCGGGTAAAAGTCATCGAACGCCTGCCAGGGACGGGCGGACGAACTTCATCGGTTGAATCAAACGGTTTCAAATTCGACCTAGGGCCGACGTTTTTCCTTTACCCACGCGTGCTGGAGGAAATTTTTGTTTCTGCCGGCACTTCGTTAAATGCGCAGATGGACCTGGTGCGCCTCGATCCCCAATACAGGATCATCTTTGGCGCTGGTGGAGAATTACTGGCCACGCCTGGCGTGCATGAGATGGAACGCCAGATTGTTTCTCTATCGCCTAACGACTCCGGCGGTTTCACGCGTTTTCTTCACGAGAACCGTGCCAAGCTGCTGCGCATGGAGCCGTGTCTCGAAAACCCGTTCCTGGGCTGGCTGGATTTGTTCAAACTGCGCTTGCTCAAAATGCTGCCGATGCTCCGGCCTCACCAATCAATTGACACCTATTTAAAACGCTTCTTTCACGACGAGCGCATCCGTCTGGCCTTCTCCTTTCAGTCCAAATATCTCGGCATGTCGCCGTTTCGATGCCCGAGTTTGTTTTCCATTCTCTCCTTCATCGAGTACGAGCACGGCGTTTTTCATCCAATCGGCGGTTGCTCCTCGGTCACCGATGCACTGGCCCGGGTTGCGCGCGGTCTTGGAGTCAAAATCGCGCTTGATGAACCTGTGGAGGAAATTCTGTTTGAAAAACGCCGGGCGATCGGTGTTCGCACCAAAAATGGCGTGGAGCGCGCTGGCTGTGTCGTTATTAACGCTGATTTTGCGCGAGCCATGACACGCCTGGTCCCCGATCGTCTTCGCCGGCGCTGGAGCGATCGAAAAATCGCGAGCAAGAAATTTTCGTGCTCGACCTTCATGATGTATCTCGGAATCGAGGGTCGGTTCGATCTGCCGCATCACAACATTTATATTGCGAAAGATTACGCGCGAAATCTGGAGGAGATCGAAGATCGACATGTTCTGTCGGACGATCCTTCGTTCTACGTACAGAACGCTTCTGTAACCGATGCGACCCTTGCGCCTGATGGAATGAGCACGCTTTACGTGCTTGCGCCGGTGACGCACCAACATCCCAATGTCGACTGGAAATGCGAGGGTGATCGTTTTCGCGCGCTGTTGTTGCGACAAATCGCAAAGGCCGGTTTCACAAATGTGGAACGTCGCATCCGATTCGAGCGAGTAGTGACACCAAACGACTGGGACGTCCGTTACGAGATTCACCGGGGTGCGACGTTCAATCTTGCTCACTGTCTTAATCAGATGCTTCATCTGCGGCCGCGTAACCGGTTCGAAGATCTCGAAGGCGTTTACCTCGTCGGCGGTGGTACGCATCCCGGCAGCGGATTGCCGGTAATCTTCGAATCGGCCCGGATCAGCTCGCGGTTACTGCTGAACGATCTCAATCTTGTGCCAAAGCCTGTCGCGCCGGGCGCCGACGCGTCCTCGTTAAAACTGGAGGCCGCCTGATGCACGCCACGGTCGAGCAATTCGACGGACCGATCATCAACATTTCGCAAATTCGTGCGGCGCAATCACGCTGGGCACAACAAACCATCCATGATCGATCAAGAGTGCTCAAGCATTTGCGACGCTTGATTGCTGATGATGCCCGCCCCCTGGCTGCAGCCGCGAGTTTTGTCGATAACCGGCCGGCGTCTGAAAAGTTAGTCTCGGAAGTTTTACCCCTGGCTGATGCCTGCAAGTGGTTGTCTCGGAATGCACCCAGAATTCTCGCTACGCGACGATTTGGACGCCGAGGCCGGCCGTTGTGGCTGGCAGGATCGACATTTGAAATCCAACGCGCTCCGCTTGGCGTGGTTTTGATTGTCGGACCGCGAAATTATCCGTTGTTTCTTCCGATGGTCCAAGCGCTTCACGCCTTGGTTGCCGGCAACGCTGTGCTGATCAAGCCCGCGCCCGATACGCATTTTGTTTGCTCCGCGTTCGTCAAGATAGCTAAAGAGGCGGGTCTCAATCGATCGCTTCTGGTTGAATTGTCTGAAACAGAAGAAGCGGTCGATCGGGCCATTCGTGCGGGAGTAGACAAAGTGGTGTTCACCGGATCATCCGCAAACGGACGCGCCGTTCTCGCCAAACTGGCACGAAGCAATACGCCATCGATTATGGAACTCTCCGGTGAAGACGCAGTCATTGTTTTGGCGGACGCCGATGTCGGACTTGTGTTACGCGCACTCGAATTTGGAAGACGACTCAACGCTGGCGAAACCTGCATCGCGCCAAGGCGAATCATCGTCGAAGAACCTGTGGCCAATGAATTGATCCTGCGTATTTCGGCAAGCGGATTGCACGACATTCCAATACAAAGGGTGTCCGACATCGCTTCAGCGTTGCAGGCCGTTGAGGCTAACGAATACGGCCTCGGCGCCTCAATTTTTTCTCGTAACATCCAGAGGGCGCGCCGTCTGGCGGCTTTGATCAAGAACGGATTTGTTACGATCAACGACATCATCGTTCCCACGGCCGATCCACGCGTGCCATTCACTGGCGTGAAAAGTAGCGGGTTCGGCGTGACCCGCGGTGAGGAAGGTTTGCTGGGAATGACGTTTCCGCATGTCGTGCTGATCAGGCGCGGAAACCGTCGTCAGCATTATGCGGAGCCGGGCGACAAGGACCACGCGATTTTTAACGCCGCCATTCAAATCGCTCATGGGCGTGCCCACTTGCGAGCGAAAGGATTCAAGAACTTCCTAACAAACCTGGCAAATAGAAAGGATCGATTTTCATGACAACGAAACCGATTGGAATTGTCGGAGGCGGACTCGGTGGACTTTCCGCTGCCTGTGTTCTCGCGGCCCGCGGTCGTCGTGTTGTGTTGTTCGAACGTAACGACTGGTTAGGCGGAAAGGCTGCGCAGTTGTCGGAAGACGGTTTTCGTTTCGACATGGGACCGACGATTATTACCATGCCTTCGACCCTACGACGGGTTTTCCAGGAGGCCGGCGCCGATATGGACGATTACCTCGATCTTATCCCGCTCGACCCGCAATGGCGCTGCTTTTTCGAGGACGGATCGGTTCTCGATCTGCGACAGGACCCGAATGCAATGGCGAAGGAACTCGATCAGTTCGCTCCAAAAACCAATTCCGGCGCTCGTTACCGCAATTTCATGAAGTACGCCCAACGGCTCAACAGCATTTCGCAGCGCCATTTCTTCTACAAGTCCGTCGGCGGACTGCGCGACATGTTCGAATGGAAAATCGATCCTTCGATGCTCAAAGACGTGCTGGCAATGCGCATGGGCCGCTCGGTTGCCAGCACCGTCCGCTCGTTCACGCCGGACCGCCGAGTCGCTCAAATGATCGATCACTTCACCCAATACGTCGGATCCTCTCCCTACGGATCGCCTGCCATTCTTTGCAGCATCGCCCACATGCAAGTCAGCGAAGGAATCTGGTATCCCCTGGGCGGCACTCGAGCCGTGGCCGAAGCGCTGACAAAATTAGCAAACGAACTGGGCGTTGAATTCCGTACTCAAACGCAGATCGAAAAAATTGTGTCACGAAACGGCGAGGTGGTCGCGCTCAAAACGCTGGACGGCGACACGATCGAGGTTGCAGCGGTGATCTCCAACTGCGACAGCGTGCGCACTCACCGGGAGTTGTTGAAGGGAAAAGCAGGTGCGGCCTTTGAACAGCGTCGCACGTACGAGCCCGCGTGCTCCGGAGTGGTGCTGTATTTTGGACTTAGTAAGCGATACGATCATCTGGCTCATCACGATTTTGTATTCAGTCGTGACCCCGAGGAAGAGTTCGACTGGATTTATAGTAAAGGCGAACCCGCTCCGGATCCTACTTGCTACCTGGCTGCTACCAGTCGCACCGAACCAGACACCGCTCCGTCCGGCGGCGAAGCGCTTTACGTGTTGGTGCACACTCCCTATGTCCGGCCGCATCATGATTGGAAAAACATGTTGCCTGCATATCGCCGTGTGATTCTCGAAAAGCTTAGGCGCACCGGACAAATGCCCGATATTGAATCACGTATCGTCTTCGAGCGCGCACTGACTCCTCAGGATATCCACGAGCGTTACCATGTTTTAAACGGAGCGATCTATGGCCTGGCCAGCCACGGAAAATTTCTAGGCGCATTCAAGCCAGGAAATCGCAGCCCCGATATTCGCGGTCTTTTTCTCGCAGGTGGCTCCGCCCATCCGGGCCCGGGAATGCCAATGGTAATCATGTCCGGCTGGATCGCAGCCGATGCAGCCGATCGCCATCTGAGCGGGTATCGCTCTGAAAATGTGCTTCAGGAGGTGGAGGCGTAATGGTCGCGATACTTCCACCCAAAACGCGATTACAAACCCCGCGCATTTCCTGGGCATCTCTTCGGCTGTTCGCTTTCTATAACAGGCAATACCTGCGACGGCACTTTCATCGGATCAGGATTTTGAAAGACGGTCTGCCGCGGATCCTGGATCAGCCGACGGTTATCTTTCTTAATCATTCCGCATGGTGGGACCCGCTTGTTTGTTTGTTGCTCGCTCGTCACTTCTTTTCGGATCGCGATTCGTTTGCGCCGATCGATTCGGACATGCTCGAGAGATATCGCTTCTTTCAGCGGCTCGGATTTTTCGGAGTGGAACAACGTTCCCTCTTTGGTGCAACCACATTCCTACGGATCAGCAGAGCCATATTGGCGTCGTCGCAAAACGTTCTTTGGATAACACCGCAGGGCCGCTTTATGGATATGCGAGAGCGACCGCTGAACTTTCAACGTGGATTGGCGAAATTAGCGAGATGGCTACCAGGCGTCGCATTTCTACCTCTGGCAGTAGAATATTCTTTTTGGACCGAAGCCCGCCCTGAAATCCTTATTTCGTTTGGTCCTCCCGTCATCTCGGGCAAGCGGCTTGAATTCGACATGCTCGGATGGAACCAACTGTTGTCGCGATGCCTGGAGAATCTTCTGGACGAGCTGACTACGGCCTCGTGTCGTCGCAATTCGGAGGAATGGTTGACGCTGGACCAGGGTCGCCGCGGTGGAAACCGCATCTACGATGTGATTCGTCGCTTGCGCTCCCGGCTGCATCGCCATCGATATCAGCCGGATCATCATTTTGAAGCAAACCCATGAACACAATTGTGGTCGGCTTTAGTTGTCTTCTTGCACTTGTTCCGACGGCATTGTTTCTGCGAAATCTCTTTCTCTATCGGTCGCTACCGGCACGGACTGCTGAGAGAGCTTCCTGTTCCGTCCTTGTTCCTGCGCGCAACGAGGAGAGAAATATTGATTTCGCGCTGCGTTCCATTCTTCGAAGTCGCGAGATCGACCTGGAGGTAATTGTCCTCGATGACAACTCAAGCGACCGGACGGCTCAGATAGTGCGCGGGTTCGCAGCGACCGATAAAAGAGTCCGGCTCGAAAACGGGCGAACTCTGCCCGACGGCTGGAGCGGAAAAAATTTTGCCTGCCATCAGCTCGCTGATCTCGCCAGATGTCCTTTGCTGGTCTTTTTGGACGCTGATGTTCGCGTAACGCGTAGAGATTCGCTAAGTAGATTGGCTGCATTCGTAAACGAGAGCGGCGCTAGTTTGGTCAGTGGCGTGCCACGGCAAGTCACGGTGGGAATAATGGAAAAGCTCATTGTGCCGTTGATTCATTTTGTGCTGCTCGGATTCCTTCCAATGAAACGAATGCGGGCCGACACAGATCCCAGATTTGCAGCCGCATGTGGCCAAATCATCGCCGTTCGCCGCGACGCCTACCGCATCACCGGTGGACACGCTGCCATCGCGAGCAGCTTTCACGACGGCCTTATGCTCGCTCGTCGGTTCCGCGCCTTTCATTACAAAACAGATTTGTTTGACGCCACGAATACGTTTAGCTGCCGGATGTATCACAGCGCCGCCGAAGTGTGGGCGGGTTTCTCGAAAAACGTATCCGAAGGGCTCGGTACACCCCGGATTATTTTGCCGGCGACAGTCATTCTTCTTTTCGGTCAAGTTCTTCCAATTTACTTTTTGCTTTTGGCTGCATCTTTCACGGGTTGCGAGCTGGCATGGATCGCCACCGCTGCCGTGTTTGTCCCAAGGTTGATAGGGGTGGGGCGATTCCGCCAATCGTTTCTTGGCGCGCTGCTTCATCCACTTGGAATCGTTCTTCTGGTCGCGATCCAGTGCATTGGATTTGTTAGTGCGCTTGCCGGCCGGCGCGCCGTCTGGAAAGGCAGGATCTGTTTGCCGGCACCGGCAACCAAAACTTCGTTTCGGTCAGCGATTTAGCGGCATGGGAGTCGATCCTGGCGACCAAAATTGCTGAGAAGAGGTCCCGGGAATTTGTTCCGGAACCTGGCTAGTGATTGGGCGCGATTGGATACGAATCGCAGCGCGCGTCGCGGAAAACGATTGGCAACTGAACCGGTTGTCCTACAACGTAACGTTGTGAAGAAGGCCTATGCGCGCGCAGGAGTGGATGTTGACCTTGGAAACAGACTCAAGCGACAGATTCAATCGCTCGTTAGGCCAACGCTGGGCCCAAGGGTGCTCAGCAAGATCGGCGGATTCGGCGGGTTGTTTCGCGCGAATTTTCCCGGTATGCGCGAACCCGTGTTGGTCGCCAGTGTGGATGGCGTCGGTACAAAATTGAAGATCGCGTTCGCGATGGACAAGCACGACACGGTCGGCATGGACCTCGTGAACCACTGCGTCGACGACATCGCAGTCCTCGGCGCACGGCCGCTTTTTTTTCTCGATTACATCGGCTGCGAGAGACTTGAGCGCCGCGTGTTCCATCAATTGCTTCGCGGTTTTTCTCGCGCCTGTCGCGCCGCAGGTTGCGCACTTCTGGGAGGCGAAACTGCACAGATGCCGGGAATGTATCGCAAGGGCGAATACGATCTTGCCGGATGTATCGTGGGCGTCGTGGAACGCAACAAGATCGTCGACGGGAAACGAATTCGACCCGGTGACGTGATTCTTGGTCTTACCTCGAACGGCCTGCACACGAACGGGTACTCGCTGGCACGAAGGATCTTATTTGAAAAAATGCGCCTCAAACCGGGTTCACTTCTCCCCGGATCGACGAGCAGCGTTGGAAAAGAACTCTTACGAGTGCATAAGAATTATCAGCCGCTGCTGGCAAGAATTCCCGGCGGCATGATCAAAGGCCTCGCCCATATCACCGGCGGCGGTCTGATTGATAATCTGCCTCGAATTTTGCCTTCTAACTGTGACGCGGTGATTGAACCTAAAAGATGGCGTGTTCCGAATGTGTTTCGAATCGTGCAGGAAAACGGACACGTTGATTCGCAGGAGATGTATCAGGTTTTCAATATGGGTATCGGTATGGCGGCTGTCGTTGCGGAGCGAGATGCGCAGCGGGCAATGTCGATTCTAAAGGCAAAGCAGATTGGCCGTATCGAGCGCGGCTCCAAGAGAACCCGTTTGCTCTTCCACGATTAAAGGTTGAATCCCGTCGCGGTGCGGCATCCCCACCGCAAGAGCTTACCCGGGCAACTGCGGCGACGCAGGGTCGGTAGCGTTCGCCGCAATTTGACCTTCGGACTCTGCTGCTGGCTTAATTGGTTTTCCTTTCCGTGCCACGCGCTGCAGGCCTGTTCGGAGCGCTGCAAGCTCGACCAACTCGGCCACGCGTGATTTTAGAGCGCTGGCTCGCGTCGCCAGAAAAATCAGAAAAAGCCCATAACCAAAAATGAACCAGAGATCGAGGTGCGAAATGTTGAGCTGGCGGTAAAACAAGAGGCTAATCGCAATCAGATTAAAAATGATTGCGGTAATGACCATCCGATTGCGAAGACGCACTCGAGTCAGACATTTCCCGCCTCCGTGATATTCCGTGACGGTTTGCAGCGCGATGCTCCACCAGAAGTTCCCGTAAATTTGAATGTCCCACGCATTCCACCCGCTGTCGGTTGAATAACGCCAGCCTTCTTCCTCCAGCAGTTCAAACAACGCTCCGAGTAAATAATGCCTGTCCCTCCCCTGCTCGCTCCAGAACGTGCGACGACTCAGACTGCCGCCAGCGCGTACGCGTTCGGGCAAATATTCGTGTTTTCGAATCACACTCGCCGGTGTGCGTTTAAACCGGAGCCATGTGAAATATCGAGAGAATCCGCGCACCAACGGCTGCAAAAATGCCAGAATCATTACTAGGAGGCGCGCGTGCACCGTATCGAATTTCGGTTCGATCCGCGCGCGTACCATATATGAAAGAGCCACGCAAAACGTGCCTCCTAGCATGAGATAGGGAACGATACGCAGAGCAGGCAAAAAAATGCCCAGACCAAAAAGAAAGATAGTCAACGCAACCCATTCAATGCTGCTCAAGTATGCGGCGATCTCCGATTGCGGAACCGGATAAATCGATTGGAAAAATCCTTCACCAAAAATCCCGTGGTAAATGACAGACCGATTAACAAACCAACTGAATCTGGTACCGCCGTAGATTTGACCGCGCCATTTCGCCGTACCGGTCGGGCCGAAAAAAATCAAATGCTTGAAACGCAGCAGGGATTCGGCTTCGCCATAGCCGTCCTGCTGTTTTAGAAACGCGTGAAGCGTGAACCGTCGATAGTGCCAGACGATTGCTGTTGGACTGAAAGCAATGACCCATCCGGCCTGTTGAATTCGCCAGCAGAAATCGACGTCGTCACCCGCCTTGCGATATTCAGGATCGAAGCCGCCGACGGCTTCGAACGCCCAGCGATAAAACGCCATGTTACAGCCCGGAATGTGTTCGGCGACCGTGTCAGTAAGAAGGACATGGTTCGGGCCGCCGGGCGCTCCTGCCACGCACGCTTGAATCCAATTTTCCGCCGGTGGCGTAATGTTCGGCCCTCCCACCCCGGCGTAATCTCCGCTAACGAGCGTGCCAACCAGATAGTAGAGCCAATCGGCATCCGCCATGCAGTCCGAGTCCGTATACGCCAGTACTTCTCCTTTTGCGGCAGCAGCCCCGGTGTTGCGAGCATGACTCAATCCATGATTGGTCTGATGAATGTAACGCACCTGCGGAAACTGGGCGGCGACATACGCCGTGTCATCGGTGGAGCCGTCGTCTACAAGAACGATCTCATAAGCTGGATAATTTAGTTTGCCTAACGACTCAAGACAGGCAGCCAGCGTGCGGGCCCCGTTGTATGAACACACAATGACTGACACCAGAGGTGTGCGCGGTAACGCAAGGTAAGGTGAAACCGAATCGTTTCCTCCCAGCTTCTCTTGAATGGCTTGGAACGCCTTCTTGGGCTCCCGATCGCGCGTGACCAGGCCAAACGCCCAGTCCGTCACTTCCTGTCCGCCGGTGAACCATTCGTCCGTCCAGGTAAAGAAAATCGTACCTGCCAAACCGCATTTCACAACGCTGTCGAGGTGCCAGCCCAGCATTTCCGCCTGCTCCTCCTGAGAGTGCCGGATGGTGTCCATGCCAAATTCGCCCAGAATTAGAGGTTGCTCTCCGGTGAGGTTTTGCAGGCGCAGCAAGTAGCCTTCGAAGTCGCGTTGATTATGAAGATAAACATTGAAACATGAGAAATCTGCGTTCTGTGGAAGGAGATATTCGGTGGGCGGATAGGTGGCATACGAGAAAAGCGCTTCCGGATCGATGGCGCGACCGATCTGAATCAATTGCTCGACAAATTCTATTACCCGAGCGGTACCGAGCCAACGTGCCATGGTGCTGGAAATTTCGTTACCCACCAGATATCCAAAAATTGCCGGATGCCCGGCATGTGCTTTCACGCAAGCACGGACGCTTTCGGCAATCTGTCGGCGCGTAGAGCGTTCACGCAGAAATTCGATGTGTTTTTCCCATGGGAGCGTCACGAGAACGCGCAGGCCGGCAGCAACACAGCGATCGAGAAACCAGCGCGGTGGCGAGTGATAAACCCGTACCACGTTCAAGCCTGCCTCGCGCATCAATCGCAGATCGACGTCCACCTGTTCTGGTCTGCCCAGATAGTTTCCGTCCGCGTCGGGCCTGAACGGACCGTATGTCACACCTTTGACGAAGAACTTCCGCTCTCCGTCAAAGAAGAATTTCGCCGCGGGTCGGATTCTTGAGTTTATCGTTTGTGTCATGTCGGGCGTTTATACTGTCACTCCGATGCCGCAGACGCAGGCGAAGAATCTCGGATCATTTCCCATACTAAGCCAAGAAAACAACAGCCAGAGATGTTTCGCTTCGGTTAGGATGACAGAAGGAGCAACGATGCGCGGGCGAAGCGCCATCCGCTAGAGCTCTCCCAAAACCTCGCGCACAACAGCGCCAGTGCGCCCGATGACTTCCGCCGTGTGCGCAGTAGAAATAAATCCTGTCTCAAATTGAGATGGCGCAAAGTTCACGCCGCGTTCCAAACAGCCGTGGAAATATCGGGCGAACATCTTCAAGTCGCTTTGCTGGGCACTGGAGAGATCGACAATTGGTCCCGAAGCAAAGAATAGACAAAACATCGATCCGAGCCGATGAAACGTGGTTCTCGTTCTGACGCTGCTGATCGCTTCGCGAACGACCTCTTCAAAGTGCGCACCCAAATGTTCGAGTAGTTTCCAACCATTAGTTCGCTCGAGCTCGCGCAGTTGTGCCAAACCGGCAGCAAGCGCTAAAGGATTGCCGGATAATGTTCCCGCCTGATAAACCGGACCATCAGGCGAAAGCTGATCCATGATCTCGGCGCGTCCCCCAAACGCGCCAACGGGTAATCCGCCGCCGATTATTTTTCCTAAAGCGGTTAGATCCGGTCTGACTCCGAAAAATTCCTGTGCGCCGCCGCGCCCAACTCGAAACCCGGTGATTACCTCATCAAAAATCAGAAGTGCGCCGTGTTTCGTGCATTCATCGCGCAGAACGACCAGAAAGTCTTCGCCCGGAAAATAGAGACCAGCATTGGCAGGTATCGGTTCAACGATTAACGCAGCGATATCGTTCTTGTTTTCGTGAAACGCCCTCCTGACCAGTTGAGCGTTGTTGAAGGGCAGCGAGATCGTCAGATTAGAAAACGACTTCGGGACACCAGCGCTACTCGGCTGGCCGTGCGTTAGCGCGCCGCTCCCGGTCTTCACCAGCAAAGGGTCTGCATGTCCGTGGTAACAACCGTCGAACTTAACGATCTTGTCGCGTCCGGTGAATGCTCGCGCGAGGCGGATGCAGGACATTGTCGCTTCTGTGCCGCTGCTCACCATCCGCACCTTTTTGATTGACGGCAGCCAGTCGCAGATCAACTCCGCCATTTCTACCTCAAGCGGATTTGGAATACCATAACTGAGTCCGCGGGTCGCCGCATCGCGCACCGCTTCCACAACTTCCTTTGGCGCGTGCCCAAGAATCGCCGGGCCCCAACTCCCAACATAGTCGGTGTACTCAGTGCCATCCACGTCCCAAATCCGCGCACCTTCTGCACGCGCTACGAAAAATGGTTGACCGCCTACGTTGCGAAATGCGCGCACCGGCGAATTAACGCCCCCGGGAACGCGCTTCGTCGCACGCGCAAATAAATCGGATGAAAGCGAAGTCATTATAGAGCGGTTGTGCCAAGCGCCTTTGTATCGATGCTCGGCGCTTGATACAAGCGCCGCAATAACGATATTGCTCGCTCTGACGAATGATGGCGGGGTAGCCAAGTGGTAAGGTCGCGGTCTGCAAAACCGCTATTCGCGGGTTCGATTCCCGCCCCCGCCTCACTATCAAAATAGTGGCTGGAACGGCAGCCCACTGAGATTCTATCAGGGGCCGGCTCTGAAGCACCAGGTTCGTCCGGTTTGGGCGAATGCTTCGGAATTTTCGGCGGCTGCGGTGGTGATGTAGTTGCCGATTCGGGAACAAAACCATGTTGCTCATGGCGAAGAAAGCGTCGCATTTCCTCGATATACCAGCCCAATCTGGGACGCCGCCGTAGTATGACGGTTGGAAGCCGACGCGCGTCACTATGCCGGCTCGGATCGTTTTCATTTTTTGCGCAAGTGAGACGCTCGCGCTTCCATTTTGAGCGGCAACAGGAGCGCACATGGATCCCGAACCTTGCGGAGTGTAGTTCGCGGGTTAGCGCTTTGACGATTTTGGCGATGAGAGAGGTTTCGGCGGTCTCCGTGCGTGCACAGACAAGAAGCGATAATTATCCCCAACGCTTTGAAGAGAAATCGTTCTATTAGATTCAGTTTTGCGATTTCAGGTTTACGATTAGTTTTCCCCGCCGATGCCACAGTTTACTTATCGTGCACGCAATGCACAGGGCGGCTTGGTTGAAGGAATTCTCGACTGCGCAGATCGCGCCGTGGCGATCCGGCAAATCGAATCGCAACAATGTATTCCGATCCGGATTGACATGGTAGAAGCCGCAAAGCCGGTCGAAAAAAAATCACGCGCCACGCCGCCAACTCAAAAAAAACTCAGACTGCTGGGTGCTCCTGACGTCTCAACGCCGGCGAAGGGTCTGAAAATTCCACACGGCCAGTTGCTCATTTTTACGGAGCAGCTCGCGCATCTGCTGCAAGCCGGTATGACGCTCGACGAAGGCCTGTCGGTGTTGAAGAAACGGTTGAAACAACCGCGGGTCCAGCAAATGACGCACACCCTGCATCAAGCACTGATCGATGGCCGCAGTTTCTCGCAGGCGCTGAGTGAGATGCCGCGGATTTTCCCACCGCTCTATGTGAACCTGGTGGCTGCAGGTGAAGCTAGCGGTGCATTACCGCAGATTCTGCTGCGATTGGTGAAACACCTGATGCAGGCCAAGGATTTACGAGATCGCGTACAACAAGCGTTGATTTATCCGGCATTTCTCGCTCTGGCCGGAGTCATTCTCGTTACAATTTTCATAACGTTCATGGTTCCGCAGTTGACCGGATTCATGGCGCAAACTGGTGGAGCCCTGCCGTTACCTACACGAATGTTGCTACAGATTCATCACGCCATCACAGGCTATTGGTGGGTGGGCGTACTGATGATAGTTGGGGCGGTAATCGGTTTCCGGGCGGTAGTTCGTACCAACGAAGGCCGCCTTGGATGGGACCGCTTCCGATTGGCCATCCCCGGCTATGGGGGGGTTATCCGCCACAGATACTACGCGCAGTTCGCAAGGACCTTGGGGACCTTGATGGAGAACGGTGTCCCCTTACTGCGTTCGCTTGACCTCGTGACTGAAATTGCCGGCAATCGCTTTTTGGAGGCCAAACTGGGTGAAGTGCGCAAAGCCGTGATTGACGGCGCAACTCTGTCTGCGGCTTTACAGCAGCAGAAGCTATTTCCCGATTTGTTCACCGACATGATGGCGGTGGGCGAACAGACTGGCCATTTCGCCGAAACCATGCAGTCAATCGCCGATGTGTATGAGCGCGAGTTGGACAAGTCTGTTAGCGTGATTTCGCAATTGATTCCGCCAGTAATCATCGTGGTGATTGCCGCGGTTGTCGGCCTGGTCGTGTTCAGCATTCTGTCGGCAGTATTTGAAATGACACACAGCCTGCAAGTTAGACCGCGTTAAAACTGAGGGCTTGCAAAGCAGCCCGGGTATGAATAATCTCGCGCACTTAATGTTGGATCGGGTTGCCTTTGCTATTTTTTTTCTAACGGTCTGCCGCGTATCCGCGCAGGAAGCCTTAACCGATGCTCTGCCGGTGCCAGTTGAGGCTATTGCGCAGCCGGTTCCATCAAGCGCGTGGTTGGATTTGCGGCAGACGATGTCGCGCAATTCTAAGACACAAGATGCGCCGGCCTGGGTTGAAGCCCTCACGCTTTTGCCAGGGGAAGCTACCGAAGGCGGCGGAGCGTCAAAAAGTGTTTTTCGCATTCGCGTAACACAACCCGGTCCGGATTATCAGGTCCTTTTTTTCCGATTGTTTTTTGATGACAAACCGAATCAGCAGCCTGAGTTAGTGGCTTGGGACGAATCCGGCACCCACATTTTGCGCTCCGGCACGCTCGGGGTTGGAATGAATCTTCCTACTTCGGATTCGGTCATTATTCCGATGACCGGCGCCTCCGCAATTGATATCGAGGTTCCCGGCGACGGGAAAACAATTCGAGCAGCGTACCTCGATTGGATGACGGCTAGTGAAGTCGTGCATCCTGTCAACGCAGAGCATCGTGACATAATTCCCGAGCCGTTTTCGTCTGTACCGTCATTGCACCCGCCGCCCCAAGACGTAGAGAACTTTGGAACTGTGACAGCCACTCTCGCGGCCGACGTTATCCGAATCGATGCGCAAACCGAGCAACGCGCCGTGTTCCAATTCCCTATTGAAGCGCAGCCGCTCACCGCTCTGCTAACATTCGAAATCGCAAATCCCCGGATTGATGCGCCGCCTGAAGTTTATATCAATGGACATGACATTGGCCCGGTAGCTCTCAGCTTGCCGGACCTTGCCGACCCCGGATATCGTGGGGAATCCGAACCTCTTACGACCGAAATGCACTTCAACTACACTGGTTGGGTTCGCGCACAAAAGGTCATGCCGGCGACAATCCTGCAAGTGGGATCGAACGATCTGACTTTAAAGAACGGTGCCGGTACTGGATCTTCGGCTATTCGAGCGACGCAGATTCAGTTGAAATATATCTGGGATAAATCGGATTACCTTCTGCGCACCGGCGATTGAACTTATCCGAGGGTAGAACTGTCCCATTTGGCGAGCAGGAAATAACCTGCGGGTGGCGCATCAAAGCTGATTAATCAATGATGATAGCAATTGTGAAAGATCACGTTACTGTAGTCGCCCGACTTTACGGAAGGATGACCCCCTATGGTTGAGATTAGGATAAAAAGAAAGCAGCAGGGTTTCACACTGTTAGAGATAATGCTCGTTGTAAGCATCATTGTAATCATACTTGGAGTAGCGATTTCAAAACTTGGTAATACGACGGGGATCGCCAAGAGCATGCGCGTCCAAGCAGACGTGCAAGCGATCAAGACGCAGCTCCAATTGTATGAAAGCATGAATGGATTTTTTCCTACCACCGAGCAGGGGATACAGGCGTTGGTCACGCAGCCGCAGAGTGATCCACATCCCACGCGTTGGTATCAATTGTTTAAGGAACTTCCCAAAGATCCGTGGGGCTCTGATTACATCTATCACGCTCCCGGTCTCAAAAACCCCAGCGGTTACGATCTGTATTCCGCGGGACCCGACCGGCAGGCCGATACGTCGGACGACGACTGGGGCGGTGGGTAAGCCCCCGTTCAAGATTACGTTACCGCCGCGGAAGGCTATCTCCTCCGCAATATTTGGTCTGCGCTACTGTCTGGCTGGCTCGCGCTCCACAGAAGGGCCTTTTACATTGCTCCGCGGATTACGCTGAATCAGGCCACGCGTACGAGGCTGCATCGTCTCCCTATTCGGAATGAGCGATTGCAATTCCGGCGGCACGCCGACTGGGAGCTTTGGTGAACGCGGATTGGGCACGCCCCCGGGCCTTTGAATTTGACTAACAGGAGGGGGGACGGACCGGGCAATGGCACCGGCGCTTGGCGACTGCGAAAGCAACGCCTGATTGAAAGTCAGCGTTGCAAAATTTCCGTCCTTGCTAATGGTCACTTTGGTTGCACCCACTTTGTCAGACCATTCGATGTTTGCGATGCTATAGCCGTCCACAGCTTCCCTTGTATTAAGGTATTTTTTGAAATTATGATCGGTAGTTGAAGCGAGGGTTACCATGTCACCGTCCTGCGAACGCGCGGCGTTTGCGATGTAAAGGTCTTTCGCGAAATCGGGCGTGCCGGCAGGGGCAGCTACAGCAGTAGCAACAGCGAAGGGGGATTTGTCCACCATCTTTGAGTAACGATCGAAGTTGTACCGTGGCGGAAGAGCATCCGCAGCTTGAGTGTAAACCGCTCCAATCAGGAGGAAAATCCAGGCATACAGGACGGAGTATCTCATTACTTGAGCGGTCCCATTATTTACCGCGGCTTCTGCGTCGGTGCAAACCAGCGCGCGATCTTGAACTTGCCTCGCATCATAGTGGGATCGTTTCCATCAATTGCCACATTAGCATTTTCGAAAACGACAAAGCTTTCGGGGTGTTGCGCGTCGTAAAGAAAATGCACCAGAGGCGGCCATGGGCTTTTCGTTTCAATTGAGGCGAAAACAGTCTGATGATACGGCGTAGTCTCGCCGGTTCCGATCGCCGGATTCTCGATTTGAATGTTATGTTTGCCAGCGATCTCGCGGAGTTGATCAAGCAGTGCGGAAGCTTCCGAGGGATTCTTTAGCGTGGGTTGGTTCTTCCGAAGCCACTCGTCGCGCTTCGCCCATACGTCGCGCTCCTTCACGTAAAGCGCCTGCTCCGCTAATTTACTCCGGCGGGTTGCCAGTTCTTTCTGTGCGCTCCCGATCGCGCCTAGGACGGAAGCCAAAATCCAAAGATTTGCCAGCAACAGCAGGGTCCCGGCCACAATCCACGCAAGCAGACGCTCACGAGGATTCATTCGTTGGTACCACGCGGGCATCATTTTGGTTTTCCTTGTAATCGAAACTGCGCGTGGTTATTCGTTAAAATCCGGGGAGAGGCCATATCAAATTCAAAGACTCTCAAATCCGGATTTTTCTTGATCTTGTCGATGAAATCGTAAGCCAGCGCGGCCGTATTTGCTTCTCCGTCTATAGAAATCTGACGTGCCGATTGGTTATATGCGGTGATGCGCACATCCGCGGATGGGAGACTCTCGAAAAGATGCTCCAAGATTTCGACCGGGTAGTAGTGCGGATCGATCGCAGGTGCGAGCGCTTTCCATTTCGCTTCGGTAGCACGCACGAACTCGGTTTCAGGAGCGTCGTGCGCGATGTGCCGGTCAAAACGGCCCAGCTGAAAGTGCAGCAATCCGAGATAGACAAATAACAGACCTACAACTCCCGCGTAGGCGCCAACTATCCAGATAAGCCTCTTTCGCCATTCTCCTTGCCGGATCAATTGCAACCGGCGGCGACGCCAGCTCTCCGGCAAAAGATTTAGCTTAACTGGTGCAGGAGGTAGTTCGATGCCGACGATTTCGGCCGGGCTGGAGAAGATTCCCTGTATGGTGTCGCGCAGCTCGTAGCAGCTTTCATCCAGCAGCACGTTTGGAGAGGACGCATCTATGCCCTGTAACTCGGCGCTCAATCGTAATTGTGGCAGTTCGATTTGCAGCTGATCGCCATTGCGCTCGATTGCTCGCGCGAGGCTAAGCTTGCCATTCTCTGTCACTGCGTAAACGAGCAACTCCCCTTCGGGATAAATCAAAAGAGCATTGCCGTTTGGAGCATGGGTGCTCGCCCGTTGCGCCGCATACACTGTGACCTGCCTCGGGATGTAACCACGAGCCAAAAGCGGCGAAGCAACTTCGGAAAGTTGTTCATTTCTGATCGCAATCGCGGAGATAACGCTTTCGTTTTCGCTTTGTTCGATCAGTTCGAAATCGCTTGTAACTTCGTCGGCGGGGAACGGCATCAATTTTTCGATCTGAAGACGAATCATTTCAGGGAACTCCGCCGGATCGACGCTCGGTAAACGGAATCGTTGCGCGATGACCACAGAGACGGGGAGGCCAAGTACAAACTCGTCGTCAACCGAAAGGAGCGGTACCGCCTCTTCCAAAGTTTGCAGTTTCCGCACGCTCCAAGAGCCGTTCTGCTCAGCCGAGCGGACGAAATTCCATCCGTTGGAAGTTGGAATTATGAAAATAGATGGCATCCCGGTTTGGATATTAACGCTCTTTCCAACTAAACACTTGAGGACGGCCCACCCCTGCCGCTTGCTTGAGGACCACCATTTCAACCGATCGCGAAACGTCGCCGCATTTTCCCACGCTCACGATGCGAAACACCGGATTAGGACTCTTGAACACAATAAGGTTTTGTATTCCATTGGCCTGCGGTGGTCTCCCGGTGCTGGCAACTCCCAAGCCAAGAAGAGAAAATGCAGTTTGTTGATCCATAGGAGGGTCGTCTTCTGTTCCATCGATTCCATCAGCCCCACGCCTCGCCTGAAGGAATCGATCGACAAAGTCATCAGGAATTCCGAATGCACGCAACACATCTCGTGAGGCGTAAGCTGCGTCGATCTGCTGACACCCGCCAACAACCGTAGTGAAATCTGCATCCCATCCGGGATTCGAAGTATATTTAGCCCAGCCGAAAACCTTCCTGAGTTCTTCGACGGAAGTGAGCGGCGCATGCGGAGGACGATAGTCATCGGTCTCTTCAGGGGCATTCAAGCGCCGCAGACCTTTAGTTGGCGATATCCAGTCCAGCAGAGAATCCATCATCACGTCGAGGTCGTTTAGGTCTATTCCTTTTATGTTAAGATATTGGCGAAGCGCCGAGACGAGCACTGGATTCTCTACACCACCTGGCGCAAGCAGGTTCAAGTTGAAACGACCACACTCGCCGGTCATCTCGACGTCATACCTTTCGGCGATACCCATTTTCATGTGAAGGTTTGCGGAGCTAGGTTTGATCGTCGGATTCAATGCAACTTCTGCTCCCGATGATGCCATCGCTTCGGCGGACAATACACGGTTTGCATTCGAAGACACCGCCAGGCGCGAATTGATGTTGAGCGCCCATGCTATCACGACGCCCGCAAGCAAAAACAGCGCCCAAAGCGCCAAAAGCAGCGCCGCGCCCGAATCCGAATGATTTCGTCCCGAATGTGTTTTCACAAATGTGACGCTTCTAGTAGGGGGTTCTCCTTAGTGGGATCACCGCTTCCCACGGTTCGGATGCATCGGGTCGGCCCACGCTGACCTTCACAAGCGCCGGCAAGCGAGTTCCCCCTGCCCATCTGGGCAACCATGTATTCGCGTGGGGATCGAAATAGGCGATTTCAAGGCTGGTTACATTCCTGATCAGTGGCACCCAGCTTTCGCTGGCTTCTTCTTTGTCGGAATCGTCCAACGGTTTTCGTAACAAGCCGATATCCAATTGGTCACCTTTTTCCTTGTCTGCCTGCAAGCGGAGCACAACAGTAAAGTCGCCGGAGGCGTAGCGCGTGAGCAGTCCTGGTCCAGCCCCGGAATTCCATCTTATCTCGTCACGCTCGCGATCGTTCAGTTTGAAGGGCTCCCCAAGCATCCGCGCTCTCAGTGGACTCAAGCTTTGCCACTCATTCGTGAGTAAATCACGCAGCCCCTCGTATTGGGCATCACTTGCGGTCCTTTCGGACGAAAACTGCACAGCAGTCATGCTAGTTTGGACAAAGCGGAAAATCGCCATCGCCATCATGCCAAGGATCCCCACCGCCAGCATGATCTCAAGCAAAGTGAACCCGCTGCGGCCGGGACAGCGCACCCAGCTGTCTGGAAATAGCCCGCTAGTAGATCGGTTCATTATTTTAGCGGGCGCGATAAACATAAAATTGAATCTGTTTGGATTCCGGAACTCCCGAGTGTTCCCAGCGGGCTGTCAGAGTGACCACATTAATGCCGTCGATTACCGTGTTGTCAGGCTCGGTTAAAGCGGCGGGCACTGTCTTCTGACTCAGGATGATTTTGCCATAGTTGCTGTCGACCTTGAACTCCTTCTCGGGATCGGGAACGGCGGAAGCCGCTTGCACTTCTGCCATCCGATCGGACAAGACCTGTCGCACGATATTCTCTTCGGTGCTGATCGTGCTCGCATTGATGCAGTTCTCAACCGCGCGCCCCAGTGCGATTACACCCAAAGCAAAGATCGCGACTCCCAGCAGCACTTCGTACAACGCAAAGCCACGAGCCGATGCTGCCCGATTCCGAGGTCGCCGCGCAGTCATTATTAAAGTATTGGAGTGATGGAACGCCGGAGTGTTGAAAATTCCATCACTCCATTTCTCCGAGACTCTATCAACCCGGGGCGGATTACCGTGCAGCATACTGGGTAAGCTCAGGATGCGCGGTAAGCGGCGAATAGTTTGCCGTCCACGTTCCAGCAGGACCTTTGAATTGCACACTCGCAGGCTCACAGTTTCCCGATGGCCAGAAAATCCATTCGGCCGGGTGTTTACCCTCTAGTGCTGCCGGAAGCAAGAGCCTTACCGAGGTTCCTTTGCCTAGCCGAAACACTGCTATAGGTTTCGTCTCGTCGTCCTTTGCCGGCACTTCCGGCCGTAAAAACACACTGTTCTTTCCCCACACCAGTAGATACGGCCGACGCTCGGTCACACTGTGTTGCTGCGCCTGCTGCACCATCTGATTGAAACCATCGAGAGATTGCTTCAAGCGCCTGTCAGCGATAACGCCGCTTAAACTGGGCACCGCCAGCATAAGCAAAAGCAGCAATATGAAAATACTGAGCGCAATCTCGATCAGCGTAAACGCCCGAAACCGTTGCACTGACGAAGTTACTCGATTAACGCAGAATCACAACAGACGCAACCAGCGGTGCTACCAAAGTGATAGGCGCATGATCGTCTGAGTTTACCAAGTCGAATCGTGGCGGTACTCGAGAAAGTTAGGAGGCGGTGTTCGTCGGATGCAATAATTGATCCCGCGTGCACGCGTCAAGGCTAGCCAACCTCTCCAAATCGGCCGTGCAACGAGCCGCTAAAAAAAAGCAATCGATCAGCAGCCACGACGTAGCCCGTGTGCTACCATCTATACGAAAATGAACCCTGGCTTGCGCATCGGCGTCCTCATAGCCGCGGCGTGCGTGGTTGCGATGTTGATCTGGCAGGGACTCACCGCGCAAGGAGCTCCTGATCCGTTGAGATCAGACACCAGTCGAACGGTAGCTTCTTTAGACATCGGCATTCTTGTTTTTCGTGAAGGATTGGAATGCATCCTGGTGCTGGCTGCAATCACAGCAAGTATGATCGGCCCCAAACGGGGTCATCGCCGGCCAGTGGCGTTCGGCGCGTCTTTCGCCTTTGTCGCCACGTTGATTACCTGGTTTATCGCCGTGCGAATCGTCGGATCACTTAGCGATAATATGTCGGCGCTTGATCTCCAAGCCGCGACCGGATTGGTGGCCATCGTTGTTTTGCTGGTGATAATGAATTGGTTTTTCCACAAAATCTACTGGGGCGGCTGGATTCGTGCGCATAATCGTCGACGCAAGACGCTGCTCGAAAACGCGCGAACGGCTGAGATTTCAGAGCGACGACTGTGGTGGGGACTAATCTTGCTTGGCTTCACCTCCTTGTATCGGGAAGGTTTCGAAGTCGTACTCTTTTTGCAGAGTTATCATCTGCGACTCGGCGGCGCGGTCGTGCTCAAAGGGACGCTACTGGGTCTGGTGCTGACCGGAATGGTGGCTATGCTCACATTCGTCCTGCAGCAGCGTCTGCCGTATCGCAAAATGCTAATCACTACCGGCATTATGCTCGGAGGAGTGCTGCTAGTGATGGTGGGAGAGCAAGCACAAGAAATGCAATTGGCACATTGGATTCCCACTACACCCATCAGTTTTCTTCAAACACATATTCCACCGTGGATGGGACTTTGGTTTGCCATTTTTCCAACTGTTGAAACGCTTGTCGCACAGGGAATCGCAGCTGTGTTGGTGATTGGATCGTATTTTGCAGCGCGACGTTTTGGCGGTGGGGCGGACGGTGGAACAGCCGTCGAAGCTCGCGCCCCGAGCATGGCTACAATCAACGCCTAGACAGACACAACCCGCACAGCTCGCTTGGTTGCGCAGGTGCACGAACATCGCCATCACTTACTTTTGCAGCGCGTCGCGTAGACGCGGAATAAGACGTTTACTGAATTCCTCCGAGTCGCCGGCGGACAAATGCGACCATTCGGGACAGTTAAACCCGGAGGGCTCGGGAAAATCAGAGAAATAAATTCCGGGCGCAGCGGTCATTTTCAAAAGACAGGTCCCACGTTCCACGCTCCATAGAAAATGTAGCTGGCTACGACTCGCAGATTTTTCCGCGCCCGCCACGACGCAATACCCCAATAAGCGGTTACGACGACTACGAAGAAAACGACGAAAGTGAGCGAGTTAAAAAGCATACCGAAGCTTCGATCAAATCAGGTTCTCGGCAGCACCGCGCACTCTAATCGCGCCATACCGACGCAGATTTTTAGAGATTCTGGTGCGATCTAACAAGATTGATTAGCCGTTCGCCGCTACTTCTTACGATTCTAGTTGAAGCGGGCCTTAACCTTAACACTGTAGGCGGATGATTGCCTCACGCTGCCGTGTTCCTGCGCTTCTCGGATTCTTCCTAGCTGTTTTCGTTTCGCCAGTTTCTATTCAAACCGCCGGTTCCCGCACTCCAACACCATCGGGAGCGATAGATGAAAAGTTATTCAATGGCATGCGCTGGCGACAAGTCGGCCCGTTTCGCGGGGGACGTGGGCTGGCCATCGAAGGTGTGGTAGGTGAGCCGAACACTTATTATTTCGGTGCGGTCGGGGGCGGCGTGTGGAAAACGATCGACGGAGGCGCGAATTGGAGCCCGATTTTCGATAAAGCACCGATTTCTTCTATCGGTGCCATTGCAGTAGCGCCATCGGATCACAACGTCATTTATGTCGGCACGGGGGAAGCGGCGATACGTGGCAACACAACATACGGCACGGGCGTCTTCAAATCGATAGACGCCGGGAAGACGTGGGAAAACGTTGGCTTGCGGGATACAAGGCAAATCGGCGCTCTCGTGGTGGATCCGAGAGATGAGAACGTGATTCTCGTCGCGGCATTGGGTCACGCGTTTGGTTCAAATCAAGAACGCGGCGTTTTTCGCACGTCCGATGGCGGTAAAACGTGGAAGAAAGTCTTATCCAAAGATGAAAATACCGGCGGTATCGACGTCGTATTCGATCCGCACAATCCCAACATCGTATTCGCATCGCTTTGGCAGGCACGCCGGCAGCCATGGTTTTTTTCCAGCGGCGGCCCAGGTAGCGGCCTTTACCGCTCTGAGGACAATGGCCTCACTTGGAAGCGCATGGAAGGCAATGGTCTTCCTGATGGAATTCTCGGGAGAATCGGCATCGCCGTTTCCGGAGCAGATTCAAACCGCGTTTACGCAATTATCGAAGCGAAGGAGGGAGGCCTGTTTCGATCGAACGATGCCGGACAGCATTGGACGCGAGTAAATGACGACGGCCGGTTTCGGCAGCGGGCCTGGTACTTCAGTAAGGTTTATGCGGATCCGAAATCCGCAGACACTGTTTATCTCTTAAACACAGGGCTGTTTAAATCTGTCGATGGCGGAAAGACATTCAATCTCATGCCTGCGCGTCACGGAGATCATCACGGGCTATGGATTGATCCGACCAATCCCTCCCGAATCGCGAATGCGAGCGACGGCGGTGCGAGCATCTCAACAGACGACGGCGAGAATTGGACGAGTCAAGACAACCAGCCGACCGCGCAATTTTATCATGTTGCCGTAGACAACGCGTTTCCATACCACATCTATGGCGCGCAACAGGACAATTCCAATGTGGGCATCGCCAGCCGTTCTGACTCGGGAGTAATCGGACGCGAAAATTGGTTCAAGGCCGGCGGCGGCGAATGCGGCTTTGTTGTACCTGATCCGCGCGATTGGCAGATTATTTATTCAAACAGTGAAGGCTTGATCACTCGCTACGACAAAAAAAAGAAGCAAGTGCAGGACGTCAGTCCGATGCCGATGGATAACTCCGGCCATGGCGCGGCCGATGTCACCCATCGTTTTCAGTGGGTCTCACCTTTGATGCTTTCACCGCATGACCCGGACGTGCTTTATACCGCGGCGGAATGCGTTTTTAAATCGACCGACGACGGACACAGCTGGGCGCAAATCAGTGGCGATCTTACGCGCAATGACAAGTCCAAACAACAACCCAGCGGCGGACCCCTAACAAATGACATCACCTCTGTTGAATACTACGATACCGTTTTTGCGCTGTCCGAATCGCCGGTGAAAAAAGGAACGCTGTGGGCGGGCACAGACGATGGGCTGCTCCACGTTACGACCGATGACGGTCAGCATTGGTCAAAGGTCACGCCAAAGATGCCGGAGTGGAGCACCGTCAGCATCATCGACGCCTCCCGGTACGACGCGAACACCGCTTACGTAGCAGTGGATCGCCATAGGCTCGACGATTTTAAGCCGTACATTTTCAAAACAAACGACCTCGGAAAAAGTTGGACCGCGATTACAAGCGGAATCCCAGATGGCGCGTATGTCCACGCAGTGCGCGAAGACCCGAAGCGCAAAGGTCTGCTTTACGCGGGAACAGAACTCGGGGTTTTCATGTCTTTTGATGACGGCGCGCATTGGCAGCCTCTCCAACTGAATCTCCCCGTAACACCCATTCGTGATCTCGTGATTAAGGATGACGATCTGGTAGTCGCCACACACGGTCGTTCTTTTTGGGTCCTGGACGATTTGACTCCGCTTCGCCAGCTAAATGCGCACTCAGGCACGTCGGATTTCATTCTCTATCAACCGCAGATTGCGTTGCGGTTGCATTACCCGGAAGAATTCGATAAACGCCAGCCAGTAGGCGACAACCCCCCATCGGGAGCGATTATCGATTACTATTTCAAGACAGCTCCGAAAGGGGAAGTTACACTCGACATTCTCGACTCATCGGGAAAAGTCGTGCGCCATCTTTCCAGCAAGGAAAAGAAGGAGACTGAGCAACCACCTGAATGGCCGGATCGAGTTGAACGCGTGAAGACGATTCCGGCCAAAGAAGGAATGAACCGGTTCGCGTGGGATCTGCGTTTCGATGATCCGATTCAAGTTCCAGGCGCATTCTATCTCGGCGCGGGCCCCATGGGACCGCTCGCGGTGCCTGGGGATTATCAGGTAACGCTAACGGTTGACGGCAAGTCTCAGACCGTACCCTTACATCTGGCGGTCGATCCGCGAACAAAAGGGCAGGAAGCCGCCTTGCAAAAGCAGTTCACGTTGACGATGCAAGTGAACAATCGGATCTCGCAGCTGCATCAAGCGGTCAATGAAATTCGCGATCTAAGATCTCAGATACAGACTCTGCACGGACGTTTTGGAGACGATCAGCGCTTAAAGCAAGCCCTCGCAGCCGCAGACGATCTCGATCGGAAAATGTCCGAAATCGAGCAGCGACTGATTCAGGTGAACATGAAAAGCTCGGAAGGCAATCTCGCTTTCCCAAACATGTTGAACGAGCGGTTCGATACATTCAGCCATCTAATTGAGACTGGGGACACTGAGCCAACCAAACCGCAATTGGAAGTGTTCCAGATGTTAAGTAGCCAACTCGACGAGCAGCAACAAAAGTGGGCGCAGCTCAAAAGCGAGGACCTGCCGAAAGTGACCGAAATGATCGAGCAGGCTAATTTGCCAGCGCTCAGCATCACCAAGCCAAAGAAAAGCTAATCGCTGCTGGAGGATTGAACTTCCGAACGCCGATGAGAAAAGTAGCGTGAGTCTCTGGCTTGTTAAGCCATTCGCAAGAGGAATGCGTGCGCAACGTTTGTAACCGATGACAATGATCGACAAGGCAGTGATACTGGCAGCGGGCCGCGGCACACGCATGCGCGAGCTAACAGCTAAGCTGCCCAAACCGATGATCGAGGTTCATGGGAAGCCAGTGTTACAACACATCGTGGAAGGGTTGCGCGACGCAAACATTCGGCAGTTGCTTGTGGTTGTTGGTTATTACGCCGAAGCAGTTCAAGAGTTTTTCGGGAACGGTTCGCGTTATAACACTTTCATTCATTACATTACACAGACAGTCCAGGACGGGACGGGGCGCGTTGTGGATCTTGCGCGCGATTTTGTCGCTAATCGGCCCTTCGTTTTGGCCTACGGTGATATCTTGGTGGATCCGGCCAACTACAAACAGCTGGTCGATCTTCCTAACGACATCGAGGCGATCCTGACAGTCACACGGGGAGAAGATGTGACAAAGGGCGGTGCTGTTTTTCTAAGTACTGAGATGGATTTGGTCGATCTTCGCGAAAAGCCAAAGCCGGGCGAACCGACAAGCCCGTGGTACAACGCCGGCCTCTACGCGTTCCGGCCGGGCATTTTCGATTTCACCGCGAATTTGAAACCATCACCGCGCGGTGAATATGAGCTGACCGACGCGATTCGCGAGCTTGCGCATTCCGGTAAAAAAGTGAAAGCGCTCGAACTCACCGGCAAATGGGCAGATGTTCGCGATCCCGAAATTCTCGCGCGATTAAATCAATGAGTGCCGCGAATTACGCAGCTAGTGCCGCGAATTACGCAGCTATCCGATTTTGATCTGTTTCGGTGCGTGATTTGCAAGCGAGCTCACCGAGTTTGCTCAGCCGCATCGGCCTGAGGTTCTTCGCCAATTTCTTCTTCAATTTCACGTCGCCAGTCACGCGAAAGCCAGGGGCGTAAGAAGCCATAAAGCAAATATGCCAGGAACAGCACGGCAGGCATCCATTCGTAATTCATCACCGTCAAAATGAGAACGAGGATGATGATAAGAAAACGCGGAATCGACTTTTTCGTTTTCCAATTAATCCCCTTGAAGCTCGGATATTGAAACCGGCTGAACATCATAAAGGAAAGGAAAAGCAACAATGGCGGCAACACAAAGCGCCAGTTACCTAGGTGATGCTCACCCTCCGCGAGCCAAAGAAGAAATAAAGTGATGGATGCAATCAGACCGGCGGCGGCCGGGATGGGAAAACCTGTAAACGTGTGTTGGTTAGATCCGTTTGGTTTGGCAGCCGCTGAATTGAAACGGGCCAATCGCAGCGCGCCGCAAGCCAGGTAAATGAAGGCGATGATCCAGCACGCGCGGGGAAACTCCTGCAACACGACGCGGTAAACCATCAATGCGGGGGCGAGCCCGAATGAAACAATATCTGCAAGTGAATCGAACTCGCGACCGAACGGACTCTCGTGCCCGCCTAGCCGGGCGAGGCGTCCGTCCAGGAAATCAAAAATAAACGCACCGAGAATAAACCAGATCGCTTCGTGGAAAAGATCGGCCGCTGCGTCCACGTTGGTGGTTTGAAGGAGCGCGCCTTCCAAAATCTTCAGCGTGGCCGTGAATCCGCAAAAAAGATTTCCCGCCGTCATTAGATTGGGCAGGAGATAGATTTTGGATGGCTGCTCGTTCATTCGTCAGAGAGTCGCGCAATCGGGGTTGCTCCGCCCGCCACGTGGTCGCCTATCCTGACGAGAATAGTGGCGGAAAGCGGCAAGTATAATTCCGTTCGCGAACCGAAGCGAATCATACCGAATCGCTCACCTTTTTTTAATTCGTCGCCGACGTTCGCCCATGCCACGATGCGTCTTGCAATCGCGCCCGTGATCTGCCGAACCACGATGGTAACGCGCGGGTTCTCGAACGCCCACGTCATCGATTCATTCTTGTCGGAACAATCCGGACGGCGCGCATCGAGAAATAGCCCTGGCCGATGCTGGCAGTAAGTGACGCGACCATCAATCGGCGCGCGATTGGTGTGCACATCGAAAATCGACAAAAAGATTCCGACACGGCGCGTTTTGGTTTTCAGGAGTTCATTTTCATCCAGCTCCACGATGTCCATCACTTTCCCATCCGCAGCGGCGAGGATCAGATTTTCATCCGCCGGCACGGTGCGCTCGGGATCACGGAAAAACGCCAGGGTGCATAAAAACAGCAGCAAAAAGAACCACAGTGCCCACACAGAGAAAAATCCAAAAACGATCGCGAGTAGCGCAACAAAGGTTAGTATCCACCGTGCTTCCCAAAGGGCTTGGACGCGCATAAAAAGCTTATCTTCGGGGTCCGAAAAGGGCTGGTCAAGACGCCAAAATTGCTGACAGCCTTCTGGCGGCCTCGACCACAATATAATGGGCCTGGGGCCGGCTCGCCTCCAATTAGTAGCGGAAATAATCCGATGGTAACCAAAGGATTATTTGTTGTTTCACAGTCGTTTTCGGCTATGCTCTTAGTCGGTGCCGTCCGGCCCCGATTTTATGGCGCAAGTTCAAGAGGAAGTTCCGATCGAAAAAGTCAGCGCATCGACCGGAATCGCCGCAACTCAAAAGTATGATGCGGCACAAATCGATAAGCTGGAAGGGCTCGAAGCAGTACGGAAACGGCCCGGAATGTTCATTGGAGATCCCGATGAGCGAGGGTTGCATCATTTGGTTTATGAAGTCCTCGACAATTCAATCGACGAACATCTCGCGGGATTTTGCACAAAGATCGAAGTGATCATCCATGTCGACGGAGCTGTCTCCGTGCGCGATAACGGCCGCGGCATTCCGGTTGACGTTCATCCGAAATGGAAGATGCCGGCCATTGAGCTGGTGCTGACGAATCTGCACGCGGGCGGAAAATTTGGACAGGGCGCCTACAAGTATTCGGGAGGGTTGCACGGCGTCGGTGCGAAGTGCACAAACGCGCTCTCGGAATGGTTTAAGGCTGAAGTTTCGCGTGACGGTAAGGTCTATCACATGGCTTTCGCCAAAGGCAAAACGACTGACAAACTCACGGTCATCGGCGAGGTCAAAAACAAGAAGACTACCGGCACACTTATTACGTTTCTGCCTGACCCGACAATTTTCACTATCACCAGCGAGTTCAAGTTCGAACGACTGGCTACACGCTTGCGCGAATTAGCATTTCTTAATCCGGGTCTGGAGATCACGCTCACTGATGAACGCCTTGATCCGCCGAAGAACGAGCGATTCTATTATAAACACGGCATCGAAGAATTCGTCAGGCAACTCGGTGAGAACAAGCAGGTTTTACATCCGAAGCCGATCGTGATCGCGCGACAGCGCGACGAAGTTTTTGTCGATGTGGTGGTCCAATACAACGATAGCTACAACGATCAGATTTTACCGTTCGCAAACTCCATTCCCAACCCTGACGGGGGCACGCATCTCACCGGATTCCGCACGGCGTTGACGAGGGCAATCAACCAATACGCAAAGCAAAACAGTCTTCTCAAGGACAAGGACCCGTCCCTTTCGGGAGACGACGTGCGCGAAGGATTGATTGCAGTTCTGAGTGTCAAACTTCCGAATCCGCGTTTCGAATCTCAAACCAAGGTCAAGCTCGTCAACACCGAGATCGACGGCATCGTGAACTCGACCGTGTACGACGCGTTGATGACGCACTTCGACAAGAACCCGTCAATCGCCAAGCGCATTTTTGACAAGGTGCTTACCGCAGCGCGGGCACGCGAGGCTGCACGCAAAGCGCGGGAAACGATTCGCAAAGGTGCGCTGACCGGCGGCGGTTTGCCCGGAAAATTGGCCGACTGTTCCGAGCGCGACCCGGAATTCACCGAGCTCTACATCGTCGAGGGCGACTCGGCAGGCGGTTCGGCAAAGCAGGGTCGTGATCGGCGCTACCAGGCAATCCTGCCCATCCGTGGCAAGCTGATCAACGTCGAGAAAGCGCGCGAAGACCAATTTCTCAAGAACACCGAGATCCAGGCGATGATCACAGCCATCGGTACAGGGATTGGCAAATCCAAGGAAGAAAGCAACGGCAAAGACGAAGGCGCTTTCAACATGGAAAAGCTTCGTTACGGCCGTATCATCATCATGACGGACGCCGACGTGGACGGCTCGCACATTCGCACTCTTTTGCTGACATTCTTCTTCCGGCAAATGACCGAGCTGGTGCGCGGAGGGAAAATTTACATCGCACAACCGCCGCTTTATCAGATCAAACGAAAGAAGCGTGAGGAATACGTCGCAGACGACGCGAGGCTGAACAAAATTCTCATTTCGCTCGGCGCCGAGGATACCCGGCTGAAGAATCTCGCTGACGAGAAAGAATTCAGTGCGGCACAGTTGAAGGACATCCTCGAATCACTGGAGAGACTTGCAAAATTAAGTGAAGCGGTACGGCGCCACGGCGGCGATTTTGAAACGTATTTGGGCCATCGCAACTCCAAGTCTGGCAAACTGCCGAACTATCTCGTCAAGGTGCGCGACGGGAACGAGGAAAGCGCACACTATTTTCACGACGAGAAAGCGGTTCGCAAATTTCACCAGGAAAATCTCGATCTGAATTTGTTCGACACGGAAATCGACCAGGAATTGCTCCCGTTAACCGAGGCGCCGTCGCGCGCGGACGGAACGCGCAGACGCGGCAGACTCGTAGAACTGCACGAATCGGCTGCAATCGAGAAAATTATCGCCGAACTCGCGCGCAAAGGTCTAAAAGTCGATCATTACGCCACCAGCGATCGTCCTATCTTTGAGCTAATCGAAGGCGAAGGTGAGAAAGCAATCTCGCACCCGTTGTTTTCCATTCCAGAAATCCTCCAGAAGATCCTGGAGATTGGCCGGCGCGGAGTGCAGATCAAACGTTTCAAGGGTCTCGGCGAGATGAACGCCAAGGAGTTGTTTGAGACCACGATGAATCCCGAGAAACGAAAGCTCTTAAAAGTGGACTTGAACGACGACAACGCTGTCGATGCTGACAAAATGTTCACGATCTTGATGGGCGACGTGGTTCAACCGCGGCGTCAATTCATCGAGGACAACGCGCTAAACGTGCGCAATCTCGACGTATAAAACCAGATGGGAGGTTTGTTTCATAAGCTGCGTCATCCGCGGCGTTGTTACGTAGTCTGCACGATCCCTCGCTCAGGCAGCAATTTGCTTACCGACGGGCTGCGCGACACTCGCCGCGCAGGTATGCCGAAGCAATTTTTTCTCCCGAAAGAGGGTCGTTATGCTGCTGAGCTCGGGATTGATCCAATCGGTGACTACGCGGCTTATGTACGCGGTGTGGTGAATAGCAAAACAACCCACAATGGAGTCTTCGGTTTCAAGTTGATGAGTTGGTATCTGTACGATTTTATTGCGCGGCTCAGAGAGACCCATAGTTTTGGAAATTCCGCAACGAGCGACCTGGTAATGCTGAGCGAGGCCTTCCCGGGTCTTCGTTTTGTCCGCATCCTGCGGCGTCACAAGTTGCGCCAGGCATTGTCCGTAGCTCGCGCCCTTCAGACTGGGCTTTGGAAAGTGCAGAAAGGTAAGACCAGTTTGCGAGAACCGGAATTCGATGCGGATCTCATCGAGCAATCACTCCACGAAGCTGAACGACAGGATAAAATCTGGGACGATTTCTTTCGACGAATCGGAGTGGACCCATTCCAGGTCGAGTACGAAAAACTTTGTCAGGATTACGAGGCAACGATCCGCGCGGTGCTGAATTTTTTAAGAGTCAAACTTCCGGCTGATGCGCAGGTGGGTCCGCCAGCGACCACCCGGCAAGCCGATGAGACCTCCAGGATCTGGGAAAAGCGCTTCATGGCGGAGCGACCTTCTGCGTACTCGTTAGCGTCTGGCCAAAGCGAATTATGTTGAATCCGAACGAAAAAGTAGAGCCGATCAACGTAGCCGAGGAAGTATCGAGGTCTTTTCTCGATTACTCGATGTCGGTCATCATTTCTCGCGCGTTGCCTGATGCGCGCGACGGACTCAAACCTTCGCAGCGAAGAATTCTCTATGCGATGCACGATCTGTCGCTTTTCCCGGGGCGGCAGCACCGGAAGTGCGCAAAAATCTGCGGCGACACCAGCGGTAATTATCACCCGCATGGCGAAGCGGTGATTTATCCCACGCTCGTCCACATGGCGCAGCAGTGGGCGATGCGCGAACCGCTGATCAACGGCCAGGGCAATTTCGGATCTGTTGAGGGCGATCCGCCGGCGGCGATGCGGTACACCGAAGCACGCATGACGCATCTCGGCGCCGCGCTGATGACCGACATGGACAAGGACACTGTCGATTTTGTCCCGAACTACGATGAAACACGCACCGAGCCGACCGTTTTCCCCGCTGCATTTCCAAACCTGCTGGTTAACGGCGCGACCGGCATAGCCGTCGGCATGGCGACCAACATTCCGCCACATAATTTGACTGAAGTCATCGATGGCCTCTGCGCGCAAATCGATAATCCCGATATAACGCTGGACGAGCTGATGAAGCACGTGAAAGGACCAGATTTTCCCACTGGATGCATGATCTGTGGGGTCACCGGCATTCGCCAGTATTTCGAGACGGGTCGGGGCAGCTTTAAGGTGCGCGGCAAGGCAGGCGTGGAAGAACTCAAAGGTGGGCGCGAGCAAATCGTCATCACGCAAATTCCGTATGGCGTGAATCGGGCCACGTTGGTCGAGCGAATCGCCCAGTTGGTGAACGAAAAGGTGCTAACCGATATCAGTTACGTTGGCGATCAATCGGACGAAAACACGCGCGTAGTCATCGAGCTCAAACGCGACGCGAACCCGAAAGTCATTATCGCCAATCTCTACAAACACACGGCGCTGGAAAGTTCATTTGCTGTCACGATGTTGGCCATCGATCACGGCCGGCCGAAGTTGCTGCCGCTTAAGGATGCCAATGCGGTGTACATCGACCATCGCCGCGAAGTGGTGCTGCGCCGCGCCCGATACGAATTACGGAAGGCCGAAGAGCGCGCTGAAACGCTCGAAGGTTACCTCATTGCGCTCGCCAATCTCGATGAATTCCTGCGCATTATCCGCGGATCAGCGAATCGCGACGAAGCGCGTGTGAAACTGCTCGCATTCGAATTCACCAAACGCCAGGTTGAGCAACTCGGGATTCTCATTCGCGATCCTGCCCGCCTGACCGATGGCCGCTACGCGTTCAGCGACCAGCAAGCCGACGAAATTCTGAACCTGCGCTTGTATCAGCTGACTGGACTTGAGCGCGAGAAGATAGTCGGCGAATACAAAGGTCTCATCGACACCATTAAGGATTTGCGCGACATCCTCGCGAAAGAACAGCGCGTTTTCAGCATCATTAAAAAGGAGCTGTGCGAAATCCGCGACAAGTACGGTTCGGCGCGCCTGACGGAAATTGCGCCGGACCAAGCGGAGATCAACATCGAAGATCTCATCGTAAATGAGGGTTGTATCATCAGCATCACCTATGGCGGCTTTATCAAGCGCACGGCTGTGAGTGCGTTTCGCGCCCAGCGGCGCGGCGGGAAAGGCGTGATCGGGATGCAAACGCGCGAAGGCGCCACCGAGGAGGAGGAAGGCGATTTCGTCGAGCACCTTTTCGCCGCGACTACGCACGATTACCTGATGTTTTTCACCGCTACAGGACGCGCTTATGTGGAAAAAGTTTACGAAATTCCCGAGATGGGACGCGCGGCGAAAGGCCGCTCGATCGCGAACATTCTCGAGCTCAAGCCGGACGAAAAAATCGCAGCCACGATTCGTGTGCAATCCAAGAAATCAGGCACCGGGCCGAATACCGTCGACGAAACCTGGGACGAAAATCTGCACATCGTTTTCACAACACAATCCGGCATCGTTAAAAAATCGAATTTATCCAACTACGCGAACGTCCGCCGCGGCGGAATCATCGCCATTCAAATCGAAGACGGTGACCGCTTGATCGATGCGAAACTAACCAACGGCAGCAACGAAATTGTGCTCATTACGAAAGACGGCATGAGTTTGCGTTTTCACGAAGAACAATTGCGCGATCAGGGCCGCAACACCGTCGGAGTCTGGGGAATTCGCCCGCGGAAAGCCGACCACGTCGTGGCGACCGCTATTGTTGATCCAGACGCGATGTTGCTGGTCGCCGGGGAAAACGGAATCGGTAAACGTACAACGTTTGATGATTACCGGCGGCAATCACGCGGCGGCAAAGGCATCATAACCATGAGAACCGGTGAAAAAACGGGCGAGGTCGTTGGCGCGCTCACGGTTCGCGAAGCAGACGAAATCATGTTGATCACGAACAAAGGCCAGATGGTGCGTACGCGTGTCAAAGAAATTCGCGAAACCGGTCGCAATACCATGGGTGTAAAACTGATGGACCTGCGCAATGGCGAAAAGCTTCAGGCAATCGCGCCTGTAGTGAGTCAGACTGAAGAAGAGGAAGCTCAAAGCACAGACTCCCCCGTGAAGACGGCCTAAGCCACGCTTTTGCCTTGCGAGATTCGTCGCCACGAATCCCCACAAAAGAATACATCAGCACGCCGTATCGGCTCGGCTACTGGTGAGTCGCTGCAGCGCTTAAAATCTTCCAGCTCTCTGGCGACTAACTACCTCATCAGTGCGCCGATTGCGGCAAGTCAATTCGAACAAAGGGGACACCCAATGGCGGATCGTAACAAATCGTATCGGTGAAATAACACTCAACCCCGAAAGCGGAAATAAAGGCATACTTCAACAACTTGTACCGATCCCGTAGATAGGGCCATTACCCTCCGGAAGCAGCCCTAGTTCTATAGACGCGTTCCGCGTCAATAATTAGTGCCGGTATGGGTGGTAGTCGTGGTCGTTTGTGCAGCCGGTGGTGGTGGCACAGCAGAGACCGTGGTCTGGCGCGTTGTTGTGGTGGTAGTCTCAGGAGTGCTCGAGCAGGAAGCCAGCATTAATCCCAAGGCGGCTAGGGCGGTTGCCAATATCATTCCTTTTTTCATAGCGTTAGTGTTAATTTACAAACCGATTCGTCACAACGTGCATCAGCAGATGTATTAAGACGCACGATTTTCTTGAATGTGAATTTTACCCCGCTGCTTTTTGAGCTCGCTCCGTCTGCGTTTTGACTCCAAAATCTTCTTTCGGAGCGCCGCCGGGCGTCGCGACTTTCGTCTGCGGGCTTTCTCGCGCTCTGCAATTTCTGCCGCGCGACGTTGCTCACGCTCTTTCTCGATCGTCTTAAGCAAACGTTCCCGAGCCAGTCTCCGGTTCACTGCCTGGGAACGAGAATCTTGCACGGTCACGCTGTTCCCGCTCGGCCTATGTCGTAGCGTCACCGCAGTGGCGACTTTGTTTACGTTTTGCCCCCCCGGCCCGGATGACCTGGCAAAAGTTTCATCGAGATCGGATTCATAAATCCCTAATCGACTCATCTGCTTCGTAATATTGCCCTCAGCCATAGCGACGGAATTTCCTCCAAAATTCAGGCCACGTTTCACGCAGATGCCGACAAAGGAGTATGTCGGCATGATCGGTATCTCCTCGTTCGCAACACCGTATCTGTTTGTAACATGGCCGACCAACTCGCACGATTCGAAGGAATGTTCAGCAAAGTCGCGAGAAAGCCCGATCACGATCAAGATCTCCGGCGGCGGATCGCCATAACCGCGTGCCCAGAATGAGTTGGTGCCACAGATTGCCTTGGGCAATCCATATTCTTCTCCATAAAGGCTAATGGCGCCAGCTTCACCATAATTTCCAGCGAGGATTCCCACCTGAGAACGCTCGGTCGGACCTAACGAGTCACGAATCCGTGCAACCTGTTGCACCAATTCCGGCCATCCGATTTCCTCGCGGAAATCTTCGTTCACCTTGAACGCCTGCCTCGCCCAAAGCGAATCAACTGGTGCTATCGGAACAAAATAGGCCGCAGCGGGCAAAATCGTTGTCACGACGGCAACCCAGGCAAGTCCCCGCATAAAGTTCCGCCAAACTGGAGGAACATTGCAGATCAGTTCGGCGCCAAAAACCGCCCCGCCGGCATACAGGCACGGGTAAGCCGGGGCGAGATAATAGTCGCGACCTTTCGCAACCAAAAAAGTAATCAGCGGGATCAGGTACAAATAACCTACCGCGCGAAAGAGCCGCCCGGTTTTCGATGCAAAATAGAAATACAAACCCAGCACTACCAGAGGCAGGGTGAAAAGCGTCAGCTTCAGTTGATTAGGCAGAAAATTTTTCGTCCGGCCAATACGCACGTCTCGTTCATGAATGTGCCGGAGAAACTCGAGTGACGCGAAATTGTTTTGAATCTGCCAAACGAAATTTGGCAGGAAGATGAGCAGCGAGGCTGCGACGCCAAGCCATAGCCATTTGCTCCGAAGATGGGCGCGAAGGTCCGTGAACAGCATGGCTGCCGCTACGGAAAGCGCGCAAACCAGCATACTGTACTTGGTCAGCATCCCAAACCCGATGCAGCCTCCGATTGCGAGCCACCACCGCGGATCGCGCGATTTACACAGCAGAATAAAAAAATAGGAACAAGCGACCCACGCCAGGTAATCAAATGACACGTATTGCATGAGACTTCCGGCAGCGAGTGCGAACGGAATCGCGGCCGAGGCAGCAAGCGCCTGCGCCCCGGTTTTGCCGCCCAATTCGCGTGCCATCAATCCCGTCAGGACGACTGCCACCGAAACCGAAGCCGCCGCGAATAACCGAAACCCGGTCAATGATGTTCCGAATAACCTCAGCGATATCCACCCAAAGAACGGCGTTACCGGAGGATACGCAACGCAGCCCCACGCCAGGTGCCGGGCATCGTCCAGTGTCGCCAATTCATCCCGGTGAAAACCGTAACGGCCACCGGTCAGCAAGTGAACAAATAACACGGCCGCCCCAAGCGTCAGCAAAGCTGTCAGACCTTGAGAATTCCTGCCATTTTGGATATTGAGCCGCATGTAAAGGCTAAGGGAGCAGCCGTGCTCGTTTTGGTTTACTGAATGTGGCAACCCGGTGATGAGAGAGCTTCAATACCTTTACGAAGTCCGGGCGCGCAACGACAAATGTGGCGTCGATCCAATTTCGGATGCGCTGCTATTCAGGACGGCTGTGGTATGGCGAACCGAATGGCGTTGCCAACGCGAACGGGAAAGGCGAAATTTTAGAATCGTCGCACTACGCTGCGATTCGCGTTTATTATGCGGCTCGCGATGTGACCGAGACCCAAGACGAGCACACTGCGATTTCACAGAGTAGTGGCTCAGGGAAGATTGTGTCAAAGACAACGCCATTCGCGCGTAACGTTTTAGGATTAACTTTGCAAGTTACACTTATTTTCATGATTTAATGAAGGCAAAAACAATTGCGGTAGCTTGGTCGCCAACATGAACGTAGAAGAACTTCAAAGACTCATCGACGAAATCGAAGGCCTTGTTGCGGAAGCGCAGGTGGCTCCCACTACAAATAACGAGTTGAATACCTTCGGCAAGCTCTCGCGAAGGCCTGCAAATATATCAAGCGTCTCAACCGCCAGATGGCTCAAATCGCTAATGCCGTGTTGGCTGAGGGAAAATTCGATGCTTCCAGTCAGGCACTGCCACTCAAAGATATCGCGCAGGATGACCCTCAATTGGAGGTATTCGGCAGAAAAAATATCTTCTCGAGTTCTTGCACTCGTCCAAAGATCTCCTGATGGGCGATATGCGCTTCACGCCCGCCAGAATCGAGGCTGCGGTGAAGCAGGTCGAACTTGATTTCGATAATTGTCATTGCTTCCGGCACGAATCGTCATGAGTGGATTCGAGATAAATGTTACGGTTAACACCTGATGTTCAAGTTCAACAAACGCGCTGAGCTTTTCATCGGCGTGCCAACCAACTTTGCTCAGATTGTCAGAGATGATTTCCCCGTAATTCATCTGTAACTAGTGTGTCGGGACGTGGTGCGTTCAGCGTACGGTCTCAACGAGGATTGGAACCTAACCAAGTCGAGTTGCGCGAGGCAATCGTCGGAAACTCTTACGACCGTCAGAACAATTTACGATTTGGGCACTGAGTGCTTCCAAAGTTTGGTCATGCTGTTAACATTGTAAATCGGCAGCAGATAAATACTTACCCACTATCAGTTGAGAATTTCGCCCCGCTAGGCACACAGCTTGCTCTCTTGGTTAAACCAAGAATACCCCGTGCCGCCTATGCCTTTTTTCGTAGTTTGTGCCACCATCATTTTTGGTCTGATCACAAGTTTCGCTACTTTCAACAGGGGAGCATTCTTTAGGACACTGGGAGGACAAATCGTGCACGGAGTGGTTAGCATTGCCTGCTTGGTACTTGTGGCAATTGCTTTTGGGCGTTTCGGCTGGAAAATCGGCCTACTTGATTTTTTTCTTGCTATTATTTCCGCGAACGTAGGTCTCCTATTGTAGTCGATTGCCTGATCTTTCTTTAGGAAACAGGCTCGACGCCGGGCGCTATAAAGGACTTCGAGCCGTTTCGGAATGGTCTGATTTCGATGATTGTCCCTGGGAGGAATCGACCATAAGATGTTCGTTTGAACCTTTGAACAAATAACAGCGAATCGCTGTCACGGACGCATAGCCTCAAGCCAAAGCGTCACAACGCAAAGCTCTGTCCGTTCGTTATTCGGCAGCGAATTGTAAACGCACTCGCTAACGGCGACTCTCAGCGCGCAATCGCACGCGCACTCCACGTGAGCAACAACACCGTCGCCGCGATCCGAGAACAAGAATGGCAACAAGTGGCAATACGAAAAGAACGCATCGCGGCTCAGTGCGAACTGAATCCCACTCTCGCTGCCGAACGCATGACGGATAAACTCCAAGGCCCCCTGACATCCCCCTTAATATGCTGGTTCCTGCCTTCGGCGTCCCTGTGGACAAACTCGCTTTCTTGAGGGATCACGCTCCGGGCGCGAACATTGCCAATATCTGGATGCCATCAGAGGCAGAGCGGGAAGAGCGCGGTGCGATGCACGATAAACTAGACGAAATCGCCCGCAGGCTCGCGGACGCACCGACTCCGAGCGAGTAGCACACACGCGCACGCTTTTGTGCGAGCTATTCTTTCGACCTCGAAGCAGGACACAAAATCGCTGGGACAGAAAAACAGCGGGGGCATTTGACGGATACTTGACGTATAATCGGCGTTTTCGTGCGTTTTCGTGTGTGACGGTGCGGCAATCAACTATTTTGTTGAATCCTAACGCATTTGCCTTGTAAAATCGCATTTTCGAGGTGCCGATGGCCGGACTCGAACCGGCACGGGCCTTATATGGCCCAACGGATTTTAAGTCCGTTGCGTCTACCATTCCGCCACATCGGCTTTTCGCATCTTACGAGGTAAAATCGTATTGCGCCCTTTTACAAGTTTCGGTCAGCGAATGTCTCTGTACGTGTAATCGTAGAGAATCGCCGTTCAATTTGCGAAACTCATTTTTCGGACTATCCCTCATCGCCAGTGGAGAACCACCAAATGACATTGTCCGTGCAGTTCTAAAAACCAATGTGTCGAAAGCTCGATGGGTTGAGATCGAACCTACGCCAGTTCGAGCAGACTACGCCTTGCGATCCTCTGACGGCGAATACACCGCGATTTTGAATTATAAAGGGCATCAACTGGAAAATATGATTTGGACAATGACGGTCGGCTTAGCAAAGTCAGTTCGCGCTCCGAGCGCCGCTGCTTCCCCGACCACTCCTTCGTCTCCCGTCTGGGCACCGGCGCCGACTTCTGCCACGACTCCATTGGAGACATCGACGCCTGAGGATGGCGACCCTAATCCCGAGACGCAGCATCAGGGAATTGCTCAATCCTACTCAACCCTGTAGTGCAGAATGAGAATAATATCTTCGATAACGTTCGGGTTGAGTTCGCCCGATTCGCCGGTCAATCCATTGCCAACACTTGTGACCTCGAACCTCCACTCTCCCGGCCCGCTGTTTAGATCGTTGATGGACACCTGGCGCACATTGCCAAAAGAAGAGGCTGCACCTAAATCCACCGCTGCTTCTCCTCCGGGATGAACTAAAGTAAATTGAGTACCCGAACTGTCGGCGTCGCTGAATTCCTCGGCCAATTGAACGAAGACATGCACTTGATCCACGAGAATGCTTCGACCACGGAACACGTAAGGGAAGCGGTTCTGGGTGAGATCTAGCGCGAGTGTTTGCCGCCCTGACTCAGCCGCCGGATGGAGGAAGCGGTGAAGCTCGGTCGGGAATTCGTGACGGGCGCTGAAGGGTTGATGCAGTCCTGGAGAGTTGTCCCCTGTAACCAGCGCGTTAATCCCGTCGCGCAAGTGGTCACTTACAGCACCGCGTAACGCGCCGCCGCCTTCTCTGGCGGTGTAGTTTATATGCAAAATGACATCGGAGATGGAGTCATAATCGAACTGACGAAACTCATCAGGCATCTCCAACTGCCAGCGGCTAATTGCGCCCATTCCTTCGAAGGGCAAATATCGCTCATCCCGGAAGTTGAACTCGAAGAGGCCACTATCCTTTTGCCCGCCGCTGGTGGCGATGGATTGAATGGCGCCAAAACCGTCGCTGAACCGTGGATCATCGTTTTCCAGATCGCGGGGATACTGACCGCTGAGCAGCGTACTTTGCCGTCGAGTCGAACTGCGAAGAAGACGCAGCGTACAGGAAATGGTTGTGTATGGCCCGGTCACCGCAGGGATGGTGATGCTGACGGACTTGATGCGGCGGAAATAGTGTCCCGGATAATCCAGATCAAATAGCGCCTCGGGCACTTCGATCTCGCATCGCCCCTCCTCCTTCAAGTGCAGGAGCGCAATCGGATTGAGCATCGCCAGTGAGACATGTTTGGTCAATTCATATTCGCGGCGGTTTTCTTCAAAGTAGGCAACGTCCAAGCGTTTAAGATCGTGGTAGAGCTTCTCGCCTGAGAGCAGCCCTTTCCTGAGGCTGTCCCAGTAGCCGAACTGAATGCGGTTGGTGTCCGTTACGCCGAGTTCGTATTGGAAGGCGCGTTCGGCCCGTTTAGCGAGATCATAGGCAAGCTTATAGCTCTGGAAGTATATTGCGGAAATTTGGGATACCATCCAGTTGTAGAGTTCCTGGTTGGTATATTTCGAACGCATATATTCATTAACTTCTTTGGCATTCTCTATCTGAGTGTCGTGATTCTTGAGTTCGTTCTTGGTCAGTTCGATTCGGATCTTCGCTGCCTCGATCTGTTTGTCCAACTGCAACACGTCTTTGTTGGCGAGTTCTTGTTGGAAAACCCACTCCTCGTGACGGCGGAAAAAGCTACTGGTGATTCCCGACAAATGTGCCTGGGTTTGCTGGGTGTTCGCCATCGTTGCCCATTCCTCCGCCCTTGCTCTCGTGCCAGAGGATTTCTTAGTGCCTCCCCCGCTCGTTCCGGCACTCAACGATTCACCCAAACTCCCCCCCACGCTGGGGCCGGGGGGAGCGCTGAATAGATTAACTGAAGCGCTAAAGCCCAAGCTTCCACCCACGCTCGAACTCCAGTCAGCTTGACTGTAGGCGATTTCGGAGGCTTCCACACTACTTGCTCCGGCTAGTAATTGGGCAAGCATACTGAGGACCGTTAACAGAACCTGTTGATTCTCGCCTTCAACCAAGCCCGTTGATACCAACTCAGTATAGTGTAAGCTACGGAATTGTGCAGCATTCCGTGATTCCTCGATGGCTTGTTTCTGCTCTTCTGCTTCCTCGATCTGCTGTTCTCGAATCTGCCTGACTGCCTCCAGGAGTTTGACTTCATGATGAGCCCGGAGTAACGCGAGCGCCTCGGCATCTCGCTTCTCCAGGGTAGCCAACAACGAGCCCCCTAAGCTGATGACGTCTCTCGTGAGTTCAGACGCTTTCTGTTGCAGCACTTGGAATCGGTAAGGCAACAGTGGCGCGTTGAGATCGTTAAGGACGCTGCTGATATCCACACCCGCTGCAGCAGCCTTGACGAGCAGGCCCGGATCGATGGGTGGCTGGAACAGCGGCAGTTGACGCACCACCCCTTCGATATTCATGCAATGGCGAATCTTGAAGAGCCGGTCCTCGACGATATCCCAATAGCCCATGAGCTTGTCGTTCTTGGGAATGCAGAAGAAAAGGGTAGGGCCAAGCACAGCAGGAACGGGCTGTGCCAAAGGGACATCCGTCACAGGAGGATTGTCGTCCGGCGGTTCCAAGTGGTTTGAGGCGAGTGGAAGGTCGGGCTGTAAATCTCCGTTGACGTTGTCGAGTGGAGCTAAGGTAAACTCATTTGGACCGACTAGGCTTCCGATGCCGCCGCCGTTTCCGGGCGACGCATCAAGCTGGATCAGTGTTTCGATTTCGACGAGTACCATTGGAAAACGCATCGAGGCGGCTCCGCAGGTCGTTGAAAGTCCTTACCTCTTCCCCGTTGATCGTCTGAATGGCATTCTCATGGGCTGCGATCTCCCGGGGCCGCTCCCCCAGAATTTCGGCGGCCAGGATGTAGAGTTGCGTTGCCTCGTTGATCGACTCCATCGAGTTCTGCTGAAACAGATGATCTCCCCAGGCGATCAGATTGTCGAGGTACACCATCACGGTCGCCTTCATATAGGCTACCGGTCGCAGTCGGGCAATCAGATGGGGGTTAAAGGGATCTTTGCGCCATGCTTCAATTTGATCTTGCAGAATCTTGCGTTCTTTTCTTTCTTCGGCGGTCAGTCCGCTGGATTTCAGGAGCAGCATAGTGCGCTGGATCGATTGCCCCACCCCTTCTTCAAAAAATGGCTTGATTTGCCAGACGCGTTCGGGCCAAGCTTCAGACAGCGTATCTTCCGGTCTATAGGTCGGATCGAAAATGTAATGGAACCAACGATGGGCTTCGGCAAACCGCTGATTGTCGCTGAGGCGCTTCGCCAACATCAGAGGTGCATGGAAGAAAAGCTCCCAATTGTAGACCGAATAAGCCCCACCGTAATCGAAATCAAACTCCTCTTTCGGTCTGGGGTTATCCACGACGTTGGTGGGGTCATAAGCATTCGCAAAAAATGTGCTTCTTCGTTTTTGTCGAATTAGGCTCTCCACGACTGTCTTTCGTTGCCCGACTTTCTCTTTCTCCGGGTCCGGCCTGAATATTCCGTCTATACCATACCGGTTGAGTTCTTCGATGAGCAGACACACATAGGGATGATAGTGGTTTTCAAACCGAAAGCCCTTGGCTTGCCAGTGAAGCGGTACCAGCGTGCTCACATGGGCGACGACCGGTGAAAGCAAGACGGCCACCGGCGTGTTTGGCGCATCATTGTCCAACGTCTCCGACGTTAGGGACTCGCCTGCTTTGCCAGCGACAAAATTTGCTACGGATCGTGCGACCGTATCCGGCAGTTCCAAGGGAACCGGGACTTGATTCAGCTCAAAAACAAGACCAAGATCGGGGTCCGAAAAGCCGCCGGAGTATTTGCCCCGGGGAATAACCACAAAGGTTCTTCGTTGATCATAATAAACGAAGGGCGATCGCGATATGAAATGCCGCTCCGTACCTGGCAGGACAACCGTGAATTTGCCCGGTGTTTTGGCGAATACGGCCGTGGACTTGAAATCACTGAAAATTTCGATGTCAACCATCGGGATACTTCGTCCCTCCGTGAACACCTCGAGAGGTCGATTTACATTTGGTTTCTCCCTTAGCCTATCAAATCTGGAAAGCGTGCCGGGGAAGACGGTTCTTTGTTTGGCGGGAGCGCTGCCTTTCCTAATGACCGGTTTGGCGTGACAGGCTTCAAAGCGGAAAGGGCCTTGGTGGAAATAGGGATCGTTAAATATATACAAGCGACTCTGATTATCGAACTGAGGCCAAAACGAGTAGTTTGCTTTCGGAGTCAGCTTGTTCTCTTCAGGTGTGGTGATGGAAGTGTCTGACAATTCCTTGGGCGACCAACGTCCCTCGCGGTATTCGCTCCAGGCGATTTGAATTTCGTAAAAGTTTAGGATCTCTTTGGTCTGAACTTCTCTTTCAATCTTTTCGCCTTCTTCCGTTACTGAGATCGTTTTGGTTGAAATCTTCTCAATACTCCTTTTCCTCAAAAATTGGCCAGAAGAGATAGAAGCGACGATTCCAAACTACCGGCACGAGGTGATCTCCTTCGATATCCACGTCGATCTTTTCCCAGGCAGTCCAATAACGTTGATCAACCCAGGTTCGATAGAAATAGGTGCGAGGTGCGTTTTGCGTGCGGGCTATAACGTGTAAGATGTCCCGGTCCACCTCCCATTGGCGGTAGATTCCGCTGACTTCCAGTTGGGCGATCTGGTTGAGACCCTTGAGATATCCGAGGTATTCGCGCTCGGTCGTCGCCTCATTGATCTCATCCTGGAGGAGGCCGCTCTCCAACTCCTTGAAAAGCGGGGTCTTGTCATCCCGCAGTTCAGGGTAGATCCAGTTTTCCGGATAAAGGAAGACCTTGCGATTGGCCCCCCAGGACGCGGTAGCGCTTCATCCATTCCCATTCTTTCACGTCTTCGGGCGATAGCTGGACTTCGGGCTCCAGGTTTAGCAGGCAACGCTGGATAAAGAGCTGAACCGAACTGTTCGCCAACACCATGCGAGAGGTAAGCATACAAGGGTCCATCTCGACATCTATCAGGAAATGGGCATACAGTTCATTAGGACCCCGTAGACGGCGATTAACCTGATTGATAGCTGCCCAGGTAACGGGACCTACAGTGCCATTCACAGTTAAACCGTTCGCTTCCTGGAAATCTCTGACGGCCTGCCGAGTCTTGGGGCCGAAAATACCGTCTACCTGTAATGGAGGAATCGCCCCAGCCATATTTAATTTGAGTTGGAGTTCGACTACTTCATTACCGCGATCGCCGATTGAGATGGTTGGCTGCGACTCCGTCAGTCGAGGCACCTGTATCCGAATAGTGTGAACAAGGTAGGCGACCAGCGCGGCCCGCTGTTGTTCTCTGAGTTCATCACGCAGTGGTTTTGCGACCGTCAACCACTGGTCCCTGTCCTCATACTTAGCTCGTGCGGCTTGTTTTACAGCACGAGCCGTTTCGATGGTGACCGGTTGTGCAGCCCATTGATGGACGGTTTCGGCTAATACTGAGACTTTGCGCAACAACTGGAACCGTGACCTAAGTTGTAACAGGAACTGTCCATCCCGGAATCCTTCAGGAAATGGTATATCGATGGCTGATGAACCTGCCAGGAAATCTACGTCTTGAATTTCCCATCCCGATAGTGAAGCTATTGATTCCAGAATTTCTGACAGCTCAATGGTTTCACCAGCTTCACTCTCCAGCGAATCCAACAGATCAAACAGTGTGGTTAGATCACCGAAAAGTCTGCGTGATGCCTGAAACAGTTCACTCATAATATTCAATAAGGTAGCAAGCTCTGATGCAGCTTCTTGTTCCACAGGTTCCAAAGGAAGGGTGTTTAGATTAAGCCACCCTGAAGGCACGCCACGGGTAAAGTAAAACTCGATTTCATCAGCAGGCACTTCTAGCGCTTGGAGAACGAGCGCCAGCTTCGCCAGTAGATAATAGGAAGAAAATTGCTGCGCGAACGCCTCAGGATTGGTCGTTTCCTCAAAATTCGGCGTTGCTTCCTCAGATTCGGGAATCGGTGGTACGAAGCCGTCTTCAAGAAACATCTCCATTAAGGATTCATCACTATCTGACAAAGATACAAAAGTGCGTAGCAGTTTTTCGGCAGCCAATAGTTCGATACCGAGTGCCAATGCAATCTTCTGAATGGAAAGATTCTCGCTGGTGATACGACGTAAATGCAGGAGTAATGGTTCGAGTACAGATCTGCGCTCTTTCGTCGGGTTCTGCACCTTCGTCTTCATCGTCATTAAACCAGGCTGCAATCAGGTCAGCCGGATCTAAGAAGAGAGATACATACTCTTCAATCAATGCTATCTGATCTTCCCGCAATCGATTCGACGTTCTGTTGATAATCGCCAATAGCTGGCTAACCACTTCAGCCGGTAATAACAGGGCCAGCTTATTCTTTATTTCAGTCATATCAAGAATTTCGTCGCCGGATTCGGGAAGCTCATGGTCAAGCGCGATCTGGTACAGTCCTTGTCGCAGCGTCACCAGATTTGTCGTGACTTCCTTCTCAGACGGACCAACCGGCGCTGCGTCCATTTCTTGGTGACGTGACAAATAGTCGAGTTGTGCAATATTCAATGTCGTTACTTTGTACACGTCCGACCAATTCCACGAATTGCTTCGTGCGCTCGATTGCGCCTGCTCCAAACAGATCGATCCCTGATAGACGACGAATTGATAAATACGCTGGGATGGATAACCGGAGCTTCTTTGACAGAGATACCGCCTGGTAAAGTCGTGTCAGATTGGAAAGATTGAGGTTAGAATCGGATAGTTCTGTCTCAATCAACAGCAATAGATCGGCAGCAGTTATGCCTAAGGCGCTGTAAGTGATGGGCACGTGGTCATCGAGTGATGCTGTAGCATCTGCGAGTTCACTTCTAGATTCGTTTAATGCAAATATAGCCAGCTCTCCGGTTTGTGAACAGTGGGATCCAGGAAGACCTGTTCATAGAGCGAGGGTTGATCGCCGTCAGGGGACCGTCGGCATGCGGTCAGCCAACCAGTTCAGTAGGACTGGCAGAGGCGCTTTGAGTTCACGGTGAACCTCCGTGACAGCGGCAAGTTGGACCAATACTTCATTAATTAGATCGTTCAGCATCCCAGCATCTCCAGAATTGCACCCAACTCGGCAATCGACCAGGACTGTCTGCGCCAAAGGCGGACAAATCGGTGGATGCGGTCCAAGGCACCGTTATTGGGGTTCGTGATGGTGGCAGTATCCAGATTGCAATCGGCCTCAAACCGAATGCCCAGGTTCCTCATGCGGATCGATGTCCCTAATGAACAGCGAGCAGGCTGGTTAGCTCTTCGTATGTTGTCAGGCCTGACCGATCCAGCAACCGGGCGGCATTCCGGTTATCAACAAACAGATTTAGTTCGCCCTGATTATCAAAACCCCACAAGCTATGGAGCGAATCGTTGCTGTCACCTGTGATGATTTCCCGTGTCTCGGGAAGTTAAGCCAAGATACTCGGCTGCAATGGCTGTTTCAAACTGCAGGCGTCACCGTGAAATCGAACAGACTCATCAGCTCGTGAAACGGAACGCCCAGATGGTCGAGATAGTTACGAACCTCCGAGTACGGCAGGTCGAAGGGTAGTAGCCAAGGATAAACTGCGTCCCGAACAATATTGTAGGTTTGCTCATTCAAGTGTTCGGGGTTGGCTCCGAGGCATCGGCGTCAGCAGTGGTCTGGAAAGGAAAGAAACGATCTTGTCCATCCTCTTCGACAATCGTCAGCGTTCCTCCACCGACGACCGCCGTTTCCAAGACCTCCAACACCAGATCCACATAGGGCAACACAGCGTTGGTGTTGTGACAGTTCAGCTCGATCTCACCCAGATCGGGGCGGCGGTGGAAGAGCACATCCAACGCCGTTCTGCCGCCCGAGACGGTCGGGCGATTCATCAAGTAGTGGAGAATATCAACTGGGTAAACTACGCCGGACTGTAGACCGAATTACAGTGTTCACATTTGCAAAGGTCGAGCGAACCGAACAGGTCTTCAAGATCAGGCCCGCCCTGACCGGCAAGGTGAGGGGCAATGATTGCCGGGTTAGTGGGGTTGAATACAATCGACTGACTAAGCAGTAAGAGGGCCGTGTCCGCCTTGCGCGCCGCTTGGGTATACATCTCTTGTGCCTCGTCAACCCCCAATGCTTCCTGATTTTGACGAATGAACTGAGTAGGTCCCATACGGCGGATAGCAGTCGCCGAAGTAACGCCTTTAGCCATCAGCCTGGCAACGGCTGAGGCCCTGTTAACGGCTGGCGCAACCTCAAAGAGGCGTTGCATGCTCTTCAAAGTGCCAACTGTTTCTTCAGGAGCATCGATTCCCGCCAGAGCATCTGGATGCCCGTCCAGATAGGCTTAACCAGAGTGTTCCGAAACTCGAAATCCGGGTTGTGGTTGAGAAAAGTCAGTGCCGATCTGAAATCAAATCCGGTTTCGTCCGTTTCTGCGAGACGGTGCGTTAACACCGCAGTTGGAAAGATGCTTTCAACCATACGGGGCAGGAATTCAGCGTAGCGATTGATCCGTTCTTCCTCGTCATTCCCGAAGAATTCAGGCGCGCCGATCCTGTTTCCGTTCACTACTGTGTCTAACAATTCACGCCAGTCTGTCGGCCTGAGCCGGCTTAGATCCCGCAGGTTGGGTCCGATGTCGCCTGTACATCGTAACCGGTAATATGCATACAGATCAACGTGATTCAGGGTAATGGTGGCCTACGTTAAAGATCTTGTAGTTGATCCAGTTCCTCGTTACGAATATCGGGATCATCGCGCAATTGCTGCCAATACTCTTCTACCGTTCCTTCCCGGTTGACGTAATCTTCCAGGATGCGCTGGCGATGACCGGATTCTAACTGCGCAATATCAAATAGAGCAGCGAAGGTTGCATGATCCGGCTCCGGGTCTCGCAGAGCCAGAACCACAATCTGCTTTTTGCAATGCCTGTAAAATGCGCGGAATAATCGATTCCAACTGCGGGTTGACGATGTTTTCCTCAACCGAAGTCTCTAATGCATCTCGCAACATCTCCTGCGATTGGGAGACTGGCGTTGTAAGTTATTATGAGAAGACGCTGGCAAGGCGCAGTCCGTAAAAGCCTTCCGCCACGATGTCGGTCTCGCGGTGGTGTCGGGCGCTGACCACGAATAAAGCGACATGCTCAGGATTTCGGATCAAAGTGTCGGCTTCAAAGTTGACGTCCTCTTGGTTGAGGTCTGCCGGATCGAGTTGCTCCGCTGCTAGCGCGGCCGCAGAACTTACCCAATTGCTCATATTCCGACGGACCGCGCAGCGTTTGCGCCCAACAACCAGCGTAACCTCTTCCACCGGCTTTACATTACAGATCAGATGGGAAACGGCGATCTCCTGGCCGTTCAAATAATATACACAACCAAAACGCTGAGGGGGTTTTGTTTTGGTTGTGGGTATGGTATTGCGAACCGTCCTCGGGGGTCGTGCAGGTCCTCGCCGAGTGTGCTGGTTTCGCAAGACGTTTTCAAGCAGTAGACTTCTGGTGCGCGCAACGGGGCGGCCATCGACATGCACGACCTTTCCCTTCACCAGATATCTATCGCGACCTAAGGCATCTATAGCACCGTTAATAACACGCGCTGTCTCTTCATCCACAACACTTGTGATAGGATCAATCCCGTGCTTGTTTGAATCCCCTAACGGCTTCGATGGTCGTTTTACCAAAAAAACCTTCAGTGTCGAGTTATGGAAAAACCAAGCTTTTCCGAGTTCTTCCTGCAGCAGCTTGACATCCTCACCACGCATATTGCGTTTTAAATCTCTTCCTTGTAATCTCACCGTCTTACTCCTTTACTAATTGACTTTATTCTCATTCTCTCCTTGCATGGGACAGCCTGACGTAGATAAGACCACCCGGCTGGTGTTTCTAACCAGCACCATCCATGCCAATGCTTGTTAATTGAACTTCCGAGGCTGCCAAGGTTGTGAGCGGTGAATGTTGCTTTGGCACCAAATGAAGCCAATTGCGGGGCCAGACCGGTTGGCGCTTTCGCGCTTCCGAACGGCAACCCTCCCTGATTCTCCCAGCGGACGATCCAGCAGTAGTCGCGCTCAGAACCGGGCGATTCACTTTTCAAGAGATATTGCGCTGTCACGATGCCGCCACGCGTTTGTTGTTCTGCCTCAACTTTGAAAAACACTTCCGTCTTCATGAACTCCGTGAACGCATCATCAACGCCTCCCGACGCGTTTGCTTCATCAACACGAAGAAACCCACGCCTTCATCCTAGAACTATCCGATTGTAATTCTGTAACCCTGTTTCTCTGAGGTCGCTGCTCACGCCGACTCCTGCTGGCTCAACGGATTTCTGCTTAGTTTTTCAAACATGCAGGGCACCGTAACATTTCATCCTCGGACGCAATTTCCCAAGTCTCGCAACAATACGGACATTGAACCCAGTTATCATGTATGACGACTGCAGGGTCTCTAAATGTCGGTTGTATGAACTCAAGGTCCATTAGTTCTTTATAGCATGCGAAGATCTTCAGTTCATTTTGGTTTCCATCTACTAGGTTCTCATAAAATTCCTGGCCGGCTTCACTCCATTATCTTTATAGAAACAATTTCGTTGTTTGAAGACGACGATTCTAGATCTAATACAGCATTCGACGTTCTGGTAGCACCCAATATTTTGAACACCTTTCATCGACAAGTTCGAAAAATGGCGATAAATAACAGACAGGGTAGGAACTGAACACATCGTCTGCTATAAAAAATCCAGGGTAAATATCGTAAAGGCTAATAGCATATACAACATACTCTTTATTAGGTGTAAGATGGACTATCCCTTTCGGAAGGTTATATCTAGATTTCAAAACGCTATATAATTCCCTTTGGGCAATAAAACTATCAATACTATTTGTAACACATTTGATTAGCATGGTATGTCCACCTAATATTTATTTGAATTTAAAATCCGTTGTGTAGCCTGTCTCTGGATTTCTTATGTAATGAATTACGGTATTACTTCCATCTGGATTCCGGTGAACATGTTGCATTTTTTGCCAACCTCTGTAACGCGGATCTTTAAGACTTTGAATGATGACTTCACCCGCTCCGTGCTTAGCCTCCTCCATGGCCAACTCTTCGCTGAGAGTGTTAGGAAGTCTGCGTTTAAGAGTTGTATTCGGACCGTGAGGTTGGTTTCTCTTCGCTGCTTTGGCTGCGCCCTCCAAGTTGCCACTACGGTTTTTGAAAGGACCGGCTGGTTGTGGCTCAAGCGTAGCGTTCGTTGTTCGGCCTCGGCCACGTACCCCGCCGATGATCCCGCCGAGCACAACGCCTGCGGTTTCGTAGTCCTGTGCGGTCCCTTCACCACTAGCAATGCGTGTCCCCGCTTTGACCAAGGCTTCTGCTCCACCGGTAGAAAGCTCGTACAAACCGTAGACGAGCAACCCGACTCCAAATACCGTCGCAACAGGACCACCAAAGACCGCACCAATCACGTATAAACCGCCGCGAATTGCGATCCCCGTACCTAACCCCTCTGCAATCCCTTCCGCAAACGCAGCTGCCTTCCCACCGGCTTCCGTGTTCCTATTGGTTTCGCCTCCCTCATCATCTCCCTGCAATATTACGTAGTAAGCAATCTCTGACTCAGTCGAAGATGGGTCAGCACTAACATCATCCTCTGGTAAAACAGGAAAGCCGCCTACTGGGGGTGGTTCTTCTGGCAAAACGGGATAGCCGCCAGCTGGTCCTTCCGGCTCTGCTGCCGAGTTAATAAGAGCATCTAGTTTCCTCGCGAGTTCTGGGTCTCGTTGTTCCAGAGGCGGCAAATCAGATGGCCTCGGGTCGCCTTCGTATACCGGAGGCGCTGCGCGATTACCAGTGGAATCGATAAGGCGAACCGGATCGCCTCTACTGTAGACATACAAATTCACCCCATCGCCAATCCTAATAGGATCTGCTGCCGTCCATCTCCCCAACCAACAAGCGTAGTATCTCGCTACGTGGTAGTACAATCCCGTCTCTTCATCCCGCTCTTTGCCGGTATAGCGGTATCGCTTCAAGCTAACCTCTGCTGCGGAACGCCCAGCCCGGTAAGCCGACATGCCGTAAGGATGGTATTCCTCATACGAAATAGCATCGGCCTGATCATCGACTTCCAAGATGGCCGAGCCCAGGTGGTTGCTCAATTGAAAGCGTCGGCTCTGAGTCGGTGCATCGTCGATGCCCTGTGTGCGCGTGTCGATTTGGGCAATACGTTGCTGGTCATCCATGATGTGCAGCGTTTCGCGCTCCAGTATCACGGTGTCGCCATTGCCGTTGTATTCCCGGTAAATCTCGAGACCACCCAGGTAAAGTCGCTCGTTGCGCCGGGTCGGTGTCTGATCATCTGCGGCCTGTCGCTCGGTGACTTTTCGCACCCGCTCGCCAGCAGCGTTGTAAACGTAGTAGGTCGTTTCCGGCGTGCCGCCGTTGGCCACCACTTGCTGCGAGGATGCCTGGAGCTGATCTTTGAAGTCCCACTGCGTGAGCGCTAGATGGGGCATGCGGGTCATGTTGCCGTGGGCGTCGTGGGTGTAAGGCGCTGAAAACTGGTTCGGGCCGTCGCCGGGCAGGCTGGTGGCCAGCAGGCGGTTAGTGTCATCGGCGTATTCATAGCGACGGGTCCAACGTTGGACGTCGCCACCGATATGCCGCATGCTCAGGATGTTGCCCACCCCATCATAGGCATATTCCTCGATGTAACGCTGCAAAGCTTCCGGGCTGTTGGGAAAGGGGATGCCGATGATTGGGTTGAAGTCGGTGGCGTCTCGCTGGAAGTTATTCTGGGCGGCGTGTTCGCGTCCCTCGGTCCGAATCAGTCGATAGAGCGCGTCGTAAACGTAGTCGTTGTTTGGGTCGATCTCCGCGTTGTTGAAGAAGACGGTTTGTTGAGCGTCGTCTCGAATCGAGGTAATGTTCCCCACCGGGTCGTAGGCATAGTTTAGATCTTGCAGATTGCGGTTATCCCGGTGGCGCACTGTATGCAATCGGGTCAATCGAAAAGTGTCGGGATCGTAATCGTATGTTGTCGTAAAGTTGATCTCGTCGGTAGTTGCGTAAGTGATCCGTTCTCGTTGTCCCCGGGCGTTGTAGTCGATGTTGGCTACAAAGAGCGTGGCCTGGTCCGCACCTCGGAGCCGAACCGCCATCTGTTCCAGTAAATTGGCCTCGTTGTAGGTGGGGAAGGTCACAGCGTCGTCAGGCGTGATTATCGTCACCGGCCGGTTAAAGGCGTCGTAGGTCGTGTTGCTCGTGAAGACTTCTGCTTCCAAAGCCGGATTCAGATTCCAATCGGCTGCGTCTCTGTAATTGACCAGTAATTGGCGGGAGCCACGTAGTGGGTTGCCTTTGAAATCGTAGGCGTCGCTCGTCACCACGCCCGCTGCATCGAAGACTTGAAACACGCGGCCCCGATGATTGAGCGCGTCACCCCGGCCTTCGCCGTAGATCGTTTGTTCGAACAAGATCTCCCGGTCGGGATCGTCCGCATCGGCACCTGTCACGAACGAACGCGTGGGCCGGCGCAATTCGTCATATTCCATGCGGAAGATGTGCCCACGGCTGTCCCAACTGCGAATCGGGGTGCCGCCGATGTCGGGCAGCATCCGGCGTTCGCCGGCGTCCATGCTGTTTTCGTAGAGTTGGCGCCCGGCCACATCATAACCCACCGTCGGTGGGTTGTTCTGCACTTCCACCTGATACGCCATCACCACGTTTCCCCGGTCGTCGATAATGCGCAGCGGGTTGCCCTCAATGTCCTGCTCGGTGCGGGTCTGAAATCGCCCGTCGGGGCCGTTGTCGGCGATGCTTAGAAAGGCACGCCCCAGTGAGTCGAAGTGGACAACGGCGGGCGTGCCGGCATGAGCAGCGGCCTTGTCGGCGGCGCTGGCTTCATCCTGCCGCCTCTGGGCGTCGGGCCATCTTGCGAGTGCTTCCCCCGCATGGGCGGGATCGGTGCGCAAGGCGTGCCAGGTGGGCAGGTAGTCCCCATCGGGCAGCCGGCGAAAGAAATCGCCCGCCTCCGCATCGCCGGCTGGGTCGAGCAACACCGTGTCATTGACATCCCAGCTTTCCTGGCGCCACGGATCGAAAATGACCTTTTCCCAACTGTGATTCGGGTGGAGGGTCGCAACGACACGCCCCACCGGATCGTAGAAAAGCGTCGGGCTGACACCGACGCTCACGCCGAACTCAAATTCGTGGCCGGCGCTCAAGAAGGGCTCGAACTGCTTTACCGGCTTTCCTTTGTTGTTGAATACAGTCCAGCCGCTCGTCGTCCAGCGCAGTTCGACATCCGGGCCGCCTTCTTCAACAGGTCCCGGTTCGGCCTGCACCTTGTTTTGAATGGTGCGGCCAAATCCGTCCGAATAAGCCAGACTGACCTGCTCGGCGGTCTCCTCACCAGGGCCCAAGTCGCTGACGTGAGTTTCCCGCACGATGGAGGCGGCAAAAGGAGGCAGCCCCAGTCGCTGGAAACGGGTTTCGTCGTAGATGATGCGAGAGGTGGCGTTGCCCAGCAATTCGATAGCGAGCGGCCCTCTGGGGTCAGCGAAAAATGCGTCAATCTGGTCCTGTGTCAGTTGGGCCTGAAAACCGTCGAGCGAATCGCCCACAATCTCGGACTCCTTGCCCATCACGGCAGTGCCGGCTACCATGCCGAGCACGTCAAAGGCTGCGATTGAACGATTGCCGTTGGCATCGGTGACCAGTTCGGGAGCGAGCAGCCGGTAGTCGTGTCGGGCGGTCATACTGTTTTCCTGCGGATCGGTGGCGCATACCAGCAGCAGGTCGTGAGCATCGTATTCGGCCGTTGCGGTGTGGCCGAACGGATCGCGAAAGCGCAACGGCATGAAAAAGTGCTGCCGGGCGAAGGCCAGCTCCTGGGCCGCGGCGTCGCCATCGTTCGGCGAAAGAAAGACCCGCCCAGAAGGAATCCACCAGTTTTCATCTCCGTCAAAATGGACGTAGCGTCCTTCATCGGTCAGCGTCGGCTCGGTCACCCGATCGCCAAAAACGAGGTCCAGATGTTCGGGCGTGAATGCCAGTTGGTAGCTCTCGAATGCCAGGGCCAGGGACTGGAGTTCGCCCATTGCGAGCGGGCCGGTTAAATCATCGCGCCGGTAAAGGGTGCGGGCGTGTTCCAACAGGCGTTTTTGCAGGGCGCCGTCGGTCGGCGTAGCGTGATAGGGAATTTCGGTCGCGGACTCGACCGCCTCCTGCAACTCGACAAAGGGAAAGCGAGTCTGATTTTCCGGCGGTTCGAGACCGGTCATTTCATAGGTGCGGACTTCACTCGGTAACGGAGCACGGTAAGCATCATCTTCCTCCACCGCGTTGGTGAAGTCATTTTCGGTGCAGGTGATGAGTATCTGGCTCTGTCTGTTCCGGTCCTCCGGCGACAGCGTTTCGTCGGCCTGCCGCCGTTCATAACCGACAGCAATCGACTGGAGCACATTTCCGTAGTCATCGACGGCCAGGGTAAGGGAGTGGCTAACGCGCGGATCCGGTGGGTTGTGGCTGCGTTCGTAATGATAGTTAATCGCCTCATGGGGGTGCGTGAAAAATACGGCATGGCGATTCGCACCGCGCCTTTGCAGAACCCGAATCGTGAGATTCTGCTCCAAAACGGTATACGGGTGCGGTTCCCTTTCAGTTCCGTCCAGAGCATAGACCTCCTGGCGCAGCATAGCGCCCTTGAGGCCTCGGGAGGCTTCTCGCTCTTCATCCGCCGTCAGGCCATCGGGCAACAGGGTGTCCGGCAACAACAACCGGGCGGCATCTTCATCCGAGAGACCAGGCTCCCGGTAATATTCTCCGGTATCGTCTTCATCCAGCAGTCCGGCGAAGAAATCCGAAACGTGCTGACGACCGACATAAACGCCGGTGTGGAACCAGCTTCGCGTGAGAACGGGAGGGACGTGGGATGCCTCATCAATGTTGTCCCCGGTGGGAAATGCACCGCTCTGGTTGAGCGCGGCGAATTCCTCGGTGTCGATCTGCTCGACCATACCGAAACCGCGGAACTCACGTTCTTCGCCGTCAAAGTAGCCGTGGTGGTAAGTATAGCGGCTGACAAAGCGATTGCGGCTGATGCGGTCGAAGGTTTCCACGCGCTCCACCACATGAACCGGGAAAGGGAGCCGGGTGATCCACGGCCGGGCGTCCCGTTTGTCCCGAAGATAGAACTTCGTGGACGGCGCATACTCCACGCGGGTCTCGGCACCGAGGTTGTTGACTGTTCCGACGAGCAGATGCGGTTTTTGCCCGCCCATGAGATTAACGTAGCGCATCGCTCGGTTCGCATCGCCGGGCAGGGGCGACGACCAGACGAGGCAGGCGGTACCGTTGCCGAGCAAGTCGGTCGGCACGATACTGATGAGATCGTCCACGCGCGGGAAGACATCCAGGATCCGCGGCTCGCTCCAACTATTGCCGGACTGGTTGAAGTACAGGCGTACGCCGTCGCGGTGCAGGTAGATAATATCCGTCGTGCCGGTGCCGTCGATGTCGGCGAGCCGGACGCGCTTTTGGTCGAACTGGTCCGGATGGTCGAAGTGCGGGGCGCGGTCCATCATCACCTTCGCGCCGAAACGACCGTAACCCAGATTTGGCCAGTAACAAACCTCGCCGTTGCGGATGCGCACGAGATCGGTGAGGCCGTCGCCGCTGAGGTCGGCGAGGTAGACGGACTGGGCGCCATCGTCGAAGACCAGACGCGGACCTTTTTCCTCATCCATCTCCTGATGCACACGGTGTGCGACGCCGAAACCCTCTTCGGCCAGCGAGGGATGCCACACGAATGCCTCGTCTTCCGTTATCAGAACGTCGGGGTGGCCGTCGCCATCCAGGTCCACGAACTTCAGATTGGGGTCGCCCATATCCCGATTGAGGCGGGACATGAACGGGCGGAAGGGCTGCCAGCCTTCTTCATCATCATGTCCGTAGAGGCCGGGTATGGGGCCATCGAGCATCACGAGATCGGGTTCGCCGTCGCCGGCCAGATCCATGAATTGGGCGCCACCGGCCAGAGCGAAATTCGGTTTGGTAGCGACCAACTCGGTGGGTCCAAACTCAACGGCAATTCTGCTGAGCGGACTGAGGTTGCGCTTGTAGAACCAAGCGTCTGCCTGCTCGCTGAGGATGCCGGGAATGCCCTCGCCATGAAGGTCGGTCCACTGATAGGCCGCGCCGTCCACGCCGATCGGCAAATTCTCCAGACTCGCGGCATCCACCTCTTCCACGGCGTCCTGGACGACGGGCAGAGTGTATTTGAACTCGATCGGCGGCAGACTGCGGCTCCGATACCCGCTGCCATTCCGCTGATAGCCGGTCTGGGTGACGGCGCGCAGGAAGGTATAAACGGGGTTGCGGGCGTTGGCCGGGTCTTCCTCGTGGGAGTAGGTGAAGTCGGTCGAACGAACAAGGCAGTTGTTGCCTACGTCTTCTTCGCCGTCGAAGTGATGGAACATCAACACCCGCTGACAGAGTCGGGTCGTACGCACTTCGAAGCCCGCGCGGTAGGACGAGAACGGGTCGCACGGTAGGTCCATGTGCCGGCGTCATCCGGCCGTGGCACGTCGGCGTCGTGCTCATCGTAGTCGAAGATAACTTGGAACATCCAGCCGGCGTTCTCGATCTGCGCGTCGGTCAGGAAAGATGGGCGATGCCCGGCGTCATCGAGTAGAGGCGTCCGGTTTCCGTAACGGATGGCCTTGAGGTAGCGGTTCGCCGTGCGACGCGGGTCGTCGCGTTGGCCCCGGTTGCGTTCGCTGGCTTGTGTGAGCTCGACGCCGATTCCGTCTTCAGCTTTGTATTCGTAAACAATGGTGTTGCCTTTGGCGTCGCGGGTCTGGCAGATCAGCCAGGTGAAGATGCGCCGCGCATTCTCGGGATCGGCGATGCGCGAGCCGGAATCCTTCCCGTAGAGGGTTAGGATATTGTCCTTGGAGATGGAACGCCAATGAACGTCGCCATCGCTCCGGCGGGTCCAACGCTCGATGCGTGCGAACAAGCCCTCGATGCGTGGCCGGTACCGGTGGATGGTAAAGCCCGGCTCTGAGTCAGTGTCCTCGAACCGGCTGCCGTTAGGATTAAGGAGCGGCACCAAGTCTTCCGAACCGGAAAGGATGAAGACATCGGACTCGACGCCATCGAAATAACGGGGCAAACCTTTCTCGGTCTTACGGATAATTTGCGGGAGACCCAGGGACCAGCCAAAACCGAAGGGTCCGTTGCCCGCGCCGGAATCATAGGAAAGCGCAAGGTGCGGGCCGAAACCAGAACGCCCGGGGCTAGTCGCGATTGGCACGTGCATCGATCCAGTGCCAGTCACCGGATTTGCGGCGAATTTCTCGCCCATCCCGCGAATGGCGCCGCCGCCTTTCGGCAGACTGATTGCTGGAAGAGCAGGAGCGGAATTTTGATCCGCATCGCCGCGCTTTGCACCCGATACAACCTGGTTTGGCGCGCTCACATCGCAACCTGTTGTTAACTGTATTAGCCCCTATCCAGTTCCGCACGGAACCGAGAACCACGCTAATGAGGCGGTTTTTAGCACGGACCTCATTTTAAGCTGCCTCCGGGCTCCAGCTGGATCTGGTGATCCACGCCACGCAGCGCCCTAGCGAATGTCCGGCCCACAAGCTTCTTCAGCCCGGGCCGAAGATGCGTTGAAAACGTCGCATGACGTAATCAAAGAACTCAATAGATCACCCGCATTATGAGTGTCAAGCTTTTTTCGGTGCCGGGTCGCCTTCGCTTATTTCGTTTTCGGGCGGCGCAAACTTGATTCACTGGTCGCATTCTCGTAATCGCAGGTAAGCCGAATGCGACTGCAGATTTTTTCCGTCAGCACCAAAAAGCAATAGCCATTGCGCCAAGTTGCGGCGCATCGGTGTGCTAGGATGACGAGCATTCTGCTCGCCCCGCTGACACGAACAATATTCGAGAATTTTGAGCGATTTACCTTCATAAATTGCAGTAGATTTGATTGGCTGCGCAAAGCCTTGAAATCGCTAAAACCGCAATTTTAAGTCCGTTGCGTCTACCATTCCGCCACATCGGCATTTTAGCTCTGAAGAGCCGTTTTTACCTAGGAAAAACTGCTCTTTAGGGCATCAATCATTGTAACACATTAAAACGCAAAAATCGGTCGTGAAAGCCATCATGATAATCTTTTCGCTGTGCCGCTGAGTGGGTGCCCCCTGAAATGCACAGGTACAGAGTCCCCCCGCGCAAAGATAAACGCGGCGTCGAACGCATTTCCGATGTGTTGCTACTTGTTCTTCGTCGCGAGCCACCAGATCGGGATTCACTTTTCCACATCTTCGGCGACCAATCCGAATTGCGGGATACTCTTAGGGTTAAGCTTGTGCTTGTAGCGAAAAAGTTACCGGCTTGAGTGCGAAGATCGCTTCGCTTGCTTTATCTATCGGTTGGTTGCCACTGTTAAATTCGAGCGCGGCACCACCAATGGCGGTGTTTGAGAAGCCCGTCGTATTGGGACTGTATACCTGGAATCGGCAACTCAGACCCGGGCAAGAAATCGCGGTAGCCTGCGCGTTCGCCTCGCTTTCAAACAAGTCTTGAACGTCAGTTGGTAAATGGTTAAACCACGGATATCACGGTCGCGGGTTTTAACCCGGCGCGGGACCCGATGAGAAAAATCGCTACAATCGATAACATTGACATCATTGAGCTGGACGATGGAAGCGTGAGATTCTTCGCTGGTGCGACCATCGATGGTGATGGGGCAAATGGTCAATTCGGTCAGCCGCCATGTTATGCTCCGGACTGCTATGTTGGACACACTCTCGATGTTCTCGCAAACGCAGGCGAGCCAGGCAACTGGTACGGGATCGTTACAAACACGGGGCGGAAAACGGGTAAACCCGTTGTGCAAAAGGAAACCGATCCCTGTCCCGGTGCCTACGTCTCGGCAACCTCGCTGTGTTTGCCTGGAAAGAATGGAGCGCCGCTCCCGGATTCCTGTCCGCTCAAGTATGTCGACTCCGCGACGGTTCCCTTTGTCGCTGTGCCGCCAGTAATTGTTAAGACATTCGTCGATCCCGTACTAGGATGTCGCTGTCTGGTGACAAATTCGCGAACCGGAAGAACTACCGACGCAGTTGTAGCTGATACCGGACCTTCGGATCACCTCGGCGAAATTAGCGTCGCCTGCGCCAGAGCGCTTGGGGTCTCGACTGGAACAAATCACCCAGCAAATGGCGGCGGTGCATCATCGCCGACCATTCGCTACCAGCTGTTTCCCGGAAAACCGGCGGTAGTGAATGGCGTAACCTATCCTTTGCAACGCGGATAACCCCGCGGAAACATTCCAGCCGTGCGATATTCCTGCGTGTTGCACAAATCACTGGCTACATCTCTGGTCATCCTGGTTACAGCCTTCTTGCTTCAACTTCCGGCCGTCGCGCATGAGCCGTCCTGCTTCCTGCCGTCTTTCGCTTGCGAAGTTCGCTATCATTTTCGTGAACGTTTTCCAGATGCGAAACCAGGAGAGAAAAAGGTCTCAGCACCTTCATTTCGACGAGAGGGTCTGCCACTTTCGCACGTTACGATTTCGGACGGCGTCGCCCAACGGACCGTGCAAGGATGTGCGACACATTTGCCTTTTTATTTCATGCTGAAAATCACTCAGCAGAACGATAGCGATGCCGGAGCTCTGGAAATTAATGTCTTGGATTGCTCCGGCAGATCTCTTCCTGGCTTTCCGCAAGTCATGCCGAACCCTCTTACAAAGACGGGAGACTCCAGTCGTACAGAATTCGAACTGCCTGCCGGATCAGCCTTAAAACAGAAGATCGAGAAGTCGCTTTTGACCAAAAACCAGTTCGTCACCTATGTCGATTTAGTCGTCGGCATGGACGGCGATTTCCTGGACGCCTCTTTTCCCGAGTAATTCAACCGCTTGAGGCTTTATGAACTTAGAACGTGCATACGAAACCACGAGCATACGGCAACAAAGAAATAACAGCCGAAACGCCGCGGCTCACCTTCGACCTTCTGGTCACTTTAATGTAGCGAAAAGGGGAATTCTTCCCTAACTAACGGCTCCAGCCCGTACGAGTGCCTGCCACGTCGGACTGCCGGGCTCAACTAATCCATCAACCGGAAGGGCGGAGTGGCTCTGGAAAGCTTCAATCGCCGCAACTGTATTCGACCGCCGGGGCGGTTGTGCAATTTTTCCGTCGACACCTTTCGGATCGAGTTGAGGAGCCTGTAATTTTTGCGCTGCGGTTTCTAAAAGACGCTGCACCCTTGCTACATCCGTTGCCAGATTCTGTGCGTTTTTCTCCCAGCGGCCAACAGACCCGGTAAGCGTCGGCAGCGCAGGGCTAACACCATCACCAGACTCGTGCTTTGTCCCTAAATCCTGTTCCTCGGTGCTCTGAGTCTCTAGAGCGGCACTGACGTTAGCATCCAGAAAGAGGCCGTTGTCTTTCCGGCTGGTCAGTATAGAAACTGCTTGATCGACATTATTTTTCAGAGTGTCGAAGTCACCAACGCTAAATAGAAGGTCCGTTTGAAACCACTGCGCGACTTCCGGTTTTTTCAGCTCCTTTTGCAGGTCAAGAAGTCGATCGTAGGTCTTGGGATCCATGTGGCTGATTTTTTCGAGCAGATGGGCACTCTTAGCCGAATTTCCGCTGATCAAACCTGCGTCGTTGTCCTTCATTATCATCCGGTTGACCAGAACAGCGTCTGGCGGAACGTGCTGCAACTGCACGGCGACTTTCGACGGATCGTTTTTCTTGCGTTGACTCTTCACCGCGCCGTTTTCAACCCACAAATACACCTTCTCAGAATGCAAGTTGCCACTGAAGCGATCAGCCTGACTCATTATAAAATCCATGACCACCATGTCCGAGAGGTCTCTGATTTGAACAATTTGTTGAACGGCAGCCTGATTGAGTTTTCCGCTCGCGTCCCTGTAACCTAGTTTGAGCGGCTTCGGATCAACTACTTTGCCGAACTCAGGCGAAGCAGCAAAAGCACCCGCACCCGAAAGATCGCTCAGATGGGGATATGATTGCTCGCCCGCGGGATTTATTTGCAGAACCCCATACAACTGCTTCCCGTCTTGGGTAAAAAGGCGCGGATCACTATGGCTGTCGTCCAAAGCTCGGAGTTCCGTCCACTGTTTGCGGTTGTTGGATCCCATAGCGTTCGCCTTACCCAAATCGGCGAGGGATTTGTGTGCCGCCAGATCCATCGTGCGGACGATAGCTGGCTCGACATGTCCGACATCAAGGAAGCGCGATAAATGGTAATAACCTATGATGGACGGGCTGTAGGTAAAATGAGTCGGCATGGTCTGCTTATACTTAGCTATGACCTTAACAGCGCTGGCATGACTCTTCCCGGTATGGCTTTCAGCATAGCTGAGACGACTTGATCCCGCGGGAAGCGCAACTGCATGAAGATTCAGCCCGGGGGAAGTGCTGTAGGTTTTTGGGACTAAGACGACGTCCAAGCCGTCTGCCGTCTTGCCGTTATAAAAGTCCAGCCCAGCCAACTCGCCTTCCTTCTCTAGGTCTTTCTTGCCATAAATTTCGGGATGCCCCGGAAAATTCGCCGGACGAATTGCGCGCTCAATGGTTCCGTTTGGGGCCGTGTGTTCGGTAATTTCCTGAGCGCGAGCTTTGTTCAGATCGGACGCTTGAGAGGAGAGATCTGGCCCTGAAGCCGATGAGCTCGCAGTGGTTTCTGTTTCGCCTGGCTGACTATCCTGAGCAGCATCTATCTTTTTCCCGTAAAGCTGTCTGAACGTTCCCTCAAAATCTAAATCGAGTTGGATATCCCCTGAGTCCACCCTACCCTTTAGCTCCGCCGCTTGTTTAAGCAGGCTGGCCTTTAGCTTGTCATAGTTGCTTTCGGAGATATGGACCACATCGGCAAAGTATTGCTTCACCTTGGTGTTTGAGCCTGGTTCGCTGTCCTGCATCAAACCTGCCAGCCATTGTAGCCTGTTATGAATCTTCTTATCGATGTGATGCGCTTCACTCAGAATCGGGCTAACCGAAATCGAATTCATCCCCCACATCATGCCATCGTCGTTATCCTTGTACATTATGCGCTTCAACGCTTGGATTGGACCGACCGATTCGGCTCTTTCTTGGTCGTCTACATTTTCAGTCCACTTGATTTTACCTTTCTTGGTGACGTAGTGCTGAAACACCGCAATGCTGATGTTACCCAGGCGATCCACCTGTCGAAAGATTGAGTCAAGAATCACTCCGCGTAGCAAATCTTGCGCGAGCGCGAGATCCTGGAGGCACTTGGGATCGCTTAGATCCAGCGTCTTTGCCACGGGCGACTTTGAAGACAGCACTTTGTAAAAGCTATGACCTCTGATGCTATTGACTGTCCAGTAGTCTTCAGGGCTGCTGTTTTCGCCTCGTGGATTCTCAGCCAGCGATCCAACGACCAGGTTGCCGCCTGGAAGAACCACTTTGGAACTGCCGGATTTCACCATCGCCCGGAGATTAGCCCACGCATCGGTGCAACTTGGATGTCCCGTAGTGCGCGCTTGATCACCAACTCTCTGGAACTCTCCAACAGTCATCGTCCGATAGGTCGCCGGGGGCACCTCAACAAGGTAACCTAAGAGACGAGACAGATGGAAACAGGCCAGACCAGATTCCGCCATGTTACCCACCTTGAACTTGGCAATTTTTTTGCCCGACCTTTTGTTGCTATATTTTTTTGTCTGACCCGGCCGATACGGACCCTCAGTTTTCTCAAATGTCTCTTTGGTGACTGTGGAAGGGAGTTTATAAATTTCTATGCCAGCTGAAGTGTTGTGAAGTTTCGGAACGACACCAACGGCCTGAGGTCCACTTGGAGCGTGGAAGTCGAGGCTTCCGAGCTCATCAATCGCTTTCTTGTCGTGCGTAGTGAACCAATCCTTTGAGGTCGAAAGAGAGTTCTCGTCTTTGAGGATTACGTCAGGAGGCGTAAACGGAAATCCAACCAGGCGCTGCGCCGTTTCATTGATCGCTTCAGGCGTCGGATGTTCCAGAATTGGTGGATTTCCAAGTGGCAACGATTCATCCGACACAGCGCTCATAGTTTGGTTCCCCGTTCGCGTTTAGTATTCTCTAATTAGATGAAAGATTCTTCGGATGCACAATCCAAAAAACTAAAAAACGCCATTCGGTTCAATGCGAGATACTAACGATGGCGGGATATTCATATCAGGGTGTACGTGGAAATGAAAAGTCTGGCCAAAGCAGGAAAACCGTTATGACAAAGGAATGGTACGTCAGCTTTCACGGCGGCGACGAAAAGACCTCGCTAAACAATATTCACGTCTATTCGATTGACGGAAAGAGGCTGCGGAAGGCTTTAAACAAAAAAAGTCTTCCTGAGGGGACCAAGCTTCGCGAACTTCGGGGATTTGTATTCGGCCCAGACGAGAACTTGTATGTGGTAAACGCGTATTTCGAATACAGCGAAGTTCTCAAATTCCAGGGCACGACAAATGAAAACGGACAACACGATTTTCTAGAAGTTTTTGTAAAGCGCCACGGCGAGATGAATCCGGGCATCGATCATCCATTCAATGTGGTATTTGATTCTGAGGGCGATCTGTATGTTTCCAGTCAAAACACGAACCTCGTGGCGAGGTACCATGGTCCCTCCAGCCAAAATGGAGAACCAGGAACGCCAATGCTTCTTCCGGTTAGTCTGCAGCGGGAGAAAGCCGCGTTTCCTCCGGGAACTTTTATTCCTTCGCTGAATCTTGCACCAACTGGTCTCCTAGAAGTGAGATCAGTAGTCTTCGGACCAAACAATGATTTGTATGTGGCGGACCGAGCAGGCGATTGCGTCCGCATTTACGAGGCTAGAACGGGCCGCCACTTAAAAAATCTCTTCTCGCGAACCGCCCTACTTAATCGGCCGATTCATTTATTGGTAAGCCCAGACGGCGGCTACCTGCTCATTGGTAGTGCCGGGAACGATGCGATCCTGCGCCACGATCTCAGGCAGAGCTCTACAACTATTTTAGTGCCGCCAAAGTCCGCCGGTCTCGATGGGCCGGCCGGAATGGCGTTCGGGGATGATGACTTTCTTTACGTCGCCAGTCGCAATACAAAGGAGATTCTTTGTTACGACGCGAAAACCGGAAGACCGTCAAACCAGCCATTCATAAGGGGTTTGATGGACAACCCAGAGTTTCTAATGCTAGTGCGCCGCTGAAGCTAATGGGATTACTGCAGTACCGGCAGCACCCGGGTCGACGCGGACGCGGAAACGGATATTCGTTGCGCTTCTCAACCGACTACCCTTCTTGGAATACTGGCGGCGGCCGTTTTGTTCTTCGAAAGATCATCCACACACCCGCAAGGACCAGTGCAGCACCTAACAACGATGAAGCTGGAAACGTTTCTCCGCCTAACAACCAACCGAACATGACGGCTCCAGGTGGAGTGATCAAAGAGATGCTTTGCAATTGGGCAACACTCAGGCGCGGTAATAGCCAGTAAAGTAGCAGGAACGTCAGCGCCGAACCGAGAACAGCCAGATACAGCAAGCAAAGCAGGGACGTAACCGTCCAGTTAAACCGCGCCGGATTGCCATCAACGACAAGCCCCAAAACCAACAAGGGCGCGATTCCGAAAATCATCTGCCAGGCAGCCAGCATCGCCGGCGCAAGGTCCATCGAACGTGCTTTAACCAGAACGTTGGCAAACGCTGCACTTGCAGCTCCGACGATAATCCCCACCCCACCCCAAAAAGCCAACGGGCCATTGAATCCGAGCAAGCGTCCACAGATCAACGCGACTCCTCCGAGCGCGAGCATTGCTCCAGCAAGTTTCCGTAAGCGCAGAGGTTCATCGGGAAGCATCCAATGGGCAAAAATCATGCCGAACATTGGGATCGTTGCCTGTAACACCGCAGCTAGACCAGACGAAACGTGTAACTCCGCCCAGAAGAGCAGAGTGTAATTTAGGCCGAACATGAGGATCCCCGTAATTACTAAAACGACGTAATCGCTACGCCGTTTCGGAAATAACCGCGTCCTCCCGATAGAGACAACAAGCAGCACGACTATCGCTATGAGGAAACGAATCGCCACGAATGAAATCGGCGGGAGATCGCGCAATCCGATTTTAATGGCAAGCCATGTCGAACTCCAAACAATGCACAGCGTAAGCCACGCCACTGGAATACCCCATCCCGTTTTTGGTCGCCACCAATCCTGAATCGATTTCCCATTCGGTTTCACAAACGCGCGAGCATCGCGTGCCCTCCGCGATTCGTAAAGTTGCCTCGCACAGCATTGCTCGGAACCATTTCATACATTGACAGCTGATGAGGTGCCTGACAGGCTGCGCAATTGAATGAAAAAATTCGTAAGTCTTCTTTTCTGCTTTTCCCTTGTCTTTTTCACTATGACACGTGCCGTTCATTCGGCGCACATCCACGTCGCAGGCGCGAAAGCTATGGAAGAAAAACAAAGAGCCTACACGGAAAATTTACTCAATGATCCCGCCAGCACGCTAACCCCGGAAGATCCCGACGCAGACGGCGGCTCTGACGATCAACAGATAAGCGGTGACGATACCGAAGAAGCCGACGACGACTATGCATCCGAAAGCGAAGGCGACGCCGACAGTGACGACGGGGCGAGCGGTCATGACGAACAGGCAAACCCCACCCCGGTGCCCAACATTCGATAGCTTCGGCCTGCATCTTGCCACACTGCGCCCAGTACAGTATTGCTAAATACATCCCGTTTCCGGCGCGTTCGTCTAGTGGTTAGGACACAGCCCTCTCAAGGCTGGTACACGGGTTCGACTCCCGTACGCGCTGCCATAGAAATCCGGATGGAAGAATTTTTCTGATATTGGCCGGCCTCATATCGCGAAATCGTAACAGAATTGTTACCAATCAAACCACGCTAGCCGCTTCTCTCACGTTTAGCGGTGCGATCAAGATGCCTATTCTAGCCCGGGTTGCCACGCAAATTGCTGTGTTCGGACAGAGAATTCGTTCATAGCGCAGAGCGACGTTTCCCCCAGGCCCTGGTGGCAGACAAGCGACCAATTTCACAGCGATTCACTGGCAAAAATCAAGTTTACGCGTACATTCATGCCATGAAAACAAGGCATGGCTTCGTTAGCGTCGTTCTTCCGATTCTTGCTCTTATTTGCGCAATTTTCATCGGTACCGTTGCGCAGGCAGGTTCGCCGTACCGTTATCCGCGGTCCGGTCATATCCCGCCCGGTCGCCTGATGATATGCCGGACACCAAACTTCGGATGGAATCTCGCCTTCAATCTCCGGATTGATGGCAGGCCTGTGGCCAACGTCGCACAGGGTCACAGCTATAGCACCTGGCTGTCAGCCGGGCCTCACGTGTTGACGGTTCATAAGGTGCCTGCCGTCGGCTTTACCGCGCCGATCTCGACAACGGTAAACATCCAACCAGGCACGGACCATTTGTACATTGCGACGTGGAATTCAGGTCTGGTTTATCTCCAACCAGGAGAAATTGCACTGTCTCCCGGCGGGTATTGGCAAAATCACGGTGATGGTTATCCGTAATAGCCTCGCCGATCATTTAAGAACCGTTTGTGACGTAGATTCCGGAACACCTCGTTCGTCCAATAGTTGTTGACGATTGGATTACGAGGCCTTCTCAAGAGTTTTATTCTTTGTAACTCGGAAATTGAAATTTGCCTCGGAACCTCACTAGATTCCGGTCTCCTCACCGCCCCGGCGCTCCAAATTGCCACGATTTCAAGTCCGGTTTTGCTCTGGTCGGTACGCTGCTCGCACTTTCATTCTTGCTTGGAAACGGATGCTCCCGAAGTGTGACTCGCGGGACAGCATCCAAGGTATTCTTCGTAAACGGCACCGTTGTTTTCGGAAACGCGGAACGAAATCGCTTTCAACCGGTCACAGTGGGAAGCAAAATTCAAAACGAGGACACCATCCGTACATCAACGGACGCCGTAATTAACCTCGCTTTGGTTCCCGGGGTACTTGTTCGACTGACCAGCAATTCCGAAATTAGAATCGAGGAGCTTACGCTGAGGAAAGACGGAAATGAGACGGCTGGAGGCATGTTCTATCGACGTGCCCGTATACGCTTGAACCGTGGAAATATGAGCATCCTGTTCAGCGGGCCCGACAAAAGCGTGTCGAGCTTCGCGGTCACTACGAACCAAACCACCATTACCCCGGACTCAGATTGTCTGTTCGGTGTTTGGACTAATGGCGCATCCACCAGAGTGACGTGCGGACGAGGAGAAGTGACGGCGTCAGGCGATGGGCAAGCGGCAACTAAGATTGCGGCAGGTTATTTTTATCTCTGGCCGGCGGCGTCCACGGACCCCATCGTCGCCTCCGGCGACCCTGATGCGCAAGTCGACATTAAAACGTCGCTCGCTGCGGAAAAAGAATTATTGGAACAAGCAGCCCGCTGGCAAAACCGCTGCTTATTTTAGAAATTATTCCTGGCGGTAGATCTTGAGATTGTTACAGCGCCATTCAAATTCGTTTGCAGACGCGCGATGAATTTTGGATTCTCGACGCAAATGACACAAACAGCTCTTGATCTGGTGATTGTTTCCCTGGAGGCGATTCGAGATGCGACTCATCGCGCGCCGCGTGCGTCGAAGAGCGCGCTCGCAAGGGTGCAGGTCGATCCTTCATTCGTTTGCGCTGAGGAAACAGAAACGCTTACGAGAGGGCAGAGAGGACCAGCGCAAAATAAGGCAGAATTACTTGTAGCAATTCGCGACCGCGTTCGCGTCTGCACAAAATGCGCTCACCTCGCATGCTCGCGCACGCAAACTGTTTTCGGTGTGGGAAATCCGGATGCCGACCTAATGTTTGTCGGGGAAGCACCCGGCGCCGAAGAAGACCAGCAAGGCGAACCGTTCGTCGGACGCGCGGGACAGTTGCTTACTAAGATTCTAAAAGCGATGAACTTCGCACGCGAAGAAGTTTATATCGCGAACATTCTCAAGTGCAGACCGGATACGCCGAAAGGCAGCTTTGGGAATCGTCCACCCACGCCGACAGAGATGCAGACCTGCCGGCCATATCTCCTGGAACAAATCCAGATTATTCAGCCTGAGGTTTTGGTCGCCCTTGGCGGAATTGCGGTGGAAGGTTTGCTCGGATTGCGCAAAACCATGCGCGAATTGCGCGGCCGCTGGCACACTTACAATGATATCCCGCTCATGATTACTTATCACCCCGCATACTTGCTCCGAAACCAGGCGCCATCGGAAAAGCGCAAAGTCTGGGAAGACATGCTCCTGGTGCTCGAGCGTCTGAAACGACCAATCAGCGAACGGCAGCGAAGTTATTTTTTGTGACCCCTCAGCGTCGGGGAATCAGCAGTCAACGCATCGCTGCACGCGAGAACATCTTCTCGATCTGTTTGCGCGACGCCAGTGAAAGAGCTAACGATACAATCATCGCGCGCACCTCGCTGCGCCCGATTTTCACACTCTTTTGCAAGGCGGCGGAACCGGCAGTTTGTAACGCCGACAGCGTGCGGGCACCGATTAATGCCGGCAGAACTGTGGCCGCACGCACACGACGATTGTTTATGGCACGGGAGTATTCCATTCCACATTCGAGTCCCGCTTTTGCCTTCTTCAGCCACGTCCCGTAAATCGGTTGGAAGCGCTCCGGTTGAGCGAGGATTTCCGAAGGAGTCAAACGCGCCGCTGCTAATTCATGTTCCGGAAAATAACATCTGCCAAGGCGAAGATCGGAGCCTGCGTCACGCAGCACATTGATCAATTGAAGAGCCTCTCCGTAGCGTCTGCCCAGCAGAAGCATCTCATCCTTGCTCCGGTTCGCGAAGTTGCGAACATGCCGGAAGCTGAGGTGCGTCCAAAATTCGCCGACACAACCGGCTACAAGGTAAGTGTATTCATCAAGATCCGAGGCGGCGCCAAGCGCTCGAATCTCGCCAGAATTATCAAAGCGTTGCAAATCCAACGTCTGGCCACGCACGATTTTTTCCAGCACGCGTCGAATGTCATTGCGGTCGGTAGGCTCCTGCCCATCCAACAGGGCAAGGCAACGAGCTAGCGATTCCAAAAGTTGCCGTTCGTTTGCATTCGACTGGATGGAGACAAGTGACCCGAAGAGATCCACGACTACATCGCGCGAGGCTCTGCCTTGGATTACGTCGGAGAGCAGTTGCAAAGTCTCCATTCGCACGTTCGTGGGGATCTGTGCGGTGTCAGCAACGGTGTCGGTGGTCCGAGCGAGCAAATACGCAAGCGCAACCGGTTCGCGTAACCGCACGGGTAAAAATCGGATCGACAAATAAAACGAACGAGAAACGGAACGTAGGAGAGTTGTCTGTAATGCTGAATTGTTACGCACCGAATCGGCGCTCCGATTCGCTGCAGCCCACGCCTTCATCGCCCGATGTTTCGTACTTCTATGCGGTTCGGCGCCGAGTTACCCAGACCAAGTTGACCGGCGAAGTCAATGTAGCTCGCCATAGGACCGACAGGACGAAGACTTACGCGTTTTCGCCATTCCTCCAGCCTTTTTAGAGCAATAGCGTCTAAAGCCACTGGATCCTTGCTGGCAAATAGCGTGGCGTAGTGAACCGAATAATTGGGTTGTGGCTGCGGACCGCCCGCATATTGCGCGAGGAGGCCATCCATCAAATTGAACACCACCTTTTTTGCAACGAGAGGGTTGGCATAAATTTCAGCGAGACTTTCCGCACCGAACCGGGAGCCCTGAGCAAAGCGACGCCAGTTGTCGATGTTGGGAATCGTCATGTTGTAGATGCAACCAGCAATCCCATTTGTTTCGCTCACGCTCATCACTGGAACGTTGATGATTTTGTCCACGTCGTTGGCAAGAATTTTGGAAAAATGACTGACATTACTGGTCGCTTCGGAATCGGCGAAAAGCGGCATTCTTCCCAGGTCACCGGTATAGTCCAAATCTCCCCACACCAGTTTTCCTACTAACGGAGCGGACACGACAGCCTTCACATCATACCCTTCTCGCGGCGCGATTGCCTTTAACTGGTAACCATCAGCTCCCGGGCGGTATCCGGCTTCTTTGATCCCACCAAGGGATCGGTCCCAGACGATGATGCTGCTGCGGGAATGACCAGCCGCCGCCAATCCGTCTACGATCGAATTCACGATCGCATGGTGAGTCGTGAAGAGTTCACCGCCCGCTGCACAAATCTTGATTCCGACTTTATCATCAGGGGACACGAGAGAGGCCCATGCTTTTCCGACATCGGACTGTCCGGTCACGGCCAGCACTAACCGATTCACCATTTCGCGAACCACGCGCGGATTCGCCGCATAATTCTTGATCGAATTAGAATTGTGCAGCTCGTATACGATCGAGGGTGTCGATGCGGGCCGCTGGCCTTGCGCCAGAGTGCAAGAGATGGCGCAACACAAAACACTAGCTACGTTTCTAATCAGCATGAGTCGTCAACAGCAGACCGATTTTATGAGTAACGACGTAAAGCACAACTATTGGCTGCGCCGAAGTATCTTCTCCATCAATTTTGGAATTTTAGCGTACCAACATGCCCCAACTTTTTTCGCGCGTACCGACCGCTGTTATAAATAACATGATCCGCCATATTTACGTGCACATCCCATTTTGCGCGCGCATCTGTCCGTATTGCGCGTTCTACAAGGATTTGCTTGATCGGTCGCAGACATCGCGGTTTTGCGAAGCAATATTGCGCGAACTAGCAGGGATTTCGCGACGCGACATCCGGCCGGCGCAGCGCGTCGGCTCTACTCTTTATCCTTCCACAATTTATTTTGGGGGCGGCACACCGACCGCTCTCAACATTGCGCAATTGGAGTCGTTGCTATGCGGCTTTAATGAAAGCCTCGATCTATCGGAACTGGACGAGTGGACCCTGGAAGCCAATCCCGGAAGCGTTTCCGCGCGAAAAGCAACCGTGCTCAAAAAATTGGGTGTGAACCGGATTAGTCTGGGCGTGCAGTCGTGGGACAACGAACTGCTGGAACTGCTCGGACGCGAACACAACGCGCAACAGGCACAAGAATCGTTTCGGATTCTGCGTGCGGCGGGACTTACGAATATCAACATCGATCTGATGTTCGGTTTGCCGAGGCAAACAATCGATCAATGGCGCGCCACTCTGGAGAAAACTATCGCACTCGAACCCGATCACATTTCGACGTATTGCCTGACTTACGAAGAGGACACGGAATTTTTCCTGCGCCACGCTCGCGGCGAATTTCGTCAGGATCCGGATGCTGATGCGGAGTTGTTCGAAATGACTATGGCGATCCTCGAAGATGCAGGCTACGAACATTACGAAATCTCGAATTACGCGCGTCCCGGTTTCGAATCAGTTCACAACCGCGCTTATTGGCTGGGCGAGGATTATCTAGGAATCGGTCCCAGCGCGGTTTCAACCGTTGGAATGCAACGCTGGCAAAATGTTTGCGATTATCGCGCATACATCGACCGAGTGCTTTCCGGTCAATCACCGCGCGCATCAATGGAAAACCTCACAGACGAAATGAAACGTACCGAGAGAATCGCGCTTTCACTGCGTACACGCGATGGCGTTCTTGCTTCAGATTTGAAACGTTTTGCGCAACAAAGGAATGAGTTCATCGGACTCGGTTTGCTTCGACAGTTGGACAGCAAATTCGTGCTCACGCGAAAAGGCAAAACCCTGGCCGATTCTGTCGCCGAAGGATTTCTGTAGCCGCTAGCGTCGATCCCAGTGTCCAAGACGCGCGCCTTGTGAGGCTTAGTCTCGACAGCAAGGCAAAATTCCTCCAACACTCTGGCTTATGAAAACGACTATCGCATTATTTTCTGTCGTCCTTGCATTCATCTCCGTCACCGTTTCACCAACGATACAGGCGGTTGACCCGCCGCCGGACGGAGGCTATCCGAATGAGAATACCGCCGAGGGCGAGGATGCGCTATTTAACCTGTCCGCCGATGGACCCGGACAAAATAGTGCTCTTGGCTTTAACGCGATGTTCAACACCACATACGGTTCTTTAAACACAGCCATCGGGGATATGGCCCTGTTTAGTAACACTACCGGGCCAGGCAATACTGCGGTAGGCCATCGCTCCCTTTACTCGAACGTAAGCAGCAGCAATACCGCGATTGGAATCGACGCGCTCTTTTCTAACACTACAGGCACCAGTAATGTTGGTATCGGAGACGATGTAATGTTCTTCAGCACCACGGGGGACCTTAACACTGCAGTCGGGTCTTTGGCGATGACTGCTAGCGGAACAGGCAGCTACAACACTGCGCTTGGTGCAAAGACGCTCGCTTTAAATAGCACCGGACATGATAATACGGCTGTCGGTTACGGTGCGTTGAACTACAATGACACGGGTATTAATAACGTCGCCGTCGGCAGCTTTGCCGGCAGCACCTATGGAACAAGTGGCAGTAACAACATTCTCTTGGGGTATGCTGCTGGGTTATCACTCGCGACCGGGAGCAACAACATCGAAATCGGAAATCCGGGCGACGCGCGCGACGCTCGCGTAATTCGCATCGGCGATCCCGCTACGCAAAAACAGACGTTTATCGCTGGCATTGCGGGGACGGCAATCGCAGCCGGCGTGGTAGTCGGCGTCAACGCCAAAGGTCAACTTGGTGTAAGAGCCTCCTCAGCGCGTTTCAAGGAAGGGATCAAGCCGATGGACAAAGCGAGCGAAGCAATTCTGGCGCTCAAGCCGGTCACCTTCCGTTACAAGAAAGAGCTGGACCCCGAGAGCGTCCCGCAGTTCGGGCTCGTAGCCGAAGATGTGGCAAAGGTGAATCCCGGTCTGGTGGCTCGCAACACAGAAGGAGAGGTCTACACGGTGCGCTACGAGGCGGTAAACGCAATGTTGCTCAACGAGTTCCTCAAAGAGCATCGCAAAGGCGAAGAGCAAGACCGGAAAATCCAGCAACAAGAAATGACGATTGCAGAGTTGCGACGTGAAATGAAGGTCTTGGCTGCAACGGTAAACGAACAAGCATCGGAATTGCGCAAAGTGAGCGCGCAACTGCACATCAACACCGCCGCTGCACAAACGATTGCCGAGAATCCGTAAAATAGTGACGCGTTGTAGCGGTGAGTTGTGTCAAGCACCGCGGTCAATCATCAGGCAGCCGTTTGACACAAACGGCCCTACAACGCCGACTATGCGGTTGCGCTACGCCGCTGGCAGTCGGCAGTTGCCCGGAGTTCAGTAAATGTCGTTATCCGACGTGTAGCCGGGATCGCCGCGAATGGAACGTAAGCGAGCGCGGCTGCCCCATTCTGACTCGGGCCGATTGATCTGGCCCATTGTGATCTTCACCAGCCACGGCGCCGCTGCCAGTGCACCGAGCGTTAGTAGCGTGATCGCCGTGGCGTGACGCACTGGAGGCTTGATTTTGTCGGCGATCAAGATCCCCAAACCAAGGCCAATCGCTGTCCGCATCAATACAAGTAACGGCGCAACCGGAAGTTCTTCGGAAGTTTTTGAAATGGATATAAGGGAAGACATCGCCTACCATTACACGGCTCGTTCGAAAAACGAAAACGGAATTTTCGAGCTACGGATTAACACGGATTCCGAGACCACAAAATGGGTTGAATTGCCTGATCCGTGTTTCATCCGCGCGACTAGGTGATTTGAATTTTAAAAGACGCTGATGCTTGATTCGATCTATGCGGTCATCCTCGCTGGCGGCAGCGGCGAACGGTTTTGGCCGTTGAGCCGGCGCGTGCGTCCCAAACAATTGCTGCCTCTGGTCTCCGATAAAACTCTACTGGAAGAAACTCTAACACGCCTTGACGGGTTGATTCCTCCAGAGCGGACCTTGATTTTGACCAACGCGGAACAGGAAAAGTCAGTGCGAGAACTACTCGAGAATTTTCCAGAGGAGAACATTGTGGCCGAACCGGCAAAACGCGATACTGCGGCCGCGATCGCGCTGGCGACCGGCTGGGTGACGGTACGAGATCATTCGGCAATCATGGTTGTTTTGCCTGCTGATCACGTTATTACAAATCGGACTACGTTTCAGGAAACGATCGCTTTGGCCGTCGACGCGGCCCAGGAGACGAGTGAACTTGTCGTTATCGGTATCAAGCCAACTTGGGCGTGCCCCGGATTCGGCTACATTGAGCACGGCGAACAAATCCGTTTGCGCAAACGTCCCGACAGCGATGTGGTTCATCGCGTTCTGCGTTTTCGTGAAAAACCTAATCCTGATTTGGCCGAATCGTTTTTATGCAGGGAAAACTTCCGGTGGAACGCAGGGATGTTCGTTTGGTCGGTACCCACTGTGCTGCGCGAATTTAACCGGCAGGAACCAGAGCTGGCCGACTTCATTTCGCAACTCCGTTCGCAGGGAAATTTCGATACGGTCGTGAATGAGCGTTTTAGCACGCTTCCCCGGATCTCCTTCGACTATGCGATCATGGAAAGAGCGGACCATGTTCTGGTCGTCGAAGCCAACTTTGATTGGGACGATATCGGAAGCTGGCGCGCGGTGTCGACCTATTTTGAGAAAGACAAACGTGGAAACGCGTTCAACCGCGCAATTACTGCAGTCGATTCCAGCAATAACATCGTTTTCGAGGAAGACGACACGACCATCGCACTCCTGGGAGTACAGGATCTTGTTATCGTCCGAACTGCAGATGCGCTTTTAGTGTGTCACCGGCGCGAAGCGGAGCGAATCAAGGAATTAGTCGGCAAACTTCCTCCTGAATTGCAATGAAGTAACACCAAATGAATCGGATTTTGGCTCTCGATTTTGGCCATGCGCGAATTGGGGTGGCCATTTCGGATGAGCTACAAATGCTGGCACATCCGCTGGAAACCATTCCCGCCAATCAAAAACCGATCGAACGGGTGGCACATATTGTTTGCGAAAAGAAAGTCTCCCTTGTGGTAGCCGGAATTCCGAAACGCATGGACGGTCAGATCGGCACAGCTGCCACGGAAGTACTCGAGTTTGTGGACAAATTGCGAGCGGTTCTCCCCTGCCCTGTTGTGACCTGGGATGAGAGACTTACCACTGTGGCAGCCGAAAGAGCATTACGTGATGCCGGGAAAAAAACGCGAGACACCCGCGATTATATTGATCAGGTTGCGGCGCAGATGATCTTGCAAAGCTATCTCGATGGTCGTGCCTTCAACATGGAATCAAACTGTGACGAGTGATCTGTGACAAGCCGCAAGCGTCCCAGAAGTAGGGAGGCCGCAAAGCGGCGCCCCGATCGACCACGAAGGCTCAAACTGATCGTCGCTTACGACGGCGCGCCGTTTGCCGGTTGGCAAAGCCAATCTCATCGCAATACGGTGCAGGATCACCTCGAGCACGCGATTGAACGCATCACTGGCGGAGCGGCGCGCCTTCACGGAGCCGGACGCACAGACGCAGGTGTTCATGCCCTCGAACAATGCTCACACGTTGATCTTCCGAACAAACTTTTGCCTGCTGAACGTTGGGTAGACGCGCTCAATGCGTTACTTCCACCAACGATTCGCGTCCTGCGCTGCCGATACGTGTTAGACGATTTTCACGCCCGTCTTTCGGCCAGGGGAAAGATCTATCGCTATAGAATCTGGAACACGCCAGTCTTGCCCCCTTTTGAATATCGACGTGCCTGGCATGTAGCGCGACCACTTGATCTGCAAGTCCTCAAATCAGCAGCGAAGTGTTTCGTCGGCACTCACGATTTCGCGGGGTTCGCAGCAAACCGCGGCAAGCGTGAAGCGACCACGATCCGCACAATCAACCGCACCCGTGTTTGCCAAGACGGTCCGTGTGTCACCATTGAGTTCGATGGCAATGGTTTTCTCTACAAGATGGTTCGGTTGATGGTGGGTGCCTTGATGAGATGTGCGCTCGGCAAAATGCAGATCGAGGAGATCAGCGAGCGATTGAAATCGAAGGAATCGCGTTCACCCCGTCTGGCCGCGCCTCCCGACGGATTGTTTCTCGTTCGCGTGCGCTACTGAATTGCACGTGAGGTTAGCAGACTGGTCCTCGTACGGAGAAATAGACTGTGCAGCAAACGCCTCATAACGTAAGAGCAACAAGCCGGCTTCGGCTGGGGACGGCCAGTTTGCGAAAAACCGAGTGAAGATGCTTTTTTACAGTCGGTAAGCTCAAGCATGCGTTTTGAGCGATCTCCTTGTTGCTTCGGCCTTCACACGCCAGCTGCGCAACTTCGCGTTCGCGCCGTGTGAGGCGCGCGATGCCCGGCAACCGAAAGAGCCTCAGTCGTCCAGATCGTTCACTCTTTCGGCAAACGTCTTCGCAAGCGATGAGAAAATGTGGCCCTGCCGCGCCGACAGAATTGATCTGCTTGAGTTGAATCGTCGCGCGCAAATCAGGGGATCGCGGATGACGCACCTGCTCCTCTTTGAAATCCGTGTTTTGCTCCGACCGCATTCGAAGTCGCGCATCAGTCCATTCGCGCTTGAGAACGCGGCATCGATCCAAAATCTCGACAGGAATCGGCGAACTCGCTTTGGTTCGTTTCGCTTCCTCGGGCCCTTTTTCCCATAGTGCGCAGAACTCGCGCGCGGCTTTGTTTTGGTAAATCGGCCTCAGGCTCCAGCGCAGGATTATCGTGGGGAGGGGTAAACCCCGCAGGAATTCTTCAAAGTCCGCGCGCACGCAACGCTCACGTTCGAGCGATTCGATCCCGTGAAGCGCCGCCAAAAATTGCGGATAGAGTTGACGGAGCAATTTCATCTCCGTCGTTGAAAAATCGCCGTGCTCCGCCGTGCGCAGAATTGCCATCACGCAAATGAGTCTTTGCCGGTTCCAAAAGAAGAATGCGATGCCGTGAGCGCATTTTTGCGGCGCCATATACCGGCGATAAAAGCCTGATCTTACGAAGCTCCTGCGAGTGCGGAAAAGATCATTCAAACGCACGAGCCTCTTGCGACGCGGTTGGACGCCGCACCGCTTGAAAGCCTCCTCCGCGAAAAAATCGTCAGGCATAAAGCGTGTCCATTTTGCAACTACAGGAGCACTTGGGTTTTGCTGAAGCAAAAGGCCGACGGAGTGATGCGCAATTGAAGCGGAGAGTAACCGATGAACCGCTTTCCAGAACGCTTTCACATTCGTGGCACGGTGCAGTTTGAGCAGAGGCCTTTCCAACGCCCGACCGATCACCGGTTTACGTTTAGTACCAAGCCAGTTGTCTCCCCTCATCTCATTTGCGCCCGCCCCTCACGCTCGAATAAGCGCGTACATAAAGGACTACGTCTGTCACAAAAATGTTCAACGATCTTCGTACGAAAAAGGAAACTTAAGTTACCTCGCACTCATGCAATGACAGAGGAACTTTTGGAGAACAAAAACCAACAAGAAAGGAAACGAGCATATGAAATTGGAAATTAATGTACCGGTAAGCGGGTTGGATCTGGCAAGCCTGCTCGAAAACGAACAGGGATTGTTTCTCTGCCAAAACAGGGGGCAAAACTACGTCACTGTCGCAAAGGCGGGCCACTCCATCGCATTTGGACCGACGCCAATCGGAAAGGCGATCCAGGAGCAGCCGGCAATCACGATGGGACCGGAACCCTGGTTCGTCACCAAAATCAGCAACTCAACTGAGTTGGCGGAGTTTCGTGGCAGCCTCTACGGCAGAGAAACGCGTGAGCGCTAAGGCTCACTGCGAAAGGCAATAGCGACAATGAAACTCGAAATCAACGTGCCCGTTAGCGGGCTCGATCTGACAACCATTCTGGAGGGGGAACAAGGTTTGTTCCTCTCGCAAAACAGAGGCCAAAACTACATCACGGTCGCGAAACCCGGGCATCCAATCGTCTTTGGACCAATGCCAATCGGTCAGGCGGTTCCCGAACAGACGTCAAGTCTGGGCCCCGAGCCATGGTTCGTAACCAAAATCAGCGACTCGACTGATCTCGCTGATTTCCGTGGTCGTTTTGGAAACAAATCGAAAGAAAATCGCTGAAACCATCGCCTGTAATGGCGTCGCCACAGTGAAAAGTTTTCCGGCGGCCCATTCGACCGAGATTTCAGGGGTGAGCAGCCACGGAAAGGGTTCGGGGCTGCGAAAACAAAGCCTCGGTGAGGAGACTCACTGAGGCTGTTGTTTTATTTAGAAGCGTTACGGCCGCGGGTGCCTTCGCTACCTGGTTATTTTTTCCACCCGTTGCCGTTTCCGTCTGGCGCGAGCGCAGGTGCCATTTCAGGCGTAAGTTCTCCCTCTTCGGGCGTGTCGTCCCAGCCGACGTCCATCAGAGATTTTTCGTGATGCTCCTTCGCGATGAGCATGTAGAGAGATGGAACAATAAATAGCGTAAAGAGCGTTCCGATGGTCATTCCCCCGACTAACACGCGACCAATCGAGTTTCGC